>NZ_CP085096.1:0-2109143 GCF_023518055.1 Aggregatibacter actinomycetemcomitans
GTGGAAAACCGGCCGAATTCTCTGTGGCAAAATTGTCTGCTGCAACTACAAGATAAAATTCCTGCGGACGATTTCAAAATCTGGCTTTATCCGTTGCAAGCCGATATAAATGCAAACGGTGTCCTACTTTACGCCTCAAACGCGTTTGTGCAAAAATGGGTGGTCGATAACTATCTTCCCTTGATCACCGACATCGCCCGTCAAACCAGTACCAATCCGAACCTCAACGTATCCGTCATCGAAGGTATTAAGCCTGCCGCACCGAAAGCCGAGAAACCGGCAAAGAAACAAAGTGCGGTCGGTTTTTCCGAAGAAAAAAGCTCCGCTAAAACACCTTATCATTCCAATTTAAATACCAAATTGGTGTTTGAAAATTTCGTTGAGGGGAAATCCAACCAACTGGCACGTGCTGTGGCGCAAAAGGTTGCGGACAATCCCGGCGAACAAACTGCCAACCCGCTTTTCTTATACGGCGGCACTGGTTTGGGTAAAACCCACTTATTGCACGCTATCGGCAACGGTATTATCGCCAATAATCCGAACGCGCGCGTGGTGTATATTCACTCCGAACGCTTTGTGCAGCAAGTCGTGGCTTATATTCGCGATAACAAAATGGAAGAATTCAAAAAATTCTACCGTTCGTTGGATGCCTTATTAGTGGATGATATTCAATTTTTCAGTGACAAAGAAAAAACCCAGGAAGAATTTTTCCATATTTTCAATACATTATTTGAACGTGGGCGCCAAATCATTCTCACCTCCGACCGTTATCCGCGCGAAATCGAAAAAATTGAGGAACGACTGAAATCCCGTTTCGGCTGGGGCTTAACCACCGCTATTGAGCCGCCCGATTTAGAAACCCGCGTGGCGATTTTAATGAAAAAAGCGGAAGAAAATAATGTTGATTTACCGCACGATGTGGCGTTTTTTATCGGGCAAAAACTACGTACCAACGTGCGTGAATTGGAAGGCGCGTTAAATCGTGTGAAAGCCATGCAAGAGTTCAAAGGCGAACCGATCACCATTGATTTTGTGCGGGAAACCTTAAAAGATATGCTGGCGCTACAGGACAAACTGGTCACCGTGGACAATATTCAAAAAGTCGTCGCCGAATACTATCGCATTAAGGTTTCCGATCTGAAATCCAAAAACCGTTCCCGTTCGGTGGCACGTCCGCGTCAGGTCGCCATGGCATTGGCAAAAGAATTAACCAACCGTAGCCTGCCGGAAATCGGTAAGTCCTTCGGCGATCGTGATCACACCACGGTTTTACACGCCTGCCGCACCATTGCAGGATTCCGCGACACCGATCCGAATATTCAAGAAGATTGGGCTAACTTAATCCGAATTTTATCCGTATAGGAGTCATATGATGCAATTTATTATTTCCAGAGAAAATTTACTAAAACCCTTACAACAAGTGTGCGGCGTGCTGAATAGCCGCCCGAATATTCCGGTGTTAAATAATGTATTGCTGCAAATTGAAAATAATCAATTAAATATTACCGGTACGGATTTAGAAGTGGAACTGTCCACCCAAACCCCATTACTTCATGCGGAACAAGACGGCAAATTCACTATTCCGGCGAAAAAATTCCTGGATATTTGTCGCAGCCTGCCGGATAATGCAGAAATTGCTGTGACATTTGAAGAAGATCGCGCTATTGTGCGTTCCGATCGCAGTAAATTCAATTTATCCACTTTGCCGGTGGAAGATTATCCGAATTTAACGGACTGGCAATCGGAAGTGGATTTTACGCTTGAGCAAGCCACCTTGCGCCGCTTAATTGAAGCCACCCAATTTTCCATGGCGAACCAAGATGCCCGTTATTTCTTAAACGGTATGAAGTTTGAGACGGAAGGCAATTTATTGCGTACCGTAGCGACCGACGGTCACCGTTTGGCGGTATGCACCATTCCGCTGGAGCAGGATTTACAGACCCATTCGGTAATTTTACCGCGTAAGGGCGTGCTGGAACTTGCCCGTTTGCTGGAACCGAGTGATCAACCGGCGTGTTTACAAATCGGCACCAATAACTTACGCATTCAGCTAAACAATATCACCTTCACATCCAAACTCATTGACGGCCGCTTCCCGGATTATCGCCGCGTATTACCACGCAATGCCACCCGCATTGTGGAAGCCGGTTGGGAGACCTTAAAACAGGCTTTCGTACGTGCCGCGATTTTATCTAACGAACGTTTCCGCAGTGTGCGATTACAACTCAGTGAAAATCAACTCAAAATCACCGCCACCAACCCCGAACAGGAAGTGGCGGAAGAAATTATCGACGTGTCTTACAGCGGCGAGGAAATGGAAGTAGGCTTTAACGTGAGCTACATTTTGGATGTGCTCAACGCACTTAAGTGTAATCAGGTGCGTATGCGCTTAACGGACGCCTCCTCCAGCTGCTTAATTGAAGACTGTGAAGATGCCAGCGCGGAATATGTGATTATGCCGATGCGTTTATAATTTATGGCGATTTCACGTTTAACCGTCGAAAATTTTCGTAATTTACAAGCCGTGGATCTGGAATTGGATCACGGCTTTAACTTTTTAGTCGGCAACAACGGCAGCGGCAAAACCAGTTTACTGGAAGCGATTTTTTATCTGGGGCACGGGCGCTCCTTTAAAAGTGCGGTCAGTAATCGAATCATTTCTTACGATCAACCGCACTTTACCCTGTTCGGGCAAATTCAGGAACAACAGCATCAATGGTCGGTGGGGTTGCAAAAACTGCGTCAGGGCAATACCCTCGTTAAAATTAACGGCGAAGACGGCAATAAAATTTCCGATTTGGCACACCTGCTTCCCATGCAAATCATTACGCCGGAAGGCTTAAATCTGCTCAACGGCGGGCCAAGCTATCGCCGCGCCTTTCTGGATTGGGGCTTATTTCATCATCATGTAGCTTTCTATAATTTATGGGCAAGTTTAAACCGTTTACTTAAGCAACGAAACGCCGCTTTACAACAAACCTCCGCTTATTCGCAAATGAAGATCTGGGATATGGAATTGGTCAAACTTGCCGAACAAGTCAGCCAACTGCGCGCCGACTATGCCCTGGCGCTACAACCGGAAATAGAACAAACCTGCCGTTTATTCTTACCCGAATTAGACATTAGCGTGAGTTTCCATCAAGGCTGGGAAAAAGAACAACATTATGCGGAATTACTGGAACGCAATTTTGAACGGGATCGCGCCTTAGGCTACACGGTTTCCGGCCCGCAAAAAGCGGATTTTCGTTTTAAAGCGAACGGGTTACCGGTGGAAGATGTGTTATCGCGCGGGCAGCTGAAATTATTAATGAGCGCCCTCCGCCTCGCCCAAGGGGAACACTTAATGCGGCAAAAGCAACGCCATTGTATTTTCTTAATTGACGACTTCGCTTCCGAATTGGATCAAACCAAACGGCGTCTTTTGGCAGAACGTCTGCAAAACAGCGGCTCGCAAGTATTTGTCACCGCCATCACATCAAACCAACTCAAAGAAATGCAACCGAAAAAGCACCGCACTTTTAAGATAGATACGGGAAAAATAGCATTGTTATAAAAAAATCAGCCCTCAATCATGAGGGCTAATTTGTAAGACCGTCGGTTTATTTCTGACTGCAAACCACAATAAAATGCAATTTATGTTCAGGATCATTAAAGGTCTTAAACATTTTCTTAAACTGCTCGCGATTTTCCGCTTTCATGGCATTTCTAATGATTTTCAACGCACCAAACACGCCTTCGTCATAAATCATACCCTTCGGTGACAGCAACGTCATCTCGCCGGAGAAGGTTTCAACATTACGGAATCCACTGTCGGTAAAGATCTTTTTCCAGCCGTCTTTGGTAAGCGGTGTGACCGTGACATTAATGGCATCGCGCATATTGTTTAAAATCGTCTGGTGATCATCCCCTACCAACATAACATCATGGGTAAGCAAAAAACCACCCGGTTTTAACACACGAAAATATTCGGCAACCGCTTTCATTTTGGCTTCCACCGGTAACATGGTGAGCATCGCCTCGTTAATCACAATATCAAACGTGTCATCTTCAAAAGGCAATTTCATGGCGTTGGCACGTTGTACATGAATTTTATCCTGCAAGTTATTCGCCACAATATGGGCTTTAGCTTTTTCCAACGCGTTTTCATCCAAATCCACGCCTTCAATGTGGCAACCGTATTGCTTCGCCAGCCCAATTGCCGTGGTACACATATTACATGCCACTTCCAGCACCTTTTTATCTTGACTAAAATCACCACTGGCAATCAACCAATCCGTCGCTTTACGACCGCCCGGACGTAAACGGGTTTTACCTAAACGCGCTAAAAAATTATGGCCGACTTCTTCTTTACCCATTTTGCTTTCTCCTCAATAACACCAAACAGCTTACATTATAAATAAATATGATTTTTATTAAATATAAAAAGCCAACACATTAAAATAGTAAATGATTTAATAGTTAATATTTTATTAAAACTTATCGGTTTTATTACTAAGTTTGGTTATAATGACAAAGGTTTTCTTACATAAATAGGAGCTAAAAATGAAAATCAAAACTATTTTAGCCATAGTAATCGGCACAATCTGTTCTGCAGGCATTGCTAATGCTCATGAACATAAGCATGACAACATGATGATGCCTCTTAAAGGACCATCTATTGAAGTTAAAATACAGCAATTAGATCCGGTCAACGGCAACAAAGATGTGGGTACGGTCACTATCACCGAATCCAGCTACGGCTTGGTATTCACCCCAAATTTAAAAGGCTTGGCGGAAGGTTTGCACGGTTTCCACATTCACCAAAACCCAAGCTGTGAACCAAAAGAAAAAGACGGCAAACTTACCGCAGGTCTTGGCGCAGGCGGTCACTGGGATCCGAAAGACACCAAACAACACGGCTACCCATGGCAAGATGACGCCCATTTAGGTGATTTACCGGCATTAACCGTATTACACGACGGCACAGCCGCTAACCCGGTTTTAGCCCCACGCATTAAACACTTAGACGACGTGCGCGGTCACTCCCTCATGATCCACGCTGGTGGCGATAACCACTCCGATCACCCGGCCCCACTTGGCGGCGGCGGTCCGCGTATGGCGTGTGGTGTAATTAAATAATCCGCTTTCCGAAACAAAAAAGTGATCTGCACCCCAAAACCCGGACACCTAATTTGAGGTGCAGATTATGTCTTACTCTTATCAATTTCGTTTAAAAACTATCAAACAGGTCACCGAGCAGGATTTTGGTATCCGTGAGGTGGCGAAACTTCATAAAATCTCCCACGCGCTCGTCATTTATTGGCTAAAAGCATTTCGTGAAAGAGGGCTTAATGGCGTAAAATCCCCTTATATAAACCCTCAACGCCCTAAAATAGTGAAGCCAAAGATGAAAAAGAAAGCGATTGAAATCCCGGAACAAACAGACTTTTCCCCAAAAGCGTTTAAAAAGCTGCAACGAGAGCTGGCATTAGCACGTGCACAGATTGCTTACCTAAAGGAGTTGGAGGCACTCGACCGTCAAAAACAGCGACAGAAAAAAGAAAAATCATTGAAAGATTGAAGCCAAATCACGCGTTAAATGACTTACTTCGTGTGGCTAAAATGCCTCGTTCTACCTTTTATTATCAGCAAGTTAAACACGATTATCGTGAGATAAAAGAAACTATCTTGTTGCGGTATAAAAAGAACAGAAAACGAGATGGCTATCGCCCAATGACACTCAAATTACGTCAAATGGGTTTCCATTTGAATCATAAAACGGTGTTAAAACTGATGAATGCGTTAGGTATTCATTCTATTTTACGCAAGAAAAGACATGGAAAACGAGGCAAAACATCGCATATTGCCCCGAATGTGCTAAATCGTGATTTTACAGCGACGGCGCTCAATCAAAAATGGGTAACCGATGTCACTGAGTTTCGAGTTGGGGAAGAAAAGCTCTATTTTTCACCGTTGATGGATTTAGCGAACCGGGAAATTATTGCCTATAATTTTGCGAAACGCCCTAAGTTCTCATTGGTAAAAAGAATGCCGGAAGAAGGACTTGGCAAACTAAAACCGAGCGAATGCCCGATTATTCACAGCGACCAAGGGGTATTGTACGGCTCAGCAGAATGGGTAAAGATGTTGGAAGGCAAGGCGATACAAAGTATGAGTCGCCGAGGGAATTGCTATGATAATGCGGTGATTGAAAGCTTTTTTGCGATATTAAAATCTGAGTGTTTTTACTCACGCACTTATACTTCGATTGCCGAATTACAGGCGGAAATTGAAGAATATTTGGTGTATTACAACCAAGAACGAATTAAACTTGATTTAAAAGGATTAAGCCCGGTGCAATACCGAGCTCAATATTTAAGTTAACTAACCTGTCCAACTTTTGGGGGGCAGATCAAAGTGCGGTCAAAATTCTCAACGTTTTTTGACCGCACTTTTAGCGTAAGGTATACCTTCTTGCCCACCGAATCATTGATGTTGTTTGAAACAGCGGGTAAGTAATTGTCGGATCATGACCCAACATACATTGCCACGCCGTCGGAAACCTGCATTTCAAACGACTTTATCGTTTTGCCTTACTCCTGTTTCAGCCGCCGAGCGAAGCTGTCGAGAAAATCCAGCATCAGTTGGCGGTCTTTTTCCGCCAGTTCGATTAAGCGCACCACGTTGGGCATAATCAGACCGCGCTCCATGCGCGAGACGGCTTCGTTGCCGATTTCCAGCATTTCCGCCACCTGTTCCTGCGTGTAGCCGCTTTGTTGGCGCTGTTTGGCAATGGCTTTGCCAATTCGTTTGTTGATTTCTCCGTGATTTAGATTGATGTTCATTTTGAGTAGCCTATTCAACTTTAAAGGTTGAAATAATGGCGAATTTTTTTGACCGAATTAAGGACTTTTTAATATGTTTAGTCAACCTATAAAGTTTGGTATAGAATAAGAATGGGGATTTCCCGTTCAATCAATTAGGAGAACAACGCTATGAGCAAAACCCCTGAAATTCTGCAAAACCCGCTGACCAACAAAGGCACGGCGTTTACCGCCGAAGAACGAAAAAAATACGGCTTGACCGGACGCCTGCCCGCAGCGGTGGAGACTCTCGACCAGCAAGCCGCGCGCGCCTACCGCCAATTCTCTTCTTACGCCGAAGATATTGAAAAATATATTTTTCTCGACCAACTGCACAACCGCAACGAAGTGCTGTATTACAAACTGCTGACCGACCATTTGGCGGAAATGCTGCCGATTGTGTACGACCCGACCGTGGGCGAAGCGATTAAAAAATGGAGTCGCGACTACCGCCGTTCGCGTGCGGTTTATTTGGATATCAACCATCCCGAAGCCATCCGTGAATCCTTTGAAACCTTGGGATTGGGTGCGGACGATGTGGATCTGATTGTGGTGTCGGACGCGGAAGAAATCCTCGGCATCGGCGACTGGGGCGTGAACGGTACAGATATTTCCGTCGGCAAGCTGGCGGTTTACACTGCTGCCGCAGGGATTGACCCCGCCCGCGCCATTGCCGTGAACCTTGATGTCGGCACAGATAACGAAGCCCTGCTCAGCGATCCCGCATATCTCGGTAACCGCCATGCCCGCGTGCGCGGCGAACGCTACGACGCGATGATTGCCGAATACCTGAAAACAGCGGCGGAACTGTTCCCGAATGCGCTGCTGCACTTTGAAGATTTCGGTCCGTCCAATGCTCGCCGCATTTTGGTGGAAAACCGCGACCACTACCGTATTTTCAACGACGATATGCAGGGGACGGGCGCGATTGTGATGGCGGCAGTATTCTCCGGATTGAAAGTAACCAAACAAAACTTTGCCGAACAGCGTCTGGTTGTTTATGGCGCGGGTACGGCGGGTACGGGCATGGCAGACCAAATCAGCGCGGCAATGCAGCGCGACGGACTGTCCCGCGAGGAAGCCAAAAAACGCGTATGGCTGATAGACATCAACGGCTTGGTTACCGACGATATGCCGAACCTGCCGGATTATCAGCAGGAATATGCCCGCCCCGCTGCCGAAGCTGCCGCGTGGGCGAAAACCGACGGCAAAATCGGCTTATTGGAAGTGGTCAAACAGGTCAAACCGACCATTTTAATCGGCACATCCACCGATCACGGCGCGTTTACTGAAGATGTGGTGAAAGCCCTGTGTGCGGGCGTTGAACGACCTATTTTGCTGCCGCTGTCTAATCCGACGGAGAGAATCGAGGTCATGCCGACCGACGCGGTTCAATGGTCTGACGGTAAAGCGTTAATTTCTGTCGGTATTCCTGTTCCGCCTGTTCCTTATAAAGGCGTGAACTACCAAATCGGACAAGCCAACAACGCCATGCTTTATCCGGGCTTAGGTTTGGGCGTGATCGTCTCCGGCGCGAAACAGGTTACCGACGGCATGCTTCTTGCCGCCGCCGAAGCCGTGGCATCGCAAGTGAACCCACAGGACGAAGGCGCATCCCTGCTGCCTCCGGTGGACAATCTGCGCGCGTCATCCGCAACCGTGGCAGTTGCTGTAGCGAAACAAGCAGTGAAAGACGGCGTTGCCGCCAACACCTCCGACAACTGGGTGCAAGCTGTGCAGGACGCAATGTGGCAGCCTGAATACCGCTGACGGTGCCGTTCGGTAGCGTAGCTTGCCAAGCTGTATCGCTTTCAGACGACCTTTAAAGGTTACCTGAAAGCGTTGGCTTCTGCGAAGCTAAAAAGCAGTCTGTACATTTGTTTTCAAATTGCAGGCTGCTTTACGTTAACAGAATCCTATTCTCCAACAAACGGAACTTGCCGAATAAGTGCTTCCCAAACAAAAATGCCGTCATCACGACGGCATTTTTTATCCTTTCTCGGCAATCGCTTGCGCACAGGCATAGGCGGAACTCCACGCCCATTGGAAGTTATAGCCGCCGAGCCAGCCCGTCACATCCAGCACTTCGCCGATAAAATACAAGCTGCCCACTTGATTACTTTCCATGGTTTTCGAGGAAATCGCATGAGTATCCACGCCGCCCATGGTGACTTCCGCCGTGCGATAACCTTCCGTGCCGTTAGGTACGAACTGCCAGTTGTGAATTAAATTTACCAGATTTTCTAACCGCACTTTGCTGAGCCGGGCAAGCACCTCATCCTGCAAAAGCCCTTGGTCAAGCCAAAGCTCCACCAATTTTTTCGGCAACAAACGGGCTAATGCAGTTTTTAACTGCAATTTCGGCGATGATTGACGCAGATCATCTAAATAATGGCGAATATCCTGATAAGGCAATAAATCCAGATGGATGCTTTCACCCGGTTGCCAGTAATTGGAAATTTGCAGAATCGCCGGCCCGGACAAACCGCGGTGGGTAAACAGCATTTGATGAGTAAAGGTTTTGTGCCGATTGGTCGCCGCCACATCTAAGGAAATGCCCGATAAGGCGGCATAAAACTGATCGCATTCGCGCCAGGTAAAAGGCACCAAACTGGCACGGGGCGCAATGACATTAATGCCGAATTGTTGTGCGAGCTGATACCCGAAAGGCGTTGCGCCCAACCTCGGCATGGATAAACCACCCGTCGCAACAACCAGATTTCGGCAATGTAAGGTCTCGCCGTTAGTGGTGACGCAAAAACCGTCCGCCGTTTTTTCCACGGAGGTAATATGTTGTCGTAGCGTAATTTCCACGCCGTACTTTTTGCATTCCGCCAACAGCATATTGACAATGTCTTCCGCGCCGTTATCGCAAAACAACTGCCCCAGTTCTTTTTCATGGTAAGCAATGCTGTAGTCCGCTACCAAGCCGATGAAATCCCACTGGGTAAAGCGTTTCAATGCCGATTTCACAAAATGCGGATTTTGGCTGAGATAGCGGTCCGAAGACATCTCCATATTGGTGAAATTACAAAACCCACCGCCGGACATTAAAATTTTCCGCCCGACTTTTTTCCCGTTATCTAAAATCCGGACGTTTCCACCGCACTTTGCCAACAGTGCCGCACAGAATAAGCCTGCCGCCCCGGCGCCGATAATGAGGGTCTCATGGCTGACGGTTCGACTCATTGCATATTCCCCTTCTGCATAAAATCCACCATTTTCATTTTCTGAATGATCGCACGACGATCCACCGTGGCATTGCCCGAATCTAGAATTTGCTGCCAATAATCAAGTGCGGTGGAATAATCCCGCGTTTTTAAGGCTTCCGCCGCCAAAAGGGACAGAACCGATACCTCTTTGCGATCCTGCGTCAAAACCTCCTCTACCAGCTGTTGCACCTGTGGCGTAACTTGCTGATTTTCCTGAAGATATAACGACATCGCCATTAACCCTAAAATGGTCGGTTTGCGCCCTTCGATTTTTTCCGCGTTGGTGTAACAAATTAATGCGCTGTCAAAATCATTGTTTTGCATATAAGCATCGCCCAGCTTTATCCAGTTTTCTCCATGATTCGGATTTTGCCGTAATTTATCCTGCAGTTTGCCGATAATCGCTTCCGTTTTGTTTTCTTCCGGCGTTTCAATTTGATGATTCAACTGCGCGATTTGTGCCCGTTCCCCTTGTTTGGCACGGGCGAAGCGATCCAGAGAGAAGTAATAAACTAGGGGTACGATCAGCAATAACGTGAAAACAATGAGCGTAGATTTACGTTCAAATTTGACCGCACTTTTCTCTTGAATGGCATGAAAGTGCGGTGGATTTGCCAGTTGTTTTTCAGATTTCAGGCTTGATGAACTGCGGGCAGAATTCCAAATCAACCCAAACGCCATTAACAGCAACCCCGCCGGCAACAGCCAAAGCAATGCAGTGTTCCACTGAAAGGGCGGTTTGTAATTCACAAAATTGCCGAAGCGTACCGTCATGGCATCAATAATTTGCTGATTGGTTTTGCCTTCCTTGACCATGTTATACACTTCAAGGCGCAGATCATAGGCGATAGGAGAATTGGACTCCACCAGATTTTGATTCTGACATTGCGGGCAGCGCAAAGATTTTGCTAATTCCACCGCGCGCGCACGATCTGCCGGATTGTGGAATTCAAAGGTATCCACCATTTCGGCAAAAGCACCGACGCTGATCAATAAAAAAAATAACGCGAGAAATCGTTTCATGGCTGCATTAACCGATTAAGTTGAGGTACAAACGTATTTTGCCAGGTTTCACGATCCAATAAACCCGAATGACGGTAACGAATAATACCGTCGGCGTCCACTAAATAGGTTTCCGGCGCGCCATCTACGCCCAGCTTCAACGCCAGCTCGCCACGACTGTCATCAATCACTAACGCATAAGGATTACCCATCCGTTGCAGCATTTCAATGCCGTTTTGCGGTTTATCGCGATAATCCACGCCGACAATAGGCATTTCCTGTGCCAATTCCATCAACAACGGATGTTCCTGTTGGCAATAACCGCACCAACTGCCCCAAATATTTATCAGAAAGGGACGTTTCGGAAAATCCTTGGGGCTGAGCGTTTGGCGGTTATCCAGCAAATTCGCCTGATAAAATTCCGGCACAGACTTATCAATTAAAGCGGAGGCAATTTTTTTCGGATCCTGATGCAACCCCGCCAACAATAGCACGCACACACCGAGCAATAAAATTAACGGCAGGAAAAAAATCACTTTTCTATTCATCACACTTTCCTTTTCGCTTCATCGTCAATAGGGAACACAACGCCCCGAACGCCATTAACACACCGCCTAGCCATAACCAGCGAATCAGCGGTTTGTAATGCAGGCGGAAGGTAAACTCGCCTTTGCCGAGCGGATCGCCCATCACAATATACAAATCGCCCCAAAACCCGCCGGCAAGCCCCACTTCGCTCATGGTCATAGTACGCACATCATAATAACGGCGCTCCGGCTGCAAATCAGCATAAGGTTTACCATTCGCCGTGACATGAAAATCCGCCACTTCAGCGGTAAAATTCGGTCCGATTTCACTGGAGAAACGCGTATATCGAAAATCAAATTGCCCCAAGGTTTGGCTCTCTTGCGGCGACAAACGCACGCCGATTTCACTACCGAAGTAACTGCTCATCACCGCGCCCATGGTCGCAATGGCAACGCCGCTGTGGGCGAAAATCATGGCGTAACGGGAAACACTTAACTTGCACCAATTTTGCCATAAGGTCGCCGATAAGAGCCAGATCGCCAAGGTGAACAGAAAATATGCCGTCAGGTTAAACTGCAAAGCGCTGTCGTTTTGCATCACCTGACGAATCATAAAATAAGCGATCAACAAAGACGGCAGTAACAACGCCGCGCGTTTAAACAAAATGCCTTTGTCCGCCTTCGCCCAGTGCAAGCCGAGGGAAAACACCATGGCGATTAAAATCAGCGTAAGCAGCGGCAAGAAAATACTGTTGAAATAAGGCGCACCGACGGAAATGGAACCCCAATTCATGGCTTGGAACAGCATGGGATAAAAGGTGCCGAGAAAGGTGCTAACGGTGGCGATACTCAATAAAACATTCAAAAAAAGCACCGCACTTTCTTTGGAAAGCAGCGTTAATTTGACGCGGCGTTGCTGCAAATTGGCTTTGAACGCGAATAAACCGAGAGAACCCACGGTGAGCAGGAAGAAAATCAGTAATAATGCCGAGCCGCGTTGGCTGTCCACAGCGAAAGCGTGTACGGAGGTAAGCGCGCCGGAGCGCACGATAAACGTGCCTAATACGCTGAAGGCAAATGCCAACAAGGAAAATAAGGTCGTCCAGTAATTAAAAATTCCGCGTTTTTCGCTGACGATTAAACTGTGCAACAATGCCAAGCCGAGCAACCACGGCATGAGCGACGCATTTTCCACCGGATCCCAGAACCACCAACCTCCCCAGCCCAGTTCGTAATACGCCCACCAGGCGCCAAGCACAATGCCCAAAGTTAAAAACAACCATGACACCGACACCCAAGCCCGCATGATTTGAGCAATCTGGCGTTCCAAATGCTGATGAAGCAAGGCGGTAATACTGATGGCAAAATTCACTGCAAAGCCCACGTAACCGAGGTAAAGCAACGGCGGGTGAAAAATCAAACCGACATCCTGCAACATCGGATTCAAATCCCGCCCTTCCAACGGCGCCGGGAAAATTCGTCCGAACGGATTAGAGAAAAAGACGATAAACACGGCGAAACTAAAGCAAATCAGCCCCAAAATCACCAGACTTTGCGCCACAAAAGTGCGGTCGTTTTTTCGGTTAAATAACGCAAACAACACCACCCAAACAGAAAGCGAAAACAACCAAAACAACATGGAACCTTCATGCCCGCCCCAGGTCGCGGCGATTTTGAAAAAGGTCGGCAGTTGGGAATTGGAATGGGCGGCGACATATTCCAACGTAAAATCATCCGCCGCAAAGGAGTATGCTAATATGGAAATAGGCGCCAGCGTGAATAACCCGAAGCAGTAACTTAAGCCCCACGCCAATTGGGTAAGCGCCGGCTTACGCAACCAAAGCCCAAGCTGCGGCACTACCGCGAGGAGCAACACGCTCATGGTGGCGAGAAGAAGGGAAATAAAACCAAGTTCGGGGATCATAATATTGGGTTCTACGTTTGTTTGTGGTTTTTAATTGGTTCAATTTTATTGGGTATAACAAGTTCGGTTTTCGCCGAAGGCGAGTTACTTTTCTTTGCTTCGCCAAAGAAAAGTAACCAAAAGAAAGGCGACCCTGTTTTGCCTTATTTCCCTTGTTCCATTGAATTTGCTTCACGGAAATTTTGTAAACTCGCTTCGCTCAAACAGTACAAAATTTCCTACAAATTCAATTCAACAAGGGCGGCAAAGAAGGGAATCCAATTTCTTTTTCCGAATAAAGTGCGGTCATTTTTTCAAGCGTTTTTATCATTAAAAAACTATTTTAAAAACCACCGCACTTTTAATAATGCACCATGGGGGCCCCATCTGACCCGCCTGAGCGACTTGTAATTTTTAGGAAATTTTCGCTTTGTTTGAGCTGCGTAGTGGCGAGTTCAAAAATTTCCGTTAAAAAAATTGCAACCAAGCGAAGATCAGCGGTGAAGCTGGGGTGTGTTCTTTGCTACTTTCTTGCACAAGCAAGAAAGTAGCAACAGCTAAACAAAAAGCGTACATTATACGCCTTTATCAATAATAAAAAACTAACCTACGCAACGGTCAATTGTCCGCCGTACAAAATAAAATATCGCAGACACAACACGCCGATTAAATCAAATATAGATACCAGAATGATGAAATGACGATTGTATCTTAATTTATCGCTAACCAATAGATTACCGGCGAGCGGGATGAGGATGCCGATAAGCATGACGCCGATCCAGAAAATCGCACCCCAGAAACCGCTTAGGGCGTTGTGCATGGCGACCATTTTTTGTCCGCCGCCGAAATATAATCCGGCGAAGAAGCAGCCGATGCAAAAGAGTTCGGCGAGCATGATCGGCACTTCAAATTTATGCATGAAATTCACTTCGTCGGAATGCCCTTTTAATTTGCCCACAATCAGGATGGTTAAGAATACCGCCGCGATACCGGAAGACGTGCCCGAAGCGAGGAATAATGCCGGCAATACGGGATTGTTTAGCATCGGGTAGCTGATTAACGCCGACAATAAGAAACCGGTATAAGCGCCTAGCAACACCGCAAGGAACAACAGGAACAGTTCCAACGGGTTGGTAATGCGTTCACAGGCGAAAATCCATTTCACGATAAATTTTAATTTCGGTAAAAATCTATCGAGCAAGGCGGCAAGTTCATTTTTAAAGAGAATCGCAATCCAGAGGAGAACCGCCGCCATATAGATTTGGAATAACAGTACCCCCATGGACATCACGGAATTGAACTGGTAGTTAAACATCAAATACCAGAACGTCCAAGGGCGCGCCAAGTGGAAAATCAACAGCAATAAACCGATAATCACCGTGCCAGGCGCTAAGATCGCAGCACTGCGAATAATCCAGTTTTCGCTTGGTTTTTCCGGTTTGCGATTGCGTTTATAAAGCACGGCAAGCAATAAGGAACCGGAAGAAATACCCAGTAAGAACAAATAGATGGCGATACTGGAATCCCACACGAGGTTCGGTGTATGAAACGGAACAGGATAATCTAGTGTCATCTTTTCGGTTCTCCATGTTGGAATGGAATATGGTAAAGATTCGGTTGGGTTCCCAATTCCACTTTCGTGCGGTAAACAGGTTTTTCTTTTACCTTGCGAGCCACTGCGCTGGTCGGATCGTTCATATCACCAAAGGTTAAGGCTTTGGTCGGGCAGGCTTCAACACAAGCTGGTTGTTTGCCTTGTGCCAGGTTGGTATCGCGACAGAAATTACATTTATCCGCCGTTCTGTGCACCGGATGAATAAAGCGCACGCGATACGGACAAACGGCGATACAGTATTGGCAACCGACGCACAACTCTTTGTGTACATCCACAATGCCGGTATCTTTATCGATAAATGACGCGCCGGTCGGGCAAACCGCTACGCAAGGCGCGTTGGTGCAATGTTGGCAAGATTGGCGGAAAAACTCATATTCCTGATTCGGAAATTCGCCGTAAGGCTCGCTGCGCAAAATCTCCAAGCGGGAAACGCCTTGCGGCACTTGGTTGGTTTCACGACAGGCATCCATACAAGCGGTACAGCCGATGCACGCGTTTTCATCGTGCACCATGGCGTAGCGTTTCGGTTTATCCGCCTTTTCCTCTTTTGCCAAAGAGGTGACTGATGTCCCCATCATAAGGATTAACGCCCCCATGCCGGAAACAAAGTTTCGGCGTGAACAGGCTGTCATTGTTTACCCTTTTGTTCGGTTGATGGAGTTTGTTCTTGTTGTGCTTTGCGTTTTTGTTGCTCTGCCTGTTGTTTTCCATGGCAATCCACACAAAGTTTTACGTGATTTTTCGGTTCAATGTCTTTCATCGCATCCGCTTTCGGGTGCAATGTGTGGCAGCTTGCGCAAGGTAATTTCATGGCGTGCACATCATGCGCCCAGAATTTTTCACGCAGTTTGTCCGGTTGATGACAAGAAAAACACACTTGGTTTTGTTCTTGTGCGCTATACATCGGTTTTTTCTCACCGAAAATATCACCTTCAAAACGCATCACGTCTTTCGCACCACGACGGTGATCTTCGGAAATATTACCGTGGCAGTTCACACAATTAATCGGTTTACCGTTATTCGGATTTTTTTGGCTTAAATGGGCGCCGTGGAATTTACCGAAATGCAATTCGCCGCCGGATTGATCCAAGGTTTGGCTTTTATCCACTTTGTCAAATTTATGGCATTTGGCGCAATATTGATTCGGATCCCGTTGATTGTCCAACTGCGGTTCATAAGTCAGCTGATTATCAGCCGATGGCGTTTTCGCCTGTGCAACCATCGGCAGCGCCGCAAGCATAGCGAACAGTGCGAGCGCTTTTACAGGTTTGCGGATTAAGGAAGTTACATTCATTCTGATTACCTCAAATTTGCGTTTGAAAATGACCGCACTTTTTTCTTTCCCGGCAAAAGTGCGGTGCTTTTTTCTATTGTTTTGTTGCGGAATCTTCAGCTAATTTGCCTGTGGCTTTCGCTTCTTTTTCCCATTGAGGTACAACAGTTTTTAAGAATTCTTCTTTGGCTTTGCGTTCTTTTTCGATGTCAATGCCCACGGCTTTCCAGGCTTTTTCCGCGGTGGAAATATCCGGCACTTCAATCGGTGTTTTCACGCCATGTTTGGTTAAGATGGCAGCCAATTTGGCACGGGCATCAGCAGCGCGGTCAAGACCGGAACCTAACACGCGTAACATCACATCAGGTGCGTGCATATGTCCGCCGTGGCTGGCTGCGGCGTAATCCCAGCGCCATTGCGCGTGACGAATGTCCATTAACGCCGGTTCCATTTCTTCTTTGGTTGCGCCGGCATCCCATGCGGCTTTCGCTTCAAAGTGCAAACGAACTACTTGATTTTCTAAGCGCCCCATAATGTCTTTCACTTCTTTTTTGCGGGAAGCCACAATGTCTTTTAACTTCTCTTTACTTTGATCGTGACAGTTGGCACAAGTGCTATCAAAGGCATCAAATGGATTTTGAATTTGGTGGTCGGTATAAACTTTACCATCCGCCCCTTGCACTTTCGGCATGTGGCAATCGATACAGGTCACGCCGTTTTTACCGTGCATACCTAAAGACCAAATTTCAAAGTCAGGGTGTTGTGCTTTTAAGATCGGCGCTTTGGATAAGATATGAGTGAAGTCGGTGAACCCGATGTCATCGTAGTATTTTTCCATGTCATCGACGGTTTGACCGTTATTCCATGGGAAAGTCACTTGTTTCAAGTCACCTGCGAAATAATATTCAACGTGACAGTTCGCACAAATTTCCGCCCGTTTTTCGGTGCGGGCGGCAGTGCCGAAACGTAAATCAGGCTGTGTTTTGCCTTCCGCTTTCGCTCGGGCTTGCAACGCATTGTTTAAATGATCCAAAGCACGAATAACGTGTGGACGGGCAATTCGCAATGCCGGTTTACCTTCAGCAAACTCTTTAGAGGTCGTGTCGTGACAGTCGGCACAACCGATGGCATTCACCACTTCCGCCCCGCCTTTTGCCCATTTACCATTGAAATAGCCTTCTTCTCCCCATTCGGCGATTAAACGCGGCACATCCGGACCTTTACAGGTCCAACACGCCATCGGTTGTGGACCGTCGTTAGCGGTTTTCGGCGCACCGGTACGCAAAATATTGCGTAAATCTTTAATGGCATAAATGTGTCCGCGCGGTGCGTTATATTCTTTCGCAAAGGCATAACCGCCCCATAATATGATTAAACGTGGATTTTCCTCATCTGCATAAATAATCTTGTCGCCTTTTTCGGTGGCTTTCCAAGACGCAAATTGTTTCGGGTATTTTGCCGCAAACTGTTCGTTTACCGCTTCAATTTTTAGATTCGGATTTGGTGCTTCCACAGGTTGCTCAAGCGGTTTATACACCAACTCCGCCATTGCCAAATTAAACACACCTAAAGCTGCGAAAGAAGCTGCCACTACCAGGCTTTTGCTCAATGCGTTCACGATAATCACTCCAATCAGGTTAACTGTAGTTTTGTTAAGGAAATGTCTATACCGCCCGCATCATAAAAATGATAACTTTTATCATGAAAAACAATGCGATATAAGGTATAAAAGGGGGTTAAACGAGTTTAACATAACCAAATATCCGCGCTCATTCCATGGTTATTTTACATTTTCTTGTTTTTGATCAATTTTTCCAATTTAATTTTCTATTTTAGTGAAATTTTGTAGCATGAAAATTTCTCCTAAAATGTGTCAACTACCTATTTATTATTATAAAAATATCATTAAAGGGGAAAATTAAATGAAGCAGGAATATATAACTATAAAGAGGTATATTTACATTTTATGCTACAAAAAAGAATTATTTTTATTTGAATATTTTATCGAAGAAGAAATACCCTAATTACGGGCAATAAAAAACCGAACTCATCGAAATGAATTCGGCTTTCTGATTTGATGTTCTACTCTAAAAGTGCGGTTAATTTCTTACTCATAAATCTTGAAGATTTACTTGTATCCTCGACTCCGCCGACAAAGCCAACGTTCAAAAAGCATTATTTTTGTCAGGGTCTTTTACCAGTGCCAACCGCGATAATAGCCAATGCTCGGTGTCACAACCAGTCTTGGCTGACGCTCGCGATAAATCACGGTTTTCGGTTCCGAATCACTAGCATTTAACACATTGTCTTCCGGTTTAACGTCTCTTACTTGATATTTCTTCGACACCGTATTACCGCTATACACTTTCGCTTGATAAGCTTCAACTGTCTGCTTATCTAAAGGAGCTTGATTGATTTGTGGAGCCTTAGAAGAACAAGCAACTAAAACACCACTAATCACTGTGACGAGTAACAATTTTTGCATAATTTACCACCTTATTTTTACTTACAAACTACGTTAGAAAGAATTTCTCTGCTCTTTTGCAAATTTTTATTAATCAAGGTTTTACCGTTTCGTTGTTCTTCCGACTTTACTTCTTTATCTAACTCGGGATCCTGAATATTAAACACCGGCGCATATTGCACGTTTTTCGGTTCCACGTCAGAAGATACGGTGGCGCCGATGATACTGGCGTAATATTGCTGCTTGGATTTATCTACATAATAGGTTGTAGAATCGGTGAACGCGACGCCATCGGTATATTTGAAGCCGTAACAAATGCCGGCGCCGGATTCAAATACTGAGTGAGAGTCTTTATTTTCTTTAATCTCAAACACTTCAAAGGCGATGCTTTTACCCAATTCACTCACATCAGCAGCATTTTTAGGATCGAATTTCTTGCCGTTATTTTGATTAATGTAAGTGGTTTTACCTTGCCCGCCGCTGTCAGAAAAAGAAAATTGTTGTTTGTACACAGCTCCGGCATACCTAGCCGGATTAAGCTATTGAGCGGTTTTATCGGTTATCACGCCATCTTCGGAAATATGCATAGTCCAAGATTCTGCAAAAGCCAATGATGAAAGGAAAGTAAAACTCAGACCGAGCGTTAATTTTTTGAAAAGCATCATTGGGACCCCTTAAGAATAAAGTGAAATGGAGTATAAATTATAAAATTGTACAAATCTCAAGCGGTAAGTTATCAGGATCACAGAAAAAAGTAAATTGTTTTCCAGTCAATGCAAAACCCGAAAAGGGGTCATTATTTTTCCTGTTGTGGCGTCAGTTGTTGGTGTTTTTCCTGTTTCTGTGCTTCCAGCGCATCACGTGCGGAACGAATACTTCGTTCAATAATCGGAACACGCCGGTCATCTTTCGGTAATAGTTTCAACATCATCGCCCAGCTGACCGCTGCCATTTTGTAGTCTTCCGTTTCAAAATAACGGAACGCCAACAAACTCAAAGCTTCAACGTTGGTATGATCTTCACGAATGACGTCGCGCAATAAACTATCCCCTTTCAATTTATCCGTTTCATCCCCGGAGAACATCAAAATACGGGCATACGCCAATTTATACAGATTATTTTTCGGTTCTAATTTATTCGCGCGGGCAAAGCTGTCTAATGCCATTCTCGGCTGTTCCAAGTTCATACCGATTTGCCCTAACAACCACCAGTTCTTCGCATTATTCGGATCTTTTTGCAAATCCACCCGTAACGCGGTGGCAAATTGCTGCATTTCAGCATCGTTTAACGGATTTGTGCTTTCACGTTTTAAACGCTCATAAAAGTGCGGTAGTTTTTCCGCGCTTTTTTCCAACATAATTTCCGCCTGCCAGGAGCCCACTACAAAATACGCCGACACGGACAAAATGCCGAGTACCAGAAAGCCGGAGACAAACCACAGCTTGCCGTAACTCTTTTCACTGCGCACCGCACTTTCAGGCTGTTGCGGAATATCTTCCAATAAGGATTTTTGCAATTCGGTTTTGAGTTGTTCGGCGTTTTCCAACAAGCCTTGTTTTTCATCCCATTCCAGCTCTTTTAAACGTTCAAAATAAAACGCCTTGTTGAGATCATCACGACGGGTTGATTGGGTTTGCACAAAACGCGCAGACAGCAACGGGAAAAAACAAATTAACGCGGCAATCAGCGTTAACACAAAAATGCTTGTCCACAAATTCATTAGTCATTTTCCTTATTTAACAAAGCATTAAGGCGCTGCTGTTGTGCTTCACTTAAGGCCTGTGGCGCGGCATTATCCGCCCCACTCGGCATCGTTCTTTTCCGCCCGAAAAGCCATACCAGCCCGCATAAGATCAAAGCAAAAGGCGTAACCCATAAAACAAGGGTGGCAACGGTCAATGGCGGGTCATAAGTAACAAAATTGCCATAGCGATCCACCATGTATTGCACCACATCCTGTTTGGATTTGCCTTCCTGTAACAATTCAAACACTTTAGTGCGCATATCCACAGCAATAGCGGCGTTAGAATCGGCGATATTGTTATTCTGACATTGCGGACAGCGCAGTTCCCGCGTTAAGGCGTGATAGTCGGCTTCCTGCTGCGGCGAGCTGAAATTCAGCACGTCGATGGCGGCAAACACATTGATGCTGAAGAAAAGTGCGGTTAACAAAAAACAACGTTTTTTGAACGTTGGCTTTGCCAACGGCCCCGAAGGGGTGAATAAACGAACAAGTGAGCTTATAAATATAAATAAAAGTTTTTTTTTCATTACTGCGCACTGCCTAATTTTTGGTAAATGGGTTGCAAGGTTTCCTGCCACACTTTCGCGTTTACATCACCCGCATGGCGATAATGAATCACGCCGTTGCCGTCCACCAGAAAAGTTTCCGGCGCGCCATATACGCCTAAATCCAAGGCAAATGAACCTTTTTCATCTTTTAACACAGCCTGATAAGGATTGCCCAAATTCTTCAGCCATTTCGTCGCTTTGGCACTGTTATCTTTATAATCCAAGCCGATAATCGGCACGCCCTGCTTCGCCAGTTGATTCAAATATTGGTGCTCCGCATAACAAGTCGGGCACCATGTCGCCCATACATTGAGTAAAAGCGGTTTGCCCTGTTTAAACAGCGTTTCATCATAGGTTTTATCCGATAATAAATCCTGCAACGTCTTCGGCGGAACCGGCTTACCCACCAACGCCGATTCCAATGCTTTCGGATCATCACCCAGTGCATTGCGTTGTAATTGCACCAGAAAGGCGGTAACCAAAACGAAGAAAATAATTAAAGGTAAATATAATTTCTTTTTCATTATCAATACTCGATGATTCTATAAGGGGTTACTGCACGGTTTCTTTACCTAAAATTTTACTAAACCGATAACGGCGGTCGAACAGGCATAATATCCCGCCGAGCACCATAAACAACCCACCAAGCCATATCCAGCGGATAAAGGGTTTGTAATACAAGCGCAACGCCCAGGAATTGTCGTCTAATTTTTCACCTAACGCCACATACAAGTCACGGCTGAAACCCCAATCGATCGCGGCTTCGGTCATCGGCATTTTGCTCACGGTGTATAAGCGTTTTTCCGCATAAAGCGTGGTTTCTTTTTTGCCGTCACGATGAATATCAATTTGCGCTTTGCCGCCGATGTAGTTCGGTCCGTTGGCATCGCTGATGCCTTTGAAAGTGAAATCATAACCGGCAATTTGTACCGTATCACCGACGTGCATCCGCACATCCCGTTCTACGCTGTAATTTTGACTGAAGGCAATGCCCCAAACGGTCATGGCGACCCCCAAATGTGCCAAAATCATGCCCCAATGGGAGCGGGATAATTTAGTTATACCGCGCCAAAAAGATTCACGGTGCGTCGCCCGTTGCTGCATTTCATACAGGCTTAACAGCACGATAATCACCGACATCATGGTGCCGAGTACGGCGCTGATGGTTAATTTGTTTTGGAGCGCATACGGCAAGGCAAAACCGGCAAGAAGCATAATCACTAGGCTGACAATCACCGGCGTGCGAATGGCAGAGAACTGATCACGGCGCCACTTTACCAGCGGTCCGATACCCAATAACAAGGCGAACGGGGTCATGATAATCAGGAACATTTGATCAAAAAACGGCGCGCCGATGGAAATGGAACCCAAGCCTAATTGTTTGTGAACAAGCGGCAGCAGCGTACCCAGCAACACCACACAAAGTGCGGTCATTAATAAAATATTATTTAACAGTAGCAAACTTTCGCGGGAATAGCGTTCCGCATTATCACGGGAGCGAATTTGGCTGCCTTTATAAGCGTATAAGGTCAGTGAACCGCCGATCACCACGATTAAATACGCCAACACATATAAACCGCGGGTTGGGTCGGAGGCAAAGGCGTGTACCGAGACCAAAATACCGGAACGCACTAAGAAAGTACCGAGCAAACACAGCGAGAAGGCTAAAATCGCCAGCAACACCGTCCAGGCTTTGAAAGAACCCCGTTTTTCCGTCACAGCTAAAGAGTGCAACAATGCCGTGCCCGCCAGCCAAGGCATGAAAGAGGCGTTTTCTACCGGATCCCAGAACCACCAGCCACCCCAGCCCAGTTCGTAATACGCCCACCAGGAACCAAGCACGATACCCAGAGTTAAAAAGATCCAGGCCGCCATGGTCCAAGGACGTGACCAACGCGCCCATGCGGTATCCAGTTTACCGGTCATTAAAGAGGCGATGGAAAAAGCAAACGCAACGGAAAAACCAACATACCCCATATATAACAACGGCGGGTGGAAAATTAAGCCAACATCTTGCAATAACGGATTCAGTTCTTTGCCGTCCACCGGAAAATCAGGGAAAGTGCGGTTAAACGGGTTGGAGGTAAATAACACGAAAAGCAGAAAACCGATGCTGATAATGCCCATAATGCCGAGTACGCGGGCGGTGGCTTCCTGCGGTAAGTGTTTACTAAACAAGGCGACTGCCGCGCCCCACAACGACAGCAACCAAATCCACAATAGCAATGAACCTTCGTGGGAACCCCAAACTGCAGATAAGCGATAGTAAATGGGCAAGGTGGTATTGGAGTTGTTCACCACATATTGCACGCTGAAATCATTCACGGCGAACAAATAAAACAAAGCACCAAATGAAAAGGTTAACACGAAAAACAAGCCGTAAGTCATCGGGCGCGCCAAGGACATCAGTTGGGCGTTGCCTTTTTCCGCCCCCCATAGAGGGAAAATCGCCAATAAAACGGCGATCGCCAGACTTAGGGCTAAGGCATAATTTCCTAATTCTGCAACCACTACTGACCTTCTTTCATTTTTTCCTGACGATCGCGTTCGCTTTCGCCTTTCAGATCAGAGATGCCCATCGGTTTATGGATTTTCTGCATTTGCTGTTCCAGATCCGGCGGCACATAATTTTCATCGTGTTTTGCCAATACTTCGGTGGCTTCCAACAAGGTAGGTTCTTTTAGCACGCCCTGTGCCACAATGCCCTGCCCTTCACGGAATAAATCCGGCAAGATACCTTCATATTCCACGCTGATGGACGGTCCAATGTCGTTTAAATCAAACTGCACTTTCAGGCTTTTCGAATCCCGTTGCACCGTGCCGGCAACCACCATGCCGCCGACGCGAATGCGCTGCCCTACTTCCGGTTTTTGATCGGCATTGTCATTTTTGCCGTACACCACTTCCGACGGGGTATAGAATAAATCGATATTTTGGCGTAACGCGTACAACACCAATGCCGAAGCCACCGCGACACCTAACAAGACAAATAAAACAACAGACAAACGGGATTTACGTCTTGGGTTCATAGCGCTTCTCCTTTTTGTTTCAGTTGTTGTAAACGGGTTTCACGTTGTTGTTCATGTTTGATGGATTTTAACACCGCACTTTTGCCAGCAAGGCTTTGCACAATTAACACCCCAATCACCAATAAACTTAAACCATAAGAAAGCCACACATAAAAACCGTAGCCTCCCATGTTGATAAACTCACTCCAAGATTGAAAAAACATATTTCCCCCGGTAAACACTAAAGTTTTTCAGCCAACGCTTTAACCCACGGGCGTTTGGCATCTTCTTTTAATAATTCATTGCGGTAACGCACTAAGGTTAACCAAATTGATAAAGTCATAAAACCGAAGATACATAAAATCAACGGAATCAACATCGGCGTGGCAATGGACGGGCGCTCCAGTTTGGTAATGCTCGCCCCTTGATGCAACGTATTCCACCATTCCACCGAGAAATGGATAATCGGCAGATTCACCACGCCCACAAGGCATAATACGCAGGCGGCTTTTGCGCCCACATTGCGATCCTGAAAGGCGGAATATAAGGCGAGTACGCCTAAATATAAGAAAAACAAAATTAATTCGGCGGTTAAACGGGCATCCCACACCCACCAGGTACCCCACATGGGTTTGCCCCAAATAGCACCGGTAACCAACGCTAAGAACGTAAATAACGCCCCAATCGGCGCCATGGCAATCATCGCCAGCTGCGCCTGTTTAATTTGCCACACTAACGCCACCAACGCAGCAATCGCCATGGAGCCGTAAACGCCCATAGACCAAATCGCCGTCGGTACGTGCACATACATAATGCGGAAACTATTGCCCTGTTGATAATCCGCCGGTGCGAATGCCAGCCCCCAAACGACACCGACCGCTAATAAAAGTGCGGTTAAAATCGCAAAGAAAGGGCTAAACTTGCCGCATAATCGATATTGTGTTTCCGACTTTGCATAAGGATGCAACCACTTCCACATAAACTATCCTCTATTGATCCAAACTAATCCGCAACGCCGTCGCAATCGCAAAAGGCGATAAGGTAACAACGGCGGCTAAAATCGCACCGAGAATGGCTAATTGCCCGCCGTAAGGTAAATTCAATGCGGCGGCATCCAGTACCGACGCAGAAAAAATCAGCACCGGAATAAACAACGGCACCACCAATAAACTCAATAATACGCCGCCTTTGCGCAACCCCACCGTAAGCGCCACGCCTATGGCCCCAAGGCAGCTCAACACCGGCGTACCTAATAACAAAGTCAGCACTAATGCCCACCAAATTGCTCTTTCCAATGACAGCAATAATGCGGCGACAGGCGATAACAAAATCAACGGCAAGCCCGTGAGCAACCAATGAGCAAGCACTTTCGCCAATGCCGTCAACATCAACGGTTGCGGCGTGAGCATGAGTTGTTCCAGAGAACCGTCAATAAAATCATCCCGAAATAAGCGCTCAAAAGACAGCAATGCAGACAACAACGCCGCCACCCAAGCCACACCGGGCGCGATACGGGAAAGCAGTTTCGGATCAGGTCCGATAACCAGCGGAAACAACGTAATCACGATGAGGAAAAACCACAACGGATTCAAAATTTCCGCCTGTTTACGCATGGCGATTTGTAATTCGCGTTTAATAATCTGCCAAAAAATCATGCCGTTATTCTACACATTTAAACTGTTCTAAATGGATTTTTTTCAACCGCGCACTCGGCACTTCCTGATGGCTGGTTAAAATCACGATGCCGTTATGTTGCGCATGTCGCTCAAAAAGTGCGGTCAATACTGCCACGCCTTTTTTATCGATAGCATTGAAGGGTTCGTCTAAAATCCACAACGACGCTTCCGACAACCATAAACGCGCCAAGGCTATGCGTTTTTGCTGCCCGGCAGATAGTTGCGCCGCCGGAATATCTTCACGCCCAAGCAAGCCTACGGTTTGCAACACTTCCCACAGAATGTCATCGCCCTGCCGGCAGCGTCCGATTTGCTGATAAAAATGCAGATTTTCCCACGCTGTCAATTCGGGTTTAATCCCATTTTGATGCCCCAAATACAGCAAATCATCATGAAAAGCTTCACACTGTTTAAAAATCTCTTCAGAATTCCACCGCACTTTTCCTTCCAGCGGCGTAGCAAGCCCCGCAATAATGCGTAGTAAACTGGTTTTACCGATACCGTTATTCCCTTCAATCTGCACAAAATCGCCCGCCCGAATGTGTAAATTCAGGTGGTGAAATAACACTTTGTCGCCACGTTGGCAGGCGAGTTGTTCAAGATTGAGTTGATTGTGCATGATAATTTGTGATTCAAACCGATTTTAGCGCGGCATTCTATCATAAGGTGAAGGAACGGCGTAGGCGGGAAAGTACAAAATCATATAACTCTTTCACGGTACTTTGAGATATTTTTGATTTAGAACAAATTTATCTGTCCGTTGCAGATTACAATAATGCGCTTTTTAAAATTATAAATTGCGCGCGGTTAAAAAATAATAGCAAACCACCGCCATCAACGAACACGCCGCCATGGTCAGCAACATTGGCGTTGCGCTGCTCATATTCATAAGGGCAACCAGTGTCCCACGCAGGCGCCGGTGCCGAAACGTACACTACCGACCATAGAATTTGCCGAGCAGGCGGCATTCGGGAATTTTTCTAAAATGGACGCCATGGCGTTGGAAGAAATCAGCGAGTTTTGTCCCACAAAAATCGCAATGCCAATTGCAATTGCCCAAAAGCCCAAATTCAGCAACAGCACCAGAACCAACCAAATTTCCGCCAAAAACTGAACCATCAAACCAACGCGCAACATAGTTTCCGCGCCGACCTTATGCACCAATCGCCCATTCAGGAAGGAACCAAAGGTCATCACCGAGATATTCAGCATAAAGAAATAACCGAAATTCTCCGGCTTAATGCCGTAAATGCCGATATACACAATAGACCCCGCCGTGATGAAAGAAAATAAGCCCCCGAAAGCAAAAGAAGCGGCGAACATATACCCCAGCACCGGTTTTTGTTTCCATAACGCTATGAAATTGCGGGCTATGATGTTCAACCGCAAGGGAATGCGTTTTTCTTTATGATGGGTTTCCGGCACTACGAAAAAGACCAACAGGATACTTAACAAGCCCATCATGGCGATCACATAAAAAATCGCGTGCCAATGGAAGAAATACACGATATAACCGCCCAGAATCGGCGCCACCAATGGTGCTATCATAAACACCAGCGTGATGGTTGACATCATTTTGGACAGCTCGTTTTTATCGAACAAATCCCGTAACAGCGCACCCACCAACACTACCGGTGCTGCGCCAAAAAAGCCTTGAATGAAACGAAGTGCGGTGAAATTACCGATTGCATGGATTTGCGTCAGGATCAATGCCGCCAACGCCGCCACGGTCACCCCCAACAAAATAATCGGCTTACGCCCAAAACTGTCGCCAAACGGTCCCCAGAACAACTGTCCGAGTGCCAAGCCATAAGCAAAGGACGTTAACGTATGCTGCACCTGATCATTAGTCACCTGAAAATCCTGCGCGATATTCAAAAATGCAGGCAGATACATATCCACGCTTAACGGCGGCAGCATGGACAAAATGCCTAAGGCAACAACAAAAATAAAATTCGTTTTTACGGTTTTGCTTGGATTCAAGAATTTATTCTCCGGAAAAATATGCGATTTCTTCCGCGTTTAACGCACGAAAATCGCCTTCTGCTAAATTGTCATCCAAGGTCAGATTACCGATTTTCCAACGATGCAACCCGAGCACTTTATTCCCCAATGCGGCAAACATCCGTTTCACCTGATGATAACGCCCTTCGCTAATGGTTAAATTCACGTTGTAATTATCTAAAATTTCAAGTACCGCCGGTTTGGTGGGATCTTTCTCGCCGCGTAGCAAAATGCCCTCAGCACAGGCTTGCGCATAATTGGCTTCCACCGGATCCGCCAGCGTCACCAAATAGGTTTTCGGCTGATGATGTTTTGGCGAAGTAACGCGATGAGACCATTGCCCGTCATCGGTTAACAACACCAAGCCCGTGGTATCTATATCCAAACGCCCCGCGCTATGCAAACGGGCGGATAAAGGGTAATCGAAAAACTGATAAATGGAGGGATGTTCATCTTCGTCGTGTGAACATACATAGCCTTGCGGTTTGTTAAACATCAAATATTGCCCGACATCCAGCCACGTCAGTAGTTCACCGTCAAAATAAATCGCATCTTGCGGCGACACTTTGGTCGCCCCGCTCTTCTCAATTTTACCGTTAATCGTAACCGCACCTTGACGCAACGCCTTAGTCGCCTGCGAACGGGTCAGCCCCGTATGCTCTGCTAAAAATTTATCTAATCGCATAATGATCCTTTTCTTTTCCTTACCCGCATTATAAACCCAAATTGACTTTCCTGCCTGATGAAAAACATTTGGAAAAACCACCGCACTTTCCCTCATTCACAACCATCCACCAAGAAAATCATCAGGAATGTGTGAAATATCACAGAATTCTTTTGGAATTTAATTATAATATTTGGTGTTTTTTCACCCTATTATTCAAAAAAGAGGATTTATTTTATGGATGAACAACTTAAAAAAGCCGCACTCGATTTTCATGAATTTCCGATTCCGGGGAAAATTGAAGTTACTCCGACAAAATCTCTTGCAACCCAACGCGATTTAGCGTTGGCGTATTCACCAGGCGTGGCGGCGCCTTGTTTGGCAATTCAGGCGGATCCTGCTGATTCCTATAAATATACCTCGCGCGGCAATCTGGTTGCTGTGATTTCCAACGGAACCGCGGTGCTCGGGTTGGGCAATATCGGCGCGTTAGCCGGTAAGCCGGTGATGGAAGGGAAAGGCGTGTTATTTAAAAAATTCGCCGGGGTGAACGTGTTCGATATTGAAATCAACGAACATGACCCGGATAAATTGGTGGATATTATCGCTTCCCTTGAACCGACTTTCGGCGGGATTAACCTGGAAGACATTAAAGCGCCGGAATGTTTCTATATTGAACGCAAGCTGCGCGAAAGAATGAATATTCCGGTCTTCCATGATGACCAACACGGCACGGCGATCATTTCTGCCGCCGCGGTATTGAACGGTTTACGCATCGTCGGTAAAAAAATTGAAGATGTGAAATTAGTGGCATCCGGCGCGGGTGCAGCATCTATCGCCTGTTTGAACCTGTTGGTTTCCCTAGGCATGAAACGGGAAAATATCACGGTGTGCGACTCCAAGGGGGTCATTTATAAAAACCGTGACGACCGCATGGACGAAACCAAAAAACTTTACGCCATTGATGACAACGGCAAACGCACATTAGCCGACGCCATTCCGAATGCGGATATTTTCTTAGGCTGCTCTGCCGCAGGTGCGTTGACGCAAGATATGGTAAAAACCATGGCGGCGCATCCGTTAATTTTGGCATTGGCGAACCCTGAACCGGAAATTTTACCGCCGCTCGCCAAAGCCGTGCGCCCGGATGCCATTGTGTGTACCGGTCGTTCGGACTATCCGAACCAAGTAAACAACGTCCTGTGCTTCCCGTTCATTTTCCGTGGTGCGTTAGATGTGAGCGCCACCACCATTAACGAAGAAATGAAATTGGCGGCGGTGCGCGCCATTGCCGATTTGGCGTTGGCGGAACAAAGCGAAGTGGTCACCTCCGCTTACGGCGACAGTGAATTGTCCTTCGGCCCGGAATACATCATTCCGAAACCGTTCGATCCGCGCTTGATCGTGCGTATCGCGCCTGCAGTGGCAAAAGCCGCCATGGATTCCGGCGTGGCGACCCGTCCGATTGAAGATTTCGATGCTTATATCGAAAAACTGGCGCAATTCGTTTACAAAACCAACCTGTTCATGAAGCCGGTATTCGCGCAAGCCAAACAGGACAAAAAACGTGTCTTGCTCACCGACGGCGAAGAAACCCGCGTATTACACGCCGTACAGGAAATCGCCACCTTGGGCATTGCCTACCCGATTTTATTGGGTCGTCCGAGCGTCATTGAACAACGCATTAAAAAACTGGGCTTGCACATTCAGGCAGGACGTGATTTCGATCTGATCAACATCGAAAACGATGAACGCTACAACCAATGCTGCACCACCTACTACAATATGCTTAAACGCGCCGGCATCACACCGGGTATTGCCAAACGCGAAATGTTCAATAACCCGACTGCCATCGGTTCCGTGTTGTTACATTTAGGTCATGCCGACGCCATGTTGTGCGGCTTGGTTGGACATTACGCGTCCCACTTAAAAACCATCAAAAACTTCATCGGTTTACGTCCGGGCGTACACACACCGGCAACGGTGAACGGTTTGGTATTACCAACCGGCAACCTATTCCTGACCGACACCTTCGTGAACAACGATCCGAGCGCGGAAGAACTTGCCGAAATTACCATGATGGCGGCCAAAGAAGTGAGTTTATTCGGTATCGAACCGCAAATTGCCTTGATCTCGCACTCCAATTACGGCAGCAACAACAGCCCAAGTGCGGTCAAAATGCGCGACGTTTTAGCCTTAGTGCGGGAAAAAGCGCCGGAACTCAACATTGACGGCGAAATGCACTGTGACGTGGCGTTGTCTCAACGTTTACGTGACGAAGTGATGCCTGACAGCCCGTTAAAAGGCGCGGCAAATCTGCTCGTCATGCCAAACATGGAAGCGGCACGTATCAGCCTGAACCTGTTACAAGGCACGGCAACACCGACTACCGTAGGGCCGATTCTCATGGGTTTGAACAAACCGGCGCACATTTTGACCTCCGTATCTTCCGTTCGCCGTATTATCAACATGGTGGCAATTGCTGCAGCCAAAGCCCAATGACGACTTAACAAAAAATAAAGAAGATGGCTAATCACCATCTTCTTTGTTTGTTAATAAATTGTAACGTTTAATGATTCCAATCAATCTTTGTGCTATCATTTTGGCGTTTTATACTCAATCAACCCGAAGAAAAGGAAAACGTTATGGCTTATACTTTACCTGAATTAGGCTATGCCTATGATGCATTAGAACCCCACTTCGATGCACAAACCATGGAAATCCACCACAGCAAACATCACCAAGCATATGTTAACAACGCGAATGCGGCACTAGAAAATCCCCCTGAATTACAAGCACTTTCCGAAGGCTGTCCGGGCAAGTTATTGGCACACTTAAGCGAAATCACTCCGGAAAAACGCCCGGCATTACGCAACAACGTAGGCGGTCACTTAAACCACAGCTTGTTCTGGAAAAGCCTGAAAAAAGGCACAACCTTAAAAGGCCCATTGAAAGATGCCATCGAACGTGATTTCGGTTCCGTTGAAAACTTCAAAGCGGAATTTGAAAAAGCGGCGGCAACCCGTTTCGGTTCCGGCTGGGCATGGTTAGTTTTAGAAAACGGCAAACTCGCCGTGGTTTCTACCGCCAACCAAGACAATCCGATTATGGGCAAAGAATACGCCGGCTGCTCCGGTGTGCCGATTTTCGGTTTAGACGTTTGGGAGCACGCCTACTACTTGAAATTCCAAAATCGCCGCCCGGATTACATCAAAGAATTCTGGAACGTACTGAACTGGGATTTCGCCAATGAACGTTTTGAAAAAATCTTAGCCGGTACACCACACTAATTTGCTAAACAGATAAATTCCAAAGCCGTCTGAAAATTTGCTCCTTCAGGCGGCTTTTTTCTTTACTGCCAAAAAACCTAAAAAGTGCGGTAGGCTTAAAAAACGTTTTTCAAACCCACCGCACTTTGGGGATAATGTCTGCTCTTAACGCCTATGGATAATCCCTTTCTTTTCAATTTGTTCCGATTATATTGATAAAGAATACAGTGTTGCTTACATTGTCAAGCCACGTGGAAGAACAAATTTATGAATTTTTGATTTAAGTCACAAATATCGTTATAAAATTATTATAGGATAAGTCGTCAGCCGTATCAGAAACCACTGAGCTGTTCGGTTTGTGAATTGTTAACTTTGTTTATTTAACAGGAGATACGGCGGTTTACCCTGTTATAACGAAAGGAAGGAAACAAATGAAAACGAAATATTTATTGGCGGCGCTGACCGTCGCCTGCACATTATCCGCATGCAGCCAAGCTGCCGGGGGGTTGGCGGATGGTCTACTGAAACCGTTCGATCCGAAAGCAAAAGACTGGAAGCAGTTAACCATCTCCGAATCTGTTCCCGATAACGGCACTTTGGAACTAACCGACCGCGGCGGCAAAACCCGGATCTTGCGTAAAGGCGGCGTTCTGGATACAGGCTATTTGAGATCCGATAAGATCTCTGACTACGATTACGTCAAAAAAATCAACGTGAACGGTCAAATAATCGAGTTGGAACGAGGCGATTTTCTGATATATAAACAGAGTAATTCCATCATCGCTGCTACGTTAGCGAAACAGAAAACCAACGCAGATGGTACACGCTCCTCTGCCTTTGATTTCCATGTCAACGAAATTCAAGGGCGAGACATCGCCTTTAATAATCTGCCGGCTTCGGGACAGGTAAACTATCGCGGCATCGCATTTACCGGCGATGACCGTGGAGGTCGTTTATCCTACACTATCGACTTCGCTAAAAAACAAGGCAGCGGTAGCATCAGTGGTCTACATGGCGATTATAACGTAGATTTGGCGCAAACAAACGTCCGCGCAATGGGAAACGGTTCCGGGTTGAGTGGTAAAGCTATGAAAGATGGCGTGGAAAGAGGAAATTACACGCTAAAAATCTTCGGTAGCAAGGCAGAAGAAATCGCCGGCAAAGCTGAGATCAAAACCGGTAAGGGAACTCAAGAAATCGGTCTGGCAGGTAAAAAAGAATAAACTCGGTTTTCCTCTTGATCGGTGTAAAGGTGGTCTGAAGCTTTCAACACGGGTTTCTACCACCTTTTCTATCCATTAATCGGTTCGTAGAAAAATCCACGCTACACGCCGCAAGTTAGAATTATTACCTGACTTACGGTGGTTGACCTATTGCAGGTTTAGGAAATGATGGTAAAAACAACCGCACTTTTTTATCACATAGTTTAAAACGTATTACACTGTGCCGGATCCGCCGTATTTACACCGCGTTTAAACCATTGCAAGCGTTGCGCCGATGTGCCGTGGGTAAAGCTGTCCGGTACCACATAACCTTGGCTACGCTTTTGCAAACGATCGTCGCCCACGGATTCCGCCGCATTGAATGCTTTTTCAATATCGCCGCTTTCAAACAAACCTTTTCGTATTGCCAGACTTGCCCACACGCCCGCATAACAATCCGCCTGTAATTCCAATTTTACGGAAAGCTGATTGGCTTCCGTGCGGGAGGTTTGTCGTTGCAGGCGATGAACCTGCGATAAGGTGCCGAACAGATTTTGCACATGATGCCCCACTTCATGGGCAATCACATACGCAAACGCCGCTTCGCCCGCCGCACCGAGCTTATTTTTCATGTCGTTATAAAAAGACAAATCTAAATACACCCGTTGATCATTGGGGCAATAAAACGGCCCCATTGCCGATTGACCGGTGCCGCAGGCGGTCGGTGTCGCACCGTTATACAACACCATCGTCGGTTCGATATATTGTTTATTATGTTTGGCAAAATACGCATTCCAAACATCCTCAGTATCGCCCAGCACCACTTTGGAAAGCCCCGCCAGCTCTTGTTCCTGCTGCGATTGCAAAGGCGTGGTTTGGGTTGCGCCCACATCAACCCCGCCGACTAATCCCGATAAATCCACGCCATAATAAGCGCCCACTAAGATAATAATTAACCCGAGAATACCGGTGGGTCTGCCACCGCCAAAACCACCACCTGACGAACGTCTGTCTTCCACGTTTGAGCTTTCTCTACGCCCTTGCCAACCCATAACCCTTCCTATTGATTAAGTGAAATTTTCGTCATTCTAATCCATAACCCTTTTCCCGCCTACTATTTTATTTCTAGACTTATATGATTGAATTGGTTATGTTGTGACTTCCGTTCATTCATCAATAAGGAGAGAAAAAATGGGTTTATTTGATTTTATCGGTGACATCGGTAAAAAAATCTTCAGCAAAGAAGAAGAGGCCTCCACTGCCGTCACCAAACACATTAACGAAGACAATCCCGGCGTTGCCGATGTGGAAGTGAAAGTAGAAAACGGTGTGGCGAAAATCGCCGGTGTTGCCAGTTCCGCCACTGCGCTGGAAAAAGCCGTGTTAATGACGGGCAATATTGTCGGTATCAGCGAAGTCAATATCGATGAAGTCACCGTGCAAAACGGTGAAAAGATTGCCGGCGAAGATGAATTTTACGTGATTCAAAAAGGCGACACCCTTTGGAAAATCGCTGAAAAACATTACCGCAATGGCAGCAAATACACTGCTATCGTAGCAGCCAATAAAGAAGTGATTAAAGACGCGGATAAAATCTTCCCCGGGCAAAAAATTCGTTTGCCGAAAAGCTTGTAGACTTGGCTTAAAAAATGCTTTGGGAAATGACCGCACTTTAAATTTGAAATTAAAGTGCGGTTATTTTTTTCGGTGTTTTTCAGATGGCGCTACTTTTTAAACTTGCGCCATATTTTGTCTTCCTGTCCGCGCCAGAGACGTTGGATATTTTCGTGGTGTCGATAGATGAGCAGGCAGCAAACCAAGGCGACGGGAAAGGTGAATTCGGGTTTGAACCACCACACATAAAGCGGCACCAGTAATGCGGTGACGACAGCACTGAGAGAGGAATAGCCGCTGATAAGGAACACGACAATCCAGGTGCCGAGTGTCGAAAATAAGACGCCCCAAGCGATAGGTGCGATGGCACCGAAGGCGGTGGCAACGCCTTTGCCGCCTTTAAATTTAAAGAAAATCGGGAAAATATGCCCCAAACACGCCGCTAACGCCACCATGCCCAATTCAAATTGTGTTAACCCCAAATAATAACCCAACCACACCGGTAACATGCCTTTTAAGATGTCGAAAATAAGCACCGCCAAGGCAATCCAACGCCCGCCGATACGTAACACGTTGGTCGCGCCGGGGTTATGGGAACCGGAGGTTCTGGGGTCCGGCAAGCCGGTGACTCGGCATAATAAAATCGCACCGGAAATGGAACCGAGCAAATAGCTCAATAGCATATAAAAAAGGGCGAAAAGGCTCATTGGACTTCCTATGACTGGAGAAAAAGAGTTCGTCTATTGTACCCAAAGTTGGTAGTATAAGCCCACAAAAATTTTAGGAATAACAACAGGAACACCATGCAAGATCTTATTTTTATCGAAGGTTTAACGGTATTTGCGCAAATCGGCATTTATGACTGGGAACAACAAATTAAACAAAAACTCATTTTTGATGTCGAAATGGCGTGGGGCACGCGTCAGGCGGCAGCTGCCGATGACGTTCAATTTGCACTAAATTATGCGGAAGTCAGCCAATTCATTATTGATTATGTGCAATCCAAACCGTTTTTATTAATTGAGCGGGTTGCCAATGAAGTGGCGGAACAATTACAACAACAATTTAAAATTTCGTGGCTTCGTCTCAAATTAAGTAAACCGAAAGCCGTCGCGCAAGCGGAAAACGTCGGTATTATTATTGAACGAAGCCGCTAAAAATCAGAGAAAAAGACAATTTGAAAGGTTTATTTTTACGCATTATTGCGGGCTTATGCCTATTGTTATGGGCAATTGATATGGTATTTCCGTGGCAGCAAATTATGCATTCGGAAGAAAATGCTTATCATGCCATTCAAGATCGCGGCAAACTGGTGGTGGGGACGATTAATAATCCGGTTTCTTATTTCATCAATGCCGAAGGTGAATCCGGCTTAGAGTATGAATTAAGCAAAGCCTTTGCCGATTATTTGGGCGTGGAACTTGAAATGCAGCCGATGAATAATACGGATGATCTTTTTTCTGCGTTAAACGATCGTCAAATTGATATTGCCGCCGCCAATTTATTTTATCACCCGACCAAAGCCGAGCGTTTTCAGCTTGGTCCGTCCTATTACTCCGCTTCCTGGCAAATCGCTTATCGTAAAGGGAAAAATCGCCCGCGTTCGTTAGCACAGATTAACGGCAGCCTTGTAGTTCCTGACAGTTCCGAATTGCAGCAAATTTTAAAAGAAGCGCAGCTGAAAAAACCGAAATTAAGCTGGACGGTAGACAGTAAATTAACGCAAGAAGAATTATTGTTACAGGTGGCGGAAGGGAAAATTGATTATACCATCGCCAATTCTTTAGATATTTCTGCCACCCAGCAAATTAAACCGCAAATTGCCGTGGCTTTCGATTTAACCGATGAAATGAGCGTGCATTGGTATTTACCGAATAATTCTTCAAGTGAATTACAATCGGCATTGCTGGGCTTCATGAACAGCTCCATTGATTCGGGCTTAATCGCCAACATTGAAGAGAAGTATTTTAATCATTTCCGTCAGTTTGACTATGTGGACATTAAATCCTATTTGAATTCCATTGAAACGATTCTCCCGAAATTCGAACCGCTCTTTACTAAACACAAAGGCAATTTGGATTGGCGTTTATTGGCAGCAATTGCGTATCAGGAATCCCACTGGAACCCGGATGCCACATCGCCCACCGGCGTGCGTGGCATGATGATGTTGACCAAAGACACCGCAGAACGCATGAAAATCAGTGACAGAACCGATCCGGAGCAAAGCATTAAAGCCGGTTCGGAATACTTACATTGGTTGATCGGACAGATTCCCGACAGCATTAACAGTGAAGATCGTATTTGGTTCGCCCTTGCCGCTTACAATATGGGATTAGGGCATTTATTGGATGCCCGCCGTTTAACCAAAAATTTAGGCGGCAATCCGGATAATTGGCTGGATGTGAAAAATAACTTGCCTTTGTTGGCAGAAAAGCGATATTACCGTAATCTGAAATACGGTTATGCTCGTGGTTACGAAGCCTTTCAGTATGTAGAAAATATTCGGCGCTATATGAACAGTATCATGAATTATTATCGTATTCAGGAAAAACAAAACGATAAAACCACGGAAACTGCCACAGGGCAAACAAAACCACAAAGTAAATAAGGGGGTAATCATGCTTAGAAGACGTTTTCTAAAACCGGCTAAAAAGAAATTCTTTCATCAACAACAAGCCCGTTCTTTGCGCCTGAAACATTTAAAACAACGCAAAGCCAAGCTATTCGCCCGCCACGCCTTACAATTTGTTGTGCAGGATATATAAAAAAATGGTGCAGTTTTTAAGCTGCACCATTTTATGATTGAGTTAATTAAATAAACGTCTTCTTCCTCTATTATCAAGACGTTTAAATTGGCTAATTAACACTAACACCAAAACAATCAAATATATGGCAAAAATCACCACAATCCACTGCGCCATGGAAAGCCCTAACCACGACCAAACCACATCGCTGCAAGAACCGGTGGGTTGGAATAATGCCGGAAACCATTTATCCAACGGCAGGGTTTGTGGAAATTCCGGCAAATAGGAACATTGATTCCAGGGTGCCGGGTGCAGTTGATAATCTACGTGCTTAAGGGAAATTAATAATCCTTTCACGGTACTGAAAAACGCGATAAGCAATGCCAATAAACGGAAAACCAAAAAGCGCGGTGCAATTAATCCGACAATTCCGGCAAAAGCAATACCGAATAAGGCAACCCGTTCATAAATACACATGACGCAGGGTTGTAATTCCATGCCATATTGGAAATAAAGTGCCGTGCCTTCTAACGTCAATGCTGAAATAACCAACAACAACCAACCGGTCCGTTGCACGGAAAGTGTTTTGAAAAATTTTAGCATTGCGTTCTTCCTCCTAAAAAATGTTAAATCGGCATGATCAAGCCTAAGTTTGCCAGCCAAATAGTCATCGGCGGTAAAATATATTCCACGGCGAACAAACCCACTAACGATAATACAATGGTATAAGGCAACGCCATGTAAACCATTCTACCATAAGAGAGGTTGATTAGGGGCGCCAAAGAGGAAGTCAATAAGAATAAGAACGCAGCCTGTCCGTTTGGTGTCGCTACAGAAGGCAGGTTGGTACCGGTATTAATCGCTACCGCCAACAATTCAAATTGATGTGGCGGAATCACATTAGCAGTTAACGCATTTTTTGCTTCATTGATATAAACCGTTGCAACGAACACGTTATCGGAAATAGCGGATAACAAACCATTAAAGGCGTAGAATAAAGTTAACTGAACAGTTTCCTCTGAAGATAAAACGTAATGAATAATCGGCGCAAACAGTTTTTGGTCAATAATCACGGCAACTACGGTAAAGAACACAACCAGTAGTGCAGTAAACGGCAAAGATTCCTGGAATGCTTTACCCAATGCATGTTCGCTGGTAACACCACAAAGTGCGGTACAAAAAATAATGACACTTAAACCGATTAAACCGACAGACGCCAAGTGGAATGCTAAACCGATAATCAACCAAATCCCGACAATTGCCTGCGCGATAAGCTTCAAACGCTCCTGCTTGGTCATTTTTTTCATACTGGCTTTATCAAATTCAGATAAAACCATCCATACTTGATTTGGTAATTTCGCGCCATAACCAAAGAGATGAAACTTTTCTATTACTACGCAGGTTAGTAATCCGAATAAAAAGACCGGAATCGTCACCGGCACCATACGAAAAAAGAATTCAACAAAATTCCAACCCGACTGTTCCGCAATGATTAAATTCTGTGGTTCGCCCACCATGGTCATTACACCACCGAGCGCAGTACCTACACAGGAATGCATCATCAAATTACGCAGAAATGCCCGAAACTCCTCTAAAGTTTCACGATCTTTACCGATTTTCTCATCATTAGTAATATCGGTAGGATCGTAGAATGTACCCCCCGATGCCACTTTGTGATATACCCCATAAAACCCCATAGCCACGCTGATAATGACAGCCACTACGGTTAGCGCATCTAAGAAGGCAGATAAAAACGCGGCACTAAAACAGAAAGATAAAGAAAGCACCAATTTGGAATGAATATTAAGAAGAAGCTTAGTAAACACGAAAAGCAACAATTGTTTCATGAAGTAAATTCCTGCCACCATAAACATCAAGAGCAAAATCACTTCAAAATTTGCCAGCACTTCTGCTTTAATGTGGGCAGGATTTGTCATTCCTATAAATACCGCTTCAATGGCAAGTAACCCGCCGGGCTGTAACGGATAACATTTTAGCGCCATAGCTAGGGTGAAAATGAATTCAATGACTAATAACCACCCCGCCCAAAAAGGTGAAATAGCAAATAAGACGGGATTAATGACAAGAAATGCGACGATCGCTATTTTATACCAGCCCGGGCTAGAACCAAGAAAGTTTTTAAAAAATGCCTGTGTATAATTACTATCCATAAAGTTGACCTTAATTTCTTAATTAACAATATATTAACCTAATACCGTTCAAGGTAGTTCAGCGCTAAACTGTGTCAAAAATAGCAGATGATGTCAACGAATTTAAAAAATAATTATCTAATTGTAATGTATAGTCGTTTCAACGATAATAAAGCCGTTTTTTATTTGATAACTACTGATAATACCGAATTACTATGAATAACAATTCCCCCCTTCTGAAAGCACAAAGCCCGGCGGCATTAGCAGAAGAATACATTGTAAAAAGCATTTGGAATAATCATTTCCCACCCGGTTCGGATTTACCGGCAGAACGTGAATTGGCCGACAAAATCGGTGTTACCCGCACCACCCTGCGTGAAGTTTTGCAACGATTGGCACGTGATGGCTGGTTAAATATCCAACATGGCAAACCCACCAAAGTTAATGATATTTGGGAAACCTCAGGTTTAAACATTCTGGAAACCATGATCCAACTTGACGGTTCACGCCTGCCTTCGCTGACTGCCAATATGCGTTCCGCGCGCACCGACATCTCCGTGATCTACATTCCGAAAGCCTTTAAACGTGCACCCGAGCGTTCTCTGCATATCCTTCACCCGATGGACAACTTGGAAGATACCGCGGAAGACTATACAAAATTCGACTATGACGTATTTCGCAATCTGGCTTTTGCTTCCGATAATCCCGTTTACGGATTGATTTTGAACAGCTTTAAAAGTTTATATACCAGAATCGGTTTATTCTATTTTCAAAGCGCCGAAGCACGAGAATTAGCAAGACGGTTTTACTTCAACCTAAGGGATATTTGCCAGCGCCAAAGCATCGAAGAAGTCGCTCCTTGCATTTTACAATACGGCAAAGAAAGCAGCGCACAATGGACGAAAATGCAGGAGTTTTTACCGAAAGATTTCAGCGAGTATACATAAAAGTGCGGTAGTTTTTTTCGGTGTTTTTTCTTTATCATGCTGAAAAACACTGATAAAAACCACCGCACTTTTCAAGTTCAAAAGAAACCCCGAATTATCGTGGTTCCTGTTTGATGGTTCTTATTGATGATAATGAGACAAGAATCCGGCGAATTTGTCCAATGCCTCTTCAATTTGATGCACATACGGCAATGTAACAATACGGAAGTGATCCGGTGAATGCCAGTTAAAGCCGCGCCCGTGTACCAACAACACTTTTTCCTGCGCCAATAAATCGAACACCATTTTTTCATCGTCATACATATTGAATTTTTTGATGTCGATTTTCGGGAACATATACAACGCGCCCATCGGTTTGGTACAGCTGATGCCCGGAATCTGATTAATTAATTCGTAGGCTTTATTCCGTTGTTCCAACAAACGCCCGCCCGGCAGGATAAATTCGTTAATGCTTTGGTAGCCGCCCAAGGCGGTTTGAATGGCGTGCTGCATCGGCACATTGGCGCACAAACGCATAGACGCCAGCATATCCAAACCTTCAATGTAACCTCTGGCGTGTTTTTTCGGTCCGTTCAAAATCATCCAACCTTGACGGAAACCGGCAACCCGATAGGCTTTTGACAACCCGTTCAACGTCACCGTTAATAAATCCGGCGCCAAGGCGGCGATATGATGATGCACTGCGCCGTCGTATAAAATTTTGTCGTAAATTTCATCGGCAAAGATAATCAGGTTATGCTGACGCGCCACGTCCACAATGTCCAATAACAAGTCTTTGCTGTACACTGCTCCCGTCGGGTTGTTCGGGTTGATAATCACAATGGCTTTGGTACGCGAAGTAATTTTGCTTTTAATGTCTTCCACATCGGGGGACCAATCCGCCTGTTCATCACACAAATAATGCACCGCTTTGCCGCCCGCCAAGGTCGCCGCCGCCGTCCATAACGGATAATCCGGCATCGGGATCAACACTTCATCACCGTCATTCAGCAACGCCTGCATTGCCATAGTAATCAACTCAGACACACCGTTGCCGATATACACATCGTTTACCGTTACGTTACGAATATCTTTCGATTGATAATATTGCACAATGGCTTTACGCGCCGAATAAAGCCCCTTGGAATCGCAATACCCTTGCGCCGACGGCAAATTACGCAACACATCCACCAAAATCTCATCAGGCGCTTCGAAACCGAACGGCGCGGGGTTGCCGATATTCAATTTTAAAATTTTATGCCCTTCTTCTTCGAGACGCAGTGCCTCTTTATGCACAGGCCCGCGAATATCATAACAAACGTGCTCTAATTTATCGGATTTCGGAAAGCGTTCCATAGTTTCGACCTTAGTGATTAAGAAATGAAATATTTTGTGAAAAATTCCCGCAAAGTGCGGTAGAATTACGGTTTATTTTTAACTTATTTTCCTAGTAAAGACAATGCTTTTTCAAAATGGATAGTTTGCAATCAATAAAAGCGCAATTAATCAGCCAAATTCATCAATTAGAATCAGAACAACATGCTATTTCGGTTTGCTCGGCGCAGGTCGAAGGCAGCGTTAATTTACTTGCCTGGCTAAAAGCGCAGCCACACTATCCGCAGTGCTATTTCAAATTACAACAAGGCGAATCGGCTTTTGCCGCCATCGGCGAAGTGCGCGCCTTTGATCAATTGATTGCCGCCCAACATTTTATTGAACACGCTGATTTGTCTTTATTCGGCGGCATGACCTTTAACGGCGACACCTATTTTTTCCTGCCGCAACTGCTGTTGGAACAAACGCAATATCGGCTTACGGTGAAAGTGTTTATCGATCACGCCGATTTCAAAGAAAGCAAGCAGCAGGCACTGACGTTCTTAAAAACGCTGGAAAAAACCACCGCACTTTTGGATGTGCAAAGTAAAGCGACCTTATCCCACCGACAAGCCGACCAAGCCCGCTGGCAACATTGGGTAGAACAGGCGTTAGCGCAAATCAGAAGCGGCTATGTGGACAAACTGGTGCTGGCGAATGAAACCACATTTCATCTTAACGCGCCATTAAATGCACAGGATTTTCTCGCCAAAAGCGAAGCCCATAATCACGGTTGTTATCATTTTCTATTGGCGAAAAGCCCTTCTTCCGTTTTTCTTGGCTCTACGCCGGAACGCCTATACGCACGCCATCAGCGCCGGCTCACTACCGAAGCCTTGGCAGGCACGGCATTGGTGAGCGACGACCCCGCAGAAAACCGCCAACAGGCGCAATGGCTCTTGCGGGATAGGAAAAATATTCATGAAAATCAGCTGGTTGCCGAAGGCATTTGCGCCAATCTAAGCGCCTTTGCCAAACAGATTCAGCTCGGTGAAATCGGTTTGAAGCCGCTGCGTCGGGTTCAACATTTACGCCGCGAAATCACCGCACTTTTAACGGAAAACTGCACTGATCTGGATTGTTTAAAAGCCATTCATCCCACTGCTGCCGTTGCCGGTTTGCCACAACAAAGCGCCAAAACCTTATTGGCACAAATTGAAAATTACGATCGGAGCTGGTATGCAGGCACGTTGGGATTTTTTAATCGGGGGCGAGCCGAATTTTGCGTAACCATTCGTTCCGCCTTTATTGAAGCGGACAAAATTCGCGTTTTTGCCGGTGCCGGTATTGTTGAAGGGTCTGTTCCCTTGCTAGAATGGCAGGAAATCGAACGTAAAGCCGCCGGTTTAATCTCATTGTTACAAATAACGGAATCTAAAAACGGAGAGAAAAAATGTCAGTAAGCGTATTTAATCGTTGTTGGTCGAAAGTGATCTTGGAAACCCTTGTGCGTCAAGGCGTGTCCCACTTTTGTATCGCGCCCGGTTCGCGTTCGACCCCGCTGACATTGGAAGCCGTCCGTTTACAAAACGCCAACCGCGCCCTTTGCCACACGCACTTCGACGAACGCGGCTTGGGATTTTTTGCTCTTGGTGTGGCGAAAGCCACCAAAAAACCCGTCGCCGTTATTGTCACCTCCGGCACGGCTGGTGCGAATTTATACCCGGCGATCATCGAAGCGCGCCAAAGCCATGTAAACCTCATCGTGCTCACCGCCGATCGCCCGCCGGAATTATGGGAATGCGGCGCCAATCAAGCGATTTTACAAGAAAATATGTTTGCCGATTACCCACTGGCAAGCCTGAATTTACCACGCCCAAGCCAGGATTATGCGGCAAGCTGGTTCATTTCCAAAATCGAACAGGCTTGTCATCAACAGGCGGAAGAAGGCGGCGTCATTCACATTAACGTACCGTTCTCCGAACCATTATATGACGCCAATGTGGAAGAAATTGACGTTCATCCGTGGCTGGCACAGGTTCAGTGCTGGTTAAGCCAAAATAAAAGTTGGACGACTTATCCCGCCTTGCACCAAGAAGTGATCATTCACGAGAATTGGGATCATTGGCGCACCAAACGCGGTGTTGTCGTGGCGGGCAGAATGCCGGCGGAACAAGCCATGGGTATCGCCGCCTGGGCAAATACCATGGGCTGGGTGTTGTTGACCGACATTCAATCGGGCGTGGAAGCATCACTGCCTTATGCCGACATTTGGCTTGCCAATCAAACGGTAAAACAAAAAATGTTGCAAGCGGATATTGTCATTCAACTTGGCAGCCGTTTTATCAGTAAACGCATTAATCAATTTTTAGCGGAATTTAAAAACGAATATTGGATTGTGGATGAAAACCCGCAAGCCGTGGATCCGTATCATCACTCCCATACCCGTTTTGTTGCCAAAATTCACCATTGGTTACGTGCCCACCCGCCGTTAAGACAAAAACCTTGGCTGTTGGAAGCGTTGGCACTGTCCAAATTCTGCGCCACATTCATTGAGCAACAAGTGGGCGGCAATTTGAACGAAGCCTCTTTAGCTCACCACATTGAACGCCTGCTGCCGAACAACGGCGCACTTTTCCTAGGCAACAGTTTATTTGTGCGCTTGGTGGACGCACTGACCAAATTGCCGGAAGGCTATCCGATTTACACCAATCGCGGCGCCAGTGGCATCGACGGTTTACTTGCCACCGTCGCCGGCATCGGTATCGGTTCCAATCAGCCGGTGGTCGCGTTAGTGGGCGACACGTCCGCGCTGTATGATTTAAACTCGCTGGCGTTATTCAAAAAAATCACCCAACCGACGATTCTTTTTATCATTAATAATAACGGCGGGGCGATTTTCGATATGTTGCCGGTGGATGCGGAAGTGAAAGACAAATTCTACCGTATGCCGCACCACACGGAATTTTCCCAAGTGGCGTCCATGTTCGATTTAAAATATGCGCGCCCTTACACCTGGGCGGATTTGAGTTCCGTACTGAAACAAGCCTATTCACGCCGTGAAGCCACCATCATCGAAATCAAAGTGGCGCCGAATGACGGCAGCACCGTTTATAAACGCCTAATCGAACAAATCAGCTATGCTGTCGTCGGCGAATAAATAACACCATCAAAAGCAAATTATTTCATGATAATTTGCTTTTTTAACTTCTATGAAACCGTATCTCGTCTTTTTACACGGCTTACTCGGTACGCAAGCCGACTGGCAAAAACTCACGGAAAATCTACCGCACTTTCATTGCATTGCCCTGGATTTACCGTGGCACGGCAGCGCCAAAAACCACCCTGCGAAAAATTTTGACGAAGCCTGCGCTTATGTGGCGCAACAAATCCAATCGGCAGTGGGGAATCAACCTTATTTTTTAATCGGTTACTCGCTCGGCGGACGGATTGCGCTGTATTACGCACTTCATAGCAACTGTGAAAAATACAACCTGCTGGGCTTGATTATTGAAGGCGGTAATCTTGGGCTGACCGATGAACAAGCGAAAAAAGTGCGGTGGAAAAATGATGTATTTTGGGCGCAACGTTTTCGCTATGAAACGGCGGAATCCGTACTGAACGACTGGTATCAACAGGCGGTATTTGCCCATTTGACCGAACATCAACGCAACGCCCTCATCGAAAAACGCCGAGCCAATTGCGGGGAGAATATTGCACAAATGCTGTTGGCGACCTCCCTTGCCAAACAGCCGGATTTACGTTCTGCCGTCAAAAACAGCCCTTATCCCATTTATTATTTCTGTGGCGAGCGGGATCATAAATTCAAACACATGGCACTGGAAAATCAGCTTAACTTAACCGTTATCCCTAACGCGGGACATAACGCCCATCAGGAAAATCCAACGGCATTTGCCGCGCAATTAAATGCGTTGTTAGAGGATAAATTCGTTGCTTTTTGAGCGCGCAATAGCTAGAATCTGCATTCCTTATTATCGTAGCTGAATTAGAGATCGGCTAACAATGTATCATTAACCACCTCATATCAGGAGTTATTATGTCTCTAAGTACTGAACAAAAAGCAAAAATCGTTGCTGAATATGGTCGCGATGGTAAAGATACCGGTTCTTCCGAAGTTCAAATCGCTTTATTAACCGCACAAATCAACCATTTGCAAGCACACTTTGCGGAACACAAAAAAGACCACCACGGTCGCCGCGGTTTATTACGTATGGTTTCCCGTCGTCGTAAACTTTTAGATTACTTAAAACGTACAAATCTTGAACTTTACAGCAGCTTAATCGCTCGTTTAGGTTTACGTCGCTAATCTTTTTAGGTTGTTATTTTAGTAGAAACCCTCAACGTTTGTTGGGGGTTTTCTTTTTTATACACCTCATTATTTACATCAAACTGACAAAACTCTCCCCTTTCCAAGTTGCATTTTTGAGCTAAACGCGTATTATAGCCGTCTAGATGGAAATACTTCCAAAAACGCTAACATTTACATTGAATTAACATCATTCCGGAGAACACAATGAGCCAATATTTATTTACATCCGAATCCGTTTCCGAAGGACATCCGGATAAAATCGCCGATCAGATTTCTGATGCGGTATTAGACGAAATCATCAAACAGGACCCGAAAGCCCGCGTTGCCTGCGAAACCTATGTCAAAACCGGCATGGCGTTGGTGGGCGGTGAAATCACCACTTCCGCGTGGGTGGATATTGAAAACTTGGCCCGTGAAGTAATTTGTGAGATTGGTTACACCAGCTCCGAAATGGGCTTTGACGGTCGTTCCTGCGCGGTATTAAACGCCATCGGTAAGCAATCTTCCGACATCAACCAAGGTGTAGATCGCGAAAACCCGTTGGATCAAGGCGCGGGCGACCAAGGAATCATGTTCGGGTATGCCACCAATGAAACCGATGTATTCATGCCTGCCGCCATCACCTATGCCCATCGTTTAATGGAACGCCAGGCACAAGTGCGCAAAAGCGGAAAATTAGATTGGTTGCGCCCTGATGCGAAAAGCCAATTGACCTTTAAATATGAAGACAACAACATCATCGGAATCGATGCCGTGGTGCTTTCCACCCAGCATTCCGAGGCCATCAGCCCAAAAGAGTTGCATGAAGGCGTCATGGAAGAAATTATCAAACCGATTTTACCGAGCCAATGGTTATCCAAAGACACCAAATATTTCATCAACCCGACCGGTCGTTTTGTCATCGGCGGACCGATGGGCGACTGCGGTTTAACCGGTCGTAAAATCATCGTCGATACTTACGGCGGTGCGGCGCGCCATGGCGGCGGCGCATTTTCCGGTAAGGATCCGTCTAAAGTTGACCGTTCCGCCGCTTATGCCGCCCGTTATGTAGCGAAAAATATCGTCGCGGCGGGCTTGGCGGATCGCTGTGAAATCCAACTGTCTTACGCTATCGGCGTTGCCGAACCGACCTCCATCATGATCGAAACCTTCGGCACCGGTAAAGTGGCTGATGAATCATTGGTGAAATTAATACGCGAATTCTTTGATTTGCGTCCATACGGTTTAATCAAAATGTTAGATTTAATCCAACCGATTTATCGCCAAACGGCGGCTTACGGTCACTTCGGGCGTGAGCAATTCCCGTGGGAGAAAATCGATCGTGCGGCAGATTTACGTGCTGCGGCAGGATTAAAATAATACATTAAATCATTAAGTTGTGATAAAGTGCGGTTAAAAAATAACGCGTTTTTTAACCGCACTTTTATATGCAAACAGAAGAAAATTTCCGCATCCTGAAAATGCAGATTCTGCGCCGTTTACAGAGTGGTTTACAGCTGGCAGAAGCGCATTTCAACCAACCCTTTTCAATGCCGCAAATTAATTATGAATTAAAAGGCAGCAAAGCGGGGCTGGCATACCTACAGGAAAACACCATCAAATTTAACCGCACTTTATTACTGGAAAACACCGAAAGATTTATTCATCAAGTGGTGCTACACGAATTGGCGCATTTGGTGGTATATCAACACTATGGCAGAGTACAACCGCACGGCAAAGAATGGCAGTTTGTGATGACCGAGATTTTTCATCTGCCGGCTGAGGTGCGCCATCAATTTGATTTAACCTCTGTGCAAGGCAAAACCTTCACTTACCGTTGCGCCTGTCAAACCCATCAATTAAGTATTCGTCGTCATAATAAAATTCAACGTGATGGTGCAGTATATTTTTGCCGTAAATGCAAAACCCGGTTAAATTGGGTTGTTTAAATATTAACAGGTTAAATTAAAACTTGTTACAAAACTATCAAAATTATCTCTAAAAGTTATACTTCGATCACAAATCTTTTAAATTCCTTTTGCACTCCCTTCGTAACAGTACTACTATCTGCGCAAAAATAAATATAACTTATAAAAGGAGACAATATGTCAAATCAAAATGAAAAAAAATGGCGTAAATTCGATATTATTTGGATGCTTAATCTGTTTGGCACGGCGGTAGGAGCAGGTGTACTGTTTTTGCCGATTAATGCGGGTATGGGGGGATTTTGGCCGTTAATTGTGATGGCGATTTTAGTAGGACCAATGACTTATTTGGCACATCGCGGTTTATCCCGATTCGTGCTGTCGTCCGCCAAGCCGGGCAGTGATATTACCGAAGTGGTAGAGGAACATTTCGGTAAAACAGCAGGGAAATTAATCACCTTGCTGTATTTTTTTGCGATTTTTCCGATTTTGTTAATTTATGGCAATGGCATCACCAACACCGTGGACTCCTTTATCGTCCACCAGCTAGGCATGCCATCGCCGAATCGGGTGCTGCTCTCTTTTGTTCTCATCGCCACATTAATTTCCATTATGCTGATGAATGAAAAAGTGATGCTGAAAATCACCGAATTCTTGGTTTATCCGTTAGTCATCATTCTTGTCGCTTTATCGGTTTACCTGATTCCGAACTGGAACACCTCTATGCTACAGGAAATGCCGACGACTCAAGGCTTTATCATGACCTTGTGGCTCACCATTCCGGTATTGGTATTTTCTTTTAACCACTCTCCTGCCATTTCCGCCTTTTCGCAATCGCAACAACGGGAATACCAAGATCCCGTTTTGGCGGAAAAGCACGCGAGCAAAACATTGAAAGGCACGGCAACCATTTTGTTATTTTTCGTCATGTTCTTTGTGTTCAGCTGCGTATTGACTTTAACCCCGGCGGAGCTTACCGAAGCGAAAGCACAAAATATCAGTATTTTGTCTTATTTAGCCAACAAATTCGACAACCCGTATATTTCCTACCTCGGCCCGTTAGTGGCGTTTTTAGCCATTACCAGCTCCTTCTTCGGACATTATTTGGGCGCCCGTGAAGGGTTGGAAGGCTTGTACTTAAAAATGACCGACAACAAAACCATCAATCGAAAAACACTGAATTATGGCACCGCACTTTTCTTCCTCATCACCCTTTGGCTGGTGGCTATTCGCAATCCGAGCATCCTTGGTTTAATCGAATCGTTGGGCGGCCCGATTATCGCCATGATTTTGTTCATCATGCCAATGTATGCCATTCGTAACGTACCCGCCATGCGACGTTACAGAGGCAGACTCAGCAACGTATTTGTGGTTGTCATGGGGTCCATTGCGATTTCAGCGGTAGTCTATGGATTATTTTAAAATTTCGCGTAGAATGCGCTTCCTTTAAAGTTTAACCCGATGCCTCACCTTATGCGTGAGGCATTCCGATAATGAAAAATGATGAGTGAAATATGATTAGTGTTTTTGATATGTTTAAAATCGGCATCGGCCCGTCCAGCTCACACACGGTGGGTCCGATGAAGGCGGGGAAACAGTTTATTGACGATTTAATTGCGCAACATCTCTTGGAAAAAACAGAGAAAATCCAAGTGGATGTTTACGGTTCACTCTCCATGACCGGTCTTGGACACGGCACCGACATCGCCATCATCATGGGGCTGGCAGGCTATTTACCGCATAATGTGGAAATTGAACGTATCCCCGGGTTCATTGCGGAGGTAAAGAAAACCGCCAAACTGCCCCTTGCCAAAGGCAAACAGACTGCACAATTTGACCCGGCAACGGACATGATTTTTCACCAAACCTTCCTGCCGCTGCACGAAAACGGCATGACCATTACCGCATTTCATCAGGCGCAAGAATTATATAAACAAACCTATTATTCTATCGGCGGCGGGTTTATTGTAGACGAAGCCCATTTCAACCAAACCGAAAAAAATGAAATGAACGTGCCTTATCCCTACCACATTGCGGCGGATATTTTACGTAACTGTCAGGAAAGCGGGTTATCCATTTCCAGTTTAATGATGCAAAATGAACTGGCACTACATAGTGAAGAAGAATTAAAAACCCATTTGCATCAAGTGTGGCAGACCATGAAAGATTGTATCGAACACGGTTTACACACTGAAGGGGTTCTACCCGGTCCGTTAAAAGTAGCTCGTCGTGCGGCAACACTTTATCGCATGCTGAAAGCGAACAGCGAGCTTTCAATGGATCCAATGAGTGTCATCGACTGGGTAAATATGTTTGCTTTGGCGGTGAACGAAGAAAATGCTGCCGGCGGACGAGTCGTCACCGCCCCCACTAACGGTGCTTGCGGTATTGTGCCTGCGGTGCTGGCGTATTATGAGAAATTTGTCGGCACACTCACCGATGAAATCGTCGAACGCTACTTACTCGCCTGCGGCATGATCGGTTCGTTGTACAAAATGAACGCCTCCATTTCCGGTGCGGAAGTAGGCTGTCAGGGGGAAGTGGGCGTTGCCTGCTCGATGGCGGCGGCAGGACTTTCGGAAATTCTCGGCGGCAGCCCGGAACAGGTGTGCATTGCGGCGGAGATCGCCATGGAACACAACCTTGGCTTAACCTGCGACCCGGTGGGCGGGCAAGTGCAGGTGCCTTGCATCGAACGCAACGCTATCGCCTCCGTCAAAGCCATTAACGCCAGCCGCATGGCATTGCGTCGCACCACCAGCCCGCGCGTCAGTCTGGATAAGGTGATCGAAACCATGTACGAAACCGGTAAAGACATGAACGCCAAATACCGCGAAACCTCACAAGGCGGCTTAGCGATTAAAGTGGTTTGCTCGTAAAAGGTGCGGTCACAAAAAATTCCATTTTTTAAACGTTGGCTATGCCAACGGCCCCGAAGGGGTGAATAAATCACTTCAGTGATTTATGAATATTTTTCACAGTGTTTTTAAATATAACCCCATACTTACCGTATGGGGTTATATTTAAACGTAGGTTATAAAACCTCAAACGGGACGTCGTTAAAAATCATCGAAATATTGCTGAATTTCCTTCACATCTTTGGTTTTGGTTAATGCTAATTGCAACAACACGCGCGCTTTTTGCGGGTTCAACGAACCTGAGGTCACGAAGCCGTATCTGCTGTCATCCACTTCCGCATCACGGGTGGTGTAGCCCGTCGGCACGCGGGAAGAACGCACCACTGCCACGCCGTCTTTTGCCGCTTTTTCCAATAAATCCAAATTTGCCTGATTCACATTGCCATTGCCCACGCCGGCACTAATGACACCCTGATACCCCGCGCTCAATAAGGCTTGTAACGGTTCCGTCGGCATATTGGAATACGCATATACAATGCCCACTTTCGGCAAAGCGTCCAGTTTCGATACATCAAACGGCGTATTAGCAGTGTGTTTGCTTTCCGGCGAACGTTCGTAATCCACTTTGCTGTTATGAATATAGCCTAACGGACCGAAGTTCGGCGCTACAAAGGTTTGCACCGCCGTAGTGCTCATTTTGGTTACATCGCGGGCACCCAGTACTTTGTCGTTCATCGCCACCAGCACACCGCGGCCGGCAGATTTTTTATTTGTCGTCACCACTACGGCATTATATAAATTTAACGGACCATCAGCGCTTTTCTCCGTCGCCGGACGCATAGCGCCCACTAATACCACCGGTTTGTCACATTTCACAGTTAAATCCAGAAAATACGCGGTTTCTTCCATAGTGTCCGTACCGTGCGTAATCACAAAGCCGTCCGTATCGGCGCATTGCCGATTAATGGTTTTGGCTAATTTTAGCCACACTTCATCGTTCATATCCTGTGAACCGATATTCACAACTTGTTCGCCTTTAATTTCCGCAAGATTTTTCATTTCCGGCACCGCTTCAATTAAGCGCTCTACCGTCAACTGCCCTGCTTTATAGGCAGAACTGACCGCCGTTTCCCCACCGCCGGCAATGGTTCCGCCGGTTGCCAAAATGGTAATGTTCGGCAAATTTGCCGCATAGGCGACGGAACAGGCTAAACTTAATACGGTGAATGCGGTTAATTTTCTTAACTTCATAATGACTCCTCTTTATTAACATTTAACGCTACCCGGATTTTACTCACAAAGTGCTCAAACAAAAGAACCAACCAGTATGATTTCCTGATATTTCAGCGGGATTTTTTCCAATTCTTCGATGCTGATCACAAAAAAGTGCGGTCATTTTTTACAGCGTTTTATTTCCACGCGTAAAATCGCTGGCTTAATGCAACCGAAATCAGTACAATCGCACCTCATTTTTATCCTGTCGTCACTTCAAAAGGAAGGACGCCAATTTCGGTTTCCGCCATAATGTGTAATAACGAGGCTCCCATGTTAGAACAAGCTGTTGCCGAACCGGCAAAAAAAGTCAATTTAATGAATTTAACCCGCGCACAAATGCGTGAATTTTTCGCTGAATTAGGCGAAAAACCGTTTCGCGCCGATCAGTTGGTGAAATGGATTTATCATTTCGGCGAAGACAATTTCGACAATATGACCAACCTGAACAAAGCGTTACGGGAAAAATTAAAAACCATGGCGGAAATCAAAGCGCCGGAAGTGGCGGTTGAGCAACGTTCCGCCGACGGCACCATTAAATGGGCGATGCAGGTGGGCGATCAGCAAGTGGAAACCGTGTATATTCCCGAAGCGGATCGCGCCACCTTATGCGTTTCTTCGCAAGTGGGTTGCGCCTTGGCTTGCACCTTCTGTTCCACCGCCCAACAGGGTTTTAACCGCAATTTAACGGTGGCGGAAATTATCGGTCAGGTGTGGCGCGCCTCGAAAATTATCGGTAATTTCGGCGTCACCGGCGTGCGTCCGATTACCAACGTCGTGATGATGGGCATGGGCGAACCCTTGTTAAATGTGGCGAATGTGGTGCCGGCAATGGAAATTATGCTGGATGACTTCGCCTACGGCTTGTCCAAACGCCGCGTGACCTTATCCACCTCCGGCGTGGTACCGGCGTTGGACAATTTAAGCAAAATGATCGATGTGGCGTTGGCGATTTCCCTGCACGCGCCGAACGATGAATTGCGCGATGAAATCGTGCCGTTAAACAAGAAATACAACATTAAAACCCTGATTGATTCGGTGAACCGTTATTTGAGCGTCTCCAACGCCAATCACGGCAAAGTCACCATTGAATATGTGATGCTGGATCACATTAACGATCATGTGGAACACGCCCATCAGCTCGCCGCCGTACTGAAAAATACGCCGTGCAAAATTAACCTGATTCCGTGGAACCCGTTCCCCCAAGCGCCTTATGCGAAAAGTTCCAACACGCGAATTGACCGTTTCCAAAAAACCTTGATGGAATACGGTTTAACCGTGATTGTGCGCAAAACCCGCGGCGATGATATTGATGCCGCCTGCGGACAATTAGCCGGCGATGTGATCGACCGTACCAAACGCACCGCACAGAAAAAACACTTCGGGCAAGGCATTGCCGTTCAAATTCAATAAATCTGTCAGGAGGAAAAATAAATGATCAAATTTCAACAGCACAATCGTGCAATACCGTTTATTTTTCCGTTTTTGCTTTCCGCCTGCGTCACCCAACAAAGTGCGGTGGATTTTGACAAGCAAAAAGCCGCCAAAGCACGCGTGGAACTGGCATTAGGCTATTTACAGCAGCAAGATTCGGCACAAGCCAAGCTGAACCTGGATAAAGCCTTTTCTTACGCTCCCGATTATTATTTAGTGTCAGCGGCATTTGCCTATTTCTATCAACAACAGGGCGACATTGAACAAGCCCGTACCGCCTATTTAAACGCGATAAAATTAGATGATAAACAAGGGGATGTGTTCAATAATTACGGTGCATTTCTTTGTGCGCAAGGGGAATTCGACAGTGCCTATGTACAATTTGAACGCGCCTTAAAAAGCTCGAATTATTACCATCAGGCGGACACTTATGAAAACTTGGCGTTATGTGCTTTATCCGCCAAAAATCAGGCGATTTATCGGCAAAATCTCGCATTATTGACGAAAATCTCTCCGAAACGGGCGGCAAAATTACCACAAGGGATAAAATAACCTTTTCCCACGGGCAAAAGTGCGGTCGTTTTTCCCCACAAATTTCCTTCCAATCGCAGAATAACGCCATATAACAGTTGCAAAACAGGCGTTACAACCTTAAACTTTAGCACTCAATTTTAGTCAGAAATATCGTCCGTTTTATGAATATGCAAAATACATCAGAAACACAATCCCGCAACGAACAGCAGACCACTTTAGGCGATAAATTCCGCCTTGCCCGCGAAGCCCTTAACCTGACACCGGAGCAAGTGTCAAAAGAGATTTCCCTACGCCCTGCCCTCGTTCGTCTCATCGAAAATAATCAGTTTACTAACGAAACCATTCCCGCCACATTTATGCGCGGTTATGTGCGTAGTTATGCGAAATTTTTGCGTATTCCGGACAGCGAATGGATGAATGTCATTCATTTCGGCAACGAACAGAAAAACGATTTGGGCAAAAACGCCCGCGCCACCCGCTCCGTTAACCAATATTCGTCACACAATAACTGGATCGGTTACCTCAGCGCGTTAGTCATTTTGATCGTGGTCGGCATGACCGGAATGTGGTGGTGGGAAAGCCACCAGCAATCTAACGCGGAACGGGATGTATTAGTCAATTCCTACACGCCGTCCGCACCGGTGACAACGGAAGTGAACACCGCGCCTGCCAAGCCCGCAGGTAACGAGATTCCGGTGCCGCAGCCTACGGACAAAATCGAAAATACCTTAACGGATACCGCACCGAAAGGCACCGGCATCGAAATTGAAACCAAACCGCTCACAGAGACACCGGTTGCAGCCAATACGACGGCGCCTTTCGTTCAAGAATCAAACACTCCGGCAGCAACCGCCAATGTGTTGCAATCGAAAATGGAAAAAATCGGCAGCAATGAGCAGTTAACTAGCGTTCAACCTGAATCGCAAGCCTCCGCCAAGCCACAAAGTGCGGTGGAAAATTCAAGTGTTTCTGCCGTCGCCACAAAGGATAACTTATATATTGAAGTTATCGGCAACTGCTGGATCAGCGTTAAAGATAAAAACCGCAAAGTCTTGGCACAAAAAGAATACAAACAAGGTGATGTGTTGAGTTTCAACGAAGAAGAACCTTATTCGTTAATTATTGGCGCGCCGGGCAACGTAAGAATTACTTATAAAGGTCAAGCCTTCCCGTTGACCGTTGACGGACGTGTGGCAAAATTTAAATTACCTCAATAATGAGTTAACTGATGTTAGAAAAACCAAAGATTCAGCGTAGAGAATCAACGAAAATTTATGTGGGAAAGGTGCCGGTGGGCGGCGATGCGCCGATTGCCGTGCAATCAATGACAAATACGCGCACTACCGATGTGGAAGCCACCGTGGCGCAGATTAAGTCTCTGGAACGGGTGGGCGCGGATATTGTGCGCGTTTCTGTGCCGACCATGGACGCGGCGGAAGCCTTCAAATTAATCAAACAACAAGTCAACGTGCCGCTGGTGGCGGATATTCACTTTGACTATCGCATTGCGTTGAAAGTAGCGGAATACGGCGTGGACTGTTTACGTATCAACCCGGGCAATATCGGGCGAGAAGATCGCATTCATGCCGTGGTGGATTGCGCTAAAGATAAAAATATTCCGATTCGGATCGGCGTCAATGCCGGTTCTCTGGAAAAAGACATTCAGGAAAAATACGGCGAACCGACACCGCAAGCCTTATTGGAATCCGCATTACGTCATGTGGAAATTCTTGATCGTTTGAACTTCGATCAATTTAAAGTGAGTGTTAAAGCCTCCGATGTTTATTTGGCGGTAGAATCCTATCGCCTGCTCGCCAAAGCCATTAAGCAACCCTTGCATTTAGGCATTACCGAAGCCGGCGGTGCCCGTGCAGGCGCGGTGAAATCGGCAATCGGTTTGGGAATGCTATTGTCCGAAGGCATCGGCGATACGTTACGGGTATCCTTAGCGGCGGATCCAATGGAAGAAATCAAAGTCGGTTTCGACATTTTGAAATCCTTACGCATTCGTTCGCGCGGGATTAATTTCATCGCCTGCCCGACCTGCTCCCGTCAGGAATTTGATGTTATCGGCACGGTCAACGCCCTTGAACAGCGTTTGGAAGACATTATCACGCCGATGGACGTCTCCATTATCGGCTGCGTGGTAAACGGCCCAGGAGAAGCGCTGGTGTCCGATTTGGGTGTGACCGGCGGCAACAAGAAAAGCGGTTATTATCTTTCCGGAGAACGTCAAAAAGAACGTTTTGACAATGAGGATTTAATCAATCAGCTGGAAGCCAAAATTCGCGCCCGCGTTGCGCAGCAAGATCCGAAAAATCGCATTATTTAATCTTTATTACAGGAATTTATTGTGGCAAAAACTATTCAGGCAATTCGTGGTATGAACGATTGCTTACCAACGGAAACCCCTTTGTGGCAGTGGGTTGAAAATAAAGTGCGGTCGGTTTTACAAGCGTATGGTTACGCCGAAATCCGGATGCCGATTGTGGAAAGCACGCCGTTATTCGCCCGCGCTATCGGTGAGGTGACCGATGTAGTAGAAAAAGAAATGTTTACCTTTAACGACCGTGACGACGAAAGTTTAACGCTCCGTCCGGAAGGTACGGCAGGTTGCGTGCGCGCCGGGATTGAGCACGGTTTGTTATATAATCAGGAACAGCGTTTGTGGTACATGGGACCGATGTTCCGTTACGAACGCCCGCAAAAAGGGCGTTATCGTCAATTCCATCAGGTCGGCGTGGAAATTTTCGGCATTCCGAATCCGGAAATTGATGCAGAGATTATCGCTTTAACCGCCCGTTTGTGGAAAGATTTAGGTATTTTTGACCATGTTACCCTTCAACTTAATTCCATCGGCTCCTTGGAAGCACGTAAAAATTATCGCCAGGCGTTGGTGGCTTTCCTGCAAAATCATCTTGATATTTTAGATGAAGACAGTAAACGCCGTTTAACCACCAATCCGTTACGGATCTTAGACAGCAAAGATCAGCGCGTTCAACAAGTATTAAATGATGCGCCGAAATTACACGATTACCTTGATGAAGAATCCCGCGAACATTTTGCACAATTATGCGCCTTGTTGGATAATTTAGGCATCACATACGAAATCAATCAAAAACTGGTACGCGGTTTGGACTACTACAATAAAACCGTGTTTGAATGGGTGACTTCCGCGTTGGGCGCGCAAGGCACGGTATGCGGTGGCGGTCGTTATGACGGCTTGGTGGAACAGCTTGGCGGACACGCCACCTCCGGTGTCGGTTTCGCTATGGGCTTAGAGCGTTTAGTGTTGCTCGTGCAGGAAGTCAATAAACAGATTACGCTACCAAGTGCGGTGGATATTTACATTGTTTATCAAGGTGAAGGCACCACGGTGGCGGCGTTTAGCCTGGCGGAAAAACTCCGCTCGGAATTACCGCACTTACGCACGCTATTGCATTGCAGCGGCGGAAACTTCAAAAAACAATTCAAACGTGCCGATAAAAGCGGTGCAAAATTGGCTTTAGTGATCGGTGAAGATGAAGTGAAAAATCAACAAGTGGTTGTGAAAGAATTGCTACAACATAGCGAACAAGTGGTGGTAGCATTAAGCGACATTACGACTCATATTCAAAATACGTTTAAATAAGGAAAGAAAAATGGCTTATACCATTGAAGAAGAACAAGAACTGACTGCCATCAAAGCCTGGTGGAATGAAAATTACAAATTTATTATCGTTTGTTTTGTTATTGCGTTTGGTGGCGTATTCGGCTGGAATTACTGGCAGTCTCATCAAATACAAAAAATGCACAAAGCCTCTGCAGAATATGAACAGGCATTGTTTAACTATCAAAAAGATCCGAAAGCACAAGCGGAACAATTTAATCAATTCATTAAAAACAATGAAAAAACCAGCTATGCCGTCTTAGCCTTGCTGGATAAGGCTAAAATCGCAGTGGAAAACAAAGACTTCCCATTGGCAGAAGATGCGCTGAAACAAGCGATGGCGCAATCTAACGATGATATTTTATCTTCCGTCAGTGCGTTACGTTTGGCGTCCGTACAATTCCAGTTGGGGCAATTGGATCCCGCGTTGGAAAGCCTTAAATCCGTCAAAGAACAGGCATGGAACAGCGAAAAAAACCTGTTGGCAGGCGATATTCAATTAGCCAAAGGCGATAAAGAAGCCGCGAAGAAAAGCTACCAACAGGCACAGGAAATGCCCGGTGCGTTGGAGCAACAGCTCATTCAAGTGCGGTTAAATAATTTATAGTTTTTAAGGCTTGGTTTCCAAGCCTTTCTGTTATCTCGCTTCAAGGCTTACTATGTCAAGAAATAAACCGAAAATTCCCATTCCGCCGCCACTCATTTTTGTTTTTTGCGCGTTACTGATGAAATTGCTGCCACCCGTTTGGCAATTTCCGACATCCTGGGGATTGGTCATTATTTTCAGTGCCTTAGGTTGCTTCATCGGCGCAGGCAGTGTGCTGCAATTTTTGCTGGCAAAAACCACCGTCAATCCGCTGCAATTAGAAACCGCTTCACAATTAGTGACGACTGGAATTTATAAATTCACCCGCAATCCCATGTATTTAGGATTAGTTTTTATCTTGCTGAGTTGGATGTGTTACTTAGGTTCGTTATCTGCTTTTTTCGGCATTGTATTATTCATTTGGTACATCACCGAGTTTCAGATTAAACGGGAAGAAGAAAGCCTGCGAAACATTTTTGGAGAGCAATTTACACAATATTTCCGTCGTACCCGCAGATGGTTGTAGGTTGGTTATAGAGACAGGATTTCTTTGACGAAGGGAATGGTTAGTTTGCGTTGCGCCTGCAAAGAAGCCTGATCCAGTTTTTCTAAGGCTTCGAATAAGGTTTTCATATCCCGCTCCAAACGCTTAAACAGGAAATTTGCCGTTTCATCAGGCAATTCGATACCGCGCTGGTGCGCATTCTCTTGCAACACGGCAATTTTTTGTGCGTCGTCCAGCGGCATTAATTGATACACCTCCCCCCAAGTCAAACGGGAACGGAGATCCGGCAGGCGCGCCGCCAAATTCGCCGGAGATTGATCGGAGCCCATTAATAAAAGGGTTTTTCCGGTTTCGCGAATGCGATTAATTAAATCGAAAATCGCCAGTTCCCATTCCGCATTGCCTATCACTTCCTGCACGTCATCCAAACACACGACGTCCTGCCGTTCAAGATTTTCCAACACTGCCGGGGAGAAATACTGAGCCTTATTCAACGGAACATAAAGTGCGGGGCGTTGTTGGGTTAAATAATGATGGCAAATGGCTTTCAACAAATGGCTTTTACCACTGCCGCGATTGCCCCAAATATAGAAAAATTGCTGTTGAGGATGGGAGAAATTTTTTTGCAGGGAATTGAGCAGCAGCTGATTATTTTCCGCATGGAAATTTTCCAACGTATCATCATCAAGCTGATGAATAGGCAAAGGAAGTTGAAAATGTGGCTCGCTCAAATCAAATACCGAAAAATGCTGAAGGAAAGTGCGGTAAGAATAAACGAAATTTTTTCATTTAGAAAGCCATTGGCGGATATTTTTATCCTCGTTTTTATATCCGCCAATGGGATTTTCGTTTAATCCTGAAGGGTGTCATTTTTCGCTTTTGGCAATACCAGATTCAAGATAATCGCCACCACGGCGCACAGGCTGATTCCTTTTAAAGAAACACCACCCACATCAACGAACATATTGCCGATACCGAAGGTCATTACCACCGCAATGATACACAAATTACGCGCTTCGGTAACATCCACTTTGGCGCGAATTAAGGTGCTCATGCCTACTACCGCAATGGAACCGAACACCAACATCATGATGCCACCCATCACGATGGTCGGAATGGTGGATAAGAAGGCACCTACTTTGCCACAGAAAGAAATACCAATCGCCCAAACTGCCGCCCAAGTCATGATATTCGGATTAAAGTTACGGGTCAGCATCACCGCGCCGGTCACTTCCGCATAAGTGGTATTCGGCGGTCCACCTAATAATGAGGCAGCACCGGTGGCGATACCGTCGCCCAGCAACGTGCGATGCAGGCCCGGTTTTTTGATAAAATCTTTGCCCGTGACCGAACTGATTGCCATAATCCCGCCCACGTGTTCAACCGCAGGCGCGATAGCAATCGGCAGTAAATATAAAATCGCCTCCAGTTTAAACTCCGGTGCCGTAAGATTCGGCATACTGAACCAAGGCGCGTCCAATACAGGTTGGAATTTAATTAAGCCCATGAACAGGCATAAAATATAGCCCACGGCGATACCGAACATAATCGGGATTAATTTCATCAAGCCTTTAGAAAACACCGCGACACACAAGGTGGTAATCAGGGTCACCATGGAAACCAGCACCGCATCGTTATATTGATAGTCGCTGTTTTTACCGAGCGCCATATCCACGGCGATGGGCGCCAAGCCCATACCGATGATAATAATCACCGGACCGACCACCACCGGCGGGAAAATGCGCTCCAACGCCGCCGCGCCGCGCAGTTTCACCAGTGCGCTTAACGCCACATAAACCAAGCCGGCGCACTCCAAACCGCCCATGGTGACAGGAATACCCCAGGTGGCGACGCCGTATTGAATCGGTGCGATAAAGGCAAAGGACGACGCTAAGAAAATCGGCACCTGTTTGCCGGTGCAAAGTTGGAAAAGCAAGGTTCCGATACCTGCGGTAAGTAATGCCGTATTGGCGTCAAGCCCGGTAATCAAAGGCACTAAGACCAATGCACCAAACGCGACGAATAACATTTGTAAACCGACAAACGCTTGCTTGCCGACGCTTTGACGCGCTTGTGATGCGTCTAATTGTGTTGCTGTTGTCATATAAGTTTCAACTCTCTGTCTGAATTAACTTAAGTGCGGTCGTTTTTTCAAGTGTTTTTGACTTTCTTTCGCCCGCGAAAGAGGCGGATAAAAACCCGCCTTTGATTCGGTATAAAATCAGGTTTATTTCGTACCAAAAATCTTGTCGCCCGCGTCACCTAAACCCGGAATGATGTAGCCGTTTTCATTTAAGTGATCGTCAATAGAAGCCGTATATAACTCAATATCGGGATGGGCTTTTTCCAATGCGGCAAGCCCTTCCGGTGCCGCCACCAAAACCAATACTTTAATATGTTGGCAACCTTTTTGTTTAAGTAAATCAATGGTAGCAATCATGGAACCGCCCGTTGCCAACATCGGATCCACCACGATTGCCAAGCGTTCATCTAAATCACTGGCAAGTTTTTGAAAGTACGGCACCGGCTCTAACGTTTCTTCATTACGGTACATCCCCACTACGCTGATACGCGCACTCGGCACGTGCTCCAACACGCCGTCCATCATGCCAAGACCGGCACGCAAAATCGGCACCACGGTCACTTTCTTGCCTTTAATACGATCGATTTCTACCGGACCGCACCAACCATCAATAATCACTTTTTCCGTTTCTAAATCCGAGGTGGCTTCATAGGTCAACAAGCTGCCCACTTCCATCGCCAATTCACGAAATTTCTTGGTATCAATATCGGCGGCCCGCATTAAACCTAGTTTATGCTTTACTAACGGATGTTTAACTTCTACTAATTTCATCGTATGTCTCCTTATTTTTTGCTGGATGGTTAGACGCGAAAAATTAACTCGCGGAATTGTAAATAAAAATACTTTTAGTGAACAGTGCATTGCAGACAAAAATAATGCCTATGTGTCATAGGCATTATGTGCAATTATTGCTCCTGATTCACCACCGAATCGTTTATTTCAATTTTGGCTTTGGCGCGTAACGCATTCAACAGATTATTCTGCAACGCAATCTGATCGGCACGCGCCAGTTGCACGGCAAATTGTTGTTGCTCCTGTTCGCTTAGTGCGCCGTCAACAACCTTATCCAAGGCAATCACAACAATGTCGCCTTTTGTTTCTTTGGTTGCTTGGTAAACCGCTTTTCCTTCCGTCGGTTTCGGCATCGCAAACACGGCATTGTACAACATCGGATCGTTATTTTCTGCGAATACCAAGCTTTGTGTCGCACCGAATTTCAGGCTATCCACGGTTTTACCCGCCGTTAATTCCTGCACTAACTTGTTGGCTTCGGCTAACACCACCGCTTCCGCCTTTTGGCGTTTAAGACGGGCGGTAATGTCATTTTTCGCTTCGTCTAAACTTTTCACGCTTTCCGCTTTATGCTCTAACACACGAATAACAACCGAATGCTGATCGCCGATGCTCATCGGTTCGGAATTGCTACCGCCCTGAGAAATATCGGAATCAAAAATCGCCGAAACTACATTTGGGTAATTTAACGCTGCCGGAATATCTTTACGTGAGAAATACCCCGTTTCCTGTACTTTCACGCCACCGGCTTCCGCCGCCGCGTTCAAAGAGGAAGAATCTTCAAAGGCTTTTTCTGCCACGCGTTTTTCAACGGAAAAGAACTGGTTATTCACTAAATTTTGACGAATTTGCGCAACAATTTGAGGCCTCACGCGCTCCAACGGCAACACCGCCGAATCTTTACGCTCTTCCACTAAAATAATGTGGTAGCTATTATCTAATTTAACCGGCTGACTGAACTTACCCACATCCAAGGCATTCGCGGCGTCTTCAAAAACTTTCGGAAATTCACCCGCACTTACCCAACTTAAATCTCCGCCTTTTTCCGCACTAATCGGGTCAATGGAATGGTTCTTCGCTAAAGTGGCAAAGTCCGCGCCGTTTTGCAGTTGTTGATATAAATCCTGTGCCTGTTGCTCGGTTTTCACTTCAATATGCGCGAGACGTTGTTGCCCTTGAGTCATGAATTGGGATTTATTGTCCTGATAATATTGCGCAATTTCCACATTGCTAATATTGATGTTTTTCTCCATATTGGCGCCGGACAAATCAAGATATTGCACTTTCACCGATTCCGGCAGGGTAAAATCTGCCTTATGGGCGTCATAGTAAGCTTGAATTTCTTCGGCACTGACCGTTTGTTTGGCAATTTCGTCCGCTAAAGACAGTGTTGCTAAACGCACATCACGACGTTGAAAGAAAAGTTTTGTCAAGGCTTCCTGCTGCACCGGCACGGTGAACGCGGTAATACCTAAACCGCTTTGCAATTGCTCCAAATGCAAGGCTTCGCGCACATAACCGGCATAGGTTTCGGCGCTGATACCGTTGCTTTGCAACAACTGCTGATATAACACATTGTCAAATTTGCCGTTATTTTGGAAGCTCGGTGTGGTGACGATTTCCTGCTTAATACGCTCATCGCTGACGCCTAATTTGAGGTCTTTAACATATTGGCGCAGTAATTCCTGATCAATCAGGGAAGATAGAACCTGTCTTTTTAAATTGGCAACGACAGTCGGAGAATCCGCTTCTTGCGGGCTAAGATTTTGAGAGGCGATATTGTATTGATTTTGAAAAGCTTGCTGTGAAATTTCTTCGCCGTTCACTTTCGCTGCCGAACTATCAATTCTGGAGTAAAGATAGCCTGCCATAGAACTAATAACGAAAGTGACCGTAATAAAACCAAAAAGAAACTTGGAAGCCCAGTTATTTGAAGCTCCGTGCAGTTTTTCCATTACCATTGAAATGTATCCTATAAAAGTGACGCAAAAATTTGCACGATTATAATCTAAAGCGCCTTTGTGCGCACTAGCAAAATAAAAAATCAAAGACGAATCTCTGAATTCGCTCTTTATTTTTATGTTAATAGAAAATTACTTCAACTCAGGAAATAACATCTTCAACACGTTTTGTGTCACTCTGCGGGATTGTCCGGCGTAAGGGAAAATGTGCATCATCATCATCGGGTTGAAATTGGCTTCAATCACACCCCAGGATTGTAAGTTCGGTTCGGCGGGTTTGGTTAAATCAGGAATAATTAAATCCACGCCGCACACTGCCGCGCCCATGGCTTTGGTAATGCCCACCGCGAGTTCCTTATAGCTTGGGTGCATTTGATCTGTCATATCGATGGAATCGCCGCCGGTGCTGATATTGGAATTGGCGCGTAACTGCACCAGCTGATCTTTTACCGGCACACTGTCCACCGCCAAACCCTGTTCTTTCAACTGTAACCGCTCAATATCGCCCAAAGCGATTTTCTTCAACGGCGTACGGCTACCGTCGCCACGCAACGGATGATCGTTTTTCTGCGCCACCAATTCCGCCACCGTATGCACGCCGTCGCCGATAACATTCGCCGGCACGCGCAATAACACCGCCAGGGTTTCATCGCCCAGCACAAAGAAACGGTATTCGGTGCCGGTTAAATAATCTTCCACCATCACTTCTTTATCTTCACGAAAAGCGATTTCAATGGCTTTGGCAAAATCTTCCCGATCATGTACACCTTGTTGGAAAATGCTGATACCTAAGCCGTAATTGGTGGATTTCGGTTTAATCACCACGGCACGACCGGCAAATAAGGCGTAACTGGCAACCGCCTGTTCCACACTGGTGAATTCTACACTTTGCGGCACGTTAAACCCGGCTTTCGCCAACACTTTTTTGGTCACCACTTTATTTTCCATGATCAGTGGCGAAATGTAGCTGTCGTGGGAAGTCATGTTGCCGTTTTTCACATATTCCAAATGATCGCCGAATTGCAGGCTGAGGAATTGATCCCGCTCATCCAGAATTTCAATTTTCAGCCCTTTTTGAATCGCATCGAACATCAGAGCTTGAGTGGAAAGCTCCATATTATCAAAAGCGGACAAGGCATAAAAACGCTCAAATGCCTGCTGTTTGTAACGAATCGCCAGTTCCGCGCCCAATTTTTGATAACCGCCATGTTGCTCAATGGCATTGACCAAACGCGCGCCGAGGGTAAGTGTCGGGTCCGCAAATTGCGCCAATTTCTCTTTTACGATCGTCGTGATTTCCGCGCCGGTGTGAATTTCCGTCAACATGGCTAACAATTGCTGTAACACACGCTCCCCTTCCGATTGAAAGGCGGTCGGCGACAACGGATTTTCCCATGCCACCTGCGCTAATTTTTCTTTGCCTAAATCCACCGCACTTTCGGTGGATTCTTCGTCCAACCACGCCATAAGCAAAATAAAATAGTGAACGAATTTCGCATCGTTTAGCGCAATACCATAAGGCTCGAACGGATTCAAATCGAACAGACGAAATTCCAAATATTGAATGCCGTTTTGCAGCAGCTCGCGGGCGTGCTTCGCGCCACGTAAACGAACGTTGGAATAAAACTCTTTTTCCGCGATTAATTGACCGCTGTTTACCGCGTGTTCCAAAGTATTGACATAATCCTTCAAGCTGTCGTAAGAAATTTTGACGCTCGGATCATTCACATAGCCATATTGGCTGGAACGCAGACTACGCACATATTGTCCCGGTTTTAATGGCGTGCCGCCGCGGAAATAATTAGCGTCAACGGTCGGCGTCGCCGCCAGTAAATAAACGAGAATCCATTGATAACGCAGGAAATTGCGGGCAACTTTCAGATACAAATCATTCTGAAAATCCACCGCACTTTGGTATTCATTTTGCCCGTTAAAAAGCTGCCGGATTAGAGCGGGATCCAGTTGGAAATTATAGTGAACACCGCTCACCATTTGTTTGCTTTTGCCGTAGGATTGCACCAAATGCTCACGATATGCCACATCTGCCGGATTCTCCAATTGCGCTACTTTGATTTGCTCTTCCGGCGGCAACCCTGCCGGCATACTTAACGGAAACACGTATTCATCTTGCAGCATGGTGCGCAACACTACTTCATGAATGGCGGATAACCAACGTAAAGTGTCTTCAATTTTTTTATTCGGCGGGGTAATTAATTCAAGCTGGCTTTCGGCGAAATCCGTTTGGATATAAGGGTGGTAAGAACGGCTGCCAAAACATTTCGGGTGTGCGCTTACCACAACGGAACCGTCCGCATACACGCGTTGGCTTTCTTTTTCAATACCGAAAGAACCCTGCTGAAACAACAATTCCAAGCGATTTTCTTTTATAACCTGCTGAATTTTCATAAAACTTCCTTTAATCCGAGTTGAAAAACAAATTTACTTATTGCTACAGTCGGAATACATTTTTCAAAAAACAACCACATTATTAAAATTAATGCCTCTAAATGCAAATAAAAAATCGTAATTCTCATAAGGAACGGTGATAACCTCATGTATTGCTATGAAAATACTTCAATTTAAGTAACAAAGAGACTAAAATTTTGCCTTAATGAAAAACACATGACGGTAATAACAATGTTTCAATCAAAAAAATTCTCTTTTCTTTACAATGATATATCCTTCTTTCTATTGTTACTGTTATTCGCCTTTCTGTCACATATTGCCCTAGGCATTTTAGATAATTATGCCAATCACATTCTGAGCATTTTGGGCTTGGGCATCCTGCTTTTCACGTTCAAAAAGCACAGCAACCGCTTATTTCTGGTCGCTTTTGTTTTTATTTTTGCCATTTCCTTCGGCTATGTGCCGTCAGGCATATTATACGGGCCGGTCTCCATCGGCGTGATTGCCTCCGTTTATGAAACGAATTTCAGCGAAACTTTGGGCTTTTTTCGCGCCATGCCCATTTCAATTTATTTTTTCACCGCACTTTATGTCGTTTTATTCATCGCATTATTGGTGATTAATCGCCATATCCATAGCAATAAAAAATATCAACCGGCTTACTATTGCCTTTATTTAGCCGCCGTTGTTCTGAGTTTATATACTCCCGTCAATAAACTCATCAACCACACGGATAAAACACAACCCTTTACCACCGCCGAATTTATTAAAGCGTCGGATTTTTACCCGGTCAGTTTTATTTCCAACGCGGTGAAGGTGAACAACACCTATTTAACCCAACGCGATTTATTAAATGACGCCCTAACCAAAACCCCGGAATGGGATATTGTTTACGTCGAACCGAAATACCAAAATTACGTGTTAATTATCGGGGAGAGTATGCGACGGGATTACACCTCGTTATACGGTTATCCGCAAAAAACCACGCCGTTTTTAGAGCAAGTGAACGGCTTGATTTTTAATCTGTATGTGGCGGCGGGCCCGAACACTCAGCCTTCTTTACAACGCACTCTTTATCGTTCCACCAACAATAATGAAGAAATGGTTTACACCGACAACATCATCTCCCTCGCCAAATTGGCGCACTACAAAACCTACTGGCTGTCCAACCAAGGCAAAGTGGGCGAATGGGACACCATGGCATCGCGCATCGGCATTCAAGCGGACGAATCCTTTTTCACCAAAAAAGGCGGCTACGATTCGGGCAATACGCCGGACACGGCATTATTGGAACCATTAAAACAGCTATTAAATAAAGACAAAGATCAAACCAAATTAATCGTGTTGCATTTAATCGGCTCCCACCCGACATTTTGCGCCCACTTAAATGGCGAAGAACCGAAATTCCATTTAGTCAGCCGTGAAATGTCCTGTTATTTGGATACCTTAAAACAAACGGATACCTTATTGTCGGAAATTAATCAGATTCTGAAAGCGCAAAATCAAAGTTATTCGGTGATTTATTTTTCCGATCACGGCTTGGCGCATTTGGGCGAAGGCAAAAATCTGTCCATGTTAAACAATAAAGAATACAAACAAAGTTATGCCGTGCCCTTTATTCGTTTTTCCAGCGACGATACCAAAAGAACCGTCATTAAAAACCCGCAAAGCGCCTTTAATTTTATTAACGGCTTTGCCCAATGGCTCGGCATCAAAGAAACCCATTTGAGCCAGGACGATTTTTTCAATCCGAAACCGCAACCGATTAAAGTGTTTAACTGGCGGGCGCTGGTGGATTACAACTCGCTGAAGGAAGATCCGGCGAAAAAATAGCCTTAGCAACAGAAAAGATTCATTTGTCGCGCTCAAAAGTGCGGTCATTTTTCCGAACGAATGTCGGCACTTTTGATTTTTCGCGGAATAGCAATTCAGCAAAGGCAATTTTTCAGGTAAAATAGCCGCCGTTTTTTGCGAAGTGAATTCGCCTCTGCGGCATCGTCGGCTTACCCGGCACCAAAAACACCGTTTTTTCTGACCGCACTTTTCACCCCATTATGACGAAATTGAGGAGCATATGAGTCTAATTCCTATGGTCGTTGACCAAACCTCCCGCGGTGAACGCGCCTATGACATTTATTCCCGCCTGCTGAAAGACCGCGTGATTTTTCTCAGCGGCGAAGTGGAAGACAACATGGCAAACCTGATTGTGGCGCAACTACTTTTCTTAGAATCGGAAGATCCCGATAAAGACATCAACCTATACATCAACTCCCCGGGCGGCTCCGTCACTGCCGGCATGGCGATTTACGACACCATGCAATTTATTAAACCGGATGTTCGCACCCTGTGTATCGGTCAAGCCTGTTCCATGGGTGCATTTTTATTAGCCGGCGGCGCAGCGGGCAAACGCGGCGCATTACCGCATGCCCGCGTGATGATTCATCAACCACTCGGCGGTTTCCGTGGTCAGGCATCGGATATTCAGATTCACGCGCAAGAAATTCTGAAAATCAAAAGCACTCTTAACGAACGCCTGGCGTTCCACACCGGACAACCCATTGAAACCATCGAAAAAGATACCGACCGCGACAATTTTATGTCGGCGCAGGAAGCCAAAAATTACGGCTTAATTGACGAAGTGTTCAGCAAACGCTAAGAGACAAAAATGACAAAAGATAAAGAATTACACTGTTCTTTCTGCGGCAAAGAACAAGACGAAGTGAATAAACTTATCGCCGGCACTTCCGGTTACATTTGTAACGAATGTATCGAACTGTGCCACGATATGCTGCTCAACGAAGAACATGGCGAAGAAGCGGAAGCTGAAAGCGCAAAAGAGCAACAGGAATTACCGACGCCCCACCAAATCCGAGCCCATTTGGACGATTATGTCATCGGTCAGGATTATGCCCAAAAAGTGCTGGCGGTGGCGGTGTATAACCACTACAAACGCCTACGCACCAAACATCAGACGAACGATGTGGAACTCGGTAAAAGCAACATTTTGCTTATCGGCCCGACCGGTAGCGGCAAAACCTTATTGGCAGAAACCATGGCGCGTATGTTGAACGTGCCTTTCGCCATGGCGGACGCCACTACCTTAACGGAAGCCGGTTATGTAGGTGAAGACGTGGAAAACGTGTTGCAGAAATTGCTACAAAACTGCGATTACGACATTGAACGCGCGGAACAAGGCATTATCTACATCGACGAAATCGACAAAATCACCCGCAAATCGGAAAATCCGTCCATTACCCGTGATGTCTCCGGCGAAGGCGTACAACAAGCCTTATTAAAACTCATCGAAGGCACCATCGCCTCCATTCCGCCACAAGGCGGACGCAAACACCCGCAACAGGAAATGTTACGCATCGACACCTCCAAAATCCTATTCATTTGCGGCGGTGCGTTTGCGGGCTTGGATAAAGTCATCGAAAAACGCACCAGCGTCGCCACCGCCATCGGTTTCGGCGCCGAAATCAAGAGCGAAAAAGACAAAGCGACACTGACCGACTTATTCAAACAGGTGGAACCGGACGATTTAATGAAATACGGCTTAATCCCGGAATTTATCGGACGTTTGCCGGTGGTGGCGCCATTAAGCGAATTGGACGAAGAAGCCTTGGTACGTATTCTCACCGAACCGAAAAATGCCCTGTGCAAGCAATATCAGGCATTGTTCGGTTTAGAAGAGGTGGCATTGGAATTCACCAACGAAGCCCTAACCGCAATGGCGAAAAAAGCCCTTGCCCGCAAAACCGGCGCCCGCGGCTTACGTTCCATCATCGAAGGCGTCTTGCTTGACACCATGTACGACTTGCCATCCTTGGAAGGCTTGAAAAAAGTCGTGGTCAACGAAAACGTCATCAACGACAACCAATCCCCGGAATTGATTTATTCCAACTAATAAAAAAGTGCGGTTAAAAAACACAATGGATTTTAACCGCACTTTTTCTTACGTAAAACGCTTTATACCAGCTGTAGCTGCACCATTCGTCCTGTTTTAGCAACAAAAGACACCAAGGTATCCAACGTAAATTTCTCTAATTTTTTGTTCACCATATCGGAAACTCGCGGACGACTCACTCCCAAAATGGCAGCTGCTTCCGCTTGTTTAAGGTTATTATCGGCAATCCAATCACTCATCACATTAAGTAAAAGAAGTTTGTTCTCAATTAATTGCTGACTTGCCGATTTTAATCTCTCCGCTTCCTGTTGAGAAAAACCTAAATCAGCAAACACATTACCATCGCCTTTTGTTGTGTGGCGAATTTTTGTATCAATATTATTCATCGTCTAACTCCTTTAACGCAGCATAACGCGCTTTAATTACGGCAAGATCTTGTGAAGATGTTTTTTGTGTTTTCTTTTGAAAGGCATGCAAACAATAAATCGCTTTCTTTAATTTGGCAATGTAAACCAAACGATATGCCCCTGAAATATCCCTCACTCGAATTTCCATTACACCGGAACCCAGGTTCTGCATTGCCTTAAAATCCCGAGGCGATAACCCCTGTTGTACGAGGTCAAGATCGAAACCTAATTCCCGTTTTATATTATCCGGAAACGCCTTAACATCCTCTAAGCTAGAGCCAATCCAATGAATTGGTTTCCGTTCTATTTGTTGCCTACTCATAATGTATAAAATTTTATACCAAAATAAATCATAATGCCAATGTTCACTCGGCGCGTCGTTTAATATGTCAAAGTGCGGTTAAAATTCATTGTGTTTTTTGACCGCACTTTTTCCACCTAATCCCTCGACACCCGAATCGTTTGTTTAATGTGTTTGAGGTTCGCCACGATGGTGAATGTCATTACCACCAACAACGCCCAGGCACTCCACTTGCTGGCATGCACTAACGACCACGCGCCGATTTGATTGGGGTAACGCCAAATGCCGATAAGCGTGCCGATATTTTCCGCCAGCCAAATGAAGAAACCAATCAACATGAAGGATAGCAATAACGGCATGCGACGCGGTTTGTCGTAAGGCGTGAAATAGACCGTGGTGCGGGCGTAAAGCCCAAGTGCGAAAGCCGCCAGATACCAGCGGTAATCGCCGATATAATGATGGGTGAAAAAATTCAGGTAAATCAGAATGGCGGTGAGCGTAGATAAAAAATACGGCGGGTGGCTTTGAATTTTCAACCCGAATAAACGCCACGCCTGAATAATATAACTGCCCACCGCGGCATACATAAACCCGGTGAATAAAGGCGCGCCGAAGATTTTGCTGTAAGCGAAATCGGGATACGCCCAGGATTGAATGGAAGAGGAGGTTTTAAACAATTCCAACGCAAAACCCACCAAGTGAAACAGGGTGATGGATTTGATTTCATCGCGTGTTTCCAGTTTGAATCGAAACATCAAATATTGCACGACTAAAGCAAAAATCAGCAATAAATCATAGCGTGGAATGCCGGCGATGCCGTTTTTCGGCATAATAAACATGGCGATAAAAAACACGCCGGCAAACAGGCAGGCTCTGGCTTCTTTTAAACCGAAAAACCAGAATTCGACAAAAAATCGTTTGATTCCTTTCAACTGAGGATCGGGCTGATGATTCATGAGCCATAAATCGATTTTATTCAACATGTTATTCTTCTTATTAAGATATAAAATGTCGCTTATTATGCCCGAAGATCCTCAAGTTGAATATTGGCTAAACTATTCAATTTTCACTTTTTTCAAACGTAACGCATTGCTTAACACGGAAATGGAACTTAGCGCCATCGCCGCCCCCGCAATTACCGGGCTAAGTAACCCGAACGCCGCCAGCGGAATCCCCAACACATTATAAATAAAGGCGAAAAAGAGATTTTGCTTAATGTTTTTCAGGGTCGCGCGAGAAATCAGCAAGGCATCCACTAATTGATTCACCGAATGTTGCATTAAGGTTGCCGAAGCGCTGTGTTGCGCCACATCGGCACCGTCACGCATAGCAAAACTGACATTCGCCGCCGTCAATGCCGGTGCGTCGTTCACGCCATCGCCTGCCATGGCGACCACTTTGCCCTGCTCTTGCAGCACTTTAACCGCGCCCGCTTTATCTCTTGGCGACATATTGCCCTGCGCGTTTTTAATGCCCAGTTGATCGGCGATGTATTGCACCACATTGGGATTATCGCCACTCATGATATACACCTCAATATCGTGCGCCTGCAAACGGTTAATCGCTTTTTGACTGTCCGGTTTTAAGGCGTCCGCCAAAGCAAAGGCGGCGATAGGCTCGTCATTCAGCGTAACCGCCACAATACTGGCAATATTCCATACAGGATCAAGCCCCTCCGGCAGCGTTAAACCACAATATGAAGGCTTACCCACTTTCACCGTGCCGACATTTTCCACTTCACCTTGAATGCCCTGTCCGACGTCTGTTTGAATATGTTGCACGGCAGGCAAAACGACATTTTTCGCCATCGCCGCCTGCACAATCGCTTTCGCTAACGGGTGCGTGGCGTTTTGTTCAATGGCTGCTACCAACGCATAAATTTCATCTTCGGAATTGACCGCACTTTTTGCCTGCCAAAACGCCACCACTTGTGGTTTGCCTTCCGTTAGCGTGCCGGTTTTGTCCAACACCACAGCATTCACATGGGCGGATTCCTCCATCGCGGCGGCATCTTTAAACCAAATACCCTGTTTCACCGCTTTGCCCATGCCGACCATAATCGCCGCCGGCGTTGCCAAACCCAACGCGCAAGGACAGGCAATCACCAACACGGCAACGCCGTGAATTAACGCCATGACCACATCTTGCCGAATCCACCATGTGAGCAAAAAAGTCACTAACGCAATGCCAATCACCGTCGGCACGAACACCGCCGCCACTTTATCGGCAAAACGGGCGATAGGCGCTTTACTGCCCTGCGCTTCCGACAAAGCGTTCATCATGTCGCCCAGCAGGGTTTGGCTACCCAGTTGTTGCGTGCGATAAACCAGACTACCATCCGCCACCATCGCGCCCGCCAACACTTTGCTGCCCAGCTTCTTCATTTCAGGAACGGATTCACCGGTTAAATGGCTTTCATCACACCAGCCCGAACCGTCTTCTACCAAACCGTCCGCCGCAATGCGCTCGCCCTGATTGGCGCGTAACAGCTCGCCCACTTGGATCTGATTCAACGGCACGGTTTGCCATTGCCCGTTACGTTGTACGCTTACTTGTTTCGGTGTCAGTTGCAACAACAAACCGAGGCTATTCAAGCTGTGCTTTTTAGTACGGTCTTCCAGGAATTTTCCTAAACTCACAAAGCCCAACACCATCACGGCAGCTTCAAAATAAATATTTGCCGAGCCGTGTTCATGCCCTATATGCGGCGCATAAAACAGCATAAATACCGAATAAAAATAGATGGTGAGCGTGCCGAGGCTGACCAACACGTCCATATTCGCCAAACCGCCTTTAATACTGCCCCAAGCACTGCGATAAAAAGGGATTGCCAAGCCAAATTGCACAATCGTGGCGAGCACCATTTGCCATAGAGGCGGCGACATCCAATCATGGCGCCCGATCATCATGCCCAGCATACCGATTAAAAACGGCACATTAATCAGCCATAATAAAATCAAACGCCAAGAGATTTTATGCTCTTGCGGCAAATCCGCCTGCGCCGGTTTTAACTGCGCGCTGAAACCGGTTTTTTGAACAATTTGGATAAGTTGCTCAACGGAAGTTTGCTTTTCATCGAAAGTCACCTGCGCCTCTTCGCTGGCAAAATTCACGCCTGCCTGCTGCACAAAATCCTTTTTATTCAATACTTTTTCAATACGGCTGGCGCAAGACTGACACGTCATTCCGCCAATTTGAAGAGATACTTTTTGCATAACATCCTCTTTTCTCGCAAAGTGCGGTCGTTTTTAAACATGTTTTTACAACGTATTGATGGCGTGCCTCGCACCCTCAATCAAACTTACGCCACCTGCGCATCGAATCCCGCGTCTTCCACCGCTTCAACCAATGCCGCAGGCTGCACTTTACTTTCATCAAAACTAATCACCGCCTGTGCTTTTTCCAAACTCACCTCCGCTTGTACCACGCCGTCCAGCTCGGTCAACACGCGGGTCACGCTTTTCACACAGCCGCCACAAGTCATTCCGTCGATTTTTAATGTTACGTTTTGCATAATTTGCTCCTTCAAGAATAAGTTAAACCTTGCCGATCTTTGTCGGTAGGAATACTATAAACCTTAACGTCAGGTTAAGGTCAAACAATTTTTTATGAATATCAGTCAAGCAGCCAAACTCACCGGTTTATCCGCCAAACAAATCCGCGATTACGAAAAACTCGGTTTATTAAACCCCGGCGCAAGAACTCTCGCCGGTTATCGGCATTATGAAGAAAGCGATTTAAAACGCCTGCATTTTATCCGCCACTCGCGAGACGTGGGCTTTTCCCTGCAACAAATCGCCCAACTGTTGCAATTACAAGACAACCCGCAACGCAACAGCCGCGAAGTGAAAAAACTCACCGCGCAACACATTGAAACCTTAAACGACCAAATACAGGCGTTACAAAAAATGGTCACCGAACTGCAACGTTGGCACGACAACTGCCAAGGTAACGACTGCCCGGAATGCTCGATTTTGGAGGGCTTGAGTGAGTGAAAAGTGCGGTGATTTTTCATTGCAATTTTAAGTAGAAATATAATTAAAAAATCTCTCACGCTTATCTTTTAAACATGCACAATTCCTATAAAATAGGTATATTTTTTTATTTACTCACTTTACAAAGGACAAATTTTATGCAGAAGCCAGAAGCCAGAAGCCAGAAGCCAGAAGCCACCAAGATTATGTTGAAAATTCAGCCACACAACAAGCCTTCCTAAACGACCTCGACGAAAAACTTTGGTCTTCCGCCGACCGTCTCCGCCAGCAACTCGACGCCGCCAACTACAAACACATTGTGCTTGGCTTAATCTTCTTAAAATACATCTCCGACAGCTTCACCGCACAGCAAGACAAAATCCGTGTCGAGCTTTCTAATCCTGAAAATCCCCTTTATCTTGACCGCACTTTTTACAACTCCGATGAAGAATATCAAGAAGCCTTAGATTTTGAACTGGAAAACCGCAACTACTACACCGCCGACAACGTGTTTTGGGTTCCCGCCTCCGCCCGTTGGCAAGCCTTGCAGGAAGTCTCTATCTTAAACACAGGGGCGGAATTGCCTTGGGGTGGAAAGTTTGTAGGCGTCGCGCGTTTGATTGATGATGCTTTTGACGCCATCGAAAAAGACAACGAGAAACTCAAAGGCGTATTACAACGCATTGCCGCTCATCGTATTTGAGCTGAAAAATCCGCTGCGTGAATCGGCGGATTTATTGCAGGCGTTCAATCAGTTGCAAACCTATAAAGACGAAATCGCCGATTTGTTTGTGTATAACCAAACGTTGGTGATTAGCGACGGCTTGAATGCGCGGCTGGGTTCGCTTTCGGCGGACTTTCAGCGTTTCACGCCGTGGAAAGTGGTTGATGAAAAGGCAAAAAGCAAGCGGCTTGATTTTGGCGATGAATTGCAAAATCTGTTAAAAGGCTTGATGACACCGCAAAAACTCTTAGATTATGTGCGTTATTTTGTGCTGTTTGAGCGGGCGTCTAATGGAGCGTTGATTAAGAAAATCGCCGCCTATCATCAGTATTACGGCGTAAATGAAGCAGTGGAATCTACCGTGTTTGCCACCGGCGAACAGGGCGACAAACGCATTGGCGTGATGTGGCATACGCAAGGTTCGGGCAAGTCGATTTCGATGCTGTTTTATGCAAGGCAAATTGCTTTCGCAACCTGAATTGCGAAACCCCACGATTTTAGTCGTGACCGACCGCAACGATTTGGACGGTCAGCTGTTTCAAACATTTGATAGCGGCAAAGATTTAATCAAACAAACGCCGCAGCAGGTGGAAGATCGCGAAGCTCTTCGCCAATTATTAAGTGAGCGGGAATCGGGTGGCGTGTTTTTTACCACCATTCAAAAATTCGGTTTGGACGATGACGAAGATAAATTCCCCGTGCTAAATAGCCGTTCCAACATTATTGTGATTAGCGATGAAGCCCACCGCAGCCAATATGGTTTTACGCCAAAACTGCACAAGGGCAAATTCCAAGCAGGCTATGCTCGCCATTTGCGCGATGCATTGCCGAATGCGTCTTTTATTGGCTTTACCGGCACGCCAATTAGCTTGGAAGATAAAGACACGCAGGAAGTGTTTGGGCGGTATGTGTCGATTTACGATTTGCAAGATGCGGTAGAAGATGGCGCGACCGTGCCGATTATTTATGAAGCACGGCAAATTCAGCTTGCCGAAAAAGCTGACCACGAAGCCTTGTTTGCCGAAATTGATGAGCTTTTGGAGGGCGAAGACAACCCGAAACTGCGTTTGCGGGAAAAATTGCTCGGCTCGGAAGAGCGGCTGCGTGATTTGGCAGCGGATTTTGTCGCCCATTTTACAAAGCGTAATGAGCAGCAAGACGGAAAGGCGATGATTGTGGTTTCCAGCCGTCAGATTTGTGTGGATTTATATGATGAAATTGTGGCACTTCGCCCCGAATGGCATTCTGATGATATAAACCAAGGGGTGATTAAAATTGTGATGACGGGCAGTGCGTCTGATGCGCCCGAAATGCAGAAAGGCGTTTGATGTGAATACTGCGATTGGGCAAAGCGAAGCGGCAGCGTTGCTAAAAGCCATTGCTTTGGCGGCAAACCATATCGCCACGCTCGATCAACTGCCCGATGACGGCAAAGCGCATAATCAACAATGGCAAAATTCAAATGATCCCGAGCCGCGCAGAAAAGCCTTTTTAAAAGCGGTGGCAAGCCTGAAAAAAGGTTATGCCTTGTGTGGTGCGTTAAAAGAAGCCGAAGCGTACAGCCAAGAAATCGCCTTTTATGATGCGGTGCGCGCCGTGCTTGCCAAACGAGAACAAAACGGCACAGGTGGCAAAGAACGCCTGATTCAGCTTAAAACCCTAATCAATCAAAGCATTGTTTCTGAAGGCACAATTGATTTGTTTGAACTGCTCGGCAAAGAACAAACGCAGATTAATTTGCTTTCAGACGACTTCTTGCAGGCGATTAAAGAGAGCGAAACCAAAAGTTTGTGGGTTTTGGCGATGGAGCGTTATTTAAAACAGGAAATCAAAGCCAAAGCCGCTCGCAATCTCACCGCCCAAAAAGATTTTGAGCAACGTTTGCAAGAAGCCTTAAACCAATATCACAACCACAATTTAAGCGTGGCAGAAATTCTTGATGCCTTGGTGCAAATGGGACGCGATTTTTCCGAACGTTTAGGGCGCGGCGAAAAATTGGGCTTAAGTACGGCAGAATTGGCGTTTTACGATGCCCTCGCCCAAAACGATAGCGCAAGAGAATTGATGGCAGACGAAACCCTTTCTGCACTTGCCAAAGAAATTACCGATATTCTGCGAAAATCGGTGAGCATTGATTGGCAACATAAAGAAGCCGTGCGGGCAAGAATTCGCTTGCTTGTGCGCCGTGCGCTGCAAAAATACAAATACCCGCCCGATAAAGCGGAGGAAGCGGTGGAATTTGTGTTGAAGCAGGCGGAGGAAATTGCTGAGGAACTGAGTAATTAATCCATTATAGATATAATGTAATAAAAGGGAGAGTCTTCTCCCTTTTATGCAAAGTCTTTCGTTAAATTCTTTCTTTCATTTAGCATTCCTCCCGTTCCCGCTCGCCTATAGAAATAACAAAAACAACTATTCGCTGATGTTGAACTTGATAAATCAAGTGATACCCTAGTTTTTGCAATTTAATCTTGTAACAATTTGGAAACTCACTTAAACGATTTCCAGGACTTTCAGGTGAATAAGAATTTCTGCCAGTTTTTTCTTAAATTGATGACGAACTTTTCATCTAATTTATACCACGCTTTCAAAGCTCTAAGATCAAACTCTAATTCATAGTTCATCTAAGCGCACCTTAATTCCTTTCTGTGGATTAGCTAAGCGATAACGTACCATGTCTAACAATTCCTGTTCTTTGTCCGTAATAACAGCAGATTTCATCGGCAAGCTCAATAAAACAGACAAACTCATCACCTCCGCCACATCCACACACCCCGCCTTGATCCGCCAACGCACATTAAATTCATACAATGAAACGCCGTAAATGCGCTCAGTGGTTTTGCCTTGTTGGTAGGCTGGGCGGGGGTCTTGTTGGATGACTTCGGTGATGAAGCGTTGTAAGTGCGGTCGATTTTTACTGTGTTTTTTGACCGCACTTTCCGCTTCTGGTGTGAATTCCACTTTTAGCGGCGGGGTCGGTTGGCTTTGGGCGAAGCCGGAAATGGCATCAGGTTCGCTGTCGGCGTAAGCCAGATAAGGTTTGATGTCGAGAATCGGCGTGCCGTCCACCAAATCTACGGAACCAAGATGTAATAAGACTTTGCCGTTTTTGCATTCAATTTGTCGCAATGCCACTTTAGATAAACCGATGGGGTTCGGGCGGTGAGTGGCGCGGGAGGCGAATACGCCGACACGTTGGTTGCCGCCTAAACGTGGCGGGCGCACGGTGGGATGCCATTTGCCCTGCGGGATTTGATCGAACTGAAAAATCAGCCAGAGATGGCTGAATTGTTCCAAACCGCGCACAGATTCCGCCTGATTGAAAGGCGGCAATAACTCAATGATCCCCGTGCCGTCCTGCACCAAATTCGGTTGGCGCGGCACGGAAAATTTTCCTTTGTAAGGCGTGTGAATGATAGCAACGGGCTGCAATGTAAGAGAATCGGACATATTTTCCTTAAAACAGTTAAAATCTGCAAAATAACCTTGTAGAATAGCGCACTATTTTAGCGAAAAGTGCGGTGAAAAAAAGTAACGTTTTTTAACATTGCGATGTCCTGTTGTGAATGTGGAAATTATGACAAAAAATACAATAAAAATGTGGATTGAAACGGCACGTCCGAAAACCTTGCCATTAGCCTTAGCAACCATTTTAACGGGTTCGGCGCTGGCTTATTGGGCGGGCAGTTTTCATTGGGGCGTGACCGTTTTATGTTTGCTAACCACTTTATTTCTGCAAATTCTCTCCAACTTCGCTAATGATTACGGCGATCACCAAAAAGGTTCCGACACCGCCGAGCGTATCGGTCCGTTGCGCGGCATTCAGCAGGGCGCAATTTCCGCCGCTCAGTTGAAAAACGGGCTATATTTAATGATTGCCTTGAGTTTTGTTTGCGGCGCCATATTAATCGGCACGGCATATCAAAATCTGAGCGACTTAATCGCCTTTTCCGTTCTCGGCGTGCTCGCCATTATTGCCGCCATCACTTACACCGTAGGCAGTAAACCTTACGGCTATTTGGGCTTAGGCGATATTTCCGTGCTGATTTTCTTCGGTTTATTGGGCGTGGGTGGCACTTATTATTTACAGGTTCATACGTTTTCTGCGGAAATTCTGTTGCCTGCCGTCGCCAGTGGTTTATTAGCGACCGCTGTATTAAACATCAACAACTTACGTGACATTGAACAGGATCGCAAAGCAGGCAAGAATACCCTGGTGGTACGCTTGGGCGCACACAACGGGCGCATTTATCATTGCATTCTGCTTGCTGTCGCCGCACTGTTTTACTTCTTATTCACCGCTATGAATTTACGCCATCCGTTGAGTTTTGTGTTTTTGCTGACTTACCCGTTATTATTGAAACACGCCTTCTTCGTTCTCTCTCACAAAGAACCGACGGCGCTGCGTCCGATGTTGGAGCAAATGTCGTTATTGGCGTTGCTAATTAACGGGCTATTTAGTTTTGGCTTGCTTCCGGGCTGATAATCGGACTATACTAGCCCGCAGTATTCATCTTAAAAATAGGGTCTTTTATGTACATTGATACTTCTGAACTTTGCGATATTTATCTCGACCAGGTCGATGTTGTCGAGCCCATTTTCTCCAGTTTCGGCGGACTCAGTTCCTTCCACGGTAAAGTCACCACCGTGAAATGTTTTGAAAATAACGGACTGATTGCTGAAATTTTAGAAGAAAACGGCGAAGGTCGGGTGTTATTGGTGGATGGCGGCGGTGCGGTGCGCCGTGCGTTAATTGATGCGGAACTCGCCCAATTAGCGGCAGACAACCAGTGGGAAGGCATTATCGTTTACGGTGCGGTACGTCAAATTCAACAGTTGGAAAATATCGACATCGGTATTCATGCGTTGGCTCCGATTCCGGTTGGCGCGGACAATTCTAATCATGGCGAAACCGATATTCCAGTCAACTTCGGCGGCGTCACCTTCTTCCCGGAAGATTTCGTTTATGCCGATTTAACCGGCATTATCCTGTCGCAGGAAGCCTTGGATTTGGAAGATTTCGAGCAGGATTAAATATAAAATTTAGCTTTCCATTGAAAAGTGCGGTGAAAATTTTTGGTATTTTCACTGCACTTTTTTTGCGCAAGGTCACAATTCTATAAAAAATGTGTTGTTTTTTATTAACAAAGTGCTAACTTTCCGCCATATTGTTTGTTGCGAGCAATATGTTGATCTTCGATTCTATTTACAGGATTAAAATTATGAGCGAAACAACTCAAAATCAAAGTAAGATCAATAGGAGTGTAATTATCTTTATCCTTGCCGTTATTCTATTTTTTATCTTACTCAACACACTGCCATTCGACAGAGACGCCAATAGTGGGTTGGCATTATTGGCTTTAGTTGCCATTTTATGGCTAACGGAAGCCCTACACGTTACTATCACGGCGTTGATTGTTCCTTTGATGGCGATTTTTTTGGGGCTCGTAAAAACAAGTACCGCCATTGCCACCTTCGCCGATCCGAATATTTTCTTATTTTTCGGCGGATTTGCCTTAGCCACTGCATTACATATTCAGCAATTGGATAAAATGATTGCGAATAAAATCATGACATTGGCAAAAGGAAATTTATTTGTTGCCGTCATCTATTTGTTCTCTGTGACCGCATTTTTATCCATGTGGGTGAGTAATACCGCCACCGCCGCCATGATGTTGCCGCTGGCGATGGGCGTATTAAGTCGTCTTGATCGTAAAGAGCAACATAATACTTATCTGTTCGTGTTGTTAGGAATCGCCTATAGCGCCAGTATCGGCGGTATGGGAACTTTAGTAGGCAGCCCACCGAATAACATCGTGGCAACCCAATTGCACCTCACCTTCGCCGATTGGTTATGGTATGGCTTGCCGATTATGATTATCTTAATGCCAATTATGATCGGGACGCTTTATATTGTGTTCAAACCGAAACTTCACGTTCACTTTGAACAACAATTTGAAAAAGTAGAAATGACCAAACAACGCTGGATTACCCTCGGCATTTTTGTGTTTATTGCCTTAAGCTGGGTTTTCAGTAGTCAAATCAACCCGATTCTTTCCGCAGCATTAGGTTTAGAAGGTAAAATTGCCGGCTTTGATAGTGTCATCGCCTTATCGGCGGCAGTGATTATCTGCGTTAGCGGTGTAGCCAACTGGAAGCAAATTCAGGAAAGCACCGACTGGGGCGTGTTAATGCTGTTCGGTGGCGGTTTAACCTTAAGCGCGGTGCTAAAAAATTCCGGTGCCAGCAAAATTTTAGCGGATGGTATCGTCTTCCTCATTGAAGGCGGAAATTTCTACCTCATCGGCTTATTGGTCGCCGCGTTCATTATTTTCTTAACGGAGTTTACCTCCAACACCGCTAGTGCCGCGTTATTAGTGCCGATTTTCATTTCTATCGCACAATCGCTCGGCATGCCGGAAATCGGTCTTGCCCTTATCATCGGCTTAGGCGCCTCCTGTGCCTTTATGTTGCCGGTAGCAACGCCGCCGAATGCCATTGTGTTCGGTACCGGTGAAGTGAAACAAAGTGAAATGGTCAGAGCGGGTGTTATTCTGAACATCGTCTGTGTTTTTGTCATCGCCACCTTCGGTTATTTATTCTAGCTAAACTAACTATAAAAAAAACAGCCCCTTAGTCATCGCATGATTAAGGGGCTTTTCATTTGGACGACATTAATCTTCCAACACAATCTCTTTTAAATACTGAAAAATTTCACGATAGGCTTTTGCCGGTTTATTTTGTTCTTTTTCCTTATTAGCGGCACGAATCAAAGTGCGTAAATGTTGCCGATCGGCATGGGGATAATCCGCTAGAAAATCCGTTAATGCGCTATCGCCCTTTGCCACAAGCTCGTCACGCAGTAATTCCAGTTTGTGTAACATGGCTTGTTGTTGCAAATGTTTGTTTTCCAGTTTGTCCAAGGCGCCCTGAATCGGTTCCACGTCCATACTACGCAATAATTTACCGATATATTGTAACTGGCGGCGACGCGCTTCTTTTTGCAGGCGCTGCGCCAAATTTACTGCTTCCAGCAAGGATTCTTCCAATGGAATTTTATCTAATTTGGCTTTGGTCAGTTCAACCAATTTTTCACCCAATTTTTTTAATGCTTCCGCGTCCCGTTTGATTTCGCTCTTGCTGACCCAAATGATTTCTTCCTGTTCTTCATTCTGCCGGTCAAAATCTTCTTTTTTATGCTTTGCCATGTTTTTTCCGATCATTCTACTTACTTAAAAGTGCGGAGCATTTTAGCACAGAATCTGTGGTTCGCCTTAAAAAGAAAAATAAGCTAAAATTATCGAAATTTCACAATCGGGAAAACCACAATGCAACAAAAAACACTTGAAAAATCCACCGCACTTTTACGCCAACAGGAACAACAATTACGCGACGCCGTAAGCCTTGCCATTGAAATCGCGCAAAAAGCAGGCGCCACCGCCGAAGTGGGCGTCACCAAATCCGGCGGGCTGTCTGTCTCTACCCGCCTCCGGGAAATTGAAAATGTTGAATTTAACAATGACGGCGCGTTAGGCATTTCCGTTTATCTGGGACAACAAAAAGGCAATGCCTCCACCTCCGATTTAACGCCGGATGCTATCAAAAGCACCGTCGAAGCCGCCCTAGCCATCGCCAAATATACTTCACCGGACGATTGTGCCGGCTTGGCAGATAAAGATCTGATGGCATTTGATGCGCCGGATTTAGCGTTGTATCACGCCGCCGAAATAGAGGTGGATCACGCCATGCAACTCGCGCTGGAAACGGAAAGAGCCGCATTGGAACATGACGCGCGTATCGTCAACAGCGAAGGTGCTTCTTTCAACGCCCATACCGGCGTACGGGTTTATGGCAACAGTTACGGCATGTTGCAAAGCTATTTATCCAGTCGCTATTCCCTTTCCTGCTCGGTGATTGCCGAACATCAGACGCAGTTGGAACGGGATTATGAATACACAGTAGCGCGAGATATGACACAGTTAGCGCAACCGAAATGGGTCGGTGAACATGCCGCGCAAAAAGCCATTGCCCGTTTGCAACCGCAAAAACTCGCGACCCAACAAGCACCGGTCATATTCTTAAATGATGTGGCGACAGGCTTAATTAGCCATTTGACGGCGGCAATCAGTGGCGGCAGTTTATATCGCAAAGCCAGTTTTTTATTGGATCATTTAGACAAACAGGTGTTACCGGATTGGTTTGAGATTGTGGAAAGACCGCACCTGATGGGGCAACTTGCTTCAACACCTTTCGATAGCGAAGGTGTGAAAACGCAGGATATGGACATTATCCGCAACGGCATTTTACAGACTTATTTGCTCACCAGTTACAGCGGTCGCAAACTCGGCATGCAAAGCAACGGGCACGCGGGCGGCATTCATAACTGGTTGGTGAAAGCAAATTCATCGGGAAAACTGACCGCACTTTTACGTCAAATGAATCGCGGTTTGTTGGTTACGGAAGTAATGGGGCAAGGCGTTAATCCGGTTAGTGGCGATTATTCGCGCGGAGCAGCCGGCTTCTGGGTGGAAAACGGCGAGATTCAATACCCGGTGGCAGAAATCACCATTGCCGGTCAATTACCTGAAATGTTGCGCAATATTGTTGCCGTGGGTGATGATATTGAACATCGTTCAAATATTCAGACCGGTTCTATTCTCTTGGAAAATATGAAAATTTCCGGTAATTAAAATATTTTTTGTAAATGATAATAATTCTTATTGACAACAATTAAAACTCTGCTAACATAAGCCACATCTGTTAAGTATTGCAATGAAGATGAACGGTAGTCATTGGAAGTCTGCATAGTACTCCAAACAGGTAGAGTAGAAAGTAAATTCGTTAGGGTATTTGAAAAGACTGAAGTTTAAGCTTCAGTCTTTTTTTTGTTAGAATAGCGACATCCTCATCTGCCAAAGGTAACCTTAAATGAAAAAACACCACGTTGATATTCTGATTTCCGAACAAGAAGCCCGCTCCCGTATCCGGGAACTCGGTAAAGAAATCACCGTCTTCTATCAACACAAAAATATCAGCCGTTTGGTTGTGGTAGGCTTATTGCGCGGTTCCTTTATGTTCATGGCGGATTTGGTGCGCGAACTGCATTTGCCGGTAGAAATTGAATTTATGACGACCTCCAGCTACGGTAGCGGCATGACCACTAATCATGACGTGCGTATCAGCAAAGATTTAGACGGCGACATCAAAGGCAAAGACGTTCTGATTGTGGAAGATATTATAGACACAGGTTACACCTTGGAAAAAGTACGCGAAATTTTGAATTTGCGTGAACCGGCATCCCTGGCGATTTGTACCTTGCTCGACAAACCATCACGCCGTGAAGTGCAGGTGCCGGTGGACTGGGTGGGCTTTACTATTCCCGATGAATTCGTGGTGGGCTACGGTATTGATTATGCCCAACAGCATCGTAATCTGGGCTATATTGGCAAAGTGATTTTGGAAGAATAACGAAAAAACGGCTTATCATGTGAAGCCGTAAATTCATCTAAAAAGCACCGCACTTTTCGGCGGAACGCCTCAAATTTTCCCTTGTAACGCAAACAGGCGGGCGATATTTTGTGCAGCGGAAACCAGGTTCTCCCTGCCCTGCTGCAAAATTTCCGATAACGGTGCCAGCTGGCGAATGATCGGGAACACCACATCAATGCCATGCTCGTACACCACTTCATAATCCTCACGCAGACAACCAACAATGGCAATCACCGGTTTATTGAACTGCTTCGCCGTACGCGCCACACCAATAGGCGTTTTACCGAGAATACTCTGTGCGTCCATGCGGCCTTCACCGGTAATCACCAAATCGGCGTCATGCACTTTGTCCGCCAGTTGCAAATTTTCCAACATGATTTGCACACCGGCTTTTAATTCCACATTCGGTAACAGCAATAAGCCGCCGCCCATACCGCCTGCGGCGCCGGCACCCGGCTGATCTTGAATATTTTTGCCACAATCGCGTTGGGCAATCTCGGCGAAATGCGCCAACGCCACATCCAGTTGCGCCACCATTTCCGGGGTGGCGCCTTTTTGCGGTCCGAAAATCGCCGACGCACCCCGTTCACCACACAACGGATTATTCACATCGCACGCCACTTCAATATGCACTTGCGCCAAATGCGGCTCCAAAGCGTTCATATCAATTTGTGCAAGTTGCGCTAACTGTGCGCCGCCATAACCAATTTCCTGTTGTTGAAAATTTAAAAACCGAATGCCCAGCGCTTGCAGCATTCCGACACCGCCATCATTGGTGGCGCTGCCGCCGATGCCTAAAATAATGTGCTGTACGCCAAGAGCCAACGCACGTTTAATCAACTCACCGGTGCCGTAACTGGTGGTATGCAACGGATTACGTTGCTCCGGCGCCACCAAATGCAAGCCCGATGCCGCCGCCATTTCAATAATCGCCGTTTTGCCATCGCCGGAAAGCCCGAAGAAACTTTGTACGGTATTGCCCAACGGTGCCACGACATCGCATTCAACCAGTTTACCGCCGGTGGCATCCACCAAAGACTGAACCGTCCCTTCGCCCCCGTCCGCCATCGGTAATTTGACACATTCCGCATTCGGAAAAATCCGCTTAAACCCTGCTTCAATGGCATTTGCCGCTTCCAATGCGGTTAAACTTTCTTTAAAGGAATCCGGCGCAATAATAATTTTCATAAAACCTCCCAGAACCAATTAAACACGCCGAAAATCAGCGTAGAAACAATCGTCATGATTAAACCCACCGCACTTTCATAAGGGATCAGTTTCAAGCGTTCTTTAATATCCATGTTCACGCTGCCGCCGGTGGCATGGAAGAAAGAACCGTGCGGCATATGGTCGAATACTGTCGCACCGGCATGAATCATGGCTGCCGCTGCTAAACCGCTCACGCCTAATTCTAACAAAATGCCGCTAAACACGTTGGACGCCACCGCCGTCCCCGCCGTGGTCGAAGCCGTCGCCAAAGACATTAATACGCCTGAGATAGGTGCCAGAATATAGGAAGGTAACCCGGAATGTTCTAAACCTTGAATTAACACATCTTTTAACCCTGAATTAGCGATAATCCCGGCAAGTGCGCCCGTACCAAGCAACATAATGGCAACCGGCGCCATTTTGCCCAATCCGCTGATGGCATAATTATTCGCATGGCGAATTTTTCCCATACACAACGCACCGACCAAACCGCCCGCCGGCAACGCAATCAGGGGATCCACTTTGATGCCGAATAACGGACGTAAAGCTAATAATAGAATCGCACACAGCGGCGCAACTATTGCCGTGCCGAAATGCGGTAAATCGTGTTTTTCCACGACAATGACTTCTTGTGAAGTGACTTTGGAGCCTCTACGAATCAAACGTTTGGCTAAGAAATAGGTTAAAATTACACCGAAAACCGCTGGAATAATCCCCGCCATCATGACGGACGTTAACGGCTGGTGGAAGGTGTCGGAAGCTGCGATGGCATTGGGGTTCGGCGACATAATATTCCCCGCTTTACCACCACCGATCATCGCCAGCAAAATCGCCGGTTTGGATAAATCGGTACGACGCGCCAAGGCAAGGGCAATCGGTGATACGGTAATCACCGCCACATCAACGAACACGCCAACAGCTGTTAAAATCATCGTCGCTAAGGCTAATGCCAACAAAGCACGGGCTTCCCCCAACTTATTGGTAATGGTTTCCGCAATCGTGTTGGCGGCACCGGAATCAATCAGCACGCCCGCCAACACACCGGCGGCTAAAATCCGCATGACCGCCGTGGTAATGCCCTGCGCACCGCCGATCATGAGACTCACGGTTTGCACTAAATCGGCACCGCCGACCAAACCGCCGATTAACGCCCCCGCCAGCATACCGTATGCCGGCGATACTTTTTTCAAAATCAGGAGGATCGCCACCGCAAGTGCAATGACCGCTCCCAACGCTGAGACTGTCGTCATATAATTCTCCTCTGTGATGAACCGTGTAAATAACACAAAGGAGATTATTCGCCCTTAATGCAAAAATTGCTTTATATAAAAATACAAAAATCTTTTTAAAAAAATAAATTTTTTAGACGAATATACAAAATCTAAATGAGTACGGTACTTAAATAAAGGCTAAACCGATCCTCTATCTTATTGAAAGACAATGCGGTTATCTGTTCAATCTTCGCCAACCGATAGCGCAACGTGTTAGGGTGAATGAACAATTTTTGTGCAGTGAGAACAAGATCACAATTTGATAAAAAATATTGTTGCAATGTTTTAAAGAGCAACGCGTTCTCTTCCGAAAATAAGGCTTTTAGCGGTTTTAACAATTCTTCCGCCTGCCAGCTATCGGCAATGCCCGCCAACAAAACAGGCAGTCGATATTGTTCGAAAAAGTAAAGGGTTTTGCGCGGATAATGTTTCAAACCATACTGCAAGGTGCTTAAGGCACTGCGATAAGATAAATGCAACTGCTCGCCGGCAGGACATTCCAGCTGTGCACCGATGGCGATTTTGTAATCCTGCTGCGAATAGTCCTTCGGTAATAATTTTTTTAGCTGTTTGCCAAATTGGGCAAAAATATTAAAAGGCTGCAAAATAATAATTTGATCCAAGGATAAAATCGCCACATCTTGTTCAAATTGCGGTTGTTCTAAATAACCCACTAATTGCTGTAATGAATCGGCGTTGGGATGTAATAATTTAATAATAATGACGACGCGCGGAATATCTAATGCAAAAGAAAAAAACGCTGCCTGTTGTTGTATTTCCGCCAGAGATAAATTTCCTTTTACCAGCTGTAAAATAAATTCTTCTTTATAGCGTCGATTCCAGCTTTCTTTCTCCAATAAAATATGTTGTTCAATAATTAATTCCGCCGTCATTTTGACTAATTCTGCATAGGGCTTAACCTGTTCCGGCACGCCGGAAATACCAATTACACCGATATTATTGCCAAGATATTGAATCGGCACGTTGATCCCCGGGTGCGCGTCAAAATTCCATTTTTCCGCAAGGTTTTCATCCACTTCCACCATTCTGTTCTGACGTAAAGCAAGCACCGCACCGGTATGCAACTGGTTCAAACGGGCGGGATTTCCGGAAGCAATAATAATCCCGTGATGATCCATCACATTCACCGAACAACCAATAATATTCATGGCGCGCTTAACAATATTTTGCGCAATAATTTTATCTAATTGCATCTTCTTACCCGTTATTTTTAAACCTGAAATTCACCGAAAAAACTGACCGCACTTTTGATCTGCACCCCAAAAGTTGGACAGATAACTAAACCTAAGTTAAATATTGAGCTCTGTACTGCACAGGGCTCAAATTGTTTAATTTAGGCTTAATGCGCTCCTCGTTATAATAACGAATATAGTCATGTATCGCCCGTTCTAATTCGTCAATGTCCTTAAACTGACGGGAATAAAAACATGCCGACTTCAACGTGCTGAAAAAACTCTCTATCACCGCATTGTCATAGCAATTCCCGCGCCGATTATCTTGACCCATTCAAATGAAGCGGAATGTATCAAATTATTTGCCAATTCCTACCTTGCCTTGCGGGTGACATTCTTCAACGAATTGGATACCTTTGCCGCAACGCACGGGTTCAATACGGCGGAGATTATCGAAGGGGTGTCTCTTGATCCGCGTATCGGCACGCATTACAACAATCCGTCTTTCGGTTACGGCGGTTATTGCCTGCCTAAAGACACCAAGCAATTGCTGGCAAACTATAAAGATATTCCGCAAACCCTGATTAGTGCCATTGTGAAATCCAACTCGGTGCGCAAAGATTTCATTGCCGAGGAAGTGTTGAGAAGAAAGCCATCAGTAGTGGGCGTTCATCGTTTAACCATGAAACACGGTTCCGATAATTTCCGTAGCTCCAGCATTCAATACGTGATCAAACGCATCAAAAAAGCGGGTGTGAAAGTGATTATTTACGAACCGGAATATGCTGAAAAAGACTTTTTTGGCTCGGAAGTGGTGACTGATTTAAACGCGTTCAAGCAACAAGCCGATGTCATTCTCGCCAATCGTATGGCGGATGAAATCCTGGATGTGGCGGATAAAGTCTATACCCGCGATATTAAGGGAACGGATTTATAACAGCCAAAAAAACGGCTTATCCATGGACAAGCCGTAAATTCATCGGGAAAAACCACCGCACTTTTTGGTGCGGTGTTTCTTTTTTATTTTCTGAACTCGCGTTTTTCTTTAAAAGTGCGGTGCGTTTTTTCTTTAAATTTACGCTCGCCTTTAAAGCCGTTGTCTTCAAAACGTCCGCCGCGACGTTTGCCGCCGAAGTTATCGCCGCCTCGTTCGCCTTTGGCTTCGCCGATGAAAGACATACGCATTTGTTTATTCAACACGCGGGTCTTGCCGAACTGCTGTAACAATTCTTTCGGCATACCTTGCGGCAATTCAATGGTGGAATAATCGTCATAAAGTTTGATATGGCCGATATAACGGCTGTTAATATCCCCTTCATTGGCAATGGCGCCGACGATATGACGCACTTCCACGCCATCGCCACGCCCGACTTCGATACGGTATAAATCCATCGGTTGCGGCGTACCATAGCCTTTGCGTTCCCCGCGACGCTCCGCCGAACGCGGATTTTCACGACGATCGCCACGCTCACCACGTTCACGACGGGCTTTTTTCTCTACGACCGGATCCGGTGGGAGAATCAGTTTTTGTTTGCCCTGCAACAACATCATCATTGCCGCCGCAATGTCTTCCTGCGATTGATCTGCCGTGAACATGTCTTCCAGCAATTGACGGTAAAGCTCTAAATCATGATGTTCCAACTGAGTGGTAATTTTGTCTTTGAATTTTTTACGACGACAGGCTTGCAGCACTTCATGATTTGGCAGTTCCACTTCTTCAATGTTTTTCTTGATAAGGTGCTCAACATTGCGCAACAAACGGCGTTCACGTGGTTCAACGAACAATAACGCCCGACCGGAGCGTCCTGCACGGCCGGTACGTCCGATACGGTGAACATAGGATTCGGCATCCAGCGGAATATCGTAGTTAACCACAAGACTGATACGTTCAATATCAATACCGCGCGCCGCCACATCAGTAGCAACAACAATATCTAAACTACCACTACGCAAACGGTCAAGGGTTTGTTCACGCAATTGTTGAGTCATGTCGCCGTTTAATGCGGCGGCACGGAAACCGTGTTTTTCCAGTAATTCCGTCACGTCCAAAGTGCCGGTTTTGGTACGGGTGAAAATAATCGCTGCATCAAAATCCTCCACTTCAAGGAAACGCAATAAGGCATCGTTTTTACGGAAGCCATGCACATACCAACAACTTTGCGCAATATCCGGCGCACTTTGCTGAGTCGCTTTGATTTTGATTTCCTGCGGATCTTTCATGAAGCGCTTGGTAATGCGACGAATCGGTTCCGGCATGGTGGCGGAGAATAAGGCGGTTTGGTGGTGTTCAGGCAGTTCCGCCATCACGGTTTCCACATCTTCAATAAAGCCCATACGCAACATTTCGTCCGCTTCATCCAATACAATGGCTTTGAGTTCCGCCAGATTTAATGTGCCGCGACGAATATGATCCAGAATACGTCCCGGTGTTCCCACCACCACTTGTGCGCCTTGTTTGAGCGCGCGTAATTGAATGTCATAACGTTGACCGCCATATAAGGTCACGATATTGATGCCTTTGGCATATTTCATAAATTGTTCGCAGGCGTCAGCAACCTGAATTGCCAGCTCACGGGTCGGTGCCATCACCAATAATTGCGGATGTTTTTCATTAGGATCAATTTTCGCCAAAATCGGTAACGCAAATGCCGCTGTTTTGCCGCTACCGGTTTGCGCCATACCCAGTACGTCACGCCCTTCTAATAAGTGCGGTATGCAAATTTGTTGAATCGGAGAAGGAGTTTGAAAACCCAGATCGGAAACAGCATTAAGGATGAATTCAGGCAAGCCTAAATCCATGAAAGTCATTTTAGTTTCAGTCATTAAAAATACTCGAATTATATAAAGGAAAGCTCAATAAAGTGCTTTCAGGTTAATCACAATGTGCGCCGTTTTACGTCTTACCACATGTTATCGGTTAAGCCATGCTCACCATTATTCCGTTTGAACCTGTTGTCCTAATTTCAGTAGCTCAAACACCGCAAAACGATACTCCACAAAGTTATACACCTGATTTGCAATAGCCAGTTTTAATAAGGTCTCCGCCTCATCAACCTGCCCCATATTGAGTTTTTGTTTTGCCAGATAAAAGTAGGTTTCAGTAAGAATTTCCGCATATTGCGTCGAAGTTTGCTTGGAAAACTGCTCCGCTTTAGCCTGTAATTCCCGTACTGAAAGTTTGCCCAAATAGTATTGGACAATGTAGGTACCCCAATAATCATGAGAAAGCCCAATTGCACGTTGAGCCAGATTTTTTTGTGCTTCGTCGGGCTTGAATCTTAATTCATTCAAATACAGCCATAAAACACGGTAGGGATCGGATTTATTGCGTTGATAGAAACTCAGAAAATCCTGCTGGGCAAGGTTATAACGCCCCACATAATAGAAATCCAAAGCACGATTTAACATCGTATATTCATAGTCGGGATCTAAGCTAAGCACAGCATTAAATGCTTCCAAAGCCCCATCGTAATCTTCATCAAGTAATAAATAAAGTCCCAAATAGTTATACACCGCGGTCATTTTCGGTTGCAGTGCAAGAGCCTGAGTAAAATCATAACGTGCTAAAGCCCAAAGCCCCAAACTATCGTAAAGCACACCCCGTTCAAAATGCAGGACGGCACGTTCTTCATTACTCATTTTTCCAACCAGCAAAACTTGGCTAATCCGAACAATCATCACTTCCTGTTCAAAATGTTGAGCAGGATTTTGATCGGCCAATACCACAGAATTTTTAGACACAAAGCTTTGATTGGTTCCGACACAACCGGACAGCAGCAAAGTGAAAAATAAACCAGGTAGAAATACCGTGAAATTAAACAACCGACGTTGTGTCATTTCTTGCCAGCCTTAAAGCATGGGTCTGCTTGTTGAAAAGTAAATGTTACGACACATGCGCCGTAACATTAATCCTAAACTAAATCACTCCTGTTCAAAAAGGTTGTCGGCAGGTTGTTGAACAGTATCTTGTTTAGGCACAAGGTCTTTCATAGTTAAACGGATACGACCCTGGCGATCGATTTCGACCACTTTCACCATCACTTCTTGTCCTACTTGTAGATAATCGCTCACTTTTTCCACACGTTCTTCAGCGATTTGTGAAATATGAACTAAACCTTCTTTGTTACCGACGATTGCCACAAACGCGCCAAAATCCGCCAAACGGATGACTTTACCTTTGTAAGTTGCGCCGACTTCCACTTCGGCAGTGATGTCTTCAATGCGTGCCATTACATCCTGCACTGCATTTTTATCTACCGCAGCAATTTTCACCGTACCATCGTCATCAATATCAATGGAAGTGCCGGTTTCTTCGGTCAGCGCACGAATAACCGCACCGCCTTTACCGATAACATCTTTGATTTTCTTCGGATCGATCTTCATAGTGTAAATACGCGGTGCAAAATCGGAAATATCCGCACGTGGTGCCGGAATCGCTTGTTCCATCACGCCAAGAATGTGCATACGCGCACTTTTCGCCTGATTCAGGGCAATTTGCATAATTTCTGCAGTGATGCCTTCAATTTTGATATCCATTTGCAACGCAGTCACGCCTTCACGGGTACCGGCAACTTTGAAGTCCATATCACCTAAGTGATCTTCATCGCCAAGAATATCGGAAAGCACTACAAATTTATCCTCTTCTTTCACCAAACCCATGGCGATACCTGCTACTGCCGCTTTAATCGGCACACCGGCATCCATTAAGGCAAGAGAAGCACCACATACGGACGCCATAGAAGAAGAACCGTTCGATTCGGTGATTTCGGATACCACACGAACCACATAAGGAAATTCAGCCAAAGTTGGCATAACTGCCGCCACACCGCGTTTTGCCAAACGACCATGACCGATTTCACGACGTTTCGGTGAACCGATCATACCGGTTTCACCCACGGAGTACGGCGGGAAGTTATAGTGGAATAGGAAATGATCGGAACGTTCGCCGGTCAATTCATCAATAATTTGCGCATCACGCTCGGTACCTAAAGTCGCCACCGCCAAGGCTTGGGTTTCACCACGGGTAAAAATCGCGGAGCCGTGGGTACGCGGTAATACGCCGGTGCAAATATCCAATGCACGCACGGTGTCAACAGTACGGCCATCGATACGCGGTTCGCCTGCGATAATGCGGCCACGCACGATTTGACTTTCAAGTGCGGTGAAAATATCAATAATTTTACCCTCGCTGACCTCTTCGTCTTCAGCGGTGATTTGTGCAATCACATCCGCTTTAATAGCATCGATTTGCTCATAGCGGGATTGTTTTTCGGTGATACGATAGGCATCGCCTAAACGGGCTTCCGCCAACGCTTTCACTTTGTTAATTAACGCCGTGTTCGGTTCAGGCGCAACCCAATCCCAACGCGGTTTGCCCGCTTCGGCAACGAGTTCTTTGATGGCCTCAATGACCACTTGTTGTTGCTGATGACCATAAACCACCGCCGCCAACATTTGTTCTTCGGTTAAAATATCCGCTTCGGATTCCACCATTAACACGGCTTTATCGGTACCCGCCACCACTAAATCCAAACGGCTTTGTTTTTGCTCGTTCATGGTTGGGTTTAGCACGAATTGACCGTTAATAAAACCCACACGCGCTGCACCGATCGGACCATTAAACGGCACACCGGATAAAGATAACGCGGCGGACGCACCGATCATTGCCACTAAATCCGGGCTGATTTGCGGATTTACCGATACCACGGTGGCAACCACTTGAATTTCGTTGAAAAACCCTTCCGGGAATAACGGACGAATCGGACGGTCGATTAAACGGGCAATTAAGGTTTCGCCTTCGGACGGACGACCTTCGCGTTTGAAGAAACCGCCGGGAATGCGACCGGCGGCATAAGTACGCTCTTGATAATTAACGGTCAATGGGAAGAAATCCTGACCTTCTTTCACATCTTTTTTAGCAACCACAGTCACGAATACGGTCGTATCGTCCATGCTTGCCATGACCGCTGCGGTTGCTTGACGGGCGATCGCACCGGTTTCTAAGGTTACGGTATGTTGACCGTATTTAAACTGTTTAACAATTGGATTCACAATGTTTTCCTTTTTGCAAATAAATAATAACGATGTTTTATTTTCCAATTTGCGACTAGCAAAAATAATCTTAAAACCGACCGCACTTTCATTGGCTACCACGCAGAAAATTACTTTTGTTAGCCGCACGCTAATTCAGAAAATAAAACCGGTACATTATACTAGGCTTTTGCCCCCTTGGGTAATTTTTTTAATCAAATCATATTTATCACTACCCGCCTTGACACACCGGTGATAAAATTTTCCTCGTATTAAATAAACACATCAAAAATAACAAATGAAAGGAGAACATCATGATTATAGGAGATCTTACCCGCGCAGATGTAAAATTAGGCTTACCGCCCGTTATTGCACAAATCTGTGACTATTTAAACGGCTTGGACTTAACCGCGTTAACCAACGGACGCCATAACATTACCGACCAAATTTACATGAACGTTATGGAATTTGACACCGCCCCGGCAGACAGCAAACAAGCGGAACTGCACCACAAATATTTAGATGTACAAGTATTAATCAGCGGCGCCGAAAGTATTGATTACAGCGTGACCCACCCTGATTTAAACCAATACACCGATTACAACGATGCCGACGACTATCAACTTTGCCCGATCATCGAACAGCAAAATACTCTAACCTTAAGGCCGAAAATGTTCGTGGTATTTTATCCGTACGAACCGCACCGCCCGGGTTGTAACGTCAACGGACAAACGGTTAAATTAAAAAAACTGGTGGTGAAAATCCCCGTGGCGTTAATCAAATAAATCATTAGATACCTCAAACCCATTCTTGAGGTATTTTTTGTTACTCACCGACTGTACATAAGTTTGTGGATAAATTTCGGAAAACCGTAAAATAATCCGTGAGCCGTTTTTCATGTCCCATTATGCGGGGGGCATCTGCCTATCAATGTTCAAATCTTCAGCAAAAATAATCGGTCAGCCACTCCATTCATTTTCCTTAATATTTTTTGCACAAATCCTGTTTAGCAAATAACCAACGAATTTTTCACTCAATTTGACTTGCCACATTTTTAACCCCCTTGTGAGTTATTCAGCATTTCTGTGGATAAAATTGTGTTTTAGCGGGGGTATAACTTGAAATAAATCCCATAAACTCCCTATGGAGTGAAATCAGAAGAAAAATTTCCTTTATTCATCAATCAGCTGCTAAAAAAACAACGGCATTTTTCTGTTAATGAAAAATGCCGTTTTATACTGTATATTTATTGTTCAACTCATAAATGTTGCAAATAACGCTGCCAATCGAAATATTGTCCCGGATCGATTTTTCGCCCCGGCGACACATCACAATGCCCTACAATGCGTTCTTTGGTAATCCGCGGATACGCCTGCATAATTTGTCGGGTTAAGCGTTGTAGCGTGTCATATTGCTGTGTGGTAAACGGCTGTTCATTGCTACCTTCCAATTCAATGCCGATGGCAAAATCATTGCATTTTTCCCGTCCTTCAAAATAGGATAGTCCCGCGTGCCACGCGCGGTCGTTAAAATTCACATATTGCGTAATGCGCCCCGTGCGCTCAATCAAACAATGTGCCGACACCCGCAGCAGACTGATTTCCTGAAAATACGGATGTGCCTGTGCGTCCAGTTTACCTTGGAAAAAATCATCAATGTAACCGCCGCCAAACTGTTCCGGCGGCAAACTGATGTAATGAATAATCAACAGGGAAATGTCCTGCGGGTCGGGGCGTTGGTCAAAGTGAGGAGAAAGCACCCGTCTTTCATCAAGCAACCAACCGTCTTTAATTTGTCGTTGTTTTTCCGTCATAAGATTTTCTTTTTGCGATCGGGATCCCATAAAAGTGCGGTGGAATTTTACGGTGTTTTTTACCTTAGGCAAAATGCCCGCGCCCAATTTGGCACACATTATTTTTTACAAAGGTATTTTTATGAAAATTCAATCCGCGTTTATTTCGCTAAAATTCGTTAAAAAAGGGTTTACATTAATCGAATTAATGATCGTCATCGCTATTGTTGCTATTCTCGCCACCGTAGCCGTACCATCTTATCAAAATTACACTAAAAAAGCGGCGGTTTCCGAATTATTACAAGCCTCCGCCCCATTACGTTCCGAAGTGGAACTCTGTATTTATAACACCGGTAAGGCTGAAAATTGTAGCGGCGGACAAAACGGCATTCAAGCAGATGTTGCAGATGCTTCGAAACAAAAATATGTGAAATCCACTGCGGTCAAAGGCGGCGTCATCACCGTTACCGGCAAAGGCAGTTTGGATAAAATCAGCTACACCCTTACCGCTTCGGGCACGGCTGCCAGCGGGGTCAGCTGGAACGCCGCCTGCGGCAATAATGCCGACATTTTCCCGGCAGGTTTCTGTTCTTAATCACTAACGCAGCGGGGCAATGATCCATGCAAAATCCGATGGCGCAAGGTTATTTGATTCACAGCCAAAATCACGGGGACTTTACCATTGCGCCCGAGCTATGGCTTAAAAATCAGCAACAACAAACCGTCCTGTTGCGTTATCTCGCCCTGCCCTTAGCAGAAAACGGGCAGACCTTGTGGCTAGGGTTAGACTCGTTAACTAACCTGAGCGCCTGTGAAGCCTTTTCTTTTCTCACCGGCAAAACCATTGAGCCGGTATTAATTGAAAGCCAAACGCTAAAAACCGCATTGCAGGATTTATCCCCGCGCGTCGAAAAAGTCGAAGAAAATCAACCGCTCTTTTATTCCGCACTGTCACAGGAACAGCCGACACAACCGTATGACGAACCGATTATTCGGCTGTTAAATGATATTTTTGAAAGCGCGACGGCACAAAAAGCCTCCGATATTCATCTGGAACCGCAAGCAGACTGCCTGCAAACCCGTTTTCGCATTGACCGTGCTGCAGGTGCAAAACACCATTCCCTTATCCATAGCGAGCCGACTGATTTCTCGTTTAAAATTATTGGCAAAACTGGATATTAGCGAAACCCGCCTGCCGCAAGACGGACGCTTTCAGTTTAAAACGACGTTTTCCGACACGCTGGATTTTCGCCTTTCCACCCTTGCCACCCAATTCGGTGAAAAAGCGGTCCTGCGTTTGCAACAAAATCGTCCCGTGCAACTGGCATTCGGTGAACTGGGCATGACGGAATCACAGCAACAGCGTTTTCGTCGTGCCTTGAGCCAACCACAAGGCTTGATTTTAGTCACCGGTCCGACAGGCAGCGGCAAAAGTATTTCTTTATATACGGCGTTGCAGTACTTAAATACGTCTGAAAAACACATTATGACGGCGGAAGATCCCATTGAAATTCAGCTCCCAGGCATTATTCAAAGCCAAGTGAATCACCCTATCGGCTTGGATTTCAGCCGATTGCTTCGCACCTTTTTACGCCAAGATCCGGACATTATTATGTTAGGTGAAATTCGTGATGAAGAAAGTGCCGCCATGGCATTACGCGCCGCACAAACGGGGCATTTGGTGCTTTCGACGCTACATACCAACGACGCCCCTTCCGCCATTTCCCGCCTGCAACAACTCGGCATTCAACGCCATGAAATCGACGGCAGTTTGTTGCTGGTGATCGCCCAACGTTTGGTGCGCAAACGCTGCCAAAAGTGCGGTGGAAATGCCACGCGTTTTTGCGATTGCCATCAAGGCTACAAAGGGCGTGTCGGGGTCTATCAATTCCTGCAACCGAATTTACAACATCCGCAGGGCTATGAAACGGATTTCGCCGATTTAGGCCAAAGCGCTTTAGAAAAACTCAAAGACGGCACAACAGATTTAACCGAAATCCAACGGGTGTTAGGACAAACTCATGATTAAATTGAAACTGTTTCAATGGCGCGCCGTTAATCGACTACAGCAAAAACAAAAAGGCTTAATCGTGGCGGAAACGGAGGCGATGGCACAACAACAGCTGCTTTCATGCGGGTTGCAAAACATCAAATTACAACAAAACTGGCAATTTAGCCACAAACCGAAAAATGCCGACATCTGCACGCTGCTTTCCCAACTGGCGACGCTGTTACAAGCCGCCGTGCCGCTGAAAAACAGCCTGCAAATTTTATTGCAAAATTGTACCAATATTGCGTTGAATCGCCGGCTACGCTGCTTGCTACAGGAGATTGAAAGCGGCTTAGCATTTTCTCAAGCATTGGAACAACAAGGTTTATACTTAACCTATCAGGAACGCCAACTGATTCAGGTGGGTGAAATGACAGGCAAACTTGCCGCCGTTTGTCATGAAATCGCACAACATAAACAACAGGCGCTGGCGTTGCAGCGTAAAATTCAGAAAATCCTGCTTTATCCGTTGCTGGTGCTCGGAATCTCATTGATTTTGACCGCACTTTTATTGCTGTTCATCGTGCCGCAATTTGCCGCCATGTATGACAACAGCAACGCGCAACTGCCCGTGTTCACGCAGGTTTTACTAGCCCTTTCCCAAGGCTTGCAGGGTTATTGGTTCGCGCTGCTCATGTTTATTGCACTGACCGTGGCGTTAATTCGCTTTCGCCTCAAACATTCGCCTTGGCTTAACCGACAAAAAAACCGGCTGATTAACAGTATTCCGCTACTTAATCGTATCGTACAACTCTCCCGTTTAGTGGGATTCAGTCACAGCTTGTTTTTGATGTTACAGGCAGGTATTCCGCTGAATCAGGCGCTACAATCTTTCCTACCGAAACAACAAAGCTGGCAAACTAAACCGCAGCAGCAAGGGGATTGGCTGCTTATTGCGGGAGTGCAATCGGCACTGCATTGGATTCAACAAGGCTATCCGTTCTCCGCCAGCGTAAGCGGACAAATCTTCCCGCCGGCGGCACAACAAATGCTGCAAGTCGGCGAACAAAGCGGTCAATTGCCGAAAATGCTGCAATTTATCGCCAACGATCATCAGCAACAATTGGATCACCAAATCGATCTACTGTCACAAATGCTGGAACCGTTGTTGATGGTAATTATCGGCGGGCTGATCGGCTTGATTATGCTCGGTATGTATTTACCGATTTTCAACATGGGCTCGCTGGTACAATGATGTGGCTACTTTTTTTGCTTGGTGGCGCACTATGCGGGTGGCGTGTTCATCGTTATGTAGAACATTTCGCCGATAACCTCAGCCGCGAGGTTCATGCCGCCTACACGGAAATTTACCCGCAAAACCCACCGCACTTTACAGCGGAAAAGTCGATTCTGAAACCGCTTAAACGGCATTTTTCCGCGCCCCTTTACAGCCTTTTATTCACCTTGCTGTTCATTATTTGTTATGCCATCAATGAACCGTTACAAGCCCTATGCTTTGCCCTTTATGGCGCCTTATTAATTGCCATTTCCCTAGTGGATTGGCACTATCGCTTGATTTCACCCGCCTTATGCCAAGCCTTGTTTACCCTCGGTTTAGGCGCGGCATACTGGCAAATCGGCACATTAACATTGGAGCAAAGCCTGCAAAGTGCGGTTGTTTTTTTCGGTGTTTTTTATGCCATCTACCACGCCGCAAAATGGTACTACCGACAAGAAGCTCTCGGACGCGGCGATTATTGGTTGGCACTGGGCTTAGGCGTTTTTCTCCCGGCACACCAATTTCCTGTTTTTTTATTCCTCGCCTGCTTTTTCGGCTTACTTTATGCTGCCTACGCCAAATACCAACATCGCACACTCAACGCCGTGCCTTTCGGTCCCTTTATGTCCCTAGCCGGCGTGGTCTGTTTATTGCTTAATTGATGTCATGAACGTATGATCGTCCTATCATTGATTAAGCAAAGGAAACAACATGACTTATGTGGTCGGGTTAACCGGTGGGATCGGCAGTGGCAAAAGCACCGTTGCCGATTTGTTTGCCGAACTTGGTGTGTCGGTGATTGATGCGGATGTGGTGGCGCGTCAGGTGGTAGAAAAAGGCTCGCCGTTATTGGCAGAAATCGCTGAACATTTCGGCGAGGAAATTTTGCTTGCCGACGGTTCACTCAATCGCACCGCCTTACGGGAGAAGGTGTTTGCCGATGAATCGCAAAAACAGTGGCTGAATCAGTTGTTGCACCCCGCCATTCGTCGCGAAATGTTAAAACAGTTGGCAGTGCAACGTGCGCCTTATTGTCTTTTTGTGGTGCCCTTATTAATTGAAAATAAATTGACCGCACTTTGCCAACGGATTTTAGTAGTGGATGTGAGTGAACAAACCCAACTAGAACGGGCAAATCGGCGGGATAACAATCAGTTGGCGCTTATTAAAAATATTATGCAATCGCAAGTCAGCCGTGCGGAACGCTTAAAGTACGCCGATGATGTCATTAATAATGACGAGGATTTAGCCCGAAACCTGCCTCAACTGAAGCAAAAAGTGCTAGACTTGCACCACCTCTATTTACAATTTGCGGAGATATTTAATGAGCGATGAAACCTTTACCGTGCCCTGCCCTATTTGCTACAAAGCAGTGGTTTGGTCGGAGCAAAGCCCTTATCGTCCGTTTTGCAGCAAACGCTGTCAATTAATTGATTTAGGCGAATGGGCGGCGGAAGAAAAAGCCATTCCATGCGAAACCGCCGATTTTGCGGCAGACGGTTTGTTAAACGAAGACAATGATTGGGTAAAACACTAATGCACATTCAACACGAGCAAAATGCGGAACAGGGTGCCTTCTTTATTTTAGACGAGCAACAACGGCGCATTGCCGAACTCACCTATTTTTTCATTGATGACAACACCATTAACGCTGACCACACCTATGTGTCGGAAGCGCTGCGCGGGCAAGGCGTGGCGGATAAGCTATATCAGGCGTTAGTGGAATTTATTCGGGAAAAGCAACTCAAGCTCAAACCGACCTGTAGCTACATTGCAAAAAAATGGCAGCGCGACCGGGCGCATGGTTGAGATCTTGACATTATCTTGTTAAAATCCACCGCACTTTATGTGCAAACATAAATTGTTCGGACGAAGGTAGCTGGAGAGCGGGGAATCGACCCCACGCCGACGAGGTAAAATCTTTCAGGCGCGATGGCAGGGACTGTTACTGGACGAACCCTTGGAGAGATCCAAGGTACTTTTAAAGCGTTTACTTTCAAGGTAACGACTTTTTAAGTGCTAATGGACGCCGAAGGCGCAAAGAAGCTTGATTCCATCAGGCTTTTCAAACGCTCAGGCAAAAGGACAGGGGCAGGAGATATTCGGTTAGCGTTAACTCAAGGCAATTGGGTTAATTTTTCATTTTGTTGATCCGCAACATTCTTTTCGCCTCCTTGTAATTTGGTTATTTACGAGGAACCTCAAATGTCATTAGAAGGCGTTTTATCTGCAATAAATACTTTCGTATGGGGACCGCCCCTACTCATTTTATTATCCGGCACGGGATTATATTTAACCCTGCGTCTGGGCTTCATTCAAATCATCCAATTGCCGCGCGCATTGCGCTATTTATTTAAACGGGATTCCGGTTTGCAGCAAAAAGGCGACGTGTCCTCTTTCGCCGCGCTATGCACCGCCCTTGCCGCCACCATCGGCACGGGAAATATCGTGGGCGTTGCCACTGCCGTACAGGCGGGCGGACCGGGTGCGATTTTCTGGATGTGGTTGGTGGCATTGCTCGGCATGGCGACCAAATACGCCGAATGTTTACTGGCGGTGAAATATCGCGTGAGGGATAAAAACGGCTTTATGGCGGGCGGTCCGATGTATTACATTGAGCGCGGTCTCGGCTTAGGCTGGCTGGCGAAGCTGTTTGCCGTGTTCGGCGTGCTGGTGGCATTTTTCGGCATCGGTACTTTCCCGCAAGTAAACGCCATCACCCACGCTATGAACGACACCTTCAGCATTCCGATTCCTGCCACGGCGGCGGTTATCACTATTTTAGTGGGCTTGATTATTCTCGGTGGGGTAAAACGTATCGCCTTGGTGTCCTCTTACATCGTGCCGTTTATGGCGTTATCTTATGTCGCCACTTCCATCGTCATTATGCTGTTAAATTTAGAAAAAATTCCGACCGCACTTCAGTTAATCGTTCATAGCGCTTTCAATCCGGAAGCAGCATTGGGCGGCGCGCTGGGCTTTAGCGTCATGAAAGCCATTCAATCGGGCGTGGCGCGGGGGATTTTCTCTAATGAATCGGGCTTAGGAAGTGCACCTATTGCCGCCGCTGCCGCGCAAACCAAAGAACCGGTGCGTCAAGGGTTGATTTCCATGACCGGCACGTTCCTTGATACGATCATTGTCTGCACCATGACGGGCATTGTGTTAGTACTTACCGGCGCATGGCAATCGCCCGGCATGGAAGGCGCCGCCGTCACCAATTTCGCTTTTTCAAGCGGCTTAAACTCCTCTGTCGGCGCGACTATTGTGACCATTGGCTTGTTATTTTTCGCTTTTACCACGATTCTCGGCTGGTGTTATTACGGCGAACGCTGTTTTGTGTATTTGGTCGGTATCAAAGGCATTAAACTTTACCGCGCCGTTTTCATTGCGTTGGTCGGCTGCGGGGCGTTTATTCAGTTAAATCTCATTTGGATTCTGGCGGATATCGTCAACGGTCTAATGGTTTTCCCGAATTTGGTGGCGTTAATCGGCTTACGTAAAGTGGTGATTGAGGAAACCAAAGATTATTTTACCCGTTTGAAAACCAACCAACGCGACCTGGATGAAATGGCGTAATGTGATGGTGTAAAAGCGGATATTAAAAAACAATATCCGCTTTATCATAACAATTTTGGTTCACAAAAAAGGTTTCTTTTTTCAATTATCAGACCCAGATCATATTTTTCGGATTTTCTCCTCCAACCATCAAAAAAACCTTGAAAAGTCCAATCAACATAACTATGTTGTAACTAAGGATTTTAACCGGGTCTTCGACCCATTCACAACAATAAGAGGTAAATGCTATGACATTAAATATCACAAGCAAACAAATGGATATAACCCCTGCAATCCGCGCCCACGTTGAAGAACGACTCAGCAAACTGAAAAAATGGCATACCCAACTGATAAATCCTCACTTTATTTTAAATAAAACCCCTAAGGGCTTCTCTGTTGATGCTTCCATCGGCACCCCGTTCGGCAATCTGATTGCCAGTGCCGAAGAGGAAGATATGTACAAAGCCATCAACGACGTAGAAGAAAAATTGGAGAGACAGCTCAACAAGCTACAGCATAAGAGTGAATCCCGCCGCGCAGAAGAACGCTTAAAAGATTCGTTTAATGAATAAAAAACACCCGTGAAAATGACCGCACTTTAGAAGTGCGGTTTCTAATTTTCTCCCCCTTCTTGTCCTTTCCTATAAACAAACCATTTATCAATAGATAACTTATTGCTAGAATACAGCTTCGCTTTCTTTAAATTCATAAGGCTAAGGAATGTTAAAAAAAGTTATTTTTTCTGTAGTTACATTACTATTAGTCGGATGTGCAGACGATCCTATAACACCAATCCCGGGAGAATTTGCCGGCGCCGATTATCTACTATCTGACATTGATGCAAAACGTTGGGCTTTTGATAGTAAGCAAGCAGAACAGTGTATTTACCCTAATTTAACCCGAATACAAAAAGAACATTTTTCTCGGGAAGATACTTATATTTATTCTCAATACATACTCTTATATCCATTAGAAAACATCATCGGAGAAAAATACTTAAAAATAATTCAAAATGATGAAAAATCTATGTTATACGCTACTTATCAATATAAGAAATTTAAATTTGAAGAAGTTGAGTATTTAGATCATTTTAAATGCCAAACCTTACGCACTAATGCCCGTGATGATTTAGATGTAGTTAAAGGTAAATATAAGAATGGTATGATTGAAGAAAAGAAAACCGAAGGTGGAGAGAATTCGGATCAAGGGGTTGCTACCAGTGAAAATAGATTCTTCTTTGATATCATAAAATGGGGTACTACATTGCTACTCTAATATTCCGGAAAAACCAAACGTACTTCAGGAAGCAGGAGTACGTTTTATTGTGATGCCACAAAAAAGCTTATTTATTCAATAACAAACCTATCATAGGCTACACGCAAAATGTGAAAAAAGTAAAATTGAAGAACCTTCCCACAACGGCCGAGAAGTTATCGGCTTGGAATAACCCGCCTAAATCTAAAGAAAAACAGTTATAGCGAAAACTATCAGTACTTTTGTATGTGAAAAATGTAGTTAGAAATGACTGTGGTCTAATTTCTGTATACGTACGTGGCATCATGATGTCGATGCGGCCATTGGTGTTGGAAAGGACTGATACCAAGGACGGATCCGTTCGGGTTTGCCGAATGCTGTTTGTTAGGTTAAGGTGGTTGTCGTTGTACTGTACCACGATCAAGTTTTGATTGAAGTGCGGTCAGTTCTTCCTGCGTTTTTTCGTCTAGCGATTGGTTCACATCAAGCTACGTTCAATGCGCTACCCCGTTTAGTCCGCAGTTATGAGCGATGTAAATGGCTTTAGGAGACTAGGAATAAATACTCGATACACGGGTTCACAATAAAAAACCCTTGTCAACAGGACAAGGGCGATGGTAAAAAATGAGTTAAAAACTAACCCATACCGTATTTTTTTAATTTTTTACGCAATGTACCGCGGTTAATACCAAGCATTGTCGCCGCACGGGTCTGATTACCACGGGTATATTGCATCACCATATCTAACATCGGATGTTCAACTTCTGCCAAGACCAATTCATAAAGCTCATTCACATCTTGACCGTCTAATTGAGACAAGTAGTTTCTTAAAGCCTGTTTTACCGAATCACGCAGAGGTTTATTGGTTACTTGTGACTGAGAATTTAATACTGAAACCGTTAACGCTTCAGCCGGATTGCGTTGTTGTTCTAACATTGTTCTATCCATGTAAATATTAACTTAAAAAATTGTTCTAACGCGTGTAATTGCTCTTTAGCGGAGGTTAGCGCATTAAAACGTTGCTTAAAAACAGAATCGGGGTGAATATCCTGTAAGTACCAAGTGATATGCTTGCGTGCGATGCGATACCCTTTTTCTTCGCCGTAAAATCGATGAAGATCGCGGATATGCTGCAAAATCACACTACATTTTTCTTCTAAACTTGGTTCCGCAACGATCGAATGTTGCTCAATTAAGCCGACCACCGTTTGAAACAACCAAGGTCGCCCCAATGCACCACGTCCGATCATTATGCCGTCCGCCCCCGTGTAATCGAGAACGAATTTGGCTTGTTCGGCAAAAGTTATATCGCCGTTGGCAATCACCGGAAGGGAAACATTTTGCTTCACCGCTTTAATGGAATCGTATTCCGCCACACCTTCAAATTTACAGGCGCGCGTACGACCATGCACGGTGAGCGCTTGAATTCCGCTTTGTTCTGCGATTTTGGCGATTTCTACACAATTTCGATTTTCCATATCCCAACCTGTGCGAATCTTCAAGGTTACCGGAACCTTAACTGCTTTCACCACAGCCTCAAGAATCCGTCGAACCAAGTCAGGATATTGCAAAAGGGCGGAACCCGCCATTTTACGATTCACCTTTTTTGCTGGACAGCCCATATTAATATCGATAATCTGAGCGCCGTATTCCACATTCACTTGAGCGGCTTGCGCCATTCCATCAGGATCGGAACCCGCGATTTGTACGGCATTAATCCCTGCTTCTTGGTGATGCGCCAAGCGCAGTTTCGATTTCTCGGTATACCATACCTGTGGATTGGTTGACATCATTTCGGAGAAGGTCAAACCTGCACCATAATTGGCGCAAATTCGCCGAAAAGGCAAATCGGTAACACCCGCCATAGGAGCCAATAAAATGCGATTTTTTAATTGATAAGAACCAATGCGCACCGCGACCCCACTACTTTCCGGCAACTTGACCAAATGCCCTTGCCAACCGACAAGGTGGGCTATCATACGCACTTTTAGGGCGTTTGAAAAGTGTATTTTTTAGACAATCTGTAATTTTTTTTCATTCTTTTAACTTCGTCAAATTTCTGAAAAAAAATCATAAGAAAGGCTTGACATTATCCATAAATTTTATATGGATTTTGAAGTAATTGAAGGGGGAAAACAAAAAGTGCGGTGATTTTTTTCACTGTTTTTCAGCGCTTGAAAACACCGCTAAAAACCACCGCACTTTTATGTCATAGGGCATGATTCAACATTTCAGCTTGCCCGTAATCCGACACCATTCTTCACGTTCTGCCACCAGCGCCAACACAAAACCCTCGGCATAAACATTGCACACGGACTGCGCCTGGGTTGCCAGAATACCCGATAAACCCAAATCACCGTTCGGTTTCACCAATTGGCTAATCACGGGATAAAGCTCTTTTAACGGACCGGCGAGAATGTTCGCCACCACTACATCGGCGTTTAAATCCGATGGTCTTTCATCAGACAAACACAGCTGCAAACGATCGGCGACGCCGTTTTGCTCTGCATTATTGCGACTTGCCAGAATCGCCTGCGGATCGATGTCAATACCCACCGCACTTTTTGCCCCCAGTTTCAACGCCGCAATGGCAAGAATGCCGGAACCGCAACCGAAATCAATCACAGTTTTGCCTTGCAAACCTAAGCCGTCCAGCCACTCCAGGCATAACGCCGTAGTCGGGTGGGTTCCCGTACCGAACGCCAGCCCCGGATCAAGCATCACGTTTACTGCGTTAGGATCAGGCACTTCACGCCAACTCGGACAAATCCACAAGCGCTTGCCGAATTGCATCGGGTGGAAATTATCCATCCATTCACGTTCCCAATCTTTATCTTCGATTTGCTCGATTTTATAAGCGGCATGATTGTCCAAATACTTTGCCTGTTTAAGCTGCGTCACCACCGCGTTCATGTCGGTTTCCGCATCAAACAAAGCAATCACATCCGTATTACCCCACAAACGGGTTTCCCCCTGCAGCGGCTCAAAAATCGGCGTGTCCTGACTGTCCATAAAAGTCACTGATACCGATCCGATTTCTTCTAAGAAATCACTGAGTTGCTCTGCCTTTTCGTTAGTACTGTTCAGGCGAATTTGAATCCAAGCCATACTTATTCCTTATTATTTCCCGTAACCTTCGTAATAATAAGATTGCTCAATACCTTTAAAAATCATCTCACGGTTATTCACATCATCAGTCAAATTACTTTGTAATAAAAAGCGAATTTCCAAATCATTAATCGGACTGCGCTCCATAGCTTGTAAATACAACGTTTTATCTACATTTTGCCAATTAACCACTTTGCCTAAGTTTTTCTTTAAAATTAAATCTAACCAAATACGGGTTGAACGTCCATTTCCTTCCCAAAACGGATGCGCAATATTCATTTCCACATATTTGTTAATAATTTCTTCAAAACTGCTTTCGGGCATTTGCTCTATTTTCCCTAACGCCTCCTTTAAATAAAGCGAGTTGGCAAAACGAAAATTTCCCTTGGAAATATTTTGTTCCCGAATCACGCCGGCAAACTCATACAAATCTTGAAATAAATAGCGATGAATCTGCTGCAATCCCCGCGTAGTTCCTACTTCCATTTGATGAATATCACCCGTTTCAAACAAGCGGTAAGCATTTTCTAAACTTTGCTGATCTGTTTTTTTCATTGAATTCACCCGTTATTTTCACCGCACTTTATCAGCAATTCCTCCTATTTTATTTCCCACCAAAAACGCCGCCAAACCGAACACCAGCGCCGGGACAATAGGGTTGAAGCCGAATAATTTAATGCCGAATTGGGTGAGCAAAATAAATGAGATTAAGCCTGCTAACATGGAGCTGATCGCGCCGTAGGCATTGGCTTTATCCCAATATAAGCCGAATATGATGGCCCACAAAAATGCCGCTTCCAACCCACCGAAGGCAAACAGATTCAGCCAAATGATCATATCCGGCGGATTGAGGGAGGCGAAGATTAAAAGTGCGGTCAAAATTAACGTAATTATTGAGGAGATTCGCCCGATACGTTTTTGATTTTGCGCCGCCTGTGGTTTTGTCGCTAAATATAAATCCTTCACGAAAATGGAAGAAGATTGAATCAGCTGCGCATCCACCGTAGACATGATTGCCGACATCGGCGCGGCAAGGAAAATGCCCGCGACGATAGGCGGTAACACTTGTAACATTAGGCTTGGAATGACTTTGTCCGACACTGTTAAAGCCGGCACTACAACACGACCTAATGCGCCCGCCAAGTGCATACCTAACATAACCACCGTCAACACAATAGTGCCAATAAGCATACCGCTGTGCAAGGCTTTGCTGTCTTTAAATGCCATGCAACGTACCGCCGTGTGCGGCAAGCCGACCACACCAAAGCACACCAAAATCCAGAAGGACGCCATGAATTGAAAATCCAGCATGTCGTTCGGTCCGTACGGGCTAACCAGACTTGGGTCGATTTCAGTTAATTTTTTGACCGCACTTTCTATGCCGCCCACCTGATAAATCACACCGACCAATAACACAATGGTGCCTAAAATCATCACTGTGCCTTGGATGGTATCCGTCAGTACCACCGCGCGGAAGCCGCCGACATAGGTATAAATCCCCACTGTCAGGGCAAAAATCAACAAGGCTTGGGTATAAGGAATGCCGATGGTAGTCTCCAATAAACGGGCGCCGCCGATAAACTGCACGGTCATGGCGGCAAAAAAGGCGATAAGCAACGCCACACAGGCAATCCACACTAAATATTTGTTTTTGTAGCGATACAGAAGCAGATCGTTGATTGTTAAAGCGTTGGTTTTGCGGGAAAGTAATGCGAATTTTTTCCCCAAAGCACCGAGCGCCAACCACACTGCCGGCACTTGAATCATGGCAAGCAACACCCAACCCAAGCCGTATTTATACGCGGCACCCGGTCCGCCGATGAAAGAACTGGCACTGGCATAAGTGGAGGCGGTGGTCATGGCGAGCACAAAGCCCGTCATAGAGCGGTTGCCCACATAATATTCGGAAAGAAAATCGCCGCTTTTTTGGCGTTTAACATAAGCGTAAATCGCCGCGCCGAATACAAACGCCAAGTAAATCACTAACGGAAAAATGATGCCTAAATTCACTGTTTATTCTCCGTCATGTTTTGCGTTTGGGATTCCACATCCAACGGAATATCCTGAAATACAATTTTAATCAGCCAATATGCCACCACAATAAACAGAATCGGCAGATAAATACAGGCAAGTTCAAACCACAACGGAAAACCCATAGGACCGTGCGTACCTTTTGGCAAATACGCGCATAAGCACCAACCGACCACATAAAGCAGCGTTAAACCCAGCGACCACCGCGCTTCTTTCGTGGCTTGTTTATAGCGTTGTTGTAAATCCATTACATCATCCTTCATTGAAAACCTTAAAAAGTTTTGCTCATTTCTAAATAAATCCGGTTTTTATCATAACGATAAAACGGATGATTGCTGTCGTTTTTTTGATACGACCATGTTAGTTTAGGAGTGATGCCCAAAAAGTACAGGTTACGATGCCATACAGTAAGTGCGGCTTGATATTCGTTGTTTTTTTGGCGAATGCTAAAGAAATCAATGTTGTTATAAGTTCGTCTGGCATAGGCAAGGGAAATGCGGGTAGAAATGCCCAACGGCCATTCCTGCACCCAGCCCAAACGAAGATTTTTACGCTGATAGGCATTATCGCTATCACGGGTATTTTCGCGGTTGTAATCCACCCCGGCAAACCAATATTGCCCGCTGTAAGGCAGGAATAACAAAGTGTTCGACCACAAATAATTATTGCCGCTTAAATGTTTGCGCTTCACATAACGCTGTTCGCCATACTCAAGTGCGGTGGAAATTTGCCACATTTTATGAAACCAATGGCTTAATTCAAAACGTACGCCGGAGTTTTTAGAAAATTGCTTCATAGCATCACTGCCGGAAGATCCGCCGGAATACCAACGACGTTCGGCGAAAGGCAACAACACCACTTCGGTATTTGCCGTTTGATAGCCCAAGCCTGCCCCGATACGGGCGTTGAATTCGTTATATTTCTTGTTATCCCAATAATATTTGCCTTGTCCGTCCCAAATAAATTTGGCGAAAACATTTTTTGGCAGCGACCATTTCTTTTCACTACTGAGATAATAAGAAAGCCCGTGTGCCGATTCGCGTTGCCACGCCTGCCAGCCACCGATACGTGTACCCGCTTTTGGTGCATTACTGACGTTCGATTCATTTAAAAAACTAATACCGCCGCTGATTCTCCATTGATCACGTTGGTTGATCGCCGTTAAATACTGATCGATCACGTGCTGCGATTGTTCATCATTCACTTCCGCACGGAGTTTTTGGAACTGATCTTTTGCTGCTTCGTTATCATTATTCAAAAATAACGCGTGCGCTAATTGATAACGCAACTGCAAAATATCGGGACGTTGTGCAAACAAAGTGCGATATTCCTGCACCGCACGGGAATAATTCCCTTGTTTGGTCGCTATAATGGCCTCCGCCCAAGCTAATAAAAATGGATCCTGCTGTGGCAGATTCTGGTATAACGGCAACAGCAGTTCCACCGCCTCCGTATTATTCTGCAGCACCGCCGGAATCAACCCGCGAATAATTAAGTCAGGATGCTTTGCCAGCTCTTCTTTGGTGATGGAAAGGGTGTGCTTATTATCGCTACTCTCTGTTTGCACCGGCTGCGGTTGCGCAAGCTGAGGCTTCGCCACTTGAATACGCTCTTCCGGCAAATTATTTCTCGGTTCCGGTCTCTCTTCGGCGTAGACCATACTTGTTGCTGCAAGCGACAAAGCAAAAAAGAAAAAAGAATGGTTAAGTTTCATTGCGTATAAATTTGTAGAAATGAATAAAGCAAGCCGTAGCTTGCTTTATTCTATCCATTAAGAACTATGGATTAGGTTTAGCACTGTCATCTTTTTTTGCACCAAACGCACCATACCAAGGTTTGTCTCCTGATCTATGAAATGCGCCAGCCAATGCTTCGGCATTATTACCATAGAATTTACCCTCCACGGTAGCCTCGCCAGATAAATGCTTAGATGTAGCTTTTCCCTCAAAACTGTTATTAGAAATAGTTGCATTCATATTAATTACTTGAGAATCAGCGGACATATTTTTACGTTCTAAGGTTCCTGGCCCAAAGATAAATCGACCATCTAATTTTTTTGACCCAAAATCAGCTCTAATTTCTGCTTTACCTTTTGTTAATTGCTCACTAGCTCCGATAGGGGCGCCATCACTCTTCTGACCACCTATAACTACACTACCGGAATAGCGGACTTCACCCGCATTAGGGATATTTTTAGCAATTTCTCCATTGTAAAATACTTGATCATTAGGGAAATCTTCTGTCTTAGAAGATAAATAACCATATTGATAAAGGCTATTGTTCTCGCCTATAAAACTATAACTATCAGAATCTTCAAGTAGATTAATTTTATGTCCAGCAATATCTAACGCTTTTAGATTTGAATTACTATTTATTGAAGTTTTTGATACATCACCTTTTTCTGAAACTGAAAATACAGCGCCAGTATTAACTACAGGTGTCGGAGTACCGGAACCACCGCCGCCACTTCCGCAAGCTGTAACGGTTAATGATGTTAATACAATAAGACTCAATTTTGAAATTGAGTGTTTAAAATTACTCATAAAAAAACTCCTTAGAAATTAAAGTAATAGTCTAATATTTAATTAATAATCCCACTAAATTTTATAACTGCTTGAAATTTTTAAGTGGACGTAATCGCATAAACTGCTTGGGCGGTTTAACACAATAAACAAAATACGTTTATTGAAAATTAATAAAAGTGCGAAAAAAAACCGGAATATTTTATTCATAAGCTCATTTCTTTGCTTACCTATCCCTAAAACGTTCTTTAACACATTGAAAAACTTTGTTTTTTCTGACCGCACTTTATTAAATTAAGTTAAGGCTAAATATGCGGCTTATTCGTGCATACCTAATTTTTTCTCCAAATAGTGGATATTAGTGCCACCTTTTTGGAAGTTTTCATCGTCTAAAATAAGATCATGTAACGGGATATTGGTTTTAATACCGTCAATGATAGTTTCCGATAGCGCATTTTGCATACGACGAATCGCCACTTCACGGACATCACCGTAAGTGATGAGCTTCGCGATCATAGAATCATAGTGCGGCGGAACCGTATAACCGGCGTAAATATGGGAATCCCAACGCACACCCAATCCACCCGGCGAGTGTAAATGCACCACTTTGCCCGGCGAAGGCAGGAAGGTTTTCGGATCTTCCGCGTTAATACGACACTCAATAGCGTGCCCTTTCACTTTAATATCTTCCTGTTTAAAGGAAATCGGCAAGCCGGAAGCGATATGTAATTGTTCTTTCACCAAATCCACACCAGTGATCATTTCGGTCACCGGGTGCTCTACCTGAATACGGGTGTTCATTTCAATGAAATAGAATTCGCCGTTTTCATACAAGAACTCAAAAGTACCCGCACCACGGTAACCGATTTCTACGCAGGCTTTCGCACAGCGGGAACCGATGTCGCGACGCACTTCTTCGGCAATGCCCGGGGCCGGTGCTTCTTCCACCACTTTTTGGTGGCGACGCTGCATGGAGCAATCACGTTCTGCAAGATATACTGCGTTGCCGTGGGTGTCGGCTAATACTTGGATTTCCACATGGCGTGGGTTTTCCAAATATTTTTCCATGTAAACCATGTCGTTGTTAAAAGCGGCTTTGGCTTCCGCTTTGGTCATGGCAATAGATTCTTCCAAAGTATCTTCACTACGCACCACGCGCATACCACGACCACCACCGCCACCGGAGGCTTTGATAATAATCGGGTAGCCGATACGTTTGGCGATTTCTTTATTTTTCGCGATGTCGGAACTTAACGGACCGTCAGAACCCGGCACGCAAGGCACGCCGGCTTTTTTCATGGCGTTAATGGCGGATACTTTATCACCCATTAAACGAATCACATCAGCGGTCGGACCGATAAAAATGAAACCTGAACTTTCCACCTGCTCGGCGAAATCGGCATTTTCGGAAAGGAAACCATAGCCCGGGTGAATAGCGTCGGCGCCGGTCACTTCGGCGGCGGCAATAATCGCCGGGATATTTAAATAACTTTTTGCCGATTGGGCCGGACCGATACATACGGTTTCATCGGCAAGCAGAACGTGTTTCAATTCACGGTCTGCGGTGGAATGTACGGCGACGGTTTTAATGCCTAATTCTTTGCAAGCGCGCAAAATTCGCAGTGCGATTTCACCGCGATTGGCAATGACAACTTTTTCTAACATAATCAATCCATTCTTTGTTTAAATTATGGTCTGTTGTGCGAATTATTCGATAATAATCAACGGCTCATCAAATTCAACAGGATCACCATCATTTACCAGAATAGCTTTAACTACACCTGCTTTATCCGCTTCAATGCGGTTCATCATTTTCATCGCTTCAACGATACAAAGGGCGTCGCCCACTTTCACAGTTTGACCCACGTCAACAAAAGCCTTCGCTTCAGGGCTTGGGCTGCGATAGAAAGTTCCCACCATCGGAGAACGGATTTTATGTCCGGCAACTTCTTCGGAAGCCGCAGGCGCTGCAGCCGGGGCAGGACTTGCTGCCGGTGCGGATGGGGTCGGTGCGGCAACAGGCGCAGCCGGTGCCGCCATTGGCACGGTATATTGAACGGAAGCCGGAGAACCGCGATTAATACGAACCGATTCCTCACCTTCGGAGATCTCAAGCTCCATAATGCCCGATTCTTCGACGAGTTCGATTAATTTTTTAATTTTACGAATGTCCATAATTGTTTCCTAAAAGATGCAAATTTCAACCGCACTTTTCGTGAAAAAAGTGCGGTCCGGATTAAGTTTAAATTTTTGCCCGAGAGATTACCTGAAAATAATCATTTTGGCGACAAAATTCTGTTATTTTTCGTCAATTTTCGCTGAATTTCGCTTTTTTGCCAGATAATTTAACGCGAATTGCAGGGCAAATTCGTAACCCTGAGCGCCACAGCCGCAAATCACGCTTTCCGCCACATCGCTGAAATAGGAATGGTGACGGAACGGTTCGCGTTTGTGAATGTTGGACAAATGCACTTCCACAAAAGGAATCGCCACCGCCAATAACGCGTCTCGCAAGGCAACGCTGGTATGCGTATAAGCGGCAGGATTAATGATAATAAAATCCACTTTTTGAAAACTTTGATGGATTTGTTCGATTAATTTTTCTTCGCTATTGGCTTGAAAGCAGGTTAATGCGACGCCTTGCAGCCCTGCCAGCTGGTGCATTTTGGCTTCGATCATGCCTAAAGATAAATGCCCGTAATGGCTCGGCTCACGCACACCTAACATATTCAAATTCGGACCGTTTAACAGCAAGATATTGTATTTTGATGACATATTCTACTCCTCTCATTCACTTGCTTATTAAGGATTTAATGATTTTCCACTTTTCGACTGCATTAATTTGTAAAACGTCGCGAAAACCTACCGCACTTTTAATCTACTTTAACTTCGCTAACAAATTCGGAATCCAATCCCACCAAAGGCAAATCGGAACCCGGCCAGCGTCTCACCAATTGATAATCCATTAAACTTAACGTATCCAGCCCCGGTGTGACATTCGGCGTATATTGCTGCGCCATGCGCGCCAGTTGGGTTAAACCGAAGCTGCTTTCGATACTGGAACTGATCACCGCTTTAATTCCCAGCACGTGCGCTTGTTCAATCAATGCGGTGCAGTGCTCGATAGATCCCACCAAGGTCGGTTTAATTACAATCGCCGCCAAGTGCGGTTCTTTTTCCACGCAAAAACCAGGTTCACGCACGCTTTCATCCCAGGCGATATTAATGCCTGTTTCGGCGGCGAATTGACGGCTTTCCTCACGGGTTTTGCACGGTTCTTCCAAAAACTGGATGCGCGCACGATGCCCGGGTTTCACATATTTGGCGAAAAGCTGTGCTTTAGCGGGCGTCCAGCTGCGGTTGGCATCCAAACGAAGTTGCAAATCGGGAATAGCCTCCAACAACATATCCGCAATCATGCCGTCGCGGTTGGCTTCATACATCCCCACTTTAATCTTGGCGACCTTTTCGCCCTGCATCCGATCCAGCGGTTCATACAACTCATCCGGATCGCCATAACACAACGGCGCCACCTGATAGTTTCCCTCGTCATCCAACCTGCCTTTCATTTCCATTAACGCACAACTTAAACCGAACGCCACGGAAGGATATAAATCCGGCGTGAGTTCCAGTTTCACATTGCAACGGCGCGCTTCATCCCATTTTTTCAGCCATTCAATTGCCTGCGCCTGCGCCTCGTCTAAAGTTTCTTGGCTAAATTCCGGCAACGGCGCAATTTCGCCCCAGCCTTTATGTTCACCGCAACAGACTTTCACCAACAACCCCTCGCGTTTTTTCAAAAAACGATTACGTAAAATCAGTTGGGAATCTACAGGAATGGCATAGCGGTAAAGATTATAACTTCGATTCGTCATCGTTTTCTCTTTGATAAAAGACTTGACCTACTCGATCAATATGTTCAATGAAATCAGGATTTGACAGTTGATGATAAATAGATAAATCAAATAAATACGGCGAATCAGAATCATCCAATTCGCCCGCAATCTTCAACAATACAGAATAAGTAAGATTTTCACCTTTTAAGGTTAAATCAACATCGGAACCTTCCCTATAGTTTCCCTTCGCTCTGGAACCATAAATAACTGCCGTTTCAATCTCAGGATATTTTCTCAAAATCGAATGGATCTGCTCAATAGATTTATCGCTTAATCCAAACTTTGACATAATTGTTCAACCCGTTGTTTAAATTGAAGAAAAAGGGGTAAATAAAGTGTCATAATTTTACTAAACTCTTGCGCCAGAATTTTTTCATCATAGGTATGCACGGTGATATTTCGACTTTTCACCATTTCAAGCCATATATCACCTTGTTGAATCAATCCACGATTAAACGCCATGCGAGTGGCGGTACGGGAACCCAAAATATCCACAACACCTTCCGCCTGTAAAATATCCTGCATTAATTTCCATGCCAGTTCATGGGTAAACTCAAAACGCTGAATAATGCCCTCCTTAATAATATCAAGGTTGGTATCTGCATACTCATGAAGTGCGGTTTCAAGTTGATTTAACGCCCTCTTATAATTTTCAAAGCGTTGTTTCCAACGAACATCATCTTGCTGCATATTCTATTCCTAATGAGTTAACCGTACGAAGCAGGGAAATTAAGGATTACGTTTGAACTTGCCGAAATCCGGGGCGCGTTTTTCGTTGAAGGCGTTGCGCCCTTCCTGCCCTTCTTCGGTCATGTAGAACAACATGGTGGCATTGCCGGCGAGTTCCTGCAGGCCGGATTGACCGTCGCAATCCGCATTTAACGCCGCTTTTAGGCAACGTAAGGCAATCGGGCTGTTGCGTAACATTTCACGACACCAGCGAACGGTTTCTTTTTCCAACTCGGCATAAGGCACAACGGTGTTCACCAAGCCCATATCCAAGGCTTCCTGCGCGTTGTACTGACGGCACAGAAACCAGATTTCGCGCGCTTTTTTCTGACCGATGATACGCGCCATGTAGCTTGCTCCCCAGCCGCCGTCGAAAGAACCCACTTTCGGACCGGTTTGCCCGTAAATGGCGTTATCGGCGGAAATGGTGAGATCGCACATCATGTGTAACACATGACCGCCGCCGATGGCGTAACCCGCCACCATTGCCACTACCGGTTTCGGGCAGGTGCGAATATCACGTTGGAAATCCAATACATTCAGATGATGCACACCGCTGTCGTCTTTATAGCCGCCGTAGTCGCCGCGTACTTTTTGGTCGCCACCGGAACAGAACGCTTTTTCGCCTTCACCGGTCAACACGATGACGCCGATTTTTTCGTCGAAACGCGCGTCGGCAAAAGCGTTAATCATTTCTTTCACGGTTTGCGGACGGAACGCATTGCGCACTTCCGGGCGGTTGATGGTGATTTTGGCAATGCCATCGGTGGATTTGTGGTAACGAATATCGGTGTAGCCCGCGCTGTGATCGATCCACTCTACCGGCGCATAAAACACATCATCTTTCGGATTTTGCATGAGAAATTCCTTTAAATTAAGGTTAAAAAAGTGCGGTCATTATAGCGGAAGTTTGTGAAATCTGAAAACAAAAAGGGTCGGCTTGACCGACCCTGAGCAGAAGAAAGGAAATTAGTTTTTCGCTTTTGCCGCTGCTTTTACGATAACCGCAAATACCGGGGCTTTTAAGGACGCGCCGCCCACCAATGCACCGTCAATATCCGGTTGGGTGAACAATTCCGCCGCGTTGGCATCGTTTACGGAACCGCCGTATTGAATAATAACTTGATCGGCAACCGCTTGGGATTTTTTCGCGATATGACCGCGAATGAACGCGTGTACCGCTTGCGCTTGCGCCGGAGTGGCAGATTTCCCGGTGCCGATTGCCCAAATCGGTTCGTAGGCAATCACCGCGCCATTGAAGGCTTCCACGCCTAACAGGTTAATCACCGCGTCAATTTGACGGGCGCACACTTCTTCGGTTTTTCCTGCTTCGTTTTCCGCTTCGGATTCACCGATACATAACACCGGCACCAAGCCCGCTTCTTTTAACGCACCGAATTTTTTCGCCACGAATTCATCGCTTTCTTTATGATAAGTACGACGTTCGGAGTGACCAATAATGATATATTTCGCGCCGAAATCTTTTAACATTTCGGTAGAAATATCGCCGGTGAATGCACCTTTCACGTTCACATCAACGTTTTGTGCACCTAAAACAATTTGACTGCCAACCAGCGCAGCTTCCGCTTCCGCCAAATACATCACCGGCGGAGCAATTGCCACATTACAACCGGTCACACCATGCAATTCTTCCTTCAAACCGGTAATTAATTCTCTGGTGAACGCTTTGCTACCGTTTAATTTCCAGTTACCCATAACTAAAGGACGACGAGCCATTTTTTTCTCCTTAATTTAATTGAATAAAAACTGCACCTACTATAACAAAAATCGCCCGCTTTTTCGGTAAAAAAATTACCGTTCTAAAAAATTTTCTTTGCAACAGATGATTCTTTTGGGGTAAAAAGATACAATCTACTGTATAAATTTAACAAAAAATGACCAATTGCCCATGATTAAAATTTTCAAAGCTGAACAATGGAACGTAGAAACCCTCCTGCCGTTATTTGAAGCCTACCGTCTTTCCCACGGCATGGCGGAAAACCCGGAACGGACGTTCACTTTTCTTTCCAATCGTATTCGCTTCGGTGAAAGCATTTTTTTCCTCGCGCTCGATCAATCACAACAGGCAGTCGGTTTTATTCAGCTTTACCCCCGCCTTTCCTCCCTTCAATTACAACGTTACTGGCAATTAACGGATATTTTCGTGCGCGACGGCAATCAAACGAACGACATTTACACCGCACTTATCGCCAAAGCCAAAGAATTTGTCAGCTACACCCAATCCACCCGCTTGGTGATAGAACAGGACAGACAACAACACCATTTGCTGGAACAGGAAGGCTTCCGCTTAAATCCGAAGAAATCGGTGTTTGAATTGAATTTGGCAGGTTGATGAGAAAAAGTGCGGTGGACATTTGTCGTGAATTTCCACCGCACTTTTGTTGGCGTAAGGGCGAACCTACATCTTAAATAATCCGCGAAAACTGTTGTTGTTTTGCTTGTGCGCGGGAATACGTGTCGAAACACAAACAAATATTGCGAATCAACAAACGCCCTTTGGCGGAAACGGTGATTTGTGCTTCGCCGATGTCCAGCAAACCGTCGGCGGCTAAAGGCGCCAGCAGTGCTAAATCCTCGGCGAAATATTGTTTAAAATGAATATGATATTGTTGTTCAATCGGCGCGTAAGCGAGTTTAAAGTTACAAATCAATTGTTTAATCACATCACGACGCAGACAATCTTCTTTGGTCATGGCTAAGCCTTTATGCAACGCAATGCCGTGCATGTCCACCGCCGTATAATAGGCTTTTAAGTCCTTTTGATTTTGTGCGTAAGTATCGCCGAGCAGGCTGATTGCCGACACACCCAAGCCCAGCAAATCACATTCTTCCTGCGTGGTGTAGCCTTGGAAATTGCGGTGTAGCACGCCTTTTTGTTGCGCAATGGCAAGTTCGTCATCGGGTTTAGCGAAATGATCCATGCCGATAAATTTGTAACCGGCGTTGCCCAGCGTTTCGATGGTTTTTTGCAGAATTTCCAGTTTCGCTTCCGGTTTCGGCAACTGCCAATCCTTGATTTTCGCCTGTCCGGCAAAACGGCTCGGCAAATGGGCGTAGTTGAATACGCTTAGACGATCGGGGTTGAGTTCAATCACTTTTTGCAACGTGAACATAAAACCATCAACGGTTTGGAACGGCAAGCCATAAATTAAATCCAGATTGGTGGATTGAAAACCCAGCTCGCGGGCGCGCACCAACAGCGCGTTGACAAAATCCTCATCCTGCTCTCGATTGACCGCTTTTTGCACCTCTTTGTTGAAATCCTGTACGCCCATGCTGATACGGTTGAAACCGATGTGGCGCAAGTGTTCAAGCATGGAAAGTTCGATTTCACGGGGATCCATTTCAATGCTGATTTCCGCGTTGTCGGCGATATTGAAATGATCGCGTAGCATTTGCATCAAACGGGAAGATTGCGCTTCCGTTAAATAGGTCGGCGTGCCACCGCCCCAGTGTACTTGGGTTGTCACGCGATCTGCAAATAATTTCGACCGCACTTGTATTTCCCTTTCCAGAAAATCCAAATAAATATCCGCTTTGTGCTGATGGCGTGTGATGAGTTTATTACAAGCACAGAAATAGCAAAGTTTGTGGCAAAACGGAATGTGAACATATAAGGACAGCGGGCGCTCGGGGTAACGTTGCGCCGCTGCAGTGAAATCGTCATTGGTGTAATTTTCGCTAAATTCCAGCGCCGTCGGATAAGAGGTATAACGCGGACCGGATTGGTTATATTTCTGAATTAATGCTAAATCCCAAATAATCTCGGACATTACATTTTTCCCCACTCTTTATAATGTTTGAATATCGGTCAACAGCCGATGCAGTTCCAATTTAATTTTACTTTCAAGTTCCGCTTCAGCGCTTTCGCGGCGCAAATCCAGGCGCATTCTTTCGTTCTTTTTCAATTCTTTACGCGCATTGTGGGTGGGCATACCTTCCACCATTTCATACAATTGCCACATGGCAGGATAATTTTTAAGCGCCATGCCCACAGGTTCCAGCAACATTTTCAAACGCAGCACGCCTTCCGACAAATTACAATCGCCGTTCAACATGGCTTTGGCGATAATTTCCAGGCTTTCTTTAATGCGATTGATGCGATTTTGGCGGGCAAGTTGCAAGGCTTTTTTCTGTTTTTGTAACGCGAGCAATAAATACACAGCATAGCCGATCATGCCCGCAACAATACACACGGCCGCAATGAGTAAAAGGATTTTCCACATAATCTAAAACATTTATTTGAATTGATTGATGTCGATTCGCTCGAAAGTGCGGTATAAATCTTCGTCGTTTTCCTCGTCTTCCGCAATACCCAATTCGGTCATTAATTGCTCGACGCGCGCCAAACATTCATCCACAAATTGCTGATCCTCGGCAGACAGTTTCTTGCCTTCATCTAATTGATCCAACAACTGATGTAAGCATTCATTATTTTCCAACTGTTCCAATTCCAGCATCGGATCCAATTTTGCTTTAGGCTCGGCTTTCGTGGCAGAAACGGCTTGCGCTTTTTGCGGTTTATTCACAAATTCCACTATTAACGGCACTTTTTTGCGGCTACCGAGACGCGGATCCTGCGCTTCTTTTACCTGTTCGGCGTTTTTACTCTCCGCCGCACTGTGACGGGAGCCCGAACTCAAACCTTTGTGTTTGCGCTTTTTCTTCTCTTCACGCGCTTTCGCGTCGAGTTCATAACGTGTGGCTTTGCGACCTGAATAGGGTTGCTCCGATTTTTTATCGGCTTTGCGCGCCGGCATAATATCCGTAAGGCGGCGGGTCTTTTTCTGACGGGACATACATGCTCTCTTTGGCTAATAAAATTGATCGGCGATTGTATCACTCTACGGGCAATTTAACGAGGGGTATTCAAAAACGCCGGTAAAAAGCACCGCACTTTTAGGCGCTGGAAGGCATTTCGACAGTCGCCTGACGTGCCAATTTCGCTTCCTTTTGCTGTGCGCGGCGTTTTTGGAAGAAGGCGCTGAGTTTTTCGCTGCATTCCTGTTGCAGTACGCCACCGGTGATTTCGATAGCGTGATTCATTTTGTAATCATCGAAAAAATGAAAACGAGAACCCACCGCGCCGGTTTTGTAATCGGCAGCGCCGAACACCAAGCGTTTAATACGGCTGTGTAAAATCGCCCCGGCGCACATGGTGCAAGGCTCAAGGGTCACATATAAGGTGGTGTTAAGCAGACGGTAATTTTGCAACTTCTGCCCTCCTTGACGCAGCGTGACAATTTCCGCGTGTGCGGTGGGATCGGAATGGATAATGGATAAATTCCAGCCTTCACCGATAATTTCCCCCGCTTCACTCACTAACACAGCCCCCACGGGGATTTCCCCCAAAGCTTCGGCTTTGCCCGCCAACATTAGGGCATGGTGCATAAATTTTTCGTCGAGCTGGGTTTGGGATTCGGTCATGATTGAGTTCAGTTAGAGTTAAAGTGCGGTTGTATTTTAAAATGTTTTTTATTTTCCTCTCGCCCGCTTTCGGGAGAGAGACCGACGAAAATTGCATTCAACAATTTTTGTCAGAGAGAGGAGGATACGAACTTTATTTCCCCTCTCTCCCTCCGAAAATCCCTCGGATTTTCTCCACCCAATACTCGCTTCACTCGCCCCTTCGGGGTCGTTGGCAGAGCCAACGCTCAAATGCAAGCATTTGTCCCGTAAACGGGCGAGGGGAAAATGAGCGTCAATCACGGTGAAAATAAAAAACATTTTAAAAACCGACCGCACTTTTTCGTTACACGGAAAACGGATATTTAATCGGTTCGTGGCATTGGTAGCCCGTGACTTTAAAATCGTCCATAGTGACCCAGGTTTCCAGGTCTGCCAGGGATTTGATGTCCGGATTAATTTCCAGCGTCGGCGACGGGAACGGTTCGCGTTTTAATTGCACATCGCGCATAAGTTCCAGCTGGTCTTCGTAAATGTGCGCGTTGACGATTTGATGAAACGCCTGCCCTGCTTTTTTGCCGGTAATTTGCGCCATCAAAGCAAGAAACGTGAACACTTGGATTTGGTTGAAATTCAAGCCGAGCGGCACATCACAGGAGCGTTGGTAGCTGGTGAGATATAAAGTGTCGTCAAGCAGGGAAAAAGTGTGGGTGTGCATACAAGGACGCAGGCAGCCCAGATCAAATTCGCCCGGGTTGTAGAATGTCAAAATCTCGCCGCGATCGTCGATACCTTTGCTCAGGTTGTTGACAATTTTGCGTAGCTGATCCAAATGCTCGCCGTTAGGTTTGCGCCAGCTTCTGCCCTGTACGCCGTACACGCGCCCCATATCATCGGTACCTTTACGGTGCGGATTGTTTAACCACGCCTGGTTTTCGTTAGCGTTGGCATCCCAGGTTTTAGTACCGAGCTTGCGAAAATCGGCGGCATTATCGTAGCCGCGAATATAGCCTAAAAATTCGGCGATGGCGGCTTTCCAATAGCTTTTACGGGTGGTAATCAACGGAAATTGATTGTTTACCACGTCGTAGGTCAGGTTGGCGTTAATCACCGTTAAGCAGCGTTTGCCGGTGCGTTCGTTTTCCACCCAAACGCCTTCATCAATAATGCGTCGGCACAAATCTAAATATTGTTTCATTTTTTCACCGCACTTTTTTTGTATGCCCAAAGTATGATTAACATGCCGCCGAGAATCATCGGCAGGCAAAGCAATTGCCCCCGCGTGATGACGTCAAGGAACAGCTCCACGTCCGGCTCGCGTACATATTCGATAATAAAGCGGAAGCAGCCGTAACCGATAAGGAATAAACCCGCTACCGCCCCCATCGGGCGCGGTTTGCGAATAAACCAATTGAGAATCAGGAACAACACCAGCCCTTCCAAAAAGGCTTCGTACAATTGCGACGGGTGGCGAGGCAACAGTAGAGGATCCGTCGGGAAAATCATCGCCCAAGGCACATCCGTTTGGCGTCCCCATAATTCCAGATTGATGAAATTACCGATGCGCCCCATACCCAAGCCGAAAGGAATTAACGGCGCCACAAAATCCGCCGTCGCCCAGAAATTGCGTTTCTGCGCTTTGGAGGTGAGGATCATGGCGATAATCACACCGATTAAGCCACCGTGGAAGGACATACCACCTTCCCAAACGCGGAATAAATACAGCGGATCTTGCAGAAAATGGTCGAGATTATAGAAGAACACATCGCCGATACGCCCGCCTAGAAATACGCCCATGAAACCGTTAAATAACAGGGAATCCACTTGCTCTACGGTCCAGCCGCTGTTCGGTCGTTTGGCGCGACGCACGCCTAACCAGCGGGCAAAAATAAACCCGAGCAGGTACATCAAGCCGTACCAGCGCAGGCCGATAGGACCGAATTCAAAAATGGCGGGGTCGAAATGGGGCAATATAAGATAATCTGAATTCATAACTTTCCTTATTTCAACAACATATTTATCGCCACCACAATTAAAAAGGCGGCAAAGGCTTTCTTCAAGGTCGGCACCGGCAGTTTATTGGTGGCACTGGCGCCGAGTTTGGAGGTAAAAAATGAGGTCACGGTAATGCTCAACACCGCCGGCAAATACACAAAACCGATGGAATACGGCGGCATACCCGGTGCGTTCCAGCCGCTCACCATAAAACTTAACATGCCGGCAATGCCCATTAACATTCCGCAGAACGCGGAAGTACCGATGGCTTTTTTAATATCCACATTGCGCGAGTTTAAAAATGGCACGATAAACCCGCCACCACCGATACCCGCCACGCTGGCTGCCATGCCGATGAGACCACCACCGATAATGGAGGCTAACGGGGTGATTTTCTTATTGGGATCAATGTGTTTTTGTTTAATGGAAAGCACCATTTTTGCCGCTAAATACATCACTAAACAGGCGAATAATTTACTGGAAATTTCGTGCGGTAATTTGCTGATATATTGACTGGAGACAAAAGCGCTGATCATTAAGGCGGGCGCAAAATATTTTAAAGTTGACCACACAACGTTGCCCAGTTTGTGGTGCCGTTGCGCGGAGGAAAAGGCGGTAATCACAATGGTGGCAAAAGAAGTACCAAGTGCGGTTGGCATGAGCAGCGAATCGGGCACACCGACGATAGGCAATAAATACACCAACATCGGCACAATCACCAGCCCACCGCCGATGCCGAATAAACCGGCTAAAAAGCCGGCAATACAACCGGCAAGTAAGCAGAAGAGAAAAAAGGTTAACATAATTATCCTTTGTATTTATATGATGGGCGTTTTGAATGTTTGGAATTGTTGTGTTTTTTCGACGGGGAAACGCGCCTATTTTCTTCCGACGCACTTAGTTCCTTCGGTTGCAATAACCCTTTGTTATTTTCATCAAATAACACCGAGGCGAATTCCTTCATGGCCTTGCGATATACTTCTTTTTTGAAAGACACCACCTGACGCACCGGATACCAAAAACTGACCCAACGCCAACCGTCGAATTCCGGGATTTTGCTGCATTGCATATTGATATTTTTGCTGTCGCCGATGAGTTCCAGTAAAAACCAACGTTGTTTTTGTCCGATACACATTGGTTTAGAATCAGAACGCAACAAACGTTTCGGCAACTTATAACGTAACCAATGTTTGGAAGCATGCAGCACCCGCACATCTTTGCGTGTTAAACCCACCTCCTCAAACAATTCGCGATACATCGCCTGCTCGGGCGTTTCACTACAATTAATTCCGCCCTGCGGAAATTGCCAGGAGTTTTGTCCGTATCTCTTCGCCCACAGCACTTGCCCCTTATTGTTGCAAATAACAATGCCTACATTCGGACGGTAGCCATCGGAGTCGATCACTATCGTATCCTTACTTTTAATCTTTTAAATTCAAACAACGGTGAATTGTTTCACAAACTGCCCGTTAGCACAACTTATTCTTATAAAACGGCAAAAACGAAGCAGCAAATCCACACGCCGTTTTTTGATCCACTTCACAAAACCCGGTTTATCTGTTTTCGCTTTTTGTCGATTTCTTCTACACTTACACCGCGTGTTAATTTATCAAAAGGAGTGATGATGAAAAAAACCATAATCCTCAACGCCCAACTCTCTCATTGCATTGCCACGCTGGGACACACCGACGGTTTAACCCTCTGCGACGCGGCTCTGCCGATCCCCACCCAAGTTGAACGTATCGATCTCGCCTTAACCAAAAACATCCCAAGTTTCCTCGCCTGCTTAGATGCCATCGTCAGCGAAATATTTGTAGAACGGGTGTTACTGGCGCAGAAAATCCAAGAAAAAAGTCCCGAAATTCTGACCGCACTTTTAGCCCGCCTGAACAAACTGGAACAGCAACAAGGCAACCGAATCGCCATAGAATACGTTAGCCACGAGGCGTTCAAACACGCCACCGCGCGAAGCAAAGCTATCGTACGCAGCGGCGAATGCTCGCCATACGCCAATATTATTTTGTATTCCGGCGTGCCGTTTTAACGGAGGCGTTATGCAGCAACCTCTGTTAAAAATCAGCGGCGTTGATAAATCCTTTCCCGGCGTGAAAGCCTTAAGCAACGCCGGTTTGTCCGTGTATGCTGGGCACGCCATGGCGTTAATGGGAGAAAATGGCGCGGGCAAATCCACCCTGATGAAAGTGCTCACCGGCATTTACGACAAAGACACGGGAAGCATTGAATATTTAGGAAAACAAGTGGCGTTTAAAGGTCCGAAAGATTCTCAGGAAGCGGGCATCAGCATTATTCATCAAGAACTCAATTTGGTAGGCAATTTAACCATTGCAGAGAATATTTTTCTCGGACGGGAATTTACCAAACCTTGGGGCGCCATTGATTGGCAACGCATGTATCGGGAAGCGGATAAGTTGTTGGCACGTCTGGGTGTCACCCACAGCAGCCAAACCCTTTGCGCTACGCTTTCCATCGGCGAACAGCAAATGGTGGAGATCGCCAAAGCCCTTAGTTTTGAATCCAAAGTCATTGTTATGGACGAACCCACCGACGCGCTCACCAACACCGAAACGGAAGCCTTATTTAAGGTAATCCGTGAGCTCAAGGCGGAAAATCGCGGCATTGTGTATATTTCCCACCGAATTAAAGAAATTTTTCAGATTTGCGATAATGTCACCGTGTTGCGCGACGGTCAGTTTATCGGCGAAAGTGCGGTGGAAAATTTAGATGAAAATCGTCTTATCGAAATGATGGTGGGTCGTCGTTTAGAAGAACAATATCCGCGTCTGGAACGGGCACCCGGCGAAGTGCGCTTGACGGTAAACCATCTCAGCGGCAGCGGCGTACATGATGTCTCCTTTGCATTGCGCAGCGGCGAGATTCTCGGTATTTCCGGCTTAATGGGCACCGGTCGCAGCGAATTAATGAAAGTGCTTTACGGTGCGCTGCCGCGAGAATCCGGTGAAGTGCGGTTAAATCAACGGGCGATTTTGAATCGTACGCCACAGGAAGGCTTACGTAACGGCATTGTGTATATTTCCGAAGACCGCAAAGGCGACGGGCTGATTTTAGGTATGTCGGTCAAAGAAAATATGTCCCTTACCGCGTTAGATTATTTCGCCAAAACCTTTCATATCGACCGGGCGGCGGAACGCATGGCAGTGGATGATTTTATCATGTTATTCAACATAAAAACGCCAAGCCGGGAGCAACCCATCGGGCTTCTTTCCGGCGGCAATCAACAAAAAGTCTCCATCGCCAAAGGCTTGATGACCCGTCCGCAGGTGCTGATTTTAGATGAGCCAACGCGTGGCGTAGATGTAGGCGTAAAAAAAGAAATTTATCAGCTCATTAATCAATTCAAAGGAGAAGGCATGAGCATTATTTTGGTCTCTTCCGAAATGCCCGAAGTGTTGGGCATGAGCGATCGCATTCTGGTGATGCGGGAAGGACATATCAGCGCCGAATTTCAGCGGGCTGACGCCACACAAAAAAAATTATTGGCAGCCGCCATCGAAAAACTCAATTCACAAGAGGCGATAATATGACTGAACAACAAAATATAAAGTTAGGTAAATTTTTACTGGAACAACGCTCAATTATCGCCTTATTGGTGCTTATTGGCGTCGTGTCGGCGATTAATCCCGATTTTTTCAGCGTGGATAATATTCTCAACATTTTGCGCCAAACCTCGGTAAACGCCATTATCGCCGTCGGCATGACTTTCGTGATTTTAATTGCCGGCATTGATTTATCCGTAGGTTCCATTCTCGCACTGACAGGGGCTTTCGCGGCAAGTATGGTGGGCGCGGAATTGCCGGTGTTATTGGTGATTCCGCTGGTTTTACTCATCGGCACGTTGCTCGGCGGCATCAGCGGCGTGATCGTCGCCAAAGGAAAAGTGCAGGCGTTTATTGCCACCCTAGTAACCATGACGTTATTACGCGGCGTCGCCATGGTTTATACGGACGGTCGCCCGATTAGTACCGGTTTTTCCGATACCGCTGATGCCTTCGCGTTTCTCGGCACCGGCTATTTATTCGTCATCCCGCTTCCGATTTGGTTAATGGCAATCGTGTTTTTAGTGTCTTGGTATGTGCTGAAACACACCAAAATAGGACGCTACATTTACGCCCTCGGCGGCAACGAAGCGGCAACCCGGCTGTCCGGCATCAACGTTAACAAAGTGAAAATTTTCGTATTTGCCGTCAGCGGCTTTCTATCCGCCCTTTCCGGACTTATCGTCACGTCCCGCCTCTCTTCCGCCCAACCCACTGCGGGTGTGTCTTACGAATTAGATGCCATCGCAGCGGTTGTGGTGGGCGGAACCAGTTTAATGGGCGGCAAAGGTCGGGTCATGGGCACACTCATCGGCGCGCTGATTATCGGATTTTTAAATAATGCACTGAATTTACTGATATTTCCTCTTACTATCAAATGATAGCAAAAGCATTGGTTATTCTGATTGCGGTTTTAGCAGATAACTATTTAGGCAGCAAAAAACTTTAATTCACGTTCAAGGAGAAGCGTATGAAAAAACTAACCACATTAGCCACCGCACTTTTATTGAGTTTCAGCACCTCAGCACTGGCGCAGGACACGATCGCCCTCACCGTTTCCACACTGGACAACCCGTTTTTCGTATCCTTAAAAGAAGGTGCGCAGAAAAAAGCCGATGAGCTGGGCTACAAACTGGTGGTGCTGGATTCTCAAAATGACCCGGCGAAGGAGCTGGCAAACGTAGAAGATTTACTGGTGCGCGGCGCGAAAGTGTTGCTGATTAACCCGACCGATTCGGAAGCGGTAAGCAATGCCGTCGCCATCGCCAATCGCAATAAAATTCCGGTTATCACCTTAGACCGTGGTGCGGCAAAAGGCGAAGTGGTGAGCCATATCGCATCCGACAACGTTGCCGGCGGCAAAATGGCAGGCGATTTTATCGCGCAAAAACTTGGTGCCAATGCCAAAGTCATTCAATTAGAAGGCTTGGCGGGCACTTCCGCCGCCCGTGAACGGGGCGAGGGCTTCAAGCAAGCGGTTGCCGAACATAAATTTGATGTACTTGCCAATCAACCGGCTGATTTTGACCGCACGAAAGGCTTAAATGTGATGGAAAATCTGCTTGCCACCAAAGGCACGGTTCAAGCCGTATTCGCTCAAAATGATGAAATGGCATTAGGCGCATTGCGCGCGTTATCCGCCGCCAATAAAAAAGTCCTCGTGGTTGGCTTTGACGGCACCGATGACGGCATGAAAGCGGTAAAAAGCGGAAAAATGGCGGCAACAATCGCTCAACAACCGGCGTTAATCGGCGAACTTGGCGTGGTGACGGCAGACAAATTGCTTAAAGGCGAAAAAGTAGAAGCCAAAATTCCGGTAGATCTCAAAGTCATCAGCGAATAATGCGTCGCCACACAAAAAGTGCGGTCGTTTTTACAAACGTTTTTGAAGAGCGCGCTGTGCGTTCTTTTTTTCAGGAGGGATTATGTGCGCTAAACTCGTTGTGCTCGGCAGCGTTAACGCCGATCATATGATTCGTGTCCCGCGTTTTGCTCGCGCCGGTGAAACGTTACGCGGCTCCGGTTACCGCATTGCTTACGGCGGCAAAGGTGCTAATCAGGCGGTAGCTGCCGCACGGTTAAAAGATCCAAACACGCAGGTGGATTTTATCGCCTGCCTTGGTAACGATGACATAGGTCGTACCATGAAAGCCGCTTTTGCAAAAGACGGCATTAACACGGCGACCATAACTCAAGTTGAGCAGGAAATGACGGGGGTCGCTATGATTCAAGTGGCGGACAACGGCGAAAACAGCATTGTAATTAACGCCGGTGCCAATGCCTGTCTGGACGAACATCTCGTTTCCTGTTATGCCTCGCATATTCAACAAGCGGATGCCTTGTTAATGCAGCTGGAAACCCCTCTTTCGGCAATTTGTAAAGCGGCGCAAATCGCCAAACAAAACGGTACAAAAGTGATTCTTAATCCTGCGCCGGCGCAAGCATTACCGGAAGAATTGCTCCGGCAGTTATATATGATTACACCAAATGAAACGGAAGCGGAAATCCTGACGGACATTAAAGTGGAAGATAAAATCTCGGCAGCACAGGCGGCAAAAAGATTCCATCAACTAGGCGTGCAAATCGTGCTTATTACCCTGGGTGCCAAAGGGGTTTATTTCAGTGAAAATGGTCAGGGGCAAATTATCGGCGGTTTTCGCGTAAAAGCGAAAGACACCACGGCAGCAGGCGATACCTTCAATGGTGCCTTGGCGGTTGCGTTACTGGAAGGAAAAACATTGACGAATGCCATTCGCTTCGCCCACGCAGCGGCGGCAATCAGCGTCACCCGCGAAGGTGCGCAGCCCTCAATTCCGAGCCGTGCGGAAGCCTTGGATTTTCTTGAAAAGCAGGGATAAAAGTGCGGTGATTTTTTACAGCGTTTTTAGATGTAGAAAATCGAAGGATAAAAAACGAACCCTTTAAACAAAGGGCTCACTTTATTGGGAATGGGGATTAAACCACTTCAACTTCAATTGCTGTCGGTCCGCGTTGGGAATTCTGTACGTTATACGCCACATGGTCGCCTTCGTTTAAAGTACGGAAATTGTTACCGACGATGCCGGAGAAATGTACGAATACATCTTTTGAACCATCCGTGGGAGCGATAAAACCAAAGCCTTTTATGGAGTTAAACCATTTTACGGTGCCGTTTAATTTAGACATGTTGTCTTCCTTCTTAAAGTAATGAAATTATATGCTTGCAAAAGCATGAACCGCTAGCGATTTGACTTAAACAGAGATGGATAAATAGAATCTTCAAAGCGCAAATTTAAAACTTGAATGAGGAAGAACCGAAATAACTAACTTACTGAAGTGATTGTCTAGCGTGGAGCGCATTAGAACACACCCGGGAAATGAAAACAATCTATTTTATTGAATTTACATGCTTGTCTAATCAGCTTTCGGTTAAAACGAAAAAAATCCTATCAATTTTTATTGATAGGATTTTGGAATTTGGTGGAGATAATCGGGATCGAACCGACGACCTCTTGAATGCCATTCAAGCGCTCTCCCAACTGAGCTATATCCCCGTAGGTGGCGGCTATAATAGATTCCGCCCCTTTGTCTGTCAATATTAAATTTTCAATTCAATGTTATCAGATTAAATATTAAGCGTTTTGCGCTTTAATAAAATCAATGGCACGTTGAATGCGGTTTAATACGCGTTCGCGTCCGATGCCGACCAGGGTGACATCCATTGACGGCGATTGTCCCGCACCGGTAACGGCAACACGCAAAGGCATCCCCACTTTGCCCATGCCGACCTCTAATTCGGCGGCGGTTTGTTCAATGGCTTCATGAGTGGAATGTAAATCCCAGCCGGAAAGTGCGGTCAGTTTTTCTTTTACTTTTTCGAGGGTCTCTACGGAACCGGCTTTGAAATGTTTTTTAGCCGCTGCTTCATCAAATTCGTCGAATTCTTCAAAGAAATAACGGCTTGCCAGCGCCATTTCCCGTAAAGTTTTGCAGCGATCCGCCAACATGGCAACAATTTCCGTTAATGCCGGACCGTTGGCGGTGTCAATACCAAGATCCTGATATTGCCATGCCAGATGTTTCGCTACATAGTCTGCCGGTAATTCACGAATATAATGATGGTTCAACCACAATAATTTTTCCGTATTAAACGCACTGGCGGATTTGCTGACGGAATGCAAATCGAACAATTCAATCATTTCTTCACGGGTGAAGATTTCCTGATCGCCGTGTCCCCAGCCTAAGCGTACCAAATAGTTGATGAGCGCTTCCGGCAGATAACCTTCGTCGCGATATTGCATGACGCTCACCGCGCCATGGCGTTTGGAAAGTTTTTGCCCGTCATCGCCGTTAATCATGGAAACGTGGGCATACACCGGAATCGGTGCATCGAGCGCTTTTAAGATGTTAATTTGACGTGGGGTGTTGTTAATGTGGTCTTCGCCCCGCACAACATGGGTAATGCCCATGTCCCAGTCATCCACCACCACGCAGAAATTGTAGGTCGGTGATCCGTCGGTGCGACGGATAATCAAATCGTCCAATTCGCTGTTGCTGATTTCAATGCGTCCGCGCACAGCGTCATCAAAAACCACGGAACCTTCCGTCGGATTTTTAAAACGCACAACGTGCGGTTCGTCAGCAGAGTGATAGGCGTGATCACGCAAGCAATGACGGTCATAACGCGGTTTTTCTTTATTTTTCTCTTGTGTATGACGCAACGCATCCAAGCGTTCTTTAGTGCAGTAGCAACGGTATGCCAAGCCTTGTTCAATCATTTGATCAATCACCTGATTGTAACGATCAAAACGTTTGGTTTGATAATACGGACCATGTTCCCATGCCAAATCCAGCCATTCCATCGCTTCTAAAATAGCTTGCGTCGCTTCTGGGGTGGAGCGTTCCAAATCAGTATCTTCGATACGCAACACAAATTCACCATGGTTATGTTTTGCATATAACCAAGAATAAAGTGCGGTTCTGGCACCGCCGACATGTAAATAACCGGTCGGGCTTGGCGCAAAACGGGTACGCACTTTCACATTTGGATCCAAATCAAATAATGCCTCTAATTTCATTTTATAACCCTTTTTCTAATGCAAATAATTGTGCGGTATTGTACTACGGGTTCATTGAATTCATAAGGAAAAATCGTGTTTTATGCCTATTTTTGAAACAACCGACGGATTTTTGGCAAAAATTTGTTGACTGAAATCATTGAGCAATTATAATGCTCGCTCACAACGCTGAGGGCAGTTACGGTTAGCTTAGGTAGGAGAATTCTTGATAGGAAAAGCGCCAAGAGTTCGAAACCGATGTTCTCACCACTTCAAAGTTTCTCAATGTTGTCAATGTAACGACGTGGGCGATTAGCTCAGTTGGGAGAGCACCTCCCTTACAAGGAGGGGGGCACTGGTTCGAGACCGGTATCGCCCACCACTTCTTTACATACTTCCCTAATTTTAAGATTCTAACGTGGGCGATTAGCTCAGTTGGGAGAGCACCTCCCTTACAAGGAGGAGGTCACTGGTTCGAGACCGGTATCGCCCACCACTTAAAATCTTAAAGTGCCGATTCGTCGGGCGATTAGCTCAGTTGGGAGAGCACCTCCCTTACAAGGAGGGGGTCACTGGTTCGAGACCGGTATCGCCCACCACTCACTTCCCCTTTAATTATTTTATTTCAACAGGTTCAGAACATTTATTCTTTTGGCGTAAAGTGATAAAGTACGCCCAATTTTTCAGTTGCATCAACGGATTCATTGAATGAATAAACCAATTAAAAATCAGACCGCACTTTTCATTTCTAACGGCTTGTTACGTTTAGCCGGCAATATTGTCAAAATCCTAAGTTACCCGTTCCACGCGATTTTTCCGAAAAAGCGCTTTACCATTCCGGAATTCAGCCCGGCAAGACACCCAACCAATAAGCCCGGCAAAATCAATAAAGTCATCTGGCAAACCAACTACAGCAACCAAGTTACCTTACCGATTTATTGTAACTATTTGGTCAATCGCCTGTTTTCGCCCGGTTATGATTACCGTTATGTGAGCACCGAAGCGCGCGGCGATTATATTGAAAAAAATGCCGATGCCCGCACATTCGCCGCGTATAGCAAACTTACCGACGGCGCGGCGCAGGCGGATTTCTGGCGTTTATTCACGCTCTACCACGACGGTGGTATTTACATAGACATCGACGGCCATTTGGTCGGCAATTTGGATAAGATGATTGATCCCGAAGACAACGAAGTGCTCATTACGCGCCGTGGTCGTTACACCAATTTCTTTTTAGCCAGTCGCAAAAGCAATCCGTTTTTGAAAGAAACTCTGGACATTATTATTGATAATATCGAAAACCGTCGTATTGACGGCGGCGTGTTTGTCCTCACCGGTCCCGATACGCTCAATAAAGCGCTGGAAAACAAAGATGTCAACACCCGCCGCGATAAATTGACCTGCGCACAAGGCACCTTTGCCAACGAATATTTTCAATATATGGATAAAAAACGCGGCAAATGGATTCACGCGAAAAACGAAGATTTATTAAAATAACCGTCAATTAAGCAAAAAGTGCGGTCACAAAAAGCAGATTTTTGTTGATCGCCTTTTTTGTTTCTGTGATATATTTTTTAACCGATTTCACAAATAACAATCAGAGGGTTCTATGGCACTTTGGGGTGGACGCTTCACGCAAGCTGCGGATAAGCGTTTTAAAAACTTTAACGATTCATTACGCTTTGACTACCGTTTGGCAGAGCAAGACATCGAAGGCTCAATCGGCTGGTCGAAAGCGTTGGTATCCGTGGGCATTTTAGATGTGCAGGAACAACAACAATTAGAACAGGCATTGCACGAATTATTAGTTGAAGTGCGGTCAAATCCGCAAGCGATTTTACAAGATGACGCGGAAGACATCCACAGCTGGGTGGAAAGTAAGCTCATTGATAAGGTAGGCAATTTAGGCAAAAAACTGCACACCGGGCGCAGCCGCAACGACCAAGTGGCACTCGACATCAAAATGTGGTGTAAACAACGGGTTGCCGAATTGCAGCATTCTATCCGTGACTTACAGCGTAAATTGGTGCTCACAGCAGAAAACAATCAGGATGCCGTGATGCCAGGCTACACCCACCTGCAACGCGCCCAACCGATCACCTTTGCCCATTGGTGCATGGCGTATGTGGAAATGCTGGATCGCGATTATTCCCGTTTAGCTGATGCCTACCGTCGCATGAACAGCTGCCCGCTCGGTAGCGGCGCCCTTGCCGGCACGGCATATCCTATCGATCGCGAACGGTTCGCCAAGGATCTGGATTTCGCCTTCGCCACCCGTAACAGCTTGGACAGCGTATCCGATCGCGATCACATTGTGGAACTGCTCTCCGCCGCGTCCCTTAGCATGGTGCATTTATCCCGTTTCGCCGAAGACATGATTATTTTCAACAGCGGCGAATCCAACTTTGTGGAACTCTCCGATCGCGTAACGTCCGGTTCTTCCCTGATGCCGCAAAAGAAAAATCCCGATGCCTGCGAATTGATTCGCGGTAAAGCGGGGCGCGTAATCGGCGCCCTAAACGGCATGCTGATGACACTGAAAGGTTTGCCGTTAGCCTACAACAAAGATATGCAGGAAGACAAAGAAGGCATTTTCGATGCGTTGGATACTTGGCAAGATTGCTTAGATATGGCGTCTTTGGTGTTGGATGATATTAAAGTGAACGTGGAACGCACCCGCGAATCCGCGCTAAAAGGCTACTCTAACGCCACCGAATTGGCAGATTACTTGGTCGCTAAAGGCGTGCCGTTCCGCGATTCCCACCACATTGTGGGCGAGACCGTGGTATATGCCATTAAGCAACACAAGGCGTTAGAAGAATTGACTATTCCGGAATTCCGTCAATTCTGCGAAAAAGTGTCGGACGATGTGTACGATATTCTGTCTCTGCAATCCTGTTTAGACAAACGTGCCGCCAAAGGCGGGGTTTCACCGTTGCGCATTGCCGAAGCCATTGCTGACGCAAAAGCCCGATTTGCGTCGTAAATACGTCGTAAAGTGCGGTCATAAAAAACATCATTTTTTCTGACCGCACTTTTGTTTGTTTTTAGCACCGATTTCACTTACGCGACCCAAAAAACTAAACAGCGTTTAACATAAATATTTTTTTATTAGATAAAATCTAAAACATTTCTATAAAAACAAAATATTCTAATATTTTTCTAGAAAAACATTTGAAATCATCTCCCCGGCTGTTGCATATTGAAAACCGACTTAACAACATAGTTGAGCAACACACAATTCACTCAAATGCAAACAACAACATTCATCTTACAGGAGATTTCTTATGTCTGGTTCGGTCCCTTCCTTAGAAGCATTTTTAGCTAAAGTCGAACAACGCGATGGTAACCAACCTGAATTTTTACAAGCTGTTCGTGAAGTGTTTACTTCCATCTGGCCATTTCTTGAACAAAATCCGAAATATTGTTCCGAAGCCTTATTAGAACGTCTTGTAGAACCTGAACGCGCCATTCAGTTTCGCGTAGCATGGACGGACGATAAAGGTCAAGTGCAAGTCAACCGCGCATTCCGTATTCAATTTAACAGTGCCATCGGTCCGTTCAAAGGCGGCATGCGTTTTCACCCTTCCGTAAACCAATCCATTTTAAAATTCTTAGGGTTTGAACAAATCTTCAAAAACGCCCTAACCACCTTACCGATGGGCGGCGCCAAAGGCGGTTCCGACTTCGATCCGAAAGGCAAAAGCGATGCGGAAGTCATGCGTTTCTGTCAAGCGCTTATGGCGGAACTTTATCGCCATATCGGTCCGGACACCGACATACCGGCAGGAGACATCAGTGTGGGCGGTCGTGAAGTAGGTTATTTAACCGGCATGATGAAAAAACTCTCTAACCAAACCGGCTGCGTATTCACCGGTAAAGGCTTAACCTTCGGCGGTAGCTTAATTCGTCCGGAAGCCACCGGTTACGGCTTGGTTTATTTCGTACAAGCCATGCTGGCGGAAAAAGGTCAGGATTTAAAAGGCAAAACCGTGGCGGTTTCAGGTTCCGGCAACGTGGCGCAATATGCCATCGAAAAAGCGTTGGAATTAGGCGCAAAAGTCATTAGCTGTTCCGACTCTTCGGGCACGGTTGTGGATGAAGAAGGCTTCACCACCGAAAAATTAGCCGCACTGATGGAAATCAAAAATGTGAAACGCGGTCGCGTTAAAGATTACGCCGATCAGTTCGGATTGAAATATGTGGCAGGCGCGCGCCCATGGCACTTAAAAGTGGATGTTGCTCTGCCTTGCGCAACCCAAAACGAATTGGCATTGAGCGACGCGCAAACCCTTATCGCCAACGACGTACAAGTGGTGGCGGAAGGCGCCAATATGCCAACCACCATCGACGCCACCAATGCCTTCATTGACGCCGGCGTATTATTCGGACCGGGCAAAGCAGCGAATGCAGGTGGTGTGGCAACTTCCGGCTTAGAAATGTCGCAAAATGCACAACGTTTAAGCTGGACCCGCGAAGAAGTGGACACGAAATTACACAGCATCATGCTGGATATTCACGCTAACTGTAAAAAATACGGCTCCAACGCCCAAGGCAACATCAACTATGTGGTGGGCGCCAACATCGCCGGTTTCGTGAAAGTCGCCGATGCCATGTTGGCACAAGGGGTGTATTAATCGGTCAGAAAAAACACCGTTGAAAATGACCGCACTTTGATCTGCCCTCCCAAAGAGGACGCCGCCGCCAATCAATTAAAATGCAGGTTTTTATAGGAAAACATTATTTAATCGGAATATTTTTATTCCCGCCGGTTTAACTACATGATGAACCCGGGCGGACGATGAATATATTCGTTATTATTGAGGAGCGTAATTAAGCTTAAGTTAAACAATTTGAGCCCTGTGCAGTGCAGAGCTCAATATTTAACTTAGGTTTAGCTATCCGCCCGGTTTTAGGGTGCAGATCAAAGTGCGATCATTTTCTTTTCTCATTTCTTTTTTCTTGATTAAATCAATTCTAACTATTAATAGTTATTTTTTAATCGTCAAATATTATTAATTTAATAGATTGAGAACTTTTTGCTGGTATTTATAATTTCTGTCAATCGATCATCCATGAAAATGGATATTTTTTACTCTACTACTCAAAAATTAAGGAAACGATTATGTCAGCAAAATGCCCTTTCGATCATAACTCTGCCACATTGACTACCGCTGCCGGCGCGCCGGTGGTGGATAATGACAACACCATGAGTGCCGGCCCCCGCGGCCCGTTACTGTTACAAGATGTTTGGTATCAAGAAAAACTAGCCCACTTTGCCCGCGAGCGCATTCCTGAGCGTGTGGTGCACGCCAAGGGTTCCGCCGCATTCGGTACATTCACCGTCACTCACGACATCACCCAATACACCAAAGCTGCGCTGTTCAGCGAAGTGGGCAAACAAACGGAAGTGCTGTTGCGCTTTTCCACCGTTGCCGGCGAACGCGGTGCTGCCGACGCGGAACGTGATGTACGCGGTTTTTCGTTGAAATTCTACACCGAACAAGGCAACTGGGACTTAGTGGGCAATAACACGCCGGTGTTCTTCATCCGTGACCCGCTCAAATTCCCGGATTTCATTCACACTCAAAAACGCAACCCGCAAACCAACTTACGCGACGCTACCGCCGCATGGGATTTCTGGTCGCGTCATCCTGAATCCATGCACCAAATTATGATTCTGTTCAGCGATCGTGGTATTCCGGCAAGCCTGCGCAATATGAACGGTTACGGCAGCCACACTTACAGCTTTATCAATGCGGACAACGAACGCTTTTGGGTGAAATTCCACTTCAAAACCCAACAAGGTCATAAATTTTTAACCAACGCAGAAGCGGCGAAGGTGGTGGGTGAAGATCGTGAATCCAGCCAACGTGATTTATATGATGCCATTGCCAACGGCAATTTCCCCCGTTGGAACGTGCGAATTCAAATCATGCCGGAAGCCGATGCAGAAAAACACAATTACAGTTTTGACTTAACCAAAGTATGGCCGCACAAAGATTATCCGTTGATTGATGTAGGCGTATTGGAACTGAATCGCAATCCGCAAAACTATTTTGCTGAAGTGGAACAAGCCGCCTTCGCGCCGAACAACAACGTGCCCGGCATCGGCTTCTCGCCCGATCGTATGTTGCAGGGTCGTTTATTCTCTTATCAAGATGCACAACGCTACCGCTTGGGCGTAAACCACCACCAAATTCCGGTGAATGCACCAAAATGCCCGTATCACACCACCCACCGTGACGGTGCAATGCGCGTAGATCACAACGGCGGCACACACCCGAACTATGCTCCAAACCGCTTTGACACCTATGTGCCAACCCACGATCAAGGTCCGTCATTGCAACTGGAACGTGAAGGCGCGCACTTTAATTTCCGTGATTACGACGAAGATTACTACTCACAACCTGCCGCGCTTTACGCCATTATGGACGCCGCCCAACGCGACCGCCTCGCCGGCAACTTCGCCGCCAGCCTGGCAGAAGTCACCGACGATGCCATCGTGGAACACCAGTTGGTACACTTTGAACACGTTAATACGGAATTGGCAAACGCCATTCGCACAAAACTTGCTTGATTCAAATTTAACTCAAGAACCGACCGCACTTTTGCTTCAAAAGTGCGGTCATTTTTTTTAGCCGAATCCATTATAAAACCAACAAGCTTGATCTAATAATACCCAGTGTGCAAATGTTGAAATTCACCAAATTATAGTGTTAAATCTGAACTCATTGTGTGGTTATGCTAAGTAAAGGTTAGAAACAGATTTGTGTAGTCTCCTGACATAAACAAATCCTTCTACTACCTCACCGGAAGCATCGATTCTAAAACGGCATTTTGTTACATAGCGGAACAATTAAAAAAACACTTCCATAAAAAAGCAAGTGAAGAACAAATTTTCTAAGCAATTTAATAAATTAGTAATGTACTGACAGAACACGGCACCTTTAATTTTATTTTTCTAACGAAGAATGTCGCTGTGCCACTAAGTACATTGGGAGCTGAGAAAGCGATGTAAGGCCAAATAATACAAATAGAAAGTGATCTGCCCCCCCAAAAAGTTGGACAGGTTAGTTAACTTAAATATTGAGCTCAGTATTGTATCGGGCTCAATCCTTTTAAATCGGTTTAATTCGTTTTTGGTTGTAATACACAAATTTACCCGGCTCTAATCCTGCCTGTTGATAATAAAAGGTTGAATGAGGCATTTCAGACACTTGCAGCAGGTCATTTAAGGCATGTTTTTCCTTTAACTTTTCGATGACTTTTCTTTTTTCTGCCGTCGTTTTTGATTGTCTAATTCCACTAACTTTTTTAGATTATCAATCTCCTCTTTTGCAAGGGCAGGTTCCCGTTTCAGTTTTTTAAAGGCTTGTGGTGAAAAGTCGCTTGTTTCAAGCCACTTCAATCTGCGTTTTTTTCATTTTGGGTTTCAGAATTTTGGAGATTTTAGGTTTGTGTAAGGTGATTTTACGCCATCAAGCCCTCTTTCACGAAAGGCTTTTCCAATAAATGACTTGAGAACGAGAAATTTAGCCACCTCTCATATACCGAAATCCTGCTCGGTGACTAGCTTGATAATTTTTAAACGAAATTGATAAGAGTAGGACATAATCTGCAACTTAAATTATATGCCGATTTTTTTGGGGTGTAGATCAAAGTGCAGTTGAAAAAACAATCATTTTTTAACCGCACTTTTTCCTATCTATTCAAACTCCAATTCCACCGCACTTTCACCGAACAGTGCCGCCAGTTCGGTGAGCAGTTCGTCCGTCGGGTTGACCGACCATTGCACGCCCATTTTAACCAGCGCTCTGCCCTGCGGGCTTTGGTAGTAAATATGCACCGGCAGCGAATTGCCGCTGTAAGGCTGTAAAATGCTTTTAAATTGTTTAATGAATTGCGGCGTGATTTGTTCTTGCGACAAGCAAATCGCAAGGCTTTTGGCATAACGGGCACGGGCTTCGTCGATGGTCATTAAATCACGCACTGACATACGCAAACCCTGCGAGAAGTCGTCAAAACTTACTTGCCCGGAAACCACAATCACCGTGTCTTTTTGCAGTTTCTCGCCGAATTTTTCCAAGGCTTCGCCAAATAAGGTTAAATCCAACCGGCCGGAGCGATCGTCAATGGTAGCGATGCCGATATGGTTGCCTTTTTTCGTCACCGCAACGCGAGTGTTAATCACCAAACCGCTGGCGGTGCTCATTTGCCCGCGATAATTCGGCACCAGCTCTTTTAAGCGAACGGGGCTGTAATGGGCTAGTTCTTTCAAATAACGGGTTACCGGGTAGCTGCTGAGATACAACCCTAAAGTTTCCCGTTCGCCGTCCAAAATGGTCTTTTCCGTCCAAGGTGCGATGTTGGCATAGGAGTTTTCCACTTCCTCATTAGTTTCCGTCAGCACGCCGAACATATCCACCTGCCCCAAGGCTTCGTCTTTCGCGTGTTGATCGGAAGCGCGCAACGCATCTTCCAAGTTTTGCTGTAACGCGGCGCGATGCGGTCCGAGTTTATCAAAAGCACCGGATTTAATCAGGCTTTCAAAAGTACGACGGTTGATTTTCTTTAAATCTACGCGGGCACATAAGTCGAACAGATTTTTAAAGATCCCGTCTTTTTCCCGCGCTTCCACCAACGCCGCAATAGGGCCTTCACCCACGCCTTTAATGGCGCCGATTCCGTACACGATTTCACCGTTTTCATTCACGCTGAAATGGTGTTTACCGGTGTTAATGTCGGGCGGAACCACTTTCAAGCCCATACGCATACATTCGTCGTATAAGCCCACAATTTTGTCCGTGTTATCCATTTCCGAGGTCATCACCGCTGCCATAAATTCCGCCGGATAATGGGCTTTCAGCCACAGGGTTTGATAAGACACCAACGCATAGGCGGCGGAGTGGGATTTGTTAAAACCGTAACCGGCGAATTTTTCCACCAAGTCGAAGATCTTCATGGCAAGTCCGCCGTCCACGCCGTTTTTCACCGCGCCTTCTTCAAACACGGAACGCTGCTTCGCCATTTCTTCCGGTTTTTTCTTCCCCATGGCACGGCGCAACAAGTCCGCGCCACCCAAAGTATAGCCTGCCAACACTTGAGCGATTTGCATCACCTGTTCCTGATACAAAATAATGCCGTAGGTCGGTTCCAAAATCGGTTTGAGGGATTCATGCTGATAATTGGCATCTGGGTAAGACACTTCCTCGCGTCCGTGTTTGCGGTCGATAAAATTATCCACCATGCCTGATTGCAACGGACCTGGACGGAACAACGCCACCAACGCGATAATGTCTTCAAAACAGTCCGGCTTCAGGCGTTTAATCAAATCTTTCATACCGCGCGATTCCAACTGAAACACCGCCGTGGTTTCCGCATTCAGTAACACATCGAAGGATTGTTGGTCGTCCAACGGAATGGCGCTGATGTCCACCAACAGCTTGCCTTCTTTTTCCATGCGGGCATTAATCATATCCAGCGCCCATTTTATGATGGTCAACGTGCGTAAACCGAGGAAGTCAAACTTCACCAAACCGGCGTGTTCCACGTCATTTTTATCGAAATGGGTGACCGGATGTTTGCCTTCCGAATCGCAATACAGTGGCGAGAAATCCGTGATCAGGGTCGGCGAAATCACCACCCCGCCGGCGTGTTTACCGGCGTTACGCGTGACACCTTCCAGTTTGCGCGCCATGTCGATAATGGCACGCACTTCTTCATCCGCGTCATAAATTTCCTGTAATTTCGGTTCTGCTTCAAAGGCCTTAGCCAAGGTCATGCCCGGATCAGGCGGCACCAGTTTGGAAATGCGATCCACAAAGCCGTAAGGTTGCCCCAGCACCCTCCCCACATCGCGAATTACCGCTTTCGCCGCCATAGTACCGAAGGTAATGATTTGCGACACCGCACCATGCCCGTACATTTCCGCCACATGGTCAATCACGCGGTCGCGTCCGTCCATGCAGAAATCCACGTCGAAGTCAGGCATGGAAACCCGTTCCGGATTGAGGAAACGCTCAAAGAGCAAATCGAATTCCAACGGATCCAAATCGGTAATTTTTAGCGCATATGCCACCAAAGATCCCGCCCCGGAACCACGCCCGGGTCCTACCGGAATGTCATTATCTTTCGACCATTGAATAAACTCCATCACGATCAAAAAATAGCCCGGGAAGCCCATTTGGTTAATCACATCCAGTTCAACCTGTAGCCGTTCATCATATTCCGGGCGGCATTCGGCACGCACCTTCTCATCGGGGAACAACACTTTTAAGCGTTCTTCCAAGCCGTCTTTGGCGCGCTTAACCAGATAATCTTCCGTAGTTAAATCACCGGTCGGAAATTGTGGCAAGAAATATTCGCCCAAACGAATGGTGACATTACAACGCTGCGCAATTAACACCGTATTTTCCAACGCGCTCGGCACGTCGGCGAACAAATCGCACATTTCCTGTTCGGAGCGAAAATATTGTTGTGACGTATAAAGTTTCGGGCGTTTCGGGTCGTCCAAGGTAAAACCGTCATGAATCGCCACGCGAATTTCATGGGCTTCAAAATCCTCCGCCTGCAAAAAGCATACATCATTAGTTGCCACTACCGGCAACTGTTGCTGCTCCGCCAGTTCCAGCGCCGCTTTAATATAGCGTTCTTCGTCAGGGCGACCGGTACGGGTGAGGGTTAAATAGAAATGATCGGGGAAAAATTCACGGTAAAAATCCACCGCACTTTTTAGTTCATCGGGGTTGCTTCTGAGCAATTTCTTGCCCACATCGCCGTTTACCCCGCCGGACAGCACAATCACCCCGGCGCGGTGTTCCACCAGCCACTGCTGATCGATATAAGGCAAATCGGCATAACCGCGTTCATAAGCTTTGGAAAGCAGCAACGTAATGTTTTTATAACCTTCGTTATTCTTCGCCAGCAAGGTTAAACGAAATTTTTCATCGCCGCATAATGCGCTTTGTACCAACACATCCGTCCCGATAATCGGCTTCACACCGGAAGACAACGCCTCGCCGTAAAAGCGTACCAAGCCACAAAAATTGGTGAAATCCGTCAAGCCCACCGCTACCATTCCATTTCCCACACAGGCTTTCACTAACGGTTTCACTTTGGCGATACCGTCAATCATGGAAAAATCACTGTGAACCTGCAAATGAACGAAACGTGGCTGCGACATAAAAATCCTTGGGAAAAATCAGACAAAAGTGCGGTGTATTTTAGCGGTATTTTACGGGGAATTGTAGGGATAATTTGTCTTGATGTCTTGACGTACCGACACAATAAATCCCTACAAAACGCAGTTTTATTGCTAGAGTTTTGATCGTTAATCGGCTATATTAGCGCACAACTGTTAGCTGATTTTGGATTTTTAACCATGGATCTCAATTTTCATTTTATCAATCGCATTCGCCATCAGGCAAAAACGCTGGCAAATCGCACCGCACTTTGCTATTTCAAAGACAATAACCGGCTGGATATTTCCTGGGCGGAGCTGCAACAGCAAGTGGATCACATCTCTTTGGCACTTTTAGCCAATCATATTGATATTCAAGATAAAATCGGTATTTTCGCGCACAATATGCCGCGTTGGACAATCACCGACATTGGTATATTACAGGTGCGTGCGGTGACGGTACCGATTTATGCCACCAACACCGCAAAACAGGCGCAATTCATTATTAACAACGCCGATATGAAGATCATTTTCGCCGGCGATCAGGAACAATACGATCAGGTGATCGACATCGCCGATGAATGCCCTAAGCTTATAAAAATCGTGGCGATGAAAAGCACCATCAATTTGCACGAACACGCCAAAGCCTGTCATTGGCAGGATTTTATTGAAATGGCGGACGAACAATATCGACCGCAATTACAACAGCGGCTGGATGGCAAATCTTTGGCGGATTTATTCACCCTGATTTACACCTCCGGCACCACCGGTGAGCCGAAAGGCGTGATGCTGGATTATGCCAATCTGGCGCACCAGCTGAAGGCGCACGATCAGGCGTTGCAAATAGATGATAGCGATGTGTCCCTTTCCTTCCTGCCGTTATCTCATATTTTTGAGCGGGCTTGGGTGGCGTATGTGCTCCATCGCGGTGCCACTAACTGTTACATTGAAGATACCAACCAAGTGCGGTCGGCATTGACGGAGATTCGTCCGACATTGATGTGTGCCGTGCCACGTTTTTACGAGAAGATTTACACAGCGATTCTGGACAAAGTGCATAACGCACCGAAACTGCGCCAATGGATTTTCAATTGGGCAATTGCCGTCGGGCGTAAACGTTTCGATACCCTTGCCAAGCAACAGAAAATCGGCTTCCCATTAAAACAACAATATGCCCTCGCCGATAAATTGGTGCTCGGTAAACTGCGCGCCTTACTCGGCGGACGCATTCGTATGATGCCGTGCGGCGGCGCCAAATTGGAACCGACCATCGGCTTGTTTTTCCACAGTATCGGCTTAAACATCAAACTGGGTTACGGCATGACGGAAACCACCGCCACCGTTTCCTGCTGGAATGATTTCAGTTTTAATGCCAATTCTATCGGTACTTTGATGCCGGGCGCAGAAGTGAAAATCGGCGAAAACAATGAAATTCTGGTGCGTGGCGGCATGGTGATGAAAGGTTATTATAAAAAACCGCAGGAAACCGCCGACACCTTCACCCCTGACGGTTTCCTGAAAACCGGTGACGCCGGCGAATTCGATGCCGACGGCAATTTATACATCACCGATCGCATCAAAGAACTGATGAAAACCTCCAACGGCAAATATATCGCGCCACAGGTGCTGGAAAGTAAAATCGGCAAAGATAAATTCATCGAACAAATCGCCGTCATCGCCGACGCGAAAAAATACGTCTCCGCCCTTATCGTGCCTTGCTATGCGTCACTGGAAGATTATGCCAAGCAGGTCAACATCAAATATCAGGATCGTTTGGAATTGTTAAGAAATTCGGAGATTATTCAAATGTTAGAACGCCGAATTAATGAATTGCAAAAAGAATTGGCGGGCTGGGAACAAATTAAACGTTTCACCCTTTTGCCCCAAGCCTTCAGCACACAATTGGAAGAAATCACACCGACGTTGAAATTACGACGAAAAGTGATTTTACAGCGTTATAAAGAGCTGATTGAGGCGATGTATAACTAAATGATTCATCATAAAAGTGCGGTGGAAAAATAATGTGTTTTTTCACCGCACTTTTTATATTAATTTCTCTTTATTATTCGTCTTTCAAGTGAATTTTAATAAAAAATTTCAAAAAAGACCTTATTTTTTGTAAAACAATGAAAATTTACTTGCATTTAAAATTTATATAGTTAGGATGTACCCCCTTAACTCAGTCTTGCACAAATATTAGCCAATAAAACTCCATTAATATAATCAAGTACCAAATCTAATTTATAACGCCTTAATCTACATTTTTAAGCTGCAGAACCTATTAACATATTAATTATCAATGTAATTTACCCTAACAAAAAGGAAAACATAAGATGAATAAAGTCTTTAAAGTAATCTGGTGTAAAACATCTCAGACATGGATTGCCGTATCTGAACTATCTAAAGCTTTTTCCCTTTCTACCACTACAGATATACCTAAAAAAACTAAAATATTCATTGCTGCAGCCCCGTTATTATTTCTCTCCTTTAATACCAACGCTTACATTGCTATAGGTTCTGTTGAAAACAATTCTGTGAAATCCGAGGGGGCAGAAGCCTCCCCAAACAAGAGAAAGGGAAGCCAAGCATTAAATTATTACAACCCCGGTAGTAAATCATATGATGATAAAGACAAACCTAGCAATCCTGAAAGAAGATACAGCAATGGGGAGGCATATGGTATCGCTATCGGTAAAAATACCGATGTTCGTGACTCAAGTAAGGATTCAAATGGTATCGCCTTAGGCGATTATTCTAAAGCTACCGGTGGGCTTGCCATGGCCTTAGGTTCATTTTCCAGAGCAGAAAAAAATGGCGGTATTGCAATCGGTATAGCTTCCAGATCATCAGGAATTAATTCTCTTGCGATGATGCGTCAATCTGCAGCAACCGGGGATTATTCTACTGCCATTGGTTCTGTCGCATGGGCTGCAGGTCAATCAAGCTTCGCACTGGGGGCTTCTGCTACTGCTAAAGGCAACCAATCCATTGCAATTGGCAGCTTGGAACAAAAAATATCTCCGAATGGTTCTGGTGTGCCAATCACAAAATACAACGGGTTAGACAACACACAAACCAATGGTAACCGTTCCATGGCATTGGGTACGGCAGCTAAAACCAATGGTGATGATTCATTTGCTATTGGTTATAAAGCACACACCGGTGAGTTTAAAGTGGAACATGACAACTATCTAAAAGAGAATGTTACCTCTCCGGATCTGTCTAAAAAAGCTGATAAAGCCATTGCTGTCGGTACGAGTGCCCTTGCGCAAAAAGAATCTGCTATCGCATTTGGCTACCAAGCTAATGCTTCCGGCATTAATGCAATTTCTCTTGGCGCAAATGCAAAAGCATCTCAAGATAACGTTGTAGCAATAGGTAAAGATGCTACAGCCACTGAATCTGGTTCAATGGCCATTGGTCAGGGAGCTAAATCTACCTTTAAAAACTCATTGGCATTAGGTACAGGTACCATTGTCAACAGTGTCGATGGCGGGCAATCTAAATTTACTGCACAAAATTATGATGCTAATAATGGTGTTGTAGCTGTTGCAAACGCCGGTAAAGAGCGTCGAATTATTAATGTTGCCGGTGGTCGTAATGATACTGATGCAGTGAATGTTGCCCAGTTAAAATTCGTGAATGATAACTTAGCCAAGTCCATCGCAGGCGCCGGTTATAACGGCTATGAAACAGACGGACATACTTACAAAGCACCGGTATTTAGTATTAAAAATACCAACTATCACGATGTCAAAACAGCTGTTGAAGCGGCACAAACCAATTATGTAAGTGTAAATAGCACTAATACAGCAGCCGATAGTAATTACGACAATAAAGGGGCTAAAGCAGTAGGTTCTATTGCGTTAGGCGAAAAAGCCACAACAGGAAGGGCGGCAATGAACTCTATTGCCATTGGTTTAAACAGCAATGTTAGCGGCCAAAATACCGTTGCATTGGGTGCCAATATCACCGCGACAACCAACGGTTCCGTCATTTTAGGAAATTCCTCCACCACGGAAGGTTCACATCCTGTTTCAAATGTTAGCAGTGCGACTGTTAACGGATATACCTACTCAGGTTTTACCGGCACGGTAAAAGAGTCGGGACATTTTGTGAGCATTGGTTCAAAAGGCAATGAGCGTCAAATTAAAAATGTGGCAGCAGGTAATGTTGCGGCAAACTCAACCGATGCCGTTAATGGCTCTCAATTATTTGCTGTCGCCAGTCGTGTAGAACAAGGTTGGCAAATCACTTCCGGCGTAGAAAATGGTGGTACTCAAAATGGCGCAGCCTCAACAGCAACAATCAAACCGAGTAACCAAGTGAAGCTACTGGCAGGAAAGAATTTAGCAGTCAAACAAAACGGCACTAACTTCACCTTCTCAACCCAAGAAAATGTCACGTTCACTAATGTTACGACCCAAGATCTAACTGCAACAGGCAACACCACTGTTAAGAACTTCAGCGTTCAAAATGGCGGAACCATCAATATGGGAAATAATCGCATTACCGGTGTCGCTGAAGGCACTCAAGATGACGACGCGGTTAACTTTAAACAATTAAAAAGCCTTCTTGGTGGCTCCGCGTCAACGGAAATTGTTGAGAAAAAAGCAGCTCAAGCCGGAGATGAAAACCTGGCGGATATTAGCGTAGCAAATGGTAAAAACGCCGGCGATATGGGTGCGAAATACGAAGTATCTGTATCCAAAAAAGCCGTACAAAGTGCCGCAAAAGAAACGGTTAAAGTGACAGGTTCGGCACCGATTAATGTAAACAAAACAGATGTAAATGGCGTTGATACTTATGCCGTAACCTTTAATGGCACAGAAGCGGCGAAATCTATCCCATTAACTTATAAAGCTAACGGTAGCGGTGATAAAACCGTCATGTTGGATAAAGGATTAAACTTTACCAATGGTATGATGACAACCGCTTCCGTGGCAAATGACGGTGTGGTGAAATATGACGTCAATTTATCCACCATTAAAGTAGAAGATGGCAAGGCTGCCGTAGCCGGTACACCGGGCACAAATGGCGCCAACGGCACTGATGGCAAAGATGGCGTAGCGACGGTTAAAAATGTGGTAGAGGCGTTAAATAATGCCGCATGGACAATAACTGCCTCTAAATCTGACGGCGAAGTCGTCAGCAATGCATCTAATTCCGTTAAAAATGGGGATACGGTGACTTATGATGCCGGCAAAAACATCAAAATTACTCAAAGAGATAAAAAATTCTCTTTTGCCACCAAAGATAATGTTGAATTTACTTCTGTGACCACGGGCAATACCAAATTAACCGGTAATGGTGTAGAAATCACCAACGGCCCTAAACTTACCCAATCAGGTGTGGATGCAGGCGGTAAGAAAATCACCAATGTAGCAGATGGCGTTATTGCAGCTAACAGCAAAGATGCCGTGAATGGCGGTCAATTATTCGCTGAAACTGCAAAAGCCAAAACTACGGTTGAGAAAGGTGATGATAATATTCAAATCACATCAGAAACTGCAACGGACGGACATATTAACTATAAAGTGGCATTAAATCCTAGCTTGACCGTCGGACCAAGAACAAATGGTCACCCGATCACCATTGATGGTAATAACGGCTATATTACCGGTTTAACCAATACAAGCTGGACGGGCGCGCCAACAACCGGTCGTGCAGCAACGGAAGATCAATTATCTATAGTCGATAAAAAATTCGATAATAAGGTTTCTTTAGGCGGTGACAACGGTAGTACCACAGAGAAATCCTTGTCTCACAACGGCGGAATCAAATTTAATATCAAAGGCGGAGACAGCCAAAAATATGTGACGACATCAGGATCCGGCGATGATGTCACGGTGGATCTTGCCCAAACCACAAAAAATAAGATCGACAATGCGGCAGATAAAGATCTCGCCAACATTACCGATAATGGTAAAAAAGTTATTACCGCTTTAGGCGCTGTAGTGAAAGCCGCTGATTCTACGATTACGGTAACTGACGAAACCGATAATACGACAGGACAAAAAACCTACAAAATCAAAGCCAATATTCCAACACCGGAAAAAACAGCAATGGCTCCCGGCAACAATACAACCATTGAAGGTGATGGCTCAGCCGCCAATCCGTTTAAAGTGAATCTGAAAGATGATTTAGCGCTAGGTCAAAAAGACGCTAACGGCGTAACCGGTAAAGATTCTTCCATTAAAGTGAACGGCAAAGATGGCTCCGGTGTGGCGATTAACGGTAAAGACGGTTCCATTGCATTAAATGGCAAAGACGGTGCGAATCCTGTCACCATCAAAACGGCGCAAGGTCCTGCCGGTGTGAATGAAACCAATCCCAAAGACCGTTTAATGGTGAATAACGACGCTGTTGCAACCCTTAAAGACGGCTTAAAATTCGCCGGAGATAACAGCACCGAAGTCATCACTAAAACCTTAAATCAAAAACTGGAAATTGTGGGTGGTGCAGATAAAAACAAATTATCTGACAACAATATCGGCGTAAATGCCAATAACGGCAAACTGGAAGTGAAATTAGCCAAAGAGTTGAATGAGTTAACCAGTGCGCAATTCAAGAATGGCGACAACACAACGGTTATCAATGGCAATGGCATAACAATTACCCCGAAAGATCCGACAAAGGCGGTCAGCTTAACGGATAAAGGACTAAACAATGGTGGTAATCAAATTGTGAACATTGACAGCGGATTAAAACAAGCCGACGGTTCAACAGTTGCTTTAAAAGACGCCTCAGGTGATACCTTAAAAAATGCGGCGAATATCGGCGATTTACAAAAATCCATTAACGACATTACCGACGCAAGTAAAAACGGCGGCTTCGGTTTAAGCGATGACAATGGCGCAACCGCTAAAGCCAACTTAGGTGAAACCGTGAAAGTGAAAGGCGATGGCAGTGTTATTACAAAAGTAGTTACCGATAATGGTAAACCGACCTTACAAGTGGGTTTAAGCAACGACATCACTGTAGGAGACGATGCGCAAGCGGGCACCATTAGCGTCAAAGGGGAAAACGGTAAGGATGGCGTATCCATCAACGGCAAAGAGGCTTCCGTCACTTTTGCTAAAGACGGACAACCGGGTATGTCTATTGCCGCTACGCGTAGCGCTGATGGTAAAGACGCGTTGACGCTCAAAGGCAAAGACGGTAAAGATGGCATTTCGTTCCAGGAAGATGGTCGTATTACTCAGGTTGCCGATGGGGTAAATGACAAAGATGCGGTGAACAAATCCCAATTGGATAGAAGTATTGCTCAAGCTAAATCCGGTGTTAGTGCCGGCAAAAACATTACTGTAACGCCTCAAAAGAATGCCGACGGAAGCACCACGTACACCGTTGAAACCCAAAACGATGTTGAATTCAGCACGGTGAAAACCGGTGATACCACCCTGGATAGCAACGGTGTCAATATCAATGGCGGACCAAGTGTCACCAAGGACGGCATTCACGCCAATGATAAGAAAATCACCGGTGTAAAAGACGGTGAAATTTCAGCCCATAGTAAAGAGGCGGTGAACGGTAGCCAATTACATCAAACCAACCAAAATGTGACGAATTTAGCCAACAATGTGGACAAAGGGCTGAATTTCCAAGGAGACAATCAAGAAGTCACAGTTAATCGTAAATTAGGCGATCAACTTAACATTCGCGGCGGTGCGGATCCGAAGAAATTAACACAAAATAATATCGGCGTGACCGCAGATAAAAACGGCACCATGACCGTTCAGCTGGCGAAGGAAGTTAATCTCGGCGCAGATGGCAGCCTTACTGTAGGCAATACCACGGTCAATAACGACGGTGTTACGATTAAAGACGGTCCAAGCATGACAAGCCACGGCATCAACGCCGGCGGCAAACGAATTGCTAACGTTGCGAAAGGGAAAGCACCGACGGATGCAGTAAATATGAGTCAGCTTCAAGACGTCGGCAGTGCCATTAATAATCGCATTGATAACATTGATAAGCGCGTGAAAAAAATGGATAAACGTCGCAAAGCCGGCACCGCTTCCGCCCTCGCTACGGCGGGTTTGATGCAGCCGCATAGAGACGGGCAATCCGCCTTAGTCGCCGCTGTCGGTCAATATCAAAGCGAAACCGCTGTAGCTGTGGGTTACTCACGCATTTCCGATAACGGAAAATACGGCGTGAAAGTTTCTTTCAGCACCAACTCACAAGGTGAAGTTGGCGGTACGGCAGGCGCGGGCTATTTCTGGTAAAATGCGCTTATTCAGCTAACCTGAAACAAAAGTGCGGTGGAAAAATAATGTGTTTCTTCACCGCACTTTTTTATTTTCGCCCTCTCATTTCTCCCCGAATGAAATTCCTAACGAAACCAATCACTAAACTTTGCTCATAACAGAACGTTAACAAACAAGCCACAAAAACACTACATCTTGTGTCTTGAAATCCTAAAAATATCTATATATAGTATTATCCAATTTTTTATAACACTAAATATGGACATCTCTCATGGGTACATTCTTTGTCATTAAGCGTGATGGTTCACGCATTAGCTTTGAACTTCAACGTATCGTAAACGCCATAAAAAAGGCAGCGCAGGCGGTCGGTATTACGGATGATCGTTATTGCTATGCCGTGGCGCAGAAAGTCAGTGATGACATTTTCAGCCATTACCAACAGGAAATCGACATTAGTCACATTCAAAAAATCGTGGAAAATCACCTGATGGCTAGCCAATACCCGCAAGTGGCACGCGCTTATATTGAATATCGCCACGATCGTGATTTGGCGCGTGAAAAACGCAGTCAATTAACCCGGGAAATTGAGGGATTAATTGAACAAAGCAACGTGGAATTACTGAACGAAAACGCCAATAAAGACGCCAAAGTGATCCCGACCCAACGGGATTTGCTGGCGGGTATCGTGGCGAAACATTATGCCAAACGTTACATTCTGCCGCGCGATGTGGTGGCAGCCCATGAGAAAGGCGAAATCCATTATCACGATTTGGACTATTCGCCCTTCTTCCCGATGTTTAACTGTATGTTGGTGGATTTAAAAGGCATGCTGACCCAAGGCTTTAAAATGGGCAATGCGGAAATCGAACCGCCGAAATCCATCGGCACCGCCACCGCCGTGACTGCGCAAATTATCGCGCAGGTAGCAAGTCACATTTACGGCGGCACCACTATTAACCGTATTGACGAAGTGTTGGCGCCTTACGTTCAACTCAGTTACGACAAACATCTGAAAAATGCCGCGCAGTGGAATGTGCCCGATGCGCAAGGATACACGCAGGCACTTATCGAAAAAGATTGTTTCGACGCCTTCCAATCCCTTGAATATGAAGTGAATACCTTGCACACCGCCAATGGTCAAACCCCATTCGTGACCTTCGGTTTCGGTTTGGGCACAAGCTGGCAGGCGCGCTTGATTCAAAAAGCGATTTTGCAAAACCGAATTCGCGGTTTAGGCAAAAACCACAAAACACCGGTGTTCCCGAAACTGGTTTTCACCCAACGCAAGGGCGTAAATCTGGAACCTAATGATCCGAATTACGACATCAAACAGCTTGCCTTGGAATGCGCCAGCAAACGTATGTATCCGGATATTCTGAATTACGATCAAGTGGTCAAAGTCACCGGTTCCTTCAAAGCCCCGATGGGCTGCCGTAGCTTCTTGGGCGCGTACGAAGAAAATGGCGAACAAATCCACGACGGACGTAACAACCTCGGCGTGGTGAGCCTCAACCTGCCGCGTATCGCCATTGAAGCCAAAGGGGATGAAAAACGCTTCTATGAAATTTTGGATCAACGTTTAGCCTTGGCGAAAAAAGCACTCATGACCCGCATTGCCCGCTTAGAACACACCAAAGCCCGTGTCGCACCGATTTTATACATGGAAGGCGCCTGTGGCGTGCGTTTAAAAGCGGACGACAACGTGGCACAAATCTTCAAAAACGGACGCGCCTCCATTTCCCTCGGTTACATCGGCATTTATGAAACCGTCAATGCGCTCTATCACCAAGGACACATTTACGATAACGACATGCTACGCGAAAAAGGTCGTGCCATCGTGGAATACCTCAGCAACGCCACCAAACAATGGCGCGCCGAAACGGGTTATGCCTTCAGTTTGTATTCCACTCCAAGCGAAAACCTGTGCGATCGCTTCTGCCGTTTAGATACCAAACAATTCGGCGTCATCGACGGCGTGACCGACAAAGGCTACTACACCAACAGCTACCATTTGGACGTGGAGAAAAAAGTCAATCCATACGACAAACTGGACTTTGAAATGGCGTACCCGCCACTTGCCAGCGGCGGTTTCATTTGCTACGGCGAATACCCAAACATCCAGCACAACCTCAAAGCACTGGAAGACGTGTGGAATTACAGCTACGACCGCGTGCCTTACTACGGCACCAACACGCCTATCGACGAATGCTACGAATGCGGTTTCACCGGCGAATTTGAATGCACCAGCAAAGGCTTCACCTGCCCGAAATGCGGCAACCACGACAGCGAAAAAGTCTCCGTCACCCGACGGGTTTGCGGCTACCTAGGAAGCCCAGACGCCAGACCGTTTAATGCGGGGAAACAGGAAGAAGTGAAGCGCAGAGTTAAGCATATGTAGTTACTCCTACTTTCTTGCTTGTGCAAGAAAGTAGCAAAGAACACACCCCGGATAAGCCGCTGTTCTTCGCTTGGTTGCAATTTTCTTCACGGAAATTTTCGAACTCGCTACGCGCAAACAGACGAAAATTTCCTAAAAATTGCAAGTCGCTCAGGCGTCTTATACGGGGACCCCATTTATTTGAGCGTTATTCTAGAAAAGTGCGGTTATTTTTTTGAGTGTTTTTTTATAGAAAATACCACAAAATTTCACCGCACTTTAAAAGTCAACGTTGGGTTCCCTTCTTTACCGCCTTTGTGAAATTGAATTTGTAGGGAATTTTGTACTGTTTGAGCGTAGCAAGTTTACAAAATTCCCGTAAAGCAAATTCAATGGAACAAAGGACAAAATGCAACGCATTTTAAGCGTTGGCTATGCCAACGACCCCGAAGGGGTGAGCAAGTCAGCTGTGCTGAGTTGCGAATAAACAAGGCAAAGCAGGGGCGCCTTTCTTTTGGTTACTTTTCTTTGACGACGCAAAGAAAAGTAACTCGCCATCGGCGAAATCCGATATATCAACAAAAACCATAGCGGGTTAAACAATCTAAAACATAAGTAACTAATGAACTACCTCCAATACTACCCCGTCGACATCGTCAACGGCGAAGGCACTCGCTGCACCCTTTTCGTCAGCGGCTGTACGCACGCCTGCAAAGGTTGCTACAACCAAAAAAGCTGGTCGTTTAGTGCGGGCGCGCCGTTTGGTATTGAAATGGAAGAACAAATTCTCAAGGATCTCAAAGACACCCGCATTAAACGCCAAGGTTTGACCCTCTCCGGCGGTGATCCGCTTCATCCGCGCAATGTAGAAACGCTGTTGCCGTTAGTGCAACGGGTGAAACGGGAATGCCCCGATAAAGACATTTGGGTATGGACCGGGTACAAATTAGATGAATTGGACGACTATCAACGCCAAATGCTGCCTTATATCGACGTGCTAATTGACGGCAAATTCATTCAGGCGCAAGCGGATCCGAGCCTGATTTGGCGCGGTTCGGCGAATCAAGTGATTCACCGGTTTAAGATCTGATTTCGCACAAAAGTGCGGTACTTTTTTCAAGCGAATTTTGCCACGCTGTTGTGCCAAATGGTCTCGGCGATTTGCGCCGGCGTTTCGCTTCTTAATTCACACAAGGCATTGAACACCTGCACCACGCGTTCCGGGCGATTAGGCTGCCCTTGAAAACCAAACACCGGCATATCGGGCGAATCCGTTTCCAACAGCAACGCGTTTAAAGGCAATTTGGCGATGGTTTGACGGGTTTTATTGGCGCGTTCATAAGTAATGGTGCCGCCTACGCCGATTTTGTAACCTAAATCCACAAAGCGTTTCGCCTGATCATAACTGCCCGCAAAACCATGCACCACACCACATTTTGGCACGGCGATGCGTCTTAAAAAGGAAAACAGTTGCTCATGAGATTTACGGGAATGCAGATTTACCGGCAGGTTGTGTTTTTTCGCCAAGTGCAACTGCGCTTCCAAGAAATCACATTGCTTGCGCCATAATGCTTCCGTTAAGAGTTCAGGCAAGGCACGCTCCAAACCGATTTCCGCCACCGCCGTACAATTTGCCGGACGACTTGCCAATGCCTGATCCAGCAAACCCAAATCGTCGATTTGATGCTCTTGGATATACAAAGGATGCAACCCTAAGCCGTAATACAACTGCCCGGGATAAAGTGCGGTCATTTTTTCAATCGTTTTGAAATCCCGCTGCAACACAGCAACAATCAAAATCTTTTGCACTCCCGCCGCCTGCGCATTTTGCATCAGCTGCACCAACCGCTCGCCGCTAAATTGTTGCAGGTAATCAAGGTGGGTGTGGGTATCAAAAAAAGGCATGATTAGAAATTGGGATAAAGTCTTTTACAATGAATGATGGTGCTGATTTGAATTTCTGCAGAAGAAACACGATAAACAATTCGATAGCCTCTGACATAAATTTCACGAGTTCCCTCAACACTACCGACAACTCCCATCAGAGGCATATAGGCAAGCAATTCAATCGCTTGTTTAATATCTTCAAAAATAGTTATAGCACTGCTAAATCCGGCATATTCGGTTAAATCAAAAACAATATGCTCAAAATCCTGAACGGCGTTTTCTGAATAAATAATTTTATGCAACGTCCTTCATTCCTTCTTTAGCTTTTACCGCCGCTTGAATCACGCGTTGGTACACTTGTTCAGGCTCAAATACGCGATTATTTTTAAAATCTTCATCAGATTTTGCCACTTTTTGTTGCAAAAACTGCTTATATTCCTGTGTCATCATCATAACCTCCCTCGATTTTGGTTAATTTTAGTACAAACCAATCCATTAAGGAACCAATAACCGCCCAATTATTTAGGCGGTTATTATGAAAAATTACTCATCCACAGTAACCGAAGTAATCACCACATCCTCATTCGGCACGTCTTGATGAAAACCTTTGTTGCCGGTTTTAACGCCTTTGATTTTATCGACCACATCCATGCCTTCAACCACTTCGCCGAATACCGCATAACCCCATTCTTGCACCACTTCGCGCCCGTGCAACTCTTTTGCGCGGTAATCCAGGAAGTTGTTATCGGCAACATTAATGAAGAATTGCGCTGTCGCGGAATGCGGATCGGAGGTGCGCGCCATGGCGATGGTGCCGCGTTTGTTACTTAAACGGTTATTGGCTTCATTTTTAATCGGCGCGTTGGTGGCTTTTTCGCGCATACCGCTTTCCATACCGCCGCCTTGAATCATAAAACCGTCAATCACGCGGTGGAAAATTGTGTTATCATAAAAACCGTTTTTACAATAAGTTAAGAAATTTTCCGCCGTTACCGGTGCTTTCTCGTGATTTAAGGCAATTTTAATATCGCCGAAATTTGTATGTAGTGTAACCATTGTGCTTTTCCTCTACGAATTAAAGAGCGTCATTATTTCACAATCCGCCCCAAATCGCCATAAAGTGCGGTGCGTTTTCAAAAAGATTTGGATCCCAATATGTTAAAACTTTTCAATACCCTAACCCGCGAAAAAGAAATTTTTAAACCGATTCACGCCGGCAAAATCGGAATGTATGTGTGTGGCGTGACCGTGTACGATCTCTGCCACATCGGGCACGGGCGTACGTTCGTGTGTTTCGATGTAATCGCCCGTTATTTGCGTTATTTAGGCTACGATTTAACCTATGTGCGTAATATTACCGACGTGGATGACAAAATTATTAAACATGCCTTGGAAAATAAAGAAACCTGCGATCAGTTGGTGGATCGCATGGTGGTGGAAATGTATAAAGATTTTGACGCGCTGAATATTTTGCGTCCGGATTTTGAACCGCGCGCCACCCACCATATTCCTGAAATCATTGACATTGTACAGAAATTAATCCAACGCGGACACGCCTACGTAGCGGACAACGGCGATGTAATGTTTGATGTGGAAAGCTTCAAAGATTACGGCAAATTGTCCCGTCAGGATTTGGAACAATTACAAGCGGGCGCGCGCATTGAAATTAACGAAATCAAGAAAAATCCAATGGATTTCGTGTTATGGAAAATGTCTAAACCGAATGAACCGAGCTGGGACTCGCCTTGGGGCAAAGGGCGCCCAGGCTGGCACATCGAATGCTCCGCCATGAACAGCAAACAATTAGGCGAGCATTTTGACATTCACGGTGGCGGCTCCGACCTCATGTTCCCACATCACGAAAACGAAATCGCCCAATCCTGCTGTGCCCACGGCAATCAATATGTGAACTATTGGCTACACTCCGGCATGATCATGGTGGATAAAGAAAAAATGTCGAAATCCCTCGGCAATTTCTTCACCATTCGCGACGTATTAAACCACTACGACGCGGAAAGCGTGCGCTATTTCTTATTGACCGCGCACTACCGCAGCCAATTAAATTACAGCGAAGAAAACCTTAACCTCGCTCACGGCGCATTAGAACGGCTCTACACCGCATTACGCGGCACAGATAAAAGTGCGGTGGCTTTTGGCGGTGAAAATTTTGTGGATGCCTTCCGTGAAGCCATGGATGATGATTTCAACACGCCGAATGCCCTTTCCGTACTGTTTGAAATGGCGCGTGAACTGAACAAGCTGAAGACCGAAGACATGGCAAAAGCCAACGGCTTAGCCGCACGCTTACGCGAACTCGCCGCCATTCTCGGTCTGCTTCAACTGGATCCGGAGCAATTCCTGCAAGCCGGTTCCGATGAAGATGAAGTGGCGAAAATCGAAGCGCTTATTAAGCAACGCAACGAATCCCGAGCCACCAAAGACTGGGCAGCCGCTGACGCCGCGCGCAATGCCTTAACGGAAATGGGCATCATATTGGAAGACGGACCGAACGGCACCACCTGGCGTAAGCAATAATTTAAGCTATTCAGAAAAGCAAAAGGAAAGTTATCATTAACTTCCTTTTTTGTTATCACGACACGGGGTTCATCGTAAAGTGCGGTGGTTTTTCCAAGCGTTTTTCAAGAGAAAAAACGTTCGTGAAAACCACCGCACTTTTCGCGATTATTTCACCAAGCCGCCGCTTGCTTGTAAATCGGCGTGATAAGAAGAACGGACGAATGGGCCGCAGGCGGCGTGTTCGAAGCCCATGTTTTGGGCTTTGTCGCGGAACATATCGAATTCTGTCGGTGGAACATAGCGGGCAACCGGAAGGTGGTGACGACTCGGTTGTAAATATTGCCCCAACGTCAGCATCGTCACACCGTGATCCCGCAGATCCTGCATCACTTCCAAGATCTCGTCATTGGTTTCGCCTAATCCCACCATAAGTCCGGATTTGGTCGGAATATGCGGGAACATGGCTTTAAATTCCTTCAACAAACGCAGTGACCATTGATAATCAGCGCCCGGGCGGATTTCGCGGTATAAGCGCGGTACGTTTTCCAGATTATGATTGAACACATCGGGCGGATTGTCTTTTAATTTTTCCAATGCCAGTTCAATGCGACCACGGAAATCCGGCACTAAAATTTCAATTTTAATATTCGGATTCAGGGCGCGGATTTCCCGAACGCAATCGGCAAAATGCCCGGCACCGCGATCCGGTAAATCATCGCGGTCAACGGAGGTAATCACCACATAACGCAATTTCATATCCTGAATGGTTTCCGCTAATTTACGCGGTTCTTCCGGATCCGGCGCCAACGGTTTACCATGCGCCACGTCGCAGAACGGACAACGGCGGGTGCAAATAGCACCAAGAATCATAAAAGTTGCCGTACCGTGGTTGAAACATTCGTGCAGGTTCGGGCAGGAGGCTTCTTCGCAGACGGAATGCAAGCCATGGCGACGCATACCGGATTTGATACTTTGAATGCGCGCACCGTTTGCCGGAATTTTAATTTTCATCCATTCCGGCTTTTTGAGCAGTTCTTGCTCAGGATCGATATTTTTCACCGGAATAATGGAGGTTTTGGCGGCATCGCGATATTTAACGCCGCGCTCCATTTTAAAAGGTGTTCCCATTGATATTCCTTAATTTTCTGTGCAGATTTGCAGAGATAATGAACGTAAAAAACGATTGTTGATGTTAACAATTTGTTACATTATACCCTAATTGCACGGCGAAATGTTGAACTAATTGTGGGGAAACCTTGTCGCAGTCCGCCTCTGGTGCGGGAATAAAATCTGCCAGCTGACACATTTCCAAACCCGCGTAACCGCAAGGATTGATTTGATGAAACGGGGTCAAATCCATGTTGATGTTAAATGCCAAGCCATGGAACGACCGACCGTGGCGAATACGCAAACCGAGGGAGCAGATTTTTTTGCCGTCAATATAAACGCCCGGCGCATCAGGTTTCGCATAGCCTTCAATGCCGTAATCCGCCAAGGTTTTCACCACTGATTGCTCAAGTGCGGTTACTAATTGGCGCACATTTAGATTCTCGTGGCGTTTCACATCAATCAGCACATACATAATTTGCTGCCCCAAACCGTGATAGGTAATCTGCCCACCACGATCGGACTGCACCACCGGAATTGCACTTTGTTGCAATAGATGTTCCGGCTTGCCCGCCTGACCTTGGGTGAACACAGATAAATGCTGCACCAACCAAATTTCATCAGGAGTCTGCTCCGTACGATTATCGGTAAACGCCTGCATCTCGTGCCAAACGTCCTCATAATCACGAATGCCGAGTTGTCGTACAATTAATTCGGGTTGCATGATAGTTTCCTAAAAACGCTGTTTTTTCTGACCGCACTTTAATGGTTAAAGCACCATTCTCACGCCGTCGATTTCCGCCAATTCTTTATACAGTTTTTCAATTTGTTCGATATTTTCAGCGCGCACGGTGATGGACACGGAATGATAAGTGCCTTTGCCACTCTCTTTCATGCTCGGGTTGTAATCGTCTTTGATGGTTTTATGCACCACCTGAACCACATCATCCACTAAATCGGGACGGGCGGCACCCACCACTTTAAAAGTGAAATCACATGGGAATTCCAGCAAGTCTTTTAATTTTTGTTGTGGAATGTCGGCTAAATTTACCGTTTTTTTATCTGTCATTGCATTCTCCTAAAAAAGTGAACCGCACTTTCATGAAAAAGTGCGGTCAGTGTTGAGTGTGTTTTTTAAAGGCTAGTCAAATAAACTTTTGATGGTCAGCACCAGCCAGTCCCAGATTTTGCCGAAGATACCGCCTTCTTTCACTTCTTGCATCACTTGTAAGTTTACACTGGCGATGTCTTTGCCGTCTAATTGATACACCACCTTGCCCACAACTTGCCCTTTGGCAAGGGGCGCTTCAAGGTATTTTTTCTCTAATTCGTAACGGGCTTTGAGCTCGGCGCTTTTGCCTTTCGGAATGGTGATGAAAGCATCTTGTAACACGCCTAATTGGATGTTACTTTCATCGCCGTAATACACCCGTTGTTCGGAAATGGATTTGCCTGAATCCAAGGTTTTGAAGGTCTCAAAATTAGCAAAACCCCATTGCAATAATTTTTTGCTTTCCACTTCGCGACCTTTATAAGTCGGCACGCCCATCACCACAGAAATCAAACGCATATTGTTCGGGCTGATGGCGGAAGCCACCAGGTTGTACCCCGCTTTATCCGTGTGACCGGTTTTCATACCGTCAACGTTAATGGTTTTGTCCCATAACAAGCCGTTGCGATTAGGCTGTTTGATTTTGTTAAAGGTAAAATCTTTTTCGGCGTAAATTTTATATTCTTCCGGTAAATCACGAATAATACGCGCGCCGATAATCGCCATATCGCGGGCGGAAGAGTATTGGTTATCTTCATCTAAACCGTGTACCGTGGTGAAATAGGTATTTTTTAAACCGAACTGTTCCACATATTTATTCATGGTATCAACGAAGTTCATCACCGTGCCGGAAACATGCTCCGCCATTGCCACGCAGGCGTCATTACCCGAAACAATGATGATGCCGCGATGTAAATCCGCAACGGAAACTTGTTGATTTAAGTTTAAGAACATTTTGGAAGAACCGGGGAATTTATGCCCCCAGGAGCTTTCGCCGATGGTGACCATATCCGTATTACGGATTTTACCTTGCTTAATCGCCTGCCCGACCACATAGCTGGTCATCATTTTGGTCAATGATGCCGGATATTGGCGCTGATCAGGGTTAAGGGACGCCAACACGGCACCGGAGTTGTAATCCATTAAGACGTAGGTTTGTGCATTAATTTCCGGCACGGCGATGTTAAATTGTACGTCTTCCGCCGCCATAGCACCGAGCGATACCGCCAATACCCCTGAGACGATGGCAATCTTGCTGTTTTTTACTGCTTTATTAAACATAATGTTAAATATCCTGAAATTATGTACTTGTTATTGATTATAAGAATACACAATCAACGGTTCAGAATGATTTAACCGTCTTAATTGTGTTTTCAATTCGTTGATTTCCTGTTTTGAATTAAAAGGTCCCAAATGGATATGGTATTTTTGACCATGTGCGGCAATTTCCGTTTTCACATTATTTAACGCTAAATCCTGAATGATCTGCTCGGCGTTTTTCTTGCTGGCGACATTGACCATTTTAATTTCATAGCGTTCGGCACTTGCCACTTTACGATTTTGTCGCGGCGCCGGCGTGGAAGCGATTTCATTATCCACCAGGCGTTTTAGCCCTTCTTCTGTTCTACTTGCTTTCGCCAATGTGGAGGTGCCTGCGCCGGAAAGCTCACCGTTAGCGTCCACATGCAACGCTTCCACCTTAACCAATCCCATACCGTAATTTACAATACCGATCTCTTTTGCCGCCGCGTGGGACAAATCAATAATACGATCTTTAGCAAAGGGCCCACGGTCGTTGATTCGCACAATGACTTTGCGTTGGTTATACATATTGGTGACCACTGCGTAGGAATTCAAAGGCAAAGTTTTATGTGCCGCCGTATATAAAGTGGAATCGTAAATATCGCCGTTGGAAGTTTTCCGCCCGTTAAATTTATGATGGTAATAGCTGGCAATCCCCTGTTTGGAATAATTTTTTGCCGTTTGGTGCGGCTTCGTGGTGTAAGTTTCCCCTTTTACATTATAAGTCTGCGCTTTATCGGACATCGGACGGTAAGTCAACGACGGTCCCTGAATGCCGTATAATTTTTTTGTTTCGGCTTGCACGGAAAGTGCGGTGCAAAATGAAAACAAAATTATCATATATTTTACAGCTTGCTCTAGATTCATTGAGTTTTCTCCCTCTCTGTAAAGCTCACAATTAAGAAAACTGAAAACTTAGTTAGTTCCTTTCAGAAAGTGTTCTTTGTGAGTATGAATTGACATGATTAAACCGAAGCCCGCCATAATTGCCACATAGGATGTACCGCCATAACTCACCAATGGTAAAGGCACGCCCACAACAGGCAAAATGCCGCTTACCATGCCGATGTTAACAAAGACATAAACGAAGAAAATTAACGTTAATGCCCCCACTAAAATACGCCCGAAAGCGCTTTGCGCATTAACGCCAATCATTAAACCGCGCGCAACAATAAATAAATAAATGGCTAATAAAACCAAAAAGCCAATCATGCCATATTCTTCACTCAACACGGCGAAAATAAAATCCGTGTGCGGCTCGGGTAAAAACTCCAGCTGGGATTGCGTTCCCTGTAACCAGCCTTTGCCCCATAACCCACCGGAACCGATCGCAATTTTGGATTGCCAAATATGGTAGCCCGCGCCCAATAAATCTTTTTCCGGATCAAATAAGGTCAACACACGGGCACGTTGATAGTCGTGCATTAAATAGAACCACATAACCGGAATAAATCCCGCAAGCGCAACCACGGCAATTAAAATGAGCCACCAGCTCATGCCGGCTAAAAATATCACAAATAAGCCGGAACCGCTAACCAAAATTGCGGTGCCCAAATCGGGTTGAATCGCCACGAGTAAGGTCGGTACAATAATGGTGATCAGTGCGATAAACGTTTCCTTTAACTTAATGGGTTGTGGGCGATTGCCCAAATACACCGCCACCATCAGCGGCACTGCCAATTTTACGATCTCGGACGGCTGAAAACGTACCACGCCCAAATCCAGCCAACGCTGTGCCCCCTTACTGGTTGCGCCGATAAGATCCACCAAAATAAGCAATACGATGCCGATTCCAAATAAATACGGCGCAATGCGCTGGTAAAATTTCGGCGGAAATTGCGCCATGACCAACATTACGACAAACCCGAGCGCCACCTGCACAATACGGCTACGAAACATGGCTTCATTGGCACCGGAAGCGCTATATAACACCAACATGCCGTAGCCGGTAACCACCACCAACCCGATAAACAGCCACAAATCGATATGCAGACGCCGCCACAGTTCCAGCCAAATATTACGATCATTCATTTTCATTCGGTTCGTCTCCTGTTGCGGGTTCCGATTCCGGCGATTCAGGCTCATCGAATAGCGACATCACGGCTTGCGGGGTATTTTGTTTAAAATAATAATCCATAATTTTTCTGACGATCGGCGCCGCATTACTGGAACCGCCGCCGGCATTTTCCAAAATCATCGACACCACGATTTGTGGGTTATCATAAGGTGCGAAAGCGGTAAACCACGCGTGATCGTGCAATTCTTTTTTCAAGCTGCCGGCGTTATACGTTTGATTTTCTTTCAAACTGAACACCTGTGCCGTACCGGATTTACCGGCGACACGATAAGGCGTGCCGATAAAAGCTTTACGCCCCGTTCCGCCGGCACCGTTTACCACGTTGTACATACCGCGTTTCGCCTCATCCCAGAAATACTGTTTCGGTTCGGTAATATCTTCGTACAACAACGGATCTTTATAGGGTTCTACTACCGAACCTTCCACGCTCTTCATTAAGTGCGGTGTGTTTACCTTGCCGTTATTCACTAAAATGCTGGTGGCTTTTGCCAGCTGTAACGGCGTCGCCGTCCAGTACCCCTGCCCAATGCCTACGGAAATTGTATCGCCCTGCACCCAGGCTTTTTTATAGCGTTTTTGCTTCCATTCACGGGTCGGCATATTGGCACTGGTTTCTTCCTGAATATCAATCCCCGTCGGGACACCGAAACCAAAGCGTTTCATCCAATCGGACAGGCGATCGATGCCGAGGTTATAGGCAGTTTGATAAAAATACGTATCGGAGGATTCGGTAATGGCCTTGTTTAGATTGATCATGCCGTGCCCGCCTTTACGCCAGTCACGAAAACGCTTGGTACTGTTCGGCAACATCCAATAGCCGGGATCATAAATGGTCATGTTCGGCGTAATCACATTTTCCTGCAATGCGGAAACAGCGATGAACGGTTTCACGGTTGATGCCGGCGGATAGGCGCCTTGGGTCACGCGGCTATAAAGCGGGCGATTTGAGTCATTGAGCAAGCGACGGTAATCCGCCCCGGAAATACCATCCACAAAAAGATTATTGTCATAACTCGGTACGGAAACCATGGCTAAAATACTGTTGTCTTTCGGATCCATCACTACCACGGCGCCTTTGTGTCCCGCCAATAAATCGGTAACGTAAAGCTGTAAATTTAAGTCAATGGTCAAGTGAATGCTTTTGCCGGCAATGGCGGGTTGTGCGCGCAATTTGCGGATCACTTTACCGCGACTGTTCACTTCTACTTCTTCAAAGCCTGTGGTGCCGTGTAAAGCATCTTCATAATAGCGCTCAATGCCGAGTTTGCCCCAGTCGTGCGTGCCGGAATAATTGGCGTACTTTTCCTCTTTTTTCAAGCGTTCTACATCACGATCGTTAATTTTTGACACATAGCCCAAAACATGGGTCAGCGGTTCGCCGTATAAATAATGGCGCTTAAAGTAGGGTTTCACATCCAAACTCTGGAAATTGTATTGATTCACCGCAAAACGGGCAATTTGCTCTTCCGTTAGATTTCGTTTCAGCATAATCGGCATATAACGGGAGGAGCGACGCCGTTCCTTGTTAAAATTCGCAATATCTTCATCAGTTAAGCCTACCAACACCCTCAGCTCCTCAAAAGTGCGGTCTAAATTTTCCACCTTTTCAGGCACGATATAAAGCCCGAAAAAGGTCAGATTTTCCGCCAGCAGTTTGCCGTTGCGATCATAAATCAACCCGCGAGTCGGCGGCAGCGGCAACAACTTAATACGATTGCCGTTGGAACGGGTTTGATAACCGTCATAATTGACCACCTGCAAATCATACAAGTTTAAAATTAACACCACCGACAACACCAACACGCCGATAAATGACACCAAAGCGCGACGGGCAAATAAGTTGCGCTCGGCTTTTTTGTCACGAATCGGATCGTATTGCGGCTGATTTAATAATATTTTTAAACTCATCTTATTATTGATTTATTCTCGATGATATGGATGATTGGCAGTGAGCGACCACGCGCGATACAGGCTTTCCGCCACCACCACGCGCACCAACGGATGCGGCAAAGTAAGCGGTGAAAGTGACCAACTTTGTTCGGCGGCGGCTTTACATTCCAGTGCCAAGCCTTCCGGCCCGCCGATGAGCAAACAAACATCGCGCCCGTCATTTTTCCAGCCTTCTAATTGTTGAGCCAGCTGTTCCGTGGTCCAGGGGTTACCTGGAATGTCCAGTGTCACCACCTTGCCTTTTCCGGCAGCCGCCAACATGGCTTTGCCTTCCTGTTCCAAAATACGTTTGATGTCGGCATTTTTACCCCGTTTACCGGCAGGAATTTCAATGAGTTCAAAAGGCATCTCTTTCGGAAAGCGGCGTTGATATTCCTCAAAGCCCGTAGTCACCCACCCCGGCATTTTGGTTCCAACGGCAATTAACTGAATTTTCACCTTTCGATCCTCAACAGCACCTAAAAAATAGCGGGAAAAACAACCGCACTTTTTGGCGTCTATGCCCAAAGTTTTTCCAGCTGATACATTTCGCGGCTTTCTGCCTGCATGATATGTACGATGGCGTCACCCAAATCCACTACCACCCAATCGGCGGTTTCCTTGCCTTCATCGCCGAACACGTCGATACCGGCAAGTTTGCATTCGGTAATTAATTTTTGCGCCAAAGAAGACACATGGCGGGAAGAGGTGCCGGTGCAAAGGATCATGGTATCGGTGACGGAGGATTTTCCCTTCACGTTTAACGATAAAATATCGGTGGCTTTTAAATTATCCAGTTTATTCACCACGAAATCGACTAATGACATTATTTTTCCTCAATTGACAAAAGGTGCAAATTTTACCATTGAATAAAATACACGCCAATCTGTTGGCTAGCGTTTTGCGCGAAACGGTTTGCGGCGATTGTTATTCTGTGCGCTGAAATTGGTTTGCCGTTTTAATCGATAAGGCTTCGGCAAATCCTGTAATAACGCGTTCGGATCGTATTGGCTCACGGTAATGCTGTGTCCGATATATTCTTCAATCGCCGGCAAATTCATGGCGTATTGCTCGCAGGCGAAGCTGATGGAAATGCCGCTTTCGCCGGCACGTCCGGTACGCCCGATACGGTGCACATAATCTTCCCGATCGTCCGGCAAATCGTAATTGAACACATGAGTCACTTCCGCAATATGCAGCCCGCGCGCCGCCACGTCCGTCGCCACTAAAATATCCAAATCGCCGTCGGTAAATTTTTTCAATAAGGAAAGCCGTTTTTTCTGCGCCACATCGCCGGTTAATAAGCCCACGCGATGCCCGTCCGCCGCCAAATAGCCCCAAATTTCCTCGCATTTATGTTTGGTGTTGGCAAACACAATACAGCGCTCCGGCCATTCTTCTTCCAAGAGCGTCAGCAACAACGGCATTTTGTCCCGATTGGACGGATAAAATAATTCTTCTTTAATTTGCTGCCCGGTTTTTTGTTCAGGTTCGATTTCCACATATTCCGGGCTATTCATATCTTCAAAAGCCAGTTCACGCACTTTGTAAGACAAGGTGGCGGAGAACAACATGGTCAAGCGTTGTTGTGGTGGCGGGCATTTGCGTAACAAATAGCGAATGTCACGGATAAAACCCAAATCGAACATACGATCCGCTTCGTCCAGCACCACCGTTTGAATCTGATCCAAACGAATCACGCCCTGTTTCACATAATCAATTACGCGCCCCGTGGTGCCGATAAGCACGTCCACGCCGTTTTCAATGGCTTTGAGTTGCTTGTCATAGCCGTCACCGCCGTAGGCAAGTGCGGTCTTAAATTTGGTTGTTTTTAAGAAAATCTGCGCGTCGTGTTCAATTTGCACCGCCAATTCGCGGGTTGGTGCCAGAATCAAAGCGCGCGGTTGATTGGCTTCCGTTTGTTTCGGGTAGGTTAATAAATGATGGAAAAGTGCGGACAAAAACGCGATTGTTTTTCCGGTGCCGGTTTGTGCCTGTCCGGCAACATCTTTGCCTCGTAACGTAATGGGCAGCGAGAGCGCCTGAATCGGCGTACAAAAATCAAATCCTTTGTCGTTCAACGCCTGTAACACCAAAGGATGTAGGGCTAAATCGGCGAAACGTGCCGAACTTAAATAATTCTGTTGCATAGTCTCAAATTTATCGTAAAAAATTGGCGCTAAGCATAGCACGAACAGGGAAAATCCCCAAAAATTAGACACAACAAATTTAGGGAATTTTGTAAACGAACATTAAAGGTGGACCTGAAAAACGCCCGCAAAAACCACCGCACTTTTCTGCAATCCGGGGTTGGATCAAACAAACACAGAAAAAAAAACGTTAAAAACTAGACAGTGCCTAAATTTAATGCTAAGTTACGCACCAATTTCAAATTGGCCTCCATTCATTTATTTCTTAAACATTCAACTCTAAACAAACTTCAAATAAACTATGCATCTTACAGAACTTAAAAATATGCCGGTTTCCGATCTGGTGAAACTGGGCGAAGACCAAATGGGTTTGGAAAATTTAGCCCGTTTACGCAAACAAGACATTATTTTTGCGATTTTGAAACAGCACGCCAAAGGTGGGGAAGATATTTTCGGCGGCGGCGTGTTGGAAATTTTGCCGGACGGTTTCGGTTTCCTGCGTTCCGACGACAGTTCCTATTTAGCCGGCCCGGATGATATTTATGTCAGCCCGAGCCAAATTCGTCGTTTCAATTTACAGACCGGGGACAAAATCGAAGGGAAAATTCGACCGCCGAAAGAAGGCGAACGCTACTTTGCCCTCCTTAAAGTTGACCAAGTCAACGACGACAAACCGGAAGTATCCCGCAGCAAAATCCTTTTCGAAAACTTAACCCCATTACACGCCAACTCCCATTTAAGAATGGAACGCGGCAACGGTTCTACCGAAGATTTAACCGCCCGTATTTTAGATTTGGCCTCCCCGATTGGTAAAGGTCAGCGTGGTTTGATCGTGGCGCCGCCAAAAGCGGGTAAAACCATGTTGCTGCAAAATATCGCACAAAGTATCACGCACAATTACCCTGATGTCGAACTTATCGTCTTGCTGATTGATGAACGTCCGGAAGAGGTAACGGAAATGCAACGTTCCGTGAAAGGCGAAGTCATCGCGTCCACCTTCGACGAACCGGCGACCCGTCACGTCCAAGTGGCGGAAATGGTTATTGAAAAAGCCAAACGTGCCGTCGAACACAAAAAAGACGTAGTGATTTTACTCGATTCCATCACTCGTTTAGCGCGCGCTTACAACACCGTAACCCCGGCTTCCGGCAAAATTTTATCCGGTGGTGTGGACGCCAACGCTCTACATCGCCCAAAACGCTTTTTTGGTGCGGCACGTAACGTAGAAGAAGGCGGTAGCTTAACCATTATCGCCACCGCGCTGGTGGATACCGGTTCGAAAATGGACGAAGTAATCTTCGAAGAATTTAAAGGCACCGGTAACATGGAATTGCATCTTTCGCGTAAAATCGCGGAAAAACGCGTGTTCCCGGCAATTGACTTCAACCGTTCAGGCACCCGTAAAGAAGACTTGCTTACTACCCCTGACGAGTTACAAAAAATGTGGATCCTGCGCAAAATCCTTAACCCAATGGGCGAAGTGGAAGCCATGGAATTCCTTATCGACAAACTCGCCGTAGCAAAAACCAACGAAGAATTTTTTGAGATTATGAAACGCTCATAATTTCCACCGCACTTTACCTTGAAAAAGCCGCTTTTGACATCATCAAAAGCGGCTTTTTGTTTAAGGTTATCGTCTAAAAAGTGCGGTTAAAAAACACATCATTTTCTCACCGCACTTTAGTTTGCTAATTTAACGCTTTGCCCTTTAATTCCGGTACCAGGAACACGGTCGCCAACATATCAATCACATAAATCACTGCCAATAAGGCAATGGCGGTTTGGAATGAATATGCGCAGACGATCGCACCGACCACAATCGGTCCGAATCCGCCGACGGCGCGCCCTAAGTTAAATAGCACATTTTGTGCGGTAGCGCGCGCTTGAGTTGGGTAGGCTTCCGCCATTAAGGCACCGTAACCGCCCATCATGCCGTTCACAAACATCCCTAAAAATGCGCCGGCAATCAGCGTCGCCGTCGGGTCCGCTAATTGAGAATAGGCGAAAATACTCACCACGGCACCGGCTTGGAATAACAGAAAACTCGGTTTGCGCCCGATATGATCCGCCAAACGTCCGAAAATCCAGATGCCGACCATCATGCCGCACACGGTGACCGCTGTCCAAATGCCGGATTTTGTTAAGCTGAAACTCAGTTGCTTGGAGAGAAAATTCGGCATCCAAATCATGATGCCGTAATACCCGAAATTTTGTACGGAAGTCAGCACCACAACGCCTAAACTGATTTTGATGGTGGCTTTATCTTTCACCAGTAATTTGAACGATTCCAACTTGGAAAACCAACCGCTTTTTTCCGCTTTGCGCTCAGAAAGTGCGGTTTGTTTTTGCACAAAAATTTCAGGTTCATGTAAGTGAGCGCGTAAATACCAGGCGACAAATGCCGGGAAGATACCCACCACAAACATTCCGCGCCAGCCGATATGCGGTAATAATACCGGTGTCAGCAACGCCGCCCCCAGCACGCCGACTTGCCAGCCGAGCGCCACATAAGATGCCGCTTTGGCGCGATGACGCGCCGGCCAGGCTTCCGCCGCCAATGTCATGCCAATACCGAATTCGCCGCCCAAGCCGATTCCGGCGATGGTGCGGTAAATGAGCAAATCCCAATACCCTTGCGCTAAGGCACATAAACCGGTGAACACGGCGAATAGGATAATCGTCCACATGAGCACGCGCACGCGCACGCGCCCGTATTTGTCACTTAACGCACCGAATAAGATGCCACCGACTACCGCGCCGACTAAGGTCCAGGTGACCAAAGAACCGCCCTGTGCCGGGGTTAAACCTAAATCGGCGGAAATAGCGCTTAACATGAAACCGAGAATGAGAAGATAGAAACCGTCCATGGCATAACCCACGGCGGAACCCAGCAAGGCTTTCCAGCCATAGCTATTTACGTTTGTTGTCATTTTGAATTGTCCTTCTGTTACTCACGGGTAACATTTAAAGTTAGAAGAGAAGAGATTTTTTAGGCTGTGTACAAGGCTAAAAAATTGTGCGCCAGTCTACTGCTTTCAGGGAAAATTTCAATAAGCAAAGCACAGAAAGTGCGGTCGGTTTTGAATGTGTTTTTTACGGCGGGAATGTAGAATCACCAGAAAAAATTTAGGCGGTGATGAAAACCGCCTAAATTAGCAAATCAATTATTGATTGTTTTGAACGTAATCAATCGCTGATTGAACTGTTGTGATTTTTTCAGCTTCTTCATCCGGAATTTCGATATCGAATTCTTCTTCTAAAGCCATCACCAATTCAACAGTATCTAAAGAATCCGCACCTAAATCTTCAACGAAAGACGCTTCAGGTTTTACATCTTCTTCTTTCACGCCTAATTGTTCAACGATGATTTTTTTTACGCGTTCTTCAATGCTCATTTGTTTCTTCCTATGTTTAAGTTTTCGCTCATTGCGATAAGTTAAGTAGTGTATGTACTTACCGAAAATTTACAACGTTTTTGGCAAGAGGTCAAACCTCAAAAAACATTGAATTTTCACAAAGACATACAGTGAAAAAAAATAGTTACGTCTTTCACGAACCCTTGAACGACCTAACCAAGTTACATTGCGGAGGCGATTTTAACACTAAGCCGAACGTTTGGCTATTGCTTTTATCCTATTTACCGCACGTAACCTTTCGCCAAATACCGCCTAGCTCATGTACATTCCGCCATTAACGTGCAACGTTATACCGTTAATGTATGCCGCATCGTCGGAGGCTAAAAATGCCACGGCTTTAGCAATGTCTTTCGGTTTGCCCAAATGTCCCGCCGGAATTTGGGTCAGCAGGTTGTTTTTTAATTCTTCGCTTAATACTTCGGTCATATCTGTTGCGATAAAGCCCGGTGCCACAACGTTTACGGTAATCCCGCGGGAGGCCACTTCTTTCGCCAAGGCTTTACTAAAACCGACTAAACCGGCTTTTGCCGCGCAGTAGTTACTTTGCCCCGGGTTACCGGAGGAACCTACGACGGAACCGATGTTGATGATACGTCCGAAGCGTTTTTTCATCATGCTGCGTAACATGGCTTTGGAAAGATGATAAACGGAGCTTAAATTGGTTTGTAAAATATCGAACCATTCTTCATCTTTCATACGCATTAACAGATTGTCACGGGTAATCCCGGCGTTGTTGACTAAAATATCAATGTCGCCGAATTCTTTTTTGATGCGCTCCAATACGCCTTCGATAGAGGCTTGATCGGCAACGTTTAATACCAAGCCTCTGCCTTTTTCACCTAAATAGGCGGAAATCGTTTCTGCGCCTTTTTCAGAAGTTGCCGTGCCGATCACAAACGCACCTTTCGATGCCAATTCTTCCGCCACCGCACGACCGATACCGCGTGTTGCGCCTGTCACGAGTGCAATTTTGCCCTGCATAGTTTTACTCCTTTTTACTCATTATTATGCGAATAATTCTTCAATTGAATCGAGGGATTTCACATCGTTCACCGAAACCGCCTGCAATGAATCCACAATACGTTTAGTTAGCCCGTTTAACACTTTGCCCGGACCGATTTCCACTAACACTTCCACGCCGTTGCCCGCCATTTTCTGCACGGTTTCAGTCCAACGCACCGGGCTATAAAGCTGGCGAACCAAGGCGTGACGAATGGCTTCCGCCTCGCTTTCCCCTTTCACGTCCACATTATTTAATACGGCAACACTCGGTGCCTTTAAGGTAATACTTTCTAAGGAAACGGATAATTGATCCGCCGCCGGTTTCATTAATGCACAATGGGAAGGCACGCTCACCGCTAACGGTAACGCACGCTTAGCGCCGGCTTCTTTACACAATGCTGCCGCACGTTCTACCGCCGCTTTCGTACCGGCAATGACCACTTGTCCCGGTGAATTAAAGTTCACTGCAGACACCACTTCCCCTTGTTCCGCCTGTTTACAAGCATTAATAATCGCTTCATTATCTAGCCCGATAATGGCATACATGGCACCGGTGCCTTCCGGTACAGCTTGTTGCATGAGTTTACCGCGCAATTCCACCAATTTAACTGCATCCTGGAAATCCAACACGCCGGCACATACCAACGCGGAATATTCACCCAAACTGTGTCCCGCCATGACTTCCGGTTTTAATTGCGGATATTTTTCCTGCCACACACGATAAATTGCTACGGACGCAGCTAAAAGCGCAGGCTGGGTTTGCCAGGTTTTATTCAACTCTTCTGCCGGACCTTGTTGTACCAATTGCCATAAATCATAGCCCAACGCCTCGGATGCCTGTTTGAAAGTGTCCTGCACCACAGGATATTCCACCGCCAATTCGGCAAGCATACCCACAGCTTGAGAACCTTGTCCCGGGAAAACCATTGCAAATTTTTTCATACTTTTTTCCTACTTAAAAATGTGAGAAAAACCGACCGCACTTTAAAGTGTCAATCCGCATCAATACCTAAAAAGTGCGGTCATAAAATTCATTAAATCTTCATTATTAAAACCTAACCAGGGCGGATCCCCAAGTCCAACCACCGCCGAAGGCTTCCAGCAGGAGCAGCTGCCCGCGTTGAATACGTCCGTCACGCACCGCTTCATCCAGCGCCACCGGCACCGTTGCCGCACTGTTATTGGCATAACGATCCAGCGTCACCACCACTTGCGACATATCCATTTCCAGTTTTTTCGCCGTCGCCGTGATAATACGTAAATTTGCCTGATGAGGCACTAACCAATCAATATCTTTTTTATCTAAATTATTGGCGGCAAGGGTTTCTTCCACTACATTGGAAAGCTCGCGCACGGCAAGTTTAAAGGTTTCGTTACCCTGCATCTCAATATAGCCTGATTTGGCTTCACCTCGTTCCGGTTGCGGCAGCACCAAGGCGGCGTGCTTGTCCGCAGAGGCATGCAAATGGGTGGAAATAATGCCTTCCTGTTCGGAAGCCTGTAAAATCAGCGCGCCGGCACCATCACCGAATAACACCACAGTGCTACGATCCGTTTCATCTAATTTGCGGGAGTTTAAATCGGAACCGACCACCAGCGCATTTTTTACTTTACCGGTGCGAATAAATTGATCCGCGACACCTAAGGCATACACAAATCCGGTGCAAGCGGCGGCAATGTCGAAGGAAATGGCATCATCAATCTCCAGCATCCCCTGAATCTGGCAAGCAGCGCTCGGATAGGCATGAGAGTTGCTGGTTGTAGCGACCAACACAAGATCGATTTCCTGCGGGTCAATGTTTGCGGCTTCAATCGCTTTTTTCGCTGCTTCAACGCCCATGGTTGATACGGTTTCATTCGGATCGGCAATGCGACGTTCGCGAATACCGGAACGGGTCACAATCCATTCATCTGAAGTATCTACCATTTTTTCTAAATCGACATTGGTGCGAATATTTTTTGGTAAATAACTACCGGTAGATAAAATTTTGCTAAACATAGTCATCTCATTAAAAATAGTGAGGGAACTCACTAATCTATGATATTTAATTCTTATTTAATCCCGCTAAAATTTTTTGTGGAATTTGACGACGGGCTTGTAACGCCGCATCGGCAATGGCATTGGCAAAAGCTTCTTGGTTCGCGCTGCCGTGACTTTTTACTACCACGGAAGTCAAACCAATCAAAGATGCGCCATTATATTGATCGGGGTTGATTTTTTTTAGTCGTTGATATCTGTCTTTGAATAAAGACCGAATTAAACAACTGAAAACCGTGCTTAATATACTATTTTTCTTCTCACTTTTCAGTAAGGAAATCACATTCTTCGCCGCCCCCTCCAGGGTTTTTAAGGCAATATTACCGGCAAAACCGTCACTGACAATCACATCCGCCATGCCGTTTAACAGGCAGTTCCCTTCAATGAACCCTATATAATTAAGTGCGGTATCTTTTTGCAGTAAATCAGCGGCATCACGCAGGGATTTATACCCTTTCACTGCTTCAATACCGATATTCAACAACGCAATGCGAGGATAAACCAAATCCAGCGTATTCTCGGCAAAAATAGCCCCCATCAGCGCAAACTGGTATAGGTTTTCCGCGTCACATTCCAGATTGGCGCCCAAATCAAGCATGATAGTACGTTCACCGGTGATGGTCGGAATCGCGGAGATAAGCGCGGGGCGATGAATGCCTTCAAGGGGCTGTAATAAAATTTTTGACAACCCCATTAATGAGGCGGTATCGCCGGCACTGACACAAGCCTGCGCGGTATCCTTTTGTACCGCTTCAATAGCTAAACGCATTGAAGTATCTTTACTGTGACGTAACGCATAGGAAATACCTTGGCGATTATCAATTACGCGGGCGCAATGAATGATGTCACAACGTTGACGAACAGTGTTTGAAGCGGCGGATAAAAGCGGAAGAATTTGTTGGCGATCGCCAAATAATACGAGGAAAAGCGCTGGATCACGTTCCAAGGCTAAAATGGATGCAGGGATAGTAATACGGGGACCTATGTCCCCGCCCATCGCATCTAACGCAAGGGTTAGACGACTCAAGTGATTACCTTTGCTGTAATGGATAATTACTTGTTAATCACTTTACGACCACGATAGTAACCGTCAGCGGTTACATGGTGACGCAAATGAGTTTCACCACTTGCTTTATCAACAGAGACTGCAGCTGTGGTTAACGCATCATGAGAACGACGCATATCACGACGTGAACGGGATTTTTTATTTTGTTGAACAGCCATTGGCTATACTCCTAAATTATTTTTGCTTTAAATTAGCTAATACAGCGAACGGGTTCGGTCTTTTCGCCAGCTCTTGCGGCAATTCGCCAAAAACCTGTTCCGCCACGGACACTTCACAGTGTTCAGATGAATGCATTGGTACAATCGGCAAACTTAAAATGAGTTCATCTTCAATCGCACCGAGTAAATCTATTTCACCGAATTCATTGAATTCAATTGGCTCATAGATCTCCGGCAATACATCAATTTGATCAAAACTAGCTACCGGACTGTAGCAAAATTCACAATCAACGGTTTGTGTAAACGGTTCACCACAACGGTGACAAGTCAACTTGACATCAACGCAGGCATGACCTTGCATAACAACTAATTTTTGCGGATCAATAAAGAACGATAATGTAACCTGTGCATCGCTGAGCACTTTACTGACCGATTCGGCAAGGCGGCTTAATTGATTAACGGAGTAATAACCCTGATAATCCAATCTTCGTTGCGCGTCTTTTACCGGATCAACAGTTAGGGGTAGCTTTACCTTTTGCATAGGGAGCGCATATTACTCTTTGGGAATAAAATAGTCAAAGGAAATTATTGTTATAAACATGAAAATCAATGCTAAAAATCAATTTTTTGCATCAACATAAATTTTGTCGTCGGAAAGCGTTTGGCTAAATAGCTTTTGAAATATTGTTGCGTATCTTGTGTAATCAATTTATCCGTAGGCGGATAAAGATTATAAATCAATGTATCCACGTTAATATTTTGATGCGCGCATACTTCTAAACTGAGCAATGTATGATTAATGCTACCCAATCTACCGGAAGTCACCAAGATTAACGGATAATTATGTGCCGTAATATAATCCAAGGTTGTCTTTCCCTCGGCATAAGGGACCATCAAACCGCCTGCTCCTTCCAGCAAAACATAATCATATTTTTGCGCTAAGAGTGCGGTGTATTTTTCAATCGTTTTTTCATCAATATAGGTATTTTGCAAACATGCAGCTAAATAGGGTGAACAAGGATAATCAAATAAATAGCAGCAGGTTTCCCCTTTGCGATCTTCATCTGCTAATTCAACACCTTGAATTTTGCGGTGAATTAAAATATCTGATGAAATATCGCAACAACCTGTTTGCACCATTTTCTGAGTGATTACCGAATACCCCAATTGCATTAAGTATCTAGCGTAATAACCTGTGGCAACGGATTTGCCAATATCGGTATCAATGCCTGAAACAAACAATACTTTTCCCATTATGCATTCTCTTTTTTTCGTGCCAACATGAAGATCGGCACATAAGTTAATGAAACTTTACCCTGTTCATTGATGTAATGTTGATGATATTGCTCACAAAAGCGAGCAACTTTCTCACGATTCCAAATTCGATTATTCGTTGCTGTGACGCCGGTATCTTTTAAATGTCTCAGCACTGAAAGTGCGGAATCAAATTCTAGCCGAATTTCCTTTTGGGATAAGTGAATAATATGAAAATTCGCCATTAATGTTTCCCGCCATTGTGCCAGATTAGGGTAATCCAAACCGATTTGGCTTAGTGCCCTGATTTCAGGCAAATTCGTCGGCGCAAATGTACTCAATAAAATCATACTGTTTGGTATTAAGTGTGTCGAACATCGGTACAAAAAAGCCAATGGATCGGAAAACCATTGAATGGTTGAGGCGGAAACGATCAAATCATATTGAGCAGATAAGACCAAAGATTCGCCACATCCTTGGTAAAAATTATAGTTCCGAAGTGGCAGATTCTGCATTAATTGAGCGGAAACATCGCACAAATCATTACAATCCCAATGCTCTGCCTCAATATTTTGCATCAATAAACGGGTAAAATTACCTGTGCCGCAACCAATTTCCAGCACTCGATGAAAACGGCTTCCACCTTTTTCCAATAATAATTTCAATAAATCATTGGCAATATGTTGTTGAGCAATGGCATTTTTTTCATAGGTTTCTAATGCGGCATTGAAACATTGCATTATACGCTCTTTTTTGATCACCATAATTGCGCCCATGTTTGTAGTAATGGGAACAAATAATGCCCACCCAGCATTTCAACCATCGTACAACGAGAATGCCAGTAATTACGCTGATTCTGCACAGGAAAAATACGATCTTGCGTGCCAATAATGGCTTTCGTCCAGTGCAGAGGGACATTTTGCCGGTTTGTCAACAATGCTTCATAAAGTGCGGTCAATTCGGCATGTGTTTCTTCAATTGAACGCTGCCCTTCCAGCGATTGATATTGTAGTAATGTACTTTTGTCACCACACATTCGGCGTTCAAATTTATGTTGATTGACCTCATCAAAAGCTTCCAAAGTGCCTTTAAATACGGCACAAGGGATGCCATATTCATTGTGCATAGGGAGCCCCGTGCCATTAATTGCAGTGGCGGAAAGTAATGGTGTTTGCCCCATCACATGTTCAGCCACCCAAACACCCATAGACCATGCTACTAAGCGTACACTTTCATAACAGGAAAAATCAAAATTAAGCGATAAATCCCGATAGTCATAACAAACCAGCAAATCATGTTCTTTCGGTAATGTTAAATGTTGGATGACCAATGGTGTCATACCCCATCCGGTGAAATACACGATTAAATGCCGACGTGTCAGGTTTACGTTAATTAATTGATATTGCATAAAATAACTGTTCTATAAATTGTTCAATTTCATCATGGGTCATATCGGCTGTTAAAGACAAACGAATGCGAGATGTTCCGACAGGAACGGTAGGCGGCCGAATAGGTAAGCAATAATATCCACATTGTTGAAGGCGGTGCGCTATTTTTATAGTGCGCTGATTTTCGCCTAAAATATAAGGTACTATATGGCTTTCACTTGGCATTGGCATATTGAATTGCTCTGCGAGAACCTGCCGTAATCGCGCACTTAATTGCATGAGATGTTGTCGTTTAGCCTGAAAGTGCGGTTGTTTTTCGAAGAGAAATGTGGTCCATGCCACATTGAATGGCGGTAACGCTGTGCTGAAGATCAAAGGGCGCATAGTGTTAATTAAATAATCTTTAATGACTCGATCACAAACCACATAAGCGCCCATGGAAGCAAACGCTTTACCAAAAGTCCCTACCAAAAAATCAATGTCAGGTAGGCAATTTGTCTGTTCGGCAACACCCAGACCCCGTTCGCCATAAACACCAATGCCATGTGCTTCATCCACATACAACATAACATTGTCAAATTGCTTTTTAAATGCAACCAATTGTGATAAGTCTGCGAGATCCCCATCCATACTGAACACACTTTCCGTCACCACAATAATGCGTTCATAATGAAGATACTGTTTGTGTAAAATGTTATACAAGTGATCGTAATCGTTATGACGATACCGCAAAAACGGGGAATTGCTCAGGCGAATACCATCAATAATGCTGGCATGTACCAATTTGTCAGCGACGATCAAGGTTTGTTTATTGGCTACTGCCGGTAAAATACCAATATTGGCGTGATAACCGCTATTAAACAGCAAACATGCCTCCCGCCGAAACGCATTTGCCATTAATTGTTCAAGGGCTTCATATTCGGGGAAATTGCCGGTTAGCAAGCGCGACGAAGAGGAGGTAAAGTGCGGTAGTTTTTCAATGTATTTTTTAAGAAAAGCTTGTTGTAACGATACATCACCGGCTAACCCCAGATAATCATTAGAAGCCAAATTGAGCATCTGATGTCCATTTTGCTCAACAAACTTACCGTTATGGTGAATTTGCGGGAAACGGCGATATTGATCTTTTTGCCGTAATATGTCCAGTTGTGTGGAAAAATAATCCGACCTATTCATAGTATTCCTCTCTGATTGCCGCCAACATACCGGAAGTTAATGCAGATAATTGTGACGGACTGATAATAAAAGGTGGCATTAAGTACACTAATCTGCCAAACGGGCGAACCCAGACGCCATGTGCCACTAAACGCACCTGCAATGAGGTTAAATTGACCGGTTCATACATTTCCAAAACACCAATAGCACCCAGTACCCGTACAGCTTTCACCGCATTAAAATTTTCCGCAATCTGCAATTCGGCTTTCAGTTGTTGTTCAATACGTTTTACATTGCCCTGCCAATCGTTTTCCAGCAATAAATCAATTGATGCTGTAGCAATGGCACAAGCTAATGGATTTGCCATAAACGTCGGTCCATGCATAAAACATTGTGCTTCACCACGACAAATAGTTTGCGCAATAACACGGGTTGTAATGGTTGCCGACAGCGTTAAATAACCGCCGGTTAACGCCTTACCGATACACATAATGTCAGGTGAAATGTCGGCATATTCTGCCGCAAATAATTTTCCTGTGCGACCAAAACCGGTAGCAATCTCATCAAAAATTAGCAATACGCCGTATTGTTGACAAAGTTGTTGGGCCCGGACTAAATACATTGGCGAATAAAAATACATTCCTCCTGCCCCCTGCACTACCGGTTCAAGAATAAGTGCGGCTAATTCTGCACCTCGTTTTTCCAATAAATCCGCCAATGGTGCAATATCTTCTTCACACCATGGTTGCCCAAAAGAAGTTTGAGGCTGTGGAAGGAAATACTGCACCGGCAAACTTTTGGCAAACAGGCTATGCATCCCCGTCACCGGATCGCATACCGACATGGCATGCCAAGTATCACCATGATAACCTGAACGAATGGTTGCAAATTTATATCGCTGAGTTTCACCTTTTGCATGTTGATACTGAATAGCCATCTTCATCGCCACTTCAACGGCAATGGAACCACTATCGGCAAAAAAGATTTGTTCTAATCCCGAAGGTAATAAAGGTAACAATTTTTGTGTCAGTTTAATAGCCGGTTCGTGAGTTAACCCACCGAACATAATGTGGCTCATTTGCGCCAACTGTTTATTTGCCGCTGCATTCAGACGAGGGTGATTATAACCATGTAACGCTGCCCACCAAGACGACATTCCGTCAATCAGCTGACGTCCATCTTTAAGCATAATCATTACGCCCTCTGCGCGTTCTACTGCATAAATCGGTGTAGTTGGTGGAAGTGCTGCATAGGGATGCCAAATATGTTCACGATCAAATTTTAATAGCTGTTGTTGATTCATAGAGTTAATCGAAAAAGAATAAAATTGTGATTTTACCTGAGAATTGGCGCCACCCCCAAATACTTATATATGATTAAAACTGTCTTTTACATCTTCTGAAGTACTTCCAATATTTTTTCTTTCCGATATAACGACGGCAGTAAATCCCCCTCATTGCACAAGCCGAATAAGTTGTTATAATCACCCCTCATTCATCTTAACATTGTAGAAAAAATAACCATTATGAACAAATCCACTTATTGGCAGCGCCTGAAAGTTGCCTTTCAATATGTTATGCCACAACTGTATTTAACCCAATTGGCGGGCTGGTTCGCCAAGCAAAAATGGGGCGCAGTCACTCATTTCGTAATTAAACTCTTCGCCAAGAAATACAATGTGGACATGAGCGAAGCGAAAAAAGAAAACTTCAGCGACTACGAAAATTTCAACCAATTTTTTATTCGCGAATTAAAAGACGGTGCCCGAAAAATAAATGAAAATCCTACCGCACTTTGCTTGCCGGCAGATGGTCGTGTGAGCCAAATCGGGCATATTGACGACGAATTATTATTGCAAGCCAAAGGGCATTTTTTCAGCTTGTCCGATTTATTGGCGGGCGATGAGGAATTGGTCAACACCTTTAAAAACGGCGAATTCGCCACCATCTATTTATCTCCTCGCGATTACCACCGCGTGCATATGCCGTGCGATGCCACCCTGCGCAAAATGATTTATGTGCCCGGCGCCTTGTTCTCGGTGAACCCGTTCCTGGCGGAACACGTGTCTAACTTATTTGCCCGTAATGAACGGGTGATTTGCCTGTTTGATACCGAATTCGGCCCTATGGTGCAGATTCTGGTGGGCGCCACGATCACCGCCAGCATGAGCACCGTTTGGGCGGGCGTGATTAATCCGCCGCGCGCCGATGAAGTGAAAGTCTGGACGTATCAAGAGGAAAATGCGGTAAAATTGACCAAAGGTCAGGAAATGGGCGCATTTCAGTTAGGTTCTACGGTCATCAACCTTTTCCCGGCTAATCGCGTGACCTTAACAGAACATTTGCAGGTGGACGAACCCGTCAGAGTGGGTGAAATATTAGCCACGATCAATTAATTTTTATCATACAAAGGAAAACAACATGACGGCAGCGTTTTTTAATCAAGTGAAATTGGACGATACACAAGCCAAAGGCAGCTACGGTATCGGCTTGCAAATCGGTCAGCAATTATTGGACAGCCAATTAGCGGTAAAAACGGAAGCCGTGGCAAAAGGAATTTACGATGTGTTAAATCAACACGCGCCGGTATTGGATTTCAACGAAATCAGCCAAGCGCTGCAACAATTACAACAACAAGCGGCAGAAGCACAACAGGCGCAATTCAAAGAAATTGAAGCGGCTGGCAAAGCCTTCTTGGAAGCCAATAAACAAAAAGACGGTGTGAAAATGACCGATTCCGGTTTGCAATATGAAGTGCTGATTGAAGGCGACGGCAAAGTGCCTTCCGCCACGGACAAAGTCAGCGTACACTACACCGGCACGCTACCGGACGGCACCGTATTCGACAGCTCCGTAACACGCGGTCAACCGGCGGAGTTCCCGGTTAACGGCGTGATTAAAGGTTGGGTCGAAGCCCTCTCCATGATGCCGGTCGGTTCCAAATGGCGTTTGGCGATTCCGCATGAATTGGCTTACGGCGAACGTGGTGCTGGCGCAGCCATTCCGCCATTCAGCCCGTTAGTGTTTGAAGTGGAATTATTGGATATTCTATAATTCAAAAAAATCATCCTACAAAAAACGGCGTTATGATGAACGCCGTTTTTCTTTTCTCTCTTTTTATAACACGATCATATCGTCCCGATGAATAGCCACCGCGCCGTACTCATAGCCCAGCTGTTGTTCAATATCCTGCGATTGTTTGCCTTTAATCAGTTCCAGCGCATCGCTGTTATAGCGCGGCATGCCGAGGGCAATGTCCTTGCCTTGTGCATTCCGAATGCGCACCACTTCACCGCGTGAGAAACGCCCGCTGACACTCACAATGCCTGCCTGCAGTAAAGATTTATGCTGAATTAACACCGCACTTTGTGCGCCTTCATCAATGGTCAGTACGCCTGCCGACGGCGCGGTGAACAGCCATTGTTTACGGTTTTCCAAACGATCCGCCTGCACCAAAATCGCCACCAGCGCTGATAAATTATCGTTATCCCACTTTAATTTCCGCCGTCGCCACCGCATCATTTTCGTTGATCACCGGAATAATGCGGTTATCCAGCAACGCGTGCATTCAGGAAACGTTCGCGATCTTCAATATCGGCGCGGGTCAGCAACATTTGCCCGATGTGAATATCATAAATGGCAAACAGTTTTTCCCAGGTTTGAATCAGCTGGCTCTGCTCCTCCGCCGCCAGCAATTGTTTGGACGCCACGGTGGGCGGCAATTGCGGGTGATTTAAATAATTAATGGCGACCGGCGGCAATGGCACCCGAGGTCACGATCACCAGGCGAAAACCTGCCTGATGTAATTGTGCCAACTGACGAACAATTTCCATCATGTAGGCTAAATTCAATTTCGGCGAGCCCTGCGTGAGCGTGCTGGTGCCGAATTTCACCACAATGGTTTTATTATTCTGTTGCATACTGACTTCTCTCAAAAATGCACTTAACCTAGCATAAATCCTGAAATTTATCCAAAAATCCCACCGCACTTTAGTGCTTATTCTATTAAGCATTTTTGTTCAATGACGAAAGGTCTATAATGTCGCTAATTAATTTTAGGTAGATTCATCATGGAAAGAGAAAACATCACACCCGACTATCAACGGGAAGTCACGCGATTATGCGTGCAAACGGCGCTGTTATTACTACAACATGGCGCGGAAAGCACCGTCGTGTCGCAAATGGCGCAACGGCTCGGTTTTGCACTGGGGGTAGAAAGTGTAGAATGCGCCCTCACCGCCAACGCCGTGGTTATCACCACCTTGGCTAACAACCATTGCATCACCACCGCCCGTAAAAGCACCGACAAGGGCATTAATATGCAAATGGTCACCGACGTGCAACGCATTGTCATCTCTGCCGAACATAAAATCTACGACATTCAGCTGGTCAGGAAAAAACTCTCGCAACTCAAGCCGCTAAAATATAACCGCTATTTTGTGGTCTTGATGATCGGCTTATCCTGCGCCTCTTTTGCCCATTTATCCGGCGGCAATGCGCTGATTTCGCTCATCACCTTTTTAGCCGCCTCCGTCGCCATGTTCGTGCGGCAGGAATTGTCCAAACGGCACTACAACCCGGTCATTGTGTTTGCCGTCACCGCTTTCGTCGCCTCGCTCATCGCCGGCATCAGTCTGAAATATCAGCTCGGCAACGACCCACAAATCGCCTTGGCGTCCAGCGTATTATTACTGGTGCCTGGCTTTCCGTTAATCAATTCTTTGGCGGATATTCTGAAAGGCTATGTGAATATGGGAATCGGGCGTTGGGCGATCGCTACCATTCTCACTTTCGGCGCTTGTCTCGGCATTGTCTTCGCCTTGAGCGTACTCAACATCACCACGTGGGGGCATTAAAATGGATTGGTTATTTTTGTTACTGGACGATATGTTTTTCGCCGCTATTCCGGCGGTAGGCTTTGCGTTGGTCTTTAATGTGCCGCCGAAAGCGTTGAAATACTGCGCCTTGCTCGGTGCTTTGGGACACGTCACCCGCACCATTTTAATTCAGTGCAACATCCCCATCGTTTTTGCCACCCTGGTCGGCGCGGCGCTCATCGGCTTCATCGGCGTACATTTATCCCACCGTTATTTGGCACACCCGAAAGTGTTCACCGTCGCCGCCATTATCCCGATGATTCCTGGCGTGCAGGCATATAAGGCGATGATCGCCATCGTGCAAATTCACCATTACGGCTTCTCCGACGCCTTATTTGAGCAGATGATCGCCTCCTTCATCAGCACCACGTTTATTCTCGGTGCGCTGGTTTTCGGCTTGGCATTACCTGGCTTACTGTTCTATCGGGAAAAACCTGTGGTATAGTAACCGCACTTTAACCCGTTAAATACATTAGGAAATACAATGCGTTTAAGCCTGATTGTCGCCATGACCAAAAACCATGTCATCGGCAAAGATAACCAAATGCCATGGCACCTGCCCGCCGACCTCGCCTGGTTTCGCCAAAATACCACCGGCAAACCCGTCATCATGGGACGCAAAACCTTTGAAAGCATCGGTCGCCCATTACCGAAACGTACCAACATCGTGCTTTCCCGCCAACCTTTCGTGCACGACGGCATTATTTGGAAAGACAGCCTGGAAAGTGCGGTGGATTTTGTCATCGATTCCGACGAAATCATGCTCATCGGCGGCGGTCAGCTGTTCAAGCAATATTTACCGCAGGCGACCCGCCTTTACCTCACCGAAATCCAAACTGAACTGGAAGGCGACACCTTCTTCCCGCCTATTGATTGGAACCACTGGAACATTGAATTTGAACAATACCGCCCCGCCGACGAACAAAATCCTTACGATTGTCGTTTTATGATTTTGGTGCGGAAAGGGTAAATTCACAGAAAAGTGCGGTGGATTTTCGCAGCGTTTTTAAAAAGGGAATGCAGAGGAGACACCAAACTGTCTCTTAAAAGCAGAACAATTCGGGCGGATACAACACCCACCAAACAAACTCAATCCTTATGATTACTTTCCTCCAAATCCCTCCTAAAAGACACCATCAGTTGATCGATTTTAAAGTTCTCGGTGTCGATGATTTCAAATTTGTAGCGGCCGTATAACACAAAATCGGTTTTTTTCGGGATTTTACGTAGCATATACATCATAAAACCGGCGATGGTTTCGTAATTTTCATCGTGCGGGAAGACTTCAATATCCAAGGCGCGTTTCACATCTTCCAGCGGTGTGGCGCCGTCCACCAACCAAGAATCTTCGTCGCGGCGGATAATCTGTTCTTCTTCGCTGGATACCAACTCGCCCATGACGATACTCATCACATCGTTTAAGGTAACAATGCCCACCACCAGCGCATATTCGTTGACGATAACGGCAAAATCTTCGCCGGTGGATTTAAATAATTCGAGCACCTCATACAAAGACAAAGTATCAGGCACGAACAGCGGTTTGCGCAACAAACGATTGTCGGTGAGCTGCACCTGTTCCTCTTTCAGGAACAGTGTCAGCAAACTGTGCGATTCCACATAACCTAAAATATGATCCAAGCCCTGATCGCAAATAAGCAGTTTGGAATGGGAATTTTTCGTGAGCGTGTCCAGCACTTGCTGGCGGGTAAAAGTGCGGTCTAAAAAAATGATATTTTCGCGGGTGGTCATGGTGGAGGTGACCGTGCGTTGCTGCATATCGAAAATATTCTCGATGAGATAATGTTCCTGCGCTTTTAACACGCCTGCCTCCGCGCCGGCATCCACCACTGCCACGATGTCTTCGGAGGTCATACTTTCTTCGCGCACGGTAGATACTTTAAAAATACGGAAAATGAAATTGGCGACGGAATCGAACACCCACACAATAGGTTTCAATAAGAAAATGCAGATTTGCATAATCCGCACCGTGCGCAATGCCACCACTTCGGGGTTGGTCATTGCCAGGCGTTTAGGCATGAGATCCGCCAGCAAAATAAAGGAAGCGGTCACGATAAAAAACGCAATCCAGGAAGCGGCGCTTTCCACCCACGCAGCATCGGTATATTGATGAATAACGTGTTGCAAGTGCACCCGAATGGTCGCTTCGCCGATCACCCCGCCTAACACGGCGACCATATTCAAGCCGATTTGCACCACAGTAATGAAGCGCCCCGGTTGCTCTTGCAGTTTGAGCACCATGGCGGCTTTCGTGTTACCTTCGTTGACCATGTTTTGCAATTTAATCCGACGCGCCCCCGCCAGGGAAATTTCAGCAGAAGACACAACGGCACTGATGATAATTAATAAAATTAAAACTAAAATCGCGGTAAATAAACTCATAAGATTTCAATTCATTGATGTAAATAAAGATAAAGTGCGGTCGGTTTTTAAAACGTTTTTCAACCGCACCGAAGAAAGGAAAAAGGAACGTTAGTTTTCGCTGTCGAACCAACCGCGCACAAATTGCACAGAGAAGAATAAGGTGAACAGCAAAATCACGTAGAAAATATAGGCGAAAATCGGATGGTTTGGCGATTCGCCTTCTGCCAGAGCTTCTACCGACAAAGCATTCGGAAATTCGTTAAATACGGTAATGCGCCAGCCGTAGTATTTCATTTGTACGGTTTTCTGTTCGTTACCCAATGCCTGCGCCTCCGCCTGCAAATTCGCGGAACCGAATTTAAAATAGAACGGGAAGCCCCAGCCGGTGTCTTCGTTACGATATACCCGCACTTTGCCGTCCGGATGTTGGGTGTTGATAAAATACACGTCGCGGGTCGGTCCGTCCGCCGGATTGGTTTTAGTAATTAACCCGTCTTTATCCATCCGTTTCACTTCCACGCCGGTGACCTGCGTCACATCATAGCGCGGGAACACATAGTGCACGGTGGCGAACAAAAACAGGTGAAAAACCAAAATCACCGTAATGAAAAAATATTTAAAAAATTTACGCATTATTCCGTCCTTTTTCCGACTCGTTTGAACCTCATTGTACCTGAATTTTAAATAAACGCTCGAAGTTTTGCGTAGTGATTTGCGCCATTTCCTGCACCGAAACGCCTTTCAACGCCGCCACATATTCGCACACTTCACGGGTGTAAGCCGGTTGATTTTGTTTGCCGCGATAAGGCACCGGCGCCAAATACGGCGAATCGGTTTCCACCAGTAAACAATCTAATGGCAATTTACGCACCACATCGCGAATTTCCTCGGCATTTTTAAAGGTAACGATGCCTGAAATAGAAATATAAAAGCCCAAATCCAAGGCTTGTTTTGCCATGTCGTAATTTTCCGTAAAACAATGCAAAACGCCACCGCACTTTTCCGCATGATTGTCGCGCAACAGGCTCATGGTGTCCTCGCGGGCTTCGCGGGTGTGAATAATCACCGGCTTATTTAACTGATTGGCAACTTCAATCTGGCTGGCAAACACCGCCTGTTGCTGCGCCTTGTTTTCTGCGCTGTAATAATAATCCAAGCCGATTTCGCCGATGGCGACCACTTTCGGATCCTGCGCCAAATGTAGCAAACGGGCGGCGTCGTAAGGTTCTTCCTCAAAATCCAAAGGGTGCACGCCGCACGCCAAAGAGACGTTATCAAATTTAACCAATTCGGGATAGGCTTTCTCGAAACGGCTTAACGTTACGCCGATTGCCAATAAATGCTTCACATCGCGGGCGTTAGCTTTTGCCACTACATCGGCGATATTTTCATGTAATTTTTCGTAATCCAACGCATCCAAATGGCAATGGGAATCCACAATAAACATATTTTATCCTTCAAACACTTCGGTAATTAAACGGGTCAGCCCGTCCAATAAAATTAATTCCTGATTTAACGCATTATTCGCCGCCAAATCCGACCGCACTTTGCCGACGATCTGCGTCGCTTTTAACAATGCCGGAGCGGACAGCCCTTGGCTGAATTGAATCACGCCCCGTTCAATATCCCGACAAATCCAGTTTTCCTGAATAGCCAATTTATTTTTCAGACTATCACTCAAAAACGCCAACAGCCAATCCAGTTGTTGCAACAGAATCTCTTTATTAAAAAACGGCAACAATTCCAACGGCGAACGACGACGATAAAACAACCAGAATTGACGTAAAAACTCGCGCCGTTGTTCCGGCAGATGCTGCGTCAACATGGCAAGCGCCAACAGCGGGCGACCATAATTTACCAAAAGTGCGGTCAGAATTTCCGGCGTTTCGACAGACGTTTGTGCCTGCAACCAGTGCAACGCAGTATCCGTCGCCGGCGGCAGAAGATTCCACACTTGGCAACGGCTATAAATGGTGGGCAACAGCGCCTTTTGCATATCATTCTGCAAAATGAAATAGGTGTTCGGGCGGGGTTCTTCCAAGGTTTTCAAAATAGCATTGGCGGCAGATTCCGTCAGGCGATGCGCCTGTTCAATATAAATCACTTTATTGCCGTTTTGTTGCGCGTGCTGACTTGCCTGTTCATTCATGGCACGAATTTGATCTACACCGATGTCTTTATTTTCAATGGGCGCAATATGCTGGAAATCAGGGTGACTGTTCGCCTGCATCAAATGACAGGCATGGCATTCGCCGCAAGGTTCCGCGCTCTTTGGCGTTAAGCACATCAAACGTTGCGCCAAAAGGCGGCAAAGCTGTTCTGCGCCCAAACCTTCATCGGCACGAATCAGCAACGCATGATGCCCCAGCCCTTCCTCAAAAGCCTGCGTGATTTTCTGATAAACGGGCGTAAGCCAAGGGTATAACGTGATCATCTTGAAAGAGAAACCCACCAATTTTTGACCGCACTTTGAATGTCCGCCCGCACCTGCTCAACAGGTTGCGCCGCGTCAATGATCACCGCCTTCGGATTGTCTTTCACCAGTTCCAGATAACGGGCGCGGGTGCGGTGGAAAAAATCCGGATTTTGCTGTTCGATACGATCCAGTTCACCCCGTCCGCGCGCGCGCGCTAAGCCGATCTCCGGATCAATGTCTAAATAAAGGGTCAAATCCGGTTCAAAATCGCCCAATACGGTTTGCTTTAAGCTACTTAAAAGATCCTTGCCCAACTGACGACCACCGCCCTGATAAGCCTGTGAGGACATATCATGGCGATCGCCCACCACCCATTTGCCTTGTGCCAAAGCAGGCTTGATCACATTTTCCACCAACTGCACGCGCGCCGCATACAGCATGAGTAATTCCGCTTTATCGGTCACCGGCTCTTCGTTTTCATGTTTAATGAGATGGCGTAGCTTTTCCGCCAACGGTGTGCCGCCCGGCTCGCGGGTAGAGATGACTTCCCCAACACCTAACGTTTTTAACGTATCCACAACGCATTGATGAGCGGTGCTTTTGCCTGCGCCTTCCAAGCCTTCAATGACAATAAATTTGCCTACCATATTATTTTCCGTTTTGTTCGCGGTACCAGCGCAAATATTGCTGCACCGCTTTGTTATGTTCGTTTAAATTACGACTGAATTTGTGTCCCCCCGTGCCGTCTGCCACGAAATAATAAAACGCCGTTTGCGCCGGATGTGCCACCGCCTGTAACGCCTCTTCACTCGGCATCGCAATCGGTGTCGGCGGCAAGCCGTCAATCACATAGGTGTTATAAGGCGTTGGCGTTTCCAAATCTTTTTTGCGAATATTGCCGTTGTAGTCGTCGCCCATGCCGTAAATGACGGTCGGATCGGTTTGCAGCTTCATTTTGGCTTTTAACCGATTAATGAATACCGACGCCACTTGTGGGCGTTCTGCAGCAATGCCGGTTTCTTTTTCCACGATGGACGCGAGGATCAGCATTTCGTAAGGGTTCGCCAACGGCAGATCTTTATCACGCTCCTGCCATGCTTTATCCAGGGCTTTTTTCATGCGTTCGGCGGAACGTTGCAGAAGCTCCAAATCGGTGGAATTCGGCGTGTAATTATAGGTGTCGGGATACAACCAGCCTTCGATTTTCAGCCATTCGTACACCTCTTGCGCCACATCGGGAATTGCCAATAAGTGAAAAATTTCCTGCTCGGATTTATCTTTTAGGGTTTGCTTTAAGTGCGGTGCGTTTTCCAAGCGTTTTCGCCAGGTTTTAAAGGTATTGCCTTCAATGAACTGCACGTTAAATTGCGCTTCTTTACCGGAATTGAGAAGCTTCAGCAAATCTTCCACAGTTTTGACGTTATCCAAGGCATAAGTGCCCGCTTTCACCTTGTTAAATTCCGGATAAATTTTCAACACCCAAGGCAGGAGTGCGGCATTTTCTAAAAGATGTTCGTTTTGCAGCAAAGTCACCAGTTTGCTACCCGTGGTGCCGCGTTCCACGGTGAATAGCCGGTCTTTTTGCACATTCACCGGTTGCTGCACAAACTGTTGCAACTGCCGGTATCCCCAAAATCCTGCGCCGGCAAGAAGAACAAGTAAAAACAAAAGAAATAAACAAAATTTTTTCATAAGCGTTATCGTAAGATGATGAAATTCTCTATGGAAATTATGACAAAAAGTGGCGGGATTATAGCATAAAACCGTGCTTTAAAGAAAACGCGCCTTGTCGAAACAAGGCTCGGTGTTATCGGTATTATTTCCCATGGATTAAATGGCATCCTCATTTTCTTCGCCCGTGCGGATACGAATCACCCGTTCCACCTCGTACACAAAAATCTTGCCATCACCGATTTTGCCCGTTTGTGCTGTATCAATAATGGCGTCCAAGCATCGGTCTAACAAATCATTGGGCACCACAACTTCCATTTTCACTTTCGGTAGAAAATCCACCATATATTCGGCACCGCGATACAATTCCGTATGCCCTTTTTGCCGCCCGAAACCGCGCACCTCAGTCACCGTCATGCCGGTAATGCCAATGTCCGACAAGGCTTCACGCACATCGTCCAGTTTAAACGGTTTTATAATCGCTTCGATTTTTTTCATGATGATCGCTCCTTAAAAAATACTCAAAAAAATAACCGCACTTGTAAGCTATACCAACTTAGCCCCGACATTTTGTTATACCAGCAACAATTCAATATCCATATCATGGATTGCTTCTTTTGTATTAGGCAATAAATTCTTATCACAAATAATCGTATTGAAAACGCTTAAGGCTGCAATTTTGAAGGTGGCAACTTTGCCGTATTTTGAAGAGTCTGAGACTAAGATCCGCTTATTGCTTGACTCAATTATCGTTTTTTTCACCGGTAGCTTCATTTCATCCGGCGTAGTTAAGCCCGTCAATGTCCAAGAAGAGGTAGAGATAAAAGCAATGTCAACCGACAGCTGACGTAAAAACTGCCCAGCCAGTTCCCCTACCGAAGAGTGATTGAGTTTATTCACCGAACCGCCAATATGGATTAATTGGCATTTGCCGCTGGTCATTAAAAAATGTGTAATGGAGAAATCATTGGTTATGACTAATAAATCATCGCGTTCAATAATACGATAGGCAATTTCCAACGTTGTCGTGCCGGCATCCAAATAAATCGTAGTATTAGATGGAATCAACTTTGCCGCCTGCTCGCCGATTTTTTCTTTCTGATCATGAAATAATAACGATTTGTCCTGATGTGTAGGCTCAAAGGACAAATGTTCATGTATTTTCACACCACCGGATACTGAGACAACCTTCCCCATCTCTTCTAATTTTTGAATATCACGACGAATTGTCATGTGTGAAACATTGAGCGATTCCATTAATTTTGAAATGCTCACAATACCTTTTTGGTTAATTAAATTGAGTAATAATTTTTGTCGCTCTGCAGGAATCATAACCCCTCCAAAAAATTTTCGTCATTATATCTCTTTTTGTTTATTTTGTTGTTATTCCATTCATTTTTCACATAAAATAACAAAAATAAATAATAATGTTAAATTTTGTGACATTGCTCACGTTTTTTTATTTTAAGATCCGGCAGAATGGATACCGTTAGATCAACAAACTTTATTATTTGGAGAAATACCATGACAAACAAATCATATTCTGTTGCTATTGTTGGGCTGGGTGCAATGGGCATGGGGGCGGCTCAGTCTTGTATAAGAGCCGGATTGACGACCTATGGTGTAGATCTTAACCCAAAAGCACTTGAAAAATTAAAAACTGATGGCGCACACGCAACCAGCCAAAGTGCGGTCGATTTTGCGGATAAATTAGATGCAGTTTTGTTGCTTGTAGTAAATGCTGTGCAAGTCAATTCGGTGCTATTTGGTGAAAATGGTTTAGCGGCTAAGTTAAATAAAGGAACCGCTGTCATGGTTTCCTCAACCATTTCTGCCCAAGATGCGAAAGCGATTTCACAAAAATTAACAGATTTGGGGTTAGTTATGTTAGATGCGCCGGTTTCCGGTGGCGCGGCAAAAGCAGCATTGGGTGAGATGACAGTAATGGCATCAGGTTCTGCACAGGCTTTTGAAAAATTACAACCGGTGTTAGATGCCGTTGCGGGTAAAGTGTATAACATCGGTGAAGAAATCGGTTTAGGCGCAACCGTGAAAATCATCCACCAGCTGCTTGCCGGTGTGCATATTGCCGCAGGTGCAGAAGCGATGGCGCTTGCAGCCAAAGCAGGGATTCCACTTAATCTGATGTACGATGTGGTGACTAACGCAGCAGGTAATTCATGGATGTTTGAAAATCGTATGAAACACGTGGTGGAAGGAGATTATTCTCCGCTTTCTATGGTAGATATTTTTGTTAAAGATTTAGGTCTCGTAAACGATACGGCGAAATCTTTGCACTTCCCACTTCACCTCGCAAGTACCGCCTATTCAATGTTTACTGAAGCGAGTAATGCAGGCTATGGCAAAGAAGATGACAGCGCTGTGATTAAAATTTTCAGTGGTATCGAATTACCGAAAAAAGGAGCGTAATGATGTTAGGTGTAATTGCTGATGATTTCACCGGCGCAAGCGATATTGCCAGTTTCTTAGTTGAAAATGGCTTGCATACGGTACAAATGAATGGCGTGCCAAACGCGCCATTAACAGAAAAAGTGGATGCCATTGTCATCGGTTTAAAATCTCGTTCCAACCCGGTGAATGAAGCTATTGAACAATCATTGCAGGCGCTTCACTGGCTACAAAAGAGCGGTTGTTCTAAGTTCTATTTTAAATATTGTTCCACCTTTGATAGCACACCAAAAGGCAATATTGGTCCTGTAACGGATGCCTTGTTAGAAGCACTTGATGATGATTTTACCGTAATCACGCCGGCTTTGCCTGTCAATGGCAGAACGATCTTTAACGGTTATTTATTCGTCGGTAATGTGTTGCTTAATGAATCCGGCATGCGTGATCACCCGATTACACCGATGAAAGACGCCAATCTTATACGTTTAATGGATGCGCAAGCAAAAGGTAAAACCGGTTTAGTGAGTTATGCAGATGTGATTCAAGGTGCTGAGCACCTGAAGGCTTGTTTCACCCGGTTGAAGCAAGCCGGCTTCCGCTACGCTGTTGTGGATGCCGTGGATAATAGTCAACTTGCTGTTTTGGCAGAAGCCGTCAGTGAATTGAAATTAGTCACAGGTGGTTCCGGTTTAGGGGCTTATATGGCAGCAAGATTAAGTGGCGGCAAAAAAGCCACAGATGCTTTTGTACCGAAAAAAGGACGAAGCGTGATTCTTTCCGGTTCTTGTTCTGTGATGACGAATAAACAAGTGAATGCCTATAAAGAAAAAGCCACCGCCATTTATTTAGATGTGGAAAAAGCTATTGCGGAATCTAATTATGCGGAAACGTTGTTTGATCAAGTGCAACCTCATTTTTCTGAACCGCTTGCACCAATGGTTTATGCCACCGTGCCACCGGAACAACTGAAACAAATTCAAAGCCGATTTGGTGGTGAACGGGCAAGCCATGCTATTGAGAAAACCTTTGCAAACTTAGCGCAGTTACTAAAAGAAAAAGCCAAGGTGGAAAACTTTATTACTGCGGGTGGAGAAACTTCAAGCATTGTGGTGCAACAACTTGGCTTCACCGGTTTTCAAATTGGCAAACAAATTGCGCCGGGCGTGCCTTGGTTAAAAGTATTGGGAGAATCGACCGCACTTGCATTGAAATCAGGCAACTTCGGCAAAGAAACCTTCTTCGCTGATGCACAAGGAATGATGTTATGAGTGATGGTGAATTAAAAAAAATCATGGTGCGGCTTGGACATTCTTTTTATGAACGTGGCTACACCGTCGGTGGCGCAGGAAATCTCTCCACCCGGCTGGATGGGAATCGAATTTTAGTCACGCCTACCGGTTCTTCACTTGGACGTTTAGAGGAAGCGCGACTTTCCATATTAGATATGGAGGGCAACCTGTTAGAAGGTGATAAACCATCCAAAGAATCCGTCTTTCATTTGGCCATGTATCGCAAAAATCCGGAGTGCAAGGCCATTGTCCACCTTCATTCTAGTTACTTAACTGCGCTTTCTTGTTTAGAAAACCTTGATCCACAAAATGCTATAAAAGCCTTTACGCCTTATTACGTAATGCGAGTCGGAAGCTTACCGGTGATTCCTTATTACCGCCCGGGTTCACCGCGCATAGCGGAAGAATTAGAGGCACGCGCGTTGTCAGGTAAAGCCTTTTTATTGGCAAATCATGGCGTAGTGGTCACGGGTAAGGATTTACTCGATGCCGCCGACAATACCGAAGAATTGGAAGAAGCCGCGAAACTGTTCTTCCTATTGCAAGGGCAACCGATTCGTTATCTCAATGACGATGAAGTGAATGAATTGAAAAACAGGGGGAAATAATTATGCCAAAATTTGCTGCTAATTTAACCATGATGTTCAACGAAGTGCCATTTATTGATCGTTTTGAAGCGGCGGCTAACGCCGGCTTTAAGTATGTCGAGTTTCTCTGGCCTTACGATTACAGTGTTGAAACCATCAGGCAAGAACTGGATAAACATGGTTTAAAGGTCGTTTTATTTAATACTCCGGCAGGCGATGTTTCCAAAGGGGAATGGGGCGTTTCTGCTATTCCCGGGCGTGAGGAACAAAGCCATCAACACATTGATATGGCATTGGAATACGCGCTAGGTCTTGGTTGCCCGAATGTCCATATTATGGCAGCGGTGGTACCGGAAGGGGCGGATAAGTCAGAATATCAACAAATCTTTATTCAGAATATTCGTTATGCATCAGAAAAATTTAAACCGCATGGTGTGAATATTTTACTTGAAGCATTAAGTCCGGAAGTGAAACCGCACTATTTGCTAAAAAGCCAATATGACACCTTAGACATTGTAGAGCGTGTTGAACGCGATAATGTGTTTGTTCAATTAGATTACTTCCATGCTCAAAATGTAGACGGCAATTTATCCCGTTTGACCGACAAATTAAATGGCAAATTTGCGCATGTACAAATTGCTTCCGTACCGGATCGTCATGAACCGGATGAAGGCGAAATCAATTATGAATACCTCTTTAATAAATTAGATGAGATTGGTTACCAAGGTTTCGTAGGCTGTGAGTACAAACCACGGGGTGAAACCTCAAGCGGTCTAGGTTGGTTTGAACAGTATAAATAAGTGATGAAGTGCGGTTGTTTTTTTGAGAGTTTTTAAAACGTCATGAAAATTGACCGCCCTTTTTATATCCATAGCTAAGGAGTTTTGTATGTCTAATGAAATACTTATTCTAATTGGCATAACGAGCGTTGCAGCACTGTTAACCATTATGATTAAAGGGAAAGTACATCCTTTTATTGCTCTTGGGCTTGTTAGTATTACCGTTGCATTAAGTGCCGGCATCCCAACGAATAAAGTCATCCCAACCTTAGTAAGCGGAATGGGAGGAACACTGGGAAATGTCGCTTTAATCGTTGGATTGGGAGCTATGCTTGGAAAGATTATTGAAAAATCGAATGGTGCCGATGTTCTCGCTGCCTGGCTATTGGATAAATTTGGTGAAAAACACGCCGCCTTTGCTTTAGGCGCAACAGGATTCATTTTCGGGATTCCGGTGTTTGTTGATGTTGGTTTTATCGTATTACTACCGATCATTTTCAGTGTGGCACGAAGACTTGGCGGAAATATGCTTGTTTATGCTTTACCTATTGGTCTTTCCATGTTGATGGTACATGTGATGTTACCACCGCATCCGGGGGTTGTCGCCGGTGCTCAAGTATTAAATGCCGATATAGGTTTTGTTCTTGGTATTGGTTTATGCGCTGCATTACCTGCTTACTTACTCGGGCAATTGTTTATTCCCTTTTTCACAAATCGCACATTTATTCATATACCAACTTCAGCAGATTTAATTCAATATCAAAAACAGCTATCTCATGATGCTTCCGGATTACCTAAATTCGGCACGGTTTTAAGCATGATTGTGTTTCCGCTCGTATTAATTATGTTGGGCACGATCACAGCAGTAACTTTACCAAAAGAACATATAATCCGTGAAATTTTTAGCATGGTCGGAAGCTCGCCGTTCGCCTTATTGCTGGCTGTTTGTGTTTCTTCTTATGTATTAGGCTTACGTCGTGGCTGGAATAAAGAAAAGTTAGAAGAAATTCTTAACTCATCTTTGGCACCAATTGCCGGGATTATCTTAATTACAGGTGCCGGCGGGATGTTTGGTAAAGTTTTAGATGCAAGTGGTGTAGGAAAGGCATTGGCTGAGGTACTATCCGGCACCGGATTACATGTTCTTACATTAGGTTTTGTGCTAGCAGCATTATTACGCGCAGCACAAGGTTCTGCGACAGTGGCAATTATTACTACTGCAACAATTCTATCGCCTATTATTACTACTGCCGGATATAGCGGAGTGCGAATCGCATTAATTACAGCAGCTATGGGGGCCGGTTCTATGACATTGTCGCATGTGAACGACAGCCTATTCTGGGTATGGACAAAGTTCTTTGGGATCTCTGTCGCTGACGGATTAAAAACCTGGACTATTCTTACCACGATATACGGAAGTATTGCATTCTTAATTATTAGTTTGATGTGGTTCTTTATTTAACATTTAAAAGTAAGGAAACATTTTATGTTAAGAAAAATATTAATTGCATTTTTATTATTAATTACGGATCTTGGTATTTTGGCGCAAGATGATACTCCTAAAGAAGGAAAACCAATCAATATAATATTACTTGCTGAAGTGACTTCTTCAGGGCAAAAAATTACCGGTTTGGCCTTAGAGTACGAGGATTATGTTTTATCAAGCAGTGATTTAAGAAATACATACCAAGTTTTTACGTTGTTAGAACGGCAAGAACAACCTCGAACCATAATTCGTGCATATGTAAATAATTTACCGGAGAAAACTCCGCAGGCTAAATCAGGGAAGTTTGTCATTATTGAATTCGATGATAGAGATACTAACGCTAATTTATACTCACTTATTATTGATAATAAGAACCCTATGAAGTTTAGAGCAAAAGATCAATCAGGTCATATCATTGAGATCGAAAAAGTTCAGTCAACAAAAATCCCACAATATTATGACGAAAAATTAGTTTATAAAATTAAGCAAATAGGATATGTGAAACTTTCTAATGGCAAGACTATTGATCGAAATGAAGTTATTCAAAATGCAGAAAGAAAGAACGTTAGAACTTTATTTATTGATGATTTTTCTGAACAGGTTGTTGCGCTAAATGAAAATAACCTTTTGCCGAGGAACGCTCGAATCAAACAATTCTTTAATGCCCCACTCAGAATTGTTGGTTTAGATTCAAGTCAAGTCACTTGTATTGCTGAAGTTTTTGATTAAAAGTATTAAAAATCAATGTGATTTGAAAATATAAAAAGGTAAATAAGATGATAAGAAAAAGTTTTGTGTGGGGTGGTTTATTTTTAATTTTCACGTTCATAAGCGCTTATGTAGCCGCTTTAGTTGAACGAGATTTTGGTCAGCTTGAGATCTCTACCATATCCTTTATGACAGAAGAACAACAGCCAATGGTGGCAAAATTGTATCGCCCACAATCTGCAACAGATAAAACACCTAAACCCGGCTTATTGGCATTGCATGGCTATCAAAGCGATAAAGAAGCAACCAATACTTTTGGGGCATTGGAATTAGCAAAACGTGGTTTCGTTGTTCTTGCAATTGATCATTTTGGTCATGGCTATTCAACTAAATTACCTGCGTCAAATAAAAATATGAGTGGTGCAAATAATGGTTATCAATATTTGAAATCTTTACCTTTTGTAGATAGTCGGCGATTAGGTATTTTTGGTCATTCAACAGGTGCCTTAAATGCTATTCGTGTCGCTCAGTTAAATCCTGATCACAAAGCGATAAATGGTCAAAGTAGTAACGGTGGAGATCCCGGTCTCCATAATTATCTCCTTACTCAGGGATTGTATGAGGAAATAGCCGGTTATCGTGAAAAATCTTTTCCGGTTAAAGAGTTAGCTAAAAATACCAACCGTCTAAAAGCATTTTCATTGGAAAAAAGTGGTGGTTTACAATGGGATCATACTTATGGAAACTTTACTGACGGTTCAGCAAGACGAGTGGCTTTAGTAGAGGGTACTCATTTAGGTGTGATGGTTTCATCACATACCAATAAAGAGGCAATTTTATGGTTTAATCAAGCTTTACAACAAGGACAACAAGATGCCGATTGGATTGAACCTGAACAACAGACATATTGGTATAAAGAGATTGCAGGATTATTTGCGTTATCTTTTGCGGTTATTTCTGCGTTATGTTTAGCGGCAGGCTTACTGAAGAATCCTTATTTCTCTGCCGTGACACAAATGCCGTCAAGAAAAGTTGAATTGCCTTCAGGTAAATGGGTTCATTTCGCTATGTGCAATATTATTGCGACAATGATATTGTATCCATTGTTCACGCAATGGGGAGGCGCTAATGAACCTATTGCATCAATGATTTCATGCCATTGGAGATGGGAAATGGAATTGTCTTATGGTTAGTCGTCAGTGCAATTGTTAATTATCTCTTATTCTTTCTATGGTCCCATAAAAAATCTATTTCTTGGCAGGAATTTGGTATTTTAGCTGGCAAACCAAATATAACGACCTCTCAATTAATCGGGCGCTATTTGATTTTAGCTGCCATATTAGTTAGTTATTTGTATGGGATTGCCTATGTCGTTCATTCTTACTGGCAAGTTGAATTGCGCTTTTTATGGCCGGCATTTAAACCTCTTACACCAGAGCGCTTTGCTTTGTTTCCGATTTACTGGTTATTTATTTTATTCTTCTTTTACTCATTTAATGGGTTAGTTGTCACTGTACAAATGCGTATGAAACAGGCAAAAAATTTCACAATAACCTTGATTGGCTGGACAATTAAAACGAGCTTTTTCGCGGTAAGTGGATTGGTACTTTTATGGTTATTTCACTTTATACCGGATTTTATGCAATTGGGACCGGGCTTTGATTTAATTGGACTTCCACAATTCGGTGGTCGCTGGATGATGATGTTATCAGTGATTATTCCACAATTTATTGTGTTGATTTTAATTAGCCATTGGTGTTATTTAAAAACAGGTTATGTGTATTTAGGCGTTTTTTTAACTTCAATATTAATGACATGGATTATTGTTGGCGGGCAGGTTATAGGGCGTTTCCTTGCCTAAAAAATAAAGATAAATTAAGCAGGCTATGCCGGGTCTCTGTATCCCGATACTTGGTTCAGGTTCGGTATCGAATTTTTTCATTGTGACGGAATAATTGAGATAATATTCCCTGCTCGCCTTGCGTTTCTTTCATGCTTCGCTCTATACTACGGCGATCGTTCCGTTTTACATTACTTACTGCACACAGGACATCTTATGACATACCAGGTTATCGCGTTTGATCTTGACGGTACTTTGCTAAACCGTCAAGGCAGTATTCTTCCCGCTAGCAAACACGCCATTCAACTGGCACGAAAACAAGGCATGAAAGTAGTTTTTGTCACCGGGCGTCATCACACCGCCGTCAAACCTTATTATCATGAAGTGAACTTGGACACGCCGATTATTTGCTGCAACGGAACTTACCTTTACTACCCACAAACCGATGAAGTGAAATTCGCCAACCCGCTTTCCGCCGCACAATGCCATAAAGTGCTCGACATTGCAGATCAATTCGACACCCACTTGCTGATGTATAGCCGCGATGCCATGAACTACACCCGCTTAAATCCGCACATGGAAAAATTCACCCAATGGGCAATGAGCTGCCCGCCTGCCGTGCGCCCAGACGTACGTCTGGTAACGGATTTCAAGGTAATTATTAATAACTCGAAAGAAAATATCTGGAAATTCGTGATTAGCTCGCCTGATCGTCAGGCTATGGAAAGTGCGGTCAAATCCTTGCCTGAATCGGAGTTCAGCTGTGAATGGTCATGGATTGATCGCGTGGATGTTGCCAACAACGGCAACAGTAAAGGTGCACGTCTGCTTGATTTATTAAAGTTATGGAATATTGATCCGCAAAACGTTATCGCCTTCGGCGACAATCATAACGACATCAGTATGCTTACCGCCGTAGGACTCAGCGTTGCCATGGGAAACGCAGAAGATGCCGTAAAAGCACAGGCAAAACGGGTTATCGGTTCAAATGATAGCGACGGCATCGCCCGGTTTATTGAAGAAATACTTGGCTAAAAACCACCGAGAAAATTATGTGGCCAATACCGCTATGCAGCTTGGTACTGCGGAGGTATGTTAGATTTTTTGTCTACTGTGCCGAGTGATACTGAAAAAATAGCGATAAAATAAAACCGCACGTGTGCTGCGTACCTTAATTGGTTAGTTGTGCTATTCAACTTTTAGGCCGCAGACGACAAGTGCGGTTTATTTTTTGCATATTTTAATTTTTCACCATTTTTTTCAGCTGATATAAATAAGCCAATGCCTGTTTCGGGCTTAATTCGTCAGGATCCAATTCTTGTAACATATGCAACAGCATATCTTTATTCTCATCTTCTGCACTTTCAAAAGCTAACTCACCTTGGCGTTGGTTCAATAAACGCAGATCTTGAATTTGCTGATTGGTGTTTTGGTTTGACAATTTTTCCAGTTGGGCAAGTTTTTGCTTCGCTAACTTGATCACTTGTTGCGGAACACCGGCTAAAGCCGCCACTGCCAAGCCATAGCTTTTGCTTGCGGCGCCATGCTGAACGGCGTGCATAAATGCGATGGTGTCGTTGTGTTCCATGGCATCCAAGTGAATGTTGCCGATACCATTGACTTGTTCCGGTAGAATAGTTAATTCAAAATAGTGCGTGGCGAACAGGGTCAGTGAACGGATTTTTTTCGCCAGCCACTCGGCACATGCCCAAGCCAGAGACAACCCATCATAAGTGGAGGTTCCACGCCCGATTTCATCAATTAACACCAAACTTTTCTCCGTTGCCTGATGCAAAATATTCGCCATTTCCGTCATTTCTACCATAAAGGTTGAGCGTCCGGAAGCCAAATCATCGGAGGCACCGATGCGGGTAAAAATGCGATCAATCGGCCCGATAACGGCGCTGTCCGCCGGTACAAAACTGCCCATGTACGCCATCAGCGTAATCAATGCAGTTTGGCGCATATAGGTGCTTTTACCGCCCATGTTCGGCCCGGTAATGATGAGGAAATGTTGCTGTTCGGTAAGCTCCGTCGGGTTGGCGATAAACGGTTCTTTCAGCACTTGTTCTACCACCGGATGGCGTCCGTTTTGAATATGAATGCCGGTTTGTTCTGAGAACGTCGGCGCCACATAATTCAAATTCTCCGCCCGCTCCGCTAAGTTGGTCAGCACATCTAATTCGGCTAATGCTAAACCGGCTAGTTGCAGACGGCTTAAGTGCGGTAACAATTGAGCAAAGATTTCATCATATAGTTGTTTTTCCAACACCAAGGAAGCGCCTTTTGCCTTCAGCACTTTATCTTCATAGGTTTTAAGTTCGGGAATAATATAGCGTTCGGCATTTTTCAGGGTTTGGCGACGCACATAATGAATCGGCGCTTTGTGCGCCTGTCCTTGACTGATTTGAATGTAATAGCCGTGCACCGCATTGAAACCGATTTTTAGCGAATCAATCCCCGTGCTTTCCCGCTCACTCTGTTCCAATTCTTCTAAATAACGGGTGGCACCATCAGCTAACGCACGCCATTCATCCAATTCCGCATGATAGCCCGGCGCGATAACACCACCGTCGCGAATTAAGACCGGTGGGCTTTCAATGATCGCCCGTTGTAAGAGATCGAATTGCACGGAAAAATCACCCAGTTGTTGGTAAAGTGCAGTCATTTTGGCGGACGTTTTTTCAGCCAACAGATTTTTAATATAAGGAATCTGCTCCAAAGCGGTGCGTAAACGGGTTAAATCACGCGGGCGGGCGGTGCGTAACGCCACGCGCGCCAGAATGCGTTCCATGTCGCCCACCTGTTGTAAATAGGGTTGCAAATCCGCCGCTAAATCCTGTTCTAAAATCGTACCGATGGCCTGTTGGCGTTGCATGAGTTTCGCCACATCGCAAATCGGTTGGTGAATCCAACGTTTGAGCAAGCGGCTTCCCATTGGCGTAACGCATTTATCTAACACCGCTGCCAGCGTATTTTCCGTGCCCCCCGACAGATTTTGGGTGAGTTCCAAGTTGCGACGGGTTGCGGCGTCCAGTTGAATGTTTTCGCTGTGTTGAACCAGATAAATGCTCTGAATATGCGGCAACGCGGTGCGTTGAGTTTCGCGCGCGTACTGCAATAAACAACCGGCGGCGCATAAGCCTAAAATCGCTTTTTCCACGCCGAAGCCGCGTAAATCCTTGGTATTAAATTGATGGCAAAGCTGTTGAATAGCGGTTTTCAGCTCAAATTCCCAAATAGGACGGCGACGCAAACCTTTGGCGTGCTCAATTAGCTGAAAATCGGCAAAATCTTCACAATAAAGCAATTCCACCGGCTCAATGCGTTGTAATTCAGTTTGTAAATCTGCTGGGGATTGCGGCTCGCACACTTGAAAACGGCCGGAGGTCATATCCAGCGTGGCTAAACCGAAATGATCTTTTTCCTGATACACGGCGGCAATAAGATTATCCTGCCGTTCCGGCAAGAGGGCTTCATCGCTCACGGTGCCCGGTGTGACAATGCGCACGATTTGGCGTTCTACAGGGCCTTTTGCGGTATTCGGATCGCCGACCTGCTCGCAAATCGCCACCGACTCACCCAGTTGCACCAATTTCGCCAAATAGCCTTCCACCGCATGATAAGGCACGCCCGCCATAGGAATCGGCTGTCCGGCGGATTGCCCGCGCTTGGTCAGGGAAATATCCAACAAGGCGGAGGCGCGTTTTGCATCGTCGTAAAATAGCTCGTAAAAATCGCCCATACGATAAAATAACAAAATATCCGGATTCTCTGCTTTAAGTTGCAGATATTGTTTCATCATGGGAGTATGTTGGGTTAAATTATCTTCTAAAATCATACACTTTAAAATTAACTAATTGGTTTTTAATAGTTTTATAAATCGTATCTATGTCAACAGGTTTCTGTAAGTCCTACTAAATCCCTATGTCTTAATATAGGTTTTTTGTAGACGCTGAAAATACATTGTATAACATATCCACAGCTTTAATAAAAAACGACTACTAAGGGAAAGAGCTATTGTATGGGGAGTAAGATAAAAAAACCATCTTATTCTGGGAGTTAGGGAACCAAATAAGATGAAAATTATATAATGATATTTAAAACCTGTTGGAGATCGCCTAGCGTCACCAAAAATGGCGGTGGCTTTATTAAATACCGATGTAATATGCTCCATTCGACGGTCTGCCGGTTGACGTTCATCATATGGCAAGCAGGCGCTTAGCACTTTTGGGTCGTAAAAACGGAAGAAATACCATATTTCTTCTTCAGGGTTATACAGGTGTGTAAATTTTCTGAGATGGTGATAAACCATATCAAAATCCTTATCACTACGGATAAAAATGACAGGATTAGTTTCCCAGTGGCTTAAAACCCGACTTTCCATTTTCCTGAATAATTTTTGCAGGAACATAATGCTCCCGCTATTGCCGGGATCGAATTCAAATAAATAGGGTGCTGCATCTTCTAATGTTTCGCCTGTTTTTCCCTTATAGAGATTAGCTATTTGTCCCGAACCTTTTAAGGCGGAGGGATAAGCAACAACTTTTGAGGTGTCAATTACTGCATAATAATGTTTACCTGTTTGTTGTAACTGAAGTGGTATTTCCTCTTTATCCGTTAAAAAATGTCGTTCATCTAAACCGATTAATTCGGCGAAAAAGCCTTTTTTCAAAATATCAGGTAATGCGTTCTTACTAAAAATATCAAGGAAAGGCTCAAATGTAACTGATTCCTGCACAAGATATTCGGTATCTTCGGTGATGGCTTCAACCGATAACGCATTTTCCCGGAATAAAATTATCGGGTTTTCCGGCGATATTTGCTGTGCTAATCGCCATAACGGGGCAGAAAAGTCATGTCGGGTAAACCAAATTTGAATAGGTAGCGCGGCAAGTTGAAAATGCCCGGATAAATTTTGTGTCGATAGAAACGTTTCAACAGCTTGTTGATAACTTTCTCTGTCCGACATTAAACCAAGCACATAACCGGTAAATTGTTCGTTTGTCGAGTTGTTGGGGCAAAACGGTATTGTGTCACCCAAATTGTTTTAGAGGCTTTATTCAGAAAAAATCAATCTCCGATTTTGTTAAATCGGCTTACCTTAACATAGCAACGGAATGGTTAGGAAACGCCTATATATCAATAAAAATACCTACCCATGTTTCACATACACATCAAAGCGATGGTTTTTGGTTTCGCGGGAAAAGTGCGGTGTTTTTCGGGCGAGAAAATCGGCGTAGTCCGGGCGTTTGACCACCACCCGTTGACGGGCAAGTTGTAACGCGGGGGAGAGCAGTTCATCGGCATCTAGATCTGCGCCCACGAGGTGTTGGAAGACGCGCATTTCTTTTTTGACTAACGCGTTTTTGGTTTTATGCGGGTACATGGGGTCAAGATACACCACATCAGCACAATCCGTTTCGGGGTTGAGTTCATTGATGTGTTGATAAGGCAATAGCTGCATATTGCGTTGCATCCAGCTGCCGATTTCTTCGTCGGCATAAGCACGTTGCAAACCGTCTTGCAGTAACAGGCGAACCACCGGGTGGCGTTCAACCAACTTTACTTGGCAACCGAGCGTCGCCAGCACAAAGGCATCGCGCCCCAATCCTGCGGTGGCGTCGATGACGGTGGGGAGTTTGTCTTGTTTAACGCCCACCGCTTTTGCCACCGCTTCGCCGCGTCCTCCGCCGAATTTGCGCCGATGCGCCATCGCGCCGCCGACAAAATCCACAAACACCGCGCCAAGTTTCGGTTCATCCAATTTGCGCAATTCCAGGCGTTCCACGCCGTCCGCTTCCGTCCACACCAACGCCAAGGGACTATGCGGATCGTGCGTTAAACCGGCGTCGGTAAAAAGTGCGGTTGGTTTTTCCGGTGTTTTTGTTTCACAGAGGAGCTGGATGTTCATGTTATGACTTCCTCACCAACCACACGCCCGCTTCCATGTGTTCCGTATAAGGAAATTGATCGAACAGCGCGGCTTTTTCAATGCGGTGGGTTTGGCAGAGGGTTTGCAGATTGTCGCACAGGGTGTGCGGGTTGCAGGAAATGTACAAAATACGCTCGTACTGCTGCACTAATTTCAGGGTTTGGTTATCCAATCCGGCACGCGGCGGATCGACGAAAATCGTGTTGCATTGGTAGGCAGTCAAATCAATGCCTTTGAGCCGGTTAAACGCGCGCACGCCTTGCATGGCTTGGGTGAATTCTTCAGCGGACATACGGATAATCTGTAAATTTTCCACCTTGTTGGCGACAATGTTAAATTGTGCCGCCACCACGGACGGTTTGGCGATTTCTGTGGCGAGGACTTGGCGGAAATTTTGCGCCAAGGTGATGGAAAAATTGCCGTTGCCGCAATACAGTTCCAGCAAATCCCCGTGGCTGTTGCGGGTGCAATCCACCGCCCATTCCAGCATTTTGCTATTCACCGCCGCGTTCGGCTGGGTGAAACTGTTTTCTACTTGGCGATAAATGTACTGCTTGCCGTGCACGCTGAGGATTTCGTCCACATAATCCTGTTCCAGGCAGATTTTTTGCTTACTGGCGCGCCCGATAAGCTGCACGTTGAAGCCTTGTTGCTGCAGTTGGGTGCGTAGGGTTTGTGCGGCAGTCTGCCACGCGTCGTCTAAGGTTTTGTGATATAACAGACTGACGATAATTTGCCCGCTTTGGGTGCTGAGATAATCAATTTGGAACAGCTTGTGGTGCAACACCATTTGTTGTTTCAGCAACGGTAATAATGCCGTCATCATGCGGTTAATCAATTCGTTGGCAATGGGAAAGCGATCCACACGATAACGTTGCTTGCTTTGCTGATCGAACATGATGTGATAGAAATCGTCCTGTTCATGCCAAATACGAAATTCCGCACGCATACGGAAATGCTGTGTCGGTGAGGCAAAAACCTGTAATTCGGGGGCATTAAACGGGGCGAAAAGTGCGGTCAGTTTTTTTTGCTTTTCTGCAAGTAGCACGGAGTAACGTTCAACAGGTAAATAAAGCATAGGAACTCATCGGGTTGGCGGTAAAACAAAAGGCTCGGAACCCCAAGCCTTCTGATTGTTATTGCGTGATTAGTCTGCCGAGTAGTCGTCCAGATTATCTACACTCACCACGCCGGATAAGGTGTAGAGGCGTTTGCTGGCAGAAATATGGCTGCGATATTTATTCCAGGTCTTCTCAAAGAAGGTTTCCGCTTCACGTTTACCACGACAGAACGCCACGAAGGCTTTTTCTTCTGCCGTTGCAGGTTTACGCTCGCCTGAATCCAAAGCACGGAATGCTTGTCCGTATTGCTCTAAAGCCTGTGCTTCTTTGATGGTGTAGTCGCCGTGACGGGCGAAGCCGCGCGGGTAATTTTTGTCATCGAAAAAACGACGTGTGACGCTAAAACTCTCAGCCATATAATCCTCTAAAAATACTGTTCGAAAATAAAATCGGCAGGCATTAAACCAATTTTTGCTTATCTTTGCAATAAACCTTTTACGGTTTCAACATATTCGGCAACGAAACCCTTTTCATCGCGCGCCAAACCTTCTGTATTTACGCGATATTTGCCATTCACGTAGAAATCCGGCACACCGCGCAGTTGGTATTTTTCCACCAAATTTTGCTGTTTGGCGACTAAACCACTTACCGCAAAACTGTTGATGCCGCCGTCAAATTGTTCGGCAGAAATGCCGTTATCAATAAAGATTTGGCGAATGTCATCCATAGATTTTAACGTGTTGGTTTGTGCCGCTTTAAACAATGGTATTTTGACTTTTTCTTCCGCTTTGATCGCCATCGCCAACGCCCAGGCGCGAGTTAGGTTTTCCGACTGAAGACCTAAGAAATCCACATGGTATTGTTTAAAAGAGGTGCCTTCCGGCAAGGCTTCGGCAACTTTTTGCGGGATGTGATATTGCGCTTCAAAGGAATAACAATGCGGGCAATAGAAAGAGAAAAATTCAATCACTTCAGGCTGGGCGGTGCGTTGTTGACCTTCCACTACGGTGTATTGTTTGCCTTCCGTTAAATCCTGTGCTTGCACGGAGACGGAAAACGCGGCGGTAAGGGCTAAAAATAACCATTTTTTCATTGACAATCCTTAATATAACTACTTAATAATTCCACGTGCTTTTAATAAAGCAGCTTTAAAATCTTCTTCATAATCTTTTTTGATCCCGGGAATCGGTTCAAATTTGTCTTTTCCTGCCATTTTTAAGTGATAAATAATCACTTCGTCCGGTAATTCGGTTAACGGCTTATCAAAACCTGCTTCGTCAGCGATTTTTTGCAAAATCTGCGTTAAATGCAAATCGGAGTCTTTAGACCAGTACGGTTGCAAAAGTTCCAACACTTCATTCAGGCGATGACATTTCATACGCTTTTCCTTATTATTGAGAAATAAACGGCGGGATCATACTTGAATTAACCCCGGAAGAAAATATAACGACGGAAGAAAACATGACAATTTCAATCAGCGCGGTAATTTTAGCCGGCGGGCGGGCGACGCGTATGGGCGGTGCGGACAAAGGCTTACAGCGATTGCACGGCAAACCGCTGTTTCAGTGGATTTATGAACGGCTGTGTTCGCAGGTGGCGCAGGTTTCGGTGAATACCAATCGCAATCAAGCCGATTATGCCGCTGCCGGCTTGCCGGTATTTGCCGATAATATGGAGGGGTTTCAAGGCCCGTTAAGCGGGATTTTGACGGCGTTGGAACGATCCGACACGGATTTTGTCTTATTTGTACCCTGCGACAGCCCGTTTTTCCCGGAAAATCTGCTGGAAAAGCTCAAAAGTGCGGTCATTTTTCACGGCGTTTCTGTTGCCTATGCCCATGATGGCGAGCGGGAACATCCGACCTTCTGTTTAATGGCGCGCAGTCTGAAAGACAAACTTGCCGCCTATTTAGCTTCGGGCGAGCGCCGAATGCTGCATTTTATGCGCCAAAACGGCGCAGTGAGCGTGGATTTTTCGGAAAATAAACAGGCGTTTGCCAATATCAATACATTCGATGAGTTGCAGCAACTTAACGGACAGGCGTAACTATTCTGCGCTATTTATTGCGAAACCGGACATAAGCAGTATAATGGCTGCCACGTTTGCGTTAACTTATCCGATTTAACCGACATTCAAGGATTTTTATGTTAAAAAAACTTTCCATTCTTGTGTTTGCCTCCCTGTTGAGTGCGTGTTCCCTTTCTTCTATTTCCTCTTATGTGCCGTTTATGGGCGACAAAAAAACTGTCATTAACTTAGACGAAGATAAAATCGATCAAAAATCCTACGCTACCGCTTATGAAGCCACGGTGGAAACCTATCGCGATCGCGTAAACGATAACTACAATGTCAACTCGTTCGCCAGCGGCGCGAAAGACTGGTATTTGGGCAGAATCCTCATTCCGGCTGAACAGATCAAAGAAAAACTGTATAGCCCGCAAGGTCAAGATTCCGATGTGTACGCTTATTACAGCGGCGTGCTTCATGCTGAGGCGTTGCAAGGCAATTTCGCCAAATTGAATCCGAATTGCTGGAGCTACATTGATACGCCGAGCACTACACAAGGTATTTATGATGCCATGTTAGATTTACAAAAAGGCAAAGTGCGGTCAGAACATGATGAATATATTGCGCAAGGTTCCGAGCAGCTGCTCAAACTTTGCACCGGAAAATAATGAAAAAACTGTCGGTTTTGGTCGGCAGTTTTTTGTATTTTTAATCCAAGGCTGAAAGGTTTTTGCCTTATTCAGTACCTTATTTATATCTCGCAGATACAAGGAGACAGAATGTTTAATTTACCTGAAAGTAACATTCATCTGGCGGCGCAAGCCGACAATAAGCAGCAAGCTATTGAAATGGCGGCAAATGCGCTTGAACAGGCGGGTTATGTGGAAAGCGGCTACCTGCAAGGAATGTTAGGACGCGAACAACAAACCTCGACGTTTTTGGGTAACGGCATTGCCATTCCGCACGGTACGTTAGAAACCCGCAGCATGGTGAAAAATACCGGCGTGCAGATTTTCCAATTTCCACAGGGCATTGAATGGGGTGAAGGCAATATCGCTTATGTGGTAATTGGCATTGCCGCGCGCTCCGACGAGCATTTGGCATTGTTGCGCCAACTGACGCACGTGCTGGGGAATGAAGACACCGCCGCCAAACTCGCCACGCTGACCGATGTGAAAAAATTCCGTGCCATTTTAATGGGCGAAGCGGAAGCATTTAAAGTAGCCGCCGAAAACATCAGTTTGGATGTGGACACCGCCAGCCTGTTGACCTTAATCGCCATCAACGCGGGCAAATTGGAACAGCAAAGTGCGGTCAATAATCAATACGTTTCCGAGGTCATCGCCAATCCGGCGTTGCCGTTGGTGCAAGGTTTATGGGTAACCGATGCGGCGGTAGGCAATCAAAAGAACGCGATTGCCTTTAGTCGTGCAAAACAGGCGTTCAGTCTGAATAATAAAGCCGTGCACGGCGTGGTGACGGTCGCCTATGCCAACGATCAAATCAACGAGGCGTTAACCCGTTTATTGGATGCGAAAGTGCAACAAATCTTGTTAAACGGTGACGGCGCGCAAATTGTCGCTGCGTTAAACGGCGTGGCAATTCCTGAAGCGGTAGCGCCAACCGCTTCAAGTGAACCGGCGGTGGCGGGCGGCAGCGTGGTCGGCACTTTCACCATTCGTAACGAACACGGTTTACACGCCCGTCCGAGTGCCATTTTAGTCAACGAAGTGAAGAAATTTACCTCAAAAATCAATGTAGAAAACCTCACGCGCGCTAGTGCACCGGTGAGCGCCAAGAGCCTGATGAAAATCGTAGCGTTGGGCGTGACCCAAGGACATCGTTTACGTTTCGTAGCGGAAGGTGAAGATGCGCAAGCCGCCATGGAAGCCATCGGCAAAGTGATTGCTGCCGGTCTTGGCGAAGGCGTTTCTGCCGTACCGCCGAGTGAACCGGATACTATCGAAGTTATGGGACAAGCTACGCCGGCAGCCTCTGCGTCAAGCCATGAAAGTGCGGTGCAAAATCCGGGTGAATCGGTGGAAGGCATTTTTGAAGTGAAAAACGAACATGGCTTACACGCCCGCCCTGCTGCAGTATTAGTGAGCGAAGTGAAAAAATACAACGCCAATGTGGCGGTGCAAAATCTATCGCGCGATTCACAACTGGTCAGCGCGAAAAGCCTGATGAAAGTGGTGGCGTTGGGTGTCGTGAAAGGCCATCGCCTGCGTTTCGTAGCGACCGGTGAGCAAGCGCAACAAGCCATCGACGGCATCGGCGCCGCGATCAACGCAGGATTGGGAGAATAATTATGGCAAAAGTCGCAACCATCACCTTAAACTCCGCTTACGATTTGGTCGGGCGTTTAAAACGTATTGAATTGGGCGAAGTGAACACCGTGGAAACCCTCGGTTTTTTCCCGGCGGGCAAAGGCATTAACGTGGCGAAAGTGTTAAAAGATTTGGACGTGGATGTCACCGTGGGCGGGTTCCTTGGCGAAGATAACCAAGGGGATTTCGTCACCCTGTTCGACAAATTGGGGCTACAAGATAAATTCCAACGCGTGCCGGGTAAAACCCGCATTAACGTGAAAATCACCGAAACCGAAGCGGACGTCACGGACTTGAATTTCTTAGGTTATAAAATCAGTGCCGACGCATGGCAACAGTTTGTGACGGATTCTCTCGCCTATTGCAAAGCCTTCGACATCGTCGCCGTGTGCGGCAGCTTGCCACGCGGCGTGACACCGGAACTATTCGCCGACTGGTTAAAACAGTTACATCAGGCGGGCGTAAAAGTGGTGTTGGACAGCAGTAACGCCGCATTGACCGCCGGCTTAACGGCGCAACCTTGGTTGGTTAAACCGAATCATCGTGAGTTGGAAGCCTGGATTGGTCATGCGCTGCCGACCTTGGACGACATTATCGCGGCGGCGAAAAAACTGAAAGCACAAGGCATTGCTAACGTGATTATTTCCATGGGCGCCAACGGTTCGTTGTGGTTGAGCGATACAGCCGCCGTACAGGCGCAACCGCCGAAATGCGAAAACGTGGTCAGCACCGTGGGCGCGGGCGATTCTATGGTGGCGGGCTTGATTTACGGCGTAATTAACGGCTTGCCGCAACAGCAAACGCTTGCCTTCGCCAGCGCGGTATCCGCCTTTGCCGTGTCGCAAAGTAACGTAGGTATTTCAGACCGCAGCTTACTTGAACCGATTTTAAACAATGTCAAAATCACTGTCATTGAGGGATAATTTTATGCATATTTATTTCACTCCATCCGCCGGTTTCGGCAATGCAAAAGCCTTTTTATTGCGCCAAATGCTCAGCGCGGCGGCGACCCAACATCAAATCGTGGATAACACCGATGCAGCAGAGTTGATTATCGTGCTTGGCGATCAGCTACCGAATAACCCGCAATTTCACGGCAAAAAAGTGTTTTTGGCGAAAATCGACGAGCACTTTAATGCGCCGGAACAGTTGTTAGACACCGCTATTCAACAGGCACAGGATTATGTTCCGCCAACGAAAAGTGCGGTCGTTTCTGACGGTAAAATTAAAAATATCGTAGCAGTGACCGCTTGCCCGACGGGCGTGGCGCATACCTTCATGTCTGCTGAAGCGATTGAAACCTACGCCAAACAACAAGGCTGGCAGGTGAAAGTGGAAACCCGCGGTCAGGTAGGTGCCGGCAATGAAATTACGCCGGAAGAAGTGGCGGCGGCGGATCTTGTCTTTGTGGCGGCGGATATTGATGTGCCGTTAGACAAATTCAAAGGCAAATTAATGTACCGCACTTCCACCGGGCTTGCCTTGAAGAAAACCGCGCAGGAATTTGAAAAAGCCTTCAAAGAAGCCAAAGTGTTTGATGGCGGAGCGGCACAAGTGGGCGCAAAAGCGGAAGAAAGCGGCGAGAAGAAAGGCGTGTACAAACACCTGATGACCGGCGTATCGCACATGTTGCCGTTGGTGGTGGCGGGCGGTTTGCTGATCGCCATTTCCTTCATGTTCGGGATTGAAGCGTTTAAAGACGAAACCATCGCAGGCGGCTTGCCGAAAGCCTTAATGGACATCGGTGGTGGCGCAGCGTTCCACTTAATGATCGCCGTCTTCGCCGGCTATGTGGCGTTTTCTATTGCCGACCGTCCGGGGCTGGCGGTCGGTTTAATCGGCGGTATGCTTGCCACCATGGCGGGCGCGGGGATTTTGGGCGGGATTATCGCCGGTTTCCTTGCGGGTTATGTGGTGAAAAGCTTGAACAACGCCATTAAATTGCCACCAAGTTTAACTTCTTTAAAACCAATTTTGATTTTACCGCTACTTGGCACGCTCATTGTGGGCTTGGCGATGATTTACATCATTAACCCACCGGTTGCCAAAATTATGGCGGCGTTAAGTGATTGGCTGAAATCTATAGGAGATGTAAATGCCATCGTGCTCGGGGTAATTATCGGCAGCATGATGTGTATTGATATGGGCGGTCCGGTAAACAAAGCGGCTTACACCTTCTCGGTAGGTCTGTTGGCGTCACAGATTCACACTCCGATGGCCGCCGCCATGGCTGCCGGTATGGTGCCGCCAATTGGCATGGCAATCGCTACTTGGTTAGCACGTAATAAATTCACCGCCAATCAGTGTGATGCAGGGAAAGCCTCTTTCGTACTGGGATTATGCTTTATCTCTGAAGGGGCGTTGCCGTTCGTGGCAGCAGATCCGCTCCGCGTGATTATCAGTTCCGTGTTAGGCGGCGCTACCGCAGGGGCAATTTCCATGAGCTGCGGCATTGCGCTACAAGCGCCGCACGGCGGTTTATTCGTGATCCCGTTTGTCTCCGAACCGTTGATGTACCTCAGCGCCATCGCTATCGGCTCTGTCGTGACCGGCGTAGTGTATGCGGTGATTAAACCAAAAGCAGAAGCATAATATCAATGTGAATAAAGTGCGGTGGATTTTGACCGCACTTTTTTATCTTGTAAGGACGACAATATGCCATTTAGCGACTCTGAAAAACGCGCTCTTTTGGCGCAAAAGGGCATCGGTGAGACGATTTTAAAACGCTTGGAAGAAATGGGCTTGGATGATGTCAGCACACTCGCCGCCACTAGCCCGGATTTTATTCTCCAACGCGGCGCCGAAATAACCGGTTCCACTTGCTGGCGTAACAGCCCCCAGGCGCGAAAAACCATTGAAACGGCAGTGAATTGGGCGAAAAGCGTGATTTAAAAACAGGCTACGGTTCCGCTAACGTTTGGGGTAAATGAACATAAGCCTACTCCCTTATGTGTTCATACATTATTGGTTATCGCGCTGGATCAGCTGTGGTAAAAGTGCGGTGGATTTTGACCGCACTTTTTTAACCTATAATGCCGTGTGTGCTGTGCAAAAATAGCTAAATATAGCCCCTTTCTCTCCCCTTCTCTAACAAAAATTCAATGAGCACCTACTCTTTTTTCGCCTTTTGACTGTGTTGTAAATAATACAAATAAAGCGCGGGGGATTGACGCCAGTATTTTTGCAGCACGGGGATAAATTGAGCTTTGTCGGGGAAAAATTGCAGACTGGTTTCAAAAATACGCCCGATGTCCAAGCCTTCGCGAGTGGCATCAGCGATGATTTCCGGGTCGTTACAAATAACGGCATACCCATATCCAACGCCGTGTCCTGCCCGTCAATATCCAGTACCAGCGGTTCAATGCGATTGGAGGAAATGAAGCGATAGCCGATGAGTTTATGTCCCGCCAACGCTTTCGGCGTTTTCGGTATGCCGTACTGCGCCACGTAAGATTTACTGACATAAAGCCCTTCTTTAAAAGGATTCATCAATTTCCGCGCCACTATACCTTCATTCAGCCGATTACCGAAACGAATGCCCAAATCAAAGCCATCTTCAATCAGGTTGGTTAACACCTCAATGTGCAACACCAGATGACGAATCAACAAACAAGGAAAGCAACATGAAAAATGTACTTATCGTTTCAGGTCACCCGGATTCAAACCATTCTGTGGCAAATGTGGAAATTCTACAAGCGGTCGAAAACACGTTACCCGATGTAAAAATCCGTCGCTTAGACAGCCTTTACCCGACCTATAAATTTGATATTGACGCGGAACAATCGGTGATTTTGGAAGCGGACGTGATTGTGTTCCAATTCCCGTTCTCCTGGTATTCCGTACCGAGTAATGAAATTGTGAATCGACAAAGTTTTGTATACGGATTTGCACACGGTTCAGCGGCAAAAATCGGCGGTAAAAAATTAATTATTTCCACCACCGGCGCACCAAATGAAGTGTATCAAAAAGACGGTTTCTTCAAACACACCGTGGAAGATTACTTGTCGCAATTTGAAACCTTCGCCACCTTATGTACTTTGGACTATCAAGCGCTGGTCATCACCTGCGGCGTAAGCTATGCGGGACGAGACGAAGCGAAAGTCGCCGCACAAAAAGCCATGGCACCAGATCACGCGGCACGTTTAGTGGCGGTGATTGATAAGGCGACAGCGTAATTCGTAGGTGCAACGAGTTGCATCCTACAAGAAAAAAACATGTACATCATCAACATCACTGTAAACCCCTCCGTTTCTGAAGAAAAACAAAACGAGTTATTCCCAATCCATGTGGAATGGTTCAAAAAATACTTCCAAGCAGGCAAATTTTTAATGCTCGGTCCTTACATCGACACCGATGCCCATTCAGGCGTCATTTTCGCGAAAACCGAAAGCCGTGAAGCATTCCAAAAAATCTTGGAAGAAGATTGCTACTACCCGGATTTCGCCAAATATGAAATCCGCGAATTCGCCCCGAAAATGATCGCGGCGGATATTAGTAAAGCAAAGTTCAGGATTGGGTTTGGTGATTGCTTTGGAAATGGTAAAACATTATGATGACACATTGATGCTTAAAGGCAGCAAAAATTCGAAACAGAGCTGTTGGTGGGGACTTGGCTGCCGCGTGGATAGTACAAATAATGCCCTATCTTTTTTGTCTGTGGGTAATTTATTACCACTGATTATCGTATAAGGAAAAACAATGAAAAAACTGACCGCACTTTTAGGAGTTATGAGCATGGCAATGACCGCACAAGCCGCGCCGATTATCAATCTGTTTGAACTGGGCATTCAGCCGGGCAAAAACGCGCAATATGAAGCAGTGGGCGAACAGAACATCAAAACCTCGATGCAAACGGAAAAGGGCACACTGGCAATGCATTCGGTGAAACAAAAAGCTGATGCGAATATGGCGTATATGGTGGAAATTTATGCCGATCAAAACGCCTACGAAATCCACCGCACTTCACCGCAATACAAGGCGTTTTTAACCGCCTCTCCTGAGATTTTAACGGATCACAAAAAGCGCACAGTGCTAACTCCGCAATTTTTAGCCGATAAGAAAGTTGAGCAAACTGCCAACACCCGGACGAATTTAGTCATGGTGGAGGTGAAACCGTCGGAAAATGACAAATTTAAAGCTATTGTGCTGGCTGAAATGGCGCAATCGTTAAAAGTAGAAGACGGCGTCATTGCAATGTATGCCGCCACAGCACAGGAAAATCCGAATAAATGGATGTTCTTTGAAATCTATGCAAACGACGATGCCTATGCGGCACACCGAGAAACACCGCATTTTAAAGATTATTTGAAACAAACCGCCGAGATGTTGGTAGATAAGCAAAGTATCGAGATTCAACCGACATATCTAGGGAACAAAGGTGGTTTGCAGTTTGAAAAACCATAACATGCAAAATTGTCTGAAAACCGATCCCTTAAAACTATTATCAACAATCGCCATGATTTTATTTATTAAAGCAGACTTGTCGCTTGCTGTCATGAACTTGTCTTCATAATTTGCTTTATCGACAGAGAAATGCTAGTGGTCAGCACGGTGGCAGACTAATGCTCCGGTTGCGGTAAAAAGTCCGCTGATTTGACTGCAATTAACTGATTCATCTGTTTATTTTTTCATTAATACTTGGTGTTTTGCACAAAGGCAAACCCACATTTTATTGCATTAAATAGAATGCGACTAAATTTGCATGATACTTTTATTCAAAATCACAGGGCTTGAAATACTTGAGCAAATCCGTAATTTTAATTATGAAACTGGAAAATTAGCTGCTATAATCCTGCGTTCGAAGAAGGATCCCCGTTTTTAAGTTACATTAATGGATAAATTTTTATGGCATTAGAGATTGAGAAAAAGAAAAATGCACCTGAGGCTCCCATTGAAAAAGCTAAGGGATTAAACATTTTTTTATGGTTGCTGACAGTATTGATCATTGCAGTGGCCGCATTTGGTAATATTTATTTCCAAGACCAATATTCTACGCCGATTCGCGTGGTTGCAATTGTTGTCTTGCTGTCAGTCTCTTTAGGTGTCGCAGCGAGCACCAACCAAGGCGGAAAAGCCCTTGGCTTCTTTAAAGATGCCCGTACCGAATTGCGCAAAATTGTCTGGCCGACCCGTCCGGAAGCGACGCAAACCACATTGATGGTTGTTGGTGTCACCGTGTTTGTGTCTTTAATCCTTTGGGGGTTAGATTCAATTATCGTCAGCATTATTACCTTTTTAACCGACTGGAGATTCTAAAATGACCGAAACCGCAAACAAAAAACGTTGGTATGTATTGCAGGCGTTCTCCGGTTTTGAAGCACGAGTAGCAACCACATTGCGTGAATACATTAAACTTCACAATATGGAAGATCAATTCGGCGAGGTGTTGGTGCCGACGGAAGAGGTTGTTGAAAATGTAGCGGGTAAACGTCGTAAAAGCGAACGTAAATATTTCCCGGGTTATGTGCTGGTACAGATGGAAATGAATGATGACACTTGGCACTTGGTGCGCAGTGTGCCGCGGGTGATGGGTTTTATCGGCGGTACACCAGATAAGCCGGCACCAATCAGCAGTCGTGAAGCGGATATTATTTTAAATCGCTTGGAACAAAGCAACGACAAACCGAAACCAAGAACGACATTCCAGCCGGGCGAAGAAGTGCGTGTAACCGAAGGGCCGTTTATAGATTTCAACGGTACAGTGGAAGAGGTCGATTACGAAAAAGGTCGTTTGAAAGTGTCCGTGTCTATTTTCGGCCGTGCTACGCCGGTTGAACTTGAGTTCGGTCAGGTAGAAAAAAATAACTAGTAAAAACACATGAATTTTCTACCGCACTTTTGGGAAAGTGCGGTCGATTTTTTCGGCGTTTTACTTGAAAAGCCGGTTGTATTTGATTAGAATGCAGCCTTTTTAACAACAGGGGAGCTAGCAATAGCGTTATCACCCATTCAGAGGAAACTAAAATGGCAAAAAAAGTCCAAGCCTACGTTAAGCTGCAAGTTGCAGCCGGTATGGCAAACCCGTCTCCACCGGTCGGTCCCGCATTAGGTCAACAAGGTGTGAATATCATGGAATTCTGTAAAGCATTTAACGCTCGTACCGAGAGCTTAGAAAAAGGTTTACCGATTCCGGTTGTTATCACTGTTTATGCAGACCGTTCATTCACTTTCGTAACCAAAACTCCACCGGCAGCCGTGTTATTGAAAAAAGCGGCAGGCATCAAATCCGGTTCCGGTAAACCGAATAAGGATAAAGTGGGTAAAGTAACTCTAGATCAAATCCGTCAAATCGCTGAAACCAAAGCAGCCGATATGACCGGTGCAACTATCGAAACCAAAATGAAATCAATCGCCGGTACTGCTCGTTCAATGGGCTTAGTGGTAGAGGAGTAATACGATGGCTAAATTGACTAAAAAAATGAAAGCAATCAAAGCTGGCGTGGATTCTACTAAAGCATACGAAATCAACGAAGCTATCGCATTATTAAAGCAATTCGCGACCGCTAAATTCGTTGAAAGCGTTGACGTTGCCGTAAACTTGGGTATCGACCCACGTAAATCCGATCAAAACGTGCGTGGCGCAACTGTATTACCACATGGTACCGGTCGTGAAGTTCGCGTTGCTGTGTTCACTCAAGGTGCAAACGCAGAAGCGGCTAAAGCAGCCGGTGCAGATTTAGTCGGTATGGAAGATTTAGCAGAGCAAATTAAGAAAGGCGAAATGAACTTTGACGTTGTTATCGCTTCTCCTGATGCAATGCGTGTTGTCGGTCAATTAGGTCAAGTATTAGGCCCGCGCGGCTTAATGCCAAACCCGAAAGTGGGTACCGTAACACCAAACGTTGCCGAAGCGGTTAAAAACGCGAAATCCGGTCAAATCCGTTATCGTAACGATAAAAACGGTATCATCCACACCACTATCGGTAAAGCAAACTTCTCCGAAGATCAATTAAAAGAAAACCTTCAAGCGCTGTTAGCCGCTTTAACCAAAGCGAAACCCACAACATCCAAAGGTATCTTCATTAAGAAAGTGAGCCTTTCTACCACGATGGGTGCCGGTGTAGCGATTGATCAAGCTTCACTTTAATCTGTAGAAATACAATGAAAAATAACCGCACTTTTAAAAGTAAAAGTGCGGTTATTTTTTGCGACGTTTATCACGGGCGAATTGATGATTTTTTATCACCAGGCTTTACAAATGCCGTTTCGGTCGTTATAATCCATGTCCCTTTTAGACCGCAGTTTACTTGCGGTTTAGCATTTCTGGTTGGTGCTTGACCTCATTCAAGCCCCGTCCAAGACCGTAGGGGAGCAATCTTAATTATCCTACGTAGATGGTGAACAGAATAAGAATTTTCTTGCTTCTGTGCACCGAGTTCGTCCTAATAGCAGTTTTATTAGGTATCTAAATTCCGAGCAATCGGAGTGTATTCAGGAGCTAACAGCCAATGGCATTAAATCTTCAAGACAAACAAGCAATTGTTGCCGAAGTAAATGAAGCAGCCAAAGGTGCCCTTTCTGCCGTGATCGCGGATTCCCGTGGTGTCACCGTAGATAAAATGACCGAATTGCGTAAATCTGCACGCGAAGCCGGTGTTTCTATGCGCGTTGTTCGTAATACTTTATTACGTCGTGCGGTAGAAGGCACTGAATTCGAGTGTTTGAAAGACGCTTTCACCGGTCCGACACTTATCGCATTCTCTAATGAACATCCTGGTGCTGCAGCACGTTTGTTCAAAGAATTTGCTAAAGCAAACGATAAGTTTGAACTTAAAGGTGCAGCCTTTGAAGGTAAGATCCAAGATATTGAATTCTTAGCAACATTACCGACTTACGACGAAGCAATTGCACGTTTAATGGGCACAATGAAAGAAGCTGCGGCAGGCAAACTTGTTCGCACTTTTGCGGCATTACGCGACAAATTACAAGAAGCGGCTTAATCAAGCGTTTCTTCATCCAATTAACTTTATTTACTTTAGGAATTGATTGTTATGTCATTAACTAACGAACAAATCATTGAAGCGATTGCTTCTAAATCTGTAACCGAAATCGTTGAATTAATCGCAGCGATGGAAGAAAAATTCGGCGTTTCAGCAGCGGCAGCAGTAGCAGCAGCTCCGGCAGGTGGCGCAGTAGCGGCAGCAGAAGAGAAAACTGAATTCGACGTAGTTCTTGCTGAAGCAGGCGCTAACAAAGTAGCGGTAATCAAAGCAGTACGTGGTGCAACCGGTTTAGGCTTGAAAGAAGCTAAAGACTTAGTTGAATCTGCACCGGCTGTATTGAAAGAAGGTATCGCTAAAGCAGAAGCAGAAGCACTTAAGAAAGAATTAGAAGAAGCTGGCGCGAAAGTAGAAATCAAATAATTTTGATTCGATTTCGTCCTGTTTCTCAGGCTAAATGGCTGGTGGGTAACCATCAGCCATTTTGTGCTATCAAAAACAGAAGTAAATTTGCCGTTTGATTACTTTTGTTTCCTCAAATTAAATCAAGCATGTTAATTTGAATCATGCCCACTCAAGAAGTAAGGTTCATAGTGCGGTCATCTAAAACGGTATCTAATACATTATCACCAATATTTGCCCAAATTATTGTGTGTTGATTGTGGGTCACTGAACAGCAAGCAGAGGAACCCTATGGTTTACTCCTATACCGAGAAAAAACGAATTCGTAAAGACTTCGGCAAACGTCCGCAAGTTTTAAATATTCCCTATTTATTAACAATCCAGATCGACTCTTTTGAGAAATTTATTAAAAGAGATCCGGATGGTCAACAAGGCTTAGAAGCCGCTTTCCGCTCCGTCTTCCCAATTGTCAGTACGAACGGAAATACCGAATTACAATATGTCAGCTATCAATTAGGCGAGCCTGTATTTGATGTGCGTGAATGTCAAATTCGCGGCACGACCTATGCGGCACCATTGCGTGTAAAATTGCGTTTAGTCAGCTATGACAAAGACGCAGCACCGGGCACGATCAAAGATATTAAAGAACAAGAAGTTTACATGGGTGAAATCCCGTTGATGACCGATAACGGTACTTTTGTGATTAACGGTACCGAGCGTGTTATCGTGTCTCAATTACACCGCAGTCCGGGTGTATTTTTTGATAGCGACAAAGGCAAAACCCACTCTTCAGGTAAAGTGCTTTATAATGCACGCATTATTCCTTACCGTGGTTCATGGTTGGATTTTGAGTTTGATCCGAAAGATAACTTATACGCACGTATTGACCGCCGTCGTAAATTACCGGCAACCATTATTTTGCGTGCTTTAGGCTACACCACCGAACAAATCTTAGATCTTTTCTTTTATAAAATTACTTTTGAAATCAAAGATAACAAATTGTTGATGACGTTAGTGCCGGAACGCCTACGTGGTGAAATCGCCGCCTTTGATATTGAAACCAAAGGCAAGGTGTATGTAGAACGCGGTCGTCGTATTACCGCCCGTCACATTAAAGCGTTGGAAAAAGATAAAGTCACTCAGGTGGAAGTGCCAACCGAATATATTATCGGGAAAGTTGCCGCGAAAGATTATGTAGATTTAGAAACCGGCGAATTAATTTGCCCGGCGAATATGGAACTTTCTCTTGAATTATTGGCGAAATTGGCACAAGCCGGTTATACCACGCTGGAAACTCTATTTACCAATGACTTGGATTACGGTCCGTATATTTCCGAAACCCTGCGTGTTGATCCGTCGAACGATCGTTTAAGCGCTTTGGTGGAAATTTATCGCATGATGCGTCCGGGCGAACCACCGACAAAAGAAGCGGCGGAAGCGTTATTCGATAATTTATTCTTCTCTTCCGATCGTTATGACTTATCTGCGGTAGGGCGCATGAAATTCAACCGCTCTTTAGGCATTGAAGAAACCACTGGTGGTGGCACCTTAAGCAATGAAGATATTGTCAGTGTGATGAAAAAATTGATTGATATCCGTAATGGCCGTGGTGAAGTGGATGATATTGACCACTTGGGTAACCGTCGTATTCGTTCCGTAGGTGAAATGGCGGAAAATCAATTCCGTATCGGCTTGGTTCGTGTTGAACGCGCGGTAAAAGAACGCTTATCTTTAGGTGATCTGGAAGCTGTTACCCCGCAAGATCTAATCAATGCGAAACCGATTTCCGCCGCGGTGAAAGAATTCTTTGGTTCATCCCAATTGTCTCAATTTATGGACCAAAACAACCCGTTATCGGAAGTGACCCATAAACGCCGCATTTCCGCATTGGGTCCGGGCGGTTTAACCCGTGAACGTGCCGGTTTTGAAGTGCGTGATGTACACGCCACCCACTACGGTCGTGTGTGTCCGATTGAAACCCCTGAAGGTCCGAACATCGGTTTGATCAACTCCCTTTCCGTTTATGCGCGTACTAACGACTACGGTTTCTTAGAAACTCCGTACCGTAAAGTAGTAAATGGTCAGGTGACCGAAGAAATCGAATATTTGTCTGCCATTGAAGAAGGCAAATACGTTATCGCACAGGCGAACTCCAATCTTGATGATGATTTCCGCTTTACCGATGCCTTTGTAACCTGTCGTGGTGAACATGGTGAATCCGGCTTATATAAACCGGAAGAAATTCACTATATGGACGTTTCTACCCAACAAGTGGTTTCCGTAGCGGCGGCATTGATTCCGTTCCTGGAGCATGACGATGCGAACCGTGCTTTGATGGGGGCGAACATGCAACGTCAAGCCGTGCCGACATTGCGTGCGGACAAACCGTTAGTCGGTACAGGTATCGAAAAAGCGGTTGCCCTTGACTCCGGTGTGGCGGTTGTGGCAAAACGCGGCGGTACCATCCAATATGTGGATGCTTCCCGCATCGTGGTGAAAGTCAATGAAGACGAAACTGTCGCGGGCGAAGCCGGTATTGATATTTATAACCTCATTAAATATACCCGTTCGAACCAAAATACCTGTATCAACCAAATTCCTTGTGTGGAACTGGGCGATCCGGTGGAACGCGGTGAAATCTTGGCAGACGGTCCTTCCACCGATTTAGGTGAATTGGCATTAGGTCAAAACATTCGCGTGGCGTTCATGCCGTGGAACGGTTATAACTTCGAAGACTCCATGTTAGTCTCCGAACGTGTGGTTCAACAAGATCGCTTCACCACGATTCACATCCAAGAACTTTCTTGTGTAGCGCGTGATACCAAATTAGGCGCGGAAGAAATTACCGCAGATATTCCTAACGTCGGTGAAGCCGCACTAAGTAAGTTGGACGAATCCGGTATCGTGTATATCGGTGCGGAAGTGAAAGGCGGCGATATTCTGGTAGGTAAAGTGACACCGAAAGGTGAAACCCAATTAACGCCGGAAGAAAAATTATTGCGTGCGATCTTCGGTGAAAAAGCCTCCGATGTGAAAGACTCCTCTCTACGCGTACCAAACAGTGTTTCCGGTACGGTTATCGATGTGCAAGTGTTTACCCGCGATGGTGTGGAAAAAGACAAACGTGCGTTAGAAATTGAAGAAATGCAATTAAAACAAGCGAAAAAAGATTTGAGCGAAGAGTTTGAGATCTTGGAAGCCGGCTTGTTTATGCGCGTACGCAATCTGTTGTTATCCGGCGGTTTCGATGCGAAATCCTTGGATAAATTAGACCGCACTAAATGGTTGGAACAAACTTTAGATAACGAAGAAAAACAACACCAATTAGAGCAGTTGGCGGAACAGCACGAAGAATTACGCAAAGAATTTGAACGTAAATTGGAAATTCAACGCAACAAGATTATCCAAGGCGACGATTTGGCACCGGGCGTGTTAAAAGTGGTTAAAGTGTATCTTGCGGTGAAACGTCAAATTCAACCGGGTGATAAAATGGCGGGTCGTCACGGTAACAAAGGGGTTATCTCCAAAATTAACCCGGTGGAAGACATGCCATACGATGAAAACGGTCAACCTGTTGAGATCGTATTGAACCCGCTGGGCGTTCCGTCCCGTATGAATATCGGTCAAATCTTGGAAACTCACTTAGGTTTGGCGGCGAAAGGTATTGGCGATCAAATTAACGCGATGATTAAACAACAACAATCTATCGCGAAATTGCGTGAATACATGCAAAAAGCCTATGACCTTGGCGGCGGTTCACAAAAAGTGGATCTCAGCACCTTTACCGATGAAGAAGTGATGCGTTTGGCGCAAAATCTGCGTAAAGGTTTGCCGGTTGCTACACCGGTATTTGACGGTGCACATGAAAAAGAAATCAAAGGTTTGTTAGAGCTTGGTGGTTTACCGACTTCCGGTCAAATTACCCTTTATGATGGTCGCACAGGTGAAAAATTCGAGCGTCCGGTAACCGTAGGTTATATGTATATGCTCAAATTGAATCACTTGGTTGATGACAAAATGCACGCGCGTTCAACCGGTTCTTATAGTCTTGTTACCCAACAACCGTTGGGCGGTAAGGCGCAGTTCGGTGGTCAACGTTTCGGTGAAATGGAGGTGTGGGCACTTGAGGCTTATGGTGCGGCTTATACCTTACAAGAAATGTTAACCGTGAAATCCGATGACGTGAACGGTCGTACGAAGATGTATAAAAACATCGTCAGCGGCAACCAACAAATGGATCCGGGTACACCGGAATCTTTCAACGTAATCATGAAAGAAATCCGTTCACTTGGTATCAACATCGACTTGGACGAAGAATAAGTCAGGGTATTGACCCCTATTGAGCCCAAGTGCGGTCGATGTTAAAAACGTTTTGAAAAACGACCGCACTTGAATAAGTTTAACTCCGACAGGAGCAAATCTGTGAAAGACTTAGTTAAGTTTTTAAAAGCACAATCAAAAACCGCTGAAGATTTTGATGTGATTAAAATCGGTTTAGCCTCACCTGACATGATCCGTTCTTGGTCATACGGTGAAGTTAAAAAGCCTGAAACAATCAACTATCGTACCTTTAAACCGGAACGTGACGGTCTTTTCTGTGCCCGTATTTTCGGACCGGTAAAAGATTACGAATGTTTGTGCGGTAAGTACAAACGCTTAAAACACCGTGGCGTGATTTGTGAAAAATGTGGCGTTGAAGTGACTCAAACCAAAGTACGTCGTGAACGTATGGGGCACATCGAATTAGCCTCTCCGGTGGCGCACATTTGGTTTTTAAAATCCCTGCCGTCCCGTATCGGTTTGTTGTTAGATATGCCATTGCGTGATATTGAACGCGTGCTTTATTTTGAATCTTACATTGTGATCGAACCGGGTATGACCGATCTGGAACGCGGTCAGTTATTAACCGAAGAGCAATATCTTGACGCGGAAGACCGCTGGCAGGATGAGTTCGACGCAAAAATGGGTGCGGAAGCGATCCAAGCGTTATTGCGCGGTATCGATTTAGAAGCGGAATGCGAAAATTTACGTGAAGAATTACAAGAAACCAATTCCGAAACCAAACGGAAGAAAATCACGAAGCGCTTAAAATTATTAGAAGCTTTCCTGCAATCCGGCAACAAACCGGAATGGATGGTGATGACCGTATTGCCGGTACTTCCGCCGGATTTACGTCCGTTAGTGCCGTTAGACGGCGGCCGTTTCGCCACTTCCGATTTGAACGATTTATATCGTCGTGTGATCAACCGTAACAACCGTTTAAAACGTTTATTGGATCTTATCGCACCGGATATTATCGTGCGCAACGAAAAACGCATGTTGCAGGAATCCGTGGACGCGTTATTGGATAACGGTCGTCGCGGTCGTGCCATCACCGGTTCTAACCGTCGTCCGTTAAAATCATTGGCGGATATGATTAAAGGTAAACAAGGTCGCTTCCGTCAAAACTTGTTGGGTAAACGTGTTGACTACTCCGGTCGTTCCGTAATCACCGTGGGTCCATACTTGCACTTACACCAATGTGGTTTGCCGAAGAAAATGGCATTGGAATTATTCCGTCCGTTTATCTACGCGAAATTAGAAAGTCGTGGTTATGCAACAACGATTAAAGCGGCGAAAAAAATGGTGGAACGCGAAGACGCCATCGTTTGGGATATTCTGGCGGAAGTCATTCGCGAACATCCGATTCTGTTGAACCGTGCACCGACACTTCACCGTTTGGGTATTCAAGCCTTTGAACCAATCTTAATCGAAGGTAAAGCAATCCAATTGCACCCGCTTGTCTGTGCGGCGTTTAACGCGGACTTCGACGGTGACCAAATGGCGGTGCACGTTCCGTTGACGCTTGAAGCGCAATTAGAAGCGCGTGCGTTAATGATGTCCACCAATAACATTCTTTCTCCGGCGAACGGCGATCCGATTATCGTTCCGTCACAAGACGTGGTGTTAGGGCTTTACTACATGACCCGCGAAAAAGTGAACGGTAAAGGTGAAGGTATGCTATTGCAAGATCCGCGCGAAGCGGAAAAAGCCTATCGTACCGGTCAGGCAGAATTGCATTCCCGCGTGAAAGTGCGTATTACCGAATATGTGAAAAACGACGCCGGTGAGTTTGAACCGAAAACAACCCTAACCGATACTACCATCGGTCGTGCCATCTTATGGATGATCGCGCCGAAAGGCATGCCGTTTAGCTTGTTTAACCAAACTCTTGGCAAAAAAGCCATTTCTAAGTTAATTAACGAAAGCTATCGTCGCTTAGGCTTAAAAGCCAGCGTCATGTTCGCCGACCAAATCATGTACACCGGTTTTGCTTACGCGGCACGTTCCGGTTCCTCCGTGGGTATCGACGACATGGTGATTCCGGCGAAGAAATACGAAATTATTTCTGCGGCGGAAGAAGAAGTTGCCGAAATTCAGGAACAATTCCAATCCGGTCTTGTGACAGCGGGCGAACGTTATAACAAAGTGATTGATATTTGGGCGGCAGCCAATGAACGCGTTGCCAAAGCCATGATGGAAAACCTGTCTTCGGAAGAAGTGATTAACCGTGAAGGTAAACCGGAAAAACAAGCCTCTTTCAACAGCATCTTTATGATGGCGGATTCCGGTGCCCGTGGTTCCGCAGCACAGATTCGTCAGTTGGCGGGTATGCGTGGTTTGATGGCGCGTCCGGACGGTTCCATTATCGAAACCCCAATCACTGCAAACTTCCGTGAAGGGTTGAACGTTTTACAATACTTTATTTCTACCCACGGTGCGCGTAAAGGTTTGGCGGATACCGCGTTGAAAACCGCGAACTCCGGTTACTTAACCCGCCGTTTGGTTGACGTGGCACAGGATTTAGTGATCATCGAAGATGACTGTGGTACGCACGAAGGTATCGTGATGACCCCGTTAATCGAAGGTGGCGACGAAAAAGTTCCTCTGCGCGAATTGGTATTAGGTCGTGTGGCGGCGGAAGATATCTTAAAACCGGGTACGGAAGACGTATTAATTCCACGCAATACCTTGCTTGATGAAAAACTTTGTGATGTGTTGGATGAAAACTCCGTGGACAGCGTAAAAGTGCGTTCCGTCGTAACCTGTAACACCGATTTCGGCGTTTGTGCGAAATGTTACGGTCGTGACTTGGCGCGCGGTCACCTGATTAACCAAGGTGAAGCGGTAGGTGTTATCGCGGCACAATCTATCGGTGAACCGGGTACACAGTTAACCATGCGTACGTTCCACATCGGTGGTGCGGCATCCGCGGCAGCCAAAGAATCCAGCGTACAAGTGAAAAACAACGGCACATTGCGTTTAGCCAATGCAAAATTCGTGACGAACAACGAAGGTAAATTGGTGCTGACTTCCCGTAATACCGAATTGACCGTTGTGGATAATTTCGGACGTACCAAAGAGCACTATAAAGTGCCTTACGGTGCGATTTTAAGCAAAGGCGATCACCAAGAAGTGAATGCAGGCGAAACCATCGCTAACTGGGATCCGCATACCATGCCGGTTATTTCTGAAGTGGGCGGTTTCGTGAAATTCGTGGACATCGTAGACGGTTTAACCGTCACCCGTCAAACCGACGAACTCACCGGTCTTTCCTCTATCGTGGTACAAGACGTGGGTGAACGTGCCACAGCCGGTAAAGATCTGCGCCCTGCAATCAAACTAGTTGATGAGAAAGGGAATGACGTATTGGTGTCGGGCACCGACGTTGCGGCACAATATTTCTTGCCAAGTAAGGCTATCGTGACCTTGGATGACGGCGCGGAAGTGCATGTGGGTGACCCGTTGGCACGTATTCCACAAGAATCTGTCGGAACAAAAGATATTACCGGCGGTCTTCCGCGCGTGGCGGATTTATTTGAAGCGCGTAAACCGAAAGAACCTGCCATCTTGGCGGAAATTTCCGGTATCGTGTCCTTCGGTAAAGAAACCAAAGGTAAACGTCGCTTATTGATTACCCCGACGGAAGGTGAAGTGTACGAAGAAATGATCCCGAAATGGCGTCAACTGAACGTATTCGAAGGTGAAATGGTACAATGCGGCGATTTAATCTCCGACGGTGCGGAAACGCCACATGACATCTTACGTTTACGAGGTGTCCATGCCGTAACCGAATACATCGTTAACGAGGTACAGGAAGTTTACCGCTTACAAGGGGTAAAAATTAACGATAAACACATCGAAGTGATCGTACGCCAAATGTTGCGTAAAGCTATCGTTACCAAAGCCTACGACTCCGAATTCCTCGAAGGGGAACAAGTGGAAGTGGCGCGTGTGAAAATCGTTAACCGCAAACGCGAAGCAGAAGGCAAACCGCCGGTTGAATATGAACGCGAATTATTGGGTATCACCAAAGCGTCCTTGGCAACCGAGTCCTTCATCTCTGCGGCCTCCTTCCAGGAAACCACCCGTGTGTTAACGGAAGCGGCGGTTGCCGGTAAACGCGATGAATTACGTGGCTTGAAAGAAAACGTCATCGTAGGTCGTTTGATCCCGGCGGGTACCGGTTTTGCGTATCACCGAAATCGCCATAAAAACCCGACAGCCATCGCGGATGACGAGGTGCCGGTAAGATTATCGGCGGCGGATGAAGAAGAAATTGCTTCCGAATTCGTGATGACCTCCGAAGATGCGTCAGCAAGTTTAACCGAAATGTTAAACATGGTAGAAGAAGACAATCACGCGGAATAAGATTCCTGTAAATAACAATCCGCACGTAAAACGTGCGGTTTTTAGGCTACTCTATAAGGACCTAGTACTTCACATGCCCTTCAAAGGGCATATGAAAACCAACAACCGTGAAATAACTCTATGACCTACCCCTTAAAGGGGTCCACATATTCTTTCTTCGATAAATTATCCTGAATCATGTCTTCCTTTTCCTGATTCCTTATATACTCCTACACTACCTTTGTATTTAGCCCTACCGTGCTTACATAATAGCCTTTCGACCAAAAATGTCGGTTACCATAGTTGTATTTTAGGTTTGCGTGCCTTTCAAATGATTTTCCCTTTAAATACCCCATAAAACTTGATACCGATAATTTCGGCGGAATTTTTAGAAGCATATGAATATGCTCTTTCATTGCGTGCGCTTCTATTATTTCCACATTTTTATAGTCGCATAACTGCCTTAATATGCTACCTATATCCGTTCTAAGCCTTCCGTAAATGGCTTTTCTTCTATATTTCGGGGTGAAGACGATGTGATACTTACAGTTCCATTTGGTATGTGATAGACTTGAATCGTCATTGGCTTTACTTACCATTGACTTATCCTCCTATATCTTGAATTTGGGTTGTCAGCCTTATTCTTATATAGTGAGGATTTTTTATGTTGACCGCTTAAGCTCTTTGATTCCATATGCATAGCGTACGGTTTTTATAGCTAGACGTTGTCTAGCTATAAATAAAAAAGCCAATGATAAAATCATCGGCTTCTATTTATCGTTAATTAAGCAATTACTGCTTTCTCAACTACACGAACTAAAGTCCATGATTTAGTTTTAGAAATTGGACGACATTCGCGAACTTCTACTAAATCACCTAATTTAGCTTCGTTGTTTTCATCGTGCACATGTAGTTTGGTTGTGCGACGGATAAACTTGCCATAAAGTGGGTGTTTAACCTTGCGTTCAATAGCAACAACGAAAGATTTCTCCATCTTGTCACTTACAACACGACCTTGCACGCTACGAATTTTATCAGTCATTACTCACCCGCCTTTTCGGTTAGAACAGTTTTAATTTGTGCAATACTACGACGCACTTGTTTTAACTGATGGGTTTGTTGAAGCTGACCGGTGGCTGCTTGCATACGCAACTTGAATTGCTCACCTAACAAGTTAACCAATTCAGCATTCAGCTCTTCAACACTTTTTGTACGTAGTTCTTGAGCTTTCATTACATCACCGTCTTAGTTACGAAAGTGGTCTTAACCGGCAATTTGGCAGCTGCTAGTGCAAATGCTTCTCTTGCGATTTCTTCAGACACACCATCCATTTCATAGAGAACTTTACCCGGTTGGATTAAGGCTACCCAGTACTCAACGTTACCTTTACCTTTACCCATACGGACTTCTAATGGTTTTTCAGTAATTGGTTTATCCGGGAATACACGAATCCAGATTTTACCTTGACGTTTTACTGCACGAGTCATAGCACGACGAGCGGCTTCAATTTGACGCGCAGTTAAACGACCACGACCAACTGCTTTTAAACCGAAAGTACCGAAGCTAACTTCTGTACCGCCCGCGATACCACGGTTACGGCCTTTGTGAACTTTACGGAATTTTGTACGTTTTGGTTGCAACATTTAGCGATTCTCCTTACTTACGACCTTTACCGCGCGGAACCTTTTTAGGCTTGTCGGTAGGTTGTTGTTCCGGTTGCGCTAGCGCAGCCATTCCACCAAGAATCTCACCTTTGAAGATCCATACTTTAACGCCGATTACGCCGTATGTTGTATGAGCTTCAGCAGTGTTATAGTCGATGTCCGCACGCAATGTATGTAGAGGTACACGACCTTCACGATACCATTCAGAACGAGCAATTTCTGCACCGCCTAAACGACCGCTAACTTCAACTTTGATACCTTTAGCGCCTAAACGCATTGCATTTTGTACCGCTTTTTTCATAGCACGACGGAACATTACACGACGTTCTAATTGTGAAGCGATGCTATCTGCAACTAATTTTGCATCTAATTCAGGTTTTTTCACTTCAGCAATATTGATTTGTGCAGGAACGCCGGCAATTTTTGCCACTGCGTTACGCAATTTCTCAACATCTTCACCTTTCTTACCAATTACGATACCAGGGCGGGCTGTGTGAATAGTCACACGAATGCTCTTTGCAGGACGTTCAATAGTAATACGTGAAACTGAAGCATTCGCTAATTCTTTATTTAAGAATTGACGTACTTTGAAATCGCCTTCAAGATTATCGGCGAAGTCTTGTGTATTCGCAAACCAAGTAGAGCTCCAAGGTTTTACAATACCCAGGCGAATACCATGTGGATGTACTTTTTGACCCATTGTTATTCCTCTACGATTAACGATCTGACACAACCACAGTAATGTGGCTTGTACGTTTTAAAATACGATCTGCACGACCTTTAGCACGTGGCATAACACGTTTCATGCTTGGACCTTCATCTACGAAAATCTTCGCAACTTTAAGATCATCGATATCTGCACCGTCATTGTGCTCGGCATTTGCAATAGCTGACTCAAGAACTTTCTTCACTAAAGCTGAGGCTTTTTTATTAGTGTAAGTAAGAATTTCTAATGCTTGAGCAACTTTCTTACCACGGATTAAATCCGCAACTAAGCGAGCTTTTTGCGCTGAAGTGCGAGCGTAACGATGTTTTGCAATTGTTTCCATCTTTTACCCCTTACTTCTTAGCTTTCTTGTCCGCAGCATGACCGCGGTAAGTACGAGTCGGTGCAAATTCGCCTAATTTATGACCGATCATTTCATCAGAAACATAAACAGGAACATGCTGACGACCATTATGGACTGCGATGGTCAATCCGATCATTGATGGAATGATCATTGAACGACGGGACCAGGTTTTAATTGGTTTTTTATCCCCGCTTTCCACCGCCTTCTCTACCTTCTTCAACAAGTGTAGGTCAAGGAAAGGACCTTTCTTGAGAGAACGTGGCATGGCTTATCCTCTTATTAATTTAAAATTATTTACCACGACGACGTACGATATATTTATCAGTACGTTTGTTATGGCGAGTTTTCTTACCTTTGGTTTGAACGCCCCAAGGTGTTACCGGGTGTTTACCAAAGTTACGACCTTCACCACCACCATGTGGGTGATCTACCGGGTTCATTGCAGTACCACGAACTGTAGGGCGTACACCTCTCCAGCGATTAGCACCTGCTTTACCCAATACGCGAAGCATATGCTCTGAGTTACCTACTTCACCGATGGTTGCAGAACACTCAGCTAATACTTTACGCATTTCACCGGAGCGAAGACGTAAAGTAACATAGTTACCTTCACGGGCGATGATCTGTACATAGCTACCTGCAGAGCGGGCAATTTGACCGCCTTTACCAGGTTTTAATTCAACGTTATGTACGGTAGAACCAACCGGAATATTGCGCATTGGTAATGCATTACCAACTTTAATTGGTGCATGCGCACCCGCTTGGATTTGATCACCTGCAGCCAAGCCTTTAGGCGCTAAGATATAACGACGTTCACCGTCTTTATAAAGCACTAAAGCGATATTTGCAGAACGATTCGGATCGTATTCTAAACGCTCAACAACACCAGGAATGTCTAATTTATTACGTTTGAAATCAATTAAACGATAGTGTTGCTTATGACCGCCACCGATGTGACGAGTAGTAATACGACCATAGTTGTTACGACCACCGGTTTTAGATTTAGTATCTAAAAGCACAGCGAAAGGTTTACCTTTGTGCAATTCAGGGTTAACAACTTTAACAACATGACGACGACCAGCGGAGGTCGGCTTACATTTAACGATAGCCATTATCTTCTACTCCTCCGTAATTACTCTGCTGCACCTTCAACGAAGTCCAAAGATTGTCCTTCTTGAAGTGTAACATAAGCTTTTTTCCAGTCACTGCGACGTCCGATCTTAGCACCACGGCGTTTAGTTTTACCTTTCACCACTACGGTACGAACGGAATCCACTTTCACTTCAAAAAGTTGCTCTACTGCGTTAGTAATTTCTACTTTATTTGCATCTAAAGCTACTTTGAAAACGATAGTGTTTGACTTCTCAGCGTTATTTGTTGCTTTCTCAGAGATATGCGGTGCTTTAAGCACTTTTAGCAAACGTTCTTGACTCATGCTAACATCTCCTCAATTTGCTTCACAGCATCCACAGTAACAACCACTTTATCGAAAGCGATCAAACTTACCGGATCAATACCTTGAGCATCACGAACATCTACTTTATATAAGTTACGCGCTGCTAAGAATAGATTTTCATCTAAACTTGCTGTGATGATTAACACATCTTCCAGTGCTAATTCTTTTAATTTTTGTACTAATACTTTGGTTTTTGGTGCATCAATTTCAAATTTATCAACAACAACTAAACGATCTTGACGAACAAGCTCGGAAAGAATGCTCTTAATTGCACCACGGTACATTTTCTTGTTCACTTTTTGGCTGTGATCTTGTGGTTTCGCTGCGAAAGTGACACCACCGGAACGCCAAATTGGTGATCTAATATCACCTGAACGAGCGCGACCTGTACCTTTTTGACGCCAAGGTTTTTTACCTGAACCGGACACTTCAGCACGAGTTTTTTGTGCACGAGAACCTTGACGGGCACCTGCTGCATAAGCAACAACAACTTGGTGAATCAATGCTTCGTTAAACTCACGGCCGAAGGTAGTTTCAGAAACAGTGAGTGCGTTAGCACCTACAACTTGTAATTCCATCTCTATCTCCCAGACCTATGCTTTAACTGCCGGCTTAACGATAACATCACTACCGGTAGCACCAGGAACGGCGCCTTTCACTAATAGCAATTTACGCTCAGCATCTACACGAACAACTTCAAGTGATTGAACGGTTACACGCTCATTACCTAAGTGTCCTGCCATTTTTTTGCCTTTAAACACACGGCCCGGAGTTTGGTTTTGACCAATAGAACCAAGGACACGATGTGATAAAGAGTTACCGTGGGTAGCATCTTGAGTGCGGAAGTTCCAACGTTTAACACCACCTTGGAAGCCTTTACCTTTAGATGTACCGGTAACATCGACTTTTTTAACATCTGCAAAGATGTCAACATTAATTTCTTGACCTAAAGTGAATTCTTCACCTTCAGTACGAAATTCCCATAAACCGCGACCGGCTTCAACACCGGCTTTCACGAAATGACCCGCTTCAGGCTTAGTCACACGGCTCGCTTTTTTAGAACCGGTTGTAACTTGAACTGCAGTATAGCCATCGTTTTCAAGAGTTTTAACTTGAGTTACGCGGTTGGCTTCGATTTCGATAACGGTAACCGGTACTGACACGCCGTCTTCATTAAAGATACGGGTCATACCGACTTTACGACCGACTAAACCAATCATTGTAATAACCTCTTAATTAACCTAGGCTGATCTGCACGTCAACGCCGGCAGCCAAGTCTAAACGCATCAACGCATCAACAGTTTTTTCTGTTGGCTCAACAATATCAACTAAACGTTTGTGAGTACGGATTTCATATTGGTCACGTGCATCTTTGTTTACGTGTGGAGAAATCAATACTGTGAAACGCTCTTTACGAGTTGGTAAAGGAATCGGACCACGCACTTGTGCACCGGTACGTTTAGCTGTTTCAACGATCTCCGCCGTGGATTGATCGATCAAACGATGATCAAACGCTTTAAGACGGATACGGATTCTTTGGTTCTGCATTAGACCAGAGCTCCAATAAATTTAGCTAATAAAAAACTAACACCATCACAATTCTTACATCAAAACAACAAGAAAAGGAGGTGAAAGCTACCTGTTATATAGTCCCCAAATCGGAGACATTGTTAGTATTACCTATCGTAATACCCGTTTAATAAATGATTACACTAAACGGCTTCTATAATTAAAGCCCGCAAATTCTACTGAAACCCACCGCACTTTGCAAGCGCTTTGTGAAGATAAGGCGGTAAATTACGGTTTAAACGCCTTTAACAGCGAATCGAAAATGTATTCTTCAACATTGGTATAGCAATTTTTCTTTAAGCGGCACAAGGTTACACTCCAAGGAATGGCTTCTTCCATTCTCCGGCAAATGAATTCCGTCGATTTATATTGTTCGTACATCGGCAAGGGCAAAATCGTTAATAGGCTTTCGTTAATTTTTACCGAGTATAACAAAAAGTCCCACGAACTCGATTTCAAGACGATATTCGGATAGACATTATGCCGTTCAAAAGATTCGACCAATTGATGATGAATCATAAACGTCTGATCAAAAATCACTATCTTTTCGCCGTGCAGATCGCGCCATGTAATGTTCTCTTTTGCGGATAAATGATGCTTTGGCGATAAGAACAGGGAGAGTTCCGAACGGTGTATTTCGTAAGATTCTATGATGTTTTTAGAAATTCTCTCCGGATTTAACAGAACGGCGAAATCGATATTTTCCAACAACAGATCGCTTTTTAATAAATAAGCGCCCAATTCCTTAATCGTGAAATTAATCTCCGGATTGTTCAGAATCAGTTTCGGCATGACTTCGGAAAAAACGACGGACAGGATCAACGGCGGTATGCCGATTGAAATATGCCCCTTTATCTGCTCGATCGACTTATGCAGATTTGAGTGCATTTCATTATATTTTTTTATAACCTCTTTGGCATCACGGTAGTAATTTTCGCCCACATAAGTTAATCCGACAATTTTCCCCTGCGCCCGTTTAAACAACTGCACCCCTTCCTTATTTTCAAAATCGCTGATCATCATGCTCAGCGCGGGCTGAGAAACGTAGAGATTCAATGAAGCCCTGCTCAGATTGAAGTCGTTATCCACGATTGAAACGAAATATCGTAAATGTCGAATATCCATGTCATCTTCCTCCACAATGAGCCTTTCGCCCGTCCATGTAAAGCGGTGCTCCCACCGGCGACCTATAAGTATAGCTTATACCCCTTTCAAAAATATATATTTCTTTTCTGAAAAAATTTTTGCTAATTTCAGCTCACCAAGTCCGACGAATTCACACATAAAAAGGAGGGAAAAATAGCATTACTTACAACGCTCCCCTTTTTAATCGATTTCTGCATGGCAGTTTACATCTCGACTTCATTATAAATTTTATTAAACATTCGGAGGGTCATTATGACTAAAAAAAGAATTGATCTATCAGATGTAAAAAATCATTTACATGATGGAATGAGCATTATGTTCGGTGGCTTTATGGGTATCGGCACACCGGAAAAGCTGGTTAAGGAAATTCTTGATTCGGGCGTTAAAGATCTCACCCTGATCGGTAACGATACCGCATTCGTCGATACCGGCGTCGGGCCGTTAATCACCAACAATCGGGTGAAACGGGTTATCGCCTCGCATATCGGCACCAATCCGGAAACCGGCAAAAAAATGATTGCCGGCGAAATTGACGTCGAACTGGTTCCGCAAGGCACGTTAGCCGAACGGGTTCGGGCGGGCGGCGCTGGATTAGGCGGCATTCTCACACCGACCGGCGTCGGCACCGTGGTGGAGGAAGGCAAACAGAAAATTCAGATAAACGGCGTCGAACACCTGATTGAATTACCGTTAAAAGCCGACCTTGCCATTGTTCGGGCAAAAAAAAGCCGATGAAGCCGGCAACCTTGTCTATGAATTATCCGCACAAAACTTCAATCCTCTCATTGCACTCGCCTCCAAAACCGTCATTGTCCAAGCCGACCAAGTCGTAAAAACCGGCGATATTTCACCGGACGCCGTCGTCACCCCCGCCGCACTGGTGGACTATATCGTTTACCCGGAATAAGGAGAACTGTCATGAACGCAAAAGAATTAATCGCACGCCGTATCGCAATGGAACTCAACGACGGTGATATCGTAAATTTAGGCATCGGCTTACCGACCCAAGTGGCGAATTATTTGCCCGACGACGTCGATATTACATTGCAATCGGAAAACGGTTTCATGGGATTAACCGCATTGGATCCCGAGTATCCGAATCCCAATCTGGTCAACGCGGGCGGACAACCTTGCGGCATTAAAGCGGGCGGCGCCACCTTCGACAGCGCATTCTCTTTCGCCTTGATTCGCGGCGGTCACGTGGATGCCTGCGTGTTAGGCGGTCTGGAAGTGGATCAACAAGGCAACCTCGCCAACTGGATGGTGCCGGGCAAAATGGTGCCGGGCATGGGCGGTGCAATGGATTTAGTGACCGGTTCCCGCAAAGTGATCATCGGCATGGAACACTGTGCCAAATCGGGAAGTTCCAAGATTCTGAAACAATGCACCTTACCGTTAACGGCGCGCAATAAAGTCACCATGGTCGTTACCGAATTGGCGGTATTCCGCTTTATCGACGATCAGTTAGTGCTTAAAGAACACGCACCCGATGTCGATTTAGACACGATTCGAGGCAAAACGGAAGCGGATTTCATTGTCGCCGACGATTTCAAAGAAATGCATATCAGCCAAAAAGGAATGTAGTCATGATTAGCCGCGTATCTCGTTTTATGACCGCACTGGTCAGCAAATATCTGCCGGATCCGCTAATCTTCGCCGTGTTGCTTACCTTTATCACCTTCGTGTGTGCGTTATGTTTAACGGACAGCACGCCTGTTGACCTGGTCAACATGTGGGGTGACGGGTTCTGGAATCTGCTCGCTTTCGGTATGCAAATGGCGTTGATTGTGGTGACGGGAAATGCCTTGGCGACTTCGCCGCAAATCAAGTCCTTCCTGACTACCATGGCATCGCTGGCAAAAACACCGGCACAAGGCGTGGTGCTCGTCACCTTCATGGGTTCTATCGCCTGTATTATCAACTGGGGCTTCGGCTTAGTGGTCGGCGCGATGTTCGCCAAAGAAGTGGCGCGGCGGGTGAAAGGCAGCGACTACGCCTTGTTAATCGCCTGCGCCTATATCGCCTTTATGACATGGGGCGGCGGTTTGTCGGGTTCCATGCCGTTACTGGCGGCGACCCCGGGAAATCCGGTGGCGCACATTATGGTGACGGAAAGCAATCCGCAAGGCATTATTCCGGCGACCGAAACGCTGTTCTCAAGCTATAACCTCTTTATCACTGGCTGTCTGATACTCTGTTTGCCGTTTATCACCTACATGATGATGCCGAAAAGCGGCGAAGTGAAAAGTATCGATCCGACATTGCTCGCGCCAGATCCCGAATTTACCAAAAAACTGGATCAGAACGCGACGGTAGCGGAGAAAATGGAAGAAAGCCGGCTGCTCGCCTACGCCATCGGTGCGTTGGGTTACGGCTATCTTGCCATGTATTTCCATAAAAACGGCTTCAATCTCACCATTAACAACGTCAACCTCATTTTCCTGATTACCGGCATCGTATTACACGGTTCGCTGATGGCGTATATGCGCGCGATTCTGAATGCCACCCGCAGCACCGCCGGCATTCTCATTCAATTCCCGTTCTACGCTGGCGTGCAATTAATGATGGAACATTCGGGGCTCGGCGGACTCATCACCGAATTCTTTATTAACATCGCCAATAAAGACACCTTCCCGGTGCTGACCTTCTTCAGCTCCGCATTAATCAACTTCGCCGTGCCGTCCGGCGGCGGGCACTGGGTGATTCAAGGGCCGTTCGTCATTCCGGCGGCACAGGCATTGGGCGCAGATCTGGGCAAATCCACTATGGCAATTGCCTACGGTGAACAATGGATGAACATGGCGCAACCGTTCTGGGCGTTACCGGCGTTGGGCATCTCAGGTCTTGGGGTACGGGATATTATGGGATTCTGTATGACCGCACTTATCTTCACCACCCCGATCTTTTTCATCGGATTATATTTCTTTTAAATTAAGAGGATACAAATATGGAAAATATCGTTATCGTCAGCGCGGTCAGAACGCCGATCGGCAGCTTTAACGGCAGTCTTGCCGCCGTCAGTGCGGTTGATCTGGGCGCTACCGTGATCAAAGAAGTGATCAAGCGCGCAGACATCGACAGCGCCTTGGTCAACGAAGTGATTATGGGTAATGTGCTGCAAGCCGGTATCGGACAAAACCCTGCCCGTCAAGCTGCACTCAAAGCGGGCGTGGCGAAGGGAATTCCGTCCTACACTGTCAATAAAGTCTGCGGTTCGGGCTTAAAAAGCGTGGCGTTGGGCGTGCAAGCCATTGCCAGCGGCGACGCCGACATCGTGGCGGCCGGCGGCATGGAAAGTATGAGCCAAGCGCCGTACATTCTGGATCATAAAATCCGTTCCGGCGTCAGAATGGGCAATCTGCCGTTGCGCGACAGCATGATCGAAGACGGTCTGACGTGCGCCATAAACCATTACCACATGGGCATTACGGCGGAAAATATCGCCGAACAATACGGTATCAGCCGTGAGGAACAGGATCAGCTTGCGCTGCGTTCGCAAACCCTTGCCTCTCAAGCGGTGCAAAACGGCGTATTCGACAAAGAAATCGTATCTGTCACCGTGAAAACCCGCAAAGGCGACATCGTTGTCTCCCGCGACGAATACCCGAAACCCGACACCACAGCGGAAGGGCTGGCGAAGTTAAGACCGGCATTCAAAAAAGACGGCACCGTCACCGCCGGTAACGCCTCCGGTATTAACGACGGCGCCGCCGCGTTATTGTTAATGAGCGAAAGCAAAGCGAACGCATTAGGACTGAAACCGCTCGCCCGTATCCGCGGTTACGCCAGTGCAGGAGTCGATCCTGCCGTGATGGGATTGGGGCCGGTGCCGGCAACCCAGAAAGCGCTGCGCAAAGCGGGATTGACGCTCGACGATATTGACCTGATCGAAGCGAACGAAGCCTTCGCCTCGCAATTCCTCGGCGTCGGCAGAGAACTGCATTTCAATATGGAGAAAACCAATATCCACGGTGGTGCCATCTCGCTGGGTCACCCTATCGGCGCCAGCGGCGCCAGAATTCTGGTGACGCTGCTGCACAATCTCATTGAGAAAGACAAAAAGCTCGGTCTGGCGACCCTGTGTATCGGCGGCGGGGAAGGCATTTCAGTGATTGTCGAACGGATCTGATTCCGTCGAATAAAACAATGGGTCTATAACGATAGACCCATTTTGTTGATATAAAAAACGCTTAAAAAAACGACCGCACTTTTTCGTTCCCCCAACGCTACAACGGCAATTCCGTCGTGGATTTAACCGTTTTCAGCGACACTTCGGATTTTAAGGTTTTAATTCCGATGTCTTTGGTGAGATATTTATTTTTTATACTGTTGAATTCTTCCAAATCGGAAACCCACATTTTTAAAATGAAATCGTAACTGCCCGCCATCAGATGACATTCAGTAATTTGCGGAATTAATTTCACTTCAAAAATGAACCGCTCTTTGAGTTCCGGATCTTCTTCAAAAAACGTGCCCTGTACATAAACCAACAAATTGCAATTCAGTTTTTTGGGATGTAATAACGCTGCATAACCATCAATAACACCGCTTTCTTCCAACTGGTTCACCCGACGCAGACAGGCGGAATTGGATAAGCCAACTTCTTTGGCAAGCTCGTTATTTGGCAATCTTCCGTTGCGCTGCAATGCCTTAAGAATGCGCGTATCAATGTTATCAAACAGTTTCTTTCGCATAGAAAATCCTTTTATAAAAAAAGACTGACGGATTATAGCAAGACCACCCGTAAAAATCTGCGATACAGGCGGTCTTTTCATGCCCCGCGGTTAAACACTATATAAAGAAACCTGGATGACCAACAATGTCGCGCCGATAACCAACAAACAACCGATCATCGGTAAAACAAACTTCACCCACTTATTGAACGGAATATGCAACATTTGCAAAGTCACCAACACCAAGCCGGTCGGCGCCAGGAACAACATGGCATATTGCCCCCAGTTGTAGGCGGAAACCACGATGTCGCGTGGAATACCAACGGCGTCGGCAAGCGGCGCCATAATCGGCATGGAAAGCACCGCTAAACCGGAGGAAGACGGCACAATCAGTCCGAGGAAGACGAAAACGATCAACTGACCCAGGATAAAGATACTGCCCGGCATTCCACTCACCAAGTTAGACATATAATCTAAAATCGTGTCGGAAATCATGCCTTGCTCTAAGACAAGGTTTACTCCGCGCGCCAAGCCGATAATGAGCGACACGCCGACCAATTCCGATGCCCCTTCGGTAAAGGATTCCACAATGTCTTTTTCTTTCAACCCACTGATAAACATGATGATAATGGTGATGGATAAGAAAGATGCCGCCATTTGCGGGAACCACCAACCGCCCGCCATCACGCCCCAGATCATCATTGGGAACGCGATACAGAATAAAATCAGGATAAATTTTCTTCTGAGGGTAAATTCCACCACCACATTCGGATCAAAATTCTTCATATAACGATGACGAAACTCTTCTCTATCCTCATAAGTATATGAAAAACTCGGATCGGCTTTCACTTTTTTACAGTACCAATAAAGATAAGCAATCACACACGCCGAACCTAAGATTAAGCCAATGGTGCGGAATCCGATACCCTCGGTAAATTGAATCCCGGCGGCGTTGGAGGCGATAACTACTGAGAATGGATTAATGGTAGAGAACGCCGTCCCCATGGAGGCGGCTAAGAAAATCGCACCGACGCAAACGATTGCATCGTATCCCAAAGCTAAAAATACCGGTACCAAAATAGGATAAAACGCCACAGCTTCTTCTTCGATACCACAAGTGGTACCGCCTAACACCATAAGCACGGAAACGCTGAACACAATCATGAATTCGTTACCCTTGGTGCGTCGCGCCAATGCCATTAAGCCGGCATTAAATGAACCCGTTTTGTTAATAACCCCTATCATACCGCCCAGCACGAAAATAAAGACCATCACATCCACCGCTTCAATGGTTCCTTCCACCATGCTGATCGGAATATCTTTGATGCCTTTGTAGTGCTGTTCAATTCGTTGATAAGTGCCGGGAATGGCGATAGGTTTCTTAATGATGCCTTCGGTGAAATTGGAAAGTTTAATTTTGATATTGAGGTTATTTAATGTTTCTTCGGTGGCAGGATAGGTTTTATCTTGTTCGCCATAGGTCTTCACTACAAACATTTTGTCAGTCATACTATAAGTCAATTTAGAATATGAACCTGACGGAATAACCCAGGTGAGTCCCACAGCAAGGATGAGAATAAAGAATAAAATCGTAAATGCCGATGGGAAATTAAAGGTCTTTTTTTGAGTAGACGCTTCCATAACAGACTCCTCGTCAATACAACAGTTTTGTTTGGCAAGTTGGCGTAACTTTCTATCAGTTACGCCAGCCGCGCATTTTACTTTGAACCGCTGAATTTTTCAAAGTGCTTTTATTATTATGAATAATAAGAGATCTCTTTCGCCTTATTGGTAATGCGTGTACCGGCCTTGCCTTTCACAATATCAACAATGTCAGAAAGTGATCCGATGACTGCATCTTTTCCCGTATGACGTGCAAAATTTACCGCCGCTTGCACCTTCGGTCCCATGGAACCGGCAGCAAAAGCTAATTTTTCAATTTCATCAGGCGGAGCCAAAGCAATCGCTTTTTGTGTCGGTTTGCCCCAATCTACAAACACAGCAGATACATCGGTGGCAATAATGAACAAATCCGCGTCCAGATTTTCCGCCAACAATGCGGAGCATAAATCTTTGTCGATAACCGCTTCAACCCCTTGCAGATTGTGTTGTTCATCATAATAAGTCGGAATACCGCCACCACCGGCGCAAATGACAATACTGCCCTTTTCCAGCAACCATTTCACCGGACGAATTTCAAAAATTCGTTTTGGTAACGGGCTTGGCACAACGCGACGATATTTATCGCCATCTTGTGCGATAGACCAATTTTTTTCTTTCGCCAGACGTTCCGCTTCTTCTTTGGAATACACCGGACCAATCGGTTTGGTCGGGTTCTTAAATGCCGGGTCGTTAATGTCCACTTCCACTTGGGAAAGCAATGTAGCAAACGGCACTTCAAACGGCACTAAGTTACCCAATTCCTGTTGAATCATGTAACCGATCATGCCCACGGATTCCGCGCCCAACACATCCAACGGATAGGTCGGAACATCTTTATAAGCTGCCCCTTGCAGCGCCAGCAAACCCACTTGTGGCCCATTCCCATGGGCAATCACCAATTCATTATTCGGATAAATTTTGGCGATTTGCTCACAAGCGATACGCACGTTTAAGCGTTGATTTTCCGCCGTCAGCGGTTCGCCGCGCCGTAACAGCGCATTACCGCCCAATGCAATGACGATTCTCATACGCACCTCCTAGATTAAGCTGGAATAAAGTACGGCTTTAATGGTGTGCATACGGTTTTCCGCTTGCTCAAACGCCACGTTCATCGGGGATTCGAACACATCTTCGGTGACTTCAATACCGTTTGCCAGTTCCGGGTATTTTTCCGCGATTTGACGACCTGCTTTGGTTTCGCTGTTGTGAAACGCCGGCAAGCAGTGCATGAATTTCACCCGCGGATTGCCAGTGCGTTTCATTAATTCAGGGGTCACTTGATACGGCAACAATAATTTAATCCGTTCGCCCCAGGTTTCTAACGGTTCACCCATGGAAACCCACACGTCGGTATGCACGAAATCCACACCTTTCACCGCTTTATCAATGTCGTCGGTGACGGTAATACGCGCACCGCTTTGTTTTGCAAAGCCTTCGCACATTTCTACCAATTCCGCATCCGGCAATAAGGCTTTCGGCCCGCAAATGCGTACGTCCATGCCCAGTTTGGCACCGATTAATAATAAGGAATTCCCCATGTTGTTGCGCGCATCGCCGATATACACATAGCTGATTTCGCTCAACGGTTTATCGCAGTTTTCAATCATGGTTAACACGTCCGCCAGCATTTGGGTCGGATGGAATTCATCGGTTAACCCGTTAAACACCGGCACGCCGGCATACGCCGCCAATTCATCGACGATTTCTTGTTTGAAGCCGCGATATTCAATGGCGTCATACATTCTGCCCAACACACGGGCGGTGTCTTTCATGCTTTCTTTGTGACCGATTTGGGAGGAATTCGGATCGATGTAAGTGACTTGAGCGCCTTGGTCATAGGCAGCGACTTCAAAGGCGCAACGGGTGCGGGTGGAGGTTTTTTCAAAAATTAACGCAATATTTTTCCCTTTCAATTTTTGTTGTTCGGTTCCGGCATATTTCGCTCTTTTTAAGTCTCGGGATAAATCCAACAAATAGTTAATTTCACGTTCTGAATGATTTACCAAACTTAATAAATGTCTGTTTTTAAGATTGAAAGCCATGATAATCTCCTTATTCATGTGATTGATTGACTAACAAATTGATTATTCGACATACAACCTACTGCGGATTGCGAATGGTGGTATTCTAAAAGAAGCGACGAAAAATATAATTGCGAATTTTTTGCGTCAGTGTAAAGATTTTGAACTTATGTCTAACAAAGGGGAATTTATTGGTATAAAATTCGGTTTTACGCAGAAATTAATCATAAAACACCACAACAGCCTAACATTTCACGATAAAAATGAACGCTTTCATCACCTCATTCCGCCACTTCGTGCTAAAAGTGCGGTATGTTTTACACAAGAAATTACGCCAAAGCCACCGCCTGTCGCATAAAACCGTCGAATTATCCTGCCTCATGATCGGCGCCACCTTGGTTTCCCTGTTTTCCCTCGGTTTCGCCAAACTGGCAGATTTGGGTTTGGGGTGGAACGCCCAATGGACACAACAACATCCCTTCGCCGCTTGGGTTGTGATGCCCTGCGGGTTAGCCGCATTGGCGTGGTTCGTGCTGAAATACACGCCCTATGTGGGCGGCAGTGGCATTCCGCAGGTCATCGCCTCTCTCAGTTTGCCCCATAACAGTGACAAAACCCGTTTAGTCGCATTTGCACAAACCTTATGGAAAATTCCCCTCACCTTTTTAGCTATGCTGTTCGGCGCTTCCGTAGGGAGGGAAGGCCCGTCTGTGCAAGTGGGCGCGGCGGTGATGTTATGGTGGGGCAATCTTTGTCGTCAATACGGCGTGGCATTCAAAGGACTTAGTGCCAATGAACTGATGGCAACGGGCGCGGCGGGCGGGTTGGCGGCAGCATTTAACGCGCCGTTAGCCGGAGTGATTTTCGCCATTGAAGAACTTGGACGCGGCGTATTATTACGTTGGGAGCGGAGGGTGCTGCTGGGTGTATTGGCGGCGGGTTTCATTTTGGTTGCGATCGACGGCAACAACCCGTATTTTCCTAAATACCACGGCGTCACCGACATTCCTTATTTGTATTTATGGGTTTTGTTGTGTGGCGTGGTTTGCGGGGTGTTCGGCGGCATTTTCGCCCGCCTGCTGGCAAAAGGCGTTGGCGGCGTCTTGCCGAATTTATGCCGTGGCTGGGTGCGCAATCATCCCATTTATACCGCCTTCATTTTGGGCTTAATTCTGACCGCACTTGGGCTGTACACCAACGGGCAAACCTACGGCACAGGCTATCATGTGGTGACCCAAGCCCTCGACGGACAAGCCATGCAAACCGACATCGGCATCATGAAATTATTCGCCACAGTGGGTACTTACTGGACGGGCCTCGCGGGCGGCATCTTCACGCCGTCTCTGACCATCGGCGCGGGGCTTGGCGTGCAAGTGGCAACCCTCACCGACGGCTTAATTGACCAACGTCTGCTGGTGCTGCTGTGTATGGCGGCATTTCTGGCGGGCACCACCCAATCGCCGGTCACCGCCAGCGTCATCGTAATGGAAATGACCGGCTGCCAGCCCGTGCTGATTTGGCTATTGATTTGCTGCCTGATTTCCTCCATTATTTCACGCCAATTTAATCCGAAGCCGTTCTATCATTTTGCGGCGGGGCGCTTCCGCCATCGGATTCAAGAAGAAATGCAACAAGACATGAAGGACAACTCGTAAACATGCCTCAAAACCCACCGCACTTTTATCGCGGACGCTTCGCCGTGGCACCCATGTTGGACTGGACGACGCGCCATTGCCGTTATTTCCACCGCCAATTTTCCCGCCATGCCTTGCTTTACACGGAAATGGTGACGACACAAGCCATCATCCACGCCAAATATGATCATCTCGATTTTGACCCGGCGGAACAGCCTGTGGCGTTACAACTGGGCGGCAGCGACCCTGCCCAACTCAAACATTGCGCCCAATTGGCGGAACAACGGGGCTATCAGGAAATTAACCTGAACGTGGGCTGCCCGTCCGATCGCGTGCAAAACGGCATGTTCGGCGCCTGTTTAATGGCAAAGGCGGAGCTGGTCGCCGAGTGCGTACAACAAATGCAAGAAGCGGTGCGCATTCCGGTGACGGTGAAAACCCGTATCGGCATCGACGATTTCGACAGCTACGACTTTCTTTGCGATTTCATTGAAAAAGTGCAACAAGCAGGCTGCCGAGAATTTATCGTACACGCGCGCAAAGCCTGGCTTTCCGGCTTAAGCCCGAAACAAAACCGCGAAATTCCGCCGCTGGATTACGAACGGGTGTATCAACTGAAACGGGATTTTCCCCACTTGCTCATCAGCATTAACGGCGGCATTAAAACCATTGACGAAATGCAACAGCATTTGCAGCGGGTGGACGGCGTGATGGTGGGGCGCGAAGCCTATCAAAATCCGTCGTTGCTTGGCTACATCGATCAGGCATTGTTCAATGCCAACGCCCCAATTGTCACCCCACGCGAAGCCGTGGAAAAAATGCTCCCTTACATTGAACAACAACTCAGCCGGGGCGTGTATCTCAACCACATCGTGCGCCATATACTCAGCGCTTTCCAACACTGTAAAGGCGCCCTCCAATGGCGCCGCTATTTAAGCGAAAACGCCTATAAAGAAGGCGCCGGTATTGAGGTAGTAGAAACCGCTTTGGGGTTTGTGGAAGCATAAAGTGCGGTCGTTTTAAAAAACGTTTTTAAAACCCACCGCACTTTTTTGTTTCAGATTAGAGGATATGCTGATATTGTTCCAGCATTTCTTCCGGCCAGACGCTGGATTGCACTTCGCCGATGTGTTTTTTGCGCAGCAGGAACATTGCCATGCGGGATTGACCGATACCGCCACCGATGGTCAATGGCAATTTACCTTGCAGCAACTCTTGGTGCCAATCCATGGTTAAACGGTCTTCGTCGCCGGTTAAGCCCACTTGCAAACGTAATGCCGCTTCATCTACGCGAATTCCCATGGAAGAAAGCTCAAAGGCGGTGCCGAGTTGTTCGTTCCACACCAAAATGTCACCGTTTAACCCTTTGTAGCCGTTTTCCGACTCGGTGGTCCAGTCGTCGTAATCCGGTGCACGACCGTCGTGCGGTTTGCCGTCGGATAAGTTGCCGCCGATACCGATTAAAAAGACCGCGCCGTATTCCTTACAGATGGCGTTTTCACGCTCTTTGCCGCTGAGGTTTGGATAGCGTTGCACCAAATCTTCGGTATGCACAAAAGTGATGTGTTTCGGCAAAATTGACGGGATGTCAAAGCGGGCTTCCACCGCCAATTCGGTTAAACGAATGGCGCGATAAATGGCATTCACGGTTTCTTTCAAATAGGCAAAATTGCGACGACCTTCCGGAATCACTTTTTCCCAGTCCCATTGATCCACATAAATCGAGTGCGTCGGGTCGAGAGAATCTTCATCAGGGCGCAAAGCTTTCATGTGCACGAATAAGCCTTCGTTTTCTTTAAAATGGAAGCGGGCAAGGGTGTGACGTTTCCATTTTGCCAAGGAATGCACAACTTCAAAAACCACGCCCGGAATTTGTTTGACGTGAACCTGTACCGCTTTTTCAATACCGGATAAGTTATCTTGCATACCATTACCCACTTGGCTTAAGATAGGTCCCTGAACTTCAATAATGCCAAGTTGTTCAATAAGATTTTGTGTGAATGTGTTTTTCACAAAGCTGATTTCTTGTTGCTGTAAAATAAATGTCTTTTTCATCGTTATACCCCTATTTTTTCATTTAAAGTAACGGCGCTGATTTTGCATATTCATCAAACTTAATGCAATATAATTCGACAAAAACAAATATAAAACTGATATTATTTAGATGAAATATAATTTATTCTTTATTTTATTAAAATATTTTTAAACAAGGAGTATACTATGCACAATATTGATAATTTAGATCAGCAAATATTGCGCGTGTTAACGCGGGATGCCCGCACGCCTTATGCGGAAATGGCGAAAAACTTCGGCGTGAGTCCCGGCACGATTCATGTGCGGGTGGAAAAAATGCGTCAATCCGGTGTAATTGAAGGCACCAAAGTGCGCATTAACGAACGCAAGCTGGGTTATGATGTGTGTGGTTTTATCGGCATTATTCTGAAATCCGCCAAAGATTATGACAAAGTGATCAAAAAGCTGGAAACCATCGATGAAGTGGTGGAAGCGTATTACACCACCGGCAACTACTCCATTTTTATTAAAGTTATGACGCACACCATCGCCGAATTACATTTTGTGTTATCGGCAAAAATTCAGTTAATTGATGAAATTCAATCCACAGAAACCTTAATTTCCATGCAAAATCCGATTTTGCGTGACATTAAACCTTAAAAAGGACAATACCTTACATAAAAGGAGAAAATTATGTCAGACGTATTTCACCTCGGCTTAACCAAAGCCATGTTAGACGGCGCCAAATTAGCCATTGTGCCCGGTGCACCGGAACGGGTTGAACGTATCGCCCGCTTATTAAATCGCCCGAAATTCCTTGCCGCCACCCGCGAATTCACTTCTTGGCTCGGTTATATTGACGAACACGCCGTGGTGGTTTGCTCCACCGGTATCGGCGGACCTTCCGTTTCTATTGCCGTGGAAGAATTGGCACAACTGGGCGTACGTACTTTCTTGCGTATCGGTACCACCGGTGCCATTCAACCGCACATTAATGTCGGCGATTTATTAATCACCACCGGCGCGGTACGTTTAGATGGCGCCAGCCGTCACTTTGCGCCGTTGGAATATCCGGCAGTCGCCGACTTTGCATGCACCAATGCGTTGTATAACGTAGCGACAGAAGACGCGGGCAACCACGTCCATGTGGGCATCACCGCCTCGTCAGACACCTTCTATCCGGGGCAAGAACGTTACGACACCTTTACCGGCAAAATCTATCGCCACTTCCAAGGCTCACTCAAACAATGGCAGGAATTGCACGTGATGAATTATGAAATGGAATCCGCCACCTTGTTCACCATGTGTTCCGCCTTGGGTCTGCGGGCAGGCATGATAGCCGGTGCCATTGTTAATCGTACCCAACAGGAAATTCCGAACGAAGAAACCATTAAATCCACCGAAGAAAAAGTCATTCATGCAGTGGTGAAAGCAGCGGGATTATTGGTTTAACGTCAATCATAGCAGGTCAAAAGAAAGCAAAAATGCAGCCGAAAATGGCTGCATTTTTTATGCTAAAAACGTTTTGATTCTAGACCGCACTTTGGCTTTTAGCCCTTAAAGTGCGGTTGTCTTTCCCGGCGTTTTTTTATTCCACCGCTTCATTGGAAGGCCAAGCGTTCACCACCGCTTTCACCAAAGTCGCCAGCGGAATGGCAAAAAATACGCCCCAGAATCCCCACAAGCCACCGAAAATCAAAACGGCAATGATGATCACCAACGGGTGCAGATTGACCGCTTCGGAGAACAAAAACGGCACCAGCAGATTTCCGTCCAATAACTGTGACACCACAAAGGCGATGACGATGTACCAAAACGTGTGCGTATCACCGAATTGGAAAATTGCCACCAACACCACCGGAATCGTCACCAACACAGCGCCGATGTAAGGCACCAACACAGAAAGCCCGACCGCTACCGCCAACAATAACGGGTAATTCAACCCGAAAATCAGGAAAATCGCATAAGTCACTATGGTAACGACCAAAATTTCCACCAATTTTCCGCGAATATAATTGGCAATTTGCTGTTGCATTTCCACCCACACTTTTGACGCTAAAGTGCGATTACGCGGTAAAAAACGGCTCACACCGTCCATTAACTGACGCTTATCTTTCAACAGGAAAAACACCATTAACGGCACTAAAAACGCATAAATCCCCAGCGTCACCAAGTTCATAATTGACGCCAAAGACAGTTTCAACGCCGATTCGCCCAAGCCCAGAATTTTCTCTTTCACCGTGCCGAAAATAGATTCCACGGTTTGTGCGTCAATCATATCGGGATAGCGTACCGGCAAAGATAGCAGCCATTCATTAAACCGATTAAACATATGCGGCAAATCACTTAATAAATTGACCATTTGTGTCCACAAATTCGGAATCAACACTAAAACCACCAAAAACACCAAGCCGGTAAAGCTGCCAATAACCAAGCCGGTAGCAAGCAAACGCGGGCACTTCAACTTTTCATTTAGTAAGCGCACAGGCCATTCCAACAGGTACGCTAACACAATCGCTACCAACAGCGGCGCAATTAAATCACTAAAAAAATAAATTGCGACGAAACCGAAGAATAAAATAGCGAACAACCCCATAGCTTGCGGGTCGCTAAATCGTCTCCGATACCAATTTTTTAACATTTCAATCATGTAATTACCTCTATAAATTTTGCCTGATTATAAGGTAAAATCTAGGCAAATTACACTAACATAAGGAATTTCTATGTCCATCATTATCTATCACAACCCATCCTGCTCCAAAAGCTGTGAAACCCTGGCATTATTGGAAAGCCATCAAATTCAACCACAAATCGAGCTTTATTTGCAGAAAACCTATTCCGTTGCGGAGCTGCAAGCCATCGCCGATAAATTAGGCATTAGCGACATCCGCCAAATGATGCGCACCAAAGATGATCTGTATAAAAAACTCGGTTTAGATAACCCGACACTGGGTCAACAGGACTTGCTACAAGCTATTGCGCAACATTCCGCGTTATTAGAGCGCCCTATCGTGATTAACGGCGACAAAGCCAAAATCGGACGCCCGCCGGAAAGCGTACTGGCAATTCTGTGAACACCACCCACGAAAAAACACCTTGAAAAATAACCGCACTTTTTGCGCCATAAAGTAAACCCGACACAATGTCGGGTTTACTGTTAAGTTTTGGCACGACCAACTATTCATTTGTCAACCTCAAATTCCCGATTTTAATGCCCAAATGCCCCAACGCCACCGGGGAAATTTGTTCGCTTAAATAAATGAATAATTTGTCCAAATCGGTGAATGTTTTTTTAATCTTAATTTGGTCTTCCACTTTGCGGGTAAATTCGTATGTGGTGTCGTTTCCGTTAATATGCGCTTCTAACGTAATATAAATGGTTTCAAAAAAATGACTTTGCGCGCCCTCTTCACCCGGGTCGCTGATTCTGACGTTCCATGTGTTGTTAAATAAAACTTCTGTTTTTGCTGTCATAATAACCTCTTCAATATCAATATATTGCACAAAATAAATAGAAAGAAAAAAGCCCGATAATAACATCTCTGATCAGAGAAATATTATTATCGGGCTTTTCGTAATAACGATTTGCGTGTTTCGCTTTACGCTGATAACTGCCTTTGCCTTTCTTGTTACGCTCAATGCGTTGACGAAAGAGTTTGTCGTGTAATAACGCCTGAATGGCATTATCTTTGATCACCCCGCGTTGATGCTGATACGTCAGCGTCCCTTGCACGTTTTGAGGCGGGGTTTGCAAGGCATATTTTTGTTTTGCCATGATTTTTCCTCTTGTTAAGATTAATATTAGGTTGCTTTTTAACGGCTAAAAAACGGCACACATTATATACGATTCCACTGAAATTGAAAGCCGTCGCCCTATTTAGGTGCGTTGAACCGCGATTCGGCTTACATTTCTGTCGCCTTTTTGTACTAAAACAAGTAAAATTAGCCATTTTTATTTTACGATAGATGATTTGAGAAAATTTATGAGCACGCCCCCCAATATCGGCTTTGTCAGCCTTGGTTGTCCGAAAAATTTAGTGGATTCGGAACGCATTTTGACGGAATTGCGTTCCAATGGTTATAACATCATTCCGAGCTATGAAAACGCCGATTTGGTGATCGTCAACACCTGCGGTTTTATTGACAGCGCGGTGCAGGAATCGTTGGAAGCCATCGGCGAGGCGTTGGAAGAAAACGGCAAAGTGATTGTGACCGGCTGCCTTGGTGCCAAAGAAGACCAAATTCGCCAGGTGCATCCGAAAGTGTTGGAAATTTCGGGTCCGCACAGTTATGAAACCGTGATGAATCAGGTGCACAAATATGTGCCGAAACCGCAATATAGCCCTTATGAAAGCCTTGTGCCGGCGCAAGGGGTGAAACTGACGCCGAAGCATTATGCGTATTTGAAAATTTCCGAAGGCTGCGACCATCGCTGCACCTTCTGCATTATTCCGTCCATGCGCGGCGATTTGGACAGTCGCCCGATTACGCAAGTGTTAGACGAAGCGAAGCGCCTGGTGGACGCGGGGGTGAAAGAATTGCTGATCGTGTCGCAGGATACCTCGGCGTATGCCCTCGATCAAAGCAAAGAAAATCAAAACAAAACCGTGTTCTGGAACGGCATGCCGATTAAAAATAACCTCATCAGCTTATGCCGCCAGCTGGGCAATCTCGGCGTTTGGGTGCGTTTGCATTATGTTTATCCGTATCCGCACGTAGACGATCTGATTCCGCTCATGGCAGAAGGCAAATTATTGCCTTATTTGGATATTCCGTTGCAGCACGCCAGCCCGAAAATTCTCAAAACAATGAAAAGACCCGGCAAAATCGACCGCACTTTAGAACGCATTCAGCAATGGCGTGAAATTTGCCCGGAACTCACCTTGCGCTCCACCTTTATTGTGGGCTTCCCGGGCGAGACGGAAGAAGATTTCCAAATGTTGTTGGATTTCCTCAAAGCCGCCCAACTGGATCGCGTAGGCTGCTTCAAATTCAGCCCGGTAGAAGGCGCGCCGGCGACGGATATGCCGGATCAGGTGCCGGAAGAAGTGAAAGAAGAACGCTTCCACCGTTTCATGCAAGTACAACAAGAAATCTCTGCCGCACGCTTACAACAAAAAATCGGCAAAACCCTGTCGGTGATTGTGGATGAAGTGAACATGAAAGGCGTGATCGGTCGTTCCATGGCGGATGCGCCGGAAATCGACGGCGTGGTGTATGTGGAAAATCAAAGCCAAAGTGCGGTCAACATCGGCGACGTTATTTCCGTGACGATCACCGACGCCGACGAATATGATTTATGGGGAACCTGCTAATTTATTAGAAAAATCCTCGCTACGAGAATTTTTTATGACTTTTTGGATAAAAATCATGTCACTAGTTAAAATTCTTTTTGTCTGTTTAGGCAATATTTGTCGTTCTCCCATGGCAGAGTACGTAATGCGCGAGAAAGTAAAACAAGCCAATGTACAAAAGCATATCATTACTGCCAGCGCAGGCACGTCCGGCTGGCATGACGGCGAAGATATGCACTGTGGTACCGCCGATATATTGGATCGGCATAAAATTTCTTCCAACGGCTTTGTCAGCCGTAAAGTGCGGTCAACAGATTGGACGGATTTTGATTATATTATCGCCATGGATAACCACAACCTGCGCGATTTAGAGCGGTTGTTCGGTTCTCATCCGAAAAAGCTGTTTCAAATCACCGCACTTTGCCCGACATTAGGCACCGACCATATTCCCGATCCTTGGTACACCAAAGATTTTAATCAGACCTACACATTGTTGGATCAATGCTGCGACGCTTTATTGGCAAAAATTCGACGGGAACATCATTTGTGATAAAAATGTTAAACTTTATACGTGCATTTTGTGATCTCCCGCACGTTTCTTTCCGGTGGAATTCGATAAGATAATGGCGGTATAACCATCGTTAACTGACTTAACTTATGATGAGGTATCAATCCTATGTTTCCGGAATTCAGAGAGTTAATTACAAAACTCAAAACCGAAAATGCTTATTTTGCCAATCTATTTGATAAACATAACGAACTGGACCAACGTATTAAAAACATTGAATCCCATATTGAATTGGGTACGCACAATGAAGTGGAAATGTTGAAAAAGGAAAAATTACGTCTGAAAGATCAGATGTATGACATGCTGAAAAAAGCTGATGCTAAATAAGTAGTGTCAGTCTCTAGCCTAAAACAAAAAACCGCAACGTAAAAAGTGCGGTCTTTTCTTAAGGTGTTTTTTTAGTGTTTGCCGCCACAGCCGCAACCACTTTCGCCATGATGATGGTGGTCATGATGATGGTGATGACCGCCGCAACCGCAGCCGTGACCTTCTTCATCACTGTCATGACCATGACCACCGCAGCAACCACCTTCTTGGTGTAAGTGACCGTGTGCGATTTCTTCTAAAGTCGCTTCGCGAGTATCAACCACTTCGACGGTGAAATGTAATTCCTGACCGGCTAACATGTGGTTGCCGTCAACTACCACATCGGTATCGCACACTTCGGTAATCACCACCGGCAACGGCCCCATGTCGGTATCAGCAATAAAACGCATACCCTCTTCTAAATCATCAACGCCGACAAACACATCTTTTGGTACGCGTTGTACCATATTTTCATTATACTCGCCGTAACCTTCTTCCGGTTTCACGCGGACTTCAAATTTATCACCGACGGATTTGCCTTCTAACGCATTTTCCAAGCCGATAACTAAGTTATTATGGCCTTGTAAATACTGTAACGGTTGGTTTGCCGGGGCTTCATCCACCAACACGCCATCTTCGGTACGAACTTGATAAGCAATGCTTACCACAACATTTTTTGCAACTTTCATGGTTTACCTCATTGTTCAAAAAAAGAATTTCTGCGCAAAACATAAGCGCAGAAAAGCTTGTTATTTTATAGAAACTATTCTCAAGCAAAAGCGATTAGTTCAGTAACCTAATTTGTGCACTCACCGAGGTCTTTAATTCTGCTTTATCATTACTGTCAAGACTCACTTCGTCAGCAACCTCTGAAGCGAAAGACTTCATTTTAGCCACCGGTATCATACGCCCCCCAAAATACGGTATTTCATTTCTGTTATCCAACCCCAGACTGATTACTTCATACCCTTTAGCATTAAGAGAAGTCTGAATTAACTGCGCTTTATGTTGGAACTGTGCCAACGCGCTTTTCAGAATTTCATCTTCAAATTTCACTGCGGCTTCGTTAGATAATTTTTGCATGACATCAGCAATAGCGAACGTCTCGTTTAAATCGGAAATGACTTGGGATAAGACTACAAAATCCTTACTTTCCAACACTAAATCGGCACGTTCAATCCAACCGGATTGTTTGCCTTTGTTGTCATAACGCACTTGTGTGTTACGCGTATTTTTCTTAATTTGCACCGCACTTTGTTTTTTAATCACATCCAATGCAGCATTCACTTTCTCGTTAATCGCTTGGTTCAATTCTTTTAGATTTTTATTTTCCTGTTTCACGAAAAGAGTGACTTCCATTACGTCATAATCCACTTCTTTCGTGACTTCAGTGTTAAAAGAAATAACGTTTTTTTCCGGCTCGTCGGTAACCTTAGCTTCGGCGTTGGCAGTTAAAGCGACGCTTAAGGGCAATAGCAATAAAACTAAATCTTTGAATTTCATGGTTTTCTCCTATAAAAATTAAAAAGTGCGGTTGTTTTTACAAATGTTTTTTAACGTTTAACGAACTCATCGTCATCATCTAAGGCATCATCTTCGTCAAAAAATTCACCGTCATCGCCATATTCGTCATCATCGGCATCCGGATCTTCAAAATAAGTGCCCCAACCGTCATAACCGCCTTGGTATTTGGCGATTAACGGCAACAACTCTTTTTGTTGCGCATCAATGAGTTCGGGCTTTAATTCCACTTCACTGATAATATCGCAACAGAAAATCACCCTGCCGTTCTCTTCCTCAAATTCCTCCGCCTCGGACACTTCATAACCGGATTTAAAGGCGTCCATAGCGATTTTTTCCAATTTATCAAAATTATGATGAGAGATATGATGTTCAATAATATAAAGCGCATTTGGATCGCTACCGTCATTTAATAAATCGGTAATGATCTCGCGGGTTTCCGCCTGTAATTCATCTAAATTTGTCATAATTTATCCTTGGTAAGAAAGATGAAGGGAAAATAGGATATGCAACAAGAAAGAAAAATCTTCCCTAATTGAGAAGATTTTTCTTGGCTAAAAATCATTTTTTGAGGAGATCACGAATCTCAGTTAATAATTTTTCTTCCGTTGAAGGCTCTGCCGGCGCTTCTTCCACCACTTCCGGTTTTTTCAGTTTGTTTAGCGCCTTAATCATCATGAAAATGGCAAACGCAATAATAACAAAATCAAATACGTTTTGAATAAATACGCCATAGTTTAACGTCACGGCAGGAATATCACCGTTTGCCGGTTCCAAGACGAATTTCAAATCTTTAAAGTCCATGCCACCGGTTAAAATACCTAATACCGGCATAAAAACATCAGCCACCAATGAACTGACAATTTTACCGAAAGCGCCACCGATGATTACACCGACTGCCATATCAACAACATTGCCACGCATGGCAAATTCACGAAATTCTTTAATGAAACTCATAATGCTCTCCTAAGACTTGTTAAAAATAAAATGTGATACGCACACTACCGATTAAAAAGGCTGTATATTATAGATAGTTTATTTAAGAAGCACAATTTTTTCCGCGTATTTAGATAAAAAATGCACTTGGCTGGAATAATTTTTCCAGGTCGGAAATATATTTCTTATCGCTTAAATACACGACCACATGATCCTCTTCCTGAATAACAAGTTGATTATTGCCGATAATGACTTCATTCCCGCGCAGAATTGCGCCGATAATTGCACCGGTGGGTAATTTTAAGTCGCCGATAAGACGACCAATAACATTAGAGGTAGTTTCATCGCCATGTACAATGATTTCCAAGGCTTCCGCCAAGCCGTGACGCAGAGAAACTACATTTGCCACATCGCCTTTACGCACATGTCCGAGCAAGGCGGAAATCGTCGCTTGTTGAGGCGAAATGGCAATATCAATAGTGCCGCCTTGAATCAAACTGATGTATGCCATACGCTGAATCAACACCATGGCTTTCTTCGCACCGAGCCGTTTTGCCAACAGCGCGGACATAATATTGGCTTCATCATCACTGGAAAGGGAAAGAAAAACATCAATATTTTCAATATGTTCTTCAAACAGCAAGGATTGGTCGGAGGCGTCACCGTTAAACACCAGGGTTTTCGATAATTTCTCCGCTAACACCGCAGCACGCTCGGTATTGCGTTCGATGAGTTTCACCGTGCAGTGATCTTCCAATTGCTTCGCCACGCCGGTGCCGACATTACCGCCGCCCACAATCATAATGCGTTTGTAAGGTTTTTCCAGGCGTTGCAATTCGCTCATGACTGCTTTGATGTACGCCGTCGCGCAAATAAACGTCACTTCATCGCCCGCTTCAATAATGGTTGAACCTTGCGGACGAATGGCTTTATCCTGCCGTAAAATGGACACTACGCGACAATCCACATGAGGAATATGTTCCTTCAACGTGGAAATCGGATAGCCCACCAAAGGTCCGCCGTAATACGCCTTCACCACGACCAAACTGATTTTGTCTTTGGCTAAATGCGCCACCTGCAACGCGCCGGGATATTCTATCAAACGCACAATATCCTTGGTGACCAGATTCTCCGGCGAAATAATATGATCAATAGGAAGTACGTCAGGATTAAATAATTTCTCTTTTTCTTTCAAATATTCGCCGTTACGAATACGCGCGATTTTAGTGGGCGTATTAAATAGCGTATAAGCAATTTGGCAAGCCACCATGTTAATTTCATCGGAACCGGTGACCGCAATCAATAAATCCGCATCAGGCGCACCTGCCTCGCGCAACACTTTCGGAGATGATGCCAAGCCTTGCATCACGCGCAAATCATGCTTGTCCTGCAAATGCTCCAAACGCATAGATTCATCATCAATTAACGTAATATCATTATCTTCGCTGACCAAATTCGCCGCCAGGGTGGAACCCACTTGCCCGGCGCCTAAAATAATTATTTTCATTCAATTCCCTCCATGGCCACGCGTTAGCTTTCGCGTTTAACCAATTTCGCGTAATAAAAACCGTCGCCGCCATCCGTTTGTGGAATAAACTGAAAACCGACCGCACTTTGGTTGCGCGCCAACACCTCTTCCGGCAAATTCAATGCCGTAGGTTGCGCGTCCGGTGTGTGTTGTAAAAATCGTTCAATTTGCCGGGCGTTTTCCTCTGCCAGCACGGAACAGGTGGCGTATAACAAAACCCCGCTCGGTTTCAAATACGGCCATAATGCCTGCAAAATTTGCTCTTGTAGTTCAACCAACGGTTCGATATCCGCTTCTTTACGCAGCCATTTAATATCCGGATGACGACGAATCACACCGGTGGCGGAACAAGGTGCGTCTAATAAAATGCGGTCAAAACGCACCGCACTTTTCCCCAATTTCGTCAACCATGCCCGCGGATTTGCCGCATCACCGCATACGATGGTCGCCTGCTGCTGCATACGCGCCAGATTTTCTTTTACCCGCTGTAAACGGTTTTCTTCCACATCCAAAGCCACGACTTCCGCCTGCGGTGCCAGTTCCAAAATATGGGTGGTTTTGCCGCCCGGTGCCGCACAGGCGTCTAAAATCAGTTCACCGTTTTGCGGCTGTAACAACAACGCCGCCCATTGGGCATGGAGATCCTGCACCGTCACGCCGCCTTCGGCAAATAACGGCAAATACTGCACGGAAGTCGGCTGCGTTAATCCCAGTGCCTGCGGATGGGACGTGATCTGCGCGTCCATTTGCTGTGCCGTCAATAAAGTGCAGTACGTTTCCAGGCTGTTTTTTTGTGTGTTGACCCGCAACCACATAGGCGGTTTTTGGTTATTAGCTTCGATAATCTCACGCCAATTCGGGTACACTTTTTTCAGCTTATTTACCAACCAGTCGGGATGTAGCGTTTGCCAATGTTTATCAACTTTTGCCAGCATGCTTTCTTGTTCACGCAAAAAACGACGTAACACGGCGTTCACCAAGCCCTGAAAACTTTGTAATTGCAGATTTTTAGCGGTGTTCACTATTTCATCCACGGCGGCATAAACGGGAATACGGGTGTATAAAATCTGATACAAACCGACCAACAGCAAGCAATGCACAATACGCTTTTTACCGCACAATGGTTTATCAACCAATTGTGCAATAATCTGTTCCAAACGGGGCAACACACGGCATACGCCAAAGCAAATTTCCTGTAACAACGGCAGATCCTGCGCTTTGATGACCACCTGAGCATCAGGCAACAGGGATGAAAGTGATTTCCCCTGTTCCAGCACATGAAAAAGAATTTGTACCGCTGCCGTGCGGGCGGAAAGTGCGGTGGTTTCCGCCGACGTTTTTGCTTTGCTCGTTTTCATTATGGCAATGCCTTGCCGACCTGAAACCAGTCGGCACGCCCGTTTAACAAATCCTGTGCGGACATAGGTTTCTTGCCTGACGGTTGTAACTGTAACAAATTCAATACGCCGTCAACCGTCGCAATTTGAATGCCGTGCTTATCCGCCGATAAAATCGTTCCGGGGGCTTTATTGGTATGCGGCAGCACAGCGGCTTGATAAACCTTCAGGGTTTGCGGATTGCCTGCCCCGTCGGTTAATTCCAGATAGGCAATAGGCCAAGGGTTAAAGGCGCGGATATTGCGTTCCAGTTGTGCCGCCGATAATTGCCAATTCAGTTTTGCTTCCTCTTTTGATAATTTTTCGGCATAACTACTTTGCGCGTCATCCTGGCGTTCGGCGGTAAAAGTGCCGTCGGTTAAATGATCCAACACCTCAACCAGCGCAGCGGGAGCAATTTCTGCCAGCTTGGCATATAGACCGGCGGAAGTTTCCTGCAAAGTAATGTCACAATAAACTTTGTGCAACATATCGCCTGTATCCAAGCCTGCATCCATTTGCATAGTGGTTACTCCGGTTTGTGCATCACCGGCCCAAATCGCCCGCTGAATCGGCGCCGCACCGCGCCAACGCGGCAACAGAGAACCGTGCACATTGAGACAGCCATACTTCGGTGCATCCAGCACCACTTGTGGCAAAATCAAACCGTACGCCACAACGACCATGACATCCGCCTGAAGTGCGGTCAATTCTGCTTGTGTTTCCGCTTTACGTAAAGATTTCGGTTGATAGACGGGAATTTGATGTTGCTCGGCTAACTGTTTCACCGGGCTGGATTGCAATTTCTTTCCCCGACCGGCGGGTTTGTCCGGTTGAGTATAAACCGCAATCACGTTATGGGAAGAATTGAGTAAGGCTTGTAAATGCCGTGCAGCGAAGTCCGGCGTACCGGCAAAGATAATATTGAGTGGTTTCATCATGTTCTGCGTATAGATAAATAAAAGTGCGGTGAAAAATTACCGCACTTTTTAGAAGTTCAGAATTATTTTTGCTTTTCCATCTGCTTTTTCATTTTAATCAGCTTTTCTTTAATCCGCTGACGTTTCAATGGAGAGAGATAATCCACAAAAAGAATACCGTTTAAATGATCAATTTCATGCTGAATACAAATTGCCAACAGACCATCGGCTTTTAAGGTGAATTCTTTGCCATGACGATCCAGCGCTTTTACAGTCACTTTCTCTTTACGTGGCACTAACGCACGAAATCCGGGAATCGACAAACAACCCTCTTCAATTCCGGTTTCACCTTCCGATTCCAAAATTTCAGGGTTAATCAACACTAACTGGTTTTGTTTGTCACCCTCAATATCAATAGTGATAATACGCTGTAAAATATCCACCTGCGGTGCCGCTAGGCCGATACCGCCTTCCTGATACATGGTATCAAACATATTATCAATAATCTTACGCGTGTTGTCATTGACTTCCACGACCGGATCGCAAACCACTTTAAGGTGCTCTTCCGGGTAAATAAGTACATTTAAAGCTGTCATAATTTCTCTTGAGATTTGAAATACGTGCGACATTGTAGCGTCTTTTCAATGGAATTTCTACGCTATAAAAACAAAAAGCCCCGATGCTCTCACATCAGGGCTCCCTATCAGGCTTGGCGGTGACCTACTCTCACATGGGGATGCCCCACACTACCATCGGCATTACGGCCTTTCACTTCTGAGTTCGGTATGGTTTCAGGTGGTACCACCGCACTATCGCCGCCAATATTCTTTGATGACTATCCTCTCTCCTTTCCGCGCTTTCGCTTTCTTATTCCGCTCTTCGCTTCTCTCGTTCTTTCCCTTCTTACTTCCTTTCCTGCACGCTATACGCGTCCTCTCCAAAAACAAGCCTCAAACCAACTTCCTTCCCTCAACTCCCTCTCCTGAGCTACAATCCTTTTTCTTCTCTTTCTCTTTATCTTTCTCTTTAATTTAATCTAATACCGTTATTCTTATCAATACATCCCCTGCGCTCCTGCCCCCCGCAAAAACACTTGAGCGTTGTATGGCTAAGCCCCTCGGGCAATTAGTACGTGTTAGCTCAACATATCACTACGCTTACACACCACGCCTATCTACGTCATAGTCTTTAACAACCCTTACAGACCTAAAGTCTGGGAGAACTCATCTCTTGGCAAGTTTCGTGCTTAGATGCTTTCAGCACTTATCTCTCCCGCACTTAGCTACCCGGCTATGCGTCTGGCGACACAACCGGAACACCAGCGGTGCGTCCACTCCGGTCCTCTCGTACTAGGAGCAGCCCCAACCAATTCTCCTACGCCCACGGCAGATAGGGACCGAACTGTCTCACGACGTTCTAAACCCAGCTCGCGTACCACTTTAAATGGCGAACAGCCATACCCTTGGGACCTACTTCAGCCCCAGGATGTGATGAGCCGACATCGAGGTGCCAAACACCGCCGTCGATATGAACTCTTGGGCGGTATCAGCCTGTTATCCCCGGAGTACCTTTTATCCGTTGAGCGATGGCCCTTCCATGCAGAACCACCGGATCACTATGACCTACTTTCGTACCTGCCCGACCTGTCCGTCTCGCAGTTAAGCTTGCTTATACCATTGCACTAACCTCACGATGTCCGACCGTGATTAGCAAACCTTCGTGCTCCTCCGTTACGCTTTGGGAGGAGACCGCCCCAGTCAAACTACCCACCAGACACTGTCCGAACACCTGTAATCGATGTCTCGTTAGAACATCAAACGTTAAAGGGTGGTATTTCAACGTCGACTCCATAATGACTGGCGTCACTACTTCATAGTCTCCCACCTATCCTACACATCAAAATTCAATGTTCAGTGTCAAGCTATAGTAAAGGTTCACGGGGTCTTTCCGTCTAGCCGCGGGTACACCGCATCTTCACGGCGATTTCAATTTCACTGAGTCTCGGGTGGAGACAGCCTGGCCATCATTATGCCATTCGTGCAGGTCGGAACTTACCCGACAAGGAATTTCGCTACCTTAGGACCGTTATAGTTACGGCCGCCGTTTACTGGGGCTTCGATCAGGAGCTTCTCTTTCGATTACACCATCAATTAACCTTCCAGCACCGGGCAGGCATCACACCCTATACCTCCACTTTCGTGTTTGCAGAGTGCTGTGTTTTTAGTAAACAGTTGCAGCCAGCTGGTATCTTCGACCGGTTCAACCTTCAGGGGCAAGCCCTTACAATCTACGCCGGCGCACCTTCTCCCGAAGTTACGGTGCTATTTTGCCTAGTTCCTTCACCCGAGTTCTCTCAAGCGCCTGAGTATTCTCTACCTGACCACCTGTGTCGGTTTTCAGTACGGTTTAGTAAAGCCTTTCGCTTAGTGGCTTTTCCTGGAAGTGTGGTATCGGTTACTTCAACTCCGTAGAGTCTCGTCATCATCTCTCAGTGTTAACAGGAGCCCGGATTTGCCTAAGCTCCCCACCTACCAACTTAAACGTACATATCCAACAGTACGCTAACCTAACCTGCTCCGTCCCCACATCGCAGCTTTACCAAGTACGGGAATATTAACCCGTTTCCCATCGACTACGCTTTTCAGCCTCGCCTTAGGGGCCGACTCACCCTGCCCCGATTAACGTTGGACAGGAACCCTTGGTCTTCCGGCGAACGGGTTTTTCACCCGTTTTATCGTTACTTATGTCAGCATTCGCACTTGTGATACGTCCAGCATACTTCTCAATACACCTTCTTCCGCTTACACAACGCTCCCCTACCCAACAGGCGTATCACTAATATTCCTCAATTCCCAACCGCACTTCCCGTCATGACTTCCGTCTCAACGTGTTTGGCGCTTGACCAACTTGCTTCTCTTCGTTTCGCAAGTTGTTAATCGTAAGGCGTATTAGTGATACGCCTGATGCCGCAGCTTCGGTGACTAATTTTAGCCCCGTTATATCTTCCGCGCAGGCCGACTCGACTAGTGAGCTATTACGCTTTCTTTAAATGATGGCTGCTTCTAAGCCAACATCCTAGCTGTCTAAGCCTTCCCACTTCGTTTCCCACTTAATTAGTACTTTGGGACCTTAGCTGGCGGTCTGGGTTGTTTCCCTCTCCACGACGGACGTTAGCACCCGCCGTGTGTCTCCTGAGTATCACTCTTCGGTATTCGTAGTTTGCATCGGGTTGGTAAGCCGGGATGGCCCCCTAGCCGAAACAGTGCTCTACCCCCAAAGGTGTCCGCTCAAGGCTCTACCTAAATAGATTTCGGGGAGAACCAGCTATCTCCCGGTTTGATTGGCCTTTCACCCCCAGCCACAAGTCATCCGCTAATTTTTCAACATTAGTCGGTTCGGTCCTCCAGTTAGTGTTACCCAACCTTCAACCTGCCCATGGCTAGATCACCGGGTTTCGGGTCTATACCTTGCAACTAAGCGCCCAGTTAAGACTCGGTTTCCCTTCGGCTCCCCTATCCGGTTAACCTCGCTACAAAATATAACTCGCTGACCCATTATACAAAAGGTACGCAGTCACCCTTTCGGGCTCCCACTGCTTGTACGTACAAGGTTTCAGGTTCTATTTCACTCCGGTCACCCCGGTTCTTTTCGCCTTTCCTTCACAGTACTGCTTCACTATCGGTCAATCAGGAGTATTTAGCCTTGGAGGATGGGCCCCCCTTCTTCAAACAGGATATCACGTGTCCCGCCCTACTTCTCGTTAGCTTAGTACCACGACCCAGACTTCGAGTACGGGGCTATCACCCTGTCTCGCTGTGCTTCCCAGCACATTCCTCTGTCTCTGTCGCTATCACTAACAGGCTCTTTCGCTTTCGCTCGCCGCTACTCACAAAATCTCGGTTGATTTCTTTTCCTCGGGGTACTTAGATGTTTCAGTTCTCCCGGTTCGCCTCATTACCCTATGGATTCAGGTAATGATAGTGGGTTCTTCACCCACTGGGTTTCCCCATTCGGATATCTCGGATTAAACGCCTCTTATCGACTCATCCGAGCTTTTCGCAGATTAGCACGTCCTTCTTCGCCTCTGATTGCCAAGGCATCCACCTTGTACGCTTTGTCTCTTAACCATACAACCTCAAGTATTCTTGCCCTCTCATAGGATATTAGTATATTCACCATAAGTGGCATACCCGCGCTGCGATTAATAACAGTTTTAAATTAAAGTCGAGTAATCGCCTTTTCTCAATCACTCGCTCAGACTTCCTTGAAAGTCTCGTTTTCAGCTTGTTTCCGGATTTTTAAAGAACAGATAAGAATAATGTAAGTCTATAGACTCACTATCATCATAGTTAAATTCATTCATCGAAATTAAAAGATACCTTAAATAAACTTAACTATGACGATGTTGGTGGAGATAAGCGGGATCGAACCGCTGACCTCCTGCGTGCAAGGCAGGCGCTCTCCCAGCTGAGCTATATCCCCAATCATATCCTTTGGCTTTCACTCATACTCAGTGCTCTTGATGTATAAGTGGTGGGTCTGAGTGGACTTGAACCACCGACCTCACCCTTATCAGGGGTGCGCTCTAACCACCTGAGCTACAGACCCAACAGGATTTTGTCTTCGATGTCGTTCTTCCATTGCCTACAACCATCAAACAAACTGTGTGAACACTTAAAGTCGTTCGTACGTAAGGAGGTGATCCAACCGCAGGTTCCCCTACGGTTACCTTGTTACGACTTCACCCCAGTCATGAATCATACCGTGGTAAACGCCACCCTCTCGGTTCAGCTATCCACTTCTGGTACAACCCACTCCCATGGTGTGACGGGCGGTGTGTACAAGGCCCGGGAACGTATTCACCGCAACATTCTGATTCGCGATTACTAGCGATTCCGACTTCATGGAGTCGAGTTGCAGACTCCAATCCGAACTTAGACGCACTTTCTGAGATTCACTCCCCATCGCTGGTTGGTTACCCTCTGTATACGCCATTGTAGCACGTGTGTAGCCCTACTCGTAAGGGCCATGATGACTTGACGTCATCCCCACCTTCCTCCGGTTTATCACCGGCAGTCTCCTTTGAGTTCCCGACCACGTCGCTGGCAACAAAGGATAAGGGTTGCGCTCGTTGCGGGACTTAACCCAACATTTCACAACACGAGCTGACGACAGCCATGCAGCACCTGTCTCAAAGCTCCCTAAGGCACAAACCCATCTCTGAGTTCTTCTTCGGATGTCAAGAGTAGGTAAGGTTCTTCGCGTTGCATCGAATTAAACCACATGCTCCACCGCTTGTGCGGGCCCCCGTCAATTCATTTGAGTTTTAACCTTGCGGCCGTACTCCCCAGGCGGTCGATTTATCACGTTAGCTTCGGGCACCAGGGCTAAACCCCAATCCCCAAATCGACACCGTTTACAGCGTGGACTACCAGGGTATCTAATCCTGTTTGCTCCCCACGCTTTCGCACATCAGCGTCAGTACATCCCCAAGGGGCTGCCTTCGCCTTCGGTATTCCTCCACATCTCTACGCATTTCACCGCTACACGTGGAATTCTACCCCTCCCTAAAGTACTCCAGACCCCCAGTATGAAATGCAATTCCCAGGTTAAGCCCGGGGATTTCACACCTCACTTAAAGGTCCGCCTACGTGCCCTTTACGCCCAGTTATTCCGATTAACGCTCGCACCCCCCGTATTACCGCGGCTGCTGGCACGGAGTTAGCCGGTGCTTCTTCTGTATTTAACGTCAATTTGGCATGCTATTAACACACCAACCTTCCTCAATACCGAAAGAACTTTACAACCCGAAGGCCTTCTTCATTCACGCGGCATGGCTGCGTCAGGGTTGCCCCCATTGCGCAATATTCCCCACTGCTGCCTCCCGTAGGAGTCCGGGCCGTGTCTCAGTCCCGGTGTGGCTGGCCATCCTCTCAGACCAGCTAGCGATCGTCGGCTTGGTAGGCCTTTACCCCACCAACTACCTAATCACACTTGGGCTCATCTCATGGCATGCGGCCATAAAGTCCCGCACTTTCGTCTCCCGACTCTACGCGGTATTAGCGACAGTTTCCCGTCGTTATCCCCCTCCATAAGACAGATTCCCAAGCATTACTCACCCGTCCGCCACTCGTCAGCAAGAAAGCAAGCTTTCTCCTGCTACCGTCCGACTTGCATGTGTTAAGCCTGCCGCCAGCGTTCAATCTGAGCCATGATCAAACTCTTCAATTCAAAAAGCTTAATCCCTCAATAGCTGACTTAATTAATCTATTATAAATAATATAAATAAACGAATCTTCCGGCACCTATTAAGTTCAATCTTAAAATTATTTAAAACGAATCTATAAGTGCCCACACAGTTTGTATGATTGATTGTTAAAGAACAAAAAACGACGCGCTGTCTATAAAACCCTACAACGGCGCGTCGTTGTGCCCGCGTATTATAGGCTTTTATCCTTACCTTGCAAGTACTTTTTTACTAAAAATTTAAAAATATTTTCAACTGGTTATTTTTTAGATCTTTTGTGCAGAAATTAGCCTGGGCAGATCCGCGATAGAATCCAGCACATAATCGGCTTCCTTTTCTCCCTCCGACGTGACCTCTTTACCCGTACGTACTAAGATAGTCGTACCTATTTTCGCCCCTTTCCCCGCCAAAAGATCTTCTGTTTTATCGCCGATCATAATAGATCTGCTCGGATCAATATTCAGTTCTTTAATCCCTTGCAATAACATGCCTGATTTTGGTTTACGACAATCACAATCTTGCTTAAATTCAGTAATTTTTGCCTCAGGATGATGCGGGCAGTAATAAATTCCATCTAAATCGACACCACGATCAGCCAACGACCAATCCATCCATTCCGTCAGTTGCAAAAATTGTTGCTCCGTAAAATAGCCTCGGGCAATTCCCGATTGATTTGTGACCAACACCAATAAATAACCCATGTTTTTTAATTTTTTTAATGCTTCAATACTGCCGTCAATAAAACGAAAATGATTAATTTCGTGCACATAACCATAGTCAATATTGAGCGTACCGTCACGATCCAAAAAAACCGCTTTTTTCATTTTTATTCATCCTGTCCATAAATTATTTTGCTGATTATCTGCTTTATTTTTATGTCGTGCAAACCTTCTGCCATTTTGTCCTAAAATGGAAACAAATAATTATAAGAATATAGCTGATAAATGTTGACATAGCATTCTAGACGTCTAGAATACAAAGCTCCTTTCGATAAAAAATTAAACACCAAAAAGGGCTTATATGATTAAGCTACAGAATGTAAGTAAAATTTTCGACGTTTCAGGCAAAAAACTGACCGCACTTGATAACGTTTCTTTAGATATTCCGAAAGGATATATCTGTGGTGTTATCGGCGCATCCGGTGCCGGCAAGAGCACCTTAATTCGTTGCGTTAACCTGTTGGAAAAACCGACCATGGGAGCCGTGATCATTGACGGCAACGATCTCACCCAACTCAGCGATGCGGAACTCGTGTTAGAACGCCGTAATATCGGCATGATCTTTCAACATTTTAATTTATTAAGCTCCCGTACCGTCTTCGGCAATGTCGCCCTGCCTTTAGAATTAGAAAATACGCCAAAAGAAAATATTGAAAGCAAAGTCAACGAATTACTTTCTTTAGTCGGCTTAAGTGATAAAAGAAATGTTTATCCGTCGAATTTATCCGGCGGTCAAAAGCAACGCGTCGCCATTGCCCGCGCACTCGCCAGTAATCCGAAAGTGTTATTGTGCGACGAAGCTACCAGCGCGCTGGATCCGGCAACCACACAATCCATTTTAAAATTGTTAAAAGAAATCAACCGCACTTTAGGTATCACAATCCTGTTAATCACGCACGAAATGGATGTGGTCAAACGCATTTGCGATTCGGTGGCGATTATCGATCAAGGAAAATTAGTGGAACAAGGTTCCGTCAGTGATATTTTCTCCAATCCGAAAACCGAACTGGCACAACAATTTATTCGTTCTACCTTCAACGTCAATTTACCTGACGAGTATCTAGATAATCTGTTACAAACGCCAAAACACGCAAAATCCTACCCGATTATTAAATTTGAATTTACCGGCCGCTCCGTAGATGCGCCTTTGTTATCGCAGACCTCAAAAAAATTCGGGGTGGAATTAAGCATTTTAACATCACAAATTGAATATGCCGGCGGGGTGAAATTCGGTTTTACCGTGGCGGAAGTGGAAGGTGATGAAGACGCCATTACCCAAGCAAAAATCTATTTAATGGAAAATAACGTACGCGTTGAGGTGCTAGGCTATGTGGAATGATTTTTTAACGCAACTTACGCCCCAAATGTGGCAAACAGTGTGGGTTTCCACTTATGAAACCGTGTATATCAGCTTTGCTTCCACGTTTCTGGCGGTGATCGTCGGTTTACCCTTCGGTGTGCTGACATTCCTGACCGGCAAAGGCGAAATTTTACAAAATGCCCGCTTAAATCTGATACTCAACATCGTGATTAATATCGGACGTTCAATTCCATTCATTATTCTGTTAATTATTTTGTTGCCATTTACCCGTTTTGTGTTGAACACCACCCTCGGCACCACTGCCGCCATTATTCCGCTGAGTATTTGTGCCATGCCGTTTGTGGCGCGTTTAACCGCCAACGCCTTGGTTGAAATTCCAAAAGGCTTAACGGAAGCAGCAAAAGCCATGGGCGCCACCAATTGGCAGATTATCCGTAAATTCTATTTGCCGGAAGCTTTGCCAACACTCATTAACGGCATCACCCTGACGCTGGTCACCCTTGTGGGCTATTCCGCCATGGCAGGTATCGTCGGCGGCGGTGGCTTAGGCAGCCTTGCCATTAACTACGGTGAATATCGCAATATGACCTATGTAAAATGGGTCGCCACCATTATTATTGTGGTATTCGTCATGATTTCACAAAAACTTGGCGATGACTTGGCAAAACGTGTCGATCATCGTTAGTTAACTTCACACTGACATAAAAAGGGGATCTTTTATGAACTTGAAAAAATTATTAGGCGTCGCAACATTAGCCTCCGTATTCGCCTTAACGGCTTGTAATGAAGAGAAAAAACCGGAAGCCGCACCGGCAGACAAACCGGCGGCAGAAGCCCCGGCAACAATCAAAGTGGGCGTGATGGCAGGACCGGAACACCAAGTGGCTGAAATCGCAGCGAAAGTGGCAAAAGAAAAATACAACTTAGACGTAGAATACGTTTTATTCAATGACTACGCCTTGCCAAACACTGCAGTGTCTAAAGGTGATTTAGACGTTAACGCAATGCAACATAAACCGTATTTAGACAAAGATTCCCAAGCGAAAGGATTGAACAACTTAGTGATCGTGGGTAATACCTTCGTTTACCCGTTAGCCGGCTATTCAAAAAAAATCAAAAATGTAAATGATTTACAAGACAGCGCTGTAGTTGCAGTACCAAATGATCCGAGTAATCTTGCCCGTGCGTTGATTCTATTGGAAAAACAAGGGTTAATTAAATTAAAAGATCCGACCAACCTGTTCTCCACTTCTATAGATATCATTGAAAATCCGAAAAATTTACAAATCAAAGAAGTGGATACCTCCGTTGCGGCACGTGCCTTAGATGACGTTGATTTGGCGGTAGTGAATAACAACTACGCCGGTCAAGTAGGCTTAAATGCGCAAGATCACGGCGTATTTGTGGAAGATAAAGATTCACCGTATGTAAATATTATCGTGGCACGGACCGATAACAAAGACAGCAAAGCCGTACAGGCTTTCGTGAAAGCCTACCAAACCCCGGAAGTGGAACAAGAAGCGAAAAAACACTTTAAAGACGGCGTGGTAAAAGGCTGGTAATTTGAAGCCCCGCGAAAAACACCGTAAAATATGCCCGCACTTTTCAGCCCATCAGGGCAAAAAGTGCGGTTATTCTTTTGAGTGTTTTTTAAGGAGAAAATTAAGATGAAAGTCACCAGTTTAGCCATTGAAAACGGGCATTTCGCCGACAAATACGGAAAACGGGGCAGTCAATTCAGCCCAAACGGTATGCCTACCTACTCCATTCCTTTTGAAATCACCGATGCGCCCGCCGACACGAAATCCTTCGCCGTGGTGCTGGAAGACAAAGATGCCATCACGGCTTCAGGCTTTGTCTGGATCCACTGGTTAATTGCCGATTTAGCACGCACTTCCGTGCGGGAAAATGAAAGCCAAACCGCCACGGATTTTGTACAAGGGGCAAACAGCTGGGCAAGCGTGCTAGGCAAATTCGACATTAAAGAAGCCTCCGCCTACGGCGGCATGGCGCCGCCAAATTCCAATCATCGGTATGAACTATATGTGTATGCACTTGATACCAAACTGAACCTACCACAGGGCTTTCGCTTCAATGACTTACATTACGCCATGCAGGGGCATATTTTGGCTGAAGCCTATTTGGTGGGCTGGTATAACGTTTAATCCGCCCAAAATCAGCCATCAAATCCTCGCGTTGTGCTGAGGATTTTTTATGAGCGCTTTTAGCCGGCAAGGTTTATGCTTATAATTAGCCGTTTATTTTTATTCCACCGAGAACATCATGTTAGATATTGTTTTATACGAACCGGAAATTCCGCAAAACACAGGAAATATCATTCGTTTATGCGCCAACACCGGATTTCGGTTACATTTAATCGAGCCCTTGGGCTTCACCTGGGACGACAAGAGACTACGCCGTTCCGGCTTGGATTATCACGAATTCGCGGAAATCAAAAAGCACAAAACGTTTGAAGCATTTTTACAAAGCGAACAACCCAAACGCCTGTTTGCACTCACCACCAAAGGCACACCGGCGCACAGCGAAGTGAAATTCTCACTGGGTGATTATTTACTATTTGGCCCCGAAACCCGTGGCATTCCAATGGACATTTTAAACAGTATGCCGCCGGAACAAAAAATCCGCATCCCCATGACAGCCAACAGTCGCAGCATGAATCTCTCCAACTCCGTTGCCGTCACCGTGTACGAAGCCTGGCGCCAGCTGGGTTATGAGGGCGCGGTGAATATAAACCGATAACACATTTAAACTGATAGCAAAAAGCCCATCCTGTGATGGGCTTAAATGTCTTTAAAAGTGCGGTGTTTTTTTACGATGTTTTTTAACTCAAATGCCTACTGCACTTTCAGTGCTTCCGCCATATTTTCCTGCAATTGTGCCAACATGGCGTAACGCTTGCGATACATCGAGCGTTTGTTGCTCGGAATATCATTCATATTCTTGGTTTCAAAATGTAACGGCAATTCCCAATATTCTTTTAACGTTCCTGCAGATTCGGCAAAAATCGCATCATAATCCACCACATAACGTTTGCTTTGCACGATACGGGATTTGTTTTGATATTTATGCGGAATTCCCCACAAAGCGGTATAGCCCAGAACATGAGTGAAGGCTTTCATGGCTTCCACCATCAAATAGGCCGGACGTAAACCGTGACATTTTTTGGTCAGTGATTTCACCATTTCCTTTGAACCTTCAAAGTTCGGACCTTGAATCACGGCGATCAGTAAGGCTTTTTGTACCCGCCCGAAGGTCAGCAAATAAACCAATTCCTGCGTCGGCTTATAGCGCAACTCCAACGCCCAATAACCTTCCATCGCCTGATAATCGTTTATCGTTAAATATAATTCAAAATCGGGAATCACTTCGCCGAAACAAATCGGCTGTTGCCATAAAGGTGGGAGGTGAAGTGCGGTTAGTTTTTCCGGTAAAAATGTCAGGTTGGCGCACATTTCTTCAAAACGCTGCCGTGAGTTAAAACGCTTATCCAAAAAGCGATGAACCAAGGGGTAACTAAAACCCGGGCGCGCATTGAGCAACATCACCAACAACGGATTTTGGTTTACAAAACGCTCAAATTTTTTAATAGTTTGCCAGTGTAACAGCGAACGTAAATGATAGCGAAAACGCTTCATACGATAAGATTTTTTACCTTGATCCGGATATAACAAAAACGGATCAGGCCATTGATAAGGACGTTGTTCGGTCATGTTTAGTTTTTACAGAATAAAAAATTGGCGTATTTTCGCATAATCCCTTCTTTTTTGCATTTTTTTATCGTTTTTTTCGTGTCGATAAAGTATTCTAGCCGCCAAATTATCATTGTTGAACACGAGAAAACCATGTCGTATATTAAACTGAATTATCACAAAACCCATTTTTTAACCAGTTCGCCTAATCTGAAAAGTTTGCCGGAAGACACCGGCATTGAAATCGCCTTTGCCGGTCGCTCCAACGCGGGGAAATCCACAGCGCTGAACGCCTTAACCAATCAAAAAAACCTTGCCCGCACCTCTAAAACGCCGGGACGCACCCAGCTCATTAATTTATTTGAAGTGGAACCGCAATGTAAATTGGTGGATTTGCCGGGCTATGGTTATGCCGCCGTACCGGAGCAAATGAAATTGCAATGGCAGCAGGCACTGGGCGAGTACTTACAAAAACGCGAATGCCTTGCCGGTATCGTGATTTTGATGGATATTCGTCATCCGCTTAAAGATTTGGATCAGCAAATGATTGAATGGGCAGTGGCATCTCAATTGCCGGTGTTATTGCTATTAACCAAAGCGGACAAATTAAGCCAAAGCGAACGCAGTAAACAGATGAAAATGGTGCGTGAAGCGATTTTACCGTTCCGGGGCGACATTCAGGTAGAAGCCTTTTCTGCGTTAAAACGAACCGGTATCGATCGTCTGGCGGCAACATTAGACGGGTGGTTTGCACCGGTTTTTGCCTAAAAAAGACGATTTCTGCGATCCCGATCGCAAAAAAGTGCGGTATGAATTTCTTTCATTTCACACTTTTTTTATGTTGTCGCTCCGCATTCCCTGTTCAGTATTACGGAGCCAAACATGTCTTTAGCCATCGTTTACAGCCGCGCATCCATGGGCGTTCAGGCGCCGTTGGTCACCATTGAAGTGCATTTAAGTAACGGTAAACCCGGTTTCACTCTCGTCGGCTTGCCGGAAAAAACCGTCAAAGAAGCCCAAGATCGGGGGCGTAGCGCCTTACTCAACGCCGAATTCAGATACCCCGCCAAACGCGTTACCGTCAATCTCGCCCCCGCCGATTTACCCAAAGAAGGAGGACGCTTCGATTTGCCCATTGCCATCGGCATGCTTGCCGCTTCCGGTTATATTGATACGGAAAAACTGAAACAATTTGAATTTATCGGCGAGCTTGCCCTCACCGGGCAATTACGCGCAGTGCACGGCGTCATCCCCGCCATTCTGGCGGCAAAACAGGCGAAACGAAAATGCATTGTCGCGCAAGGGAATGCTAATGAAGCTTCACTGGTTTCCGATCAGGAAACTTATTACGCCTATTCTTTATTGGAAGTAGTGCAATTTCTCAATAATCAGGACGAATTACCGCTTGCCGGTGAAATACCACAACAAAGTGCGGTGGATTTTTGCCATGAAAATCCGAAAGATCTCACCGATATTATCGGTCAACAACACGCCAAACGTGCTCTCATGATCGCAGCCGCCGGGCAACACAATCTGTTATTTCTCGGTCCGCCCGGCACCGGGAAAACCATGCTTGCCAGCCGTTTAACCGGATTATTACCGGAAATGACCGACCAGGAAGCCATTGAAACCGCGTCCGTAGCAAGTTTGGTACAAAACGAACTGAATTTTCATAACTGGAAACAACGTCCTTTCCGTGCGCCCCATCACAGTGCTTCCACGCCGGCATTGGTCGGCGGCGGCTGTTAAAATTACAAATAACTGTCAAACGATACAAATAATTGTCGCCTTATAACCCAAATCATTTATAATCTACTTACCTATTTAAGTGGCTGAAAAGGAAGTGGATTATGTCATATTTCAACGAAAATAAATTAGAGAAAGTTCGCTGGCGTTGTTCGCTTAATTTAGAAAAGTATTTTGAAAAACCTCTTCGCGGTTTTTACAATAAAGAGCATGAGTATGTTGCCACTTGGTATGAAAATCGTCTTTCTCTAGATAAATCTAAAACACTCGTTGAAGTCACTTTTATCAATTTAACCAATCCTACCTATATAAACAAGAAAACAGGTGAAGAATGTCAAAGTTTCTTTCGGATTGCTTTGCCTATCAATTACCTGCATAAAGTTCCATTCGGCAGCATCTGGAAAAACGGTGAATCAGAATGTAAGTTCAAACTTAAAGAGTTTAAAGTTACCTTTTCAAAGAGCAAAGGATTGGCTTATAAGGCGCTTTGGACGGATAAGGAATCACCACATCCATTTGAAGCGGATAAATATGTTCATTCGTCTTATTTGAGAACATTTAAAGGGGACGGAAATCGGTTACTTGTTATTAAGCCTGAAGGTGATAGTAAGTCTTATATCGTTCATCCACTACATTTCTTTATGGCTCACTACGGCTATTCTAGCGAGTTAAAACGTATATTGATTACGGATAACTGGAGCAAGGTTGAGAAGAAGTTACGTCTGAATGAGTTTTTCAAAGAAAAGGGTGTATTCGTACCAAATAACCTTTCCACGAAAGATGCGGTATTTCTTTATCACTTGAAATATGATGCTTATACGAAAAAGGTGGTGAAAAGTGTAATGGCTGACGTTATTCTTTCCAAAGGTAAAGAAAAACCGAATTACCTCATTCCTTGCTGGCACGACAAACCAATTATGCTTTCATTCTATGGTATTGAGTTAGGAAATTCAGTGCTTTGCTGCCAAATTACAGGGATTAGCCAACCACAAGGCGAGCCAATTAACCTTTATTACCATTCTGCAATAAAAACAAATAAAGGTGGTAAAGGACAAAAAGACGGAGAACCTCAATACAGAACGCGAAAACAAGAGCGAGAACATGAACTTGAAAAGCTCGATATTGCATTAGATAACGTGAATAACCTTGTAACGGCTGATGTTATTGAACATCTGAAATTACTTGGTGAAGAGCGAACAATTAACCGTATTCAGCTTGTTCAAGAAGCTGAAAAAGGTGGCAAAGTTAAATTCTTAAATTATGATGAACCAGAAAATTACGGTGTAGGTGAGAAACAAGGGAAAACAGGTAATACAGGTATGGCTAACTGCTTCTATGATATTCCTAGTAATCAAGAAATTGAAGGTAAATCACGCCTCAATACCGTTTGGGAACACGCTAAACGCCTACGCAACGAACAAGGTGCGAAGGTCTATTGGTACACACCTAAACTAGGGTTTAACGAAAGCGATAAGTTTACGTTAGTTTCATTAGACGAAATCCTTGATTCTCTGGAACAATACTATCCAGCCGCAGCGTTAATATTGCGAGTAGATGTGCAACAAAGAACATTTTTTGTACTAAGTTTCCCTGCTCGAAATGAAAAAGAGAACTCAGGTTTTAGTAGTGTTGTTTACGAAACTCAAAATATTCAACAATTCTTGTCAAGCGAAGGTGACGTTTATAGCCGAAATGATAATCTATTTAAGTTATTTATTGAAATCGTATCAAGCGGGGGCGTAAATAGCGATTACGTTGATTCTAAAGACGGGAAAATGTCGTTATTTAGACATAAGGAGGCTAAAAAGACAAATAATAATTGGGTTTGGAACGGTATCATTAAATTGCTCTAATACAAGAGAGTAATGAATAAAAAATCTTACGTTATCTTTTTAACCATTTTATATTTTGGCTAAAAAAGAAAGAAAATAGGATTATTCCATAATGTTGGAGAAGTGAAAATCAATTTAAAATGTGATTCACATCACAATATTTTAAGGTTGATATTTACTATCAATAAAAATAAATAAAGTCTAGTAGTACAAATATTTTAAATAATTATCTTACAGGGAGAATACATATGTCTGGCAGCGGTAATAGTGATTTTTCAAATAACCCGATCTTTAATAATGGTATAGGAGGCTTTGAAGGAGGTAATAGTGCGTCATCATGTGAATTACTACAAAAAAGCACTCAATTAATATCACCACAACCCAAAACTATAGAAAGCTTACTTATTGGAGATCGTTTAACTTTACAGATAAACAAACAAGAAGGATTTACATCTATTGAAGCATACAAAAATGATGATAGAGCGGGAGGGATTGTACTTCCACAACTCCTCACTTGCATGGAGAACGGTCATAAATATATAGCTATTGTAGAAAGTATTATTGAAGGACAAGTTCAAGTATCTATCAAACATATCTGAGTCTTAATTATGTCAAATAATAAATGTATTACTGTTATTGGTGGTGTATATATTGAGCGGTGCGCTTGGCCACATTGGGATGAATTATACGGTTCTGGAGGAAGGGCTCTATCAGTCTTACAGTCCCTAGGCTGTGCTACAAAGCTATATTCTTGTTTAAATAAAGATAGTGCTAACATTTTACAAGCGAGAGCTGGAATCTATAAAACTTCCTTCGAAATATGCTCTTCTTTAAAAGAAAGTTATCGCCCGATAAAATTTCACTATTTACACGGGCTATCCACTCCTCAAATTAGCGCAATAACAACTGAATTTGCTCAACAAAATGAAATTATAGAAGACAATATTCTTGTATTTGGAATGCTTGAAGGTAATCCTACTATTTCTGGGAACAAAGTTGTTTATGACCCTCAAAATCCGATTTCTCCCAAGGACTTCTCTGAAAATGGTTCAACTGCAAACGAACTTGCTATTGTTTTAAATACAAATGAGGCATATAAATTAATAAAAAATAGAAATTTATCCCTAGATGAAATTGCTTATGAATTAATTAAAAACAAGGCTAAAGTAGTCATAATCAAGCAAGGAGTTAGAGGAGTTAATATTTATCAAAAACTAAATGATAGATATATTAAGAAGGATAGTGTTCCTTGTTATTTTACAAAAAACGTATGGAAAATCGGTTCTGGTGATTGTTTCTCTGCCCATTTTGCATATCAATGGATATATGAAGGGAAAACACCTACTGAAGCTGCAGAGTTAGCTTCTAAAGCTACAGCCTATTACTGTGAAACAAGAGGATATCCAAGCTTTGAGGAATTTACTAACTGGAAAAATCGAGTACAACCCATAACACATAGACATTCTGAGAAAAAAGTAACTGTATATTTAGCTGGTCCTTTTTTTACTCTTTCACAGATATGGCTTATTAATGAAACTAGAAGGTTATTGAGTGAGATGGGACTGATAGTATTTTCACCATATCATGAAATTGGAACTGGAGATGCTATAATGGTCGTACCTAAAGATATAGATGGAATAAATAATTCAGATATTATATTTGCCATCTTTGATGGAAAAGATTCTGGGACTATTTTTGAAATAGGATACGCTACAGCAAAGAATAAACCTGTTATTGTCTATAATGAAAATGAAAAATCAGAAGACTTAAAGATGATGGAAGGGACAGATTGTATAGTTATTAAAGACTATGTAAGTGCTATTTACCGCACCCTATGGGAAAGCCAAAAATTATAGTAAAAAAGATTAACTAATTTCTAAGGAAAAATAAAATGAAGTCCGCGATCTTATTATCCGGAGGAATGGACTCCCTTAGTCTAGCTTGGTGGAAAAGGCCAAATGTAGCGTTCACAATAGATTATGGGCAACGTGCAGCAAAAACAGAAATAGCCGTATCAAAGAAAATATGTGAAGAATTAAAAATTGAGCACCATATTATTAATGTTGATCTCTCTGCTCTAGGTTCAGGAGATTTATTAGGGATACAGCAAAATGTAAATGCTCCGTCTACCGATTGGTGGCCATATAGGAATCAGATGTTAATAACATTAGCAGCGATGAAGGCCATCTCATTAAATATAGATGAGTTATGGATAGGCAGTGTGAAATCTGATAGTTACCACATTGATGGTAGTCCCAAATTTATAGATGCAATGGATCATCTTGTAAGTATGCAAGAAGGATACATAAGAATAAAAGCTCCAGCCATTCATTTGACAACGGAGGAATTAATAATAACATCGGGGGTCCCGAAATCATTTCTCTCATGGGCACATAGCTGTCATAAGTCTAATATAGCTTGCGGTAAGTGTAGAGGATGTAATAAATATTTTGAGGTATGGAGTCATATTTATGAAAAAATGGACTGATTTAGGCATACCCACTCCCAAAAAAAGCATTATCCCGTATATGCCAATTACTTGGGATGAGGAAACTGCATATTCACTCTATCAATATGTGCAAATTGAAGAAAAAATTGACTTTCAACAAGTAATTCTTAGTAGATGTTCTAATTATACTTTTTCAGAGATACAACTTAGAGATATTGCTAATATTTTATACCTAACCAATATCGTGAAATCTTTATCTAACAGTGAATATGGTTTTTTATTATCCAAAAGGCCTATTCCATCAGCAGGAGCGATACATCCTATTCATATCTTCTTAATATCGCATCTTCACAAAAATTTGTTAAGATTTGACCCTTTTAGCTTTACCCTGAATGCTGTTCAATCAGAAATTAATATAAATACGATAAGAAACGAGGTAAATACCATAGTGGATGTTCAAGATGGAACAATAGTATTACTGGGAGCTGAATACGGGAAAACAGCTGCGAAATATGACAACCCAGATAGTCTAATCTGGAGAGATTCAGGCATCCTACTATGTGGATTACATATGGCTGCTACATACCTAAACATGTCATTCTGCCCCTTAGGAATTACTGGCGAGCCATGGGTAAGCAAACTATCAGAACAATCTAATTTGTTTGGAGTGGGAGTTGCTATTTTCGGTAGAAATACTGTCCCATGATAGTGCCTGAGTACTCTTTCTTTTTCTAAATATATTTGTTGTCAGCATCATATCATACCAAATAGTAGCATCCAATTCTGAAGTACGCACCCCAAGTGCTTGGGCAAATTCTAAAAACTGCTCCTCTAACTTTAAATAATTTTTTTCAACTGTTAAATTAGTATCAAAAAACTTCGCTACCCTTCCCGCTCTTAATATATGGACATCTAAGATAGCAACATCATCAGCATCAAGCCAATTTCTTGCTATCCAAGACGCCGTTTTATAACCAATTCCTTGTATTTGTAATAACCAATTTCTTAATTGTTTACCATTACCAAATGGTGGGTTGGTTTCTTTCAGAAATTTTAGAGCTTCAGCGAGATAATATGATTTTTGTTTTGCAAAACGATATTTAACTTTTTTTCCATTAATTTGTAATGGTTTAGACAGCAAGTTAAAAATAACTTCTTTATCTGTTGGCATATCAGAAAATACATTCTGAGATTTGAGGTAGTGAAACGCAGCCAAACCAACATATGCAGGTATACCATACCCACCTAAAAGACAAGCGCATACTTCTTCAATAAATGATTCTCCCAGCCGGTATTTGGGAGTGTTATTTAATTCTCGGTTAGATAATACTCGGTAATACCAATAGGCTGGAGAAGGAAATTGTTCAATTTTCCCCCAAACTACACCTGGAAGAACCTCATTCTCTGGGGCGGGGAGGGATAATAACTGCATACAAGAACTATCTGAAAAAACAGCTGCTATTTGTTTCATTTTTATAAACCTACTTTAGATATATTTTTTATTAAGTATTTCCAAAATATAATCTCGCTCAATCGGATCCATTAACTCAAATTTTTGAATCAAACGATTAAGGCGTTTTTTGATAGTATATCTTTCTCGAAAATTAGCTCCTAAAAAAGAAGCATCATGTAGTTTGTCAGCAGGGGGGAAATTAAGCCACACACATTCCTCTCTCACTCCATTGTGAGTTTTAGAAAAAAATTTTTCTTTTCTCCAAAGCGATAATTTCTCATCATATAACTCATTTTCATATCCAGAAATCATAACCATGCAAGGAATTTTGCATAATAAATCCAATAACTCCCCATGCTGCTCATCAGTGTATTCATATTTATATATTTTTTGTCTTCTTCTAGTTGAAAGAACATATGGAGGATCACAATATACTAACTCTTTCCCAGTAAACAGGTACTTAGTTAGAAACGCCAATGCATCATTATTAAAAAACTTATGATTTTCAGGAGAATAACCAATCCATGATTGAATAACATCAAAATCTAGATCTATTCCAATATTTTTTAGTGCTGGTTTTTTATTTCGTAGTACTGCACCACTACCAAGATGAGTTTCAATATATACGTCATGCGGAGGCATTAAATTAATGATTTTTTGGAAACATTTACCTTTTCCACCTGGATATGTCATATTCCCTCCGTCTACCAATTAAAATAATTATCTCCATAATTGAAGATGATGTCAAATATTTAGGGGCTCATTCGGTGCTAGGGAATTTGTCACTAATGATGTTTGAAGCGAAAAAATATGCTTATCACATTAAATGTGTTTTTACGGCGTTGTAGGATTTTGAACCACCACCTTCAAATAAATCTAGATTTTAGAGTATAAAACTTGTTTCATATTCACATATAAATCATACTAGCCAACAAAAATTTAATGGCCTCATAAGGATAACCCCATGACATTACGCTCGGATTCCAAAACACTTGTTGCCTCATCAGGAAGCACCAAAAGTGCGGTTGAAAAAACAGCTAAATCCTCTTCCGGCATTTCCATTCCTACGCTTAATGATGTTGCCTCCCTTGCCGGTAAAATCAAGCCGGTGGCGGCAATTACCGGTGATAAGAAACTGACAAAACGAGCGGCACGGGTTCAGGAACGGGTGGCTCAGGTACAACAGGGTGTGGCGATTGGCAAAGAGGTGATTCAACGGGTTCAACAATGGGGCAAAAAGCCGCCACTCGTCGGTATCGGCGGTGAAGTCGGTGGTACACCGTCCGTTCAGGATGCCTTATCAGCTTTACTTGGGCGTTCTCCAAGCGGTCTGCAATTCACTTTTCACTCGGCGGGCGTATCGTCTGACAGCTTTGAAGTATTAGGTTTTGATTTATGGGATGGTTACAGCGAGCCTTTTACGCTACATCTTGAACTCAGCAGTAAGAATGATGCCATTCCCTTTGTCGCCGTGTTGGACAATGAGGCTTATCTCACGTTCTGGCAAGATGGCGAACAGGTAAGACGCCTCACCGGTATTGTCAACCAATTTGAACAAGGTGACAGCGGTTTTCATAACACCTTCTATCGTTTGCAACTGCGCCCTACCCTTTGGCGTTTGGGACTGCGTTCAAATTCCCGCATCTTCCAACAAAAAGACCTGCAAACCATTCTCGCTACCCTGCTTGATGAAAATAAAGTCACCGACTATCGCTTTATGCTACGTGACTCCCACCCCGAGCGCGAGTTCTGTGTGCAATACCGTGAAACCGACTTAGCCTTCTTTGAACGCTTGGCGGCGGAAGAAGGGCTGTTCTATTACTTTGATGAACAAAGCCGGTTGGTTATCAGTGATGATGCCTCCACATTAAACAACGAAAAAGCCATCACCTTAAACTACAACCCCAATAAAAACGCCCAACTACAAGAAAACACGCTTAGTCGCTTTGCCCACAGTGAACGGGTGCGGGTGTCTCAGGCGGTGTTAAAAGACTACACCTTTAAAAAGCCTCTGTGGGAAGCCACTTTCACGGAAGAAGCCAAAGACCTTGAGGCGCAACGTGCCATGTATGAGCATTATGACTTTCCGGGGCGCTTTAAAGACGGACGGGGTAAACAATATAGCCGTTATCGGTTGGAGAGCTTACGTCGTGATGCCCATAGCGGACGCGGGGAGAGTAACAGTCCGTTGTTAATGGCGGGTGGTTTAATTAACTTACAGAGTCATCCTAATGCCGCCTTTAATACCTTATGGCAATTAAGCCAGGTGCACTATCATGCCGAACAGGCGCAGGGGGCTCAGGGGGAAGCCGGTGAACGCGGCACCCATTTAACCGCCGCCTTTGAATGCTTACCACGCCACCAGACCTGGCGTCCCTTACAACGCACCAAGCCGTTGGTAGAAGGACCGCAGCCGGCTATTGTGACCGGTCCGAAGGGGGAGGAGATTTATACCGATAACTTTGGACGGGTGCGGTTACAATTCTTATGGGACAGGGAAGGCAAGTATGATGACCACAGTTCTTGTTGGGTGCGGGTAACCCAACCTTGGGCGGGTAAAGGCTGGGGGATGGTGGCGATTCCTCGGGTCGGTCATGAGGTGATGGTAGACTTTTTAGAAGGCGACCCCGACCAGCCGATAGTCACCGGGCGAACCTACCATGCGAATATGCCGTTGCCGGCCAAATTACCACAAAACAAAACCCAGATGCATCTGATGTCACAGACCTATAAGGGCGGTGGTTATAATGGGATGATGATGGAAGATGAGCAGGGTAAACAACGCTTGGACTTCCAGGCTCAGCGGGATATGAATACCTTAGTGCTCAATGACCGTGCCACTAATGTGGGCGGGAATCACAAAGAAACCGTCAAAGGCGAACAGAAAGTTAGTGTCGGCAAAGCCCGTTATAAAGAAGTGGCGGGAGAGGAAACCCAAACCATTGACGAGGCGCAAATCATTACTGTAGGCAAGGATTATCAGTTAATCGCCAATAACGGTCCGGTGTCAATGACATCCAAGGCGGATAATGTGATATTTGAGACCGCCGGTGCACGTCTTACCCTATTTAAGAACGGGAATATTCAACTGGAAGGGAAGTCGGTGTGTATTAATGGTAAGCTCATTGACTTGAATCCGGGTGGGGCGGCGACATCGAGTGCTGAAGCTGATTCTGCGCCGGCTTCGGATGACGGTGGCGACGGAGGTGCTCGTGGCGGTGGTGCTGGTGGCGGTTCTGGAGGTGGCGGTGGTGGCGCTTCTGGTGGTAACGATTCTAGTGGTGCTGAGACTGAGAATTCTGACAATAACACAGATGATAGTGGCTTTAACGGAGGAGTTGGAGCTTTTGCTGGAGCCGGAGCAAATGGTTCGGCCAATACAAACGAATCCATTCCTTGTAAAGCAGCTACCGCAGTGGGTCGACCGGTCAACCCTATTCTTGGATTAAAATTACTTACTAATGAAGTGGATTTCGCCTTTGCGGGATTAATGCCATTAGTTTGGTCTCGTAGTTATTATTCCGACCAAATGGGCACAGGTTGGCTAGGACAAGGTTGGTCAGTACCGGGCTGTCAGCGTATTGAACGACAAACACGCGGCTTGGTTTATATTGATGAACAAGGTCGCGAACTGTTACTTCCTGCACTAACCGCAGGAAGCCAAGAAATTTATCATCAGGCTGAACAAATTTGGATTCAATACAATGAATCAGGCGAAATTATTATCGCCTCTTTAGATAAACGTCTATCTCTTGTATTCCGTTCATTATCCGAAACATATCAAGCTTATGTATTATCCGCAATTCAAGATGCCTTCGGTAATCAACAGCGCTTTGATTATGATACTCAAACGGGACTACTCCAAAAGGTTACTGACGGTAACGGACGAGAATTTTATTTTGCATTTGAAAATCTCACTCAAGACAAAACTGACACGAGTCCACTATGGCGTTTAGTCTCTATTGAGCATCAAAAAGACCAGCAACGAATCCCATTGGTACATTATCGCTATAATACAGAAGGCGATTTGGTTGAAGTATTAGACTCACAAAAGACCATTGTCCGTACATTCGGTTATCATAACCATATCATGGTGTCACACCGTAATGCGTCAGGTTTAGAATCTTACTATAAATATGATGTATACGGCCCTAAAGGCAAAGTTTTACGCAATACAACCAACTTGGATGAAAGCTGGCAGTTTGAATATCATCCGACTTATACACAAATCACTGACAGCCTGGGGCGGATTGAACAGTATCATTTTGACAATAACCAAGAAATCGTGAAACGAGTGTTTGCTGACGGCTCCCAAGCTATCATGGAAAGAGATAATCTCGGACGCTTATTAAGTCAAACCGATAGTGCTGGCAAAACAACAAGCTATGTCTACAATGAACAGGGACAAGTGATAAAAATCACACGCCCAGACCAATTGGCACAGCAATATCAATACGATAATAACGGTCGCTTAGTTGCCCAAACAGATGTCATGGGCAATCAAAGTCATTATGTCTATGATAGTATCGGGAACCTCACTATAGCAACCAATGCGTTAGGTGAGAGCGTCAAGTTCGAATATAGCAATAAGGGCTTACGCACAGCCATGATTGACCCATTAGGCAACCGTACCACCTTTAACTATAACGCCGACAATCAGTTAGCAAGCCGTGTTGACTGCTCCGGCAATATAACTCAATTGGAATACAACGATGATGGTTTACTCACCACCGTCATTGACGCATTGGGTCAAAAAACACACTACATCTATAACAATAATCATCAGCTCATTCAAACAACCTATGCAGACGGTAGCCAAGAACAGTTTACTTATGATACCGCAGGACGTTTAATCACCTATACCGACGGCAAAGGTAACCAAACCGAATATGAGTATAGCGTCGATGATTTACCGGTTAGCCGTAAAAATGCCTTGGGTCACACGTTTGCTTACACCTACGACAACGCCAGACGCTTAGTTCAACTCACCAATGAAAACCTTGTCACCTATCGCTTCGATTATGACCCGATGAACCGTTTAACCGCCGAAATCGGCTTTGACAACCGCAAAACCGTTTATCATTACAACGAAAAAGGTGAACTGGCCACCCAACAGGAATTCGGTACGGATAACCATAAACAGGTGTTGCGTACCACCGAATTTAAACGAGATAAACTGGGTCGAGTCATTGCCGAACAGATTCAACAGTTTGACGGTCAAACCCAACAAACGAGCTATCACTATGACCAACTCGGCAGACTAAGTCAGTTAGAGGATGAGCAAACGACAATACACTTTACTTACGACAATGTAGGCAGAGTCATTGAACATCATTTATCAGATAAAAACGACCACAGCCAAGTGATGCGTTATACCTATGACGCTAACGGCAACCGATTGAAAACCAAATTGCCGAATGGTGAACAGATTGATTATCACTACTATGGTAGCGGGCACTTATCCACAATCAAATTCAACGACCGCTTAATCAGCGACATCACCCGAGATAAACTGCACCGTGAAGTCTCGCGTACACAAGGCAAACTGGTCAAATTGGACGCTATCGGCAGATTAGAAGAACAGTTAGCGACGCTGGAGCAGCAAACAACCCAACAAGCCCTTGTCAATCGAACTTATCGTTATAACGAGGTGGGCAACCTAATACAAAGCCGTGATTTACGCATGGGCAATCAGGATTACTATTACGACAAACTCGGTCAACTGACCATGACCGGCAATGAAGTCTTCGCCTTTGACCCGGCGCATAACCTGATTGAGCGGGAAAGCGAGAAACGTCCAACCGTTCCGCCTACAAAACCAGTATGCTGATGAAGAAACCGGCTTACATTACAACTTCTTCCGCTACTATGACCCGTATATTGGGCGTTTTACACAGCAGGATCCGATTGGGCTTGCCGGAGGGAATAACCTATATAGGTTTGAGGGCGCGGTACAGAATCAAACCGATCCACTGGGATTATTTGCACCAGTACTTGCGGCACCTTGGATTTTGGAAGGATTAGCCTATGCCGGTACAGCTATGGCGGGCATTCTTATTGGCGTAGGTATAATGGATGCTAAGGAAGAGTATGATAAGGCTCAGGCTCAATCTGCCGCAGAAATTGAAGCGTCTAAATGTGAAAAAGAACGCAAAAGACGTTGTAAGAAGTGGGGGACTGGAACACCAGCTCAGGCTAGAAATATAGTTAATATTAATCGTAGAGGACCTAAGGGGATAAAAAGAATTGATAGACCTGAAGAATCAGTTCCTGGCTCCCAATATCATGCCCATGCTTACAATGATGCAGCACTTAATGTAGATGGAACGGTACATGATAAACATCGTGGAATGCCACCATTCTCTAAAGATGATAAAGATTTTCTATTTTGTTACGGCTGGAAAGGAGTATAAAAGATGCAGAGCTTAACATTATTAAATAAATTAGCAAAACTTGAAAAATCTTATCAAGAAAAGAATATTATAGATTTTTTAAAATATCCTGTTGAATTTGAGGAAATACCAATTATTACCCAAAAGGGAAGAGAAGATATTTTTCTAGAGACTTTCTCTAAAAAGGATTTTGATGTTTTCTTTTTAAATGTGGCTTTGTTTTATCTTAATAATATCAAGCTGATGGCGAGAAAGGTGTTAAGTGAGGAAGAAAGGAAAGATCTTTTTTTCTGTATAACATATCCTGATTTAGAATTATCTGACTTATATGGTTTTAACATACCAAATATATGTATTTCAAAAACAAAATATAAAGAAAAATTTGAGGAAAAACCGCAAGTAAATTTAGATCAGATGTTATGGCTAAAAAATTCCTTAGAACAACTTGGATATATCGATACATTTAAGATTGTTTATTCTAAATCTGATGATGGTTTTGGTGGTGAATTCTTTAGAGTATTTTTATTAAATAAAGAATAATATTATTTCCTATTAATTAAGTTAATAACTAGGTTGTCGAAGGTTCCTACTAAGTTAATCAACTCACTTATCTTCAGGATAAACAAAATCTTCAAAACCGTTAAGCTAAGAAGTTGATTTGCAGATTACTGCAAATTCTGTGTAGGGATCATAGATGGTAGATTTCTACAATATATGGAGTGTACAAATAGTTCCTCCTAAAACAATAGGATATCGTCCTCTTGATGTTATTCCTGATGATAAAACAAAGCATGGAGTATATGGTTCTCACCATAATATATTTAAATTGAGTCAAATCAAGCGCTTTATCCAAATTGTAAATGTTTTTGGATTAAACAAAAGTATGTATTAAAAACCACATCAATGAACTCCTGCAATGGTGCCCGTTGAGCCATTTGTAAACTAAAAAGGTATTCTCATGAAACATGCTACCCATAAAAATATAATTCTTAGTGATCTTGTTTATTGGAAAAACTCGTCTCCTTTAGATAAAGGTATCGTGGTTTGTTTGATCGATGAAGGCGTATTTTTAGATGGATACGACTTTTCTTGCTTAAAAGACTCAGGAGGTGGGATAATGATGTTGTTTGATTCTACAGGACTTGTTCAAATCATGGGGGATGATAAAAATATAGATATTGAATTTATTTCTCACTTAACGACTTCAGAGATTAATAATTTTTTGAAGAGTATTTTTTCTTAGAAAAGAAACATAAGTTAACGTCAATAGACACCAACTAGTTGATAAATCACTATTTTAAAGTACATCCCAGCCATAGTAAAAGGCCTAGTAAAAAACAGACTCTTTTACCATGGCTGCCTTATTTCTCACAAACTTCTTTCAGAGCAAGATAAATATCATTCTTATCATTCTCAAGAAATTCTGAGATAACGACATTGTTAAGAAGTCTGTTTACATAGCCTTTGGCTACAATTAGACTAAGTTTTAGATCAGCTAATTTTTCCTCAGAAATTTTATAGTTTTCCTTTAGGCGCTCCATTTCCTTCTGCATAATGGCTATGTCAGCAAGTTCTGATGTAGCTTTAGGCTTGTGTGATTCAACCAATTCTTCTTTACGAGAGCTGAGTAACATCATATTAGCATACGTTACAGTAAATTTATTACTAGCTAACATCATATCAGCTACCTCAATTTGCCGTTCTGGTTTCATTTTTCGTAAAATTCGGAAAATTTCTTTACCAACGGGTTTATTAGCAAGCTTCTCGGAGACTTCTTGAGTAATCCCTTTCAACATTGCCATTTTCTGACGAAGAATTTTTATATCTATATTAAGTGTTCTTGAAATTGCTTCATCAGATACACCACGCTCAATAGCTTTCATTATCATATTATGTTCTTGAATCGCGGTAAGTCGATTAATTTGCTTGTTATAGGTGAAACCTTCATCATCAGTAGCAAGCATACATAATGTTTCCGTCATACCTAACATTTTTAATGCATGAAGTCGAGAATGTCCATCAAGTAATAGGTACTGTCCGTTGTCAGGATAAACAACAAGTGGCTCAATAATACCAATTTCCTGAATAGAAGAAAAAATACTCTGAAACTTAACACTTTTCTCAAGTTTATTATCTATAGGGTGAGAAGAAATAATAACATCGAGTGGTAACATCACTAATTCATTATGAAAAGCGTAAGTAATATTTTTAGGCATAGTTCCCCCTTAAACGCTCACTCAAATCTTTTGGTATATCATTAAGTTTTTCAGATTTCAGGAGAAGCAGAAAAACCTTATCATTAAATAACTTTTTAAGACAGGAAATTAAGACAAATAATTGGCTTTCATCGAACTCAGCTTGCTTAATCATTCTCTGTTGTCGGTCAGTCTCCTCTTTATAAATATTTATGATACTTTTCTGGCTATAAACTGAGTTTTTTATAGCAGTATTTGCTCTTTTACCTATTAATTTCCGACGATGCATAATATTACGAATTTTCGTAATATCTGACTGCTTTAATGTACCGTTTTCATATAATTCCGTAAGTTGTTTCTGAGTCTCCTTATCATCCGCTCGTGCAATAGAGATAGCCACAGTAATAGGCAAGTAACCTTTTTTCTACGCCATTAATCAATCTTTCTTCACCTACCTTAAGAAGATGAATAATTCCGCTTATATAAGTCGTATCAAAGCCAACTTTCCTTGCTATGTCAGATGTTCGATACCCACGTTCACTTAAAATACGAATTCCAGAAAGTAATTCCATATTAGTATGTTTGCGCCTTGCAATATTTTCTGCCAGACTAATGAGATAACTTTCTTCTTGACTCACTTCAATAACTCGACAGGGAATAACTTTTTCGCCCAGATGTTTGCAGGCTTCTAAACGCCCCTGACCACATAGTAAGTTATAACCATCAGACGTCTTTGAGACTGTAATTGGTCGTTTTAAACCAACAGACGCAATATTTTCTACAAGATCTGCGAAGATTTTTCGATTACGCGTTCTTGGATTGATAATCCGAATATCTTCTATCGGAATAGTTTGAATATCCATAATGAACTCCTAATAAGATACGTTCTACCATAATGAAGAAACGATCCAAGTTAGAAAATCGATAAATATCAAGTTCAGCCGGGTTGCTTTCCGCCAATCTCAATTTATTACTTTCTCTCCCCTTCATTGGAAATAAATAATAATCAATAATGTTTTCTGCATCTTCGTCAAGACGAACTGCAATAGTTAAATCAGGTTCAAGCCCGGTATCAAAACGAATCATCCAGCGTTTATTACCCCTTGTAGTTGGTCGGCAAGGGCTTACAACCAGAGAGGCGGTAAATTCTTCATTGATTTTTAGAAGATCATTAGGAGCGATAGATACACGTCCACCTAATGCAATAATTTCATTAAGTACCTGTTGAACTATTTTCTTATATTGTTGACGCATTAATCGATTAATTTCAACATAGTGGTAATCACGCTCCGGTTCATAGTGAATCATTGCGTAAGTTCGGATCAGACTACCGAATCGACTACTATATGCGCTACTTGATGGACAATCTTCTGCTTCATCAATAATTAAACCAGATAACTTTCCCTTTACTTTCAGCAATGTTCGAAGTTTGTCCAACATCTCCTCATCAGTCAGTTTTATTGAGCGTTGGTGAATAATGGCTTGTGCTGCATTAAATAAGGGTTGTGGGATAATTGCTTCAAAAGCATTTTCAACTCTTACCCATTGAGACTCTGGATTTTTACCACGTAACTTCCCCGTCTTTGATGTACAAGATTTATTCCAAACATTGTGCCCTACATATTTTTCATTAATTAGAATCTGATGGACTACACCTTTAGTCCACCGTGTATTTCTATCTGTTAAAATACCTTGGGCATTTAAACTATCTGCAATTTGTCGTTCCGTTTTATGTCTGTAAATAAAATCGTGATAGATTTGTAAAATAATTTTCTGTTCAAATTCAGGACCCGCAATAAGAATGACACGATCCGACTGCAAACTCTTCCTGTCACCCGTTTTTAGTTCAAATTTTGGCGAACCATCAGCACTTAATAATAGGCGTCTTAACCCAAATCCAGCTGGTCCACCTTGACGAAATCCGCGCTCAATCAAATTCTTCTGCCCATTAAAAACTTTTTCACCTAGCTCACGACAGTATTCTCCGGCAGACCAACGTTTTACCGCTTTAAAAATTTGAGAACCAATGTCGTTTCCCTTAAAAGGTTCTGCACAGTAATGCACTTTAATCCCCATTTTTGAACAAATTTGTTCATAATGTGCAGATTCATCAATATTTAGAAAGCGCCCCCATCGGCTAATGTCATAAACAAGAATATGTGAAAAATCAGCATTACCGGATTGTACAAAATTAATGAGTGATAAAAACTGAGGACGTTTTTCTGCGCTTAATCCACTCCTTCCCTCATCTAGGTATTCCCTAGTGAGTATAAGCCCTTGTTCCTTAGCATATTTTTGAATGAAGCGACGTTGTATATCCGGTGAAAATTCCTGATGCTCCGTAGACATACGGATATAAGCAACAGCAAGATTTTTATATTCCATATTTCACCTCCACAGTCACTATAACGGAAAAGGAGAACCTTATGTTGCACACAACGGGTAAGATTTTACCCAAAAATTTCAGAGAAGATTTTATCATCGAACTTCGGCAAGAAATGCATGAAAAGTTCTGGTCAACACTTGAGTTATCGAAGAAATTAGGTGTATGCGAAAGAACAGTAAAAGCGTGGTTAAGAAATGAAAGGTTCCCCAACGGTATTTACCTTATAAAATTAATGTATCTCTCTGCACATATTCGAAAATATGTTTGGCAAATATCTGGTTCAGGAAAGCAATATATTGATATAGATATGATGAAACTAATTATTTCGAATTTATTAAATAAGCTATAGAAGTAGGGAACGAGAGTTCCCTATCAAAATAAAGTCACTTATTTCATTCTAAAACAGAAACTAAAAATTTAAACAACCTTGAAAAAGCCTTTTCAATTAGAAATTAAAAATAATAATATAATAATTTAGCAGATCTTAAAAAACGTTTCCAATTACACGGTCTATACGAAAATACTTAATCCATTTATATAAGTAACGTTTTTCTAGCCTATTCCCACACACAACAGCCAAGTTACTATCTAACTTAGATAAAATACAAGGTATCTTTACTATAGCTAGTATTTCATCTATTTCCTGCTCTGTTTCAAGCCATAATCTGAACTGTTCTTTAAGCGATAACTGTAATTTTTGCATAATAAACCTCTATTTATGTGCTAATAATAGAGATTAGCTTATCGGTAATTTTCTCTCTATATAGGTTTAGGAAGTAATTTTGTGATTCAGATCGCAAAAATGATATTTTTCAAGTCAAAAACTCTAGGTTATATGCTTATAAATGTCCTGTGGTAAAAAATAATCCCTATTTTCGTAACGATAATAGGCAACTTGATCAATTTTGATGATGTTCTTTCGTTTTGGCGTTTTAATTGTAATGTTGTGTATTCGACACTTTTATGATTTGTACGGCATACCTTTCGTGGACAGCCAGTCGGACGGTATACGCCCCATTATTTTGGCAGAAGCACCGCCGAGTGCAAATGAAAAAGAGCTTTATATCTCGTTACTGGAGCGTTTTTATGTTCCATATCGACCAACGGATAGCGTAGCTAAATTGCGTTATCAGACGATTCACTTATTCCGTGAGTACAAGGTGAAAATGCTGATTATTGACGAATTCCATTCGTTGCTTGTGGGGACACCGCGTTTGCAACGCCAAGTGATGAATGCGATTAAGATGCTATGTAATGAGTTGCAGATTCCGATTGTAGGCGTAGGCACAAAAGATGCAATTCGTGTTTTACACACCGATCCGCAACACGCCAGTCGTTTTGATGTAGCAGAGTTGCCAACATGGAAATTAGATAAGGATTTTCAAAAATTACTCTTCCAATTTCAAGGTATTTTGCCATTGAAAAAATGCTCTAATCTACAATCGCCAGAGTTAGCGACAAAAATTCATACGATTTCAGGGGGTAATTTAGGGAATGTACATCGTTTATTAACCGCGTGCGCCATTGAAGCGATTACAACAGGAACAGAGCAAATTACATTAGATATTATCGAGCATAATTCATGGGTACAACCAACGCAGGGCTTACGAAAAATTATCGGATAAAATCAAGGATTATTCGAACACCGCTTTACCTCAATGAAAGCATCAGTTCGTGGCTCATTCGTGCCGCCTTAGATTGTGGTACAGAGCCGATTACATTTACTGGATTTTATTGGGATAAGTGGCGACTATGGATATATGATTTAGATAGAGGGTTTGAACCGATTGCACCGCAGATTTATGAAGATATTAGGGCGTTATCGTTTAATCAACAGGTAAACTTAGTCAACCATTCGCTTTATTCCGTATTGAGACCGATTAATGGCGAAAGCACCCTTATTAAAGGTCAAGCGAAGTGGGTGATTTCAAGAGGTTCGCGTAATCGCACTTTTCGTGTCGGTCAATCTTATTGTCCTTGTTGTTTAGGGGAAACACCTTATTTGCGTAATGAATGGCGTTTTGCGTGGCATTTTGGTTGTTCGAAACATCAAGTTTTACTTGAATCTAAATGCCCTTGTTGTGGCGAACTGTATCAACCTCATTTGCTTTCCGCAGAAAAACGACACTTAAATTACTGTCATCAATGTGGTGAGAAATTACAGGTTGTTACAACACCGCTTAATGAAGTAGAAATTGCAACAATGGAAACACTTAATAACGTATTTATGACTAACTCAGGTGAATGTTTCAGGAAACGTGTGAATGCACAAGTGTACTTTGCTATATTGCGTTACTTCATCAATCTTATTCGGCGTGCTACGGTCGTAAAATCTACTCACGCTTTTGCAAAATTTGTGGAAGAATGTGGTATTTCTCAAGCGGAAATATGCCAAACCAAAACCGCCCTTGCATTTGAGCAGCTTCCTGTTGAAGAGCGCAAGAATCTATTGGTAAACGCGATTAAAATTCTAAAATTACCAAGTAAGGATTTTATTCAAGCTATTCAACAAAGCGGTATAACACAAAAGGCGTTCGACTTTGAAAAGTATCCTATGGAGCTTGATATACTCTTTAAATATGCACCTGAAGGCAAAACTGTAAGCCGTAAAACAGTAACCAATAAACCTAAGACCGATTCTGTTTTAAGTCTAAACCGTCAATGGGAGCGCTTAAAACGACGGCTAAAAATCACAGCATGAAAATCACCAAGATCCGTTCTCAAAAGAGAAATAGTTGCTCTATTTGTGGCAAAGCTCAAGTAACACGCAAGTTCCAAAAAGAATATTATTGCGCGAATTGCTACGCACAATGGTTTAAACAAAAAACTTGTAAGCGATGCGGACAACTCAAACGTATTCACCGTGATGGCAAACTTTGTCTTGAATGCGAAAAATTAACGGATTGTGTACGCTGTGGTAAAGAAGCTGGTACATTTGAAATCGGTATGATAAGTCGTTACGGTGCGGTATGTTGTTCTTGCACTCGTTATTTTCGAGAGGAAATAGAATGCTCAGAATGTGGTAAAATGACACGCGATAGATACCGTTCACCCGTGACGAATGAATCGGTCTGTTTGCAGTGCTATCGTCGATATACTTTTGCAACTTGTAAGAATTGTCGTCGTTATCGTAAGGTTCATAACCAAGAGAAACAGTTGTGCAAGAAATGTGACGAACAGTTACTTTCAACTTGCCCGAAATGCAAAGGTGAAATGCCATCAGGCTATGGCAATGTTTGCCCCGATTGTGCAAGACGAACCCTGTTATTCAAAATGATTCGGTTGAATATTCATATCTTTCGCAATAAAGCAATAAAAACCGCCTATAAGAAATTCATTTTCTGGTATATGCGAAAGTGTGGTATCGGCGTTGCTTTGCGTAAAGGCTCAGATTTTATGCGCTTCTTCATTGATTGTGATGATATTTGGCAGAAAATTCCTGATTATGCGGAATTGGTAACACACTTTAAACCAAATGGGTTACGTGCCAATTTAACTGTATTACGCTGGTTGCTTGATACGAATCAAGTTGCCGTTGATAAAACGCTAAAAGATGATTTAGCGGAATTAGAACGCATACAGGCTCTTTTTAACAAACTTAAAGAATCTATACCTTGTATCGCAAGCTATTATCAGAAATTACAACGGCGATGTGATGAGGGTAAAACCTCACTTAAATCAGTACGATTAGCCTTGCAGCCTGCGATAGACTTAATCAGTACTAACGAGATTACGGACTACCCAACACAAGACCAACTAAACCAGTATCTTGTGGAAAAATCAGGTCAAACGGCAGCTATAACAGGCTTTATCAATCATTTAAAATCGGAGTACCACCGAGAGCTTGAAATCGACCGTAAACTGATTCAGCAAATTAGAGCTAAACAGCTTAAAAAACATTGTTCTCAGCGATTAATTGAACTCTATAAACAAGCTTATTTAACTGAAAAAGAACAAATGGAGCTAGTTTCCGTTGTGTTATATAGTTTAAGCGTCGTTTTACCATTGTTAGAATCACCGACTACCAACAAATTGAACATGCGAGGGCGTTTCGGCTTATTCATTAAGGAAACCAAATTATCAATGATCTTATTTGCAACGGCATAACCTACCCAACGTGGTTCATCTAAAAACTCAATCCGTTCCTGATTGCTTGCAATCACTAAATGACGGAATTTTTCGTGAACATACTCATATTGTTTTTCCATTATTCAATATCTCCAAACGTGAAATCATTATCTAAAAGCAAGTTAGAAGCAGGTGTTTTGACTGTTTCTGTTGGTTTGCTTTCGGGTAAACTTGTTGGGATCACTACCTTACTTTTCGCGTGGACTTTCTGCCGTTGAGCCTGTCTCCGAGCTTTCTTCGTCCGCTGTGCAGACTGTTCAACCAATTCACGCATTTCAGTTAATGCATCGTGGATCTGCTGCGAGTGAATGAGTTTTTCATCTTTATCTTTCAAGAAATGACGAACTTGTTTGTATTCCCAAATGCTCATATCAGGTAAAGACTGGTCGGCAAACGGAATCGGGAAATAATGTTTCAACTTCGGATCATAGAACCAAATCTTGCCGATATTACGAGGATCTCGACGGAATAAAAATTCCTTGCTCTTACCGTTTTCATCGGAATCATTGATGTACATATTGAGTGCCACATCGTAGTAACGTAAACCATCAATCGTTACACATTGCAACCGATGTTACCGACGGTGCATCAAGTGATAGATAGTACCCAGTAATCATTCGGCTATATACATCCATTGCCAACGTTAGGTAAGGTCTGCCAATCGGCTTACGATACTGGTTATCTACAATAATTAAATCAACAGGCGTATGGTCGATTTGAATAACACTTAAAGGAAAATCTACGTTAGGGAAACTGTTTGGCTTCGGCGTAAATTTATTTTTCGCTTTCTCTTTCTGCCCGCGTTTACGCAATCTTTCTTCTTCTGAAATACGCAAAATACGTTGTCGGATTGTGCGACGGCTTGGGCTATCAAGCCCTTTTTGACTGGCGACACGCTGCACTTCACGGATCGTCTGCTCAATCGTTGGGCGTTGTTTATGTAGATAAAACTCATTGATAACCGCTGTCACCAACTCATCTTGTTCTTTGCTTAAACGCGAATTACCTTCCGCCCAGCCACGCTTACGACTGACTAAACCAGCGATAGAGCCGAGAGAGTTGTAAGCTTGAATCCAACGATATAAACTTCGATCACTCACTCCAACTTCTTTTGCTCGTTCTTTTACAGAAGCAGGGCAATGTTGTTCATAATTAAGCAACGGCTTAATCATTTCGTATTTTTCTAACGCTTTTTCCCAGTATTCATCGCTGATTGCGCTTAAATCAACAGAAACATCTTCGCGTTCATTCACTTTTAAATTCTCAAGCTGATGAATACTGGAAATTTTACTTTGGCGAGTATGAAGATTTCGGATCATCACTTGTGCATCTTCATCTAAATACTCAATCAGTTCATATTGTTCGCCATCTTCACGATTTACATAAACGTTGCCTTTTTGCAAAATGAGACGACCACGCTCTAATCGACCGTGATAGCGAGGATGAATAAATCCTTTAGTCATTTGAATACCCCCAAACTTCGGTAAATTCAGATAATGGTTCAAACCAGTTGCAAGTAAGCTGCTTGGTTGCTAATAAGTGATATATAATCTGTAACCCTTTGGTTCGATAAAGTGAACCTGTAAAAAGGCGAGAGAGCAGAAAATCTATCGTGGTACCACCGTGTAACTTAACTTGAGTAAGTATCGCTCCAATATCTTCAGGATCGCACTGTAATCGTTTGTAACGTTGAACCGCGTTAATGTTGAATAACGCAAGGTGACGAATTCTATCTTCATCATAAATATGGAAGATGCACTTGTTCTTTTTGCTGAATGCCATTGCCGCTTTCCATTTTTCTTTCCAATCACGCCAATGTTCCTGCCATTTTGATTTCGGTTTTACTTCAATCAAAAGCGATGGTCGTCCATCATTGAAGCGAATAAAGAAATCAGGCGTGTAAGGATAAGTCATTCTATTTTTCACAAACAGAATGCGAACAGGTTGAGAAATGATTTCCTCTACCGCAGGCATATAAGTAAAATAAAGCAAGAGATCTCGCTCAAGCGTAGATTCGTAAGGAATGCTTACTCCATCTTTAAAAGGGAGTAAACCTGATACGCTAAGGCGTGTTGGTTTGATCTTACGAACCTGTTGGAAAATGGGTTCTGTTTTCATGAATAATTTGACCTTTATTGGTATCTTTTAATATATTTTGACAGCTATTTGTAGCTTTTGTGCCATTAAATAGTATCTTCTAAGGGTAAAAAAATAGGCTAAAGCCTTATTCTATCGTTCTAAGTTTTGCCGATTATGCCACTTATTTGTAACTTTGACAGCGGCACGATCCCCAAACCGGGCGAAATTTCCCTCGCTCACAATGGCGTGCTTTTCTTAGATGAGTTGCCCGAATTTGAACGCAAAGTGCTGGACGCGCTGCGTCAACCATTGGAAAGTGGCGAAATTATTATTTCCCGCGCCAACGCCAAGATTCAATTTCCGGCAAAATTTCAACTGATTGCCGCGATGAATCCCAGCCCGACAGGGCATTATCAAGGCACGCATAATCGCACCTCACCACAACAAGTTATGCGTTATCTGAATCGGTTATCCGGCCCTTTTTTAGATCGCTTCGATTTATCCATTGAAGTGCCCTTATTACCACAAGGCAGCTTACAAAATAGCGGCGATCGTGGCGAATCCAGCGCAACGGTGCGAGAAAAAGTCCTGAAAACCCGTGCCATTCAACTTCAGCGCGCCGGCAAAATTAATGCCCATTTAAATAGCAAAGAAATCGAACGGGACTGCAAACTAACCGACAAAGACGCACAGTTCCTGGAAAATGCCCTGACTAAACTGGGGCTTTCCGTACGAGCGTACCACCGCATACTGAAAGTGTCCCGCACCATTGCCGATTTAGATGGAGAACAACACATCAACCAGTGCCATCTGGCCGAAGCTCTGGGTTATCGGGCAATGGACAGGTTGTTGCAAAAATTGGCGAAAAACTCGGCGTAATGCGCAAAATTTTAAGGCACACCACGCAGTAAGGGCACATTTTCATAAGGTGGGACGGAAGTCGGTGCAGCGGCTTCACTAAATAAGAAAATAAACGGTTTCGGCGGAATAACCTTTTCATTACGCCATAAACTGCCCATAGAGACCAACTGCACATCCGACGGCAGGTTTATAATGCCGGCTTGCAAGACGGCAATGGTATTCTTACGCGGATGCCCGATAGCAATGGCAGTGCCGTGCTTTTGCGCGTATTGTACGGCGGCGCGAAACTGACGTTGCACGTCGGCGAGATCATTGCTGTCATCTAAAAAAATATGTCTATCCAACGCCAGCACGCCCTGCGCTTTGGCAATTTTACCCGCCACACTGCGCCCGATGGTACGGCTGTCCAGAAAAAATAAATGACGCTCTCGAAGTGCGGTCATTAATTTGGTCATTAACGGCACATCCGCCGTGGCGGCGCTACCCATGTGGTTATTCATACCAATGGCGTGAGATACAATCTTTTTTGCCGTTTGTACACGATGATTCACTTCCTCCTGGTTCATGCCTAAATGCAAACCGCCGTCTTCAATTTTCATTTTGCTGACAGTTTCCATAGGCATGTGAATCAAAATGTCGCGCCCCTGCTGGTGTGCCTGTTGGTTGCGCTGTTTGGCATAAGGCGCAGCGGGAATAATTGCTACGGAAACCGCTTTCGGCAAAGCAAGAATTTGTGCATCTTCTTTCGGGTGATAGCCCAAATCATCAATCACAATGGCAAGTTTGGCAGAATAAGCAACCGGCAACCATAGAAGTGCGGTAAGAAAAATCAGCGTTTTTACGCTCATCAATTTCATCGTAACCAACCTACCGGATTGACCGCAACGCCCTTGCGACGAATTTCAAAATACAGTGCAGTTTTTGACTGCCCGCCACTGCTCCCCACTTCGCCGATTTTTTGTCCGGCTTTCACCAACTGCCCTTCTTTCACCGCCAGGGATTGATTATACCCATACAAACTTAAATCGCTGTCGCCATGTTTCACAATCACCATCAAGCCATAGCCCTGCAACCAGTTGGCTAAAATCACCCGCCCGTCGGCAATGGCTTTTACCGGCGTGCCGCTGCCGGCGGCAATGACGATGCCTTTCCAGCGGAGTTCGCCCATTTGGGTCGAACCAAAGCGGTTGACAACTTTGCCCGCCACCGGAAAACCATATTGTTTCTGCGGTGCGCCTAAGCCCGACGTGCTGCTTAACAAACGTTTTTCCTGCTCCGTCGGCTTGTACGGTTTATGGGTTTTGGTCTCCTCCGCCCGTTGTTTTTGCGCCAACGCTTCGCGCTCACGTTGCTCTTGTTGTTTCACCGCCTGTTCCGCCCGTTGAATTTCCTGACGCAAAGCGTTTTCATTGGCTTTCAGTGCTTCCAGCTTGCTTTCGTCACGGGTCAGATTATGATTGAGCTGACTCAAAGTCGATTGGCGCTCCTGCTGAACTTTCTGCAATGCCTGCTGTTGCTTTTTCTGATCCGCAAGCTGCGATTGTTGGGTTTTCTGTTGCTCGGCGATAGCTTCTTTTTGTTTCGCCAACTGCGCCCGGGTATCCTGTAACTCTGCAATGAGCTTCATGCGCGCCCGATTCAAATGGGCGTAATACGCTTTCATACGCTCCGCATTTTGCCCCTTATCGGACAATATCCGCTCCGCCACGGAAGGATTGACGCCGGAACGATAAGCAGCATCCAACTGCTTCGCCAGTTTCGCTTTTTGTTCTTTTTCCTGCTTTTGTAATTGCCTGATTTGCTTATCGGTATCGCTAATATTTTTACGGATTGCTTTCAAATCCGATTCCGTTTGACGCAACTGCCCGATCACGTTATTGATTTGGTTTTCTTGTGTTTTCAGAGTGGATTGCAACTTTTGTTGCTCGGCTTTCTGCGAAGCAATTTTTTGTTCCTGTTGCTTAATCTGCTGGTGGATTTTCGACAAATCCTGCTGCGCGGCAAAAACGGAAGGCGCGGCACATAAAAGTGCGGTGAAAATTCCAAGTGTTTTTATACGTACTCTGCCCACAAGGAATTTCCTCCTACGTTTTATCTCATATAATTGCCACATAACCTGCCTTCCCTTTTCATAAACCGCGCTAAATATACCATTAATAAGGCAGATTATCCCACAAAAACGTTTGAAAAACCGACCGCACTTTGCCTCAAATTCCCGTTGACTGAGCTGCCCGTGCACTCCGAAATACGCGCCTGCTTATTTAAAAGAAAACGGTATTCCTCAAAGAATACCGTTTTTCATTTTTAGTTAATGGGGAAAATCAACAATCCTGTTTCCCATAAGCCTCTTGGCGCAAAATAGCGCGGACGGCGGCGTCGAAGTCGGCTAGGACTTGGTCGGCATTTTTCGGGTCAGTGCCGCGGGCGTCGAGGTAGAACTTGATTTTCGGTTCGGTACCGGACGGACGGGCAATTAAACGGCTGCCGTTTTCAAGTACAAAGACCAGAATGTCACTTTGGCGGTCGGTTTTGGTGTGGTCGATAAATTGCGCCACATTGAAACCACCGATTTGGCTTGGCGGATTGTTGCGAAGTGCGGTCATTAATTTGCCGATTTCGGAAAGATCACTGACGCGAATGGAAATTTGCCCGCTCACATACGCACCGAATTCACTGATGAATTCTGCCGCATAATCCGCCAAAGTCTTGCCTTGTTTTTTCAGATGGCGCACTAAATCCAAGAACACAATGGCGGCGGAGATACCGTCTTTGTCGCGCACTTTATCCGGGTCAACCAAGTAGCCAAGGGCTTCTTCAAAGCCAAATAATAAGCCCTGTACTTTGCCGATATATTTGAAGCCGGTGAGGGTTTCTTCCGATCCGAAACCATAGCGCTTAGCGATTTCCGCCAACGCCGGCGAAGACACGAGAGAACACGCCAATACGCCTTTTTTGCCTTGAGCTTGATATTGTTTCGCCAAATACCAGCCAAGGAAACAACCTACTACGTTGCCGTGCAGCGGTTTCCAGTTGCCTTCGGCGTCAGGGATTGCCACGGCTAAACGGTCGGCGTCGGGGTCATTGGCGATAATAAATTCGGCGTTGTTTTCTTTCGCCACCTTAATTGCCAAATCCAATGCACCTTTTTCTTCCGGATTCGGGAAATTAACAGTCGGAAATGTGCCGTCCGGCCACACTTGTTCGGCGACAATATGCGGTTGAGGCAAACCCGCTTTTGTCAAGGTTTTGCTCAACACTTCATAACCCACACCGTGCATCGCGGTATAAACATAGTTAATATCCGTTTGCGGTTCTTTGGCAAGTGAAGCGGTTTTGGCGATATAGGCATCCACCACGGTGTCGTCTAACACCGCATAATCCTGACTGCGCGGTAAATCCTTAATACTGCCGGCAGCGACTTTATCAATAAGTGCGGCGATTTGTTTATCTGCCGGGGAAACGATTTGTCCACCGCCGTTGGCTTTGCCTAAATACACTTTATAACCGTTATCTTCCGGCGGGTTATGGCTGGCGGTGACCATCACGCCGGCGGTGGTGTCGAAATATTGAATGGCATAGGCCAACACCGGCGTTGGCAATTTGCGCGGTAATAAATAGGCTTTAATGCCCGCGCCTGCCATGATTTCGGCGGTATCACGCGCAAATACATCGGAATTTTTACGTCCGTCATAACCAATCACGATCGAAGGTTGCTTGTCGTATTCTTTTAAGAATAATGCCAAACCTCCGGCGGCTTGCGCCACCAACACGCGGTTCATGCCCATGGAACCTGCTTGCAGGCGACCACGTAAACCTGCGGTGCCGAATTGTAAGCGCCCGCTAAAGCGTTCGGCGAGTTCGGCTTGTGCCTTAGCATCACCGCCTTTCGCAGCACTTAAAAGTGCGGTCAATTCTGCGTGTGTTTCCACATCCGGATCTTGGTTTAACCAATTTTGTGCGGTATCAAAAAGTACTGACATACTCTCTCCTTCCCTAAAGTCAATGTACAAATCTTCCCCTAGCCTATCGAAAAACCACGAAAAGTAAAATGATTATTTCCGATTAATTTGCGACACTTTGATCTATTTCACAGATTCGACGTAAGGCAATCGATTACATGGTTTTCATACAAATTTTATTACGTCAAAATCCGATAAAAAAATCAAATTAATCACTCTTTTGACGCCTAAAGTGCGGTAAAAATTTTCGGCGTTTTTCCTTTCAAAAAAAGCGTTTTTTTGCTATAACTGACGCAGTTTTTTCAATTAATCTTAGGAGACTTATTATGGAATTAGTTTTTATTCGTCACGGCTTCAGTGAATGGAATGCAAAAAACTTATTTACCGGTTGGCGTGATGTGAATTTAACCGAACGTGGTGTGGAAGAAGCCAAAGCGGCAGGAAAAAAGTTATTAGACGCCGGTTTTGAATTCGACATCGCCTTCACTTCCGTCCTGACCCGTGCCATTAAAACCTGTAACATCGTCTTGGAAGAATCCCACCAATTATGGATCCCGCAAGTGAAAAACTGGCGCTTAAACGAACGTCACTACGGCGAATTACAAGGCTTAGACAAAAAAGCCACCGCCGAAAAATATGGTGACGAACAAGTTCACATCTGGCGCCGTTCCTACGACACATTACCACCATTACTTGATCCGAAAGATCCAAATTCCGCTCACAACGACCGTCGCTACGCCCATTTACCGGATGATGTGATTCCGGACGGCGAGAACCTGAAAGTCACGTTAGCGCGCGTGCTTCCGTTCTGGGATGACCAAATCGCCCTTGCCCTCTTAAGCGGTAAGCGCGTTTTAGTGGTTGCTCACGGTAACTCTTTACGTGCATTGGCAAAACACATTGAAGGCATTTCCGACGCAGACATTATGGATTTAGAAATCCCGACCGGTCAGCCGTTGGTTTACAAATTAGATGATAATCTGAAAGTGGTTGAGAAATTCTATTTGTAATCAGATATAAATTCGCCATAGAAAACAACCGCACTTTATGAGGGTAAAGTGCGGTTGTTTTTTTCGGTGTTTTTTAAACCCGATTTAAGCATTCAGAATATTTTGAATTTCCACCATGCTTAAATGATATTCATGCGGACAAGCGCGCCAGACTTCGAGCATACGGGAATATTTGTCCCACATAGGGGTTTGGGAATCGCAGCCGTGTTCGCAACGCATAAATTCCTGATATTTCCCTTCTACGCCGGTGATGAAACGCAGGTAGCTTAGGTATTTCTTCTCACGAATGGCGCAATAACCGACGAACTGTAAACGATGTTCGCTTAATTCGGATTTGTTCTCTAAATTGTTGTAAGAAATTTGAAGTGCTTTATACATTTCCAAAGTATCTAACACTATTTGACATTCGCGTTCCGAAATGTTGGTGAAATCATTTTCCAAAGTGTTTAACTCTAAAGCAAAGCCGCCTTTTACAATGGTTTCCAAACGTTGATATTTAGCGGCATTATCACAATCGAGTAGGCTCATTAACTTATATTGATTAGCTAAAATCAAACGTTGAGTAGTTGACATTTCCATAATCATTCTCCCATTTATTAATTGATTTGATTGAGTATATCTTGTGATAACTCTGAATCTGCTTGTTTTCCTTTGCTCTCATTAATACGCTGGTCTAAATTTTGGAAATAAGCCTCACGAAAAGCGACATACGGATCTTGTGCCTGATCCAATAAGGCTTCTTTGTCTATCAGTTTAGCACGTGTATCAATACTTTGCAGACCCGCTTTTAAAAAGCCCCAAGGACCAAGCAGGGAAAGCATCGGGTAAGTGGTATCCGCCAGGTTGCCTATGTCTTGGCGTGGCGTTGCCGGTCCGTATAACGGTAACATCACATAAGGTCCGGTGCCGACGCCGTAGCTGCCCAAGGTATCGCCGAAACGGTTATCGCCTTGTTTTTTCAGCGGATCGCTATAACTTGCCACGTCAATTAAACCGCCCAAACCGAAAATCGTATTAATCCAGAAACGGTTGAAGTGAATCAGCGCTTGCTTGAATTCACCCTGCACCAAACGGTTGGCGAAACTTGCCGGTTCATCCAGATTATCCGCTACATTAATCACACCGGTGCGCACCGGGCTTGGCACATATTCTTTCCAGCCTTTGGCAAGTGGCTTTAACACATAGGGATCGGCAACATTATAGTTGAAATCCCACATTTTACGGTTAAACCCTTCTAACGCATCTTTGCGTTCACCGGTTTCCGGATCGATGGTGGATGAACAGCCGGCCAGCACGACGGAACCGAGCAATAAGGCGGCTAAAAGTTTCTGTGTTTTCATAATGACACTCTGTTTAATTAAAAATGGCTTCATTGTAAACAACTTGCCTGTTAACTACAAAAATTTTTGGAAAACAGACCGCACTTTATGCCGCCCGATTATTTGGTCGCGGGGGCTTGTGCGGACGAAAAATACATTCGCTCAAAAGGGATTTCATATTGCGACTGATTAAACCCTACACCTTTTAATTCATTAGCGAATACCGCTTTGGTGCGGGCATAGGTCAACGGCAGATAAACCGCCTGATCCGCCAGTGTCCTCCATAAATTCACATAAAGTTTCTTGCGTAGCGTTTCATCGGGCGTGATCAATAATTCGCCGATAATTAGGTTTATTTCCGGTTTGTTTTTCAGCCCTTTTTGTGCCTGATAATCGGCATGGGCGGGGCTGCGGAAAGAAGAAATGTAAGACGCGGGTTCATAAGGCTTGCCCCAGGAAAGGGAATATTGCACATCAAAGTCGCCGGTTTTTTGCCGTTCCAGATATGCCGTTTTTTCTTCGCCAACAATGCGTAAATCCACACCGATGTTTTTTAAATCCGTCTGGATAAGTTCGGCAATTTCTTTTTCCGCCGCATTATCGGCGTTATAAGAAAACAACAATGACAAGACTTTATCTTGCTTTTCTCGCACGGATTTCCCTGCCGGCAATTTCCAGCCTGCAAAATCCAATAGTTGGCGAGCTTTAGCTATATCGTAATCGAAGGTTTTCACTTCCACATCACTGTAAGGGACATTTTTTGACATCAGCGTCTGCGCCACACTTTCCGAATTGGCAAACACCGTTTGCGCAATACCTTGCTTGTTGACGGCGTGTTCCAACGCTTCACGCACCGGCAATTCACCGGTAATTTCCCGTCCGCTGTTTAGTATGATGAAACGGGTGGCGGTGGGTTCGCTTAACAGAGTGGAAAGCGTTTTAGAGGATTTCAGCTTATCAAAGGCATCCATGTTAACCATGTCGCCGTCGGAACCGAAAATTAACTGAATATCGCCGTTTTCCAATGCCGCCAACATGGCTTGGCGATCAGATATGACATTCCACACTACAGCATTTAATTGTGGCTTTTTGCCCCAATAATGCGGGTTTACGGTAAAACGGGCGTATTGATTTTCTTCATGCGCCGCCAACATCCAAGGACCGGTGCCGGCGTATTCTTTCACGCCGTCTTTGGTTTTGCCGTCAATGAACGATTTCGGTGAAATAAAACGAAACGGGCGGGTTAAGCTCAGTTCGGTGAGGGTCGGGTAATAGGCGTTTTTGAGTTTCAGTTCAATGGTGTAATCGTCAATAACGCGCACGCTGTCGATTTGTTGCACCAGCTCCAACCATGCATGACGGGTATAATTATCCAGTACGGCATCGATGTTCAGCTTCACCGCCTGAGCATTGAATGGTTCGCCGTCGCTGAATTTGACATCTTTGCGTAATTTGAAAATATAGGTTTTGCCATCCGGCGAGATACTCCAACTTTCCGCCAAATACGGCTGTGGACCGAATTCCGTATTCAGCACCAAGGGCTCAAACACCATATTCTGCGCTGTCATTTCACCGCTATACAAATGCGGATTAATATCACGAATATCTTTCGTGCTGGCGTAATCCAATTCGTTGTTTTGCATATTCGCCCAGCTTGGCAAGGCGGTGAAAAGTGCGGTCAGAATTAAAGTTATTTTTTTCATGAATCTCTCCATCTATAAACAAAAGGCATGATACAACTATCATGCCTAAAATCAAAAGAGAAAGATTAAAGAATAAAGCGGCTTAAATCTTCGTTTTCGATGACATCGCCGAGCGCTTCGCTAACATACGCCGCGTCAATGCTGACAGTTTGTCCGTCCATATCGCTGGCGTTGAAGGAAATTTTATCCATCAAACGTTCCATCACCGTATGCAACCGGCGGGCGCCGATGTTCTCGGTTTTCTCATTCACGCGGAATGCCGCCTCGGCGATTTTCTTAATGGCATCTTGGGTGAATTCAATGTTCACGCCTTCCGTCGCCATTAATGCTTTGTATTGCTCCGTTAAAGAGGCATTCGGTTCGGTCAGAATGCGCTCAAAATCACCGGCGGTGAGTGCCGACAATTCCACGCGAATCGGCAAACGCCCCTGTAATTCCGGGATCAAATCGGACGGGCGCGCCACTTGGAATGCGCCGGAGGCAATAAACAGAATATGATCGGTTTTCACCATGCCGTGCTTGGTGTTAACGGTAGAACCTTCCACCAGTGGTAGCAAGTCGCGCTGCACACCTTCACGGGACACATCCGCCCCGCTATATTCGCCTTTTTTACAGATTTTATCAATTTCATCAATAAACACGATACCGTTTTGTTCCACCGCATCAATAGCTTTTTGTTTCAGCTCTTTCGGATTCACCAATTTCGCCGCCTCGTCATCAACTAAGGTTTTTAACGCATCCTTAATTTTCATTTTGCGCTTTTTGGTTTGCCCGCTGGACAGATTCTGGAACATGGACTGCAGCTGGCTGGTCATGTCTTCCATGCCCGGAGGCGCCATAATTTCCACGCCCATCGGCACACCGGCGACATCAATCTCCACTTCTTTATCATCAAGCTCACCTTCACGTAATTTCTTACGGAAAATCTGGCGCGTATTATTTTGCGCATCGCGGTTTTCCATTTCGCCCCATTGGTTTTTCGCCGCCGGCAATAAGGCGTCTAAAATACGTTCTTCCGCCGCTTCTTCCGCTTTCACGCGATTTTTTTCAATTTCCGTCTGACGCACCAGTTTCATAGCGCTGTCGGTTAAGTCGCGGATAATGGAATCCACTTCTTTCCCCACATAGCCTACTTCGGTAAATTTGGTGGCTTCCACTTTAATGAACGGAGCATTGGCTAACTTTGCCAAGCGACGGGCGATTTCGGTTTTTCCCACCCCGGTCGGACCAATCATTAAAATATTTTTCGGTGTCACTTCATAACGCATCGGCTCCTGCAACTGCATTCTGCGCCAGCGATTTCTCAAGGCGATCGCCACCGCTCTTTTCGCTTCGCTCTGCCCGATAATATGTTGATCTAATTCAGAGACTATTTCACGCGGAGTCATTTCAGACATAGTTTATTCCTTATGATTTCTTAATTCGGTAATTCTTCAATGGTGAAATTAGTGTTGGTGAACACGCAAATCTCACCGGCAATTTTCAGTGATTTTTCCACAATTTCGCGAGCGGATAAATCGGTGTTTTCCACCAACGCACGAGCGGCGGATAAAGCGTAGTTACCGCCGGAACCGATGGCAAGAATCTGATCTTCTTCCGGTTGCACCACATCGCCGATACCGGTGATAATCAGACTTTCTTTTTCATCTGCCACAATCAGCATGGCTTCCAACTTCCGCAATGCGCGGTCGGTGCGCCAATCTTTCGCCAATTCCACCGCACTTTTCAGCAAGTGCCCTTGGTGCATTTCCAGTTTACGTTCAAATAATTCAAATAGCGTAAAGGCATCCGCCGTGCCGCCGGCAAATCCCGCCAACACTTTACCGTTATACAAACGACGCACCTTGCGCGCGTTACCCTTCATCACCGTATTGCCCAGAGAAACCTGTCCATCCCCGCCGACAACCACTTTACCGTTGCGACGTACACTTACAATCGTTGTCATCATTTGTCCTTTTTTACTAAGAAAAGATGTGGGCTATATTGTGGTGAATTCACAGAATTCAAGAGAAAAGATCACTGATTATTTCTCCGCCAATTATCCCGACAAAGTGTGACCATGATCAGAATTTTACATAGCAAACGATTGCTTAAATTGCACAATGGAATAGAACAGGTACGATAACTACCGTCAATTAACAACGCACTCAGGAGTTACCATGAAAAACCTCGTTAAATTATCCCTCATCGCCATGCTAACAGCCGCAACCCTTCCGGCAATGGCGGCAAAAAGTGAACCCTATACCCACCAAGGCACCAACGCCCGAGAAATGTTGGTAGAACAACCGATTCACTGGATTTCCGTTGACCAATTGAAAAAAGAATTGGAAGGCAAAGCACCGATGAATGTGAGCTTTGATATTGACGACACCGTATTATTCAGCAGCCCGTGTTTTTATCACGGACAACAAAAATACTCACCGGGTAAACAGGATTATTTGAAAAATCAGGATTTCTGGAACGAAGTAAACGCCGGTTGTGACCAATATTCCATTCCGAAACAAATTGCGGTGGATTTAATCAATATGCACCAAGAGCGCGGCGACCAAATTTATTTCATCACCGGTCGTACCGCCGGGGACAAAGACGGCGTGACCCCGGTGTTACAAAAAGCCTTTAGTATCAAAAACATGCATCCGGTTGAATTCATGGGCGGACGTGATCGCACCACCAAATACAACAAAACCCCGGGCATTATCGAACACAAAGTCACCATTCACTACGGCGACAGCGACGATGACATTCTTGCCGCCAAAGAAGCCGGCGTTCGTGGCATCCGCCTCATGCGCGCCGCCAACTCCACATATCAACCGATGCCAACCCTCGGTGGCTACGGCGAAGAAGTGTTAATTAACTCAAGCTACTAGTTTTTAAAAACACATAAAAAGATAGCCGCACTTTGAAGGAGCCCCCTCAAAGTGCGGTCGTTTTTTTACGATGAATTTCAGCCTCGGTTAGAAGCAGATTTCGATAGAAGCGGCAGAGTTGCGACCCGGGACGTAGAAGCGTTCAACGCCTAATCCGTCTCTATCAATGTTGTTTTCAGCAAAACGGAGAATTCCAAATGTCAACTGCTAAAACAACGCTCATAAGGTCAACCACACGAACAATAATGTACCATAGCGCTGTCCAGACGTATTACCTATTGCATAAAAGGTTAATTTCTCTAAAAAAACATAAATTTTGGGGACAAAACAAATGTACTCATTTATGGTAAATTGAAAATGAACACAGTGTTTTTTAACAAATTACTTATTGTTGTCTAAAATCCGGCTGATTAATTTCAGCCACCGTACCGCTAAATCCCGTTGTGTCACACTCGCATTAAAAATCGGATCTTCACCCAATACGCCGCAAGGCAACTCTTTCGGAATATCGCCACGCCCATAGGCTTCATAATCCTCGCGCCAATCGCCGTCAAAATAATAACGTTCTAAGGCTTCCATTTTTGGTAAAAACGCCTGCCATTTTTCAAAAAACGTTTCCGCTTCAGCAAGAAAATCATTGGATTCGCTCAAAATGGCTTCCATTTCGGTGATTTGCTCTAAACGTGCTTTCGATAACATTTAACCTCCAAAACGCCTGCAAAAATAACCGCACTTTCATCTCAAAAGTGCCCTCCTACAACTTGGACAGAGAAAATATTGGGCTCTGTACTGCACAGACTCAAATTGTTTAGTTCCCTCGGTTCCAAATACAGTTTAAGACGCTCACCACAACCACAGCCTAAATCTAAGACTTGCCCTGTAACTACGGTTTCATTCAGACTGCAGGAGTTACCGCACAGTTTTTGATAAAGCACAAAAAAACCACTTTATCATACACGTTTTGCTTTTCCGGCATATTATCCTTTGAAATCCGAGAGCCAGCCGAATTGCAATGCCACTTGCACGAAGATATTCAATAACCCGAACAGGATCACGAAATAAATCATGAAGTTGCCGCCATGCACGCGATATGTCGCGTTCGGGAATTTTTTGCGGCTGGCTTTTGCCAATAACGCGGGCACAATTGCCGCCCAAATGGTGGCTGCCAAACCAGCGTAACCGATGGCAAGCACGAAACCGAAAGGAAATTGCAAGCTCAGCAATAGAGGTGGCAGGAAGGTAACCAATGTGGTTTTGGTGCGTCCTAAACGGCTGTCATCGAATTTACATAGATCGGCGATGTAATCGAACAAGCCTAAGGTGACGCCGAGGAAGGAACTGGCGATTGCCATATAGGCGAAGAAATTCAGAATAATACCGATGTAATCCGTTTGAATGTATTTGCTCAACGCTTCCAGTAACGCCGCGACGTCACCGCCCTTGGCGATGACCGGGGCGAACTCGGCGCGCGGTAAGTTACCTTGAATGGCAAGTTGCCACAAAATGTAAACGACAAGCCCCAAACCGGTGCCGAGGAAAATGGATTTCATCACGCGGTTGCCGTCACGATCGTAATATTTCACCAGGCTCGGCACGTTGCCGTGGAAGCCGAAAGACACCAAACACACGGGAAGTGCGGTCAAAATATAAGGTAAATATTGCTGTTCGCCTTGTGCGACGGTGTTAAATAAAACGTCGATTTTCACAGAGCTTAATAATCCGGCGGTGGACAGAAAAAAGGAAATCACCATGCCGGCGATAAGCACGGTACTGAAGCGATCAACGGCTTTTGTGGAGAACCATACAAACGCTGCCAAAACAATGCAGAAAATCAGCGAACCTGCGCTGCGCCCGACTTCTACGTTTTCACCCAATTGATTGAGGAAACTTTCTGTAATGCTGCCACCTGAGGTGATATAGGCATACGTTAAAATATACAGTACGAATGCCACGGACAAACCGTTAATGACATTCCAGCCTCTACCCAACAAATCGGTGACGATAGTGTCGAAACTGGCGCCGGTGGGATAATGTAAGTTAGCTTCTAAAATCATCAAGCCTGATGTGGTCATGCAGAACCAGGTGTAAATTAAGATGACGATGGAACCGGCAAACCAAATGCCGGCGGTGGAGGTGGGATTGGCGAGCATTCCCGCACCGATCGCCGTACCGGTGATAATCATCGCGCCGCCAAGTAACGAAGGGCGTTTTGCAGTCGTCATAATGCTGTTCCTTTTATAAGAAAATTTGAACTATTATAATAGTGCAAATAGAAAAGACAATAGATTTTAATTTGTCGATTCATGTCGTGTAACTCGACAAAGGAAGCCGATTCCCGCTATAATTGGTCAGCTTTATTGACACTCAACAGAAGGAATAGCAAATGGGCTTAGAAAGAGTACCGGCAGGTAAAGCATTACCTGATGATATTTATGTTGTCATCGAAATCCCTGCAAACTCAGATCCGATTAAATACGAAGTTGACAAAGAAACCGGCACATTATTTGTGGACCGTTTCATGGCAACGGCAATGTTCTATCCTGCCAACTATGGTTATGTGAACAACACCCTTTCTTCCGACGGCGACCCGGTTGACGTTTTAGTGCCGACTCCGTATCCGTTACAACCGGGTTCGGTCATTCGTTGCCGTCCTGTAGGTGTGTTAAAGATGACCGATGAAGCCGGCGGCGATGCGAAAGTGGTTGCCGTACCGCACACCAAATTGAGCAAAGAATATGATCACATTCAAGATGTAGGCGATTTACCTGCATTGTTAAAAGCACAAATCCAGCACTTCTTCGAAAGCTATAAAGCTTTAGAAACAGGTAAATGGGTGAAAGTGGAAGGCTGGGAAGGCGTTGAAGCCGCCCGTCATGAAATCCTTGATTCATTTGAACGTGCAAAAAAATAATTGAAATCTTTTTACCACCGCCCTTTTTCAGAAGGGCGGTTTTTTACACACAATCAACCTTATTGAGGAAAATCTATGTCTAGATTAGGCAAAATGCTCGTATTAGTTTCAACTATCGGCATCTTAACCGCTTGTGCGGATTCTGCTTCCATTAACCAAGAAGCGGCTACGGGCTACGCACAAATGATCAGCCAGGCGCAAGCACACGGGCAAGTGGATAACAAATCAAAAACTGCACAGCGTGTACGCAAAATCTTTAACAAGATGGTGCCGTATGCCAATGCCGAAAACAAAACAGGACAAGCCTTTGACTGGCAAATTTCTGTCATCAAGTCCAAAGAACTTAACGCTTGGGCGATGCCCGGCGGGAAAATGGCGTTTTACACCGGTTTAGTAGATAACTTACGTTTAACCGATGATGAAATCGCCACCGTAATGGGACATGAAATGGCACATGCCTTAAAAGAACATGGTAAGAAAAAAGCCAATATCGGTCAATTCACCGATGTTGTCGCCAGTGTTGCACAAGAAGCGTTAGCCACGAAAATCGGCGCTGACAGCAGTTCAATGGTAGTGGGCTTAGCCAAAGACTGGGGCTTGGATAAACCGTATTCCCGTAGCGCGGAAACCGAAGCCGATGAAGTCGGTTTAATATTAATGGCAAAATCCGGTTACAACCCTGAAGCGGCACCGAAATTGTGGGACAAAATGCAAAAAGCCTCAACCGGCTCTCAAGGTATCTTAGACAAATTAAGTTCAACTCACCCAAGCGACAAAGATCGCCAAGAGAACTTAGTACGCTTAATGCCTGAAGCGGTTGCCTTATACAAACAAAGCAGAAAACGCTAATCCTAATTAGCAAAAAAGTGCGGTCACTTTCTTCGGCGTTTTTTAAATTCACCCAATATTCTGTAGCAGTTGCACAAAACCTGAAACTGAATTTTAACTTGCAGTAAAATAACATGCCTAGCCTGGTAATATAGGGTTAAAGGTATTTCTTTTGGTTCATTTTGGTGGATTTTCCCTAAAATTTTCCATGATTGAAAATTTGAATTAACTTTTGCGAATTAACGTTAGGCTACCAACAACTCTTGTTCGTACTTCATTCTCTCATTGGGCTATTTGAAATAGCTTTTGGAAATTTTTTTAGGGCTGAGTAGAGTTATGCCGATTAACTCGTATTAGACGCGTTAAATTGTCCTTGTGTGCCCAAAACCGATTTTAACACCAGTCCCTTTGCGCTATACTAGGCGCGCATTCTCAGGGCAGGGTGAAAGTCCCTACCGGTGGTAAGCATGAAGGAATGTTTCAATGCAAGCCCACGAGCGTTTATCGACAAAAGTGCGGTCGTTTTTGACGGCGTTTTTTCGATAAAGTCAGCAGATTTGGTGCGAATCCAAAGCCGACAGTGACAGTCTGGATGAAAGAGAATAAAAAAGCAGCACAGGTTTGTTCAAACCTGTGTTCGTCCTTTTTATCGTCCGCCCTGATTCTGGTATAAATTCATCTTATTAAAAAGGCATTTACTATGAATCAGTCATTATTATCCCCGTTCGGCACCGCTGAAGAACGTGTCAAAGCCGCCATCGACGCCTTCAAACAAGGCGACGGCGTCCTTGTGTTAGACGATGAGAATCGCGAAAACGAAGGCGATTTAATCTTCCCCGCCGAAACCATTACCGCCGCCCAAATGGCAAAACTTATCCGCTACGGCAGCGGCATCGTGTGTTTATGTATCACCGACGAATTGTGCAAACAACTGGATTTACCTCCGATGGTAAACCACAACACCAGCGTGAATAAAACTGCCTTTACCGTCACCATTGAAGCTGCCGAAGGGGTTTCCACCGGGGTGTCCGCCGCCGACCGCGTGACCACCATTAAAGCCGCCATTGCCGACGGCGCCAAACCGAGCGATTTACACCGCCCGGGACACGTTTTCCCATTACGTGCCGCCCCGAACGGTGTACTACAACGCAACGGTCACACAGAAGCGGCGGTGGATTTGGCACGTTTAGCAGGCTATAAAGAAGCGGGCGTGATCTGCGAAATCACCAACGACGACGGCACCATGGCAAGAGCGCCGGAACTGGTGGAATTCGTGAAACAACAGGGTTATGCGATTGTGACTATTGAAGACTTGATTACATACCGTCAGAAATATCACTGCTAAACGGCTTTGCTAAAAATCTAAACTAAAGTGCGGTTAAAATTCACGATGGATTTTAACCGCACTTTTTTACTTCTGTTTAAGATTAATCACTTCGCCGCAATAAACCCGACGGTTTCATACACTTTCGCCAGTGTTGCTCGCGCGCGGGCTTGAGCTTTTTTTGCGCCTTCTTTGGCGATTTGGTGCAGTAATACCTCATTGTTGCGGAAATGGTGGTAGCGTTCCTGCAGGGTGGTCAACATGGCGGAGACTTCTTCTGCCACCGCGCCTTTTAAGTGACCATACATTTTGCCTTCAAATTCCTGTTCAAGTTCTGCGATAGTTTTGCCGCTGACACCGGACAGAATATCCAGCAAATTTGACACGCCTGCTTTGTTTTTCACATCATAACGAATCACCGGCGGCTCGTCGGAGTCGGTCACTGCGCGTTTGATTTTCTTGGCGACCGCTTTCGGGTCTTCCAATAAGCCGATGACGTTGTTGCGGTTTTCGTCGGATTTGGACATTTTCTTTTCCGGTTCCAACAATGACATCACGCGCGCGCCCGCTTTCGGGATAAACACTTCCGGCACGGCAAAGTGCGGTCCGTATAAGGCGTTAAAACGTTGGGCGATGTCGCGGGTGATTTCCAAATGTTGTTTTTGGTCTTCGCCCACCGGCACTTGATTGGCTTGGTAAAGCAAAATATCCGCCGCCATTAACACCGGATAAGTGAACAAACCCACGTTGACATTTTCCGCATAACGGGTGGATTTATCTTTAAATTGGGTCATGCGGCTCATTTCGCCGAAATAGGTGTAGCAATTTAACACCCAAGCCAGTTGCGCGTGTTCCGGCACATGGGATTGAATGAAAATGGTGGATTTCGCCGGGTCGATGCCGCAGGCTAAATAGAGCGCCAACACGTCTAAGGTCGCTTTGCGTAATGCCGCCGGATCCTGGCGCACGGTGATGGCGTGCTGATCCACGATACAAAACAGGCATTCGTAATCATCCTGCATTTTTACCCACTGACGTAACGCACCGAGGTAGTTACCGATAGTCAATTCACCCGATGGCTGTACACCGCTGAACACGATAGGTTTGCTCATTTTTACATCCTTAATTTTTTTAAATCTTGTTATTGATAACTCGCGATGGCGCGCGTTTCTCAACCTCAGTTGTTCGAAACATTTTAATACATTGATATTTCAAAAATATTTTGCTTTTTTCCATTCACAGGGGAAAGAAAGTGGTTGATTAGGCAGATAAAAAAAGTGACAAGCCTAATCTTCCTCCTCATGAGCAAATAAAGCCTCAATAAATTCTTCTGCGTTGAATTCGCGTAAATCTTCAATTTTTTCGCCGACGCCAATGTAGCGGATCGGCAGGTTGAATTGGTCGGCGATGGCGAAAATCACGCCGCCTTTGGCGGTACCGTCCAGTTTGGTCAGGCTGATGCCGGTTAAGCCCACCGCTTCATTGAACAATTTGGCTTGGCTGATGGCGTTTTGACCGGTGCCTGCATCCAATGTGAGCATAATTTCGTGCGGGGCGCTTTCGTCGTATTTTTTCATGACGCGGACAATTTTTTTCAACTCGTCCATCAGGTTATTTTTATTTTGCAGACGCCCTGCGGTGTCGGCGATCAGAATGTCGATATTACGCGCCGCCGCCGATTGCATGGCATCAAAAATCACCGAGGCGGAATCGGAGCCGGTGCTTTGCGCCACCACCGGAATGTGATTGCGTTCGCCCCACACCTGCAACTGCTCCACTGCCGCCGCGCGGAAGGTATCGCCCGCCGCCAACATGACGGATTTGCCTTCCATTTGGAATTTGCGCGCCAACTTGCCGATGGTGGTGGTTTTGCCCACGCCGTTTACGCCCACCATCAAAATCACATAAGACTTTTTGCTGCCGTCGATGTGCAACGGTTGCGCCACCGGTTTCAGGATTTCGCCCATTTCCAATTTTAGCTGTTGATACAGTGAATCCGCATTTTGCAACTGTTGGCGGGTAGCGTGTTGGGTCAGATTATTGATAATTTTGGTGGTGGTCGGCACGCCGATGTCGGCGATAAGTAACTGTTCTTCCAATTCCTCGAACAAGTCGTCGTCGATTTTTTTGCCTAAGAAAAAGCTACGGAAGCCCGCACCGATATTTTGTTTGGTTTTCACCAAGCCTTTTAATAAGCGACTGAAAAAGCCGCCTTCACTTGGTTTTTCCTGCGTTTCCACCATGTCGGCAACGGCGCTGTCTTCTTCGTGAGATTCATTGGAAATTTCCACCGCACTTTCGGCTTGTGCTTCCGTTTCGTCGTCTAAAAGTGCGGTCGAATTTGCAATCGTTTCTTCAATGACCGGATTAGATTCAACACCAACGTCAACTGGCGTTTCATCTGATGGCACAGGCTGTGAAGCGTGCACCATCGATGTATCTTCCGTTAATGTATTTTCGGTCTCTGCTTCCTCCGGAAGTGCGGTGTTTTTTTCCGCTGTTTCTTGCGCTTCAGGTTGTGATTCTTGAACGTAATGACTCGTTTTTTCTTGTGATGCTTGTTCCTTCGGTTCTTCGGATTCTTCCTGTTTATTTTTACCTAATCCGAACCAAGACCAAAAACCGCCTTTTTTCTTTTCATCCGGCATAAATTGCCCACTCTCGCTTAAACTTGATAAAATGCCGGCTATTCTAACAAACAAGCCCCGATAAACTAAGCATAAATTCCGATTTATATGAAAAAACCAACAATTCCACAAGGCACGAAAGGCGAGGTGCGCATTATCGCCGGGTTATGGCGCGGGCGAAAATTGCCGGTGCTGTCTTACCAAGGGCTACGCCCCACTGGCGATCGCGTGAAAGAAACCTTGTTTAACTGGCTGATGCCTTACATTGCCGGCAGTGAATGTTTGGATTGTTTCGCGGGCAGCGGTTCCCTCGGCTTTGAAGCCCTTTCCCGCCAAGCGTCGAAAGTGACCTTTCTCGAATTGGAAAAAGCGGTGGCGCACCAGTTAACGAAAAATATTCAAACCCTGAAATGTGCCGACCGCGCGCAAGTGGTAAATCAAAACAGTTTGCAGTTTTTAAATCACCCGCAAAATCAACCGCACTTTGATGTGGTTTTTCTCGATCCGCCCTTCCATTTTGATTTGGCGGAACAAGCCATTGCGCTGTTGGCGCAACATCATTGGCTGCGTCCGCAAGCCTTGGTTTATGTGGAAACGGAAAAAGGCAAAGATCTTCAAGTACCCGCAACTTGGGCGTTATTGAAAGAAAAAGACAGCGGGCGGGTGAGCTATCGGTTGTATCAGGCGGCATAAACGGGTTTAATAGGCGACGCTGTAAACGCAACCTCTTTCACCAAGATTTTCATAACAAATTCTTAAATTTCCCCCACATAAAATAACATTTCAGCGCCAAGATGTTGTTTTTAATGCTATCAACTCATCGTACTTGTTGATCGTGATCACGATTTTTGAACTCTCTATTTGACGACTTTCATCAAATGAATACACTTAGCCATCATGCAAACGTTTGCGACCGTTTTGAATTTTTCGCTGAAACGATTCAAACGTCTAATTTTTAATAACTTAAAGGAGGTTTTGAATGACCCACATTATCGTTGCAACGCACGGTAAGTTTTCGGAAGAAATCGTCAATTCCGCCGCGATGGTGTTTGGCGAAGATGAAAACTGCCATGTTGTTACTTTCCTGCCGGGTGAAGGCGGTGAGCATTTGGTTGAAAAATATAATGCCATTATCGCCACCTTGCCGGAAAACGAGCCGGTGCTGTTTTTGGTGGATTTATTCGGCGGCAGCCCGTATAACGCGGCGGCGCGGGTAGCGACCGGACGGGAAAATACGGATATTGTGACCGGTATTAGCTTGCCGATGTTACTGGAAGTGTTGGATGCGAAAAACGGCGCAAGCCTGCCGGAATTGGTGGAAACCGCCAAGGAAGTGGGCGTGGCGGCGGTGAAATCCTTCCGTCAGCCGAAAGAAGACGCAAACCCTGCCACCCCACCGGCGCAAGCCGCCAAACCTGCCGAAGCGGAAAAACCGACCGCACTTTCCGGCAATATGAACATTTCTTTACTGCGTATCGACAGCCGTTTGATTCACGGTCAAGTGGCAACCTCTTGGGCAAAAGCGGTGAAATGCGAAGCGATTTTTGCGGTAAATGATGATGTGGCGAACGATCCGCTGCGTCGTGATTTACTGCTACAGGTTGCACCGCCACACTTGAAAGCCTATGTAATTCCGGTGGAAAAAGCCATTAAGGTGTATCACAACCCGAAATACGCGGGCAAAAATATTCTTTGGTTGGTGACCAATCCTTCCGACATCGTGCGTTTAATTGACGGCGGTGTGAAAGTGGAGAAAGTCAACGTGGGCGGTATGACGTACCGCGAGGGCAACAAATTGCTTTCCCAAGCGGTTGCCGTTAACCCGACCGACGTGGAAGCCTTCAAACAATTGTTGGATAAAGGCGTTGAACTGAGCCTGCAACAAGTGGCCGCCAATCCGAAAGTGATGTTGACCCATAAAGAACTTGATGCCGTTAAATTCTAATTAGAGGATTATTTACCATGACAACAATGGAAATTATTTTAGTCACACTGGTCGCCGCCATTTGCGGTATGGGAAGTGTGTTGGACGAACGTCAAACCCACCGTCCGTTAGTCGCCTGTACCCTGATCGGACTGGTGCTCGGTGATTTACAAACCGGTATTATCGTGGGTGGTACGTTAGAATTGGTCGCCCTCGGCTGGATGAACGTGGGCGCGGCAATGGCGCCTGATGCGGCGCTTGCCAGTGTGATCGCAGCGATTTTGGTGATCAAAGGCGGTCAGGACAAAGGCAGCGCATTAGCTATCGCCATTCCTGTGGCGGCAGCCGGTCAGGTGTTAACCATTTTCGTGCGTACGCTCACCATATTCCTGCAACACAAAGCGGACGATTACGCGACACAAGCTAACTTCCGCGGCATTGAATTCTGTCACTTCGCCGGGCTTTCCTTACAAGCCTTGCGCGTTGCCATTCCGACCTTCTTCGTTGCCTTAGTTGCCGGCACCGACACCGTTACTCACGCGTTGAACTCCATTCCGGAAGTGGTCACCCGCGGGTTACAAATCGCCGGGGGCTTCATTGTGGTGGTCGGTTACGCCATGGTGATCAACATGATGCGCGCCGGTGCGTTAATGCCGTTCTTCTTCCTTGGCTTCGTCATTGCCTCCTTCTCCGGTTACAACCTGGTGGGCTTGGGTATTTTAGGTACCTGTTTGGCAATTCTCTACATTCAATTAAATCCGCGTTTCAATCAGGTGGCATTGCTACCAAGCAGCGCAAAACGCGAATTAGCCGATGATGAACTTGAAGGACTTTAAGAAGGAACAGATCATGACTGAACAAAATAAACTCGCTTTAACGAAAAAAGATATTCGTAGCACTTACTGGCGCTCAACCTTCTTATTGGGTTCCTTTAACTTTGAACGGATGCAGGCGATGGGCTTCTGTGTTTCCATGATTCCTGCGATCAAACGCCTGTACAGCAAAAAAGAAGATCAAGCGGCGGCGTTAAAACGCCACTTAGAATTCTTCAACACCCAACCTTGGGTTGCCTCTTCCATCATCGGGGTTACCGCCGCCATGGAACAAGAACGCGCCAATGGGGCAAAAGACATTGACGATGCGGCAATCAGCGGGGTGAAAGTAGGTCTTATGGGTCCGCTCGCTGGTGTGGGCGATCCGATTTTCTGGGGGACATTACGTCCTGTGCTTGCCGCCCTCGGCGCAGGGTTGGCGATTACCGGCAGCCGGTTAGGACCGCTATTGTTCTTCATCGGCATTAATCTGTGTCGTGCGTTAACCCGTTGGTACGGCTTCAAATACGGTTACGAAAAAGGAACGGAAATCGTGAACGATATGGGCGGCGGTCGCTTACAAAAACTGACGCAGGGGGCGTCGATCCTAGGTCTCTTTGTCATGGGCTCGTTGGTGTCGAAATGGACCAGCATTAACATTCCGCTGGAACTGTCACGCTATAGAAACCAAATGGGCGATGAAGTGGTCACTACCGTACAAAGCGTATTAAACGACTTGCTCCCGGGCTTGGCGGCATTGTTGCTCACTTTCTTGTGTATGTATTTGCTACGCAAAAAAATCAACGCCATGTATATCATCTTCGCGCTGTTTGGCGTGGGTATCATCGGCTACCATTTCGGTGTGTTAGCGTAATTCAACATAAGCATTACAATGGCAATAATGATGGCGCGCGTCTCCCGACCACAAGTGTTCGAAAGACGCGCACTATCTATAAACAACCCTACCAATCAATGGATTCCGAATGAAACTCAAAGACCTCATCAAAGCGCCGCCCGCCGAGGGCTACATCAAAAATTCATCGAATTTAGTGACCGCACTTTTTATTCTGGCGGGCGTGCTTTACTACCCCACCAACGGCTACGGCGCGGTGATTGCCCTTGCGGTGGCGCTTATCGTCCTCATCGGCCAGAAAATGCTTATCGGGCAAGCCAATAAAGATTTCGCCGAAATGCAATTTGCCGAAAAACAATTTCCGCAAACGAAGAATTTGGATTATGTGCGTTTCATTCACGCCCGCGCCACACAAATTTTAAAAGATAACAAAGTGTTATCGGAAAAAGGCAAAAAGGAACTCCATCGTCTGCTCAAGTTTGCTGACACTACCTTGGCGGAAAATGCCGAACAGACCACACCGCAATACAAAGCCGTATTCAGCGACATCGACGGTACGCTACTCAACAACCAACACCAAATCACCCTGAAAACGGAAGATGCTATCAAAAACATGCTCAAACGGGGCATTCCGTTTATTCCCGTTTCCGCACGCTCGCCTTACGCCATTACGCCTTATACGGAACAGCTTGGCGCACAACACGGCATGATTTGTTACAGCGGCGCGTTAATTTTAGATAAAAATCTGACCGCACTTTATAGCGTGATTCTCGAACCGCAGGATCTGCAAAAACTGAACGAACTGCTGGCGGATTTCGCCCACCTTTCCATCAGTTACTACGCCGGGTTGGATTGGTTCTGTAATGATGTCAACAATGATTGGATTAAACAGGAAAGCGCCATCACCGGCTTAACCGCGGCAGCGATGCCGGACAACCTTACGGAAGTGCATAAACTCTTAATCATGGGCGACGCCGACGAAATCCAAGCGGTGGAACCCGTGCTGAAACAGGCACTGCCAAATTTAAGTATTCACCGTTCCAAAAACGAATATTTGGAAATCATGAACGCCGCCGCTACCAAAGCCAAAGCAATTCAATTTATGGAACAGTATCTCGGCATCACGGCGGATCAGGTCATAGCGTTCGGCGATAATTTCAACGATTTGGATATGTTGCAATACGCCGGTTTAAGCGTCGCCATGGGCAACGCCCCCGACGCCGTCAAACAAGCAGCAAAAGAAGTCACCGCCAATAATAACGAAGGCGGCATTGCTTTGGTACTCAATCGGGTGTTTGGTAAGTAAAAATTTAACGTGAGAAATGACCGCACTTTTCGTTCCGATGATAAAACTTGAAGCAAAAACTGTGACGGAGATCACGTATCTTAGACATGCGTAAATTGCGTTTGCCTGTTTCATTTCGTAAAATGATTCACCCATTTACTTCATTCAGTGTGAGAATTTTCACATCACGCCGGTTCTGGGATATTTTAACCACGATGAAGTTAGATGCTTTAACCTACCAATAAAATTCGTTCCCATTTTTTTATGGGAAACAATAGAATAGGCAGAATTTTAATCTACTTTGAGGTTCTTATGGAAATTTTAATTAGCATTATCGGTATTTTTGTGCTGTTAGGGATTGCTGTTTTATTCTCTAATAACCGTAAGGCGATAAATTTGCGTACTGTTTTCGGTGCACTGGCAATCCAAATTGCTATTGGTGCTTTCGTGCTTTATGTGGATAAAGGACGTGAAGCGTTAAAAGCTGCTTCCGATTTTATCGGGAAAATCATTGGATTCGGGAATGAGGGGATTAGTTTTGTGTTCGGTGGTCTGACCGATCCGAGCCAAAGTTTTGGCTTTATCTTCGCCGTGAAAGTGCTACCTGTCATTATCTTCTTCTCCGCATTAATTTCACTCCTTTACTATATCGGCATCATGCAATGGATTATTAAGCTTATCGGTGGTGGATTACAAAAATTATTAGGTACCTCAAAAGCTGAGTCCATGTCTGCCGCAGCAAATATTTTCGTCGGTCAAACAGAAGCACCATTAATCGTCAAGCCATTCATTGGTCGCATGACGCAATCCGAATTATTCACAGTTATGGTCGGCGGTGTGGCGTCTATTGCAGGTTCCGTTATGGCAGGCTATGCAGGTATGGGCGTGCCGCTGACTTACTTGATCGCAGCATCCTTCATGGCAGCACCGGGTGGTTTATTGTTTGCCAAAATCATGTTTCCACAAACGGAAAAAAGCGACGACGCATTAAAAGAAGATGCAAATGTGGAAAAACCGTCCAACGCCATTGAGGCCTTGGCAAACGGTGCACGTGATGGCATGCATTTAGCAATGAATGTGGGCGCAATGCTGATTGCTTTCGTTTCTGTTATCGCCTTAATTAACTGGATTTTAAGCAGTTTTGGTGGATTCTTTGGCGAACCGGATTTAACCTTACAAGTGATTTTAGGATGGATCTTTAAACCTCTGGCCTATTTAATCGGGATTCCTTGGAATGAATCAGCTGTAGCAGGTCAAATGATCGGTCTGAAATTAGCGGTCAATGAATTCGTCGGCTACCTGGAATTCACTAAATATTTGCAACCTGATGCGGCAATAGTATTAAGCGATAAAACCAAAGCGATTATCACCTTCGCCCTTTGTGGTTTCGCCAACTTCAGCTCCATCGCGATTTTAATCGGTGGCTTGGGCGGAATGGCACCAAATCGCCGTAGTGATGTTGCCCGCTTAGGTTTAAAAGCAGTGGTTGCCGGTTCATTATCCAACTTAATGAGCGCAACCATTGCCGGTTTATTTATTGGTTTAAGTGGTGCCGTGCTATAAAGTGCAGTATGATTTAACGACGTTTTTTGACGACACCACGACGCGTTCGTGGTGTTGTCGTTTATAGGTAGCGAAAACGTTTGCTTAGAATTTTGTTCAACGTAATGTAATAAAAGGAAAACACTATGACTCCACATATTAACGCACCTGCCGGTGCATTTGCCGATGCCGTATTAATGCCGGGCGACCCGCTCCGTGCAAAATATATCGCTGAAACCTTTTTAGACGATGTGAAAGAAGTGACTAATGTACGCAATATGTTGGGATTCACAGGCACTTATAAAGGCCGTCGCATTTCCGTCATGGCGCACGGTATGGGAATTCCGTCTTGCTCCATTTATGCGAAAGAGCTGATCACTGAGTACGGCGTAAAAAAACTCATCCGTGTGGGTTCCTGTGGTGCCGTACGTATGGATGTTAAAGTGCGTGACGTGGTTATCGGCGTCGGCGCCTGTACCGATTCCAAAGTGAATCGTATCCGTTTTAAAGACAATGACTTCGCTGCTATCGCCGATTTCGGTTTAACTCAGGCGGCTGTGCAAGCGGTAAAAACGTTGGGCGTAAAAGCACGTGTCGGCAATTTATTCTCCGCCGATTTATTCTATACCCCGGATGTGGCAATGTTCGACGTGATGGAAAAATACGGTATTCTCGGCGTGGAAATGGAAGCGGCGGGTATTTATGGCGTAGCGGCAGAATACGGCGCCCGTGCATTAACTATCTGCACCGTTTCCGACCATATTCGTACACACGAACAAACCAGTGCGGAAGAACGTCAATTAACCTTTAATGAAATGATTAAAATCGCATTAGAAGCCATATTAATTGACGACAAAGAAGCATAATTTTATTTAATTATTTTTTGAACGTGAAAGTGCGGTCAAAAATTTCGATGTTTCGTAGCAAAGACTTAATTTTTGTATTTGCTACGATTTTATTTATGAAAATGTTAATTATTGGTAATAAAAATGTTATATTTTCTACCATTTTTTTATCATTTATATAAATTGTGACTGAACTAATTTATAAAGTTATTGTCTTCCTGACTAATCAGTAGAATTTTTAAACAATATTCTACAATTTATAATAAATCCATGGAATAAACTAAAAAATGAAGCGACCGTCTTATCTATTTAAGATGGTATTTATGAGTGGAATTTCGCTCTCAACAATACCATTTGCACACGCCAATCAATCTCCAATTGATCTTGAACGGGAAAAAATTATTATCTTTTCCAGACAGGGAGATAGCGAATTAAAACAAGCTATTCCCCAATTAGAAAAACTCTTTGAACGCACTAAAGATCTCAAAGTCCGTGATGACTTAATCGCCCTTTATTTGCGTAATAATCAATCTATACACGCCTTAAAGGTATGCGAATCCTGCACACCAACGCAATTTTCCGAAAGTGAGTTGGAAAATCTGGGAAAAGCTGCCCGTAATGAAAAACAATTCCAACGTTCTTTTGAACTGTATTCACAGTTAGCAAAAAAATATCCGCAAAATCCCAATGGGTTATTAGGCAAAGTCTTAGTGGCAACCGAATTAAAAAATTATACGGTGGCAAAAGACGCTCTCATTAACTACAAAAAACGTTTTGGTGAAAATACAGCTTATTGGGATGCCAACAGTTATTTATTGGATTTTACCCAATCCGATATGGCAAAATTGGGTCGTTGGCAACGTGAATTGTCAAGAAATCCGAAAAATACTCATCTTGCCGGTAATCTTTATCGGCTTGCCTCAAAATACAACATTCATCCGTTGCAGAAAAAATTACAATCGGAATATCCGGATTTGTTTAGTGAAAAAGATTTGCTTTGGTACGAGCATGATAAAATCATCGCATCAGCAAAAAATGCCAAAAATAATCGAAAGCATTTAAAAAATTCATTCGCAGGATTGACCGCACTTTTACGGAAAATTGATCCGGCACATCCGCTTTATCAACAAACATTAATGGATCGATTTATATTAGGTGTGCAATTACATGAATTTGATGCCGTTCGTGATGATTATGCCACTTTAAAAGCGTTACCGACCCCGTCGGCTTATTTACGTGAAGCTTTTGCTGATTATGAACTGGCACATGCGTCACCACATAAAGCCTTGGCAACATATCAATCTCTTGCACAGTCCGCTTTAGATAAGAAAGCACCGGTAAGTGATGAGCTTTTGTTAAAAATGTTTTCTGCCGCCAGTGACGCAGGTGAATTCGCTTTGGCACAGCACTATTTAGAACAGATTAACAGCTCACCTTATGTAAATGATTACACTCATACATCACGCGTTCCGAATCCGTCATATGATGAGCGTTATTTCGGTTTGGCACGCTTGGCATTATGGCGTGGCAATGCAGGTTTAGCGCAGAAAATGATTGATGAACGTGCATTGGATAAAACCCCTGGGGATGGTTGGGTACTATTGCAAAAAGCCGAGTTGGAACGTAATCGTTATAATTTTGATGAGGCTAAAGAATGGGCGCATAAAGCGGGCGTTTTCTTTATTGAATCCGACCAAAAATATGTTCGTCATGCTTTAATTGAAATCGCATTACGTCAAAATGATTTACCGACGGCGAAACGTTTGATTCAGGAAATGAGCCCTGAAGAAATGGATTCAGTCAAACCCTTGATGGAGCGTTATGAATTGGCGCATAAAGGGCGTATTGTAGGAAGTGTTAATCTACAGCACCGCACTTCTGCACCGACAAAACAACATAATGAATCCACTCAAGATTACGCGATTTACACACCAAAAACCGCAGAGGGGCACGATCTTTATGTGAGTTATACGGAAAGCCGCGTACCGGTGGATGGCAATTCACTCAATGCACAATTTATTGGTGCGGGTACCGAACTGAATTTCTATCCGCTTAATGTGCGTATAGAAGCCGGTAAAGGCATTAAACTCAGCAAACGCGGTTATGTGACATCCGATTTAAGTTATGAGTTAAATCAGCGTTGGGCATTTAATTTGCGCGGACATATTAACGGCACCGATGTTCCGTCAAGAGCAGCTGCGCAAAATGTTTATACCAAAGGTGGCGGCGCGTCTGTAGTTTACACTTATTCTGATCTGTTCCAATTAGGCGGTGGTGTTTATTTTTCCCGCTTTAGTGACAGTAATTTAAGACATGATGCTAATTTATGGCTGAATACAAAAACCTTTAAGCATGATCGCTGGGCGCTAACCAACAATTTCCGTGTGGATTATACGCGAAATAAAACCGTTCAATCCGCGGATTATTACAACCCGATAAAAGCAGTCAGTTACGAAGTGGGCGGTGATTTGAGTTATTACCAGCCGTTTGATTATGCGCTGATTCTGACCCATCACTTGAAAGGCAACTTTGGTGCTTATAAACAGCAGGCACAACAGCGTAGTAAAACCTGGTCAGTGAGTTACGGGCATGAATGGCGTATTGGTAAACAATATGGCTTTTTATATGAAATCGGACGTAAAAAGAATATTTATGACGGTAATCCCGAATTTAATAACTTTGGTAACCTCTCTTTCTCACTTTATTATTAGTACTCGGTAGCTATTATGAAAATTTTACAAAAATTATTACAAATTATTGTCGTTTCATTTGTGTTTATCACCGGTGTAGCATCTGCTCAGGATAGATACGGCGTGCTGGCGTATCACTCAGTAGTGGATGATACGGCCGCAAAAGAAGAAAAACAGTATTTCCCGCAAACCATTTCCGCCAATTTGTTAATTAGCCATTTTAACTGGTTAAAAGATAACGGTTATAACGTGGTGAGCTGGCAGCAGATTATTGATGCGGAAAACGGCAAAAGTACTTTGCCGGAAAAAGCGGTGGTGCTTTCTTTTGATGATGGCTATGCCACCATGTATAACGTGATTTATCCGATTCTAAAGGCCTATAATTATCCCGCTGTGTTTGCCCCGGTAAGCAGTTGGTTGGATACGCCGGTAAACCAATTAATTCCTTATGCCAACATCAAACTTCCACGTAACGTTTTTGTTACTTGGGAGCAGGTGCGTGAAATGGAACAAAGTGGCTTGGTGGAAATCGCCTCCCACACGGATAATTTACACCATGGTGTGCGTGCCAATCCGGCGGGCAGCCAACTTCCGGCGGTGGTAGCACCGGAATATAAAAATAATCGATACGAGAGCAAAACGGAGTATAAAAATCGTTTAGTTCAGGATTTTTCCCGCTCATCAAAAAGCATTCAACGTCAAATCGGTAAGAAACCGCGTATTATGGTATGGCCTTACGGGCAATTTAATGACGTTGCCATAGACGCGGCAAAGCAATCGGGAATGACGCATCACTTTGCTTTAGGGCAGAAAATTATTAATAAAATTGGTGATAGATACGTCGGTCGTTTATTAATTGACACGGAAACCGGTTTCTCCACCATTAAAAATTTCCTTGATGGTGTGGATGATGAAAGTAAATTGATGCGCATAGTCCATATTGATCTCGACTCTCTTTATGACGCCGATAAAAAACAACAGGCAAAGAATTTTGATAAATTAATTGAGCGTATGTATCGTTATGGTATTACTACGGTTTATCTGAAAGCGTTTTCCGATCCGGACGGCGATGGCGTTGCCGATGCGTTGTATTTCCCGAATCGTTATTTACCGGTGCGGGACGATATTTTCAGTCAAATTGCCTGGCAGCTCAGAACCCGTGCCAACGTGAAGGTATATGCGTGGATGCCGGTTTTGGCGTTTGACTTGCGCAATCATGTTAAAGAGGCAACCTATGTGGTAGATCACCGCACAAACCAACCGGCAAAAGATAAATACTTACGCCTTTCGCCGTATGACCGAAAGAATGTGGAGATGATTAAGTCTATTTATAATGATTTATCATTCTATGCAAAATTTGACGGAATTTTATTCCATGATGATGCGTTTTTAACGGATTTTGAAGGCGTAGAAAGCCATAGTGAAGGTGATGGCGTGACTGCCGCTGCAAAACAAAAAACGTTAGATTTAATTGGTGTGACTGATGAGCTGACGAACGCGCTGAAACCTTATTTCCTAAGTAGTACGCCCGCCCTAAAAACCGTGCGTAGCTTGCATGCGTCGGTGATTACCAATCCGAAAGCGGAAGAATGGTTTGCACAAAATCTGACTACCTTAACTAAACACTATGATACTACGGCAATTATGGCGATGCCTTACATGGAACATCATCAGACAATTTCCGCCAAACAAGCGGAAAAATGGTTTGCTGCCCTGATTCAGCGGGTCAAAGCACAGGCACCGTTAAATAAAGTGTTATTTGAATTCCAGTCGGTGAATTTGAAAACCAAACAGCCAATTCCTGAAACAGAATTGATTAGCTGGATTGAATTGTTGCAACGCAACGGTATCTATAGTTACGGCTACTATCCGGATAATTTTGTTGCCGATCAGCCGAATATGCAAAAAATGAGACGTTATATGTCTCTGAATACTCAAGCAGGTAAACCATAGGGATTGGTATGAGTGTATTCGAAATATTAAGTATTTTCGTCTTTGTCTATCCTGCCGGTATGGCGATTTACTGGTTCATGGCAGGTGCCTGTTACTATTTATTTAAGGAAGGCAAGCTAAACGAGCCGATTTCCCGTTATTTACCGGGTGAGCAGGTGCCTATGATTAGCCTCATGGTGCCTTGTTATAACGAGGGCAATAATCTTGATGAATCCATACCGCACTTGCTTCAGCTGAGATACCCGAATTACGAACTCATTTTTATTAATGACGGCAGTAAGGATAACACTGCTGAAGTCATTGATCGCTGGGCGGCGAAAGAACCTCGAATCACTGCATTGCACCAAGAAAATCAAGGCAAAGCCAGTGCATTGAATCATGGTTTAACGGTTGCCAAGGGAAAATACGTTGCCTGTATCGACGGTGATGCGGTATTGGATTACTACGCGCTGGACTACATGGTTCAAGCCTTAGAGCAAGATCCGAAATATGCTGCTACCACAGGTAATCCGCGTGTACGTAACCGTAGTACTATTTTGGGGCGTTTACAGGTATCCGAGTTCAGCTCCATCATCGGTCTAATTAAGCGGGCACAAGGTCTAATGGGCACAATCTTTACCGTTTCCGGCGTGTGTTGTTTATTCCGTAAAGATGTCATGGAAGAAATCGGTGGATGGAGTACTAACATGATCACCGAAGACATTGATATTAGCTGGAAAATTCAAATTGCCGGTTACAACATCATGTACGAACCACGCGCACTCTGCTGGGTGCTTATGCCGGAAAGCATAAAAGGGCTTTATAAACAGCGTTTGCGTTGGGCACAAGGCGGTGCGGAAACTATCATGAAGTATTTTTCGAAAATATGGCATTGGCGGAATCGTCGCTTGTGGCCAATGTATATTGAGTATTTTGCTACCGTTATTTGGGCATTTCTTTGGGTGTTACTTGCTGTTATTGCCTTAATTCAAAAATATATATTTGACATCAGTATTGAAAATATGGGGCTGTTTGAAACTAACATTTCCATTATGTTCTTCGCTTTCTTTTTACAATGTCTGTTAAGTTTGTATATTGATTCACGATATGAACGCAACTTACTACGTTATGGTTTATCTTGTATTTGGTATCCTTATGTCTATTGGCTATTAAATACCGTGACGTTATTGGTTGGTATTCCTAAGGCGATTTTCCGAAACAAATCAAAATTTGCCGTATGGACCAGCCCGGATAGAGGAGTATAACGATGTCGTCGTCAGATGAACTGCAAAAACTCATGGTGATTGATAAAAGTGATCGTTTATCTTTCAAAATGTTAGTGAAAAACTTTATTTTGGATCTCCTCACTTGGGGATTATGGATTTACAGTATTGCGTTTATCATCAAATACGCCAAAGGGATCTTTACTCAGCCCGTGCTGGAACAATTTTTCTTTCACGACGTGATTGTAATCATGTTTAGTGCGGCGATTATCCTTGTTATCATTACATTCTTTTGGTCGATTATTTCAGCAGGAAGAAGGAGAAAAAAGAGAAAATAAGAAAAGATTTCTCATTTTGATGAAATGGTTTAACGCTATCAACACATTTAACTTGTAAAGCAACATAAAAAAGTGCGGTTGAAAAAACATTTGGATTTTCCACCGCACTTTTTTTGCCTATGCTTTCATTTCATTTTTACGGCGTTGTAAGAAATACACCAACACCAGTAATAACGCACAGCCCAAGGATACAATAAACAGGCTGCCGAAGAAGCCATTCCAGTGTAAGGATTTAATAATCCACGCCAACGGTACACCGGCAGCAGCGGCACCGATATATGCGAATAAGCTCACAAAGCCGGTGGCGGAACCGGAGGCGTATTTGTGGGAGTTTTCCGCTGCCGCCATGGCGATAAGGAATTGTGGCCCGAAAATAAAGAAGCCCATTAAGAAGAACAAGGTGCTCATTACGAAATAATTATCGCTCGGAATAAACCATAGCGCGAGGGACACAGCAATAATGCCCAACACATAAATAATATTCATTTGAGTGCGGTTGCCGTGGAAGAATTTATCAGATCCCCAACCGGCAAATAACGCACCCAAGAAACCGCCGATTTCAAAGAAGGACACCGCCGAATTGGCTTTTAACAAGTCGTAGCCATGGGTTTCCGTTAAATACAAATTGCCCCAGTCGTTAATCCCGGTGCGAACCATATAAATGAAACACCAAGAGAATGCGAGCGCCCAAATAATCGTGTTTTTGAACACATAGGTTTTTAAAATTTCCCAGTCGGATAAACCCACACCTTCGCTTTCATGTTCTTTTTCCGCCACATCATTGCGCCATTCCCCCACGGTCGGCAAACCCATGGAGGTCGGGCGATCACGCAACAAGAAGCATATGGCAAAACCGACGACACAGGCAATAATCCCCGGTACAATCATGCCGTAACGCCAGCCCCAATAGAGCGTTACCGCACCGGCGAGCAACGGAATCAGCGCACCGCCGAGGTTGTGCGAGGTATTCCAAATTGCCCACCACAAACCGCGTTCATTGCGCGAATACCAAGTGTTCAAAATCTTAGAACAAGGCGGCCAGCCCCAGCCTTGGAAAAACGCATTAATCATCCAAAGGGTAATAAACATAAACACTGAAGAGCTCAAGCCGAAGAAAATGTTAACCACCCCGGTCATCATCAACCCGATGCCCATAAAATAGCGCGGGTTTGAACGGTCACCTAACACACCAGACAAAAATTTTGATACGCCGTAGGTCAAGTAAAACGCAGTGCCCATGATCCCAATATCCGTTTTTTGTAAGCCCAAATCTGTTAACATCGCCGGCATCACAAAATTAAAACTTTTCCGCGTAAAATAAAATACAGCATAGCCGATGTAGCTGGTAATCATCAGGTGCATACGCCAATAACGGTACGTTTTGTCAATTTCTTCCTTGCTTTTGGTCACCGGCAAATCCGGCTGGACACTAAAAATACCCATTGCTTTCTCCTTATTTTGTGATTTAAGTAACAAAACCCATATTGACCAGTATAGTACAAAACAAATGTTCAAAAAGTGACATTTGTCACAGATAGCAAAATCCTTTACTCCCGAAGCGACGGATTTTGTTATAGTGAGAACACGCTAACAGCAAATAAAAAGGAGAGACAATGGATTTACACAACATTCGCGCAGAATACCGCAAAAAAGTGCTGTCGCAACTGGAATGCCACGCCAATCCCATCACGCAATTTGAACACTGGCTGGACGACGCCATCAACGCACAAGTGAATGAACCCACTGCCATGAACCTCGCCACCGTCAATGAAAACGGACGACCGAGCAGCCGCATGGTGCTATTAAAAGAAGTAAATGTGCAGGGGTTTGTGTTTTTCACCAACTACCACAGCCGCAAAGGACGCGCCATTGAACAACAGCCCTACGTCGCCTTAACCTTCTTCTGGCCGGAACTGGAACGCTCCGTACGCATCGAAGGCAAAGCGGAAAAAATCTCTGCCGAGCAATCGGACGCTTATTTCGCCAGCCGCCCATACACCAGCCGCATCGGCGCCTGGGCAAGCGAACAAAGTGCGGTCATTTCCGGCTACAAATCTTTACTCGCCAAAGCCGCCCTCATCGCCGCCCAACACCCCCTCAACGTCCCTCGCCCGGAATCCTGGGGCGGCTACCTCGTCACCCCCGACCGCATCGAATTCTGGCAAGGCAGACCCAGCCGCCTGCACGACCGCATTTGTTATTTGCTGGAAAACGGGGAATGGAAAAATGTGAGATTATCGCCGTAAAAACGTTGGAAAAAAACACCGCACTTTTGGGGAAAGTGCGGTGGGATTTTAAATTGTTTTTTGATAGTGTCGACTAGAGAGGGAAGTTTATGGTCTTATTACAATATTATAATTATTTCCTTTATCTCTAATTTCTATTGCAGCTTCAATCCAAGCATTCGGATTAGAGATAAACTTATCCCAGTTACATTGAAGCATATATGAATTAGAACAACTATTCCTTAGTTTATATGTAGTATATGGTGTATGCAGGTTATTCAAGTTTCTTTGAATAATATCAAAATAAAAGCCATATGAATTTACGTAATCATAATAACCATATCTATCAGGTAGAACGACCAATAAAATTGCATTACGCTTGCTTCGGTTATCTGGACGTCGCTCACTTCTTAGTGAATAAGCAATTTCCCAAGGTATCCATTGATCTTTCTCTGATTTCCAAGAATTTTTTATATTGGGGGAGATAAGAACAATGGTAACGGAACTATCAAAAATCTTTTCTGCTAATTTTGAACGAATAGTCTCCGTTTTAAAGCCGGCAAGACTTTCATTATCATTTTCCCCTTTATTGATATGAATATCATCACGCTCAAATTTATTTTGAATAATATCAACATAATCACGAGCAGTTGTTTTATATTGACTATAGAATGAAAACAAATTATTGGGTTCTTTAAGTTGTTTAACAGCATTGTCAGAATATTTATACGAAATAAAAATTTTATTTCCCATGATAGGTTTCCTTAGAGTATTTGATTATTATTTTTTACGAATGGAAATAGCCTCTTCAATCCATTTTTCTATATTATCTGCAATATCATTATAGGCATCCGAAGATTTAGGATTATAACATTTGACTATGCTAGATAATTTAGAACCATTTTCGAACGTAAATTGTTCAAATGGATTGTCGCCTTTTCTACATTCACCACTTTTTGGATCTTTCAGGTTATGAATATAGATACCCAATACGCCTTTTCCATCATTCCAAGCTTTTTGAATTTCATACTTAACCCATTTTCGTTTAGATGTATCTTCTCCAATCAGAACAACCAGACAGCTTTTACCAGATAAATTTTCATCAATCCATTTTTGTATTTCTTTATCTCCTTTCCTTTTTATTTCTTCCCAGGTATTAGGTGTCGCTGGTGGATTGCCTTCTAGCTTTCCAATGTTTCTTACTTGTTGAACACGGAAAACATCTTTTTCATAATGAAAACTATAAAATACATTTCTCTTCATAATTATTTAACCTTTTTTAAAATTGACAAAATATTAGATCTTAATTCATCTAGCGAAATATTTTCTTTAGATAGTGCTTGCATTTCATTTTCAACCTCCTTAGCAGACTCTTTATTCATCTCATTATCCCAGAGTTGTTTTGCCATATATCCAGTAGCAGCAACAGGGATTAAAACATTTCCATTCCTTTTGGAAATATCAAATTCCTCCTGCATACCATTTGATAAAATCAAATTTCCATTCTGTAATTTATTTCCGAATAGAAATATAGAGATACCAGCATAAGAAATCATATCTTCACGCCAAGCAGACCACAATTCTTTCCCTTCTTTATTCTGAGGGAATGGGCGAATTATCAAATAGTCCTCATCTATTTTTAAATTTTGTTCCGTAAGATGTTTTATTGCGCCTGAAATAACTGAGCTACCTATTCCTAATCCAAAACCTGTAACAATACGATACCCTAGTTTTAAAATCTCTTGAGAAAGAGAAGAAACAAATTGTTCAACTTCTTGCTGAGAATAAGGAGAATAATTTTCTGCTGCCCCTGAGATAAAAATAGTTTTACGTTTTTGAGCTTGTTCTATTTCCATCAATATTTCTGTAATTTCTGAATAATCATCAATTAATAACGCACTAATTCCTACTCGCTCTAAATCTGAAATAAAAAATTGTTGCTTCCGTTGTCTGTATTCAAATTCATCTTGTGGTTCATTCTCATTCTTTTGGACTTTTCTTAAAATACAAAAATGCTCTTTTTGATTTTCACTATATGACGCTCTAATCCGACTCAGAATATAATCAATATTAGGATCAGAAAAGCTAAACCCTAAAAATAAAAATCTTTTTGTTAATAGATCTCCACGCAAAGCATTAAAAAAGTCATTTCTTGTTAAATGAAATTTCTCATAATCGTCCTTGATAAGAACAGTTTGATTTGGCAGAGAAGCATCGCCATGCATTTTATATACAACAACATCTCTTTTATGAATTGATATTGGAAGTTGTTCTACGCAGTGCTTTACATCCACAACTTTCCCAGCTTCTTTTAATGCTGTTTCTATCATAGAGTCATAATTGGTTGTCCAGAAAGTATCTATGGGAAGTCTAGCTAATATTTTATGATTTTCTGTCAATGTAGCACTCTGGGAAAACTCATCTAAAATGAGTTGGTTGATTTTTGAACGTTTACCACATTTACTATTGACATAATACTGAGCCAAAGAGACTAGATTGCTTTCTTCTTTGTCTATATCTAAATTCATCTCATCTGCTAAATCACGAAGCAATATCTTCCAATCTACAAAACCAGCTGAAACAGATAACCCTGCACCAGCGAAGATGGCTAGGTTATTTGCAGATAACTCGTTAACTAATTCTTTTATCAATTGTTTTTTATTCATGTTTTTACTCAAAAGTTATTTTTTAGAATTCTAAAAGTATAGTGAAATAGAGATTATTTCAAGTGCTTTTAAATAAACTCGTCACCCCATACAACGGCACATTCACCACCCAATCCTGTTCCTTATAATCTGCCATTGAAAACCGTAAAGCGCGTTTGGGTTGGAATTGATCTACGTAGACTTTTAAACTCTTTGCCTTTAAATTTTCTTCCGCTTTCACTTCAATTGGGGTGATGTTTTGTCCTTGTTGTAGCACAAAATCCACTTCTGCCGTGCCTTTTTCCGTTGCCCAGTAGAAAACGGGATTGTCTTGCAGCACCAAAAGTTGTTGCAGGACATATTGTTCCGTCAGTGCGCCTTTGAATTCGGTGAATAGGCGGTTGCCTTCCAAAAGCACTGTCGAGTCTAAATAGCTTTGTGCGCCGAGCAAGCCCACATCAAGGCTGAATAATTTAAAGGCGTTGTCTTGATAGGCGCTCAGCGGTAAATGCGGCTTTTTAATACGTGGCACGACATGGACTAAGCCGCTGTCTTTTAACCATTGCAGGGCGATTTCATAATCTTTACTGCGCGCTCCTTTTTGCAGTTGGGAATAGACGAATTTTTTGTTTTCTTTTGCCAGCTGTTCCGGAATGCTGTTCCATAATGCACGTACCCGCTGCACCGTTTGCCCGTCGCTAATGTGTTTGGAAAAATCCTGTTCGTATGCCATCAACAAATTGCGTTGGATTTGCCGAACCTCATTCAAATTCTGCGTTTCCACAAAGGTTTTGACCGCTTCCGGCATACCGCCCACAAAATAATATTGGCGCAGTAAGTCAATGTATGTGGATTTCATTGCGCTAATTAATGCCCAATCCTGCATTTCCAGTAATTGCACGAGATCCGGCTTGCTCATGGCAAGTAGAAATTCACGAAAATCCATGGGGTAAATAGGCTGAAAGTCCACTTTCCCCACAGGAAAAGAGGCTTGATGGTGGAGCGAAACGCCAAGCAACGAGCCGGCGGTGACAATGTAAAAGTGCGGTGCGTTTTCATAAAAATATTTGAGGGAGGAGAGGGCTTGTGGCACTTCTTGGATTTCATCAAAAATGATTAGCGAGTTGTCCGCTTGAATATCCACGCCACTTTCGATTTTTAACCCGAGGATTAAACGATCGATATTGTAATCGCCTGCGAAGAGGGTTTTCATGCGCGGATTATTATCGAAGTTAATGTAGGCGACTTGTTCAAAAGCCTGTTCGCCAAAATGTTTCATTGCCCAGGTTTTGCCCACTTGTCGAGCACCTTGAATAATTAATGGCTTACGATTGGGCTTGGTTTTCCACTTTTGTAATAAGTCTAAAATATAGCGTTTCATCGTTGATCCTCTTATTGGATTTCTCGCTATTCTAACGCAGACTTTACATTTTTTCTAAGGAAAAAATGTCAATTAGATACACTTTTTCCAACGAAAAAATGTAATTTTACACATTTTTTCTAAGGAAAGTGAAATTCATCTAAAAAAATATTCATAAATCACTGAAGTGATTTATTCACCCCTTCGGGGCCGTTGGCATAGCCAACGTTCAAAAAACGGAATTTTTTGTGACCGCACTTTTGAGACAAAAGTGCGGCCGGTCCTTGAGTTAAATTTGAATTAGGCGAGTTTTGCGCGAATGGCGTTTGCCAATTCTATGTTGACTTGCTCAAAATGTGCCAATTAGCGTTCTACCACGTATCGGTGACCTCTGCCAGACCAGCGGCGAAGTTGCCTGCGAGGTTGTAGTGTTGCGCATCTTGATAATAGGACGAGCGTTCCTGCAACTTAATGCCACTCGGCTGACATGATTATTTAACGGCTGCTGCCGTGGTTGAAGCGCTCGGTTTGCGGCGCTTACCAATGTTTTTACGATCTTGATGGCGCTGTTTGACTTTCTTATCCGCTTTTTTCCGCGCTTCACGTTTTTCGAGTTTCTTCGCTTTTTGTTTCTTGCTGACGGTTTTGATTTCGCCGTCTTTCGGTGCTTTGGTGCGTGGTTCCAAGCCCTCAATGACGCGTGCTTTTAAGATTTCGCCGGTATAACGTTTGATTTTGCCGAGCAGGCGGTAATCGTGAGCTTCCACAAAAGACACCGCGGTGCCTTTTTTGCCGGCGCGTGCGGTGCGCCCGATGCGGTGCAAATACGTGTCGGCGCTGTATGGTAAATCGAAATTCATAATGTGGCTGACATCATCAATATCAATGCCACGTGCGGAGACATCCGTGGAAACCAGCACTTTTACCACGCCGTTTTTCAGCTTGTCGATGGCATTATTGCGCTGGGTTTGTGCCATTTCGCCTTCCAGATAGGCGCTGCGAATACCACGCTTACGCAAATTTTCCGCCAGTTCGCGCACTTCTTCGCGGCGACGCACGAACACAATGCCTTTGCTCACCTGCTCCTGTTCAATGAAGCGTGCCAGCAATTTGAATTTATGCTCATGGCTGTCGGCGTGGTAATACCATTGCTGAATTTTCTTGCGTTCACGGCGGCTCGGTTCCGCCTCAATTTTCACCGGTTCGTTTAAAGTACGTGCGGCAAAATCCTCCAGCAAATCGCCTTCAAGAGTTGCGGAGAACAACAAGGTTTGCTTGCGCCAGCGGGTTTCCGCCGCAATTTTTTCCGCATCCTGCCCGAACCCCATTTGCAACATTCTGTCCGCTTCATCGAAAATAAGAATCTCCACCGTGCGGCAATCAAAATTTTCTTCTTTAATGTATTGCAACAACCGTCCCGGCGTGGCAACTACAATATCTTGATTTTTATTGAAAATTTCCCCGTGATTTTGATACGCCACACCGCCCGTAATAGTCGCGATACTGAGTTTGGTGAAGCAGGCAAGCTCCTTCGCCTGTTCCGCTACCTGCATGGCAAGTTCACGGGTCGGCGTTAACACCAACACGCGCGGCGCACCCGGTTTACGACGTGGGTAATCCAGCAAATGCTGAATCGCCGGCAACAGAAACGCCGCCGTTTTACCGGTGCCGGTGGGCGCGGAACCCAATACGTCACCGCCTTCCATCGCCGCCGGAATGGTTTCCTGCTGGATCGCGGTGGGGCGCTGATAACCTTTTTTCTGAAGGGCGTTGAGTAATTCGGGCGCGAGATCAAAATCTGCAAATTGGATGAGGTTTGTCATTGGTATTTTTCGTTCATTAGCATTAAAATTGCGCCGAATTATACCGCACTTTGCTATTAAAGTGCGGTTGTTTTTAGTGATGTTTTTTGATGAACAATATGGGATTTCAATTTAAGCAATTTCGCGTAAATCATGATCGTTGCGCCATGAAAGTGGGCACGGACGGCATTTTATTAGGCGCTTGGGCGAATGTGACGCAGGCAAAACAGATTTTGGATTTGGGCTGCGGTAGTGGGCTGATCGCCTTGATGTTGGCGCAGCGGAGTTCGGCGGAAAGTCGAATTTGCGCCGTGGAAATCGATCCTGCCGCCGCACAACAGGCGCAGGAAAACGTATCGGCATCGCCTTGGAAAGATAAAATTCAGGTGTATCAACAGAATATAGAAACTTTCTGTGCGCAAAGTAAGCACGCTTTTGACTTGATTGTCGCCAACCCACCCTATTTTCAAACAGGCGTGGATTGCCGTAATGAGGCGCGCAATACCGCCCGTTATTTGGCTTCCCAAAGCCATTTGCATTGGTTGGAAACCGCCGCGTCTTGCTTGGCGTCGAAAGGTAAGATCAGTTTTGTATTGCCTTTGGAGGCGGGCGAAACGCTGTTAAAAACCACCGCACTTTATTGCGTTGAGCGTTGTGATGTGACGACCAAACAGGGAAAAATGCCGCAGCGGATGTTATTAACCTTCGCCATGCAACCACAACCTCTGCAACATAGCCGACTGATTATTTATGATGCGCATCATCGCTACCATGATGATTTTGTGGCGTTGACGCGGGAATTTTATTTGAAGTTTTGAAAACGCTGAAAAAGACGACCGCACTTTTATGGAGTAGCCAAAGTGCGGTCATTTTTTTCGATGAATTTATCTTATCAGCCCTGTTTTGCCAACTTCGTCCAGTTATAATAACCATACAAAGAGTTAAGCAAATAGGCGCTGTACATGAGGTATATTGCCGGTGTTTCTGCCCATAACAAAATGGAGATAATGTTCAGCAAAATCCACAACAGCCATTGTTCGCGGTAACGCAAAATCATCAATAACTGTGCAGCGACGGTGATGATGGTGGTTAAGCCGTCTAAGCCGGTAGAACTCCCGCCTGCGGCTTTTAGTGCCTGCACGAATAATAGCGTGCCGACACTAACAGTAGCAGCGAGCACAATCCAGCCCTGCAAAGTCAGCGATTTAGCAATCACACTTTCGCTACCGCTTTTTTCTTGTTGCATATGGGCTTTCCACGTGAAATAGCCGATAAATTGCGCCGGAAGGTAAACGTATAGCACGGTGTTCATTTCGCCGATGAAATTCGCCTTCCACGCGACATAGAAATAAGTGTAAGCAAAGATAAGGCCGAACAAATAGTTACTGATTTTTCCTTTACTGACAAACACCACGCAAATTACGCCGGCAATGCCGGAAATCATGGCGAGAGGCGATTGCGGATCCAACACAAATGCAATAATTTGCGCCGCGATGAAAAGTAATAACCAGAAAACCTCAAAGGGTTTCCAGCCGGAAAAGAGTTCCTGTTTGGCTTTTTGTAGGAGTTGCTCTGGGTTCATAATAACCTCGCTTATGACGTATAAAGTGCGGTCATCTTAGAAAGTATTTTTTAGAATGTAAAGGATGTGCTACGTTTTTGTGGGGCGGATCACAAAATTCAGATCAATTCGTGTAGTCACAAAATATCCGTGAAAAGTTTATTTTTCTTGATAACACCGCTAAAATAGCGCATTTTTGACGAACAGAGAGAACATCACGACTTTTGCGCCTAGGATTATCCTGATTGAAAATCGACAACTGATTTTCCGGCGGCATAAAACAACATTCGCGCCGAAGAAATCAGCACCCTGCAAGCGTAACGTGAGTAGGCCTTATCGCTGTTACAATAGGCTAGGCAATTCGATTGCCTGTGCGTGATCGTCACCAATAAGGAATAAATATGGCTCTGATTGAATATAACCCACCGCAGGAACCTTGGCTGGATTTGGTGTATCGAGATGATTACATCGCCGTGGTGAATAAACCGAGCGGCTTGCTTTCGGTGCCGGGCAATCAGCCGCAATATTATGACAGCGCCATGTCGCGGGTGAAAGAAAAATACGGTTTTTGCGAACCGGCACACCGGCTGGACATGGCAACCAGTGGCATTCTGCTGTTTGCCTTAAGCAAATCGGCGGATCGCGAATTAAAACGTCAATTTCGCGAACGCGAACCGAAAAAATATTATCAGGCGCTGGTTTGGGGGCATTTGGAACAAGAGCAAGGTATGGTGGAATTACCGCTCATTTGCGATTGGGAAAACCGCCCACGCCAGAAAATTTGCTTCGAACGGGGAAAAAGAGCGGTCACTTTTTACGACGTTTTGCAGCGTTATCCAAATAACACCACCCGCATAAAACTCACGCCGATTACCGGTCGCTCCCATCAATTACGCCTGCACATGCTGGCGCTCGGACACCCGATTTTAGGCGATAAATTCTACGCCCACCCACAAGCCAAAGCCCTCTCGCCCCGCTTATGCCTGCACGCCGAAAGCCTGCAAATCCGGCACCCGATCACCGGCGAAACCATGGAATTCACCACACTGGTCGGGTTTTAAAAAGTGCGGTGGATTTTTCCTGTGTTTTTTCGATGTGAAACACCTAAAATTCCGACCGCACTTTTCTTTTCCGAGGCGATAAAAAGCAATGAAACGGGTTCATTGCTTTGGTTGTCTTTATTGTATTGCCAAATATTTTTCTTTTTCAATTATTGTCCTTATCATTCCGATCTTTTGAGATTTGCCTTTCATGATGGCGGGCCGGAAGGGGACAGGCTGATGAAGTTGGCGATTAGAACCGGCAATCCGAATCCTTCTGCCACTAAAAAATGACGAATGCTTTCAGGTTATGTACCGATGGTGGTCATAAACGTCTCCTTATTGTTTTAATAAGCTTTCGTCTAAGGTTAAATCTTCATTTTTATTTACGCCGATACCGCGATCCAACACATTTTGTGCGATTTGATGTGCTTCTTCCAAAGAATGCTCGGTGTAAGTGCCGCATTGGTACTCATTTAGTTCAGGAATTTCGCTTTGTTTCTTTACATTCAGAATATCCTGCATCGAAGCTGCCCACGCCTGTGCGATTTGGGTTTCATTTGGAGTGCCGATTAAGGACATATAAAAACCGGTGCGACAGCCCATCGGGGAAATATCGATAATTTCCACATCCTTGCCATTTAAGTGATCTCGCATAAAACCGGCAAATAAATGTTCAAGGGTGTGAATACCTTTCGGTGGCAAGTTTTCTTTGTTAGGTATCGTGAAACGAAGATCAAAAACGGTGATATTGTCTCCTTTTGGAGTGCGCATGATCTTCGCAATACGTACGGCAGGCGCCTTCATTCGGGTGTGATCCACTTTAAAACTATCAAGTAATGGCATATTTTTTCCTCAATTTTAGCTTTTTTGATTAAAAATTAAGCGTTCGTAAATTATTTATAAGTTTTTGTAAATTCTTGCGAACTTTTTCCGTTATACTATTGTCATAAATTACGAGCAACTTGCAGTTGTTTTAATAAAATTGGTTCCTTAGGTTATTTGCCTCTCTTCGTGAGAGGCATTTTTTTTATGTATTTTACAGGAAAATCGCAGGCTTTACAGAAAAGCCACACCTAAAAACAACAAAAAAACATACCGCACTATTTTGCCCAGCGCGATAAAAACCAGGCACGCCAACCAGTTCAACCGCAACCAACCCGCCACCGCACAAAATACATCCCCGATGATTGGCAACCAGCTGAAAAATAACACCAAACTGCCGTAACGTTGTGTTTTTTCCAATGTCCAAGCCAGTTCGGCATTCTGCGGCGGTTTATTGAAAGCAGGCAACCAACGCCCTAAAACATAAGTGGTCAGACTTCCAAGTGTATTACCGATAACCGCAACCCATAACAAACTTTGAACTTCGATGGAAAAATGATGGTAACCCGACCATAAAAGCGGTGCGGCGATGGTAAGAAAAATAATTTCCGAATTGCCGGGCAGCACGGTGGAACTGAGAAAGGCGCTGGCGAACATAATCCAAAGCCGATGTTCGCCGAATAAGGATTGCCACCAATCCCAGCTGAAGAGGTCTAACATCGTTAGATTTGCGGCCGGTAGGTACGCAGATAATTTTCACGATCTGCCACATTCACTTGTCGCACTACCCGACAAGGAGACCCCACGGCGACGGTGTTTGCGGGAATATCTTTAGTGACTACGGAACCCGCAGCAATTACCACATTATCACCAATTGTCACACCGCCCAGAACCACAACATTGCCGCCAAGCCACACATTATTGCCGATGGTAATCGGAAGCGCCTGCTCCCAGCCGGCAAGGCGCAATTCGGGATCGAGCGGGTGTCCCACCGTATATAAACTCACATTGGGCGCAAACATCACATCGTTGCCGATGGTCACCGGTGCGTTATCTAAAATGGTGCAGTGATAATTGGCGAAAAAGTTTTTTCCCACCTTAATATTGCTGCCGTAGTCACAATAAAAGGGCGCATTGACATGCGTTGTCGCGTCGGCTTTGCCAAACAAGGCTAAAATCAACCGCACTTTTTCCGCTTTATTGCTCGGACGGGTCAGAATATTGAATTGGTACAGTAACTCTTTGGCACGCAGACGCATTGCTACCAGCTCATCGGTGTAAGGCTGATGGGCGAGACCACGCAGCATTTTCTCTTTTTCGCTCAGCATCAGTTTTCTCTCAATAATTTATTTACGCGCACATCAAATACATCCATCCCGGCACTTAATCCCGCCTGAATGCCCAAATCACCGTCTTCAAAGACTAAACAGCGTTGTGGTTTCACCTTAATCAGTTCGGCACAACGTAAAAACGTGTCCGGCGCAGGTTTATGATGTTGAATATCTTCGGCGGTGACAATGGCGGAAAAGTATTTTTCAAAATCAAATTTATCCAATAGAATTTCTGTCATGGCACGATGGGAACCCGTGCCTAACGCCAACGGTTTTTTGCTGTAAAAAGAACGCACGACACTGGCGGCGGGCAATAGCGTGGCGTGTTGCATAATCAGCTGTTTGCCGTATTTGCGTTTCAAATGGATGACATCATCCAATCTTTCTAACGGCATGGCATGGCGTTTCATCATTTCCTGCGCGATGGTTTTTACCGGCGCACCGCCTAGTTCATATAATAAATTGCCGTCAAACGGATAGCCAAAATGTTGACCCACCATTTCCCACGCCTTGGCGTGACTTGGCATGGTGTCGATAACCGTGCCATCCATGTCAAAAATTAAACCGTCATATTGGTTTATTACATCATTATCTAACATATTGCCTTCCGGATTGTCTTAGTTACAACAAATAAGATAGCTATTGTGCAATAAATTTATGATCCGTGCATCGTTTAATTTCGGCGGTATGCGGTTATACTTAGTCAGCTTTAGGTGAGAGCAGGTAAATGGATATTCAACAACGGCTGTGGATTTTTCAAACGCGGGAGCTCATTGACGATCATATCGTCGAGACCGTACTCAATGTGCGCCGGCATTTGCAACGCCAATGGCAGGTGGACGTGGAAACGGAACAGGTGAAAATGATGTTGGTGCATATTGCCAGCGCGTTGGGGCGCATTAAACGCGGACATTGCGTTTCGCCGTTGTATGCGGAATTGCTGTTGGAAATGAAAAGTGCGGTGGTTTTTCCGCAAGTTTTGCAGATTCACCAAAATGTGTTGGAACTGATTCCGTTAGATATTCCGGAAGAGGAACAGACATATTTCCTGGCGAACGTATATGGTTTGGTATTGGATCAGCCGCATGTGCTGGCGCGGGTAAGTTAAAAACGCATGGAAAAACCACCGCACTTCTTGGCGTTTGAGTAAGATAAATGAGAAATTGTTGGAATGTGAAATGGCGCACCCGAAAGGATTCGAACCTTTGACCGCTCGGTTCGTAGCCGAGTACTCTATCCAGCTGAGCTACGGGTGCGTAGTGAATGTTTAACTCGCTCAAACCATTTTAAACCATAGAGTCGACTTAAAATGGCGCACCCGAGAGGATTCGAACCTCTGACCGCTCGGTTCGTAGCCGAGTACTCTATCCAGCTGAGCTACGGGTGCGAGACAAATTAAACAAATGGCGGTGAGAGAGGGATTCGAACCCTCGATGGAGTTTTTGACCCCATACTCCCTTAGCAGGGGAGCGCCTTCAGCCTGCTCGGCCATCTCACCACAATCGATTTGTGGGCGGTATGATACGGGTTTATGACAATAAGTCAAATTATTTTTTCCGAAAAGTGCCTGAAATCAACTTGGTTGAGCGATTTCTCAACAAATCCGAACGGGGTTTTTGTCCTTTATTTTCCGCGTAAAATTGCCCGTAAATTGGCGATATGGCTTTGTGTTTTTGCCTGTTGCTGTTCGGCGCTTAACGGCGGTTTATCCCGCTCCCATTGCAAATCGTTTTCCGGCAGTTCCAACAAAAAGCGACTCGGTTCGGGACGGATTAACTCGCCGAATTGACGTCGTTCCTTACACAAGGAAAACCACAGATTCTGTTGCGCACGGGTAATCCCCACATACGTCAAACGACGCTCTTCTTCCACATTGTCTTCGTCAATGCTGGTTTGGTGCGGCAAAATACCTTCTTCCATGCCAATTAAAAACACATGGGGAAATTCCAGCCCTTTGGAGGCGTGTAGCGTCATCAATTGCACCTGGTCGCCATCATTTTCCTCTTCGCCGCGCTCCAGCATATCCCGTAAGGTCAAGCGGGTGACAATTTGATTGAGGTTCATGGGCTCGTTAAACTCGTCGCCTTTCAACATGCCGGCGACCCAATCGAACAGCATCGCCACGTTTTTACTCTGCATTTCCGCCGCTTTCGGGCTGGTGGCGTATTCGTACAAATATTCTTCATAGTGCAACGAGGAAAGCATGGAACGCACCGCCCGTTCCGGTTCGGAGCGCTGAATTTCGTCATTCAGTTCCACAGTCCAGCGGGCGAATTTTTGCAATGCGTCATACGCTTTCGGCGTGACCCGTTGAAGCAGCTCAAAATCAAAAATCGCTTCAAACAAACTGATATGTTTTTCCTGCGCCAAGGAACCCAGTTTTTCCAGCGTCGCGGTGCCGATTTCCCGCTTCGGCGTGTTTACAATACGCAAAAATGCCGCGTCGTCGTCCTGATTCACCACCAAACGCAAATACGCCATCATGTCTTTAATTTCCGTGCGGGAGAAAAACGACGTGCCGCCGGAAATTTTGTACGGAATGCGGTTTTGCATGAGGATTTTTTCCAACAGGCGCGATTGATGGTTGCCGCGATACAAAATGGCATAATCGCGATAATGGGTTTTGCCGATAAATCGATGCGCAATCAGCTCGCCTACCACGCGCTCCGCCTCGTGCTCTTCATTTTTCGCTTCGATAATTTGTAATTTTTCCCCTTCGCCTAAATTGGAAAACAGTTTTTTGTCGAAAACGTGCTCATTGTTATCAATGAGAATATTGGCGCAGTGTAAAATTAGTTGGCTGGAACGGTAGTTTTGTTCCAGTTTAATCACCCGTAACGCCGGGAAATCATCGCGCAGCCGCACCATATTCTGCGGACGCGCGCCCCGCCAGGAATAAATGGATTGATCGTCATCGCCCACTACCGTAAAACGGGCGCGTTCGCCCACCAACAGTTTAATCAGTTCATATTGGCTGGTGTTGGTGTCTTGGTATTCGTCCACCAACAGATAGCGAATTTTCTCCTGCCATTTTAACCGCACTTCGGCGTTCTGTTTGAACAACAACGTCGGCAGCATGATCAAATCGTCAAAATCCAAGGCGTTGTAAGCGCGCAGTTGTTTGTTGTAGCGATCGTAACAATGGGCGAAGGTCTGTTCTTTGTTATCCCGTGCCAACCCCAGCGCCTGTTGCGGACTGTATAAATCGTTCTTCCAGTTGGAAATACGGTTAATCAGCTCGCGCAATACGCCTTTGTCTTCCTGCAACACATCGGCGGTGAGTTCTTTTAACAGCGCCATTTGGTCGTGTTCGTCAAACAGCGTCATATTGGCTTTAAAGCCTAACTGTTTGTATTCACACTTAATAATATCAAAACCTAAGGTGTGGAAGGTGGACACAATCAGCCCTTTGGATTGTGCTTTGCCGATGGATTGCGCCACGCGCTCTTTCATTTCGCGGGCGGCTTTGTTGGTGAAAGTGACGGCGGCGATTTGCTTCGGAAAATAACCGCACTTATCGATTAAATGGGCGATTTTGTTGATGATTACGCGGGTTTTGCCGGAACCGGCGCCGGCTAGCACCAGGCAAGGGCCGGAGACGTATTCCACGGCTTGTTGTTGTTGCGGATTGAGTTTCATATTTGTCGGTTATTCGCTTTGCGACCAGGCATAAGGCAACAGGGCGGTATCCAATAAAAAGGACAGCGGCAGGTCTAAAATCGGCAAGCCCCAGCGTTTCGCCATGTCAAAATCGTACTTGGTGCCGGCGTAGGCGCTGTAAGGTTCCGTGGGATCGATCAGCTTGACCACCGTGCCACAACCGCTGATAGCAAAAAGTGCGGTCGAAATAAAGAGTGTTTTTACGGGTTGAAATTTCATAAGCGGGCGGATTGTACATCAAATCGGCGCAAAGCAGGAGGGGAGGCATAAAAATCTTGCGCCGCAGGTTGCCCCGCAGCGCAATGGTATTGATGAATTCAGCTTAGAAACGATATGTAGCGTTGGTGCTATATACATTACCTCTTAACTTTTGACCATCAAATTTGTTATGAGTCCTTAAATATTCCAAGCTTAGCTCAAAGTCCGGTACCAGATTGACCTTAACACCCGCACCAAAACCTATACCGTTTTTGGTATCACTATGCGTAGCTGAGTAGTTGCGTGTACGAACCTCACTTTCAAATTTAGCAGTTTGCACCCCAACTTTGGCATAAGGAAGAATGCTTGGTGTTACGCGATAGCCTTGTAAGTAACTTACGCCCAAACGTGCCTTTTCGTTCAGTTTGCCACGGTAGCCGGAGGCGTTATTATCATGTAACGTTGATTTGTTTAACTTCAATTTTCCTTCAATAATACCTACGAAATCGTTACCATAGTCGATGCCATAATCGGCAATTAAATCAACGTTAGAGATACGTTTTGCGTCTTTGTACTTGGTTGTGCCTACACCAACACCAATTCCAAAGCCGGTAAAATCTGAGGATGCCACCGCGGAGGTTGACACAAGAACAGCTGCGCTAAGCGCTAAAAGCGTTAATTTTTTCATAAAAGCCCTCTATTAGATTTAATTAGAACCGGCTTGAGTATAGGCACTTTAGCTAGGCGGATCAAGATCTTTTGCCGATTTTGTGGATTCTACAGATGAAAGTGCGGTGATTTTTGTCAGTAATTTTAATTGGTTATCAAGCCCGTATTATTCCATGCGCCGCCCCCCGATTTTCGCTATAATGTGTCAATTATTCATCAACATCATGAGATTATTATGGCCCAAATTGCTGCAAATCCCCTCGTTCTGGTGGACGGTTCTTCCTATTTATATCGCGCGTTTCATGCGTTCCCGCCACTGACCAATTCCGCCGGTGAACCGACGGGCGCCATGTACGGCGTGCTGAATATGCTGAAAAGCCTGATTTCGCAGGTGCAGCCGAGCCATATTGCAGTGGTGTTCGATGCCAAAGGCAAAACTTTCCGTGATGAAATGTTCGAACAATACAAATCCCACCGCCCGCCCATGCCTGATGATTTGCGCAAACAGATTCAACCCTTGCACGACATGATCCGCGCGCTGGGCATTCCGTTGTTGGTAGTAGACGGTGTGGAAGCGGACGACGTGATCGGCACGCTGGCAAGTCAAGCGTCGAAAAACGGGCAAAAAGTGCTCATCAGCACCGGCGACAAAGATATGGCGCAGCTGGTGGACGACAACATTATGTTGATTAACACCATGAACAACAGCCTGCTGGATCGCGCGGGCGTGATTGAAAAATACGGCATTCCGCCGGAATTGATTATTGATTATCTGGCGCTGATGGGCGACAGCTCCGATAACATTCCGGGCGTGGCGGGCGTGGGCGAAAAAACTGCCCTTGGGCTTTTGCAGGGCATCGGCAGCATGGCGCAAATTTATGCCAATCTGGACAAAGCCGCCGAACTGCCGATTCGTGGCGCGAAAAAGCTGGGCAAAAAATTACTCGCCGAAAAAGCCATGGCGGATTTATCTTACGCGCTGGCAACCATTAAAACTGATGTGATGCTAGAATTTTCGCCTCATGAACTCGCCATCGGCGACAGCGATAACGACGCCTTAATCGCGTATTTCGGGCGTTATGAATTTAAACGCTGGCTAGGGGAGGTGATGAATGGCGCCGGTACTGTCACGCAAAGCGCCGAGCAACCCGTAAAAATTAACCACTACCAAGCCACGCCTGCAGCAAAAATCGATGAAAGTGCGGTCGAAAATGCCGTTAAATTTCACATTGATCGCAGCCGTTATGAAAACATTCTCACCGAGGCGGATTTGGCGCGTTGGCTGGAAAAACTGAACGCCGCCAAACTCATCGCCGTGGATACGGAAACCGACGGGCTGGATTATATGTCCGCCAATTTGGTGGGCGTTTCCTTTGCCTTGGAAAATGGCGAAGCGGCGTATTTACCGCTCCATTTGGATTACCTCGGCGCACCGAAAACGCTGGAAAAAAACACCGCACTTTCTGCCCTTAAACCGATTCTGGAAAACCCGAACATCGGCAAAATCGGGCAAAATCTCAAGTTCGACATGACCATTTTCGCCCGCAACGGCATTGATTTGCAGGGCATCGAATTTGACACCATGTTGCTTTCCTACACCCTGGACAGCACCGGGCGACACAATATGGACGACTTGGCGAAGCGCTATCTCGGACATCAAACCATTAGCTTTGAAGACATCGCCGGCAAAGGCAAAAACCAGCTGACCTTCAATCAAATTCCGTTGGAACAGGCGGGCAAATACGCGGCGGAAGATGCCGACGTGACCATGAAGTTGCAACAAGTGTTATGGCAAAAATTACAGCCGCAACCCGGTTTGGTAGAACTCTATCAATCCATCGAACTGCCGCTGCTCGGTGTGTTATCGCGTATGGAACGTTACGGCGTGCTGATTGATTCCGACGCGCTGTTTTTGCAATCCAATGAAATTACCGAAAGATTGACCGCACTTGAAATGCAGGCGCACACTTTGGCGGGACAGCCGTTCAATTTGGCATCCACCAAGCAGTTGCAGGAAATCTTGTTCGACAAACTCGGCTTGCCGGTGCTGCAAAAAACCCCGAAAGGCGTGCCGTCCACTAATGAGGAAGTGCTGGAAGAACTGGCGTACAGCCACGAATTGCCGAAAGTGCTGGTGGAACATCGTGGCTTGAGCAAACTGAAATCCACGTACACCGACAAGTTGCCGCAAATGGTGAATCCGCAAACGGGGCGCGTGCACACCTCCTATCATCAGGCAGTGACGGCGACAGGGCGGCTTTCTTCCAGCGATCCGAATTTACAGAACATTCCGATTCGCAACGAAGCAGGGCGCCGCATTCGCCAAGCCTTTATTGCACGTGATGGCTACAAAATCATCGCCGCCGACTATTCCCAAATTGAGCTGCGCATTATGGCGCATTTGTCCAATGACCAAGGCTTGATCAACGCTTTCGCGCAAGGCAAAGACATTCACCGTTCCACCGCCGCTGAAATTTTCGGTTTGCCACTGGAACAGGTCACGAGCGAACAACGCCGCAACGCGAAAGCCATTAACTTCGGCTTGATTTACGGAATGTCTTCCTTCGGTCTTTCCCGCCAGCTCGGTATTTCCCGCGCCGACGCACAACGCTACATGGATTTATATTTCCAGCGCTACCCGAACGTGCAAACCTTCATACATGACATTCGCGAAAAAGCCAAAGCACAGGGCTATGTGGAAACCCTGTTCGGACGCCGTCTATATTTGCCGGAGATCAATTCTTCCAACGCCATGCGTCGCAAAGGCGCGGAACGGGTGGCGATTAACGCGCCGATGCAAGGCACCGCCGCCGACATCATCAAACGCGCCATGATTAAACTGGATGGCATCACTCGTGATGACCCGGACATTCACATGATTATGCAAGTGCACGATGAACTGGTGTTTGAAGTGCGGTCGGAAAAAATCGCGTTTTTTAGCGATCTCATCAAACAACACATGGAAGCCGCCGCCGAACTGGTGGTGCCACTGATTGTAGATGTGGGCGTAGGTGAAAATTGGGATGAAGCGCATTAAGTTAAAGGGAAAACATGACACATAAAATCGTTCGTAGCGCAGACTTCACCGCCGCCCACGCCCGGGGCGGTTTGGACATTACTGAAATAAACGGCATCAGCGTGCGTTTACATTGGACCGACGAACCTTACAAATGACACACCAATGACGGCGAAGAAATATTTGCCGTAATGGACGGCGTAGTAGAAATGCACTACAAAGAACACAGCGAAGCCAGAAGCGTATTGCCGGAAAGCAGATATTTTTTACGCCGGCATCGGCATCGAACACGTCGTCCACCCGCAGGGCGAAGCGCGGATTTTGGTGGTTGAAAAAACGGGCAGCAGTGTTTAATAAAAAAGTGATCTGCACCCAAAACCTGAACACCTAATTATAAGGTGCTGGTTATGTCCTACTCTTATCAATTTCGTTTAAAAATTATCAAACCGATCACCGAACAGGATTTTAGTATTTATAAGGTGTCTAAACTTTATAAGATTCCTCATTCTCAAGTCATTTATTGGTTAAAAGCCTTTCGTGAAAGAGGGCTTGATGGCATAAAATCGCCTTATACTAAACCTAAAACCTCCAAAATTCTGAAACCCAAAATGAAAAAAACGCAGATTGAAGTGGCTGAAACAACCGACTTTTCACCACAAGCCTTTAAAAAACTGAAACGAGAACCCGCCCTTGAAAAAGCGGAGATTGATTATCTAAAAAAGTTAGTGGAATTGGGGCGATCAAAAACAAATTAAACTCGATTTAAAAGTATTGAGCCTGGTACAATACCGAGCTCAATACTTCAGTTAACTGACCTGTCCAACTTTTGGGGGCAGATCAAAGTGCGGTCAACTTTTTTGTTATTTTTTAGGTAAGGCTTCACTAACAACATTTAATTTTACATTTGATGTTTTGAAGGCCTCAAAACGCGGATTTTTCTTCATAAATTTAATGAAGCTTTCTGCATCCGGAAGATAGGTATCTGTACCTTCGTATTTCGGGTCATTGAAAAGATGACCAAAGGTTTTATATCCGTCTTTACCGCTGGCAATATAGGAATTGGTTCCCACTAGATAACGTTTATTATCGTCAATATCTTCCCATTGTTGTGTTTGTTTATTGAAGACCTCAACGCTTACTAAGCGTTTACCGTCGGCATTTGGCGTTTCATTGGCTTCATAACGAACACCCGCCCCGTAAGGGAAGCCGCCGGTAGAACCGTCAACTAACGCAAATTGCAGAGCATCTTCCAAAGCTTGTTTAATCAGTGAACCTTCCATTTTATAAGTAAATAAAGTATTACCAAATGGTAAAAAGGTATAGGCATCATTAAAGGTGACGTCACCGGGTAAAATATCTGAACGTACACCTCCGGCATTTTGAATAACCAGATCTACATTTTTCAATTCGTTGTACATCGTTTCTGCCACAAAACGGGTCGCAACCGAACCTTCAGGGTTAGAACCTGCTTTATTCGGGATGCGATTATCCGACCCGCCCGGCATCGCTTGCCCAACGATTGAGCCGATGACTTCTTTTGCCAGTTGATCCTTTTCATATCGATATTTGCTAATCAGTTTATCCGTTTTTTTATCATGATAATCCAATGAAATGCTTTTCATCTTTTGTAAACTTTGAATTGCTTTTTGACGTTCTTCTCCACTAAGTTCCTGCCAATTACCGTCACTGTTTTTAACTTTTAATTTATTTGTGCTCATTAATACATGTGGAGTTTTTCGGATTATGGAAGCGATCCCATCTTTGCTGAATTTAACGCCTAAATCGCCCACTACGGCGGAATAAGCCCAAGCTTCCATCACAAAAACAGGTTCACCATTCGGGCTTTTAAATTCTAAGGGATATTCATATACCACCGGCAATTTCAATTCACGCAACTCGTCATTACCATATAAATAGTGTGAATCGCCGGTAACAATAATATCAATATCATTTACTTTTTGCGCAATTTCTATGTTCTTTTCACTGCCCGCATGGGAAAGTAAGATAATTTTGTTAACACCCTGTGCTTTTAAAGCATTCGCCATAATTTGGGCTGTTGCAATTTCATCATAAAATTTAACATCTTTCCCGGGGGAAGATGAATTAACGGTTTTATTTACTGTATCTAACCCAATAATGCCGATATTTTCTCCATTCACCGAGAAAATATCATAAGGTTTCCATTTATTGTACAAAATAGAACCTTTATCAGGAATGACATTAGCAGATAAAACAGGGATTTTTAGTGGTTCAAGTAATTTTAATAAACCTTCATTTCCCGCATCAAACTCATGATTGCCCAGTGTAAAATAATGAAAATTACCTGCATTCATTACCGCTGCATCGGCCGAACCGCCAAAAAGGGTAAAATAAAGTGTTCCTGTAATAGCATCGCCTGCATGTAATACTAGCGGATTTTTATATTTTTTGCGTAATTCATTAAGCTTGCTGTTAACTGCGGAAAAACCGCCAATATTTACTTTAGTTTCTTTACCGTTTAATAAAATGCGGGCTTCGTGAGGCTCCAAATAAGAATGATGATCATTAATATGCAGAATGCTCAATTCAACAGCTTTGTGGTTATCCTCCGGCGGATTTGCCGCTAACCCGGAGGTTGAACAAAATACAAACGTAGTACTAAGAATGTGAGTAAGTGTTTTTTTAAGTGTAAACATAAGAACTCCTATGATTGTTAAATAGCTTATTCTAAGCCTTCCAACATTGCCTGAAAGGTTTTATAACGGGTTGTATCATTATTGTGTTGCAAATTTTCACGCGGTTGATCCAAGTAAGAAAAATCATCAACTTCAACCCCTTTAAACTGCTGATCAAAAATTGCAGCTGCCAAGGCAAGGCGTGGCTTAATAACGGAGGAAGGGGCAATAACACTTACTCGATTTTCAGTGATAGTAAACTGTTTTTTATTAGGAAAATCTTGGTACATTTGTTCGCGGATTCGCTGGAAAATGGTTTTAGCAGGTTCTGCCAATACGGATATTTGCGTAGTCTTTGCTCCTTTTTCTGTTAAAAGCTGAACAAATTGATTAGCGTTTGGCATGTCTTTAATATAGATTTGAGCGCGTTCATTTGCCAAGAAAGAGATCAAAAGATTTTTTTTCATTTCCTGCATTAAGGTGTCATCAGCCGTTTCAATTGGCTCAAAATACAGGTAATCAATAAATTTGGGTGTCAGATTTTTCTCTGTTTTAAAAATACGGGTCAGAATTTTTTCGGTAGTCCGAATTTGTTGCGCAAGACGTTGTGGGGATAGGGAAGACAAAGACGTTAACTTTTTTTGTAAAACGATAATTTGTTTTTGTTCTTGTCGGGCAAGTGCAGCGGCTAATTGCTGTTTTACATCCTGTATGGATTGGTTCGACCGGTTTTGACCGGTGTGTTCGATATTTTGCATAGTTTGTCCTTGAATACTAAAAAAATATGTAAGCAAAAATAACACGGAATGAATCTTTTTTTTCATTGTGAACCTCACGTTTTAGCAACATGTTCAGAATAATACCTTGGCGCTATTATATCTCAAAGGAGTCAGCTTAGCACAAAATAGTGTATTTTTGTTGTAGTTTCAAAGTGATGATAGGAAATTATTACAATGGAAATTCATTTTATTAAAATAATAGGGATAGGTTTTAACATAATATATGGCATTCCAAACTCATTAATTTTTAACCGCACTTTTACCTCGGCAGGCAAATCTATTACAATGAACACAATTTTCACATCTAGCAAAAGGACAGAACTATGATTATCGTAACAGGCGGCGCGGGCTTTATCGGCAGCAACATCGTCAAAGCATTAAACGACATGGGATGCAAAGATATTTTAGTGGTGGATAACTTAAAAGACGGCACCAAATTCATCAACTTAGTGGATTTAGACATCGCCGACTATTGCGACAAAGAAGACTTCATCGCGTCCATCATCGCCGGCGACGATTTGGGCGACATCGACGCCGTGTTCCACGAAGGCGCGTGCTCCGCCACCACCGAATGGGACGGCAAATACATCATGCACAACAACTACGAATATTCCAAAGAGTTACTGCATTACTGTCTGGATCGCCAAATTCCGTTCCTCTACGCCTCCAGTGCCGCCACCTACGGTGACAAAACCGAATTCCGCGAAGAACGCGAGTTTGAAGGCCCGTTAAATGTGTACGGCTATTCCAAATTTTTATTCGACCAATATGTACGTGCCATTTTGCCGGAAGCGCAATCGCCGGTGTGTGGTTTCCGTTACTTCAACGTGTACGGCCCGCGCGAAGGACACAAAGGCTCCATGGCAAGCGTAGCGTTCCACTTAAACAACCAAATTCTGAAAGGCGAAAACCCGAAACTGTTCGCCGGCAGCGAACACTTCCGCCGTGATTTCGTCTATGTGGGCGATGTAGCAGCAATAAATATCTGGTGCTGGCAAAACAAGGTTTCCGGCATTTTCAACTGCGGCACCGGCAACGCCGAATCCTTCGCCGAAGTGGCAAAAGCCGTTATCAAATTCCACAACAAAGGCGAAGTGGAAACCATCCCGTTCCCGGAACATTTAAAATCCCGCTACCAAGAATACACCCAAGCGGACTTAACCAAACTCCGCGCCACCGGCTACGACAAACCGTTCAAAACCGTGGCGGAAGGCGTCGCGGAATATATGGCGTGGTTAAATCGTAAATAGAACGAAAGAATCTGTTTTAGCAGAGAAATTCAAACGAAAAACAGCGTATAAGTACGGTTAAAATCCATCGTGTTTTTTAGCCGCACTTTTGAAAATAGCAATGACAAATAAGGCAAATAATTATATTATTTGCCTTATATTTTAAGGCGAATAATAAGGTAATTGCGGCATGGAACAACAATATATTTGGCAGAAGGTAAATTGGCGGCAATGGGAATACGACTTGCCACAGTTACTTCCGCTATTAAACCAAGCCCATTATCAACAGGGCTTACTGCTGGGAAGATTGTTGGATATCGGTTTAGGTGAGCGTGAACAGATCTGCCTTCAGGCATTAACCAACAGTGTCCTCAAAAGTAGTGAAATCGAAGGCGAAATGCTCAATGCACAATCCGTGCGTTCTTCCCTGGCTCGCCGTTTAGGCGTTAATATCGGCGGATTAACCGCAACGGATCGTGCCGTCGAAGGCGTCGTAGAAATGACGTTAAATGCCACTGAACAGTTTGATAGCCCACTTACTCTAGAACGGCTGTTCGGCTGGCATGCCGCACTTTTCCCAAGCGGTTATAGCGGAATGGTAAGAATTCGGACGGCACAATTGCGCGATGATAACAATGGTGCAATGCAAGTAATTTCAGGGAGAATCGGGAGACAAAAAATTCATTTTCAGGCACCGCCGGCTGAACAACTTGAAAAGGAATTAATGTTATTTCTAACCTGGCTGAATGATTCGAACCAACTGCTTGATCCTTTTATTAAAACCGGCATCGCTCATCTCTGGTTTTTAACTCTGCACCCTTTTGAAGATGGTAATGGTCGCATTGCACGTGCTATTGCGGATTATTTGCTTGCCAAAGCTGATAGAAACCCACAACGGTTTTACAGCCTGTCTGCCCAAATCCAAAAAGAGCGGTCGAGTTATTATGTGATTTTAGAGCAAACCCAGAAAGGCGAAACCAACTTAACCCAATGGCTGATGTGGTTTTTAGCCTGTTTAATCAATGCCATGAAGCAGGCACAGGAAACCTTGGATAAAGTTTTACTGAAAACCCGATACTGGCAATCCTGGCATCGGTTTTCGCTCAATGAACGGCAAATTAAAGTTCTCAATCTTATGTTAGATGGCTTTGAAGGCAAACTTGGCAATAAAAAATATGCCGCCTTAACCAAAGTGTCGCGGGACACCGCCTTGCGGGATCTCACGGATTTAGTCGCAAAAAATATATTGAAACGCGCGGAAGAAGGCGGGCGGAGCATTCATTATGAATTAACACCCCCGGATTTATCACAAGTTTAAAATCACTTAAGGTGAAAAAATGAATATCCTGATTATCGGCCCGTCTTGGGTCGGCGATATGATGATGTCGCACAGTTTGTATCAACAGCTCAAATTGCAATATCCCCATTGCCACATCGATGTGATAGCGCCTAATTGGTGCAAACCGTTGTTGGCGCGCATGCCGGAGGTGCGGAATGCCATTGAGATGCCACTCGGGCACGGGAAATTTGCGTTGTGTGAGCGTTATCGTTTGGGCAAGGCGTTGCGCAACCAATATGACATGGCGATTGTGTTGCCGAATTCGCTGAAATCGGCGTTTATTCCGTTGTTTGCGAAAATTGCCGTGCGGCGCGGTTGGAAAGGGGAAAGCCGTTATTGGCTGCTCAATGACTTACGCCATAACAAACGGGATTACCCGATGATGGTGCAACGTTATGTGGCGTTGGCGTTTGAAAAAAATGCCGTGCCGAAAGCCGTTGAGATTCCTGTGCTGAAGCCTTATTTAACCGTCGAACCTAGCCGGCAGGCGGCGACCTTAAAAACGTTTGAAAAACCGACCGCACTTTTAGGCAGGCGTCCGATTGTCGGTTTTTGCCCCGGCGCGGAATTCGGTCCGGCGAAGCGTTGGCCGCATTATCATTATGCCGAACTGGCGCGGATGCTTCTTGAAAAAGGTTATGCAGTGGAACTTTTCGGCTCGCCGAAAGATGTGGACGCCGGCGAACAAATCCGTAACGCCTTGCCTGTCGAACTGCAGCCTTTCTGCTTGAATCTGGCGGGACAAACCAATCTCAATCAGGCGGTGGATTTAATCGCCAACTGCACCGCCGTCGTCAGTAACGACAGCGGTTTAATGCACATTGCCGCGGCGACCGATCGCCCGTTAGTGGCGCTTTACGGCCCAACCAGCCCCGCTTACACCCCCCCGTTATCGGACAATGCCGAAATCATTCGGTTAATAGAAGGGGATTTGATTAAAGTACGCAAAAGCGCCGACAGCACGGAAGGCTATCATCAGAGTTTGATCGATATTACGCCGCAGCTGGTGTTTGAAAAGTTAATGGGATTACTCAATCAATAGCCACCTGACCGCACAAAAGTGCGGTCATTTTTTTCTTTGAATTTCGCATTAAACCCTTTGGGGGCAATACGTTAAAAGATCTATACTATTGCCCTGATTTACTTTTTCGGAGTTGTTATGCCGGATCGCTCACCTAATATCACGACACATGATCCTTTCGGCAGCTTGTTGGGTTACGCGCCCGGCGGTGTTGCCATTTATTCTTCAGATTACAACACAGCGGATGCGCAGGAATACCCTGACGATGCCGCCTTTCGTAGCTATCTCGGCGGCGAATACATGGGCTACAAATGGCAATGCGTGGAATTCGCCCGTCGCTATCTTTATCTCAATTACGGCATGGTGTTCACCGATGTGGGCATGGCGTATGAAATTTTTTCCTTACGCTTTTTGCGCCAAGTGGTGAATGACGCCCTGTTGCCGTTGCAAGCCTTTGCCAACGGCGGCAAACGGGCGCCGGAATGCGGGGCATTGCTCATTTGGCAGGAAGGCGGCGAATTTAAGCACACCGGGCATGTGGCGGTGATTACTGAAGTATTGGCGGACAAAGTGCGTATCGCCGAGCAAAACGTGATTCACTCCCGCCTGCCAAGCGGTCAACAATGGACACGTGAGCTGCCGATGACGGTTACGGCTGGGAGATACCTCCTGCAAGACACCTTTGATGACACGGAAATTCTCGGCTGGATGATTCAAACGGACAACGAGGAATTTAGTCTGCCGCAACCGATGCCGGCGCCGGAGAAACTCACCATTCATGCAGAACACATTGAAAATCAGGGACAATTCGCCGCCAATTGGCTGAATGAAGACAACCCGCTGGAAGCGGCTTACGTGAAGGCAATGAAGGGACACATCGTCAATCATGGCGATCAATATCGCTATTTTGCCCTTTCCGAAAGCGCACAACATGAGCTGATTCGCGCCACCAATGAGCTGCATTTGATGTATTTGCACGCCACCGACAAGGTGCTGAAAGACGATAAGTTATTGCAATATTTCAATATTCCGAAACTGCTGTGGCCGCGTTTACGCTTATCCTGGCAAAATCGTCGTTATCAAACCATCACCGGCAGAATGGATTTTTGTTTGGATGAACGCGGTTTGAAAGTTTATGAATACAACACCGATTCCGCCTCTTGTCACGCAGAAGCGGGGGCGATTTTGCCCCATTGGGCGGCACTGGCGGGTTTAACCTTAAGGCATGACCCTGGCGAAGGCTTACGCAATGCCTTGGCGGATACCTGGAAACACAGCCACGCCACGCCGTTGGTGCACATTATGCAGGATCACGATGCGGAAGAAGAATATCACGCCTTGTTTATGCGTGATACGCTGACGCAGGCGGGTTTTAACACCAAGATTATCCACGGCACAGAAGGGTTGCATTGGGATACGCGCGGACAATTATTGGACGACGAAAATCAACGGGTGCAAAGCGTATGGAAAACCTGGGCATGGGAAACCGTGCTGGAACAATTACGCGAAGATGCCACCGGGCGTGAAGTGGCACCGCCGATTCGCACCGGTTATCCGGAAGATAAAGTGCGGTTGATTGACGTGTTACTTCGTCCGGAAGTGTTGGTGTATGAGCCTTTATGGACGGCAATTCCAAGCAATAAAGCGATTTTGCCGGTGTTGTGGTCGTTGTTCCCGAATCACCGTTATTTGCTGGAAGCCGGTTTTGAACTTACGCCGAAACTCATTGCCAACGGTTATGCGCAAAAACCTATTGCCGGTCGCCGTGGCGATAACGTAAAACTTATCGGCGAGTGCAAAACCGTCTTGGATAGCACCAACGGGTGTTTTGCTAAACAAGAAAATATCTACCAGCAATTATGGTGCTTGCCGAAAGTGGAAGATCAATATGTGCAGGTGTGTACGTTTACCGTAGGCGGGCATTATGCCGGCAGTTGTTTGCGCTCCGACCCGACCCGCGTGATTGTGGGCGACAGCGATATGCAACCGTTGCGAATATTGAGCGACAAAGTGTTTACGCAAAAAGCAAAATAGTCTCAAGCTAGGATCAAAATAGGCACCTTGAAAGTGCCTATTTCATTAGAAAGTGCGGTCAAAAAACACAGCGTTTTTTATATGCTTATTTTTTGCCTTGTTCTTCTTCCGGTTTCACTTCCGTATCTTGCAACCAACCCGGTGCAACCCGGCTCATATCCGGCAACTCGTGCGCAATACCTTTATGGCAATCAATACAGGTTTTGCCGTTTTCCTGCGCAAATTTGTGCATTCTTTGTGCCACGGTTTTTTGTTGGGAGAAATCCATACGATCCATTTTGTGGCAGTTGCGACATTCTTGGGAATCGTTGGCTTTCATGCGCTCCCACTCGTTTTCCGCCATGTGCGGACGACGGGCATTGAATTTCTCCAACGTATCAGTTAAGCCCATATAATGCGCGTACACTTCTTTTGCCGCCACCATTTTACGCCACATTTTCGGTCCGAATTCATGGGGAACATGACAATCCGGACAGCTGGCGCTCACGCCGGTGCGGGTTTGATAATGTACGCTGTGCAAATATTCCGGGTACGCATCATTCATGTGACAGCCGGCACAAAATTGCTCGGTGTTGGTTTGTTCCAAGCCGTAGTTAAAACCGACCCAGGACAAAATACCGCCGATAAAGGATAAGACGATAATCGTGCCTACCGCAATACGGCTAGGCGATCTGAACCAACGCCAGAATCGCACTAAAATATTTGGTTTCTTCGCTGACATAACCACCTCTTAATTACTGTCCGTAACCTTTCATCGGTTTGAATTCGTTTGGCACGATTGGCTCAACATCGGATTGAGAAACGTGGCATTGTAAGCAGAAATAACGACGCGGAGAGGAGCTGGAGCCGAGGTTGCCGTCGCGATCCATAAAGTGCGTCGGGCTGATACGGGTTGCACCGGTCACGCGCGACGCTTCAACGCTGTGGCAGTTTAAGCATTGGTTCACGTTTTTGGTGACCTGATAATTTTTCACACTATGCGGCACCATTGGCGGTTGATTCACATAGTTTAAGGCAGGCAGTTCGCTTTGTTTCGGTGCATCATGAAATGCCGGCGAGACACTTTCCGGTGAATTATGGAAAAAATCTCCAGCGCCTTCCGTCGGCTGTTGCGCCATAACGGACGTCGCGAACAATGCCGTAAATAGCGCACCGCTAAAAGCAAATACGTTGTTTCTAATCATTTTAATCACTCCCCCGAATGATGGAATTTTTTTATTTTTATTGGTTTAGGGTGACGATAGGAATGTCGTTATTAAACCGATGGCTAAAAGTTAATACGTTTTCAGCGCAGACATCAATGCAACGCCCGCAACTGATGCAATCTTGCGAAAGCACTAACAAGCTTTCGTTATTTTTTCCGTGTAATGGCGAACGCAACACTTGGGGTTCCGGGCAAACGTTGTAGCAATCCATGCAATTGTCACATCTTGCCCGATCAATCACTTTGATCCGAATCAGACTTTTCGCACCAATGACGCCATAGGTTGCGCCAATAGGACACAAATGCCCGCACCAACCGTGTTCAACAATGAATAAATCAAACAGAAATACCGCTAAAATCAACCATGCCGTCGCTCCGAAACTATAAATTAAAGCGCGACCTAACGCCGCCACCGGATTAATCCATTCCCACAGTAACAAACCGCTGACTGCACTGCCGACTAAAATCATCAGCAAAATGGCATAACGTAACCCGCGCGGAATTTTTGCCGTTTGGCGAATGCCCAGTTTCCGGCGAATCCAGGCGGCGCAATCGGTAACCACATTCAGCGGACAAACCCAGCCGCAGAAAACTTTGCTACCTAACAACGCATACAACGTAAAGATAATCAACGCGCCGATGAGGGTCAGGGTTCCCGGTAAATGCCTCGTGGAAAGGCTTTCCAACGTAATTAACGGATCACTTAACGGAATCACATCGAAAAGCAGACTTCCGCTGTAATTGCCTTTTAAAATCCACACGCCAAAGTAAGGACCGCTTAAAAACATCATCAGGATGCCGAATTGCGTGAGCCTACGCCAAAACAAGAAGCGATAGGCATGCCACCAGCCCAGTTTTTCCCGCGCCTCTTTGCCTGCAAATTTTGGTGAATTCGCCATTATTTGCCTCCCAATGTCGGTGCCAGAATCGGCTCCGGAATGTCTTCTGCGCCCATTACCGGCATTGTGGCTTCCGGCATACGGGTCGGCATCGAAATCAAATCTTTCGGCGCCAAGGAATGTCCGGCTTTCGCCTTTTCTTCCCAACCCAAACGATAATGTTTGCCTAACATGCCTTTCGCCAAATGCATCGGTAATACTTTGATTGCCGCTTCTTCCAAGACACACGCTTGTTCGCATTTGCCACAGCCGGTACAGCCATCGGAATGCACCGTCGGAATAAACACCGCGTGCTTGCCGGTGCGCTCATTACGATGGCTTTCCAGCGTAATGGCTTTATCAATCAACGGACAAACCCGATAACACACATCGCAACGCAAGCCTTGCCAGTTCAAGCAGGTTTCATGATCCAGCAACACCGCCAGCCCCATACGGGATTGATTAATATCCTGCGCCTCACGATCTAACGCACCGCTCGGACACGCATGGGCGCAAGGAATATCCGGACACATTTCGCAAGGTTTATCGCGCGCGATAAAATACGGCGTCCCCGCTTCCATTGGTGATAGCAACGATGCCAAATGCAACATATCATAAGGGCAGGCTTGCACGCACTGACCGCAACGAATGCAGGCGGAGGCAAATTTCTCGTCACTTTCGATGGCGAAAGGTGGACGCAATGCCACGCCTTCACGTGCCAAACTTTGTTTTTGCTGTAAGCCAAGTAACAAGCCAAGCCCAACAAGCCCGCCCGCAGTACGGGTGGCGTCTTTGAGAAATTTACGGCGTTCGGGCGTTACAGTCGGTTTTTGCATTTTCTTTTGATTTTCTGACCACACTTTTCTGGCTTGAAGACACAAAAGTGCGGTAGGTTTTTAACACGTTTTTAAGCGGCTTTTTCCACTTTCACCGCACATTTTTTGAAGTCGGTTTCTTTGGAAATCGGGTCGGTCGCGTCCAAGGTTAATTTATTCGCCAACTGACCGGCATCAAAGAAGGTTGTGTAAATCAAACCTTCCGGCACCTTGTTACGTCCGCGGGTATCTAAGAACGAAATGATTTCTCCTCGACGTGAAGCGACTTTGACTTTATCACCATGGCGTAACCCGCGCTTTTGCGCGTCTGTCGGGTGCATCCAAACCAAGTTATTCGGGAAGGAGCGGTGCAGTTCTGGTACACGACGGGTCATGGTGCCGGTGTGCCAGTGTTCCAACACGCGACCGGTACATAACCACAAATCGTATTCTTCGTCCGGTGATTCCGCAGGCGGCTCATAAGGCACGGCAAGAATAATCGCTTTTTTATCCGGATAGCCGTAGAACGCCACACCTTCCCCTTCTTTGACATACGGGTCGTAGCCTTCGCGATAACGCCATAAGGTTTCTTTGCCGTCCACCACCGGCCAGCGTAAACCGCGTGCTTTGTGGTAAGTATCGAACGATGCCAAGTCATGTCCGTGACCGCGACCGAAGGAGGCGTATTCCTCAAATAAGCCTTTTTGCAAGTAGAAACCGAAGTGATAGGACTCATCATTCAATTGTCCTTCCGCCAATTCGCTTAACGGGAATTTATCTACTTGACCGTTGCGGTATAACACGTCATATAAGGTTTTGCCTTTGTATTCCGGATTTTTGTCCAGAATTTCCGCCGGCCACATTTCATCGGTGGTGAAATATTTGGAGAATTCTACCAATTGCCATACGTCGGATTTGGCTTCTCCCGGCGCTTTTACTTGTTGACGCCAGAATTGGGTACGACGCTCCGCATTACCGTAAGCGCCTTCTTTTTCCACCCACATTGCCGTTGGCAACATCAAGTCGGCGGCTAGACAGGACACCGTCGGGTACGGATCGGACACCACAATAAAATTGTCCGGATTACGCCAGCCCGGGAAGGTTTCTCTGTTAATATTCGGACCGCCTTGCATATTGTTGGTACACATTTGCCACAACACGCGCATTTTGCCGTCTTTTAACGCACGACTTTGAGCGACCGCATGGAAGCCGAGAACATCAGTAATCACGCCGGCAGGCAATTTCCAGATTTGTTCCGCTTTTTCACGGTGTTTCGGATTGGTGACCACTAAGTCTGCCGGCAGGCGGTGGATAAACGTTCCCACTTCGCGCGCCGTACCACAAGCAGACGGTTGACCGGTTAACGAGAACGGACCGCAGCCCGGAATGGAAATTTTACCGGTCAGCAAATGGATGTTATAAATGAGGTGGTTCGCCCACACGCCGCGGGTATGTTGGTTAAAGCCCATGGTCCAGTAAGACACCACTTTTTTCTTCGGATCGGCATACAATTTCGCCAAATTTTCCAACACATCTTTCGGCACGCCTGACATTTCATGGGCTTTGTCTAACGTATATTCGGCGACTAAGGCTTTTAATTCATCAAAGTTACTGTCATACATTTTGCCTGCCGTTTTCACGTTTTTCGCTTTTTGTTCCAACGGATTTTCAGGGCGCAAACCATAACCAATGTCGGTTTCGCCGCGTTTGAATTTGGTATGTTTGTTGACGAAATCCCGGTTAATGGCATCGTTTTGAATCAGATAATTGATAATGTAGTTCAAAATCACCAAGTCGGTGTGCGGTTTGAAAATGAGGCTATAATCCGCCAATTCAAAACTACGATGTTCAAAAGTAGAAAGCACGGCGACTTTCACATCTTGGTTGGATAGACGACGATCGGTAATACGGGACCACAAAATCGGATGCATTTCCGCCATGTTGGAACCCCAAAGTACGAAGGCTTCGGCTTGTTCGATGTCGTTATAACAGCCCATCGGTTCATCCATGCCGAAAGTACGCATAAAGGCAACCGCCGCAGACGCCATACAGTGACGGGCGTTAGGGTCGATGTTGTTAGAACGGAAACCGGCTTTCCACAATTTGGATTTGGCATAGCCTTCAAAAATGGTGGTCTGCCCGGAACTGAACATCCCTACGCCGTTCGGACCTAATTCTTTCACTGCAGCTTTAAATTTTTCCGCCATGGTCTTAAACGCCACGTCCCAGCTCACCGGCGTGAAATCACCGTTTTTATCGTATTTGCCGTCTTTCATGCGCAACATCGGCTGCGTCAAACGGTCTTTACCGTACATGATTTTCGGTAAGAAATAGCCTTTAATGCAGTTCAAACCACGGTTGACTTCCGCATCCGGATCGCCTTGTGAAGCCACAACACGACCGTCTTTGGTGCCCACCAATACCGCACAACCGGTACCGCAGAAACGGCAAACCGCTTTATCCCATTTAATTTCGGATTCTGCAGCTTCAACATTTTTGACCGGAATACTTAACCCGGCCGCCGTTGCGGCTGCCATCGCCGCATTGGCTTTCATAAAGTCTCGACGACTTAAATTCATAGCGTTTCCCCCACTATTTTTATATCTTTTTGATTATTCTGGCTGTTCGTCCTGTTGATGATAAATCAGCGACACGGTAATCACACCGTCAATCTCTTTTACCGACTCCATGTTCTTCAACAAAACATGCGGATCATGAGATTGCATTACCGCCACGATTTTGCCGATGTTTTCATTAAAGGTCGGGATTTCTGTATGTGGAATCGCCAAAAGTGCGGTGCGAATGGCTGTTATTTTTTGCGGCTTGCCTTGCACCACCAGACCGACAATGTGCCAATCTTTAGCGTCTTCCATGGTTAAAATGTCTGTTTTATTCATATTCTTTCGGATAATGTATTTTTATCGCGCCGTTAACCTTCGACGTTATTATTTGTCTTTACCAATTAATCTTTTTGTAGATCCCGCATATTAATTTGTTGCGAATGAATTAATATCACTACAAATGAGTATTTTAGGCGGATTCCCAGCGCAATTTGTTTTAGATCAAATTTAAGAACGCAGGCATGAAAAAACGCCGCTTGATAAAACGCCGGTAAAAACCACCGCACTTTTTTGTTACACTAATGACACGTTTTCTACCAAGGCTTGTTATTTTGAAAATTAAACATTCCGTTTCCACCCGCATTGCCAACTATCTTATTGTGATTATTATCTTTGTCGGCATCATCGGCGCATTAAGTCTGGCGCTGATGGCGGGCAATAAATCCTATGCGGAAGCCATTAACGTGTCCGGTTCATTGCGTATGCAAAGTTATCGCATACTTTATGAAATCGAACATGAACCACAAATGGTGGAAAGCAGCCTGCGCCAATATCGCGTGAGTTTGCATTCAAAATCCCTGGTGGAAATTAACTATCAGTCTTTTGCTTCGCAGGATGTGAAAGATTCCTATCACAATTTGATTAAACGCTGGGAAGTGATGGAACGTCTGGCGCGGGAACAAAATTTCACCGAATATCAAAAGAATATCGCCAATTATGTGGAACAAGTGGATCAATTTGTTTTTACCCTGCAACATTCGGCGGAAGAAAAATGGATTTGGGCGCTGTGCGTGATTATTTTTTCCATGCTGCTTATTGTGATCATGGTGTCTTACGTGAATTGGTACACCCGAAAAGCTGTGGTGCGCCCGCTGGAGCAGCTCACCCGCGCCAGTACGCAGGTGCAAATGGGGCAATTCAAGCATATTCCGCTGGACGTGCGTAAAGAAGACGAACTGGGGCATTTGGCGCGCACTTTCACTAAAATGTCATCGGAGTTGGGTAAACTGTATTCCGGTTTGGAAGCCACAGTGAATGAAAAAACGCAAAAGCTACAACAAACCAACCGCTCTTTAACGACCTTATATCACTGCTCCCAACTTGTGACGACCAATAAAATCGACGGCAAAATTTTGCAACTGGTGCTACAAAATGTCATGATTAGCGAACATTTACGCTATTTGGAACTGGATGTGTTAGACGCGCCGCATTGGAATATATGCTTGGGCGTGAAATATGACCAGCTGGAATCGCAACAAACGGAAATGAATATTGAAGGGGAAAGCCTCGCCGTATTGCGTTGGCAGGCGGGGTTGCCGTGTCCGGATTTGCGCACCATGCAAAATGTGGCTCAAATGCTCAGCCGCTCGCTGTATTTCCAACGCATGCAACGCCAGCAAGAACAGCTATTGTTGATGGAAGAACGTTCCATTATCGCCCGCGAATTGCACGATTCTTTGGCGCAAGTGTTGGCATTTTTGCAAATTCAGCTTACGCTGTTAAAACACAATTTGAACAAAGGCGAAACAGATTCCAAGCAAAAAAGTTTGTCGATTATTAAGCAGTTCGAACAGGCACTCAGCGACGGCTACAGCCAATTACGCGAACTGTTGGCGACGTTCCGTTTAACCGTGCAGGAAGCCAATTTGAAACTGGCATTGGAGCAAGTGATTGATTCCTTGCGCAATCAAACGGACATTCAAATGAGCGTGGATTGCACCTTGCCGTCACAAAGTTTTAACGCGCAGCAATTGGTCAATGCCTTGCAAATTGTGCGTGAAGCGGTGTTAAATGCCATTAAACATTCACAAGGCACACTCATTGAAGTCATCGCGCACACCAATGAAGACGGTGAATATGAACTAGTCGTGCGCGATAACGGAATCGGCATTCCAAGCCTGGAAGAGCCGGATGGACACTACGGGCTCAACATCATGCACGAGCGCAGCATACAACTTAACGCCAAACTGACCATTGCCAACCGCACCGACGGCGGCACGGAAGTGAAAGTCACATTGGCACACACATTAGCTTAATTCAGAGGAAAGCCATGCAGAATTTACAACCGTTCCATACCTTTTCTATTCCGGCGCAAGCCCAAAAACTGATTGAAATTACCTCCGTTCCTCAACTTAAACAGGTGTGGGACGAATTCCAGCGGGAAAATCTGCCAGTGCTTTTTTTAGGGCAAGGCAGCAATGTGTTGTTTGTGGAAGATTTTGCCGGCGCTGTGCTGATTAATCGTCTGCGTGGTATTGCGCATAAGGAAGACGACCGCTTTCATTATCTACATGTGAATGGCGGCGAAGTGTGGCATGATTTGGTGCAATGGAGTATCGCGCAAGGCATTTACGGCTTGGAAAATCTTGCCCTCATACCGGGCTGTGCCGGTTCCGCCCCGATTCAAAATATCGGTGCCTACGGCGTGGAATTTAAAGACGTGTGCGATTATGTAGAGGTGCTCGATCTCACGTCCGCAGAACAATTCCGTTTGAGCTGCGAAGAATGCGAATTCGGTTATCGGGAAAGCGTGTTTAAACACAAATATGCGCATGGTTATGTGGTCACGGCGGTCGGTTTAAAACTGGCGAAAGACTGGAAACCGGTGTTGAAATACGGCAACTTGGCAAATTTAGACAAAAGTGCGGTCAGTTCGGCGGACGTTTTTGCCGAGGTTTGTGCCGTACGCCAAAGCAAATTGCCCGATCCGAAACAGTTCGGCAATGCGGGTAGCTTCTTTAAGAATCCGGTGGTTTCCGCCCAACAATTTGCCCGCTTAAAAGAAGACTACCCCGCTATACCGCACTTCCCGCAAGCGGACGGCAGCGTCAAATTAGCCGCCGGTTGGCTTATCGATCAATGCGGCTTGAAAGGCTATCAAATCGGCGGCGCGGCAGTACATCAACAACAGGCGCTGGTGATTATTAACAAAGGCAACGCCACCGCGTCCGATGTGGTAGAATTGGCGCATCACATTTATCAATTAGTTGCCCTTCGTTTTGACGTTCGCTTACAGCCCGAAGTGCGTTTTATCGGCAAACAGGGCGAAGTGAATAGTCAACAAACCATCAGTTAATACTAAAGGAGTAAGATGAATTTTAATGAAATTTTAGCGACATTGCCTGCTATTGACCATTTAAGTGGTATCCATATTTTACATAACGGTACATTGGTTCATGAGATTCCTGCCGTTGCCGGGAAATTAGGTTCATTGCGGGTTTACAATGCGCTCGCCGTAAAATTTAACAGAAAATTAGACCGCACTTCTGCCCAAAAAGGTTTGCAATTATTCGCCGAGTACACGGAAGATGCACATAAACACCCCGGCAAACACCCGAACATTGATTTGTTGTTACGCGTCATCGAACAGGATTTGACCTATCAAATCAAACCGCTAACAGAATAATTTCAGGATAAAATTTTTGTTTTCTTATGCAGGTTATTTTGTAAAATAAAGAAACTTTTTTCACACAATATAGTCAAATAGCCTGCAAAAAGTTAAAATCCAATCGCTAAAACCGATTAACTTAATACAGATTATATTGCATTGAATTCTTTGATTCGGTGATTAACAAAGAAGAAGGAAGATAATGGATAAAGAAACTCAAACAATGATGCTCGTTCCGCAAGGCAGTATAGAAGCTTATATTCGTGCGGCAAATGAATATCCAATGCTGACCGCCGAAGAAGAAAAGGAATTGGCAGAGCGTTTGTATTACAAAGAAGATATTGAAGCGGCGAAAAAATTAGTGTTGTCTCATTTGCGCTTTGTGATTCACGTCGCGCGCGGTTATTCCGGTTACGGCTTGCCGCAAGCGGATTTAATCCAGGAAGGTAACATCGGCTTAATGAAAGCGGTAAAACGCTTCAACCCGGAAGTAGGCGTGCGCTTGGTTTCTTTCGCTGTGCACTGGATCAAAGCGGAAATTCACGAATATGTGTTGCGCAACTGGCGTATTGTTAAAGTCGCCACCACCAAAGCGCAACGCAAATTGTTCTTCAACCTACGCAAAACTAAGCAACGCTTAGGCTGGTTCAACGAAAACGAAGTGGACATGGTCGCCAATGAACTCGGTGTATCGCCGCAAGATGTCATGGAAATGGAGTCACGCATGACCGGCGCCGATGTGGCATTCGACCTGCCCGGCGATGAGCATGACGAAGAAACCTATGCGCCGGCATTGTATTTGGAAGACAAAAGCTCCAACTTTGCCGCCGAATTGGAAAACGAAAACTACGAAGCACAAGCCACCGATCAGCTTGCCGTCGCGTTAGACAATCTTGATGCACGCAGCCAAGACATTATCAAAGCCCGCTGGTTAGATGAAACCAAAGCTACGTTGCAGGATTTGGCGGCGAAATACAACATTTCCGCCGAACGTGTTCGCCAGTTAGAAACCAATGCCTTGAAAAAACTCAAAAGTGCGGTGGTTTTCTAAAGTGTTTTAAGGTGTTCTATAAATGAAAAAACGCTCAATAGAGCGGTTTTTTTCTTTTTGCGATTCTTAGGCCTTTACTTTCCGCAAACCATTTGCTGCAAGTAAAACATTTAATTTAGTCAAAATTGCCGATTTTTCCTTTTCCGTAAGCAACGAAGCATGCTTATTTTTTAATGCGGCGCATAAAGTCCATAACAATTCTACGTTGGCAGAAACACCCAGTTTCTTTAACCTAAAATAGCTGTGAATTGCGCCGATCTTCTGAAATTCACTTACCGTATAAATATTAATTTTAGCCAGCAATCTTTCATGCTTAATGGAAAAATTAGCCAATTCTTTAATTCGCTCTTTTTTTGTCAAATCTTCAGCGACTTTCTTAAATTTTGCCTGTTGAATAGACAATTTAACGGTTTTTTCAAATAACGGCTTATTTTTACGAATAGAATGAGGAAGTTGATAGTAACGGTGGAGTGCCAGTTTATTCGTATTATTGGGATCAATTGAATAAGCTACAGCACCTAAACTTTCTAAGTAAGGGACTAACTCATCTTCAGCCCGCAAGAAAATGCTATCGTTTTGATGAAGTGCAAACATTATTCCTGAATGAAATATACCATGTCCGGTGAATAAATTTTTAATACTGATTTCACCATCTACTAGTTGTTTGAATTCGTTCTTGAGTCTTTGAGATACCGTTGTCATAATTAAATCCTTCAGGTTGTTATTTAATTGTATTTATATCATAAATTAAATTTATATGAAGAAAATATTGTTATTTTAATGTTAAATTTGTGATCTTGATCGAGGAATTGGAAAATTTTAATGAAAAAATGTTCTTTAGAACCAAAGGTGTCAAAGAATAACACCTTAGCAGATATAGCGTAAATTATTTCTTTTGTCCTTATCCCAAATTCTGTGCGGCCCTCATTTCAACTCCGAAAATCAACCATAAATTGATTCATCGCCGATTTCCGGTTCTGAATCAACATTATCCAACTTCTTTACTGCCTCTTTAATCCCTAACCAAATGATATTGAAGGCGGGGTCATCTATCAGAAATACAATTATGTTTTCTGATCACACAATAAATCCTCGCTATTAAGTGATTATCTAACATTAGTCGCCTTAGAAAAACCTTTCAAACCATCTATGTAAGCAATAAAAAGCTTTTTAAACTTCAACTTTGAATCTCCGTTAGAACACTCATCCAAAACTTTTCACTTTTATTTTCAATTAGTTAACTAAATACTAGGTAGTTTTATGCCCTAAATATTAACTCTAAGGGCAGTAATGTAGATAATCTGGTCTCCCCTGTGATTTTTTTGAAAAACTGAGAAAGTTGGCTAGTACCCAGAGCTAGAGGACGGATTTTAGCAAGTTTAGTTACCAAGTTATAGTGTTACTTTTCGTTATTGTAATGGTTTAGGCTTCCACAATACAACAAAGATAAATTTATTTTAAAAACATTTTTTCGCTTCAAACATCATTAGTAATAAATTGCCTAAGGCTGAAGCCGCTTCGGTTGTCTGCAGTGAATCTTCGAACCTAACGCCTGTTTACTCAATGCTATATGGATCTCAGCGGAACAGCGTCAACCCACAATTTGACAGGAGTAAAGGTCAATGACTATGGCTAAATACAGTCAGCATAGCTATGCATAAATAATGTCACCTGCCTACCCCCCCGGTTTTTGCCTGCACATTAACTTGTTAATTTAACTAATGATTGGTTTTATCAGGCTTGAGGTGTTGCTGAAAGTTAGACCGTTACAATATGGACTATTATTCACGTCTGAACGATATACAGATTCAGACATTGAAAAATACGATAAATCGGCTTAAATGATTATTTAATAGAATTAAAATAAAAATTAGTCGTGTATAATGAATTAAAAAGGAAGTACAGCATAGTATTTATTAAAGATTTCATAAACAAAAAGGCGTACCTCTCGATACGCCTTTTCAGTTTTACTTTGGTTTGTCTTATCAATTATTTGATAATTTTAGCTACCACGCCGGCACCCACTGTACGGCCACCTTCACGGATAGCGAAACGTAAACCTTGGTCCATCGCAATTGGGTGAATTAAGGATACGGTCATTTTGATGTTATCACCGGGCATAACCATTTCCACGCCTTCAGGTAACTCGATAGTACCGGTTACGTCAGTTGTACGGAAATAGAATTGTGGACGGTAACCTTTGAAGAATGGAGTATGACGACCACCTTCTTCTTTGGACAATACGTACACTTCAGATTCGAAGTCAGTGTGCGGGGTGATTGAACCCGGTTTCGCCAATACCTGACCACGTTCGATTTCTTCACGTTTAGTACCACGCAATAATGCACCGATGTTTTCACCCGCACGACCTTCGTCAAGTAATTTACGGAACATTTCAACACCGGTTACGGTGGTTTTTGCAGTCGGTTTGATACCCACGATTTCAACTTCATCACCGGTACGGATGATACCGCGCTCAACACGACCCGTTACTACGGTACCACGACCGGAGATAGAGAACACATCTTCAATTGGAAGAAGGAACGGTTGGTCGATAGCACGCTCAGGTTCCGGGATGTAAGTATCTAAATGGTTTGCTAATTCAAGGATTTTTTCTTCCCATGCGGCATCGCCTTCAAGCGCTTTTAATGCAGAACCGCGTACGATTGGGGTGTCATCGCCCGGGAAGTCATATTGAGAAAGAAGTTCACGAACTTCCATTTCAACTAATTCTAATAACTCTTCGTCATCTACCATGTCGCATTTGTTTAAGAATACGATGATGTAAGGAACACCTACTTGGCGACCTAATAAGATGTGCTCACGAGTTTGTGGCATAGGACCGTCGGTTGCTGCTACTACTAAGATAGCACCGTCCATTTGCGCCGCACCGGTAATCATGTTTTTCACATAGTCGGCGTGTCCCGGGCAGTCAACGTGTGCATAGTGACGGGTTGGGGTGTCATATTCAACGTGTGAAGTGTTGATGGTGATACCACGCGCTTTTTCTTCAGGTGCATTATCGATTTGGTCAAATGCACGTGCTGCACCGCCGTAGTGTTTTGCCAATACGGTAGTGATAGCTGCTGTTAAAGTGGTTTTACCATGGTCAACGTGGCCGATTGTACCCACGTTAACGTGCGGTTTTGTACGTTCAAATTTTTCTTTAGACACGATTAAGTTTCCTCAATGTATAAGTCCACAAGCCGGAGTGGCTTGTGGATTAGTTAAACAAAATTATTTTTTACGAGCTTCAATTACGGCTTCAGCTACGTTTTTCGGTGCTTCAGCATATTTCAATGGTTCCATTGAGTAGGAAGCACGACCTTGAGTCTGGGAACGTAAGTCAGTTGCGTAACCGAACATTTCTGAAAGCGGAACTTCTGCATCGATTTTAACAACGAATTCGTTCGCTTCTTGACCGTTCACCATTGCACGACGACGGCTTAAGTCACCGATTACGTCACCTACGTACTCAGGTGGGGTTTCTACTTCAACTTTCATGATTGGCTCAAGCAGAACAGGGTTTGCTTTAGCGAATGCTGCTTTAAATGCTAAAGATGCCGCTAATTTAAACGCCAATTCGGAGGAGTCCACATCATGGTATGAACCGAAGTGTAAACGAACACCGATATCAACCACCGGATAACCTGCTAACGGACCGGATTTAAGTTGTTCTTGAATACCTTTGTCAACGGCCGGGATATATTCACCAGGGATTACACCACCTTTAATTTCGTTAACAAACTCGTAACCCGGACCTTCCGGTTCTAATGGATACAAGTCGATAACCACATGACCGTATTGACCACGACCGCCGGATTGTTTTGCGTGTTTACCTTCCACATCGTTAACGCGAGTACGGATAGTTTCACGGTAAGATACTTGTGGTTTACCGATGTTAGCTTCCACTTTGAATTCACGTTTCATACGGTCAACGATGATATCCAAGTGTAATTCACCCATACCAGAGATAATGGTTTCACCGGATTCTTCATCAGTGTGCACTCGGAATGAAGGGTCTTCTTGTGCTAAACGGCCTAATGCAATACCCATTTTTTCTTGGTCTGCTTTGGTTTTTGGTTCTACCGCAACAGAGATTACCGGCTCAGGGAATTCCATACGTTCAAGGATGATTGGCGCTTCAATCGCACATAATGTATCACCGGTGGTGACGTCTTTTAAGCCGATTGCCGCCGCAATATCACCTGCGCGAACTTCTTTGATTTCTTCACGTTTGTTCGCATGCATTTGAACGATACGACCAAAGCGTTCACGTTTTTGACGTACGGAGTTCAATACGGTATCTCCGGAATTGATTACGCCAGAGTACACACGGAAGAAGGTTAAGTTACCCACAAATGGATCAGTTGCGATTTTGAATGCCAATGAGGAGAACGGCTCTTCATCGCTTGCATGGCGCTCACCTTCGGTTTCATCCGGGTTAATACCTTTAATCGCAGGAATATCGGTTGGCGCCGGCAAGTATTCAACAACAGCATCAAGCATTGCTTGAACACCTTTGTTTTTGAACGCAGAACCACAGGTTACCAAAATGATTTCGTTTGCTAATACGCGTTGACGAAGACCGGCTTTGATTTCTTCTTCAGTTAATTCTTCACCACCGAGGTATTTTTCCATTAATTCTTCTGAAGCTTCTGCTGCCGCTTCAATTAAGTTTTGGCACCATTCTTCGCAAGCGGCGTGCATATCAGCAGGAACATCTTCATAAGTAAACGTCATACCCTGGTCAGCTTCGTTCCAGTTGATCGCTTTCATTTTGATCAAATCAACAACACCGGTGAAGTTTTCTTCTGAACCGATTGGTAGTTGAAGCGGAACGGCATTGGCACCTAAACGGGTTTTTAATTGATCAACCACGCGTAGGAAGTTTGCGCCGGTGCGGTCCATTTTATTAACGAATGCAATACGTGGTACTTCATATTTGTTTGCTTGACGCCATACGGTTTCGGATTGTGGTTGAACACCACCAACCGCACAGTAAACCATCACCGCACCATCAAGAACACGCATAGAACGTTCTACTTCAACAGTAAAGTCAACGTGTCCCGGGGTGTCGATAACGTTAATACGGTGTTGTGGGAATTGTTGTGACATACCTGACCAGAATGCGGTGGTTGCCGCAGAGGTGATGGTAATCCCACGTTCTTGTTCCTGTTCCATCCAGTCCATGGTTGCGGCACCATCGTGTACTTCACCGATTTTGTGACTTACACCGGTATAGAACAAGATACGCTCAGTAGTAGTAGTTTTACCCGCATCAATATGCGCACTGATACCAATGTTACGATATCTTTCAATAGGGGTTGTACGAGCCATTATTATTTCCTTGACGATTTCTTATTTAAAATTAAATACGAAATTTTATATACGAATGAGGCTTCACCGCATAGAAATGAGATGAAGCCCAAAAACGTAAATACTAACCGAATATTACCAACGGTAGTGAGCAAACGCTTTGTTAGCTTCAGCCATACGGTGAACGTCTTCACGTTTCTTAACTGCCGCGCCTTTGTTTTCGGAAGCGTCAGACAATTCGTTAGCTAAACGTAAAGCCATGGATTTATCACCGCGTTTGCGAGCTGCTTCAACGATCCAACGCATACCTAATGCGTTACGACGAACCGGGCGAACTTCAACCGGTACTTGGTAAGTAGAACCACCGACACGACGGGATTTCACTTCTACGGTTGGACGCACGTTTTCTAATGCCGCTTCAAAAGCTTCTAAAGCTTCTTTACCGGTACGTTGCGCTAAAGTGTCTAACGCGTTATAAACGATAGATTCTGCGATAGATTTTTTACCATCTACCATGATGACATTGATAAATTTAGCAAGTAATTCTGAACCGAACTTTGGATCCGGTAAAATCTTGCGTTGTTCAATACTACGACGACGTGGCATTGCGAATTTCTCCGTTTCTATAATCTTCAGGGTATCCCAAAACTCGATAAAAACTAACCGCACTTTTTACAAGGGGCTAATTAGATACTGGAGTTTGTGATTTAAATAAGTTTTACTAATTTAGACGTTTGGCCTTACTTAACGGAGATCCATTAAGCTTTAGGACGTTTAACGCCGTATTTAGAACGACCTTGTTTACGATCTTTCACGCCTGCGCAGTCTAATGCGCCGCGTACGGTGTGATAACGCACACCCGGTAAGTCTTTAACACGACCACCACGGATAAGCACAACACTGTGCTCTTGAAGGTTGTGACCTTCACCGCCGATGTATGAGGTTACTTCGAAACCATTGGTTAAACGAATACGGCATACTTTACGTAATGCTGAGTTCGGTTTTTTAGGTGTAGTTGTGTACACACGGGTGCATACACCACGTTTCTGCGGGCAAGCCTCTAATGCAGGAACGTTACTTTTTACAACCTTTTTCACACGCGGTTTGCGTACTAGCTGGTTGATTGTTGCCATTAAAAAACTCCAGTTTAATAAATTCATTAAAAAATGTTGTTTTACAAATCTGTCCATACAAGAACAGACCGCAGATTTTAATCTTCAAACCGCAGGCTGTCAACTTATTATCACTTCCTGCGCGTGTTGCTTGCGGCATGTAAAAACATTTCTGGAAACGACCGCACTTTCCCTCACAACAAAGCCGACAATATTGTCGACTTTTGTTTCTTTGACGAGGTTAACCTTGTAAGGAAATACGTTTCATGTCTTTCACCATCGCGACCATTAACTCACCGTTATCGAAATACTCCTGCTCGCTGATTTTGCCATCGTATTTTGGTGCGTTTTCAAAGGCGGTTTTGCCGGTTTCTTCACGCCATTTCAATAAGTTGGCATCTCCCTTCGCCCAGTCTTCTATCATCACGCGGGAGAATTCGCCGCTGATAATGTCGTTCATGTGTTTGGCAAATAAGAATGCCAATTTTTCTTTAATTTGTTCCGCTAATTCAAAGGCACGTAATTTTGCGCTGTTGGACAAGCAATTCATCATCAATTTTAGATTGGGGTGATTATAAGGTGTTTTGTTATTGCGTAAAGTGATATTACTTGGATTATGTGTTGCAATTTTTGCAATTATCTGTGCAGCTAGGGATTTCGCCCTAGGGCGACCTACACGGGGATAGATTCGCTCTTTGAATTTGAAAAAGTGCGGTTAAATTTTTGTGTATTTTTCATTTGAATAAATAATTTTAAAACTGACCGCACTTTTAGAATAACGCTCGAAGAAAAATGGGGTCCCCCTGTAAGACGCCCTTATGGAAATGCAATTTTTAGCTAAATTTCGCCTGTTTGAGCGAAGCGAGTTCGAAATTTAGTGTGAAGAAAATTGTGTTGGAATAAGGATAAGCGGCTTATCCGGGGTCGCCTTTCTTTTGGTTACTTTTCTTTGGCGAAGCAAAGAAAAGGAGCTTGTACTCAACAACAATATTGAGTACGAAATACCAACCTTAACAGAAAACAAACGATTATGAACTTTAACGATCTCAAAATCTTCACAACCTTCACTCACCCCAAAACTTTGCCAAAACCGCCGGCGCAGTATCATAATATGCCGTCCTCAACGTTGTCCCGCCAAATTCAAGTGAAGAAGAACCAGGGTATGGCACGAGGGCATTGTGTCTATGATGGCGCCGGGCTGCGGGTTGGCGTTGTTGCCGGATGTGGTGATGAAAAACAGTCCATTGAACAATCAGATTTCCACGTTGCAATTAGATGTGCCTATTGCGCCTTTCGAATTAGGCGTGTGCGCCTTAAAACCTGCGTTGGAGCGCCCTTTAGTGCGTGCATTTTGGGATTTGTTGGAGTAAAGTGCGGTCATTATCTAAGGAGTTTTTTCACCATGTTAAAAGGCATCGCATTTTCATTATTTGCCTCCCTACTGTTCGGCTATATGTACTATTTTTCCACACTTCTGTTGCCTTTGAGCGGAACGGATATTTTCGGCTATCGCATTGTGTTCACCCTGCCTTTCGTGGCGGCGGCAGTGGTGCTGTTTAAACAGCAAGCGGCACTTGTCGCCCATTTAAAACGCATTCAAAAAAAACCGCACTTTGCGCTGGCGTTTGTGTTTACCGGCGCGCTGATAGGCTTCCAAATGTGGTTGTTTCTGTGGGCACCGAATAACGGCAGCTCGCTCAGTGTTTCTTTCGGCTATTTATTGCTGCCCTTGGTGATGGTGGCAGCAGCGCGTCTTATTTTTAAAGAACGCATTTCGCGCATTAAATTTCTGGCGGTGGTGATTGCCGCCGTGGGTGTGCTGTCGAATATTGTGCTAAAAGGAGAAATTTCTTGGGAAGCCTCGGTGATTTGCGTGGGGTACACCACCTATTTTGTGGTTCGCCGCATCCTGAAAATGACCGATCTGGCGGCATTCTTCCTGGAAATGCTGACCTTATTGCCGTTTTGTGTTTATTTCTCCTGGCAGGTGGATATTGCCCAAGTGCAGCAAAGCAACCCGAATATTTTAACCTTATTGTTGATCCTCGGCTTAATCAGTGGCACTGCGCTCAATTCCTATATTCTTGCCAGCAACCATTTGCCGATGAACCTGCTGGGCTTGTTGGGCTATGTAGAACCTTGCCTGATGGTAGGAATTTCGTTGCTCATCGGCGAAGAAATCGATGCGCAGAGTTACCCGTTGTTTATTTGTTTGGTGATCGCCATGCTATTAATCATCGCCGACGGCGTTTGGCGCACCAAACATAGCCCGACCCGATTATAACGCCTCAAACAGCGGTTCGATGTTCGGCATCACGCCGAGCCATAAATAGAAGGAATGCGCTGCTTGCGCCAATAACATTCCGAAGCCGTCACATCGGTTTTGCACGCCTAACGCACGGCAACGCGCCAAAAACGGTGTGTCTTGTTGTCGATCGTATTGCATATCGTAAACCGCTTTCGCCATCCGTAGAATGGCGTCATCAATTTGTACCGTGCCGCCGTGTAAGCCTGATGAAGTCGCATTTATCACCACATCAAAGGATTGTGCGGGAATCTTATCCAGCGCAACCGCCCGAACATTACCGTAAGGCGCGAATTTGTCCGCCAGTTGCTGTGCTTTAGATAGCGTGCGGTTGGCAATCACAATGTTTTGCTGCGCCTGTAGTAAAGGCAACAATACGCCTTTGGTGGCGCCACCAGCGCCTAAAATCAGCAAGGTTTGATTCGGTTTGAACCAATGTAACCGCTGTAAATCTGTCACTAAACCGGCGCCGTCGGTGTTGTCCGCGTAAAGGCTGCCGTCATCCCGTTTTTTCAGCGTATTACAGGCTTCTGCCAATAAACAGCGTTCACTGTGCGCCTGTGCCAGCTTGAATGCCCGTTCTTTGAAAGGTGAGGTGATATTACAGCCCGCCGCACCTTTGGCAAAAAACGCCAGCAATTGTCGCTCAAAATCCTGTTCATCGCCCAACATGGCGTCATATTGCACGTCTTGTGTGGTTTGTTCGGCGAAAATGCGGTGAATTTGCGGTGATTTGCTTTGAACGATGGGGTTGCCCCAAACGGCGTATAACATGATTTATCCTTGACGAAAAATTTGGTTGGTGAAAATGTCGCGAATTTCCGACGGGTTAACTGCATCGCCCACGGGCATCTCCAACACCGGAAAATCGGCGCCGAATTGGCGGGTGACTTCCTGCGCCGTGCGGCAGGGCGGCTGTCCGCTTAAATTGGCGCTGGTGGAGGTAAGCGCAAAGCCCGCCTGTTCGCATAACAGTTTGACGGCGGGGTGCTGACTGATGCGCACCGCAATGCTGTCAAAATCGCCGGTGAGAAATTTCGGCGTGGTCTTTTTCGCGGGAACGACCCAGGTGGTCGGGCGGGCGTATTGCGCGGTGAGGCGTTGCCAATGCAGTTCCGCCAGAGGGCGTTCATCAATAAACGGCAACAAAAAATCCAAGGCAGTCGCAATCAGGATCAAACCTTTCGACACGGGGCGTTGCTTCAAAACAAGTAAATTTTCTACCGCACTTTGACTGTTCGGGTTGCAACCCAAGCCGAACACCGCTTCGGTAGGATACGCCACCACGCGTTGACGTTTCAACTGTTCAACAATATCTTGTAAATTCATGAGGTTACTCGGTCATAAAAATATGGCGACAGGCTTTGTTGGCGCATTGCCAAGTGCGTTGCCCGTCCTGTTGTTTTTTTAATAAGGCTAAACTGCCGTGGCATTGCGGGCAACGGACGGCATACGGCTTGCTCGGCACAGAAAATTTGCAATGCGGAAAACGGTTGCAGGCATAAAACGATTTGCCCGTACGTCCGCGCCGTGCCACCAATTGCCCTGCTTTGCATTCGGGGCAAGGCAAATGTTCTTCCGTTTCTTCCTCTGCGTCTTCGTGCACCACAAAATGACAGTCGGGATAATTGCTGCAGCCGATGAACATCCCGAAATGCCCTTGTTTTAACGCTAAAAGATGCCCACATTCAGGGCAACTTTGTTCCAGCATTTTGAGGATTTTCACCTCATTGCCGGCGTGCAACGGTTTCAGATAATCGCATTGCGGATAAGCGGAACAGCCGAGAAACAGCCCTTTTTTACCCTGTTTGATTTGCAACAAGGCGCCACATTGCGGGCAGTGTTCTTCCTGTTTGGTGGCTTGGAATAAAGGTTCGCGCATATTTGTTCCTAAAAGTGCGGTCGTTTTGGCAAACGTTTTTGATAGGGCAATTCTACGCAAGTTTACGGCGTTTTGCCACCTGCAAAAGGTCGGCAAAGGGCGCCGATTTCCTTTATACTAATGCGCCAACAGCAGGAGGAAAAATGTTTGCATTGGATATTGATTTAAATATGTTATTGGGCATTTGCGCGGCGCTTGGCGTGCTTTGCCTGATTTTGTTATTTGTGGGCGCGCGACGCAAACGCGACAGCGTGGAATTGCAGCAGGATCTCAATAAAAACATCGAAGATTTTAATCAGTTATTGGCGAAATTTGATGCGGTTACCGCACGCAAAAATCAATTGGAACAAGAAGTGGTGAAAGCGCAAACCATGGCGGACGGCCTACAAATTCGCCTCACCGAGCGCGATGAAAAAGTGCTGTATTTGCAAACGGAACTGAACGAAGAACAAGCCCGTCACAGTGCCATTGCGGAACAGATTACCGCCTTAAAAGAACGTTTCGGCGTGGCGTCGGCGCAGGCGGAAGGGTTGCGCAGTCAGTTGGAACAGAGCCAAAGTCTGATTTCACGCCGTGAAGAAGCGTTGGCAAATTTAACGGAAAAATACACCGCACTTTCGCAGGAGCTGGCAGAGCTCAAGACCACCTTAACGGAAAAAGAAAAACATTTTGCCGAACAGCAGCAAAATTTCGAGCAAACCAAACAGCAACTTAATACGGAATTTCAAAATCTCGCCAATCGCATTCTGGAAGAAAAAAGTCAGCGTTTTCAACAAACCAACCAAGCCTCCATGGACAGCCTGTTGAAGCCGTTCCGCGAGCAAATTGAAAGTTTTCAGAAACGGGTGAATGAAATTCATTCGGAGCCCGTTAAAGGCAACGCCGGGTTGGAAGCGGAAATTAAGAAAGTGCTGGAAATCGGCTTGAGTATGTCGCAACAGGCGAATAATCTTACATCCGCGTTAAAAGGCGAAAAGAAAACCCTCGGCAACTGGGGCGAAATGCAGCTGGAGCGCGCGTTGCAATCTGCCGGTTTGCTGGAAGACCAACATTACACCGCGCAGGCGCATTTTAAAAACGAGGAAGGCAAGCGTAATTATCCCGATTTTATTCTCAACCTGCCGGACGACAAACATTTAATCATCGACAGCAAAATGTCCCTTAACGCCTATGAAAGTGCGGTCAGTTCTGAGGATGAAATGGAACGTCAGGCGTTTCTGCATGAACACATTAAGGCGTTGCGCAATCACATCGATGATTTATCGCGCAAAGATTACAGCAACCTTATCGGCGTACGCAGCCCGAATTTCGTGCTGATGTTCGTTGCCGTGGAACCCGCTTATATTGAAGCGCTAAAAATGGATCCTAGCCTGTTCGGCTACGGCTACGATAAAAATGTCATCATGGTGTCCCACACCACGCTCATGCCGATTTTGCGTACCGTAGCGAACCTGTGGCGGGTAGAACGCGGCAATGCGGAAGCGCGCGAAATCAGCGAAAAAGCCGGCGACATTTATAACCAAATCTGCCTGCTTGCCGAACGTTTGGCAAAAGTGGGCAACAGTCTGTCTGCCGTCAGTTCCCACTACAACAGCACCGTCACCGCGCTGGTCGGGCAGCAAGGCTTAATGGGCAAAGTGGAACGTTTCAAAGCCCTCTCCGCCAAAGCCTCCAAAACCCTGCCGAATATCGAACCGCTGCATCATGATTTTGAAACGGAGCGGTTGTTGGTGACAAAAGAAAATTTAGAAGAATAAAAGTGCGGTGGATTTTTAATGTGTTTTTACAATTTCCCCATGATGTTAAAAAAACGTTGAATTTTAGGCGTAAAACAGTTAATTTTTCCGCCTTTTATACTTTTATTTTTTATTGGGGGAAACCGTGCAACAAGCGAACCAAGGACAACAAATTAAACCGCGTTATGAGCCGGCGGCAATCAGTAAAATTATTTTCGCCAGCCGTTGGCTGCAACTGCCGATTTATCTCGGGTTGATTATCGTGCAAGGCATTTATGCCTATAAATTTATGAAATCCCTGTGGCATTTAATTGTCAATTTACAGGAAATGGATTCCAACACCGTGATGTTGGCGGTATTGAATCTGATTGATGTTGTCATGATCGCCAATTTGCTGGTGATGGTGATTATCGGCGGGTATGAGATTTTCGTCTCCAAGCTGCGCACGCGTGGGCATCCGGATCAGCCGGAATGGTTGAGCCATGTGAATGCGTCGGTGTTGAAAGTGAAATTGGCGATGTCGATTATCAGCATTTCGTCTATCCATATGTTGCAAACCTTCGTGAATGCGTCAAATATGGATGAAAAAACCATGATGTGGCAGCTGTTTTTACATTTAGGCTTTTTAGCCTCCGCCATTGCCATGGCATATACGGACAAAATCCTTTACGGCACCAGCCATAAAGCACATTAGTAAAAACATTTATGACAGAATTTATTGAAATCTCCCCCCAGCAGGCGTGGGAGATGTTACAACAGGATGAAAACGCCGTGCTGGCGGATGTGCGCGATCAGGTGCGCTTCAATTATTCCCACGCACAGGGCGCGGTGAATTTAACGGAACTTACCTGGACGGATTTTGAAGCCGAATATGATTACGATCAGCCGATTTTGGTCAGTTGTTATCATGGTGTGAGCAGCCGCAGTGTCGCCATGTTTCTATTACAACGCGGCTATGAAAAAGTGTATAGCGTGCGGGGCGGATTCACCGGTTGGGTGAAAGCCAATTTACCGCTGGAAACCGCCTATTAGTCGGCGCTTTTTTAGTTAAATCCGACGACGGCAACATAGCTTAAAACGCCGTAAAAAATGACCGCACTTATGGCTAAACCGCGACGCGCCAACGCGGCTTTGCGCTCATGCAGTTTATAAAAAATCCGTGCGATGATGCCCAAAGCGAAAGGATAACCCCACAGAAAAATCGACATGGCGTGGATTTGAGTGTCGCTTAGGTTCGGGTTCTTCAACAAATTCGGTGAAATTAACAGTGCCAATGGCCAAAGCAAAACCGGTAAGCAAAACATAGCAATCGCCCAGCTGAAAGGGCTGAAGCCCGAGGGCAAATTTGGATTTCTCATTTTTTCTCCGTACATCAAATTTTTGGAAAAGGAATATAGCAAATGCAGCATTTGTTTGGTAGTGAAATTCCCGCGTTAGTCAGTCATTTTCGTGAGCATATTCGCACGAAATATCAGGTGGAGTTGGTTATTGAAGAAAAGACCAACGAACAGGGCGAACCGATTTATCATGTTTTTCTGCCGCAAAATGCACCGCACTTTGAAGCGATTGTGCAGGAATGTGACGGCTTCTTACAAGAATGGCTGAAACGGCAAAATGCACAGGCATGGCAAAATGGCGCAAGCCCCGTTCGAGTGCGCGCGGTATCCGCCTCCGACGAGATGCCGCCGCTCAACAGGATTTCCCTTGTAACTTACCTTCAACCGCGAAAAATAACCGTTATTGTGACCGCACTTTGTGCCCTGATTTATCTTTTTATGTTATTCGGTTTTGCCGAACCCATCGTGCTGTTTTCCCATTTCCCCGATGAAGCTGACCAATACGGCGAAATTTGGCGCTATTTCAGTCATACTTTAGTGCATTTGTCCAATATGCACATTCTGTTTAACCTCACATGGTGGTGGATTTTCGGTGGCGCGATTGAACGTCGCTTGGGCAGTTTTAAATTACTGCAAATTTATTTCCTTGCCGGCGCGGTGGGCGGCATTGCGCAAAACATGGTGAGCGGACCGGCATTTTTCGGCTTATCCGGCGTGGTATATGCGGTGCTGGGCTATGTATTTGTGTTGGATAAGCTCAATAAACACACGGATTTTGACGTGCCGGAAGGCTTTTTCAATATGTTGGTTGTCGGGATCTTGCTTGGCTTTGCCGGCCCATTGGTGGATATTAATATTGGCAACACGGCGCATATTTCCGGTTTGTTGGTGGGCGTATTGTTGGCGTTTGCGGATCGAAATATTCGCGTTAAGTCGTGATTTCCTCACTAAAATGCGGTAAATTAGCTGCCCGAATGCTTATGGGAATGAGGAAATACGCATGAGACAATCTCTTCGTCATCAAAAAATTGTCGAACTGGTGAAGCAAAAAGGGTATTTGAGCACCGATGAATTGGTGGCTTTGTTTGATGTGAGCCCGCAAACCATTCGACGCGATTTAAATGAACTGGCCGAAGCCAACTTCATTCGCCGCCATCATGGAGGTGCCGCTTCGCCTTCCAGCGCCGAAAACAGCGATTATCACGATCGCAAGCACTTTTTTTCTCAAGAAAAAAATCGTATCGCCAAACAGGCGGTTGAGCTCATTCCGAACGGCGCCTCATTGTTTATCGACATCGGTACTACCTCTGAAGCCGTTTCTTTCGCTTTACTGGGGCACCAAAGACTGCGTATCGTCACCAATAATCTCAATGCCGCGCATATTCTCATGCAAAATGACTCCTTCGACATTACCATCGCCAGCGGCTCTTTACGCCAAGACGGCGGCATTATCGGCGAATCGACGGTGGAGTTTTTGTCCCAATTCCGTTTGGATTTCGGCGTGTTAGGCATCAGCGCCATTGATTTAGACGGCACATTGCTGGATTACGATTATCATGAAGTGCAGGTTAAGCGGGCAATTATTGATAATTCCCGCAATACCTTGTTAGTCACCGACCATTCTAAATTCAGCCGCCGCGCTATGGTAAAACTGGGTTCAATCACCGATGTGGAATATGTTTTTACCGACATGGACGTACCACCGAGCATTGATGAACTGCTGAAAAACAAAAATGTCAATTTAGTTGTTTGCTAGCGTTTTATTAGTTTTTACGTAAAAAGTGCGGTGGATTTTCACCGCACTTTTTTCTTCTTTATCTCCTGTCTTCGCATTTTTTGAATTTCTTTTTTTCTTGCTAAAAACTTATTTTTCTATATAAAATAAGTTACCTTTCGATATTGATAAAAATGCTTATTTATTGATCACTTGTAAAATTGATGCAGCTTATCTGATTGATTTTTCTGCAAACACGTTTTAGCAAAAATCTTATTATTGCTTTTATTGTATTCATTTATAAAAAGATCGATAATGAGAATGATTATCAAAACTAATAAAAATAAACTTTCCTAAGGAGAATAAATGAGCAAGTTTATTAAATTTGGTCACATTTTGCATTTTAAACGTGCTGAATGTTGCCAATGCAGAGGAACAATTAGATCAAATCGACGTTGTTGAAAAAACCATTGCGAACGAGAAAAAACCATTTACCGAGGCGAAAGCTAAAAGTACCCGCGAGAATGTCTTCAAGTCCACAGAAACCGTTGATAATGTGGTACGTAGTATTCCCGGGGCATTTACTCAACAGGATAAAAGTTCTGGCGTACTATCCTTAAACATTCGTGGCGAAACCGGGTTCGGACGGGCGAACACCATGGTTGATGGGGTGACACAAACTTTTTATTCAACCTCTATGGATGCAGGGCGTGCAGGTGGTAATTCGCAGTTTGGTGCGGCAATCGATCCGAATTTTATTGCCGGTATAGATTTAACCAAAGGCAACTTTAGCGGAACCGGCGGGGTAAATTCCTTGTACGGTGCGGCAAATTTCAGAACTTTAGGTGTGAATGATGTGATTCAGGGGGATAAAAACTATGGCTTCCTCACCAAAGGATTAACCGGCGATAACGAAACCAAATATAACTACATGGCAATGGGTGCTGCCCGTAAATGGTTGGATAATGGCGGATATATTGGCGTTCTGTATGGCTATAGCCAAAGAGAGGTTTCACAAAATTATAAGGTCGGCGGTGGTGGCGAACGTATCTCCGATGTAGGTAAAGGGTTTCTTGAACGAAAAAGAAATGAATTTTTCCGTAGCCATCAGTTGAAATTTAACAGTGAGAAAAACGAATGGGAACGTGACTTTTCGATAAAAAATTCAGCGGGTAAGAGTACGTGGGAATATCCCTGGAATAAAAAATATAACGATCCGCAAAAGCTAAAGGAATATATCGCCGAGTTAGGTAAAATCTGGAATGAAAACGAAGTGCCGCAATGGGATTTAACACCGATAGATCCTTCAAGTTTGGTTCAGCGTTCAAAAAGCCATTTAGTGAAAGTGGAATTTTCGGATGATCGACATACCTTAAATTTACAATACCGAACGCTTGATAATCATATCGGTAGTCGAAAAATTGAGAATCAGAATTATCAGTTAAATTACAATTTTAATAATAATGGCTATCTTGATCTCAATGTATTGCTGGCGCATAACGTAGGCAAACAAAAGTATCCGAGCGGTTCACGTTTTGGCGGCTGGCAGGTATTGAAATATTTGGAAACCAAAAATACAGCGGATATTGTTGATATTAGTAACAGTTATACCTTTTCGCTGCCAAAAGAAACCGATCTAAAAACGACCTTAGGCGTGAATTTATTTAAAAATCAATATACTAAAAATCGTTTCCCGGAAGAACTCAGTCCTTTTTACGACGGTCCTTCGCAAAAAAGCGGACTATATGACTTCTTAGGTCGTTTCAAAGGCGATAAAGGCATACTTCCGCAAAAATCGACCATTTTACAGCCTTCCGGCGAACAGCGTTTTAATACGGTTTATCTGGATACATCTTTGACTCGTGACATCTTTAAACTTGATTACAGTGTGAATTTTGTGAAGTATAAGTTTAACGGCGAATATACTGCCTATTACAACAGTCCGAGCGATTTTAAAAAGGCATTTGGAGAAGATTCGGAAATTTATAAAAAACACTGCAATCCAAGTTGTGATTTGTATGAACCGGTGTATAAAAAGGGCGGCAAGAAAAGTGCGGTCAATCATTCCGTCGTTTTGAGTGCTGAGCCAAGTGATTATTTTATGCCTTTTATCAGCTATGCCAGAACCCATAGAATGCCGAATATTCAGGAAATGTATTTTTCACAAATCGGCGATTCCGGTGTGAATACCAACTTAAAACCCGAACGTGCGGATACCTATCAAATCGGTTTTAATACGTTCAAAAATAATGTGTTCCTGGATGATGATGTATTGGGTTTAAAAGCCGTGTTTTATCGTAGCCGCATTAAAGATTACATTCATAATGTTTATGGTAAATGGTGGAATACTCAAGCCGGTTTACCGCCAAGTTGGGTAACGACAACCGGGCTGAGCTATACGATTCAGCACCGAAATTATCAAAAACGCGTTAATAAACGCGGCTTAGAATTAGAGCTTAATTATGATGCGGGTCGGTTCTTTACTAATTTATCTTACGCTTATCAGAAAACCAATCAGCCGACTAACTACAGCGATGCCAGTGAATCACCAAATAACGCATCGAAACAGGATCAAATTAAACAAGGCTATGGTTTAACTAAAATTTCTATGTTGCCGAGAGACTATGGTCGCTTGGAAATCGGTTCGCGCTGGTTTGATCGTAAATTAACCATCGGAAGTGCGGTCAGATATTACGGTAAAAGTAAACGTGCCACTACGGAAGAAAGATACATTGACGGCACGAAACCCGGCAATACCGCTGATCCGCATAATATCGGCAAACGTGTGATTAAAGAAACCGAGACTATTGATAAGCAACCGTTGGTGGTTGATTTCTATGTGGCGTATGAACCCGTCGAAAATTTAGTCATTCGCGCGGATATACAAAATGCCTTTGATAAAAGATATATTGACCCGTTGGATGCCGCAAATGACGCAGCAACCCAACGCTATTTCTCCACCTTTGAGAATTTCAATTCCTATGGAGATGATATAGTTCAGTGTGATTCTAACGGATTATGTAACGGAAGATATGGCGGAAAGACCAATTCTATTCTGAATAATTATGCCAGAGGGAGGACTTTCGTCTTATCGGTGAGTTATAAATTCTGATAATTTAACTGATAGAACACCTAGAGACATCGATCGAGTACTAACAGGACCTGTATATTTATTATTGTTTAATAAATATACAGGCATAGTAGACAAAAGAGTTGGTTTTACCAACTTTTTCTATTTATAAGATCCCTAATAAGTAATACATTGCGCATACTTGTCAAACTATGATGCACGGCTAATTTTTGTTTTAATATTTTAATCCCTTAAGTCGATTAGTTGTTTTTCAATGCCTAAACCGGCATATTGTTCAAACGTGAATAACTAATTCATATATCGCTTTTGAGCTCCTATACGCACTTCTGACATTGCGCTGTTTATAAGAAAATTCTCATTCGGCTTGTCCGAGCGTTCCGTCAAAAACGTTTGATGATTTCGATACCACGAATAGCGCAGGACATAAAAGTGATTTTTTTGTTGATAAATTCAAAAAAGTGGGTTAACGCCTCGTACTATAAGGTCTTAACCCACTTTTATCCGCTACTTTTCTGCTATACCCTTTTCAAGGGTTTTAAAAAACACCATAAAATACTACCGCACTTTAGGAGTATCGATCGGATTCTGTGATGAAGTAGCGCGAAAATCTTAACCGGTAGTCAATATCCAGCTTCCATCAGCCTGCAATTCTAAACGCTGTTGATGCAACGGCACCAACGCCGAACGATGCCCTACGCTGATAATCGTCGTATTCGGCAATGTGTGGCGAATGAGACGATACATGGCGTTTTCCAATCCTTCGTCAAGACTGGCGGTGGCTTCGTCTAAAAAGGCGACTTGTGGCTTGTGCAATAATAAACGGGCGAAAGCAAGGCGTTGTTGTTCACCAAGGGATAAAATGCGACTCCAGTCTTGTTCCTGTGCCAAACGATCCTGTAAATGAGCCAGCTGAACCTGTTGTAACACCTTGCTGACCTCTGTCAAATCCGCCTTTTCTATGGAGCTCGGATAATACAGCGCTGTGAGTAAATCCCCTTGTGGCAGATAAGGGCGCTGCGAGAGGAACAAGGTATTGTTTTGCGGGCAGAACACTTCTCCTTGAGCGTATAACCATAGCCCCGCTACGGTGCGTAATAAGGTGGTTTTACCTACGCCCGATTGCCCTTGGATGAGCAAAGAATGTCCTTGCGGTAGGGTGAGATTGAGATCTTTAATCAGCGTTTTGCCAAGGGGGGATTTGACGCTGAGATGTTGGAAAATCACATCGCTCGGGTGGTCGGAAATGTGAGTTTTGCTTTCTTTTTGTGCCGCTTCGACGCTGTATTTGAAACCGGTTAAACGGTCTAACGTGGCTTTATATTCGGCGAAATTGTCGTAAGTGTTACGGAAAAAGGAGAGATTTGAGTGTAACTGCCCGAAAACCTGTAAGGTTTGCATTAAGTCGCCCAGTTTAATTTGTTTTTCAAAATAGCGACCCACTTGAATGAGTAGCGGAAACACCACCGAAATTTGGCTTACCACCAAGTTGAACCCGGAGAATTTTAACGTCCGGAACACGATGCCCCACATGTTGCCGATAACCGAGCGAAATTGTTTATATAGATGGCTTTTTTCCACTTTTTCACCAGTATAGAACGCGATACTTTCGGCGTATTCTTTTACGCGAATTAAGGAATAACGATAGTTCGCGTTTAATTTTTCATTAGCGAAATTCAAGCGGATTAAGGGTTTTCCGAGCCAGAAGGCGATGAGCGTGGTGAAAATCACGTAAGCGAACACCAAGAACACCATCATGTGCGGAATTTTTACTCCCAGCACGCTCATTGGACCCGCCAATCCCCACAACAAAATGGTGTAGGAAATCATGGAGGTGACAGCATTAATCACGCCGGTGCTAAGGGAAAGGGTGGTTTTGACGTAAGCTTGCACGTCTTGTTGAATCCGTTGATCGGGGTTGTCCAGATTATGACCGGTATATTGGCTTTTATAGTAAGCGCGATTGCTCATCCATTTTTCTACCATTTCGCTATTCAGCCATTCAATCCAGTTAATGGAAAAGCGTTGGCTGACATAATAGCTAATAAGCGTCGAGAGGACGGAAAAGCCGGCAATAAAGCCAAAGAGGATCATTTGATTCCAAAACACCGGTTCGTTGAATTCCTGGAGCGAGGTGTACAGATTGTTGTACCAAGTAGAGTACACCAGGCTAAGACGCACGCTAAAGAGTGTCAAGGTGACGATTAAAGTGAAAAATAGCAGCGGTTTGATGCTGCGCTTCGGCGAAAGATAGCCGCCGGCGAACATCCAGAATTGTTTGCCCCAGCTGGTGAGATGCACTAATAAAAAAATACTGAAACTGAAAACAACGGCGGTAATTGCCAAGGTTTTTGCAATCCAAAGTAAAGAAGTGATAATTTCCTGAGTATGATCCATCATATAATCCGATAACAAAAAAGTGCGGTTCATTTTAAAAAGATTTTCTTATTAGGCAAGTAAAAATGTGATGGAGGTGGCATTTTTTAGCTTTACTTCAGCAAGTGAAAAATCAACTTGTTATAATCTTTTCAGCTAATTTTGTTTGAGGTAGATATGAGCGATATTGCAATTACGACGAGCCTATTAGCGTTAGTTGCCGTTATCGGGCTATGGATCGGACATTGGAAAATCAAAGGCGTCGGTTTCGGCGTGGGGGGCGTGCTGTTCGGTGGAATCATCGTGGCGCATTTTACCAATGAATACGGGCTGAAGCTGGATATGCACACGTTGCATTTCGTGCAGGAATTCGGCTTAATTCTGTTTGTTTATACCATCGGGATTCAGGTTGGTCCGGGATTTTTCTCATCGTTGCGCCGTTCAGGATTAAAACTGAACGGTTTTGCATTTTTAATCGTGCTGCTCGGCGGGCTCACTGTGGTAGTGATTCATAAGTTTGCGGGCGTGCCGTTGGATATTATCTTGGGGATTTATTCCGGAGCGGTAACCAATACGCCGTCTCTCGGTGCGGGACAACAGATTTTAAGCGAATTGGGCTTTGCTGATGCAAACACCACCATGGGGACAGCATACGCAATGGCTTATCCTTTCGGTATTTGCGGGATTTTGTTATGTATGTGGCTCATTCGCCTGGCGTTTAAAGTGAAAGTGGACGACGAAGAACGTAATTTCCAGCATGAAAGCGGGCAGGATAAAGAATCTTTGGGCTCCATTAACGTAAAAGTAACCAACAAAAACCTGGATGGTTTGCGCTTGGCGGATATTCCGGGTTTTGAAAGTCATGATGTGGTCTGTTCCCGTTTGAAACGTGGTGACGACATCAGCGTGCCGAAAGCCGATACGGAAATTTTTCCGGATGACGTGTTACACTTGGTAGGAGAAACGCCGGCATTGAAAAAAATGCGTTTGGTCATCGGCGAGGAATTGGATTTACCGATTTCCAACATCAGCGGCGAAATTCGTGCCGAACGGGTTGTCGTTACCAGCGAAAAAGTGCTGGGCAAGAAAATCAAATCGCTGGGTATTCACCAAAAATACGGTGTGGTGATTTCCCGTTTGAACCGTGCCGGGGTGGAACTGGTGCCGACCGCCAACACCAGCCTGCAATTCGGTGACGTGTTGCACATGGTCGGGCGCACCGATGTGTTAAATAACGCCATTTCCGTGATCGGTAACGCCGAACAAAAATTACAACAAGTGCAAATGTTACCGGTGTTTATCGGGATCGGCTTGGGTGTGTTGTTGGGCTCCATTCCGTTTTACATTCCCGGTTTTCCGGTGGCATTAAAACTCGGTTTGGCGGGCGGTCCGTTAGTGGTCGCATTGATTTTGGCACGGATCGGTAGTGTGGGAAAACTGTATTGGTTTATGCCGCCGAGCGCCAACCTTGCTTTGCGTGAAATCGGGATCGTTCTGTTCCTGGCGGTGGTCGGGTTAAAATCGGGCGGCAGCTTCCTGGATACCCTGCTTAACGGCAGCGGTTTGGAATGGATGGGCTACGGCGTGATTATTACTTTGGTTCCGCTGCTGATTACTGGCATTGTTGCCCGCTTATACAGCAAGCTCAATTACCTTTCCCTGTGCGGCGTGCTGGCGGGTTCCATGACCGATCCGCCAGCGCTGGCTTTCGCCAATGCTATTAAAGAAGAAAGCGGCGCGGCGGCATTGTCTTATGCCACAGTGTATCCGCTCGCCATGTTCCTGCGGATTATTTCACCGCAGTTATTGGCGTTGCTGTTGTGGAGTTTCGCCTAGTAAAAAACGCGATAAAAACCGACCGCACTTTATGCGACGACAGATTTCGCCGTGTAAAGTGCAGTCGGTTTTTGCGGCATTTTCCAATGTTTGCTTCACAGGTTAGGCAAGATCCATTAAAATGAACCAATTTTTGTTAACACAAAAGGGAAAAATATGAGCCAACCGATTTATAAAAGAATTCTGTTAAAACTCAGTGGTGAAGCCTTACAAGGCGATGAAGAATTCGGTATCGATCCTTCCATTTTGGATAGAATGGCGTTAGAAATTAAGGAGCTCGTCGAAATGGACGTGGAGGTCGGCGTTGTGTTGGGTGGTGGCAATTTATTCCGCGGTGCCAAACTTGCCAAAGCCGGTATGAACCGCGTGGTAGGCGACCACATGGGGATGTTGGCGACGGTGATGAACGGTTTGGCGATGCGTGACGCGCTGCACCGCGCCGATGTCAACGCCAAATTAATGTCCGCCTTTCAGTTAAACGGTATTTGCGATACCTACAACTGGTCCGAAGCCATCAAAATGTTACGCGAAAAACGCGTCGTGATTTTCTCTGCCGGCACCGGCAGCCCTTTCTTTACCACCGATTCCGCCGCTTGTTTACGCGGTATTGAAATTGAAGCGGATGTGGTGTTAAAAGCCACCAAAGTGGATGGCGTGTACGACTGCGATCCGGCCAAAAATACCAATGCCAAACTGTATAAAAACTTAACCTATGCGGAAGTCATCGATAAAGAATTAAAAGTGATGGATCTTGCCGCCTTTACCCTCGCCCGCGACCACGGTATACCAATTCGGGTCTTCAATATGGGTAAACCGGGCGCATTACGCCAAGTCATCCTCGATACCGATGTCGGCACGACCATTTGTTAAGCGGGGTTTCGTGAAAAGGAAAAACGGTAGAAATGATTTTCTACCGTTTTTTGTATGAAAAAAACACATGAAAATTCGACCGCACTTTGTTGCCCATCAAAAAATAAAATACAGCAAAAATTTACGCCTGAAAGCCGTGCTTCCAAAAGAAAATGATTCAAAATTTTACAAAAATCCAGTAGAATCACGCCGTTTTATCTTTATTTATTAAAAAGGAAAGTTGAATGATTAAGCAAATTAAACAAGATGCCGAAGACCGTATGGAAAAAAGCCTGGACGCGTTAAAAGGGCATATTGCAAAAATCCGTACCGGTCGTGCGCAGCCAAGTTTATTGGATGCGATTCAAGTGGATTATTACGGTTCTGCAACACCGTTACGCCAATTAGCCAATGTGGTGGCGGAAGATGCGCGTACGTTGGCGGTGACCGTATTCGATCGTTCTTTGATTCAAGCGGTGGAAAAAGCCATTTTGACTTCCGATTTAGGCTTAAATCCGTCTTCTGCCGGCACCACCATTCGCGTGCCGCTACCACCATTAACGGAAGAACGTCGTCGTGAGTTAATCAAAATCGTGAAAGCGGAAGGCGAACAGGGCAAAGTGGCGATTCGTAACGTGCGCCGTGATGCTAACGATAAAATCAAAGCCTTGTTAAAAGACAAAGAAATCAGCGAAAACGATCAACACAAAGCGGAAGAGGTGATTCAAAAATTAACCGACAGCTTCATCAAAAAAGTGGATGATGTGTTGGCGGACAAAGAAAAAGAATTACTTGATTTCTAATTGCTGAACATCGCTAAACACGGACGCAGTGGCTTACCGCGTCTTTTCTTATGCGGGCGCGTTTATTTTATTGCCCGACAACTCTGCAAAGTGCGGTCAAAATTTTATGCAAAACAAACAAAAGGTCGTGATTCTCGGTGCTACAGGTTCTATCGGCAACAGCGCCCTGTCGGTGATTGAACACAATCCGGAAAACTATGAGGCGTTTGCCTTGGTGGGCGGTTCCAATGCGACGGCGATGTTTGAAAAATGCCTGAAATTTCGACCGCACTTTGTTGCTTTAGCTGATGAATACGCAGCGAAAGTATTGCGCGAAAAATTAACGGCTCATCAGATTCCAACCCAAGTTTTGGCGGGGCAGCAGGCGATTTGTGAATTGAGTGCGCATCCTGATGCAGACATGGTGATGGCGGCGATTGTGGGTGCGGCGGGCTTGTTACCGACCCTATCTGCAGTTAAAGCGGGTAAGAAAGTGTTACTGGCGAACAAAGAGGCGCTGGTGACTTGCGGTCAAATTTTTATTGATGCCGTGAAACAGCATGGCGCGCAATTATTGCCGGTGGACAGCGAACATAACGCCATTTTTCAATCGTTGCCACCACAGGCGCAGCAACAAATCGGTTTTTGCCCGTTGGCGGATTTGGGCATCAGCAAAATCGTGCTGACCGGTTCCGGCGGACCTTTCCGTTATACGGCGTTAAGCGAATTTGACGGCATTACGCCGGAACAAGCGGTAGCGCATCCGAACTGGTCTATGGGCAAGAAAATTTCCGTGGATTCCGCCACCATGATGAACAAAGGCTTGGAATATATTGAAGCCCGCTGGTTGTTTAACGTGTCCGCCGACGAAATGGAAGTGATTATTCACCCGCAATCCATTATTCATTCTATGGTGCGTTATATCGACGGCAGCGTCATCGCGCAAATAGGCAATCCTGATATGCGCACGCCGATCGCCGAAACCATGGCGTATCCGCACCGCACGTTTTCCGGCGTCGCGCCGCTAGATTTCTATCAATTAAACGGGCTGACTTTTTTGGCACCGGACTATCAACGTTATCCTTGCTTGAAACTCGCCATCGAGGCGTTCGCCGCCGGTCAATATGCTACGACGGCAATGAATGCCGCCAATGAAATCGCTGTGCAGGCATTTTTAGATCGCCAAATTAAATTTACCGACATTGCCAAACTTAATCAGGCGGTGGTGGAACAAATTGCACCGCAACAAATCAAACAAATTGATGATGTGTTGGACGTCGATCGCGCAGCGCGTGAGTGCGCGCGTAAACAATTGGCACATTGGTCTCACTGACGCTTAAACAGAGAATGGATAATGACAGAACTGGATCCGAATAATATTCCGCAACATGTTGCCATTATTATGGACGGCAACGGGCGTTGGGCGAAACAGCAGGGCAAAATGCGCATTTTCGGGCATAAAAACGGCGTGGCGGCGGTGCGTGAGGCGGTGTCTTACGCGCGTAAAATCGGTGTGAAATATTTAACTTTATATGCGTTTAGCAGTGAAAACTGGAATCGCCCCGAGCAGGAAGTCAGTGCGCTGATGAATTTGTTTATGCAGGCGTTGGATTTTGAACTAAAAAAACTGCATAAAAATAATATTCGATTGAAGATTCTGGGCAATGTTGCGCGCTTCAGTGAAGGGTTACAGGAAAAAATTAAGAACGCGGAAAAATTAACGGAAAATAACACCGCACTTACTTTAAATATCGCGGCGAATTACGGCGGTCGTTGGGACATTGTACAGGCGGCACAACAGCTGGCACAAAAAGTACAGACGCAACAACTTGCCGTAACGGAAATTGACGAAGCGTTGTTGCAACAACATTTGGTTACGCAAGACGATCCGGAAGTGGATTTGCTTATTCGCACCAGCGGCGAGCAGCGCATCAGCAATTTTTTATTATGGCAAGCCGCCTATGCCGAATTTTATTTTTCCGATGTGCTTTGGCCGGATTTTAATGAAGCCGAGTTTCATCAGGCGATCCTATCTTATCAACAGCGTCATCGTCGTTTTGGCGGGACGGAATAACAGAGGAATTTATCGTGCTTAAACAACGGGTTTTATCGGCGATTGTGTTAATTGCCATTGTATTCGCCACGTTATTTTTATTCTCACCTTATTATTTTGCGCTCGCCTTAGGTGTGGTTGTGGTGCTGGGCATTTGGGAATGGACTCAGTTCTTTAATTTCAAACAACCGACATTCTGGCGTTATGCCACCACCGTGTTAAGTGCGGTGTTTTTGTTCCTGTGGATTTATGATGAAGGCAATTATCTGGATGCCGGTCGGGTTTTTGAACATTATGCTCAACCGATTTTATTGGGCGCAGTGATTTGGTGGTTGGTGGCGTTATCTTTTGTGGTGAGTTACCCGAAAAGCAGCAATCTTTGGGCAAAACATTCCGTGCTGCAATTTTTCTTTGCCTTTTTTACGCTGATTCCGTTTTTAATCGGCGTGTTATTGCTACGTTTGGATAATTATGTAGCGCAACCTTATTACGGCATTATGTTGCTGTTGTATGTGTTTATTCTGGTTTGGGTGGCGGATTCCGGGGCGTATTTTGTGGGACGTAAATTCGGTAAACAAAAATTGGCGCCGAAAGTATCGCCAAGTAAATCCTGGCAGGGCGCAATCGGCGGTTTGGTGATGGCGGGCATCGTTTCTGCGATTTTCGTGAATGTTACGCAACAAAGTTTGATTAAAGATATTTCGCCGCCGGCATTTATTGCATTGTCTGTGGTGACGGTAACCATTTCGATTCTGGGCGATTTAACGGAAAGTATGTTCAAACGCCAAAGCGGCATTAAAGACAGCAGTAACCTGATTCCGGGGCACGGTGGCATTTTGGACAGAATTGACAGCCTGACTGCTGCCGTACCGTTCTTTGCATATTTCTATTTCTTTGTATTGTAGGATTGGCTATGTCATTTTTGTGGTCGACAGTTTCATTTCTGATTGTTATCGCCGTCTTGGTGGCGGTACACGAATACGGACACTTTTGGGCGGCGAGAAAGTGCGGTGTAAAAGTTCATCGTTTTTCTATCGGCTTCGGCAAAGTGATCTGGTCGCGTACCGATAAACGGGGGACGGAGTTTGCCGTATCGGCGATTCCCCTCGGTGGTTATGTGAAAATGCTGGACGGACGCAATGAAGAGATTCCGCCTGAATTTGCCGCGCAAGCCTTCGATAACAAAACCGTCGCGCAACGTGCGTTCATTATCGCTGCCGGACCTTTAGCCAATTTCTTATTTGCTATTCTGGCGTATTTCGTTATTTACTCCATCGGTGTCCCCAGCATTAAACCAGTGATCGAGGAAGTTCAACCTCATTCCATTGCTGCAAAGGCACAAGTTTCACCAAATACCCAGATTACTGAAGTTGACGGTGTTGTTACGCCGGATTGGGAAACAATTAATCTGTTGCTGGCGACTAAAACGGGCGAAAGCAAGGTGGAATTAACCTTGGTAGAGTTTGGTTCTACCATTGAGCAACACAAAATTTTAGATTTATCTAACTGGACTTTTAATCCCGAAAAAGAAAGTGCTTTCGGCTCACTAGGAATTGTTCCGGTAAGAACCAAAGTGGATATGACTTTGTCTAAAGTCAATAATCATTCCCCTGCGCAAAAGGGAGGGTTGTTGGTCGGTGATAAATTATATTGGTCGGACGGTAAAGAAATTGTCTGGCAGGATTTTATCGAACAGGTTCAACAGGGCAAACCGTTAGCTTTAAAAGTGGAACGCAACGGTGAATGGCTGGAAAAAACCATTACTCCGGAGCTTAATGACAAAAAGCGTTGGTTTGTGGGCATTTCACCGACTTTTTACCCGGTGGCTGATGAATATCGTACCGAATTAAAGTATGATATGCTCGAATCTCTACAGAGGGCGGTTGAAAAGACATTCCAACTCTCTTGGTTAACTATAAAAGTGATCGGTAAATTGCTCATCGGCGAATTATCGTTGAATAACTTGGGTGGTCCGATTTCCATTGCACAGGGCGCAGGTGCATCATCTGAACTAGGTCTGATTTACTATTTAAGCTTTATGGCGTTAATCAGCGTGAATTTAGGTGTGATGAATCTCTTTCCGTTGCCGGTGTTAGACGGCGGGCATTTGGTCTTCCTGGCGCTGGAAGCCCTTAAAGGAAAACCGGTTTCCGAACAGGTCCAGAATATCAGTTATCGAATTGGTGCGGTCTTATTATTGATGTTAATGGGATTCGGACTGATCAATGATTTTTTACGTTTAAATTAGTTTTGATACAGGATAAAAATGACGATGAAAAAACTTTTAATTGCAAGCTTATTGTTTAGCTCAACCGCCGCGCTTGCCGGACCTTTCGTGGTACAGGACATTCGTGTTGACGGCGTTCAGGCGGGAACCGAAAGTAATATTATCGCAAGTTTGCCGGTTCGTGTCGGGCAAAAAATTAACGATGCCAATATTGCCGGTGTAGTACGTAACTTGTTTTTAACCGGTCAATACGAAGATGTTAAAGCTTCCCAACAAGGTAATACCTTAGTCATTTCCGTGGTGCCGAAAGCAATTATTTCCGATGTGGTGCTGGACGGTAACAAATCCATTCCTAATGATGCATTAAAACAAAATTTAAATGCCAATGGCTTCCAGAAGGGCGATATATTAAATCGTGAAAAACTTGAAGCCTTTCGTAAAAGTTTAGAAGATCATTATCACAGCGTCGGGCGTTATAACGCAAAAGTGGAAACTATCGTAAATCCGCTGCCAAATAACCGCGCTGAAGTGAAAATTCAAATCAAAGAGAACGATGTGGCGTTATTAAAAGGCGTGACCTTTGTGGGTAACCAGGTCTTTGATAGCGACAGATTGCAAGATCAAATGGAACTTCAACCGGATGCCTGGTGGAAGTTATTCGGCAATAAATTCGATTCAACCCAATTCTCCAAAGATTTAGAAACCATTCAAAATTATTATTTGGATCGTGGTTATGCCAAAGCGCAAATCGTTGATAATGATGTTCAGCTAAATGATGAAAAAACCGAAGCACGCGTCACTATTAACGTCTCTGAGGGTGAAAAATATACCGTCAATGGCGCACGTATCGTGGGTGATGTGGGCGGTATGAGCGAGCAGCTGGCACCATTATTGAAGCAAATTCATATCGGCGAAGAATTCCATCGTAGCGATGTGCAAGCCGTTGAAGACAGCATTAAATCCACCTTGGGCGAACGTGGTTACGGTAGCGCACAAGTGAACGTTCAACCTGACTTTAACGATGATGCCAAAACCGTCGGGTTAAGTTTTGTGGTGGATGCGGGCAAACGTTATTCCGTTCGTCAAATTCGTTTTGAAGGCAACACCGTCAGCGCGGACAGCACATTACGTCAGGAAATGCGTCAACAAGAAGGCAGCTGGTTATCTACTGATCTAGTTGAATTGGGTAAAGTGCGGTTAGATCGTACGGGATTTTTTGAAACCGTAGAAAGCCGCACCGAGCCGGTCGAAGGTACCGGCGATGAAGTGGATGTCATTTATAAAGTGAAAGAGCGTAACACCGGTAGTATTAACTTCGGTGTGGGATATGGTACGGAAAGCGGTTTAAGCTACCAAGCAAGTATCAAACAGGATAACTTCCTCGGCATGGGTTCCTCATTAAGCTTGGCGGGTTCCCGTAACGATTACGGCACCAGCGTTAACTTAGGCTATAACGAACCGTACTTCACTAAAGACGGGGTTAGCTTAGGCGGTAATATATTCTTCGAAAATTATGATAACTCCAAAAACTCGACATCCGCGTCCTATGCGCGTACCACTTACGGTGGTAACTTAACATTAGGCTTCCCGGTGAATGAAAATAATGCCTACTATATCGGCTTGGGCTATGCCTATAACAAACTGAAAAATATCACGCCTGAATATAATCGGGCCTTATATTTAGCTTCCTTAAACTATAACGAATGGACCTTCAAATCACACGATTATGATATTTCCTTCGGCTGGAACTACAACAGTTTGAACCGTGGTTTCTTGCCAACCAAAGGGGTGAAAGCCTCTATTGGCGGCAAAGTCACGATTCCGGGTTCCGATAACAAATACTACAAACTGAACGCCGATGTACAAGGTTTCTATCCGCTTAACCGCGATCAAACCTGGGTATTATCCGGACGTTTAGGTGCGGCTTATGCCAACGGCTTCGGTGGTAAGCGTCTGCCGTTCTATCAAACTTACACTGCGGGCGGTATCGGTAGCTTACGTGGTTTCGCCTACAGCGCGATTGGTCCGCAAGCAATTTATATCAATCCGAGGGTGAATGGATGTAGCGGTTCCGGTGTGAATGTCAATTCAAGCTGTTATAACATTGTGAACGGTGATATTGTGGGCGGTAATGCTATGGCAACGGCAAGTGTGGAATTAATCGTGCCGACTCCGTTTGTTGCCGAAAAAAACCAAAACTCCGTGCGCACTTCCTTCTTTGTGGATGCTGCCAGTGTTTGGGATACACATTGGAAGGGTGAAAAAGCCAAATTTACGAATTTGAAATTACCGGATTACGGTGATCCTTCCCGTGTTCGTGCTTCTGCCGGTCTTGCCTTCCAATGGCAATCACCGATTGGTCCGTTAGTTTTCTCTTATGCGAAACCGATTAAGAAATACGAAAATGATGATATTGAGCAATTCCAGTTCAGTATCGGCGGTTCTTTCTAGTCAAGATGAGCTTCATAGAAAACGGGACATCTGAAAAATACCGGTGCCGTTAAAGCGGCACTGAAAATTCACATTTAATTCACAAAAAGGAAAAATCGAAACATGAAAAAAATCGTAAAACTTACCGCACTTTCTTTGGCCTTAGCTTTCTCTTCTTTAGCCATGGCTGACGAAAACATTGCATTTATTAGCGCAGAGTACCTTTTCCAAAATCACCCTGATCGCAAAGCGGTAGCAGAAAAATTAGAAGCCGAATTTAAACCGACCGCAGATAAATTAGCAGAAAACAAAAAACAAATTGATACCAAGATCGCCGATATTCAGAAAAAAGTAGAAGCGAAAGTGGCTGCATTACAAAAAGATGCGCCGAAATTGCGTTCTGCCGACATCAAAAAGCGTGAAGATGAAATCAATAAATATGGCAACGACCAGCAAGAGGAAATTAATAAATTAATCGCCGAACATGATCAAAAAGCAAAAGAATTCCAAGAGAACTATGCTAAACGTGAAAATGAGGAAACTGAAAAATTAGTCGCCAGTATTCAAGCCGCGACTAACAATGTCGCGAAACAAAAAAATTATACGTTAGTGCTTGATGATCGTTCCGTTGTCTATGGTATGGATGGTAAAAACATCACCGAAGAAGTGTTAAAAGCAATTCCGGCACAGGCTAAATAATGAGAACTTATTCTCTTTCTGAATTAGCACAGCAAATCGGCGCTACCATTCGTGGTAACGCCGATGTTGTTGTTAGCAATATTGCCCCTTTAGACAAGGCAAACGAACGGCAACTGACCTTTATTTCTAATGTCAAATTCCGAGAACTATTGGTGCAGTCGAAAGCGGGAATTTTGGTGGTTTCCGAAGCGGATGTGGAATTTTGCTCTCCGGACAGCAACCTGCTTATTGTTAAAGACCCTTATGTCGCCTATGCCAAACTGGCGCAATATATGGATACCACCCCTAAAGCGGCGAGTGGCATCGCCAAAAGTGCGGTCATTGCTGAAGGCGTTTTTCTTGGTGAAAATGTGTCCATCGGCGCTAATGCGGTGATTGAATCCGGCGTGGAATTGGGGGATAACGTAGTGATAGGCGCCAATTGCTTTGTGGGTAAAAACACAAAAATCGGTGCAAATACCCAACTTTGGGCGAATGTCTCCGTGTATCACGACGTACAAATCGGTCAGCATTGCCTGATTCAATCCGGCGCGGTGATTGGCAGTGACGGTTTCGGTTACGCCAATGAACGCGGCAAATGGATTAAAATCCCGCAGGTGGGGCAGGTAATTATCGGCAATAACGTGGAAATCGGCGCTTGCACCTGTATCGACCGCGGCGCCTTGGATGCCACGGTGATTGAAGATAACGTGATCATCGATAACCTGTGCCAAATCGCCCATAATGTGCATATCGGTACCGGCACGGCAGTGGCGGGCGGTGTGATTATGGCGGGCAGCCTGACGGTCGGTCGCTATTGTTTAATCGGTGGTGCCAGTGTGATTAATGGTCACATGGAAATCTGCGATCAAGTGACGATTACCGGCATGGGCATGGTGATGCGTCCGATTACCGAACCGGGCGTGTATTCTTCCGGTATTCCATTGCAAACCAACAAAGAATGGCGTAAAACCGCTGCATTGACGCTGGGTATTGACGGATTGAATAAGCGCATCAAGGCATTAGAAAAAAAAGTAAAATAAGATGAGCTACGAATAGTTCATTTTGTGTTAATCATACAAATAACGTATAATCCGCGCTGATTTTGTTTATTATTTTAGTATTGAAGGTAAACCTGTGACTGAACAAAACTCAAGAATTATCGAATCACACGAAATAATGCAATTATTGCCCCATCGTTATCCATTTTTATTAGTTGATCGCGTGATTAACTTTGAAGAAGGTAAATGGTTAACTGCAATTAAGAATATTAGCGTAAACGAGCCCTGTTTTACCGGGCACTTCCCGGATAATCCGATTTTACCGGGGGTGTTAATTCTTGAAGCCTTGGCACAAGCTATGGGCATTTTGGCATTTAAAACCCATGAATTGGTAGGTGGCGAAATTTTCTATTTCGCCGGTGTAGATGAAGCCCGCTTTAAACGTCCGATTATTCCGGGCGATCAAATGGTATTACACGTTGAAGTCATTAAAGAACGTCGCGGTATTACCGCGTTCACGGCAACCGCAACCGTCGATGGTGAAGTGGCTTGCGAAGCGAAGTTAATGTGTGCCCGCCGTGTAGAATAAATCAATATAAGAGGATAAACATGATTCACCCAACTGCAAAAATTCATCCTCAGGCGATCGTTGAAGAAGGCGCTAAAATCGGCGAGAACGTGGTCATCGGTCCTTTTACCATTATCGGTAAAGATGCAAAAATCGGTAAAGGTACCGTTATTCATTCCCATGTTGTGATTAACGGCAACACTAAAATCGGCGAAGATAATGAAATTTATCAGTTCGCCAGTATCGGTGAAGTGAACCAGGACTTGAAATATCAAGGTGAACCGACCCGCGTAGTGATCGGCAACCGTAACCGCATTCGTGAAAGTGTGACTATTCATCGCGGTACGGCACAAGGCGGTGGTGTGACGAAAATCGGCGACGACAATTTACTCATGATTAACGTGCATATTGCGCACGATTGTCTGATAAAAAACCGTTGTATTTTAGCCAATAATGCTACGCTTGCCGGCCATGTGCAACTGGATGATTTTGTTGTTGTGGGAGGCATGTCCGCAATTCACCAATTTGTGGTTATCGGTGCGCATGTGATGTTGGGTGGTGGTTCTATGGTCAGCCAGGATGTCCCGCCGTATGTGATGGCACAAGGTAATCATGCACAACCGTTCGGCGTGAACATTGAAGGTTTGAAACGTCGTGGTTTTGATAAGTTAACCATGCGTACTATTCGTAATGTGTACAAAATGATTTACCGTAGTGGGAAAACATTAGAAGAAGTGATGCCGGAAATTGAGCAAATTGCCGAGACCGAATCGGCCATAAGCTTTTTCGTTGAGTTTTTCAAGCGTTCAAAACGCGGCATTATTCGCTAATCTCAACAGATAAAACACCCCATTTTCCGACCGCACTTTGATCTCATCCGTCAAAAGTGCGGTCGTTTTTTTCAGAGTTTTTATATGTCAGATTTCATTGCAACAAAGGATTCCCCGCTTATCGCCCTCACTGCCGGCGAAGTGTCCGGCGACATTCTCGGCGCCGGTTTGATTAAATCCCTCAAAGTGCGTTATCCCAATGCCTGTTTTATCGGCATCGGCGGACCACGCATGATTGCGGCAGGCTTTGAAAGCCTGTTTGATATGGAAGAACTTTCCGTTATGGGTTTGGTGGAAGTACTTAAGCATCTGCCGCGCCTGCTGAAAATTCGCCGCCGTATTATTCAACAATTATTGGCGTTAAAGCCGGATGTGTTTATCGGCATCGACGCACCGGATTTTAATCTGGATGTGGAGCTTAAACTCAAACAAAACGGCATTAAAACCATTCATTACGTCAGCCCGTCGGTGTGGGCGTGGCGTCAGAAACGCGTGTATAAAATCGGTGCGGCAACCAATTTGGTGCTGGCGTTTTTGCCTTTTGAGAAAGCCTTTTACGATCGCTTTAACGTGCCTTGCCGTTTTATCGGGCACACCATGGCAGACGCCATTCCGTTGAAACCGAATCGCGCGGAAGCCTGCCGTTTGCTCAATCTGGACGAAAACCAACATTATCTTGCTATCCTCGTTGGCAGCCGCAGTAGTGAAGTGGAATTTCTTGCCGAACCTTTTTTGCAAACCGCCCAATTATTGCGCCAACGTTATCCTGATTTACAATTTCTGGTGCCGTTAATTAACGCCAAGCGCCGTCAGCAATTTGAACAAATCAAACAACGCGTGGCACCGGATTTAGATGTTATCCTGTTAGACGGCAATGCCCGCGCCGCCATGATTGCCGCCAAAGCAACCTTACTCGCGTCAGGCACGGCGGCATTAGAGGCGATGTTATGCAAATCACCGATGGTGGTGGGCTATCGCATGAAGCCGTTCACGTATTTCCTGGTGAAATGTTTGGTGAAAATCAAGTATATTTCCCTGCCGAATCTGCTGGCGGATGAAATGTTGGTGCCGGAGCTAATTCAGGCAGAATGTAATCCGACTAATTTGGTGGAAAAACTGTCGGTATATTTGGATACAGATGAAAGTACGGTCAAAAATCGCAACATTTTAATTCAACGTTTCACCGAGTTGCACAAAATGATTCAATGCGATGCCGATCAACAGGCAGCACAGTCGGTGATTGATTTACTGGAGCAGAAAAATGGATAAATTTACCTATCCCCAAGGCTATGAACTGATTGCCGGTGTAGATGAAGTAGGGCGAGGTCCTTTGGTGGGAGCAGTAGTGACGGCGGCGGTGATTTTGGATCCGAAGCAGCCTATTGAAGGGCTGGCGGATTCCAAAACACTCTCGGAAAAGAAACGGTTATTACTGGCAGAAGAAATTAAGCAAAAAGCGTTGGCATGGGCGCTCGGGCGGGCGGAACCGCATGAAATCGACGAATTGAATATTTTACATGCGTCCATGCTTGCCATGGAGCGGGCGATAAAACACCTGAAAATTCGACCGCACTTTGTGTTGGTGGATGGCAATCGGATTCCGCCGAATCTCATGATTCCCGCGCAAGCCGTTGTCAAAGGGGATGTGTTGGTGCTGGAAATCAGCGCGGCGTCTATTTTGGCAAAAGTGGCGCGCGATCAGGAAATGATAGTGCTGGATAAAAAATATCCGCACTATGCATTTGCTAAGCACAAAGGCTATCCCACCAAGCTACATTTGGAAAAATTAAGGGAATTTGGCGTGCTGCCGGAATACCGCCGCAGTTTTGCACCTGTTAAAAAATTACTAAAATCGCTATAATTCAGCCAATAATAACAAGCCTTCATTCCAGAGGTGGCTATGAGTCAAATCTCTCATTTCTTCAATTCATTCCAACCGGAACCGTGGTTATGGGTTGTTTTGTTGCTGATTGCCGCCGTCATTCTTTTCATTCGCAATCACATCCGCATGGACATTGTCGCCGTGTTGGTGATGTTAGCTTTCAGCCTCAGCGGCATTTTGACTGTTGAAGAAGTCTTCGCCGGATTCAGTGATCCGAATATCATCTTAATTGCTTTATTGTTTATCGTCGGGGAAGGTCTGGTGCGTACCGGCGTGGCGTATCAAGTGAGTGAATGGTTACTCAAAGCTTCCCATAACAGCGAATCGCGCGTGCTGGTCTTCATGATGCTGGCGGTAGCGGGGCTCGGCGCATTTATGAGTTCTACCGGCGTGGTGGCGATTTTTATTCCTGTGGTATTAATGATTTGCCAGCAAATGAATATTTCGCCCAAACGCCTGATGATGCCGCTCAGCGTGGCAGGCTTGATTAGCGGTATGCTGACCTTAATCGCCACGGCACCGAACTTAGTGGTAAATGCCGAGTTGGTACGGGAAGCTGGTATGCGCCTGAAATTCTTTGATCTCACGCCCATCGGTTTAGTGATTTTGCTCCTTGGCATCGGTTATATGCTAGTGGCGCGCCGTTGGCTGAAATCCGGCACCAAAGCCGATAATAACAAGCTGGATAAACGTTCCATAAGTGATTTGATCCATGAGTACGGCTTGCAACTGCGGGCGCAACGTTTCGTGGTGAAAAAAGGTTCCGCGATTATCGGTAAAAATCTGGATGAATTGCATTTACGTTCCAAATATGGTTTGAATGTGTTGGCGATTGAACGCTGGAAGCGTTTTCGTCCGCTGTTTATTGCGGCGCTGGGAACGTCTGAAGTGCGTGAAAAAGACATTCTGTTGATGGACATCAGCGATCCCGAATTAGACATAGAAACCTTTTGTACGGAATATAACCTGGAACGGGCAGAAATTCGTGCGCAGTATTTTTCCGAACAAGCCAGTTCCATCGGCATGGCAGAATTGATTTTGGTGCCGAATTCCGATTGTATCGGTAAATCCACCGAACAGTTACGCTTCCGTTCCAAATACGATTTAAATGTGGTGGGTATCAAACGTGATGGCGAGGTGTTGGACGGGCATTTTGTCGAAATGCCGTATAAAGCCGGTGATTTGTTGCTAGTCGTCGGTGACTGGAAACTAATTCAGCAAATGCGTAGCCACAGCAAAGACTTCTTCGTGTTGAATTATCCGAGCGAAATTACCCGTGCCGTACCCGCGCAAAGCCAAGCGCCTTATGCGTTACTCAGCATTGCGGTAATGGTGTTGTTAATGGTTACCCGCCTCGTGCCGAACGTAGTTGCCGCCTTGATTGCCTGTTTAATGCTCGGTTATTTCCGTTGTGTGGACAGCAAAAGCGCGTACGAATCCATACATTGGTCGAGTTTAGTGCTGATTGTGGGCATGATGCCGTTTTCCCTTGCTTTGCAAAGAACCGGCGGGGTTTCGATGATTGTGGATTTAATGTTACATCTGGTGGGTGGCATGGGCAAACACTGGATTTTGATCAGCCTGTTTATTCTCACGGCGGTGGTTGGTTTGTTTATCTCCAACACCGCCACGGCGATTTTGATCGCGCCGATTGCCATCACTATGGCGCACCAGCTGAATTTATCGCCGGTGCCGTTTGCGATGGTCGTTGCTATCGCTGCTTCCGCTGCCTTTATGACGCCGGTTTCCTCGCCGGTGAATATGATGGTCTTCGGTCCCGGCGGCTATAAATTCGCGGATTTCGTGAAAGTCGGCGTACCGTTTACGCTCTTAGTGATGTTGGTTAGTGTGTTCCTCATTCCTTTTCTCTTTCCCTTTAACCCTTAAGGCGCAGTGTATGAGTATTTACGATCTAAAACCCAAATTCCAAAATCTGTTACGTCCCTTTACTGTTAAATTGGCGCAACATGGTGTCACCGCCAATCAGGTGACATTAGCCGCCTGTGCCGTTTCCGTGATTTTAGGGCTGATTTTGACCGCACTTTCTGCCTATCATTGGCTTTTTATCCTCATTCCGCTTTGGTTGTTTGTGCGCATGGCACTTAACGCGATTGACGGCATGCTAGCGCGCGAGTTTAACCAAAAATCCCGTCTGGGCGGTTACTTAAATGAAATTACCGATGTGGTGTCCGACGCGGCACTTTATTTGCCTTTTGCGTTGATTTTTCCCTTTGATGCTTTCCAAATCGGCTTGATTATTTGGCTTTCGGCATTGACGGAATTTTGCGGCGTGTTGGGGCAAGTGCAAGGCAAAACCCGCCGTTATGACGGCCCGTTGGGAAAAAGCGATCGCGCGTTCTTCTTTGGCATTTTAGGTCTTTTTTATGCCCTTATCCCGACGTTACCTGCCTGGCTTTATTGGGCAGCCTGGGTAGTGGTAATTCTACTGATAATGACTTGTATAAAACGGGTTAAATCAGGTTTAGCCGAAGCAGATAACCTCTAGGAGCACAATCATGTTAGCCAAACTCATTGATTTTCTACTGTGTCGTTTCACCTCGTTTATCACCGGTGTGCGTGCGCAGAAAAATGTGGAACAGCAATCGGCGGATAAGCACCGTTTGTATTTTGCCAACCATAACAGCCACGGCGATTTTATTTTGCTGTGGGTTTCTTTGCCTTATCCGGTGCGTAAGAACACCCGTCCGGTTGCCGGTGCGGATTACTGGACGAAAAGCCCGATTCGCCGTTTCTTGGCGTATAAAGTCTTTAATATGTTGTTGATCGAACGTGGCGGTGATAATCCGCAAGCCATTACCGAGCAAATCAGCGACGCCTTGCAGCATCATTCCTTGATTATTTTTCCGGAAGGCACACGCAAAATGGACGACGATTTGCCGTTACAACCGTTCAAGAGCGGGCTATATTATCTGGCGAAACAAAATCCGCAGTTGGAAATGGTGCCGGTGTGGATCAGCAATATGCACAATGTGCTGCCGAAAGGCTTTGTGGTGCCGATTCCGTTATTGTGCGATTTGTATATGGGCGAACCGTTATTTTATCGTGACGATGAAAACAAAGCCGCATTTTTAACCCGTGCCGAGCAGGCGTTGTTAAGTTTGAATGTAACCGAAAAAGGGAGAGCATAATGGAAATGTGGAAACTGTTCGGTGGTTTGATGATCACCTTAATTATCGCTTCTTCAATCGGTTACGGTTTAAAACTTAAAGTAGGTTGGTCCACGCCGCACGCTGTGATTGACAACTTAAACGCACGCATTAACGCCTGGTGGGTGATGATTTTAATCATCTTCGCCGCTGCCGCCTTGGGTTTTTACGGCATCATCTTTTTATTCTTCGTGATTTCCTTTATGGCATTACGGGAATTTCTCTCGTTGCTTTACATTCGCCGTGGTGACCATTTGGCGCTCGCCGCCTGTTTTTATGTCATCCTGTCCGTGCAATACATTCTGGTGGCAATCGACTGGTTCAGTATGTTCACCATTTTCATTCCGGTGTACGGCTTCCTATTTCTCCCGATCCTCTCCGCCCTGTTGGGCGACACCGCGCATTTCCTGGATCGCTCCACCAAAGTGCAATAGGCGTTGATGATCAGCGTATTTTGTATTTCCCACATTCCTGCCATGCTGACGTTGGATATTGCCGGTTTTGAAGGCAAAAATTTACTGCTGATGATTTTCCTGATTCTGGTGGTGCAGGCGAGCGACGTGTTGCAATATGTGTGGGGCAAATTATTCGGCAAACACAAAATCGCGCCGAAACTGTCGCCATCTAAAACCGTGGAAGGTTTTGTAGGCGGTGTGGTGAGCGCCAGCGTACTAGGCGGTTTACTTTATTGGCTGACGCCGTTTAGCCCGGTGCAAGCGGTGTTAATGAGCTTATTGATTTGCCTGATGGGCTTTTTAGGCGGCTTGGTGATGTCCGCCATGAAACGCAGCATGGGCGTAAAAGACTGGGGCAATATGATTAGCGGGCACGGCGGTATGTTGGATCGCATGGATTCCTTGTGCTTTGCCGCGTCGATTTTCTTCCATGTCGTCAGATATTATTGGACCTAGGGCGATGACTTGCGATAGTGCGTTGCAATGTGTTATCACAAACATCACCGTGAATTCATGACTAACAGATTTAAAAAACGAGGGAAAAAATGACCGCACTTTTAAAGATTGGTTTAGTGTCCGTCTCCGATCGGGCGTCACAAGGGATTTATCCGGATCAAGGCATTCCCGAATTGCGCAATTGGCTACAACAGGCGTTGGCGGATTCCTTTGAAGTGGTGGAACGCTTAATTCCCGACGAACAGGCGGAAATCGAACGTACCCTGTGCGAACTGGTGGATGAGCAACATTGTCATTTGGTGCTGACTACCGGCGGCACGGGCCCGGCAAAACGCGACGTGACCCCGGATGCCACCCTTGCCGTCGCCGACCGCGAAATGCCAGGGTTTGGCGAACAAATGCGCCAGGTCAGCCTGCATTTTGTACCGACGGCAATTCTCTCCCGCCAAGTGGGCGTCATTCGCAAAGAAAGCCTCATTTTAAACTTACCCGGACAGCCGAAAGCCATCAAAGAAACGCTGGAAGGGGTAAAAGACAAACAGGGCAACGTTCTGGTCAAAGGGATTTTCAGCGCCGTGCCATACTGTCTGCAACTTATCAACGGCTTATACATAAACACCAAACCCGACGTCATTGTCAGTTTCAGACCCCAATCTGCTTGTCGTGATTAAGCACCGTTAAAAATATAATGCTCTTTAGTTGTTTTAACAGAACAGCCAAACAAGTTTTTACTGGTTCTTTTTATTCAGAAAATATTTAATAAACACTAGTTTTAAAAGCGCAAGCACGTAAAAATCCCAACAAAAAAAGTAATGCCAGTAAGGATATTCAGAGGAATTTAGCGTGGTTTTAGGCGCTTTATCAAGATAACATTGCAGGCTCTTACCAAAGAGTAATTTTTATAATCTTCCCAAATTTGTATTGGATTAAGTTTACTTTTGAAAGAAAACACTTTATTGCAGTGCGGGCACTTATAGCGCTGAAGATGATTTTGTGTGTCATACTTTTGAATCGGGTGATGTTGGCAAAAAAATGCACTTTTTGTTCATAAATTCAAAAGAACCTAATTTTAACTTAGGTTTATTCGAGAGCAATTCAAGCCTGATAGCACCGTTTAGCGTACGGTTTTTATAGCTAGACAACGTCTAGCTATAACAAAAAGCCCCGATGCTCTCACATCAGGGCTCCCTATCAGGCTTGGCGGTGACCTACTCTCACATGGGGATGCCCCACACTACCATCGGCATTACGGCCTTTCACTTCTGAGTTCGGTATGGTTTCAGGTGGTACCACCGCACTATCGCCGCCAATATTCTTTGATGACTATCCTCTCTCCTTTCCGCGCTTTCGCTTTCTTATTCCGCTCTTCGCTTCTCTCGTTCTTTCCCTTCTTACTTCCTTTCCTGCACGCTATACGCGTCCTCTCCAAAAACAAGCCTCAAACCAACTTCCTTCCCTCAACTCCCTCTCCTGAGCTACAATCCTTTTTCTTCTCTTTCTCTTTATCTTTCTCTTTAATTTAATCTAATACCGTTATTCTTATCAATACATCCCCTGCGCTCCTGCCCCCCGCAAAAACACTTGAGCGTTGTATGGCTAAGCCCCTCGGGCAATTAGTACGTGTTAGCTCAACATATCACTACGCTTACACACCACGCCTATCTACGTCATAGTCTTTAACAACCCTTACAGACCTAAAGTCTGGGAGAACTCATCTCTTGGCAAGTTTCGTGCTTAGATGCTTTCAGCACTTATCTCTCCCGCACTTAGCTACCCGGCTATGCGTCTGGCGACACAACCGGAACACCAGCGGTGCGTCCACTCCGGTCCTCTCGTACTAGGAGCAGCCCCAACCAATTCTCCTACGCCCACGGCAGATAGGGACCGAACTGTCTCACGACGTTCTAAACCCAGCTCGCGTACCACTTTAAATGGCGAACAGCCATACCCTTGGGACCTACTTCAGCCCCAGGATGTGATGAGCCGACATCGAGGTGCCAAACACCGCCGTCGATATGAACTCTTGGGCGGTATCAGCCTGTTATCCCCGGAGTACCTTTTATCCGTTGAGCGATGGCCCTTCCATGCAGAACCACCGGATCACTATGACCTACTTTCGTACCTGCCCGACCTGTCCGTCTCGCAGTTAAGCTTGCTTATACCATTGCACTAACCTCACGATGTCCGACCGTGATTAGCAAACCTTCGTGCTCCTCCGTTACGCTTTGGGAGGAGACCGCCCCAGTCAAACTACCCACCAGACACTGTCCGAACACCTGTAATCGATGTCTCGTTAGAACATCAAACGTTAAAGGGTGGTATTTCAACGTCGACTCCATAATGACTGGCGTCACTACTTCATAGTCTCCCACCTATCCTACACATCAAAATTCAATGTTCAGTGTCAAGCTATAGTAAAGGTTCACGGGGTCTTTCCGTCTAGCCGCGGGTACACCGCATCTTCACGGCGATTTCAATTTCACTGAGTCTCGGGTGGAGACAGCCTGGCCATCATTATGCCATTCGTGCAGGTCGGAACTTACCCGACAAGGAATTTCGCTACCTTAGGACCGTTATAGTTACGGCCGCCGTTTACTGGGGCTTCGATCAGGAGCTTCTCTTTCGATTACACCATCAATTAACCTTCCAGCACCGGGCAGGCATCACACCCTATACCTCCACTTTCGTGTTTGCAGAGTGCTGTGTTTTTAGTAAACAGTTGCAGCCAGCTGGTATCTTCGACCGGTTCAACCTTCAGGGGCAAGCCCTTACAATCTACGCCGGCGCACCTTCTCCCGAAGTTACGGTGCTATTTTGCCTAGTTCCTTCACCCGAGTTCTCTCAAGCGCCTGAGTATTCTCTACCTGACCACCTGTGTCGGTTTTCAGTACGGTTTAGTAAAGCCTTTCGCTTAGTGGCTTTTCCTGGAAGTGTGGTATCGGTTACTTCAACTCCGTAGAGTCTCGTCATCATCTCTCAGTGTTAACAGGAGCCCGGATTTGCCTAAGCTCCCCACCTACCAACTTAAACGTACATATCCAACAGTACGCTAACCTAACCTGCTCCGTCCCCACATCGCAGCTTTACCAAGTACGGGAATATTAACCCGTTTCCCATCGACTACGCTTTTCAGCCTCGCCTTAGGGGCCGACTCACCCTGCCCCGATTAACGTTGGACAGGAACCCTTGGTCTTCCGGCGAACGGGTTTTTCACCCGTTTTATCGTTACTTATGTCAGCATTCGCACTTGTGATACGTCCAGCATACTTCTCAATACACCTTCTTCCGCTTACACAACGCTCCCCTACCCAACAGGCGTATCACTAATATTCCTCAATTCCCAACCGCACTTCCCGTCATGACTTCCGTCTCAACGTGTTTGGCGCTTGACCAACTTGCTTCTCTTCGTTTCGCAAGTTGTTAATCGTAAGGCGTATTAGTGATACGCCTGATGCCGCAGCTTCGGTGACTAATTTTAGCCCCGTTATATCTTCCGCGCAGGCCGACTCGACTAGTGAGCTATTACGCTTTCTTTAAATGATGGCTGCTTCTAAGCCAACATCCTAGCTGTCTAAGCCTTCCCACTTCGTTTCCCACTTAATTAGTACTTTGGGACCTTAGCTGGCGGTCTGGGTTGTTTCCCTCTCCACGACGGACGTTAGCACCCGCCGTGTGTCTCCTGAGTATCACTCTTCGGTATTCGTAGTTTGCATCGGGTTGGTAAGCCGGGATGGCCCCCTAGCCGAAACAGTGCTCTACCCCCAAAGGTGTCCGCTCAAGGCTCTACCTAAATAGATTTCGGGGAGAACCAGCTATCTCCCGGTTTGATTGGCCTTTCACCCCCAGCCACAAGTCATCCGCTAATTTTTCAACATTAGTCGGTTCGGTCCTCCAGTTAGTGTTACCCAACCTTCAACCTGCCCATGGCTAGATCACCGGGTTTCGGGTCTATACCTTGCAACTAAGCGCCCAGTTAAGACTCGGTTTCCCTTCGGCTCCCCTATCCGGTTAACCTCGCTACAAAATATAACTCGCTGACCCATTATACAAAAGGTACGCAGTCACCCTTTCGGGCTCCCACTGCTTGTACGTACAAGGTTTCAGGTTCTATTTCACTCCGGTCACCCCGGTTCTTTTCGCCTTTCCTTCACAGTACTGCTTCACTATCGGTCAATCAGGAGTATTTAGCCTTGGAGGATGGGCCCCCCTTCTTCAAACAGGATATCACGTGTCCCGCCCTACTTCTCGTTAGCTTAGTACCACGACCCAGACTTCGAGTACGGGGCTATCACCCTGTCTCGCTGTGCTTCCCAGCACATTCCTCTGTCTCTGTCGCTATCACTAACAGGCTCTTTCGCTTTCGCTCGCCGCTACTCACAAAATCTCGGTTGATTTCTTTTCCTCGGGGTACTTAGATGTTTCAGTTCTCCCGGTTCGCCTCATTACCCTATGGATTCAGGTAATGATAGTGGGTTCTTCACCCACTGGGTTTCCCCATTCGGATATCTCGGATTAAACGCCTCTTATCGACTCATCCGAGCTTTTCGCAGATTAGCACGTCCTTCTTCGCCTCTGATTGCCAAGGCATCCACCTTGTACGCTTTGTCTCTTAACCATACAACCTCAAGTATTCTTGCCCTCTCATAGGATATTAGTATATTCACCATAAGTGGCATACCCGCGCTGCGATTAATAACAGTTTTAAATTAAAGTCGAGTAATCGCCTTTTCTCAATCACTCGCTCAGACTTCCTTGAAAGTCTCGTTTTCAGCTTGTTTCCGGATTTTTAAAGAACAGATAAGACGGATAATCATCTTTAAATGGCGTCCCCACGGGGATTCGAACCCCGGTTACCGCCGTGAAAGAGCGATGTCCTAGGCCTCTAGACGATGGGGACAACATGTAAAGATACTATCTTTCCTTCACTTTTTCCTTTGTTCTTCCATTGCCTACAATCATCAAACAAACTGTGTGAACACTTAAAGTCGTTCGTATGTAAGGAGGTGATCCAACCGCAGGTTCCCCTACGGTTACCTTGTTACGACTTCACCCCAGTCATGAATCATACCGTGGTAAACGCCACCCTCTCGGTTCAGCTATCCACTTCTGGTACAACCCACTCCCATGGTGTGACGGGCGGTGTGTACAAGGCCCGGGAACGTATTCACCGCAACATTCTGATTCGCGATTACTAGCGATTCCGACTTCATGGAGTCGAGTTGCAGACTCCAATCCGAACTTAGACGCACTTTCTGAGATTCACTCCCCATCGCTGGTTGGTTACCCTCTGTATACGCCATTGTAGCACGTGTGTAGCCCTACTCGTAAGGGCCATGATGACTTGACGTCATCCCCACCTTCCTCCGGTTTATCACCGGCAGTCTCCTTTGAGTTCCCGACCACGTCGCTGGCAACAAAGGATAAGGGTTGCGCTCGTTGCGGGACTTAACCCAACATTTCACAACACGAGCTGACGACAGCCATGCAGCACCTGTCTCAAAGCTCCCTAAGGCACAAACCCATCTCTGAGTTCTTCTTCGGATGTCAAGAGTAGGTAAGGTTCTTCGCGTTGCATCGAATTAAACCACATGCTCCACCGCTTGTGCGGGCCCCCGTCAATTCATTTGAGTTTTAACCTTGCGGCCGTACTCCCCAGGCGGTCGATTTATCACGTTAGCTTCGGGCACCAGGGCTAAACCCCAATCCCCAAATCGACACCGTTTACAGCGTGGACTACCAGGGTATCTAATCCTGTTTGCTCCCCACGCTTTCGCACATCAGCGTCAGTACATCCCCAAGGGGCTGCCTTCGCCTTCGGTATTCCTCCACATCTCTACGCATTTCACCGCTACACGTGGAATTCTACCCCTCCCTAAAGTACTCCAGACCCCCAGTATGAAATGCAATTCCCAGGTTAAGCCCGGGGATTTCACACCTCACTTAAAGGTCCGCCTACGTGCCCTTTACGCCCAGTTATTCCGATTAACGCTCGCACCCCCCGTATTACCGCGGCTGCTGGCACGGAGTTAGCCGGTGCTTCTTCTGTATTTAACGTCAATTTGGCATGCTATTAACACACCAACCTTCCTCAATACCGAAAGAACTTTACAACCCGAAGGCCTTCTTCATTCACGCGGCATGGCTGCGTCAGGGTTGCCCCCATTGCGCAATATTCCCCACTGCTGCCTCCCGTAGGAGTCCGGGCCGTGTCTCAGTCCCGGTGTGGCTGGCCATCCTCTCAGACCAGCTAGCGATCGTCGGCTTGGTAGGCCTTTACCCCACCAACTACCTAATCACACTTGGGCTCATCTCATGGCATGCGGCCATAAAGTCCCGCACTTTCGTCTCCCGACTCTACGCGGTATTAGCGACAGTTTCCCGTCGTTATCCCCCTCCATAAGACAGATTCCCAAGCATTACTCACCCGTCCGCCACTCGTCAGCAAGAAAGCAAGCTTTCTCCTGCTACCGTCCGACTTGCATGTGTTAAGCCTGCCGCCAGCGTTCAATCTGAGCCATGATCAAACTCTTCAATTCAAAAAGCTTAATCCCTCAATAGCTGACTTAATTAATCTATTATAAATAATATAAATAAACGAATCTTCCGGCACCTATTAAGTTCAATCTTAAAATCATTTAAAACGAATCTATAAGTGCCCACACAGTTTGTATGATTGATTGTTAAAGAACAAAAAACGACGCGCTGTCTATAAAACCCTACAACGGCGCGTCGTTGTGCCCGCGTATTATAGGTATTTACTAATTCTTTGCAAGAGTTTTTTACAAAAAAATTGAACTTTTTTTCCAATTGCTAATAATTTGCATATCATGAAATTTTAGCCGCGCTAAAAAATACAAATATTTAACATTAATTTAACAAGATAAAACCTATTAATTTCATTATGTGAAACGCGCTTTTATAAAGGTATTTTAAAGTTGCTTTCTGTATCAAATACGGTTATATTTCCGGTAGTTTTTTGCCACGGATATGATAGTTTTCTGATAATCAACTCGTCGTTTTCCATCTCTCAAATTCAAACACAAAAAAAGGAATAAATTATGACTAACCAGCTAGATTCTCTTCGTGAACTTACTACTGTGGTCGCCGATACCGGCGATATTGATGCAATTCGCCAATACAAACCGGAAGATGCGACAACTAACCCATCCCTGATTCTTAGTGCAGCAGCACTTCCACAATATGCCGCACTGATTGATGAAGCCATTACTTACGGCAAACAGAAAAGCCAAGATAAATCACAACAACTTATTGATGCGGAAGATAAATTAGCGGTAAACATCGGCTTAGAAATCTTAAAACTGGTGCCGGGTCGTGTTTCTACCGAAGTGGATGCCCGTCTTTCTTATGACACGCAAGCCACCGTTGCGAAAGCCAGAAAACTTATTGCCCTTTATGAAGCGGCAGGCATTAATAAAAACCGTATTTTGATTAAAATTGCGTCCACCTGGCAGGGTATCCGTGCCGCGGAAATTTTAGAAAAAGAAGGCATTAACTGTAACCTAACCCTATTATTCTCCGAAGCCCAAGCCCGTGCCTGTGCGGAAGCCGGTGTTTACTTAATTTCGCCGTTTGTCGGTCGTATTTTAGACTGGTATAAAGCCAATTCCGATAAGAAAGAATACGCACCGGCTGAAGATCTGGGCGTGATTTCCGTCACCAAAATCTACAATTATTACAAACAATACGGCTATAAAACAGTGGTCATGGGCGCCAGCTTCCGTAATGTCGGCGAAATCATCGAATTAGCCGGTTGTGACCGTTTAACCATCGCCCCGCCATTATTGAAAATCTTACACGAAACGCCAAATGCCGTTGTCAGAAAATTAGATTTCCAAGGTGAAGTTAAAGCTAAACCGCAGCCGTTAACCGAAACAGAGTTCTATTGGCAGCATAACAGCGATGCCATGGCGGTAGAAAAACTGGCGGAAGGTATTCGCAAATTTGCCGTTGACCAAGGCAAATTGGAAGAAATGTTACTGTCCAAATGGTAATGGTTCGTTAGTCATGTCTTGAGCAAAAGTGCGGTGGGAATTTTCGGTATTTTAAAAACGCCGGGAAATCCGACCGCACTTTTTTATAAGCATTTTCTATTTTTGTAAAATTTATTCACATCAGGAGGCATAATGTCAAATCGTCAACAACTCGCCAATGCAATTCGTTTTTTAAGTATGGATGCGGTACAAAAAGCGAAATCCGGTCACCCGGGCGCACCTATGGGCATGGCGGATATCGCCGAAGTATTATGGCGTGATTTTTTACACCACAACCCGACCAACCCGCAATGGGCTAACCGCGACCGTTTTGTGCTGTCCAACGGACACGGTTCCATGCTGATTTACAGCTTATTACACCTCAGCGGTTACGATTTATCCATCGAAGATTTAAAACAATTCCGTCAACTGCACTCCAAAACACCGGGCCATCCTGAATACGGCTACACTCCGGGCGTAGAAACCACCACCGGTCCGTTAGGACAAGGTATTACCAATGCGGTGGGGATGGCAATTGCGGAAAAAACCCTTGCCGGTCAATTTAACCGTGACGGTCATAACATCGTTGATCACTATACTTACGCCTTTTTAGGCGATGGTTGTTTAATGGAAGGAATTTCCCACGAAGCCTGTTCTTTAGCGGGTACCTTAGGTTTGGGTAAATTGATCGCATTCTATGATGACAACAATATCTCTATCGACGGACACGTTGACGGCTGGTTCACCGACGATACACAAAAACGCTTTGAAGCATACGGCTGGCAAGTGATTCCGGCAATTGACGGTCACAATCCGGCACAAATTGCCGAAGCCATCAAACAAGCGCAAGCGGAAACCGCCAAACCAACATTAATTATCTGTAAAACCATTATCGGTTTCGGTTCACCAAATAAATCCAACTCTCATGACAGCCACGGCGCGCCGTTAGGCGACGAAGAAATCGCTTTAACCCGCAAAGCGTTACATTGGGATTATGCCCCGTTTGAAATTCCGGCGGACATTTATGCGCAATGGGATGCCAAAGCAAAAGGCGCGGAATGGGAAAAAGCCTGGGATGAAAAATTTGCCGCGTATGCCAAAGCCTATCCTGAATTAGCGGCTGAATTCACCCGCCGCATAGCGAAAAAACTGCCGGCCGACTGGGCAAAAGACTCTCAAGCATTTGTTGAGCATTTACAAGCCAATCCGGCAAGCATTGCAAGCCGCAAAGCCTCACAAAATGCCATTGAAGCCTACGCCAAAATTTTACCTGAATTACTGGGCGGTTCTGCCGACTTGGCAAGTTCCAACTTAACCCTTTGGTCCGGTTCCAAACCAATCCGTGCCACCCAAAACGTTGATGGTAACTACATCAACTACGGCGTGCGCGAATTCGGTATGGCGGGGATCATGAACGGTATCGCCTTGCACGGCGGCTTCATTCCTTACGGCGCCACCTTCCTGATGTTCATGGAATACGCCCACAACGCCATTCGCATGGCGGCCCTAATGAAGCAACGTTCCTTATTTGTGTTCACCCACGATTCCATCGGCTTAGGCGAAGACGGCCCGACCCACCAACCGGTAGAACAAACTGCGGCATTACGTTTAATTCCTAACTTGAACACATGGCGTCCTTGCGACCAAGTGGAATCCGCCATTGCGTGGAAAGCGGCGATTGAAAGAACGGATGGTCCAAGCGCCTTAATTTTTACCCGCCAAAACTTGGCGCAGATGGACCGCACTTCCGAGCAACTGGCAAATGTGGCGCGCGGGGCGTATGTCTTAAAAGATTGTGCCGGTACGCCGGAACTGATCTTTATCGCCACCGGTTCTGAAGTGGAATTAGCAGTGAAAGCAGCAGAACAATTAACCGCGGAAGGCAAAAAAGTTCGTGTGGTTTCCATGCCAAGCACCAACGTGTTTGATAAACAAGATGAAGCTTATCGCGAATCCGTGTTGCCTGTCGCCGTGACTAAACGTGTCGCCATTGAAACCGGAATTTCCGACTTCTGGTACAAATATGTCGGCTTCAACGGCCGAATCATCGGTATGCACAGCTTCGGCGAATCTGCACCGGCAGACCAATTATTCAAACTCTTTGGTTTTACGGTGGATAACGTCGTCGCCAAGGCAAAAGAAATACTCTAATTTCTGACCGCACTTTAATAAAAAACCACCTCATCAGAGGTGGTTTTTTGTTTCATCTATTCGTGATGAAATTAGGCTCTTACCGCAATCGCCTCAATTTCCAAGCCCACATCTTTCGGCAAGCGGGCAACTTCTACGCAAGAACGCGCCGGGAAGTTCGGGTGATTGTTTTCTTTGAAGAAACGCTCATATTCGGCGTTTACCGCAGCAAAATCATTCAAGTCTTTCACAAACACCGTGGTTTTCACAATATCGGCAACCTTCAAACCCGCCTGTTCAATAATGGCTTTTACGTTTTCTAAAGACTGACGGGCCTGCGCCACAATCTCTTTCGGCACCTCGCCTGTTACCGGATTGACCGGAATTTGTCCGGATGTCAACACCAAATTGCCTAAATCCACCGCTTGTACATAAGGACCAATGGCTGCCGGTGCTTTATCGGTATGAATTATTTTAGTCATTTTTTCTCCTTAATTAGTTTGTTACATCGTCGTCATTCTACGCCCAGATCGGCGGAATGTCAGTTTTAAGGTGGTGTTAATCAAATTCATCGGGCTCCGATCCCACATAATCGGCAAAATCATCGCCATGAAAACCGTGCGACAGCATATATTGCCAGATCTTTTGTCGCATCTTCGGCGGTTGTTTTGCTTTGTAATCGGGAAATTTTTTGCGTAATACGGTTAACGCCAACTCGGACCAATCAATTTCACATTCGCGCATTACCGATTCAATGGTTGCGCTTTCAACCCCTTTTAACTGGCGTAATTCCTGTTTGATTTGATTGGCACCATAACCCCGCTGGGCACGGCTGTGCAAATAGCTTTCCGTGAATCGTACATCGCTTTGCCAGTTTTTTTGCTGACAATGGGCAATTACCTGATCGATGTCGTTTTCGGAAAAGGCTTTTTCCTGCATTTTGCAACGCAGTTCAAACTCGCTGTATTCACGGCGGGAAAGTAAATTCATCACATAATTGAGCGCAAGAGAAGACATATTGTGTTACTTGTCATTATTGAGGAAGCCGATAGAAAAAGTGCGGTCATTTTCGACCGCACTTTTATGTATAACCACACCTTATTCGAAATCGCCTTCGCCATTACCCGCTTCGTTTTCTACTTCCGCAGTGATGGCAGATTCCGGATGTGCCAACAATTCATCACGCAAGGTGCTTTCGATAAATTTGGCTTGTTCAGGATTGTCTTTCAACCATTTCATAGCATTGGTTTTGCCCTGACCGATTTTCTCGTTTTGGTAAGCGTACCACGCACCTGCTTTGCTGATGAGTTTATGTTTCACGCCGAGCTCAATCAGTTCGCTTTCTTTGGAAATACCTTCGCCGTACAGAATTTGGAAATCCACTTGGCGGAACGGTGGCGCCACTTTGTTTTTCACCACTTTCACACGAGTTTCATTACCGATAACTTCATCACCCTCTTTGATAGAACCCACGCGGCGAATATCCAAACGCACCGAGGCATAGAATTTCAACGCGTTACCGCCGGTGGTGGTTTCCGGATTACCGAACATCACGCCGATTTTCATCCGAATTTGGTTGATGAAAATCACCAAGCAGTTGGCGTTTTTAATTTGGCTGGTAAGTTTACGCAATGCTTGAGACATTAAACGCGCTTGTAATCCCATGTGGGAATCGCCCATGTCGCCTTCAATTTCCGCTTTCGGCGTTAAGGCGGCAACGGAGTCAACGATAATTACATCCACCGCACCGGAACGCACCAACGCATCACAAATTTCCAGCGCCTGTTCGCCGTTGTCCGGCTGGGAAACTAAAAGTTCTTTTACATCCACGCCGAGTTTGGAGGCATAAATCGGGTCTAAAGCATGTTCCGCATCAATAAAGGCACAGGTTTTGCCGGTTTTTTGTGCTTCCGCAATCACAGAAAGGGTTAAAGTAGTTTTACCTGAAGATTCCGGCCCGAAAATCTCCACGATACGCCCCATCGGCAAACCGCCGATGCCTAGTGCTAGGTCAAGACCGAAAGAACCGGTGGAAATCGCTTCAATGTCCAGTTTTTGGCTGTCGCCGAGTTTCATGATGGCGCCTTTACCAAATTGTTTTTCAATTTGACCTAACGCCGCGTCGAGTGCTTTTTGCTTTTCTTCTTGAGTTGCCATTTTTATACCTCGGGGAAAATCATTATCAAAAATTCGCGCTTATAATAACTGTATCGATATACAGTATCAAGTGAAATTTTGATCTTTTTAAAAATTCTGTGATACGGCTTCCAAAACGCAATTATTTTGCCGTTATTCCGCCTTCTATTATGCTTGTGCTGTGATGTTTTCCATATCTTCCTGCAAGACTAACCATGCCGCTTCTACTTCTTCCAGTTGCTTTTTCGTCTGCACCTGATCGTTTAAAAGTGCGGTCAGTTTTGCTTTCATTTCGGCATCATACACATTCGGATCCGCCAGCGCTGTTTCAATGTGTTGTAACTGCGCGCCCAGCTTTTCCATTTGATTTTCCAGCTGCGTTGCCTGTTTGCGTAACGGCGCGAGCTGTTGGCGCAATTCCGCTTCTTTGCGTTTTTGTTCCTTACGATTAGCGGCGGAGTTTTCATTTTCAACAGGCGCGGTTTGTGCTTTTGTGATGGTCGGTTGGGCGTTTTGTTCGTTCAGCCATTTTTGATAATCGCCCAAATCCCCTTTAAATTCCTCCACCTGCTTATCGTGCACCAAATAAAATTCATCTACTGTGTTACGCAATAAATGGCGATCGTGCGACACCAACACCAAAGAGCCCTGATAATCCACCAAGGCTTCCGTTAACGCCTGACGCATATCTAAAATCCAAGTGGTTGGTCGGCTCGTCCAGCAGCAGCAAATTCGGGCGTTGCCACACGATGAGCGCCAGCACCAGACGCGCTTTTTCGCCGTGAAACGCAAATCCGCCCAAATAATCGCGCAGTTGCTGTTCCGTCTGTTGCGGGGCAATTTTTTGTAAATGCCACAGGGCGCTTTCGTCGGCGCGCAACGTATCCAATTGGTGCTGCGCGAAATAGCCCAACTGTACGCCTTTTGCCAACTGAATGGTGCCGCCGGTAGGCGCGATTTCGCCCGCCAATAATTTGATTAAAGTAGATTTCCCCGCACCGTTTTTCCCCAGCAGACCAATGCGCGAGCCGGGCACCAGATTGAGTTTAATTTTACTTAAAATTTCCACCGCACTTTTTTCGCCCTCGCCGTAGCCTACCGAGGCGTTTTCCATCATTAATAACGGGTTGGGCAGCGACAACGGTTCGCGAAATTCAAAATGAAACGGATTATCCACATACGCCGGCGCGATTTTTTCCATACGCTCCAATGCCTTGATGCGGCTTTGCGCCTGTTTCGCCTTGGTGGCTTTGGCTTTGAAGCGATCGATATAACGTTGCAGATGGTCGATTTTCAGTTGTTGCTGGCGATACATGGCGTTTTGTTGTGCCAATTTGGTCGCCCGTTGCTGTTCGAAAGAAGAATAATCGCCGGTATATTCGTTCAGCTTTTGTTGTTCAATGTGTAGAATTTTGCCGACAATAGGGTCTAAAAAGTCGCGATCGTGCGAAATCAGGATCAAGGTGCCGGGATATTGCTTTAACCAACGTTCCAGCCAAATCACCGCGTCCAAATCCAAGTGGTTGGTGGGCTCGTCCAATAACAATAAATCAGAGCGACAAATCAGCGCCTGCGCCAAGTTCAAGCGCATCCGCCAACCACCGGAAAAGGCCTTCACCGGTTGTTCCAGTTCCGCTTGGGTGAAACCTAAGCCGTGCAATAATTCGCCGGCACGGGCTTCAATGGTCCAAGCATCAATGGCGTCTAACTGATTGTGCAACACCGCGATAGCATTGCCGTCATTGGCGGTATTCGCCTGTTGTAATACCTGTTGCAGGCGGCTGTATTCGCGATCGCCCTGAATCACATAATCGATGGCGCGGCAATCCAGCGAGGGAGTTTCCTGATTCACCCATGCCAATGCCCAATTCGGCGGAAAAGACATTTCGCCGCCTTCGGCGCTCATTTCATTTTTCAGCAAGGCGAACAGAGAAGACTTACCGCAACCGTTTTTTCCGACCAACCCGACTTTCTGTCCGGGGTTGATGGTAGCGTTGGCATTTTCGAGCAAGGTGGTTAAACCACGTTTTAATGTTAAGTTAATGAAAAAAAGCATTGGTTTAGAATGAATTTAATATAAGATATTGAGTCATAAAAATACGCGCATTATTTTCCACTTTTTTCTTGGGGTTGCCAATGTTTGATTCTCTTATCGTTCAATTTGTCGTACTGTGGGCGGTTATCGATCCCATCGGTTCCATTCCCGTTTACTTAACGAAAACCGTCGGGTTATCGGTGGAAGATCGGCGCAAGATTGCGTTAAAAGCCGTCATGATTTCCGCCGGAATATTAATTTTCTTCCTCATTGCCGGACAGGCACTGTTAGAAGCCATGCAAATTCCGTTGACCGCCTTCCAAATCGCCGGCGGCCTGGTGCTATTGTTATTCGCGCTCACTATGATTTTCGGTGAGGGCAAGGCGGAGCAGGAAATTAAGCTGTCCTCCAACTTAAACGAACTGGCGGTGTATCCGTTAGCTGTGCCGTCCATCGCCTCACCGGGGGCGATGATGGCGATTGTGTTGCTAACCGACAACCACCGTTTCAGCCTGTTCGACCAAACCATGACCACCTTAATTATGTTGTCCGTTCTGGCAATCACTTACCTTTTGCTCCTCGCGGCAAATCGCATTCAACGCTGGCTCGGCAACACCGGTGCGGCGGTGATCAGTCGAGTGATGGGATTAATCCTGGCAGCGGTTGCTATCAACAATATGTTGGTGGGGATTCGCGATTTCTTTACGCAAATGAGTTAGTCTATTCAAAAAAACACCGTTTTTTATGACCGCACTTTTCGGGTATTCCGCTTAAAATTTTCGGCGCTTCTGTGGTCTTAGTAATGTTATTTTAATGAGGTAATCGTGGGAAAACGTTGGCTATTCTTATTGCTGTTATTCATCTTGGCGGGGATCGGTTCTCTACCGTGGTGGATTACGTCTCAACAATTGGAACAACTTGCCAACTATTTCTTAGCGCCGGGTTATACGCTGCAAATCGGCAATGAGCGTTCGCTTAATATGGACGGTTTACAAGTATCCCAATTACGCCTCGGCGCAACACAATGCAACCTCGTGACCCTCAACAACATTCAATTGAATTGGTGGGCTCCCCGTCGCCTTGAAGTAGAACAGGCGACACTGGATTATGCCTGCCTGAACAGCCTGCATATCAACGACAATGGAAAAACATCGCCAAAATTGACCGCACTTTTTTCCTCCCTGCCTACCGCAGAAGTGGTAATCAAACACCTAAAGGTACTCAATACCGAAAACGTCACCCAACCGTTGTTAAATCAGCTAATCACCGCCGACCTTAGCGTCGTGGCAAATTATGACGGCAAGCGGCTGCAAATTAACACTGAAGCCACAGAGGAAGCTACAAAGAATGGGACGCTGATATTGCAACACCGTTCCACCCTCACGCCGCAAAACGGGCAGTTCCACTGGCAGGGACGAACGGATTTTCAACCCACAGAAAAACAAGCCTATCACCTGACGTTCTCCACAAAAATGAATAATGAATTATTGCGCCTGAAACCTCGCGGCGAGATTACGCTGAACTGGCAAAATCCCGAGTTTGTTGTGGCGAAAGGGGAAATCAAATGGACTTGGGATGGCGAGAAAGGACAAATCAATGCGCAGGATTTGGTACGCAGCGAGCCATTGCTTGACGTGCCTTTTATTCTCACCCCAAACAGTTTGGAAGTCAGCTGGGGGACATTTTATTGGACCTTCGACGGTTATCAGCCGGTGAAGGGCTTCCTTGGTTTGACATTGCGCAAACCGCAGGATAACTGGTTTCCGCTCAATATTGATTTGGATGTCATTCTGCAAACCTTCGGCGAACAAGGCAAGGGTGAAATCGTGTTTGCCGGTAAAGGCGGACAAATTGGCGGCGGTACGCAGCAGAACGAACTCAACTTTGACCTGAAAACCCGCGGCGATCTGCGTTATAACAATACCGTCGCGCAAACCAATCTGGATTATCATATCGGCGGCACATTCAGCGATCCGATCTTGCAATTCCGCCCTGGGTCAATTTTCAAAATGGATAACCTGCAACCGGATGCCAAAATTCATGTTCGCCTGCCGTTGGACGATGTGTTAATCGGGCGCTATGGACTGGAAGGACGGCTACAGGCAACTTTGCAAGGCTTCACCCCGCAATTTGAGAACCTCAATTTGAAATTGGACGGACAGGCACACGAGTTCATCGCCGGCATTAAAACCGTCTTTGAATTGCGTGACGAACAACAAAATCTGCACAATGCAGAAATGCGTGCGGCAAACCGGTGGGATTGGACGATTAGCGGCAGCGCACAATGGAAAGCGCTAAAAACTGCCGTCACCATGCAAGGCATCGGCTTTTGGCAGGCGAATTATATTGAATTGAACCAACTTTCGGCGCATTCCGGCAACGTATATACCGGTGGGGTAAAAATGGCACCGCTGTCACTGGAGCTGAAAGACCGACTGCGTTGGAATTATGAAAAAGAGCATATCCGCGGGCTGATGCAGGCAAAAACCGACTGGATCGAATTTAACTACGGCGGGTGGTTTGTAAAGCCGGTGTTCGGCGTCGGACTAAACGGCAAAAGTATCAATCATTTTACCATCGCCGGTGAGTTGAAAGCCGGTTCGCTCGGCCCATTAGATCTTACTGCCCGTTATCAAAATCAGACGCTGACGGGACAAATCGGTTGGAAGGAGCAATCCGCCAACGTATTCCAATCGCTGTTTCCGCAACAATGGGAATGGATTATCCACCAAGGCACCATCAAAGGCGCCAGCAACTTCGTTATTAACGGCGACGGAGTGGCGCTGCACGGTGAACTGAACCTGCGCGGTGGTGAAATCACCATGCCCGACGGCGAAATTCAAGGGCTGAATATTCGTTTTCCGTTAAATTATCAGGATCTGGCGTTGAAAGCCTCGCGCAACAAACCTATTCGTGTGTCGGCAAACAATATCCGTAAAGGTGCGCTGTTGATGAATAAAGCGGTGTTCAACCTGTTCGGGACCTACCCAAATTCAGCAAAATCGCCACTCACCTTGAGCAATGCGCGGATAAATGTCTTTGACGGTGAGTTGCAAATTCCGAGTTTAAGTTTCCCGCAACAAAAAATAGCAACCTTGAGTTTCAAGAATATCGACTTGGCGCAGGTCATCAACATGGCGCAATATAATCAAATCAGCCTGCACGGAAGGGTCAATGCCACCTTGCCGTTTTGGCTCGGACACCAGGAATGCCTGATCTGTAACGGCACCATTGAACAGGTAAATAACCTGCATATTAAACTCAACGACGAAATCGTCACCGGCTTAAAAAAGGGCGGCTGGACGGAAAACATTTTAGTGGATTTATTAAAAGAAATGGAATTGGAAAAATCCCGTGCCAACTTGAATCTTGCGCCAGACGGGCAAATGAAATTACATTCCAGCCTGACCGCGTTCAACCCGACCAAGCGCACACGTAGCCCGATCACCCTGAATTACACTCACCAAGAAAATATGTTTGAGCTGTGGAATATGATTGACTACGGCTCGCAATTTGAACAGAATTTGCAATATCGACTTTACCGACATTTGGAACAATGAAAAAACATCTTAAAAAATCACCGCACTTTTTTTGCCTGACCGCCACCATATTGGCGCTTGCCGGCTGCACACCAACCATTCAGCTTGATACGCCCAAAGAAGGCATTACTATCAATATGAACGTGATTGTGGATCACAATATTAACGTCAAAATAGATGAAAAAACCAAAGTGACTGCCGGAGAAAATAGCGCAGTTGAAGCGAACAAAACGCCGGCGGAAAAATAAAACGGATTAGCGCATCACAAATCGTCTAATAATTACGCAGAAAATTAAGTCGCCACAAAATGAAAAGGGGAAACCATGTCACTTTCTGATTTATTAACACGATCGACATCCCATGCGCTATTAAGATCCCGAGAGATGGCTCATCTGCTTACCATTTAAGGATATGATATTTATCAGCATAAAGTACGGCAGGTTTACTATCTTTCATTTAACGCTATATTTTGCTATCATTAGCGCAATTTGGGGCTGATTCTGGATTCGACGGGATTAGCGAAGCCCGAAGTGCACGTCGAGGTGCGGTAGGCCTCGTAAATAAACCGCAAAAAAATAGTCGCAAACGACGAACAATACGCTTTAGCAGCTTAATAACCTGCCTTTAGCCTTCGCTCCCCAGCTTCCGCTCGTAAGACGGGGATAAAGCGGAGTCAAACCAAAACGAGCTCGTGTGGAAGCCACCGTTTGAGGATCGAAGCATTAAATTAAATCAAACTAGCTTAATTGTCGCGTGTCCGTCCGCAGGATTAAGTGAATTTAAAGACCGGACTAAACGTGTAGTGCTAACGGCAGAGGAATTTCGGACGGGGGTTCAACTCCCCCCAGCTCCACCAAATAACAATCCAAAGCAAACTTATCAAATCCCAAAAGCCCTTGAAAATATTAACCTCAAGGGCTTTTTTATATCCTAAGCGTTCCTACCCAATCCTATAAAATCCTTGAATTTTAGTTATACGTTTAGTTATACTGATAGCCGTATAACAAAATCGGTATAACTAAAACCATACAAAACCTGTTAGCAAAAGGTTTTGCTCATGTTTTAGCTATATCCAAATTTTTAAAAGTCTGAATCTCCGTCGGAGTTATTTAGAACAGTTTTCAACTCTCAGAAAGAAGCAATATGGCACGCACAATCACGCCGTTAAACAGCACGAAAATAGACAAAGCCAAGCCGCAGGAAAAGGAATTTACCCTATCCGATGGCAAAGGGCTTTATCTGTTGGTTAAACCCAATGGGGCTAAGTTATGGCGGTTTAACTATTACAAGCCTTTCACGCAACCAAAGAAAAGGGCGTTAATTGGCGTTGGCAAATACCCTGATATTTCCTTACAGCAGGCAAGAGCAATTAGAGAGGAATATTTATCTTTACTTGCGCAGAATATCGATCCGGCAATCTATCGCCAACAGCAAGAACAAGCTAAGCAAAATGAGCTGAATAATACCTATGAAGCAGTGGCGTGGGCGTGGCTTGAGTATCGCAAAACCAAAAAAAACTTTTCAGATAATTATCAAAAGGACGTTATAAGCTTGATTAATCGTTGCTTATTGCCACATTTCGGACATTTACCCATTTCTCAAATTACCGCGCCAATGGCATTAAAAGCATTTAAGCAATATCAAGATGAAGGACACTTAGAAAAGCTCAAACGGACGATTCAGAAGCATAACGAGATCATGACTTACGCCCTACACCGAGACTTAATTTCTTTTAATCCAACGGCGAATATCGCAAAGGAATTTGACAGCCCAACGGTTGAACATTTTAAAACCCTTAAGCCTGAGGATTTAAGCGAATTTATGTCCACGCTACAAAACGCTCAGATTCACTTACAGACGCGTTATTTGATTTTATGGCAACTGCTCACCATGACAAGACCGAACGAAGCGGCTACGGCGAAATGGGCGGATATTGACGAGAAAAACAGAATATGGACGATTCCGGCGGAGCAAATGAAACGCGGCATTGAACATAGAATCACGTTATCACGGCAAGCCTTAGCCCTGTTAGGGCAAATTAAAAAATTGAGTGGCGGAAAAACTTACCTATTCCCCAGTGTAAAGAACCCACAATCCCACGTAAACACGCAAACGGCAAATGCCGCGATTAAGAGAATGGGCTATGCCGGTAAATTAGTGGCACACGGTTTACGTAGTATCGCCAGCACCTATTTAAACGATCAGGGCTTTAATAGTGATTTGATTGAGGTAGCACTATCACACCTCAATTCAGACCGAGTAAAAACCGCCTATGACAGAGGGGAAAAATTAGAACAGCGATTCAAGCTATTACAGGCATGGGCGGATTTTGTAGAACAATCCGCACAAGGCACTTTGCCGCAATTTCATTTGAAGATTGTGGCTTAGAGACTGATAAAACATGAAGTAAAGTGCGGTCGTTTTTGACAGCGTTTTACTGTTTGATAATTTAAAGAATTGGTGCGACTAGGCGCGGCGTAATTAACCGAACCGAAAGATAGTAACCCTTATTGCTATTTGTCGCACTTCCACTAATAAGGGCAACGTTAAGGGGCGTTTATATGGATAACTCAGAATTTATCCAATCATTTAAAAATAATGCAGAACCATTAGTTAGTATAAAAAATCTACTTATAGAACTATCAAAACACACCCAAAAAACGCTGAGTAAAACTGCTCAGGATGTACTTTCTTTACTTATTGGCTATAAACAAAATGGAGCTTACCTAAATTCTTTCTCTTACTGCTCGATTTATGATCTAAGCCAAAAGGATGTTATTTCAATATCAATGCAATCTGATTTTTCTGACAGTCAAAATTATTTAAAAGAGCCTCTAGAACAGGCAATAGCAAAGAATAGTGCAGATATTGAAGATTTAAATAATTTAGCAGTAAATAGGCGAGAATTTATAGAGAGATTGAAGGTATTTAATATCACTTTATTAAATCCAGTTACACCTATATCAACACAATTAATAAGTCAGAATAAAGGTGATTATATAAGCCTTTATGATCTGATTGAGTGGGCGAAAAATGAAACGGGATTTAATTATACTGACACCGCCAACGATATTTTGAGAATTATAGGCGATAGATACATTTCACTTTATAGAGAATATGGTGGTTTAAAGCCTTGCATTGAAACAGACAAACAGAGCTTTAAAAATGCCCTTCAATTTGTGGCAAAAAATAACGGCTATGAAGAAATTTTTGATGATGATATTCCTTTTTAGGTGGTAAGAATGAACATAAATGACTTTCAAACTTTGCTTATAAATCGCAACGAAATAGAAAAAATCCTAGGGAAAACTATAACGAAATCAAACAGCGAAGATGACTATCTAGAAGATTATAGAATGTTTGCCGAATTGTCTCTACATGATGTTACGTGCTTATTGCTAGGACTTCACCCTGGAAACTGGAACGCTCACCAGCACCCGCGCTATGATGTAATTTATGAGGCAATCCAGCAAGCCGCCGAAAAAGAGTATATACCAGCAAGAATTGAAACTGATATAAACGGCAATACTACAGGTGTTTCCTTAACGCACGAGACCGCCGCAAAATGGGCTAAAACACATGGCTTAAAATGGAATGTCCCACCATACCGGCAAATAATTAATGATAATGCGGTAGATTCAACACAAGCGACTACAATTCTTCAACAATCGGAAGAAATTAAACGCTTACAAGCTGAAAATGCTGAACTTAAAGCGCAATTAAATAAAAATACACAACAACAGCAAAACTCCATTAATTATGATAAATGTTCGATTCATGGACACACTAGCGAAAACTTACAATTTGCGTTTAAGCTAGCGAAACTGATCGCCGAAAAGTGTGACCCGGACAATCCTCATTCTTATCCAACGAAAGAAGATTTCGAGGAATACGTTAAGAAATACTACTCAGATAGCTCAAAATTAGCGGTAGCATTTTATCAAATTCTAACCCCTGAAAAAGTCAAAACCAGAGGGAAAACCCCTATAGGGGTAGATACCTTTCAGGGGTTTATTTAACTGGGTTTATTTTGATTTTAAGGGCTATCTCTAATAAAGGGGGTAGCCCTTTTTTATTGCCTAGACTATCCATACCTAACAAGACTATTCAGTCTATTCCTCATACTCCCCTCGTCTCATAATCCACTCCGACACAACGAAGCCCCAAACGGCTTTAACCATTCCAACCAGTACGGAGTAAACACAATGAATCAATCAGATCGCATTATCCGCCGCCTTGACACCATGAAAATGTTAGGCGTAAGCAAATCCACCTTTGCCGATTGGCAAAACCCTAAATCGAAACGTTACCGCCCGGACTTTCCAAAGAAAATTCAATTAGGGGTTAATTCAGTCGGTTACTTGGAAAGTGAAATTAACTCTTACATTGCCAAATTGGCAGAAGCGAGAGCATAGGAGGGCGTTAATGATTATTTCCACCACCAGCACGTCCGAACAACGCCGATTCACTATTGAACGATTAAGAGAACGTCCGCATAGCACGAATGAGCTGAGACAAATGGGCGTTTATTACCCACCGGCACGCATTAAGGAATTGCGCAATCAAGGTTATTTGATTGATACGTTCTTTCGTGATGAAACCGACAACACCGGCTTAACCCACCGTGTAGGCGTTTATGTTCTACATGAAAGCGCAGTAAGCCAAAATTATCAATATAACGACTAAGGAGAAATTAAAAATGACCGATTGCAAAGACTGCTCAACAGAACAAGGGCGCAAAGATTTAATTAATACCCCAATTTCAATTACTTATTCAAAGGCTCAATTACCACATTTAACGGTGACTTCTGAAGATTGGGGAATGAATGCCGTTTTATGGCTTGAGGTCGGCGATTTTCTACCGCTGGGCATTGATGCTGACACGATGCAAGAGGCGTTAATGATGATTGCTTTTCTTCAACAAAGCACAAAAGCCCCGTTATTGATTGATGAGGAAATGCAACAGGAACTAACTGCACTTTCTGAAAATGGCATGGCATTTAATCCGATGAAAAAAGGAAATGGCGCACTCATTCCACTTGCTGAAATCCTTTCCACTGATACCAAACAAGAAACCATGCGACACCTTGAAGAAAAGTACTCACAGGGCGAGAAGTTCCAGTTTGTAGAAATGGGCAAAATATTGAATTAGACGAGCAAGGAGCGATTGAAAAGAATGACCAATACAAACCCATTACCCCGCCATCAAAAATGCAACACGGTGACGCTATGGAGCATTTACGCAATTATTGAGCTCATGTATGAAATAGCTGATTTATCACTTGATGGAAAAATAACACAAACCCGAATTGATGAGACCGGGCAAAAGGTACAAATTCCGTTCACGCACAAAGACGCTTTAGAGTTTATTTGCGACCAAGCCACTTATGCCCTGATGGAAATAGACATACTGAAAGGACAGCTTGAAATGCTAATTGGCAATCAAGAGGACAAAAGCGAATCGGTCGATTTGCCGGTGGTGGACTAAAGAGAGTTTTGCGATCAGTACGCGCAGTACGCGCGCGAGGAAGTTCAGGATAGGTGCATATTGCACAAAAGCAATTAAGGGGAATTTAAAACGATGGGATATGGCCGCGAAATACGAAACCAATTTGCGAAAACCTACGCCCGAATGGGCAATGCAACGCACGCTTTGCGAATGGTATTAGGGGAAGGGCGTGCCGGCAGAATGAAACCGCACACACTACGGGCAAAAGCCAGCGAGTTACTGAACCATTATCGAGTAGCGGAACAAATTGAGCAGGAAAAGGCAGAAATGCAACAGCGTGGGGAAACCTTGCCACATTACCGCTTGAGAACATGGCGGGCGGATTTATTAAGCGGTGAGCCTTATCAACCGCCTGAACCGCCTCCGCACCCTTTTGCGATTCCGCGAGGAATGAAAGGGCTATTTAAGGGAATGGCGAGATTAAAAAGATCCGCTACTAAAACATCACCTTTTTAAAACTGAAAGGATAAGTATTTAATGAAATGCACCATAGCAAAACATAACCCGCTAATTTTGCTTCAAGCGGTTAAACATTATCAGAAATCGGCTCAAATCTTCACTTTTCCGAGCCTGTATGACGATTTTGAGGCTTACCCAATAAACGAGGTGGTGGATGTATTAAAGCTCAAGGTAAGCGATTTAGAGTGCGCTATAGATGCTCACCCGTTGAATGAATCACTAAAAACCAGCTTTTACACGACCAAGAAACATTTAGAGCGCATGGAAAAGCGACTAAAGGAGATGACACCATGAAAACCGAAATTATAAACCTATTACAAACCACACAAGCCCTTGATGGTGGAAATCAAGGCATTAATGCACGCGATGTTCACCGACTTTTGAAAGTGGGGCGGGATTATTCAAAATGGATTAAAGCGCGAATTAATCAAGCGGGCTTTATTGAAAATCAAGATTTTGCCATTGTTCAAAGTTTAGTCGTTGATTTGCCAAAATTGGCAAGCAAAGAAAGTGATTGTTTTTTGCACGACAAAATGGGCGAGCAAAAAGAAACCCGAGGAGGACACAATAGGGTTGATTATATCGTTACCCTTGATATGGCAAAGCACCTTTGCTTAATGGAGAAGAACGAAATCGGCAGAGCGGTTAGACAGCACTTTATTGACGCAGAAAGACAGTTAAGACAGGTTGCGCCAACGGTTTATAAAAACACGCTTGCCAAAACACAGGCACGGTTGGCGGCAATCGACCATAACCGAGAAATGACGGACGCAATCAAGGCAACATTACAGCGCACTAATAAAGCCCCTAAAGCGTTTTATTACTCAAGGGAACAGGAAATGCAGGAAATGCTGGATAGTCTTGTTCTAGGTGAAAACGTGCGCCGGTGGAAGAAACAACAAGGCATTATTGGCAATGTGCGCGACAGATTCACCACAGAACAACTAAACACCCTGAAAACCTTGCAGGCCACCAACACCGCGCTAATTAATTTAGGCATGAACTACTACGAGCGCAAAGGACGATTGATAACACTGGCAGAACGGGAACGCCACCATTCATAAACAAAAATGCCTATGCTTTCTTCAAGAATGGGCATAGGCAAGATTAAATATAAATTGAACAGGTTTATTATATGACGGGTTACGCAGAAAGAAAAGGCAGAAGCGGTAAACGTAGCGAACTGAAAAAAAGTATTAATGACAGTACATTCACTGCCTTACGGCATGATGTAATCAATAGCCCTAGCTTCTTAGGCTTAAGCAATTCCGCAAAAGTGGCTTTTTTACACTTATTGGCAAAATATAACCGTAAGAATAACGGGGATTTATCCGCGCCACAAAGCCGATCTAAGCAAGAATTTAACTTATCCGCCCCTAGTCTAAGAACCGGACTAAAAGAGCTTGAACAGAACGGCTTTATTGAAACCACCCGACAAGGTGGCAAGAATCAATGCTCACTTTATGCCTTAACGTGCTTTCCGCTAAATGATGTAAACAAGGCGGGAATATTTATCAAAGCGACAGAAAGACCGAGCGATAAATGGAAAAAGTCATTTTAGCTTTTGGCCCGAATTTTTTTGCGAAAGACCAAATTATATTTATCGTTCATTTTTTGAATAATTTTACAGATAAAAAATACAATAAAAAAACATAGCCTATGGCTATAATATATAAAGGTAGTAAAAATTTTACCCAATGAGAGTGCTAAAAATACGCTGACTTAGTAAAATTTTTACTCAACTCAACATAAAAATGATTAAAAAATGCGCAAGGTATGTAAAATTTTTTCCTAAGTTAGGTAAATTTTTTACTATCAAAAAATCGAAATTACCCTCAAAAACCGCTTTACAACCCCCCATATTTTTGCCAATATATTCACGCAGTCGCAAAAAACGATTGCCAGCCGTGAGAAGCTGAATATTAAGTTATTGGCGAACGATAGCACGCCTTTTAACCGTGCTTTTTTTTGTTCGTAACATTCGCACACCTCAAGAATTTGCGGATTTTGTTTTATCTAATCTAAAATTCATTCAATGGTAGAGCGTAATAGGCCGTCTTTGACGGGCTGTTTTCCAATAACGACAGTTTCTCACCCTGTTACGTTCTACCGCCCGACCGTGAGAAGTCTAGCGGTAGATTCTAAAAATCAGTTATTGGAATCTACGCAAATGTATCAATTCATTTTTGCGCTATCACGCGCACCTCAAATCAAAATCAGACTTCTTGCTGATAATGAACAACAAGCCCGCGCCCGATTTACCCGCGGCGAAAACTTGATTTTTGTTGGCAGAATCAACCAAAACCCTAAACTTACACCAGTGTTGGATGTTAAAGCTGAATCTGACTCTGTAAAAAATCACAGCTTGCCAGCAGGGCAGAATGTGGGTAGTATTGAAAGCACTACAAACGAAAGCGGTAAGCACGACCGTTATTTTAGTGCTATTTTTTTGTCTAAAATTCATTCCTTGCACGTTCCTAAAAAATTAGGCACGTTGTCTTATATCGAATTTGCGACAAGGTTAAGAGATCGAACTAAGGCTTTAAGCACGAATCAGATCCGCCGTCTTTCGTCGGTAGTTGATACCTTGTCGCACCCTATCACGGGCGATAATTCATTACTTACTAAAACGAGAGGAAATCCAACAATGAAAATCTACCCTCAAAATAACCGCACTTTAGCGGCACTTTCAGCCCTTTCTGTATCTGCAATACAAGGGGGCGCAAATGTTTAATCAATCAATTTTATCTGCACTTCAAGAGATGGCGGACTTTTACGACATTAACAACTACAAGCAAATCCCTGTACCAATGAGCAAGAAAAAATTAACAGACTTGCACAATGAATCTGAAAATCTTTGTGAGTCTATCGAATATGGATTGATGCACTTAGGCGACTTAATGCAAACGCTGGGGAATCTTGCCGACACAGAGCAGGATTTTACACGGGAGGCAATGAGTAACGATAACGTGAAACATATCGGGGGATTAATCAAGGCAAATGCCTATCTTCTCAATGCGCTAAGAGAAACGGCTAGCTTGAGCGAATATTATCTTGCTGGTGGCTTAGATGGGGAGATTGAAAGAAATGATGATTAAACAAGTGAACCTACCCTATCAATTAATCTTTATTTATGACAATGGCGACCAATTCACAGCAGGTCAATATTGTTCACTTAGAGACGCACTACAAGCCAAAATCAGGGCGAAAGCTGAGATTGGCGAAACAGATATTACCGGCAGACGTTTAGAAACTATCACCGTTTTAACGGAGGGTGGAAATGAAACCAACTAATCCAATGGCAAAGCTTGAGCAATGGAAGGCAAACAACGCGCCCAAAATTGGTTCGGTTAAAAATTCCCATACCCTCAAATTTGAGGATAGCCCAAAGACGCAACAGGAAGCGCAAGGAGCGACGAAAGATAAAAGACAGGGGAAGCTACCATTTAACCCTTTGGTGGTGGAATATAGCCAAATAACGCGCCAATTTAAGCTAATTCATGACAGTAACCGCAAATGCTTAGAGGTTTACCCTGATGATTTCCATCATAAGCTAAAAATGCGGGAAGAATGCGCCGATTTAGCCGGCAGGTTAAAAGGTGGTGGAAAGTTATTTAATGAATTAGCCAAGGGCACCAATTTAACCCAAGAACAGACCGCACTTTTGAAGGCATTTAATCAGGTGAGCGGCTATCTAATCCATAAGTTTTCGGAAGTGGTAGAGCAGATTGACCAGCTCAGTATTGAGCGCGTTGAAGGGCAAAAAACGACGGATAGCAAAGTGGATTAATCCACCGGTTACACCGATGTAAAAAGGCTTGATGTAGTGCATTGAGCCTTTTTTATTGAATTTCGCGACCAGTACGCGCGCGCGGGAAATTACTGCAGGTTTTAGGCCTTAAAACCGCCCATCCCACTCAATTACCACCACCGCAAAATTAAGATTTTATGATGACAGATAAAACCGGACTTGTTTACCTTTGAGTAAAGGTACTCCTAGATGGGCTAGGACTTCCACGGGGTAACGGGTGCGCGGAGACTGCCAATTTTTCACATTTCTAACCATCATCATCTTCTGGTTAAATCGCTTTTTTATAATTCCCGAAAACCTCTTTTTTATAGCGTTCAGAAACCTCCCGATTACCGCCATTTTTATAGGCACTTTAGATTTTAGTTATACGTTTAGTTATACGGAGTAAAAACCAAATTGCACAAATCTAGCAATAACAAGGCTTACAAGCAACAATTCAGATAACCCCAGCCCACCAAAACATAGTCCAAAGCAAACTTTACAAAACCTAAAAGCCCTTGAAAATATTAACCTCAAGGGCTTTTTTATTTCCTAAGCGTTCCTATAAGATACTACCAAAGCCTTGAATTTTAGTTATACGATTCCCGTTTCAGTTTTTTAAAGGCTTGTGGTGAAAAGTCACTTGTTTCAGCCACTTCAATCTGCGTTCTTTTCATTTGGGGTTTCAGAATTTTGGAGGTTTTAGGTTTGTATAAGGCGATTTTACGCCATCAAGCCCTCTTTCACGAAAGGCTTTTCCAATAAATGACTTGAGAACGAGAAATCTGATGAAATTTAGCCACCTCTCATATACCGAAATCCTGCTCGGTGACCGGCTTGATAATTTTTAAACGAAATTGGTAAGAGTAAGACATAATCTGCACCTCAAATTAGGTGTCCAGTTTTTTTTGGTAGGGTAGATCACTTTTCTTTCTCCTCACTGTTACAAATCTCACAAAAATCCCCCTACCCAATAAAAAACCTCAAAAATGTTATACAGATCACGTTCCTAAAATTTATTTTCGCTATAATTCCCTTAATTAATTGTTGCAGTAAGGAGTTACCAATGAACGCAAAACAAATCGCCCATTATATCGACCACACCGCCCTCACAGCCGAGAAAACCGAGGCGGATATTTTGAAACTGTGTGATGAAGCCCTTGAACATCATTTCTTTTCCGTTTGTATTAATTCCTGCCATATTCCGTTGGCAAAACAAAAACTTGCCGGTTCCGATGTGAAAATTTGTACGGTAGTAGGGTTTCCGTTGGGAGCGAATCTCACCTCCGTGAAAGCCTTTGAAACCAAAGAAGTCATTGCCGCCGGCGCCAATGAAATCGATATGGTGATCAACGTGGGGTGGATTAAATCCGGTAAGTGGGACGCGGTAAAAGCGGATATTCAGGGCGTACTTGCCGCCTGCTATGGCACGCCGTTAAAAGTGATCTTGGAAACCTGTCTGCTAACCAAAAAAGAAATCGTACGCGCCTGCGAAATCTGCAAAAGGTTAAATGTGGCGTTTGTGAAAACCTCTACCGGTTTCAATAAAGGCGGCGCCACCGTGGAAGATGTAGCGTTAATGAAACAAACCGTGGGTAACATCGGCGTAAAAGCCTCCGGCGGGATTCGCGATACGCAAACCGCGTTAGCCATGATTGAAGCGGGCGCAACCCGTATCGGCGCCAGCGCAGGCATCGCCATTATTCACGGCTTACAGGACTCCGGCAGCCCTTATTAATCAATACGTTAGGAAAGACAGCACAGCATGGAGAAAAAACAAACCTCACGGGTACAAAAACTGGAATTTTTGCTCAAACAAACAGATAAAATCCATCTGCGCGACGCGGCACAAATGCTTGATGTGTCGGAAATGACTTTACGTCGGGATTTAAGTTCCGACAGCGGCAATGTGGTGTTATTGGGCGGCTATATCGTGATGAACCCACAAAAAAGCGGCAATCATTATCAGATTTTTGACCAACAAACGCGCCACATTACGGAAAAAATGTGGCTCGGTAAACTCGCCGCCAATCTCGTCAAGGACGGAGATACCGTGTTCTTCGATTGCGGTAGCACCATTCCGTTTATCATTTCGCAAATCGATCCGCAGATAAAATTCACCGCACTTTGTTGCTCCATCAATAGTTTTATGGCGTTGCAGGACAAACCGCACTGCGAAGTGATTCTGTGCGGCGGACATTATTCGCGCCACAATTCTTTCCTGACTTCCGTGCAATTACACAGCGAACTGGACGCCATTTGCACCACCAAAGCCTTTATTTCCGCCTCAGGTATCGATATAAAAAAAGGTGTGACCTGCTTTAGCGTGGATGAAGCGAAAGTGAAGCAAAAAGCCATGGCAAAAACCCAACTGGCCATTTTGGTTTTTGATCACCATAAAGTGCATAAAATCCAACAAGCCTATATCGGCGAATTGGCACAATTTGATCTGCTGATCTCCAACCAACCGCTACCGGCGGGCTTTGGTGAGGTGCCGAAGATGTTAGTGAAATAAAGTGAAAGGGAACCCAAACGCCATGATCATCATGGCGTTTTTTCACACAGAAAAACCTCAAAATGTGATCTAAATCGTGGTTTTTAAATGCAATTGCAATACACTATCTTTATAAACACCAATCCAAGGAGAATCAGATGAATAAAACCTTAAAAATTTCATTGTTTGCCATGATTTCCGCGTTAGCTTTTAATACCATGGCAAATACACAACCGTTAGCCGTGTTGGAACCGCAGGTAAACTATCAACAGTTACTCACCCAACGGCAGGTGGTGGATGATTTAATCGCGCAGGCGGTGAAAATCCAAAATTCACCGGCGCGGGTGTCCAATGCGGGCTTTACCGCAAAATTGCCAAGCAACATGGAACGCATTGCCGCGATTTTGTTGGAAGCCTATGAATTGGAACCTTACCGCGTTGATTTTCTGTTCGGCGCAGCAAATGCCAACATTTACAACGGCAATACGGACAAAGCCATCGAGCTTTACCAAAAAGTGCTCACGGTGGCGCCTGATGATGTGAAAGCACATATTTATTTAACCGCGTGGAATCGTTTTAAACAAAACCAAGGGGAAACCGACAAATACTTCACCCGCTTAAAAGCGCTGGCACCGCAAAAAGCAGCGGAACTGGAGCAGGTCTTCAAGATTATTGATAACGCCGCAAGCCAACCGATTAGCGATAAATTGGCGAATAAATTGCCGGCGGATTCCGCCATTATTACCTTGGGTTATGCGTTAAATCCGGACGGCAGTATGCACGACATTTTGATTCAGCGTTTGGAAAAAACCTTGGAAATCGCCAAACAAAATCCTGATGCATTGATTATTGTCACCGGCGGCATGCCGCAAAATAATCGTACGGAAGGGGCATTAATGAAACAATGGCTGATTAACAAAGGCATCGATGCCAAACGCATTTATGCCGACAATTACGCCCGTTCAACGGTGGAAAATGCGTTATTTTCCCGTTACGCCTTGGCGAAACACCATATCAAACACGCCTCCCTCATCAGCTCCGGTAGCCATGTGCGGCGCGGTCAGGCGTTGTTTGAAATCGCCGCCTTGGAATCCGGTCCGCAAAACATCAAAATCGAAACGGTGGCGGCGCTAGACAAACCGTTAGACGAATTACAAAAAGTGAGTGAAAAAGATTTATTGGGAATCTATCGCGACAGCCTGAAAACCATGGGCTTGCCAATGTTTAATAGCGGAGCACTACAAGATTAATTCTGTAATGCAAATTGGGTCGCATCCCGAGCCAAAGTGCGGTTGAAAAACGCTGTGAATTTTCACCGCACTTTTTATGTCCGGCATTTCCCTAAAAAAAAAAGAGCAACACAGCCAAGCTATGTTGCTCTTTTCTATTCAAATCAATGGATTATTTTTTCTTCGTCGGTCTTTCCCAGCCTTGGACGTGTTTTTGCGGAACGCGGGTGGTGACCAGTTCGTCGCGTTTGACGTCGTAGCGGATGGTGGAGCCTGCGCCGATGGTAGCGCCGCTTTCGATGGTGACCGGGGCGACGAGTTGGCTGTCGGAGCCGACAAACACGTTGTCACCGATAGTGGTTTTGAATTTGTTGGCGCCGTCGTAGTTACAGGTGATCACGCCTGCGCCTATGTTACAATCTTTGCCGATTTCCGCGTCGCCCACATAGGTTAAGTGGTTCACTTTGGAGCCTTTGCCGATGTACGCTTTTTTGATTTCCACGAAATTGCCCACGTGGGTGTTTTCCGCCAAGTCGGCGCCCGGACGTAAGCGGGAGAACGGTCCGATGGCGGCATTGGCGCCTACGGAGGCATCTTCCAGCACGGAATACGGTTTGATTTCCACGTCATCGCCGATGTCGCAGTTAGTCAACACACAACCTGCACCGATTTTCACCCGATTTCCTAACCGCACTTTGCCGTTTAAAATCACGTTCATGTCGATTTCCACGTCTTTGCCGTGGCTCAATTCGCCGCGCAGTTTGAAGCTGTTCGGATCCAATAACATCACGCCCGCCAGCAATAATTCGCGTGCCTGTTTTTGTTGGAAATATTGCTCAAGTGCGGTCAGTTGCAGGCGATTATTCGCGCCTTCCACTTCCATTAAATCCACCGCTTGCACCGCCGCCACTTGGCAACCGTCGCGATTTGCCAAGGCGATAACATCGGTCATGTAGTATTCGCCTTGCGCGTTGTTGTTATCCAGCTGCGCCAGCCATTTTTTGAAGGATGCGCCGTCGGACACCATCACGCCGGTGTTCACTTCCTGAATGTTAAGCTGTTCCACGTTGGCATCTTTTTGTTCCACAATGCCAACGACATTGCCATTTTCGCGCAAAATGCGACCGTAACCCGTCGGGTTGTCCAACACGACCGTTAACAAGGCAATGCCGTTGTCCGGTTTGGCGGCAATGAGTTTTTCCAAGGTGTCTTTAGTAATCAAAGGCGCATCGCCATAGAGCATTAAAATGTTTTCGTCATCGGCAAAAAACGGCGCCGCCTGTTGCATGGCATGACCTGTGCCGAGTTGTTCCGTTTGCAACACCCAGTTCACCGGTTCGCCCGCCAAGCGTTGTTGTATTAAATCGCCGCCGTGTCCGTAAACCAAATGAATATTGCGCGCGCCGAGTTGTTTAGCGGTGTCGATGACGTGTTTCACCATGGGTTTGCCCGCAATAGGGTGCAACACTTTCGGCAAATCGGAATACATACGGGTGCCTTTGCCGGCGGCCAGAATTACTACGCTGAGTGCTTGAGTTGTCATAAAAAATGTCTCTTTTGTTCGCTAAAAATTGCGCGCTAGTATATCATTCTTGCAATTTCGAGTTAAGTTAAGGATACGCCGCAATATGCAACAGGAATATTATCTCGGCATCATGTCCGGCACCAGTTTGGACGGTGTGGACGTTGCCCTGATGGCATTCACCGAACAACCGCAATTCATTGCCGGGCAATTCACGCCAATGCCGACGCATTTACGACAAGATTTATTGCAATTAGTTTCTCACGGCACCACCACATTACAGCAACTGGGCGAGCTAGATCAACGTTTAGCCCTGTTATACGCCGACGCCGTCAACCGCTTCCTCACCACCCACAACCTATCTCCGCAACATATCCGCGCCATCGGCTGCCACGGGCAAACCGTGTGGCACGCGCCGCAGGGGGATTTTCCGTTTACCCTACAAATTGGCGATATGCATCTGCTTGCAGCGCGCACCGGCATTGACGTGGTGGGCTATTTTCGGCGTAAGGATATGGCATTCGGCGGACAAGGGGCGCCGCTGGTGCCTGCTTTTCATCAAGCGCTGTTTTATGATGAACGTTGGGCGACGGTGGTGTTGAACATCGGCGGGATCAGCAATATTTCCGTGCTGTTTCCCCATCAGCCGATTATCGGCTACGACACCGGCGCGGGCAACGCCTTAATGGACGGTTGGATTGAGCGCCATCTGGGCAAATCCTACGACGCCGACGGGCAATGGGCGCGCAGCGGAAAAGTGCGGTCGGCATTATTGGCGGAAATGCTGAAAGAGCCTTATTTCCAACTACCGCCGCCGAAAAGCACCGGGCGCGAATTGTTCAACCTTGCGTGGCTTGAAAAAACGCTGGCAAAAACGACCGCACTTTTAGACGAGATACCGCCGCAAGACGTGCAAGCCACCTTATTGGAATTCACCGCGCAAAGCATTGCCCTTGCTTTAAATCAGCTTGAAACCGAACTGCCGCGCCATTTGTTGGTGTGTGGCGGCGGCGCGAAAAACGGCTTGCTGATGGAGCGCCTGCAAGCGCTGCTGCCAAATTGGCAATGCCGTCCGACCAACGACGTGGGCTTAGATGTGGATTATGTGGAAGCCGCCGCCTTCGCTTGGCTTGCCTATCGTCGCATTCACAACCTACCATCCAATTTACCCAGCGTGACCGGCGCCAAAAGTGCGGTCAGTTTGGGCGCCATTTTTCCTGCGGAGAAGATCTCATGAGCGAACAAAATTTAGTAAACAGCCTCGAAAAAATGTTAAGCGAACAGCGCAATCCGAACACCATGCACATTGATTCCCTGTCGACGTTGGAGGTCGTTACCTTATTAAATAAGGAAGACAAATTGGTGGCGTTGGCGGTGGAAAAAAATCTGCCGCAAATTGCACAAGCGGTAGAACGCATTGAGGAGGCATTTCAGGCGGGCGGACGCTTGGTTTACCTGGGTGCCGGCACCAGCGGTCGCCTTGGCGTATTAGATGCCTCCGAATGCCCGCCCACCTTCGGCGTGCCATCCGGCATGGTGGTGGGGTTAATTGCCGGCGGGGACACGGCGTTGCGTAACGCGGTGGAAGGCGCGGAAGATAATGCCGCCGCAGGCGAACAGGATTTACGCCACATCAATTTCAGCGCTAAAGACGTACTGGTGGGCATCGCCGCCAGCGGACGTACGCCTTATGTGATCGGCGGTTTGAACTACGCCAAACAGCTCGGTGCAACCACAGTGTCCTTGGTCAGCAACCCGAACGCTGTTATGAGCGATATCGCGGACATCGCCATCACCACCGCCGTCGGCCCTGAAGCTCTCACCGGTTCCAGCCGCTTAAAATCCGGCACAGCGCAAAAAATGGTGCTGAATATGCTCACCACCGCCGCCATGATCCTCCTCGGCAAATGCTACCAAAACCTGATGGTGGACGTGCAAGCCACCAACCAAAAACTCAAAGCCCGCGCCATCCGCATTGTCATGCAAGCCACCGACTGCGATGCCACCACCGCCGAACAAACCCTACACACCACCAACGGCAATGCCAAACTCGCGATCATGATGTTGTTAAGCGGATTGGATAAAACGCAGGCGGAAGCCGTGTTAGTGCAACATAAGGGAAGATTACAGAACGCCTTGGTGGGGTGAAAAACGCCGGAAAAAACGACCGCACTTTATAGGCTTTAAAAGCCGAGGGCAAGTACGGGAATTGGACTTGAAATTATTTGGAGAAACGAAGTGTATACAACAAAAAAATTACTATCTATTCATTAGTAAGTTTTCCATTCTATTTATGAAGCTAGTTGTATCTAAGAAATAATTAGGGTACGCATCTTTTAATTGGTTTACATCATCAACCGAAACTAGCACCACATCAAGAAATTCATTCTTAAAAGAATCTTGTTCATAATGGGAGTATACCTGCTCAGCTTTAAATTTCTCATTCTCATTAAAAGTTTTAATTTCAGTATTATGTTTTTTTAAATCTAATATTAACAAATAATATGCTGCGCTAGGGTTATGTTCTACATCAATAGCACTAACGCTTTTTAGTTTATCTATTACACCTAATTTTGAATCTAAATCTTTTATTTTTTCACATATTTGCACAACAGAAAAATTATTAAACTCTTCTATTATTGGAGTATCTTCCTGATAAGAAAATAATGCACTACATAATTTCAAAAATAATCTTATTCCCTCATCACCTTGTCCAACTTTAAATGATGTTTTCATCAAAGAGCCCAATATTTCAACTATGGTTGCCCACTCATGTTGTAACTGAGTTCTAATTTGCAACTCTAATTTTAGTTTATAATTTTTATCTTCAAATACTTGATGTACACTTCATATACCCATCTTTTTTAGGAGTTTCTATATAATCATGCGTTTTATTTACATAACAGAAGAAATTTTCCTTCCTAAGTTCACAGATTGTATTTGAATTATCACTAACAAACACTCTCAATGCATCCATATTCTTTAAAATTATTCTAACTCCAGCTAAATCTCCCATTCGAGATAATTTCATATCAGGAAATCTTTTTAATTTTTGTATAATTGAAGAAAACCTTTTTGAGCGCGAAGATATGATACATTTATCATATAGATTTAATCTCTGAATTTTCTTATTCAGTAGTCTTTCAAAAACTGAAATATTATATGAGTGGTAACTTCTATATGTTTCTAGTATAGTAATAAAGCGTATTAATTTTTTTTGATCTATTTCTTCATTATTGCTTTGAGATATTTTTCTTAAATAATCGCCAGCCTTGGCTACTGATGATTTTGAAGGCAATAAAAAAGGTGGACTTTCGATACCAGCCTCACCTTTTTGAACATAATTAAATTCAAATTCTGTTTTTATATTCTCAATACTGGACATTATTATACTTTTCCATTAAAAAGCTCATCTTGAGTAATAACACTTCCTAAACGTCCCATAGACCATGCCGTTTCAGGTTGATGAGTCATCCAAGATAACTGAGGTCCATCAAATTTACCGTATATTTCAATGATCTTATCTAAAAACAACAGAGTATCTTTATCACTTTCTTTAATAATTTGCTGTTTCCCCCATATATCAGTACCAAAACTAGAGATAATTCGAGAACCAAATGGTTTGAACTCATGGTAAATTTCCGGTAGCACCGGACCAAATTGCCATCTTTCAACCCCCCCCTCAAACAAAGGCTTACCATAAAGCTTAATATACCAAGATTGCGTATAAAACATTAATTTTCGTAGTTTCATTGGAGTTAAATTAGAAATTTCTCCAATATTAGCCTTGCCAATGAATGAGTTGGCGATAGCAATAGATGAATAACCCACAATTTACCTCCTTATTCTATAATAAACTAAAATTTGGCTTAGGATTGTATACCTTTCTCTGTTATAAACCAATACTGTATACCACCATTTTCTTTGTAAATTTGAGTAAATACACCATGCGTATCTTCACATTTTGTTCCTTAATTGCCACACCGATCACATTTTCAAAATAAAAACACCGAAAAAATCCACCGCACTTTCCCCTTTCTTGCTAAGCGTTGTAGAATAAATTTTATCCAAATCCGTCAAAGGGATATTGTTATGAAACGCGCGAACTTTCCTTTCCGATTGACCTTTCTCGCCGCCGGTTTAGCGTTGCTAACCGCTTGCCACTCCATCATTTATCAACCTGCCAAAACCATTGAACACATCGATCTGCAAAGCGGTTATCGTTTGGAAAACGTCATGCAGCAGGCGTTGCAAAAAGAGAATCTGGTGATTATGACCTTTTCCGGCGGCGGTTCGCGGGCGGCATCTTTGGGCTACGGCGTGTTGGAGCAATTCAAAAACGCCTCGGTGCGACCGACGGAAAAAGGCGATACTCTGTTGCAAAATATTGATGTGGTGTACGGCGTGTCGGGCGGTTCGGTGTTGGCGGCATATTTTGCACAGGAAGGGCAGGATGTGATCCCGAAATTTAACGAATCCTTTTTGAAAAAGGACTTTCAAAAGAAAGTAATTAACGAAGTGTTCTCCATGAGCAACGTGCCTCGGCTAACCTCCCCGCAATTCGGGCGGAGCGATTTGTTGCAGGAGCAGTTGAATCTTGCGTTATATAAAGGGAAAAAATTTGCCGACCTCGCCCAACATAGAAAAGGTCCTTTTGCGGTGATCAATGCCACGGACATGGCCATGGGGCAAAAAATCTCCTTTACCCAAGATTTCTTTGATTGGCTTTGTCTGGATTTAAACGATATTGAAATTGCCCGCGCGGTGGCGGCGTCCAGCGCCGTGCCGTTAATTTTTTCGCCGGTGACGCTCAATAATCATGGTGGATCTTGCCATATCCATAACAAAAAAGCGATGTTGACCGAACAGCCGGGTTATTGGCTCCTGCTGAATAATTTTAATGCTATGGAAAAACGTTTTGCCCGCTATCAAAATAATCCCGAAAAAACCTATTTACATTTGGTAGACGGCGGTTTGACAGACAATTTGGGCTTGGCGAGTTTATTGGATATGTCGAATTTATTGAGTATGCATGAGTTATATACAGAATTGAAAAAGTCCAATTTGCGCAATATTGTGGTGGTGAATGTGAATGCGCAAAACGAAAATACCAGTCAGATAGATAAATCGGCGGATGTGCCGGGCGTGAAAGAAGTGGTTAATACAGTTATCAGTGTGCCTATTGATAAAGCGACGGAATCCACATTGCAATATTCACAAAAATTTGCCGACCAATGGAATGCTTACACCAAGCGCAAAAAAGACGTAAAAATTAAGATTTATTTTGTGAATTTGAGTTTGCGGAATCTGCCTGAAGGACAGTTAAAAACCGATGTGTTACATATCGGCACCTCTTTCTATTTGCCTGAATCTGATGTGGATAAACTGCGCGAAGCCGCTAAGATTTTGTTAGAGCAATCGAAAGAATATCAAGAAGCGCTGAAGGCATTGCAATAATCTTGATAGGTGCGGTGTAAAATACATTTTTTTATGACCGCACTTTTGCTTGTCTGTCGTACAAATATTGACTTCTCCCCCTTGCGTAGTAATATGCTCCCACTTTCCATTACAGGCGTTTTTTATGCTAGCGTTTTCACATCAGGAACATATTGAATCCTATTATTCCGTCACTCGTAACCAATATTTTGAGTTACCATCGCTAAGTCAAAAAGCATCTGCCAACGTTTGCGTGGTGGGCGCGGGCTTTTTCGGTTTATCCACTGCGTTGGAACTTGCCGAGCAAGGAAAAAGCGTGATCGTGCTGGAAGGCGCGCGGGTGGGCTTTGGCGCGTCGGGGCGTAGCGGCGGGCAGGCGATTAACGGGTTTGAAGACGGCATCGACGATTATATTGCGCAAGTGGGGCTGGACACCGCCCGCAAGCTCTGGCAGATGTCGCTGGAAGCCATTGAGATTATTGATGAGCGTATTGCCAAATACAGCATTCAATGCGATTGGAAGAAAGGCTATGCTACCTTGGCGTTAAATGAGCGCCGCATGGACGATCTCATCGCTATCGAAAAAGCCAGCCATGAGATTTTCGGCTATCAAAATATGCAACTGTGGGATAAAGCTAAGCTGGAACAACATCTGGGCAGCAAAATTTATTACGGCGCGTTGTACGACAGTAATTCCGGGCATTTACACCCGCTCAATTATTGTCTCGGTTTGGCGAAAGCCTGTTTGGAGCTGGGCGTGCGCATTTATGAACAGTCGCCGGTAGTGGATTTGCAGGAAAAAGCCACGAAAATTGAAGTGATCACCGATCAAAGTTCGGTCATCGCCAAAGATGTGGTATTAGCGACCAACGCCTATATTGACGCCTTGCCGAAAAGCATTCACCACGGCATTGCGCGCAAAATTCTGCCGGTGGAAAGTTTTATTATCGCCACCGAACCGTTGGATCAAGCCACCGCCGATTCAGTGATTAATAACGGGATGTCCGTGTGCGACAGCAATTATTTACTGGATTATTATCGTTTAAGCGCCGATAATCGCTTGTTGTTCGGCAGTGACTCCAGTTCGGAAAAAGATATGATTGAAGTCATGCGCGGCAATATGTTGCATGTTTTTCCACAGTTGGAACAGGTCAAAATTGACTACGGCTGGGGTGGACCTATCGACATGACTATCAATTCCAACCCGCATTTCGGCCGGATTTCGCCGCATATTTATTTCGCGCAAGGCTATTCCGGACACGGCGTCGCGCTCACCGGTTTGGCGGGGCGCATTGTAGCGGAAGCCATTTTAGGCAACGACGAGCGTTTGAAGATTTTCAGTAAATTAAAAGTGCCTTCCGTGTTCGGCGGCAAATTAGTGAAGAATCTGGCATTAAAAATCGGCGTTAATTATTATCGTTTCTTAGATAAATACCGTTGATTTTGTAGACAAATTTTATTTCTTTTAGTTATACAATAGAGAAAATGATTATTTTATTCGGCGCAGATTTACTGTAATAATCCACCGCACTTTTCCTCTTATTAAGCAAAATAAAGGAACGAATTATGAAAAAATCCATTTTAGCAAAAACATTACTGTTAACCGGTTTAGCCCTCGGCATCGCCACGCAGGCGGCAGCAGGCGAAATTTCCGATCGGGTAGAAAAAACCAAAACCTTATTAGTGGGTACGGAAGGCACTTACGCTCCGTTCACCTTCCACGATGACAGCGGCAAATTAACCGGTTTTGACGTGGAAGTTATCGAATCTGTGGCGCAACGTTTAGGCTTAAAAATTCAATTTAACGAAACCCAATGGGATTCCATGTACGCCGGGTTAAACGCCAAACGTTTCGATTTAATCGCCAACCAAACCAGCCCAAGTCTGGAACGCTTGAAAAAGTACCTTTACACCACACCTTATAACTACTCCACGGCGGTTATCGTGACCAAAGAAGGCGATGACAGCATTAAGGCATTTGAAGATTTAAAAGGTAAAAAAGCGGCGCAATCCTTAACCAGTAACTACGGCAAAATCGCCAAAGCCAACGGCGCGGAATTGATCGTGGTGGACGGTTTGGCGCAAGCCTTGAAACTCATCACACAAGATCGTGCACAAACCGTAGTAAACGACCAATTAGCAGTGTTGGATTACTTCAAAAAACAACCAAATGCCGGCTTAAAAATTGCAGTAAAACGCGATGAAAAAGTGCCTTCCGGTTTTGCCGTGTTAAAAGGTGAAGAACCGTTGGCGGAAAAAATCAATCAGGCGCTGGAAGAATTACGAAAAGACGGCACCTTGAAGCAAATCTCAATTAAATGGTTCGGTGATGATATTACTCAATAATTTTCTTGCCTCCCTTCCCTTTATGAATGCAGAAAGAGCCAATGAAGCCATCAGCGCTTTTTGGCCTATGTTGGAAGCGGCAATTGATAAAACCATTCCGTTGGCAATTATCTCTTTCTTTGCCGGTTTAGTGATTGCGTTGGGCGTGGCGGTGATTCGTACCATGCCGAAAAGCGGCATCGGTTTACTTGTGTTGCAACTGCTTTGTCGCATCTATGTTTCCATCATTCGCGGTACGCCGATGTTGGTGCAGATTTTCATTATTTTCTACGGCTTGCCGGAAGTGGGCATTAAACTGGATCCCTTTCCGACGGCGATTATCGCCTTTTCCATTAATATCGGTGCCTACGCGTCGGAAACCATTCGTGCGGCGATTTTGTCCATTCCGAAAGGGCAATGGGAAGCCTCCTATTCTATTGGCATGAACTATTTCCAAACCTTCACCCGCACCATCATGCCGCAAGCTTTGCGCGTGTCCGTGCCGCCGCTATCCAACACCTTCATCAGCAACGTGAAAGACACGTCGTTAGCGTCTTTGGTGTTGGTGACCGAAATGTTCCGCGTGGCGCAAAATATCACAGCGGAAAACTATGAATTTATTATGATTTATAGCGAAGCGGCGTTAATTTACTGGTGCATTTGTCTGGTTTTGTCATTTGCTCAGGAACGCTTGGAAAAACGCCTGTCCCGTCACTTACAAGCCTAAGGAAATCCCATGTTAGACGTTCGCAACATTCATAAAACATTTAACGGCAATCAGGTGCTGAAAGGGATCGATTTTCAGATTCAAAAAGGCGAAATGGTGGCGATGCTCGGCCCTTCCGGCTCCGGCAAAACCACGTTTTTACGCTGTTTAAATTTACTGGAACGCGCCGAACAGGGCACGTTGCACTTCACCGACGGCAGCCTTGCGTTGGATTTTGCCAAAAAAATCAGCAAAGCCGATGAATTAAAACTGCGTCGCCGCTCTTCCATGGTGTTTCAACAATACAATTTATTTCCCCATCGCACCGCACTTGAGAACGTGATGGAAGGCATGCTTGTGGTGCAAAAGAAAAGCAAGGAGGAAGCGGAACAGCGCGCCGTGGAATTGCTCACCAAAGTGGGCTTAAAAGACAAAATGCATTTGTATCCGTCCCAATTATCCGGCGGTCAGCAGCAACGTGTCGGTATTGCGCGCGCGTTGGCGGTGCAACCGGACATTATTCTGCTGGACGAACCCACCTCCGCGCTGGATCCGGAATTGGTCGGTGAAGTGCTACAAACTTTGAAATTACTGGCGCAGGAAGGCTGGACGATGATTATCGTCACCCATGAATTGCAGTTTGCCCGCGACGTGGCGGATCGGGTGATTTTAATGGCAGACGGCAATGTGGTGGAACAAAACGGCGCGCGTGAATTTTTTGAAAACCCGCAACAGGAACGCACCAAACAATTCTTGTTACAGGCAAAAATTCCGGTCTGCGTGGAGTATGAAATTTAGCCTTTCAAAGGGCAATTTGCGGAGAATATTGTTCGCTGATTGCCACAAAATCCGTCAAAGAAATCAACCGCACTTTTGTTGGTGACGGCAAAAGTGCGGTTAAATTTCTCGCCAAAATATCTTCCTGCAACATCATACATTGCGCTTTACAGCGCGCCAATAAATCCGCCTGTTTTAACGCCAATAACACGCCGTCCTGCCATAACACGACCGCATCCCGCGCGGTGGCATTCAGCAAATAACGTGCCAGTTCGGCTTGGGAATAATGGGCTTGGGAAAAGGTATAAAGCATAATCAGAACGTCAGAATTTTTTTACTTTGTTGCAGGATTCTCATCAGCTGTTCACGCGGCAGTGCCTCACAGTTTAAGGATAAATCCAGCGGCTTAAGTTGAAATTGTTGCAGGGAATCGGCGCACACATAACGCTGTTCAATATCGTATAAATTCAATAATTTTAATGCGCTTGCCGTGTCTTTTTGCAAAATCAATTCCGCCTGTTGATTTTTTTGCAAATTCAACACGCCGTCATCCAAGAAAAACACCGCAATGTCCTCTTCGGCGCAAAATGCCGTGGCGGCAAGCAGCGCGTCTAATCCTTCGCGTGTATTTGCCGAACCATAAGGCGCGTGACGGAAAATAAAGGCAAGTTTACTCATAGGGTTATCACCCGATCGGCTTGTAATAAGGCTTGGCTGAATTCACCCAAGCCGGCAAGTTGAAAAAAGTCCGCCAGGTTAACCGCACTTTTATCGGCGGCAGAATAGCTATCCACCACGCCACGCCGTTGAGCGGCGGCAACGCACAAATGCAGCGGCACGTTAAATTGACGGGAAAATGCCTGCCAGGCTTGGACCAAATTAAATTCGTCATTAGCGGGATAAACCAAGGCGTTGCCGTTGGTTACGCCATCCTGATAAAAAAAGATTTGGCTGATATGATGCTTTTGCACCAGTACTTGTGCCAGTTGGTACGCCAGAAACGCGCCTTGACTACCGTAAACCGGTTGTTTCACCACCAACACATAATCCATGAATTATTCATCCTGATCTTGTTTAATTTGACGAATATATAAATACACGGTATGACGAGAAATATTGAGACGCTCCGCCACTAAATTGATAGCGTCTTTAATGTCGAAAATGCCTTTTTCATACAGAGAAACGACAATTTGGCGATTTTTGTTATTATTCGCCACCATGCGATCGGCAGTAATCTCCTCAATGGTTTTACCCACAGTTTGCACTACCAGTTCTTCCACCGAGCTGGCAAAATTCACCGCTGAGGTTTCTTGATGATCGGGGATTGGGATAAAATTTTGCAGAAATTGCGACACCGGCACGTCTAAATTAATGTTTATACAAAGCAAACCAATAATACGCTTTGTGCTGTTGCGAATAGCGATGGTTACCGACTTCATCAAACCGCTGTTTTTCTCCTCATGGAGAAAATAAGGTTTACTGACGCTGTCTGATTTCATCTCGTGCAATGAACGCAAAGCAAAATCCGTTATGGGCGAACCCACCTGACAGTTGGTGTTATGCCCGTTGGCGATATAAATGGCGGAATGTTCTAAATCCTCAAAGGAATGTAAAACAATTTCGCAATGTTGCCCGATAAGCGCACTCACGCCGTCAACCACGGCAATATAAGAATTTAAAATGGTGCGATCTTCGTCAGTAAAAGGTCGTTTATCCGTTAACATGAAAGAACGTGTTTATTGTTATAAGCCACTAGAAATGACCGCACTTTCGCTTGCCGGAAAAGTGCGGTCGTTTTTCAGGTTATTTCGCCGGGGTGACGTCCAATACTTCAATATCAAAGTAAAGTGTGGAATGCGGTGGAATTTTATCGCCCGCACCGTCCTCACCGTACCCCAAGTCCGCCGGAATGACCAACTCAATTTGTCCGCCTTTTTTAACTAATTGCAGACCTTCGGTCCAACCTTTAATCACTTGATTTAATGGAAACTCGGCAGGCGTTCCACGCTCACGGGAGCTGTCAAATACGGTACCGTGCGGCAATTTACCGGTATAGTGAACTTTAACCACATCGGCAGCTTTAATGGCATCACCGGACCCTTCTTTTTCCACACGATATAACAAACCGGAAGCAGTTTTCTTCACGCCATCTTTCTTAGCAAATTCTGCCGTGAATTTTTTGCCTTCTTCTTCCGCTTTTTTCACCATGGCGGCGACACGTTTTTCATTTTCCGCTTTTAACTTGGCATTAATGCCTTGCAAGGTAGAGGCGATTTCTTTGTTGCCTTCCAATTTTACTTTGCCGTTTAACACGTCGGAAATCCCGGCAATCACTTTCGCATTGTTGTAATCAATCATGCCTTTTTGTGCGTTAATTAAGCCTTGTAAATCGGAACCGAATAATACGCCTACCGCGTAAGAGGAATCATCGGTAAATTTTGCATCAGTTTTGCTTTCCGCCAAAACACCGCTAGAAACGACCGCACTTAAAATCAGCACCGGCACTGAAATTTTCTTCATTTTTAACATTGGGTTCTATCCTTTATAATAAGTAAAAAATGCGTTGGATAGGGTAAAACGGATTCAACAAATTCACAACAGTTATTTAGGAAATATTATGTCGATGCAACAAAATTTAGCACAGCGTATCACCGAATTGGAGATGAAAGCGACCTTTCAGGAAACTGTCATTGAAGAATTGAATCAGGCATTGGTTGAACAACAATTTATTCTGGATAAAATTCAGCTCCAGTTACGTTATCTGGCGAATAAAATACAAGATATGCAGCCTTCCAATATCGCCAGCCAAGCGGAAGAAACCCCACCACCGCATTATTAGAGTTAAAGAAAATAAAAAAAGGGCGCCGAACCGGCGTCCTCATTTATTTTATAATGTTGATTATTTCGCAAAATACGCTTCTAAATCATCACTACCACCGATGTGTTTACCACCGATGAATACTTGCGGCACAGTCGCACGACCGGAAACCGCACGTACGCTCACGATAGTCGCATCGTGACCTAACACGATTTCCTCAAAGCTCAAGCCTTTTTCGTGTAACATTTGTTTTGCTTTTGCACAGAATGGACAACCCGGTTTAGTGAAGATCGTAATAGATTCTTGAACTTGGTGTTGCGGTGCAAGATACTTCAACATGGTATCGGCATCGGACACTTTAAACGGATCACCCGGTTCGTTTGGTTCGATAAACATTTTTTCTACTACGCCATTTTTCACCAGCATAGAATAACGCCATGAACGTTTGCCAAAACCTAAATCTTCTTTCCCTACCAACATGCCCATGCCTTCGGTGAACTCGCCATTACCGTCAGGAATGAAAGTAATGTTGTCGGATTTTTCATCTTCTTTCCATGCATTCATCACGAATGTATCATTCACGGAAATCACAAGAATATCATCAACACCGTATTTTTTGAATACCGGCGCTAATTCGTTATAACGTGGTAAATGGGAAGAAGAACAAGTCGGGGTGAATGCACCCGGTAAAGAGAAAACGATAACGGTTTTATTATCAAATAATTCGGATGTAGTGACATCAATCCATTGGTCGCCTTGACGCGTACGGAATGTCACTTGAGGAACTTTTTTACCTTCCATATTAGACATGATTTTTCTCCTATTAAAATTTGCAGAACACATTTAGAAACCGCCGTTAAAAGCCTAAGCAATATCTAAACATAAGGTGAATTATAGGTAAAATTATGATATAGTCGCAATCAATTAATTCTATTTTTTTAATTGCTACCTTCTATAATTGAGGATCTATGAATATTCGTGATTTAGAATACCTTGTAGCGCTTGCCGAACACAAGCACTTTCGTCGTGCGGCGGATTCTTGTCATGTAAGCCAACCGACATTAAGCGGACAAATTCGTAAACTGGAAGATGAGTTGGGTATTATTCTGTTGGAACGTACCAGCCGTAAAGTATTGTTTACCCAATCGGGTTTATTATTGGTGGATCAGGCTAAAACCGTCTTGCGCGAAGTAAAGTTATTAAAAGAAATGGCAAGCAACCAAGGCAAAGACATGACCGGTCCGCTACATATAGGCATTATTCCTACTGTAGGACCTTATCTAATGCCTCATATCGTACCGACCTTACAGCAAAATTTCCCTGATCTGGAATTATTCCTTTATGAAGCACAAACCTATAGGTTGTTAGAACAACTGGAAACCGGTCGATTGGATTGTGCTATTGTAGCGTCCGTACCGGAAACTGAAGCCTTTATTGAAGTCCAACTATTTAATGAAAAAATGCTTCTTGCCGTTGCTGAGCAGCACCCATGGGCTAATGAAAATTCAGTCTCAATGTCCTTACTAAAAGACTGTGAAATATTAATGTTGGACGATGGGCATTGCTTACGCAACCAAGCATTAGGTTATTGCTTCACTGCCGGCGCACGGGAAAACGCCCACTTTCAGGCAACCAGCTTAGAAACTCTACGCAACATGGTCGCTGCCAATACCGGCGTCACTTTAATGCCACAGCTTGCTGTGCTCAGTGAAGGCAATCGTAGTGGCGTAAAATACCTGCCTTGTGATGAACCGGAACCATCCCGCGACATTACCTTGGTTTATCGCCCGGGTTCACCATTACGTGCACGTTATGAGCGAGTAGCAAATACGGTGAGTCAATCGGTTAAATCTATCTTATCTTCTTAATGGGGTAAGCTATGGTCGGTATTCGGGCGCAGCAAAAAGAAAAAACCCGTCGTGCCTTAATTGATGCGGCTTTTAACCAGCTGACGGCAGAAAAGAGTTTTTCCAATTTGAGTTTGCGGGAAGTCTCCCGCGAGGCCGGTATTGCTCCGACCTCATTTTATCGCCATTTTCGCGATATGAATGAGCTTGGTCTCACCATGGTGGATGAAGCAGGTTTAATCCTACGTCAACTCATGCGTCAAGCACGTAAACGCATTGCCAACGGCGGAAGCGTTATCGTCATCTCAGTGGAAACCTTCTTTGAATTTATCAACAACAGTCCAAACATATTCCGCCTACTATTGCGTGAAAGTTCAGGCACATCACAGGCTTTCCGCACTGCCGCTGCCCGTGAAATAAAGCATTTTATCGACGAACTGTCAGAATACATTGCCCACAAAAACCACTATTCCCAATATATCGCTTATGTGCAGGCTGAAGGGATGGTCACCATTGTATTTACTACTGGCGCCAGTGCCTTAGACATGAGTAAGGCGGAACGGGAACAGTTAAAAGCGCGGTTGATTTTACAACTCAGAATGTTGGCAAAAGGGGCTAAATATGAAACCAGGGATAAATACAAGCCTGGCTAATTTTTTAACAGATTCAATTTAGCTCTGCTTATTTTACATTTCATGCCAAAAACAGATCTTTAGGTTTTATACCCCTCAAATAGTTAAGCTAGCCGCACTTTGTAGGAACAACTATGACATTCGGCCGTTGGCAATCGGGATCACCTGATCGCAAATCGCCATGGTGGAGGCGCGATGGCTGACGAGGATGATTAATTTTTCCGCTTTTACATTCAATAAAGATTGCAAAATCATGGCTTCGTTTAAGCTGTCCAGATTGCTGGTAGGTTCGTCCAGCAAAATAATCGGCGCGTTGTGCAAGAAAGCGCGGGCAATACCGATGCGTTGTTTTTCGCCGTCAGAAAGGTTGTTCCCCATTTCGGTAATTTTGGTGTCATAGACTTCCGGCAGGCTCATGATAAATTCATGAATAGACGCTTTTTTCGCCGCTTCAATCACTTGTTCTTTGGTCGCGTTGCGGTTCGCCAACAAAATATTTTCATAAATGGTTTCGTTGAAAATATAGGTTTGTTGCGTGATGTAAGCGATATTATCGCGCAAATTCACGGTGTTAATGTGTTTTAAGTCGGTATCGTTAATACAGATGCTGCCTTGTTGCGGATCGTAAAAACGCATAATCAATTTTAACAGCGTGCTTTTTCCGCTGCCGCTGCGTCCGTGAATGCCGAGGATTTCGCCTTTATTTATGTGCAAATTCACATCGGACAAAATCTGTTCCTGCGCATAAGCAAAACTGACATTTTCTACCTTAATTTGCTGCACATCGGTGATACTTACTCCATTTTCCACGTCTTTCAATTCAGGCTGTTCCGCCAGCAACGCCAATACCCGCTCGCCGCTGGCAAGGGTTTGCAGCAGGTTATTGGAGAGATTACTTAAGGCAATCACCGGTCCGTAGCCGGACATAAGCAAAATCACCGCCACTAACAAGCCAACAAAATCAATTTTATCATAAGCAAATAACGTTAAGCCCACCAGTAAAATCACGATATTAAAAAACGATACGGCGATTTCCGTAAAGGAACGCACATTGCCTTCCTGTTGTTTGATTTTTAAGAATGCCTGATCGATTTTTTCGCTGCGTTGGTGAATTTCCTGTAGGCGTTTTTGTTCGTTGCCGAATAACTGAATTTCTTTCATGCCACGAATGCTGTCGAGAAAGAAATCGTTCATTTCGCCCACCAGCTCGCGGTATTTGCGCCCGTCTTCGCGCGCCATTTGGGTAGTGACGATAGGCAGAATAATGCCGATGGTCACATACGCCAACAGAGCCACCAACACGAACCACCAGGAAATGTGAGCGAATACCGCCAATAAAATGGCGGAAGTGAGAAAGGCAATAGCGATGGGGGCGATGGTGTGTGCGTAAAACACTTCCAACAATTCAATGTCGTTGGTGACTAAAGAGAGCAATTGCCCGGATTGTTTATCCTGCAATTTAACGAACGCCAGGCGACGCAATGCGCCAAACACTTTATCGCGCAATAATGCCAATAATTTGAAAGCGATGTAATGCCCGGACATTTGTTCCAGATAACGCAAAATGCCGCGTGCTACCGCCAACACGATAAGTGCGGTCAAAATTTGCGATAAATTTAAGTGAACGTGGAAATTGAGCAGTTCCGCCAATCCCATGGCGCCCAGCACCATAATGAAAATCGCGCTGAGGAAACCGAGGGTGCCCATAATGATGGTGAAACTCATGATGTGGGCTAACGGCGTAACCAATTTCATGAGCTGCCACATGACGACAAATCCGTTCTTACGCATGATTTGCCCCCATTCTGATATTTTCTAAATTCTTTTGTTGATTGAACATTTCTGCATAAATTCCGTTTTCTGCCATTAAAGAGGCATGATCGCCGGATTCCATCAAGCGACCGCTTTGTAGCACATAAATCTGATCCGCGTTCACCGCGTTTGCCAACCGATGAGAAATCATCACAATGGTTTTGCTGTGTTTAAGCTGTTGAATAAATTGCAGAATAATTTCTTCGCTTTCTACATCGATGTTACTGGTAGCTTCATCGAAAATATAGACATCAGCGTTATGCAAAAGGGCGCGGGCAAGCGCTAAACGTTGAATTTGCCCGCCGGACAAATTGCTTCCGCGACTGAGCAACGGCATCTCCAAACCGCCGTTTTCCCGCACAAAATTCGCCAGATTCACTTGTTCCAAACATTGATAAATGACTTCGTCGGAGGCATTTGATAACACCATTAGCATATTTTCCCGCAAGCTGCCTTTGAAAATGTAACTGCTGTGACTTACCAGCGAAATGTGGCGATATAAGGAATGGCGGTTAATCTGTTTAATATCGATGCCGTTAAACAAAATTTCGCCTTGTTGCGCCTGATAGAACCCCATTAGTAAAGATACCAAGGTCGATTTGCCACAACCGCTTTTGCCCACGAAAACCGTTAACTGTTTCGGCTGGATGCTGAGGGTTAAGCCTTTAATGGCGGGTTTTTCCTCGGAATAGGCAAAATGTAAATCGTTAATTTGCACGGTGACTTCATTTTTAACCGGAAAATCCACCGCACTTTTATTTTCTTCCACCGGCGTATCCAACAGCATAAAGATTTTTTCCGAAGCAGCTTTGCCGTTCATCGCCACATGGAAGAAGGAACCAAGCAAGCGCAATGGAATGAAAAATTCGGAAGCCAGTAAAATAAACAACACCACGCCGAAAATGGATAAATTGCCGTCCTGAAATTGTAAAAGTGCGGTCAAAATACCCAGCGCAGCGCCGCCGTAAGCCAATAAATCCATTAGCGAAACGGAGTTCAGCTGCATAGTGAGCACTTTCATGGTAATAGTGCGGAAATTTTCCGCTTCAATGTCCATTTGTTTAGCTTTGTAATCGTCGTCCTGATAGATTTTTAAAGTAATCAAGCCTTGTAAGTTATCCAAAAAACTGCTGCCTAAACCCACATAAATGGACCAATATTTCGCTAATAAACGTTTCGCGATTTTATTCACGGCAATAATGGACATAGGAATTAACGGTACGCAAACCAACAGAATGAGGGACGTTGGCGCGTTGAAAAAAACCAAAAAAATAAACAACGTGAGTGGCGCAAGCAGGCTGTAAAAAAGCTGCGGGAGATAACGCCCGAAATAAATTTCCAGCTGTTCTACCCCTTCGGAAGCCACTTGAATTACGGAAGAGGTTGATTGTTGATTTACTTGATTAAGCGGCATGGAAGACAGTTTTTGATAAATCAGCGTGCGTAATTTGTGTTTCACCTGCGTACTGGCTTTATAGGACGCTTTCACTGCCATTTTGCCCGCCCAGGCACGTAGTGCCAAACAGGCAATTAAAACGACGGTAAAAATAACCGCACTTTGGAGGGTAAGCGAACGCTCAAACGCCCATTGCAAACAAACGGCAAACACCACTGCGCTAATAATGCCGCCAATTAATGCAACCCAGTTCCACAATACATTAATCGCAATCCATTTTTTGCTGTTGGCGACCGTATTTATCAGCCGTTTATCAATCATCATAATGTTTATCTGTCCTTAAATCACCTCAATGAAAGTGCTATATCATAACATTTATATGACAAATGCTAATTAATTTTATTCGTAAAAATAATGTATTTCGTGTTTAACGGTTAAATAAAAAATAGCGCCTGAAATAAGACGCTATTATTCCCCGAAGCAAAATCGTGTTATAGGAAAATATTTGCAAATAATAAGCCTAAGGCTAAGCTGAATGCCATACTCAATAAGCCCGGCAACATGAAGCTGTGATTGAAAATGTATTTACCGATGCGTGTGGTGCCCGTAGTGTCAAAGTCGATAGAGGCAATGATCGGACCGTAGTTCGGAATGAAGAAATAACCGTTTACCGCCACAAACACACCAACTAATACTGCCGGCGGAATGCCAAGGGCAATACCAAGCGGGAATAATGTTGCCACCGTTGCCCCTTGGCTGTTTACCAATACGGACAGGATAAATAAGGCGATTGCAAATGTCCAAGGCGCAGTTTCTACCAAACCCCTCACCATACCTTTCACTTCTTCAAGATGCGCCTGCATTAACGTATCACCTAACCATGCGATACCGAAAATGGCGATAACTGCACGTATACCGGCATGAAATACCGAACCCTTGGTAATTTCCGTACCGTCCGGTTTACAGGTTAAGATAATTAATGCACCGATGGTTAACATAATAATTTCAATGGTGTGTGCCATACCCATCGGTTTGCCGTCGAATACCGGACGTAATGAAGGCATTGCCCCCATTAAAACCACAAGTAATGCACCGAATAAGAATAGTGAGACGGAAATTTTTGCGGTTTTGCTGATTTCAAGTTCTTTACTGCTAGTGGTTGAATTGAAAGCTTCCGCATATTTAGGATCGTTTAAACGACGTTGATATTCCGGATCATCTTTTAATTCTTTGCCCATTTTGTTCACAAAGATACAAGCAAGGAAAAGACCGATTATAGTAGAAGGAATGGTAACAATCAGGACATCCCCCAGGTGAATACCCTGCGGTTCAAGGTAGGCAACCACGGCTACCACCGCCGCCGCAATCGGGCTTGCAACAATAGCAAATTGTGATGCGATAACCGCCATGGATAACGGACGCTCCGGGCGAATACCATTTTGACGGCTCACTTCAGCGATAACCGGTAATACGGAGTAAGCCACGTGACCGGTTCCTGCTAACAGCGTAAATGTCCAAGTTACCGCAGGTGCCATAAAAGTAATGTATTTCGGATTACGACGTAAAATATTAGTGGCAATTTTGATCATGTAATCTAACCCACCGGCAGCCTGCATTGCCGCTGCCGCTGCAACTACCGCCATAATCATAAACATCACATCAATTGGCAAGCCGGCAGGTTTTAAACCGAACCCAAAGGACAAAATTGTAAGCCCCAAGCCACCAAATACACCTAAACCGATTCCGCCAACACGCGCACCGATTAAAATGCAGAGCAACACAATGGCGAACTGAAATAAAAACATAGCAGACATACTGCCTCCTTAGAATAAAAATAAAAAATTGTTTAATGTATAAGAGATTATACTCAATGAGATTTTGAGAGAAATGCCTTATACAAAGGCAATCGGGATTTAGTTAACTTCAAAATTCACCTTAATTATATAAGAATGTTGTAATGGTGAGTATGGCGGATTTTGGACGTTCTGATTAAATTATGATCTATATCACACTTTAAATAAATAATTGATTGTTATTTCAACAAAATTAATAGAATCTGCAGAGACAATAATTTTTGATAAATGACTCAAGTAAAGTTATACTTGAGCCCTTATTTTTTAAACCTAATTATTGAGAAAAAAATGCAAGAATTTATACCCATGGCAACCGCTTTTGCCAAAAATCATACCTTGATCGTCGTCGCTTGGGTAGCTGTCTTTTTGATGGTGATCTATAATTTCGTAAAATCTGCCACCAGTAAAACCAAACTTATTGATAATGCGGAAGCGATTTCTTTAATGAACAACCAAAATGCCGTGGTTATCGACTTACGCTCCATTGATGAGTTTAACAAAGGCCATATCATAAACAGTTTAAACATCCTGCCTTCCGAAATTAAAAACAACAATATCGGAAAAATTGAACAGCACAAAGACATTCCGGTAATTTTAGCCTGTGCCGATTTCGTTTCTTCCCGTTCTTCCGGTGAAATTCTGGCAAAACAAGGTTTCAATCATGTTTATGTGCTAAGAGAAGGCATCGGCGGCTGGCGTGCAGCAAATTTACCTTTAGTTAAAAAATAAAATAAGGACTCGAAAATGACCGAAGAAAACAAAGAAGTGACAAACCAAGAACAGGAAGTTCAAGCGGTGTTGCAAATTCAACGCATTTATGTGAAAGACGTTTCTTTTGAAGCACCAAACCTACCGCATATTTTCAACCAAGAATGGAAACCGCGTTTAAGTTTTGATTTATCTACCGAAACCGCTAAATTAGACGATGATTTATATGAAGTCTGCTTAAATATTTCAGTGGAAACTACATTGGAAGATTCCGGTGATGTGGCATTCATCTGTGAAGTGAAACAAGCAGGCGTGTTTACCATCAGTGGCTTGGAAGAAATGCAAATGGCGCATTGCTTAACTTCACAATGCCCGAATATGTTATTCCCGTATGCGCGCGAATTGGTTTCCAACTTAGTAAACCGCGGTACTTTCTCGGCATTAAATCTTTCTCCGGTAAATTTTGACGCGCTATTTGTTGAATATTTACAACGTCAGGAACAACAAGCGCAAGAGGCCGGCGAGCAAAGCGAACCAACAGTAAATTAATTAAAAAACCCACTTTTTAGTCTTGAAAAGTGGGTTTATTTTTTTCGGTAGCATTTTTTTGCCATAAGGAGTAAATGATGAATACGACCATAGCCGATTTCCCTATCACCGTGCTGGGTGCCGGTTCTTTTGGTACGGCATTGGCTATCGCTTTTTCGCGCAACGGGCATTCCACCTATCTGTGGGGACACAACCCGGCAAAAATGCAACAACTTCAGGCAGATCGTCAAAATAAAGTATTTTTACCCGAGATTGTTTTTCCTTCATCTTTGGTTATTGAAGCCAATTTAGGCAAAGTGATTCAAGCCTCAAAGGATTTATTACTTGCCGTGCCGAGCCATTGCTTCGGTGAAATTCTCGATGAAATTCGACCGCACTTACGCCCCGATCATCGTATTATATGGGCAACCAAAGGCTTGGAGCGGGATACGGGTCGTTTACTGGAAGAGGTAATTAAAGAAAAACTTGGCGAACAGTACCCACTGGCGGTACTTTCCGGCCCGACATTTGCCAAAGAACTGGCTTCCGGTTTACCTACCGCCATTACGCTGGCGTCCGATAACGACGACTTTGCCCGGCAATTTCAGGCGCGCATTCATTGCAGTAAACATTTTCGGGTTTATATCAATAATGATATGCTCGGCGTACAACTGGGCGGGGCGATTAAAAACGTGATTGCCATCGGTGCGGGTATTTCCGACGGTATGGGTTTCGGTGCCAATGCCAGAACCGCCTTAATTACCCGTGGCATTGCGGAAATATCCCGTTTAGGTGCCGCACTTGGCGCTAATCCGAATACTTTCATGGGAATGTCCGGTTTAGGTGATTTGGTATTGACCTGCACCGATAACCAATCACGCAACCGCCGTTTCGGTATAATGCTTGGGCAAGGCGTTTCGGCACAAGCGGCGATGGAAAATATCGGACAGGTGGTGGAAGGCTTTTATAACACCAAAGAAGCCCATTTATTGGCGCAACGGCATGACATAGAAATGCCAATTACCGAACAAATTTATCAAGTGCTGTTCTGCGGCAAAGCAGCAAAAGATGCCGCCGTTAATTTACTCGGCAGAGAACGTAAAGGGGAATAATCATGTCGTTAGAAGTTTGGCAAAATATTCGTCAGGAAGCGAAACAGCTCGTCGATAACGAGCCTATGCTTGCCAGTTTTTTTCATTCGACGATTTTAAAACATCACAATTTAGGCAGTGCATTAAGCTACATTTTAGCCAATAAATTAGCCAATACCATCATGCCCGCCATCGCGTTACGTGAAATCATCGAAGAAACCTATCAGGCAAAACCCGGCATTATCGAATGTGCCGCCTGCGACATCATGGCTGTGCGTCAGCGTGACCCGGCGGTTGAATTATTATCCACGCCGTTGCTTTATTTAAAAGGCTTTCACGCTTTACAAAGTTATCGCATCACCCATTATTTATGGCAACAAAATCGCAAAGCCCTGGCGATTTATCTGCAAAACCAAATTTCTGTCGCGTTTGACGTGGATATTCACCCCGCGGCAAAAATCGGACATGGTATTATGTTTGACCATGCCACCGGCATTGTAGTGGGTGAAACCTCGGTCATTGAAAATAATGTATCCATTTTACAAGGGGTTACCTTAGGCGGAACGGGAAAAGAATCCGGTGATCGGCATCCAAAAGTGCGCGAAGGCGTGATGATCGGCGCTGGTGCAAAAATTTTAGGCAACATTGAAATCGGAAAATATGCTAAAATTGGTTCCAATTCCGTAGTGTTGCAACCAGTGCCGGAATATGCCACCGCAGCGGGCGTACCTGCACGAATCATTGGTAAAGATAAAGATGCCAAACCGGCGTTCGATATGAACCAAAACTTTATTGATCTTGGTATGGAACTGAATATCTGATTTCCATTATTAAATCAAAAACACCATAAAAATTACTCACAATCGAATCAAGTTCGATTGTTCGTCCCAATGGGGCCGTTGACAAAGCCAACTTTCAAAATCCGTTGGATTTTATAACCGCACTTTAGGCGTATTAAGGTGCGGTTAGTTTTTTTGTTATTTTTAAACTTAAAAACCAATTTTAACCGGATGACTTATAATGCAAAATCAATCTCTATTTTCAAATAGAAAATTTCTATTTGCCCTTTTTATCAGTTTATTTTTTGTTTTTCCTGCAGAAATAATACGGATAAATTAGAAGATGAATATCTTGGCGAAATACAAACGAATAGTGAATACCGCTATGTCATCGATATTGATAAATTAGCCAACGGAAAGGCTATTGAAACTTCGGTAAAAATAGCGATTTCACCGGAAAATTCAGGGGTAACAGGAATATACCTGTTCAATGAACAGGCTAATTTAACGCAAAACCTTGTGATAATTGAAGGAAAACCGCAACTTCAGGGTGACATTTATATAGACCTTCAATGGGGAATCTATGGAAATATGAGTTATTCGCCGAAATTATTTAAAAAACGATATTCACTCAAAGTAAAATAAATAAAAGCCGGTTTAATTGCCGGCTTTATTTTTATAATTAAGCATTAATTAAACGATAAAGTGCGGTGTCTTTTCGGTCTAAATAATGGGTGGATTGAATACGACGAATGGTTCTGGATTTACCACGAATTAATAAAGTTTCCGTTGTCGCCAAATTACCTTTGCGGTGGATACCTTTTAATAAATCGCCGTTAGTAATGCCCGTTGCGGCAAACACCAAATTATCATCACGCACCAATTGTTCCAATTGCAATACGGCGTTCACTTCCACGCCCATTTCCTGACAACGGCGAATTTCCTCCGCCGCCAAAGCGTTATTTTCCGGCGTGTCGCCTTTCACCTGATCACGTGGCAACAAACGAACCTGCATATCACCGCCCAGTGCGCGAATGGCAGCTGCCGCCACAACACCTTCCGGCGTACCACCAATACCATAAACCATGTCTACTTCCGCTTCCGGCAAACAACATAAAACGGAAGCGGTAACATCGCCGTCAGGAACGGTAAATACGCGTACACCCAACTCGTGCATTTTTTCAATCACCGCGCTATGACGGGGTTTATCCAAGACCATGACACTTAAATCGGAGAGTAATTTGCCTAATTTAGAAGCAACACGGCGTAAATTTTGTTCAATAGGTAAATTTAAATCAATCAAGCCTTTCACTTCCGGGCCGACCACCAGTTTTTCCATGTACATATCCGGCGCTTTTAAAAAGGTATTTTTACCGCCCGCCGCCAACACAGAAATGGCATTAGACTGTCCCATTGCCGTCATTCGCGTACCGTCAATAGGATCAACGGCAATGGACACCAGCTCACCCATGCCCGAACCGACTTTTTCACCGATATACAACATAGGTGCCTGATCAATTTCCCCTTCACCAATCACTATTTCCGCATCCATATGAATTAAGTTCAGCATATAACGCATGGCTTTCACCGCCGCATCATCCGCTGCATTTTTATCCCCGCGCCCCAACCAGGCAAAACCGGCTAACGCGGCAACTTCCGTAACTCTTGAAAATTCAATGGCTAATGCTCTGTTCATAATGTATCCCTTAAAATAAAAATGTGAAATAGGTCCATTTTAGCACTAAGCAAACGATTGCATACTAAAATTTAAGAGAAAATTTTAATTAAAAGAATTAATTAGCAGATAATGCGATTCTTTGCTTTAAAAAAGACGATTAAGTAAGGTAAAATATGGCTACTTTACATCCATTTGTTTTAGAGGAAATTACTTATGTCACTAGAAATTCTAGACCAGTTAGAAAACAAGATTAAACAAGCTGTCGAAACCATTCAGTTGCTTCAATTGGAAGTGGATGAATTAAGAGAAAAAAGCAGCAGAGCACAACAAGAAAATGATGCACTACGTGGTGAAAACGAACAATTAAGAGGCGAACACCAAAATATTCAAGAACGTTTACGTTCACTTTTAGGTATCACCGACAGCATCTAACTATTTATTTTTAAACAAAGGCTTAGTTTATCTAAGCCTTCTTTTTAGGAGAGAAAATGCAGCCTAAAATTTGCTTAATTACCGGCAGCACATTAGGTGGCGCCGAATATGTTGCCGAACACTTGGAAGGCGTATTACAACAGCAGGGTTTCAGCACCGCACTTCTGCACGGACCCTCTTTAGACGAAGTTATTAACGAAAAACTATGGTTAGTGGTCACCTCCACCCACGGCGCCGGCGAATTACCGGATAACCTAAAACCGCTATTTGATGAACTCAAAACCGGTGATGCGGATCTTTCAGAGTTACGATTTGCCGTCATCGGCTTGGGCAATTCCGACTATGATACCTTCTGTTTTGCGGTGGATACGGTAGAACAGACCTTGCAGGCAAAAAGTGCGGTCAAAATTATCGACGCTTTGCGTATTGATGTCTTAACGGAAACCGATCAGGAACAATGTGCGGAAGACTGGCTGCCTAACTTTCTGCACCATCTTTAATCCTTTTGTTCAAAATAAAATCAGTCATTTTCTAAAACCTCTTGTGGATAACTTCACATAAAATTGTGAAAAATCTGTTTTTATAACACGAATAAATTTTACAAAAGATCCAACTGTGGATAAATAACAGAGTTATACACAAGAAATTTGAGGAGGATCGGTAAGATCTTAACAACTTGTAGCATGATCCATCTCCTTCATTTACAACATAAAAAAGATCTTATCCAAGGTTTTCGTCGATCTTAATTATAGTAATAATAAACTTTATATATAGATAAAGATCTTATTACTTATTAACGTCGGATCCTTTCTTCAGATCCCGTCTTCTATTCCTCTCAAACTGACCTTTTATCCACACGGGATTTTCAGTAGAATAGCAGCCAATTTTTTTAAAGGATCAGATGATCCGTTACAGAATGCAAAAAAGAGATAAAAAATAATCATGTTTTATACAGAAACCTATGATGTCATCGTAATCGGTGGCGGTCATGCAGGAACCGAAGCCGCCTTGGCACCTGCGCGCATGGGGTTAAAAACCCTGTTGCTTACCCATAATATCGATACTTTAGGGCAAATTTCTTGTAACCCGGCGATTGGTGGGATCGGAAAAGGGCATTTGGTCAAAGAAATTGATGCCATGGGCGGTTTAATGGCAACCGCAGCAGATAAGGCGGGTATTCAATTCCGCACCTTAAATAGCAGCAAAGGTCCTGCCGTACGCGCTACTCGCGCACAAACGGATCGCGTGTTATATCGCCAAGCGGTCAGAATCGCATTGGAAAATCAACCGAATTTGGATATTTTCCAACAAGAAGCCACAGATATTTTAATCGAACAGGATCGCGCCACGGGTGTGGTCACCAAAATGGGGCTAAAATTTCACGCCAAAGCGGTGATTCTCACTGCCGGCACTTTCCTCGCCGGCAAGATCCATATTGGTTTGGAAAATTATACCGGCGGGCGTGCAGGTGATCCTGCTTCCGTCACATTAGCCCAGCGTTTGCGCGATCTCAATTTACGGGTGGATCGCTTAAAAACCGGTACACCACCGCGTATTGATGCGCGTACGATCAATTTTGATGTGCTTGCTAAACAACATGGCGATGCCGTATTGCCAGTGTTCTCGTTTATGGGATCTGTTTCCGATCACCCACAACAAATTCCTTGTTATATCACCCATACTAACGAGCAAACTCATGACGTGATCCGCAATAATTTGGATCGCAGCCCAATGTACACCGGTGTGATTGAAGGCATCGGTCCACGTTACTGTCCGTCTATTGAAGATAAAGTGATGCGTTTTGCGGATCGCAATTCTCATCAGATTTACCTTGAACCGGAAGGCTTAACCAGTAATGAAATTTATCCGAACGGAATCTCCACCAGTTTGCCGTTTGATGTGCAAATGGGGATCGTGAATTCCATGAAAGGTTTGGAAAAGGCACGAATCGTCAAACCGGGTTACGCCATTGAATACGATTATTTTGATCCGCGTGATCTCAAACCGACCTTAGAAACCAAAGCGATCTCCGGTTTATTCTTTGCCGGTCAAATTAACGGCACAACCGGTTATGAAGAAGCAGCGGCACAAGGTTTACTTGCCGGGATAAACGCCGGGCTTTATGTGCAGGAAAAAGATGCCTGGTTCCCACGTCGTGATCAGGCTTATATTGGTGTGTTGGTGGATGATCTTTGCACCCTTGGTACTAAAGAACCATATCGCGTGTTTACTTCCCGTGCGGAATATCGCTTGTTGTTACGTGAAGATAACGCCGATATTCGTTTAACGCCGATTGCGCACGAATTAGGTTTAATTGATGAAGCGCGTTGGGCGCGTTTTAATCAAAAAATGGAAAATATTGAGCTTGAACGCCAACGTTTACGCAGCATTTGGTTGCACCCACGTTCAGAATATTTGGAAGAAGCGAATAAAGTGTTGGGTAGTCCATTGGTGCGCGAAGCCAACGGTGAAGATTTATTGCGTCGCCCGGAAATGAACTATGAGATTTTAACTTCTTTGACGCCTTATCAACCAGCAATGGAAGATAAAGAAGCAGTGGAACAAGTGGAAATTGCTATTAAATATCAAGGTTATATTGAACATCAAGAAGAAGAAATCGAAAAACAAAAACGCCACGAAAACACAGCGATTCCTGCACAGTTTGATTATGCTAAAGTCTCCGGTTTATCAAACGAAGTACGTGCTAAGTTAGAACAACATCGTCCGGTGTCTATCGGGCAAGCAAGCCGTATTTCCGGCATCACGCCAGCAGCTATTTCCATCATTTTAGTGAACTTGAAAAAACAAGGGATGTTAAAGCGTGGGGAGTAATCTAGTAATCTTTCCCTCTCGCTAAAAAACAAAAAAGTGCGGTCGATTTTGACCGCACTTTTTTATCACTAACCCAATAATTCCTGATAAATCCTCAAATCCATGTCTTTAAATACATTAAGCACCATATACATTTCCGGGTTATCTCGCCTTATAAGAAGTAAATGTGCGGGGCGATGAGGTGAGATCGGCTAAGCCTATCACGCATTTTTGCCAGCCTAAGGTTAAAAACCGAGGATAGCGAATATCCTCGGTTAAGCATCAAACCTTGTTATGGTAAAAGTTGCAATGCCTGTTGCACTGCCACATCTAATCTTGTGGTTGGGCGACCGATTAATTTTTCAAGGGTTTTATCCTCTGAAAATAATGCACCGTTTGATGCGTCTACATCACATTCTGCAGTTAACCTTGCAAAATCTTCAGGCAAGCCTGCTTTTATAAGTGCTGCTGAATAATCTGCGGCAGGAAGATCGACATAGGGAATGTCTTTGCCTGTTTGTTTACTGATTTCTGCGGCTAAATCCGCTAATGTCCAACTGGTTGAGCCGGCAAGTTCGTAAGTTTGGTTGTCGTGACCTTCGCCTAATGTCACATTTACCGCGGCTTCAGCAAGTTCTGCACGAAGGGCGGATGAAATACGTCCTTCTTTTGCAGAACCGTAGAAAGCGTTATTTTCCAATGCTGCAGGAATAGAGGCGGTATGGTTTTCGGTGTACCAGCCGTTGCGTAGAATGGTGTAAGTAATACCTGATGCTTTTAATGCAGCTTCGGTTTGTACATATTCATCTGATAATAAACGTACATTGTTTTCTTTGTTAACATTGATAAAACTAATATAGATGATACGCTTCACGCCTGCTTTTTTGGCTGATTCAATGACATTATTGTGTTGTACGAAACGTTGCCCGATTTCATTGCTTGATACTAGAATTAAAGTGTCTATGCCTCGTAGTGCTTCTACTTGACCTTCCACTTTTAAATAGTCAAATTTGCGGGCTTACGCACCTGAAATTTTTTCCGGAGAACGCACAAGGGCGATAACGTTGACGCTTTTTGCTTTTAATAAATCTAATGCGATAGCACCGAATTGACCTGTTGCACCTGTAATGGCGATAGTTTTGTTTATTATGTTGTTTTCCTCCTGGTATTGGGATGGTTGACCGTATTATTCAATAGCAACTATAATTACATTACTTACTTTTGAGAAGTACTTACATAAACGTAAGTTTTGGAATAAATTTAAATTTATTTTTAATAAATTGATTTTTAAGGAAATAAAAATGGAAAATATTTTTGAACGTGGCAATGTTTTGGCTTCAGATTGTCCTTCACGCCAAATTTTACAGCATTTAACCAACCGTTGGGGCGTTTTGGTGTTGGTGAGTCTGTATTCCGGTACCAAACGTTTTAGCGAATTGCGTCGCGCCATTGACGGTGTGAGTGAGCGAATGCTGACGAAGACCTTACAAGAATTGGAAGCGGACGGTATGTTAGTTCGCAAATCCTATAACACAGTGCCGCCGCAAGTGGATTACACGCTGACGGAATTTGGTTCGGAGGCGTCAAGTAAAATGTTTGAATTGGTGGATTGGCTGGAAACGAATTTAACCGGGATTTTGCAGCAACAGGCGAAAAATGCATAGAATACTGACCGCACTTTCAAGTAGAATGTGCGGTGTTCCTAAAGAGAGTATCTCATCAATGAAAGCTAAATTAGATAGCCTCCTTGCACAAGCGAAGATTCAACCAAACGATCAACAAAAACAGCAATTGATCGACTTCGTCAATTTATTAAACAAATGGAATAAAGCCTATAATTTAACCTCCGTGCGCGATCCGCAAGACATGTTGGTGAAACATATTTTGGATAGCCTCGTGGTTAGCCCTCATTTACAAGGTGATCGTTTTATTGATGTAGGTACCGGTCCTGGCTTGCCCGGCTTGCCGTTGGCGATCATTAACCCTGATAAGCAGTTTGTACTGTTGGATAGCCTGGGCAAGCGTATCAGCTTTATTCGTAATGCGGTTCGTGAGTTGGGACTAACAAACGTTAAGCCTGTTCTAAGCCGTGTGGAAGAATATCAACCAGAAGAAAAATTCGACGGCGTATTAAGCCGCGCTTTTGCTTCCTTAAAAGACATGACAGAATGGTGCTGGCATTTACCCAAACCTGATGGTATGTTTTATGCGTTAAAAGGTATTTATCAGCAGGAAGAAGCACAAAATTTAAGTGATCAATTTCAGATTGAAAATGTGATTTCTATTGAGGTTCCAACACTTATCGGTGAACGCCATTTAATACTTTTGACTAAAAAGTAAAATTTCTGTTAACTATCTTTTATTGTAGTTCATTTACCACTTTTTGAGTGCTTTTGAGTTGAATCTCATTTTTTCAAGGGTATAATTGCTCCGTTTTAAGGTTTAAAAGTTATGTCCAGAGTTTTAGCACAAGCCCGAGCCAAATATAAAAAATCCATTTACATTGAATTTTTCGTCGGTCTTGTTTTGAGCTCTATTATTGCGTTGTTAGCCAATACCGAAAGTGCGGTTGATTTCTGCTTAGGATTTTTTGCCGCGTTCATACCTTTTTTTATCTTTGTGTATGTTGTTTTTTATCGCAATCAGGATTTATCAAAAAAATTAACCGCACTTTATCGTGGTGAAGCCATTAAATTCGTATTGACGATTCTACTGATTATTTTTTCGTTCAAATGGCTTTCGGTAACATATTTTATTGTTTTCTTTACAGGTTTTTTTACAGCATTAATGCTAAATAATATTATCCCATTTCTGCTGAATAGGTCTTAAGTTTTATTTTACAAAGGGTTAACTATGTCTGAACAAACAACTTCAGAATATATCGGTCACCACTTATCTTTCCTTAAAACGGGGGACGGTTTCTGGAATATTCACGTTGATACCTTATTTTTCTCTATTCTGTCCGCCGTTATTTTCCTTTTCATTTTCAGACGGGTTGCTAAAAAGGCAACGCCGGGTGTACCGGGAAAATTACAATGTCTGGTGGAAATCCTGGTAGGTTGGGTTAACGGCATCGTTAAAGAAAATTTCCATGGTCCGCGCGAGGTGGTGGCACCGATTGCCCTGACCATTTTCTGTTGGGTATTCATTATGAATGCCATCGACTTAATCCCTGTTGATTTCCTTCCGCAACTTGCCGGATTATTCGGTATTCACTATTTAAGAGCCGTCCCTACGGCAGATATTAGCGCTACTTTGGGGATGTCGATTTGCGTCTTCTTCCTGATTCTTTTCTATACGGTTAAATCCAAAGGGGTTAGCGGTTTAGTTAAGGAATATACCTTACATCCGTTTAATTACTGGGCATTTATCCCTGTTAACTTTATTCTCGAAACTGTTACTTTACTGGCTAAACCGATTTCTCTCGGCTTCCGTTTGTTCGGTAACATGTATGCGGGCGAATTAATCTTTATTCTTATTGCCGTTATGTATTCCGCCAATATGGCGATTGCGGCACTGGGAATTCCATTACACCTTGCTTGGGCGATTTTCCATATTTTGGTTATCACGTTACAAGCATTCATTTTTATGATGTTGACGGTGGTTTATTTGAGTATTGCTTATAACAAAGCAGAACATTAATTTTTTATTAACCGGCTCTAGGGCTAAAAACTTAACTTCTATTGGAGAACATTATGGAAACTGTAATTACAGCTACAATTATCGGTGCATCTATCCTTCTTGCATTCGCTGCATTGGGCACGGCAATAGGCTTTGCTATCTTAGGCGGTAAATTCTTAGAATCATCCGCCCGTCAGCCGGAACTAGCTTCAAGCCTACAAACTAAAATGTTTATCGTGGCAGGTCTTTTAGATGCGATTGCGATGATTGCAGTTGGTATTTCTTTACTTTTCATTTTTGCAAACCCATTCATCGGTTTATTACAATAATCACCTTATTTGCTTATCAACGTGAAGCAGGCAGATTAAGGAGGACGTTGTGAATTTAAATGCAACATTAATTGGTCAACTCATTTCATTCGCACTTTTTGTGTGGTTCTGTATGAAATTTGTTTGGCCGCCAATTATTAAGGCAATTGAAACGCGTCAAAGCCAAATTGCAAATGCTTTAGCTTCGGCGGAAGTGGCAAAAAAAGAACAGGCGGATACCAAAGCCCTTGTTGAACAAGAAATTTCTAAAGCCAAAATTCAGGCACAAGAAATTTTGGATGATGCCAATAAACGTCGTAACGAAGTATTGGACGAAGTTAAAAACGAAGCTGAAGAACTTAAAGCGAAAATTATTGAACAAGGCTATGCGGAAGTGGAAGCCGAGCGTAAGCGTGTTCAGGAAGAATTGCGTGTTAAAGTGGCGTCTTTGGCTGTTGCCGGTGCAGAAAAAATTGTGGGTCGTTCTATTGATGAAGCGGCAAACAATGACATTATTGATAAATTAGTTGCAGAACTATAAGAAGGTTGAGCTTATGTCAGAATTAACTACCATAGCTCGCCCTTATGCAAAAGCAGCATTTGATTTTGCCGTAGAACAGCGTTCGGTTGACAAAAGTGCGGTGGGAAAATGGGGAGAAATGTTAGGTTTTCTTGCTGAAGTCGTTGAAAATGACACCATGAAAGATTTCTTAACAAGCTCTTTTTCGGCACAAAAACTGGCGGATACGGTGATCGCAATTTGTGGTGAACAAATAAATCAATATGGGCAAAATTTGATTCGGTTAATGGCTGAAAATAAGCGTTTAACTGTCCTTCCGGCAGTATTCAAAGAATTCCGGCATTATGTTGAGGAATATAACGCAATTACGGAAGTTCAGGTCACCTCAGCTCAACCATTAAGTGTCGCGCAACAAGAAAAAATTGCTGCCGCAATGGAAAAGAAATTAGCCCGTAAAATTAAGTTAAATTGCAACATTGATAACTCACTGATTGCCGGAGTTATCATTCGTACAGATGATTTTGTGATTGACGGAAGTAGCCGTGGGCAACTTACCCGTCTGGCAAATGAGTTGCAATTATAAGAGGATTAGAAGATGCAACTAAATTCAACTGAAATTAGTGAATTAATAAAAAAACGCATTGCCCAGTTTAATGTAGAAAGCGAAGCGCGTAATACGGGAACAATCGTTTCAGTCAGCGATGGTATCATTCGTATTCACGGTTTAAGTGAAGTGATGCAAGGTGAGATGATTGCATTACCGGGAAATAGCTACGCAATGGCATTAAACTTAGAAAGATATTCTGTTGGTGCAGTGGTAATGGGGCCTTATGCCGATCTTGCAGAAGGCATGGAAGTCCAATGTACCGGCCGTATTCTTGAAGTGCCTATAGGTCGCGGTTTATTAGGTCGTGTGGTAAATACCCTTGGTCAATCGATTGACGGCAAAGGTGAAATTGAAAATGACGGTTTTTCTCCAATTGAAGTCATTGCACCGGGTGTAATTGAACGTAAGTCCGTTGATCAACCTGTTCAAACCGGTTATAAAGCCGTTGACTCCATGGTACCAATCGGTCGTGGACAACGTGAGTTAATTATCGGTGACCGTCAAACCGGTAAAACCGCATTGGCTATCGATACTATCATCAACCAACGTAATTCCGGTATTAAATGTATCTATGTTGCAATCGGTCAAAAAGCATCAACCATTGCCAATGTGGTACGTAAATTAGAAGAACACGGCGCATTAGCCAACACTATCGTGGTTGCTGCTTCTGCTTCCGAATCTGCCGCATTACAATATTTAGCGCCTTATGCCGGTTGTGCAATGGGTGAATATTTCCGCGATCGTGGTGAAGATGCATTAATCGTTTACGATGACCTTTCCAAACAAGCGGTGGCTTATCGTCAAATTTCCTTGTTATTACGTCGTCCGCCGGGTCGTGAAGCTTATCCGGGTGACGTATTCTACCTACACTCACGTTTACTTGAACGTGCCTCTCGTGTAAATGAAGAATATGTAGAAAAATTCACTAACGGTGAAGTTAAAGGTAAAACCGGTTCTTTAACCGCACTTCCGATTATCGAAACACAAGCGGGTGACGTTTCCGCCTTCGTTCCAACCAACGTAATTTCGATTACTGACGGTCAGATTTTCTTGGAATCCAACCTATTTAACTCCGGCATTCGTCCTGCGGTAAACCCGGGTATTTCCGTTTCCCGTGTAGGTGGTTCGGCACAAACTAAAGTCATCAAAAAATTAGCCGGTGGTATTCGTACCGCACTTGCCCAATATCGTGAATTAGCGGCGTTTGCACAGTTTGCATCCGATCTTGATGATGCAACCCGTAAACAACTTTCTCACGGTGAAAAAGTAACTGAATTGCTAAAACAAAAACAATTTGCGCCGCTTTCGGTTGCGGAACAGGCTGTTGTGTTATTTGCTGTTGAGTTCGGTTATTTGGAAGATGTGGAGTTATCAAAAATAGCAAGTTTTGAGACCGCACTTTTAGATTATGCAAATCGTAATTATGCCGAGTTTATGCAAGAACTAACCAAAACCGGTAACTATAATGACGAAATCAAAGATACGTTAAAAGGTATTTTAGATAGTTTTAAAGCTAACAGTGCTTGGTAGTAACGGAGAAACAAGATGGCAGGTGCAAAAGAGATAAAAACCAAAATTGCCAGCGTGCAGAGTACGCAGAAAATCACCAAGGCAATGGAAATGGTTGCAACCTCGAAAATGCGTAAAACGCAGGATCGTATGGCGGCATCTCGTCCGTATTCTGAAACTATCCGTAATGTTATCAGTCATGTGTCTAAAGCCAGTATCGGTTACAAACACCCGTTCTTAGTGGAACGTGAAGTGAAAAATGTCGGCATTTTAGTTATTTCTACCGATCGTGGAATGTGCGGTGGTTTAAACGTTAATTTGTTTAAAGCCACGCTTAACCAAATTAAGGACTGGAAAGCGCAGAATGCCGCTACCATACTTGGTTTAATCGGTTCTAAAGGGATTAGTTTTTTCCGTTCTCTTGGCTTTAATGTCAAAGGACAACTTTCCGGTTTGGGCGATAACCCGGCTTTGGAAGAATTAATTGGTGTGGCGAATGCCATGTTTGATGCTTATCGTAATGGTGAAATTGATGCGATTTATATTGCGTACAATAAATTCATTAATACGATGTCGCAAAAACCGGTTATACAACAATTAGTTCCTTTACCGGAAATGGAAAACGATCACCTAAGCGAAAGACAACAGGCATGGGATTATATTTATGAACCTGATCCAAAAGTATTATTAGACAGTCTTTTAGTTCGTTATTTAGAATCTCAGGTTTATCAAGCGGTTGTAGATAATTTAGCTTCAGAACAAGCGGCTCGAATGGTAGCGATGAAAGCAGCAACGGATAACGCAGGTAATTTAATTAATGATTTGCGGTTGGTGTATAACAAAGCTCGTCAAGCAAGTATCACAAATGAATTAAATGAAATTGTTGCCGGCGCGGCAGCGATTTAGTAGAAGAGGAACGGTAATGGCGACAGGTAAAATTGTACAAATCATCGGTGCGGTGATTGACGTCGAATTTCCACAAGATGCAGTACCAAAAGTTTATGATGCATTAAAAGTTGAAACAGGTTTAACCCTTGAAGTTCAACAACAATTAGGCGGTGGTGTGGTACGTTGTATCGCACTGGGTGCCTCCGACGGTTTAAAACGCGGTTTGAAAGTAGAAAATACCAATGACCCGATTCAAGTACCGGTAGGCACAAAAACCCTTGGTCGTATTATGAACGTATTGGGCGAACCAATCGATGAACAAGGTCCAATCGGTGAAGAAGAACGTTGGTCAATCCACCGTTCGGCACCAAGCTATGAAGAACAATCCAACAGTACCGAATTATTAGAAACCGGTATTAAAGTTATCGACTTAATTTGCCCATTCGCGAAAGGGGGTAAAGTCGGTTTATTCGGTGGTGCGGGTGTAGGTAAAACCGTAAATATGATGGAATTAATCCGTAATATTGCTATTGAGCACTCAGGTTATTCCGTATTCGCCGGTGTAGGTGAACGTACCCGTGAAGGTAACGACTTCTACCACGAAATGAAAGATTCCAATGTATTGGATAAAGTATCTCTGGTTTATGGTCAAATGAATGAACCACCGGGTAACCGTTTACGTGTTGCCTTAACCGGTTTGACTATGGCGGAAAAATTCCGTGATGAAGGTCGTGACGTATTATTCTTCGTGGATAATATCTATCGTTATACCCTTGCCGGTACCGAAGTATCCGCCCTTTTAGGTCGTATGCCGTCAGCGGTAGGTTATCAACCGACACTTGCGGAAGAAATGGGTGTGTTACAAGAACGTATCACCTCAACCAAAACCGGTTCTATCACCTCCGTACAAGCGGTTTATGTTCCTGCGGATGACTTAACCGACCCGTCTCCGGCAACTACCTTTGCGCACTTAGATTCCACCGTCGTATTGAGTCGTCAAATTGCGTCTTTGGGGATTTATCCGGCGGTTGACCCGTTAGATTCTACATCCCGTCAATTGGATCCGTTGGTTGTCGGTCAAGAACACTATAATGTCGCTCGTGGCGTCCAAGGTATCTTGCAACGTTACAAAGAATTGAAAGACATCATCGCAATTCTTGGTATGGATGAATTATCCGAAGAAGATAAATTAGTGGTAGCGCGCGCGCGTAAAATCGAACGTTTCTTATCACAACCATTCTTTGTTGCTGAAGTCTTTACAGGTTCACCGGGTAAGTATGTTCCGTTAAAAGAAACTATTCGCGGCTTTAAAGATATTTTAAGCGGTGAGTACGACCATATTCCGGAACAGGCGTTCTATATGGTCGGTTCTATCGACGAAGCGCTAGAAAAAGCCAAAAATATGTAATCACTTCAAGCTGATGCATATCAAACTTGAAGGAGAAAAACATGGCAACATTTAATTTAACAGTGGTAAGTGCAGAACAACAAATCTTTTCCGGCAATGTGAAAAGCGTTCAAGCAACTGGTATTGAAGGCGAGCTCGGTGTTTTACCGGGTCATGCCCCGTTACTAACGGCAATCAAGCCGGGTATTGTTAAGCTGACGTTGGAAAATGATAGCGAGGAAGTTATCTACGTTTCCGGTGGTTTCTTAGAAGTACAACCGACAGCGGTTATTGTCCTTGCGGATATCGCTATTCGAGGCCAAGAACTTGACAGCGAACGCATTCTTGCTGCGAAGAAACGTGCTGAAGAAAACATTCGTCAGCATCACCACGATGCAGATTACGAAGTATTAATGTCCAAACTTTCTAAAGAATTGGCAAAACTTCGTGCTTATGAACTGACAGAACAATTAGTCAAATCTAAGCGCTGATTTTATCGGTAATCATGAAAAGTGCGGTAAAAAACCACCGCACTTTTTTATTATCCCTAATTAATTAGTTTTCAACTTATTCCAATATTTTTCATAAATATCAATGGCGTTACCTACGTCACCTTGAATAATGCCTTTTTTCACTTGTTCCTCCGGCGGGAATAAGGTCGGGTTGTTTGCCATTTCCGGTGAGATTAAGGCTTTTACGCCGTTGTTTGGCATGGAATAGCCCAAGCGTTCCAAAACCACTTTGGCGTTTTCCGGACGTAGCAGGAAATTGATAAATTTATAGGCGTTTTCGACGTTTTTCGCGCTTTTCGGAATAGCGTAGTTATCCATCCAGAAAATAGCGCCTTCTTTCGGATAGACGAACTGAATGTTTTCGTTTTCACGGTGTGCCATGTAGGCGGAACCGTTCCAAATCATGCCTAGTGCTACTTCGCCCTGCACATAAGGCACTTCCGGCGAGTCGGAGTTAAAAACGGCGACGTTCGGCAATAATTTTTCCAACCGTTCGTAAGCAGCTTTGATTTCGTCTTCGTTGGTGGTGTTCGGTGATTTTCCGTCCAACAATAACGCCACATGAAACACTTCGCGCGCATCACTAGTGAGCAACACTTTGCCTTTGTATTCCGGGTTCCACAAATCTGACCAGCTAGTGATTTTGCTGACGTCAACATCTTCCGAGTTCACGGCGATACCGGTTAAACCATACACATAAGGCAGGGAATAGTCGTTATTCGGGTCGAAATCTTTGTGCAATAAATTGTCCGGAATTTGTTTGAAATTGCTTAACTTGCCATGATCCAATTTTTGCAACATACCGTCTTGCACCATTTTGTTCACATAATAGCTGGACGGGAAAACCAAGTCATAACCGGCATTGTCGGAAATAAGCTTAAGTTTGGCATACATTTCTTCGTTGCTTTCAAAGGTGGAATAAATCACTTCAATGCCGGTCTCTTTGGTAAATTCGGCAATGAGATTGGAAGGCACGTAATCGGTCCAGTTATAAACGTAAAGTTTTTCTTGCGCAAAGGCAGTGATGGAAAGGAAAGTCAAGGCGAAACAAAGGGATTTTAATGTTTTTGCAAACAAGTTTTTCAATTTATTGTCCTCCGGAGCTAAAAATAGCGAGCGGTTAAATTTTATCAGCAAACTGAGTAAAAACTCGGCGGGCAGTATAGCAGATTTTAAGCGCTTGTCCCTTAGTTTTGTGAAAGCACTGCGCCGTTTTGCTCATAAAGTGCGGTGGGTTTTTTGATTATTTCTGATTTTCGAAATGGTTAAAATTTCCCTCTGTACTTTTCTTAAAACAAAGTTGTCTGGAAGATCGATAAGGTATAGATGATTTCGCCTGTGTAAAAATATTATATAATAGCCAACAAAAAGGTAATCAGTCAGGAAAAACCATGTTCCAAACCCACAACGAAAACTCCCGTGTCAAAATTCCCGCCGTATTGCACCTGATGCGACTGGGCTACCGCTATCTTTCGCTAAAAACCGCAACATGGGATAGGCAGACCAACATCTTTCCCGACATCTTCACCGAAAGCCTGTGCCGCATCAATGCGGGACTAATCGACGCGTCTGGCTTGGGCGAAAAAATCAAAGACGGCAAAAACCAAAAAACCGTACTTTCCCGCGAGGAAGAGCAAAAAATCTGCCAAACGTTTACGGACAAACAGGTGGTGGAAAATTTCAGCGTGGTGGTCGGCTACGATGAAATCCAAGCGAAAAACTACAGCCTCTCGGCAGGGCAGTATTTCGAGGTGAAGATTGATTATGTGGATATTTCCGCCGATGAATTCGAGCAGAAAATGGCGGGGTTTTCAGCGGATTTAGACCGGCTTTTTGCGGAGTCTGCCGAATTAGGACGGGAGATTGGGGAGCGGTTGCGGGTGTTGAGGCTTGGGGGGAAATAGCAATAAAACCCTCGTTCGAGTTGAAGGAAATGATGATAAAGTGCGGTCAATTTTCAGAACGTTTTTCAATGTGAAAAACACCGGAAAAAACCACCGCACTTTTCTTGTATCGAATAAAAATCCACGCGTTATCCAACAGATTCGGCGCGGATTCTGTGCTTTTCTTGATGTGGTGGTCAATTACGCGAGGGTGCCCGTCCAGGCGCCGAAGATGCCGATGACGAAGAAGCCAACGATGATCCACAGGGCGTTTACCCGATTGCGCAGCAGCCACATACAGGCGAAGGTGAGCAGTAGCGCCAGTAAGCCTGGCATGAGACTGTCCAAGATGCTTTGTACGGTGGTGACTTCAACGGTGCCGTTTTGTTTTTTGATGGTGGAAACTACTAACGGTACATTAATGCTGGTCCATTTTTGCACTAGGGCGCCCATGATGAACAAACCGAGGATTGATGCGCCTTCGGTAAGTTTTTGCAATAAGCCGCCACTCATGTCGCTGACCACGTCCAGCCCTTTGCGGTAGCCGTAAATTACGCCGTAGTAACGGGTGGCGAGACGCACGAGGTTAAATAAAACGAAGAACAGAATCGGACCTAAAATGCTGCCGTTTAACGCTAAGCCTGCGCCGAGTGCAGCGAAGACCGGACGCGCGGTCCCCCAATAAATCGGGTCGCCCACGCCGGCAAGCGGTCCCATGAGACCCACTTTAATCCCGTTGATGGCGGCATCTTCCACCGGTTTGCCGTTGGCACGTTGTTCTTCCATGGCAATTGCCACGCCTAATACGGGTGCGCCGACGAAAGGCTGGGTGTTGAAAAATTCCAGGTGGCGTTTAATGGCGTCTTTGCGCTCTTGGGAATCCTGTACTGGGTATAACCGTTTGATTACCGGTACCATGGAATAGGCAAAGCCCAACGCCTGCATACGTTCGAAGTTCCATGACCCTTGGAACAGGTTGGAGCGCATTACGACGGCGTTCAAATCACTTTTTGTTACTTTTCTGACTTCGGTTGTCATGTTATCGCTCCTTCATTAATCCAGTCTATTGTCCAAGTCATTGCCGGCGGCAGTTGTTACCTGCACCACTTGCTTGCTTTGGTTATATTTCGGGTGCATTTGAATATATAACACCGCCATCACGATGCCTAACACACCGAGGGCAACCAGATTGAATTCGGTATAAGCGGCGATGACAAAGCCCGCATAGAAGAATGGTATTAAATGCCCTGCACGCATCATGTTGATTACCATGGCATAACCGACCACAGCGATGAAGCCACCGGCGATTTTAAGCCCGGTTGTCACTACGTCAGGAATGGCGTTCAGCATGCTTTGTACCTCATCAGTACCGGCGGTTAAGGCGACGATCAGCGCCGGAATGGCGATCCGCATGGCTTGTAACATTAGCGCACTGCAATGTAACCAGTCTAAACGCGTTAGGTTGCCGTCTTCCACTGATTTATCCGCGGCATGTTGGAAACCCACGGTGATGGCGCGCACGATATAGGTCAACACCTGACCGGCGGCGGCAAGCGGAATCGCCACCGCAATTCCGGTAGAGATTTCTTGTTTACCGACGATAACCAAAATGGTTGAAATCACGGAGGCCAGTGCCGCATCAGGTGCCACGGCCGCGCCGATATTCATCCAGCCTAACGCCAATAATTCCAAGGTCCCGCCGATAATGATACCGGTTTGAATATCGCCCAACACTAAGCCGATTAAGGTACAGGCAATTAACGGGCGTTGGGTTTGCCATTCGTCAAGAATCGATCCTGCGCCGCAAATACAGGCGACCAGAAACACCAGAATAATTTGTAAAGTGGTAATTTCCATAATCATTTCCTTTAAAGTAAGTTATTTTTCTTCAATAAATTCATCATGTACTGGCGGTTGTCATTTGAAACTTTACGCACGTCCAGCTCAATGCCTTTGGCATCAAGGGCTTTGAAGGCGGCAATATCTTTGTCGTCCACGGATACCGCATTGGTAATCATTTTTTTACCATCGCGATACGCCATGCCACCCACATTGATGGATTTAAAATCAACGCCCGCATCGGAAAGACGCAATACGTCCGTCGGATTGGTAAACAGCAACATCATGCGTTCGCCGGCATATTCAGGGTTGTTGTAAACCCGCACCATTTTATCCACGTTTACCACGTGGGCGGTGACCCCGGGCGGTGCAACGCTTTTTAGCATGGTCGCGCGCACGGTGTCTTTCGCCACTTCGTCGCTCACCACCACAATGCGCGATACACGGCTTTCTTTCGTCCAACGGGTTGCCACTTGCCCGTGAATCAATCGGTCGTCAATACGCGCCAAACCGATTTCCAAATGCCCTTCCTGATTCGGTGTGACCATCGCCGGTTGCGGTTCAGCTTGTGATGCGGCGGGTTGTGCTGGAACCTCGGATGTTGGCGCGGTCGGTTCGGTTTCCGGCTCCTGATAACGCAGCGCACGTACGCCGGTACGGCCGGTTTCTAAGGCGATTGCCACCAATTCATCCAAACTTGGACCGTCATCTCGCGCCATGAAGGTTTCCACCAACATTGGCACGTTCACACCGGTGACGATATCCATGTTGTCCTTGCCTTCCGACACGCGGTTTGCCGCATTAAACGGACTGCCGCCCCAGGTATCCACCAAAAACAGCACTTTGTCGCAATGGGCAAGATCGCCGCTGAGTTTCGCCTGATATTTTTCCATGATGGTCTCGGCGTTTTCACCGGGCACAAAATCAATGGTCGCCACATTTTCCTGTTCGCCGATGAGCATTTCTGTGGTTTTTAACAGCTGCTCCGCCGCGACCCCATGTGTTGCGATAATAATAGCAATGGTCATTTGGTCTCCTTAAAGATAGTTGCATCGTTTACCATTCTACCTAAAAACCGACAACTCATTCGTTTAAGCTCGGTGCTTTTTAGTAGATTTTATGTGATCAGGATCACATTTTTATAAAAAACATAAAGAAAAAGCACCGCACTTTAGTGTGTCCGCAATGCCGTTGTGTGAAAAAAACAATCGTCCGATTTGTCGTTGGTACAATAAAATCGGATTAAAATTGCATGCAATAGGCGCGAATCATGTAGAATACGGGCAAAATTAATCAACGATGCTTTCCTTATCATGGAGGGCGCAAAAGTGCGGCGGAAAATAACGGTGTTTTTTGCCTCCGCAGAACGAGAAAATCAGATGAGTGAGCGTCAACATTACCGTAATTTAGCCCTAATTGCCGCCATGGCATTGTTTATGCAATCCCTTGACGCTACCATTTTGAACACCGCGCTACCCGCCATTTCCGCCGATTTGCATGAATCGCCGCTGGAAATGCAAATGACGATCATCAGTTATTCCCTCACCGTTGCCCTGTTTATTCCGCTCACCGGATGGATCGCCGATAAATACGGCACGCTCAATGTGTTTCGGGTGGCAGTGACGATTTTTGTACTCGGTTCCGTCGCCTGTGCGGTATCCAATTCATTGAATGCGCTGATTTGGTCGCGTGTGTTGCAGGGGCTGGGCGGCGCGCTGATGATGCCGGTGGCGCGTTTGGCAATTATTCGCAACGTGCCGAAAACCCAGCTGGTTGCTGCGTGGAATGCCATGGCGATGGCAGGGCTTATCGGTCCGGTGCTGGGACCGATTGTGGGCGGTTGGCTGGTGACGCACGCCACATGGCATTGGATTTTCTTGATTAACATTCCTATCGGTTTGCTCGGCGTTTGGTTTGCCGGACGACATATGCCGAACAGTACGGGCAATATCGGTAAACTGGATTGGCGGGGCTTCGTACTGTTTGCCGGCGGCTTGGCAGGCTTGACCCTCGGTTTGGATTTGTTGTCCGAAGATCGTGTCAGCCAATGGATGACCGCCTTGATTCTGGCTGCCGGAATCGGTTGTTTTTCCATTTATTATTTTTATGCCCGACGGGCACAATATCCCTTATTGTCGCTCAATATATTTGCGGTTCGCACCTTTCGGGTAGGCATCGTCGCCAACCTCTTCATTCGCTTGAGTGGTTCCGGCATTCCATTTTTAATGCCGCTTATGTTGCAGGTGGTGTTTAATTATGGCGCCGATGCTGCCGGTTGGTTACTCGCGCCGATCGCCGTGAGTTCGGTGTTGACCAAATCCTTCGCAGGGAAAGTTCTGTCGCGCTTCGGCTACAAAACGACGTTAATTTTGACCGCACTTTCCATGACCTTCGCCATCGCCACCATGAGCCTCTTAGATCAGCAAAGCCCGATTTGGCTGTTGGTGCTGATTCTGGCGTGGTACGGTTGTTCCATGTCGATTATTTTCACCGCCGTCAACACCCTCACCATTAGCGACTTAAACGACCACAATGCCAGCACCGGTTCCACTTATCTCAGCGTCATCCAACAAGTGGGGATTGGTATCAGCATCGCCGTCTCTTCCGTCATCTTAGACCTCTACCGCCACTTCATCGGCGAAAACGGCACACAACTGCAACACGCCTTCAGCGCCACTTTCCTCACCTCCGCCCTCTTCGGCATCGCCCTGTTGTGGGTCTTGAGTTATCTTAAAAGCGAGGATGGTGAGGGGAATTTTCGGAAGGGGTGAAAGTGCGGTGATTTTTCCCTGCGTTTTTACTTCCCTTCACGATTTCGAAACTCTTTCGGGGTTTGATTAAATTCTTTTTTGAATACCGAGTAAAAGTATTGTAGTGACGGGTAGCCGCAAATGTCGGAGATTTCCTGAATGGGAATATCGCTGCGACGCAGTAGCTGTTTGGCGCGGGTGATTTTTTCTTCGTGGATGACCTGATGAATGGTTTTGTTCATTTCCGCTTTAAAACGGGCTTCTAAATTGGAACGGGAGGTGCGCAGGTAATCCAGCACCTGTTCCGCTTTAATGCCTTGGCAGGCGCGGTGGCGGATGTAGTGCATGGCTTGCATCACCAGCGGGTCGCGCAGGGAGCGGTAATCGGTGGAGCTGCGTTCGATAACTTTTACCGGCGGGATCAGAAGCGGTGTGGCGGCGACTTTTTGCCCAGTTAATAAACGGTGCAGCAGTTTCGCTGCCTGGTAACCGATTTCCCGCGTGCCTTGTGCCACAGAAGAAAGGGAGACACGGGATAAATATTGAATCAGTTCTTCGTTATCAATGCCGATCACGCAGAGTTGCTCCGGCACGGCAATGCCGGCGGTTTCGCAGGCTTGCAGAATATGCCGTGCGCGGGCGTCGGTGACGGCGATAATGCCGGTGTGGGGTGGCAAAGTTTTAAGCCAGTCGGTGACTTTCGCCTGTTCCTGCGCCCAGTTCTGTGAGTCAGTTTTGTCGCCTAAATAGACCGCACTTTGGAATTCATATTTCTGCATTAATGCAAGAAACGCGTCTTTTCTTTCATTTGCCCAATGCTTGGTTTCTTCCGTCTCCAAACCATAAAACGCAAAGCTGGTAATGCCTTTTTGTTTCAAATGTAAAAAAGCGGTTTCCACCAAGGCATAATTATCGGTGGCGACGTAAGGCAGATTGGGATAAAACGCGGGATTTTGATAAGAGCCGCCCACGGCAATGAGCGGAATCGATATATTTTTAAGTAACTCGACGGTTTCGGCATCATCGAAATCGGCGATGATGCCGTCAATAGACAGGTTGTTGATGGTATCTTTATGATAAATAAACTCATCTTCCACAAAAATATCCCACATACATTGCGATGCCTGCAAATACTGCCCCACACCCTCAACCACTTCCCGGTCATAGACTTTGTTCGCGTTGAATAACAACGCAATGCGGTAATATTTTTGATTATTCATCACATCATTCCCTTTGCGGCAACTGATATTAGCATACACAAATTCGCCGCGAAGAAAACTGCTTTATTTCATCTCTGTGATTTCACTCAAAAAACCGACCGCACTTTTTAACGGCTATTGATTTAATTTAGCTATACCGAAACTGGTAATTCCCCAAATTGTCGCAAAGACGATACCGCTCCAGCATAGCACGGCCCAAGGTAAATAAGACAATGTCGCTACGCCTAAAGTGCCGGCCATATAAGCGCCGGCAGCTGTCCAAGGTAGGATCGGTTCAATGATAGTCGCCGAGTCTTCTATCGTCCGGCTGAGATTTTTGGGGTGCAGATCACGTTCGATATAGGCATCCCGTAGCATTTCACCCGGAATCAGGATGGAAACCTGCCCGTTGCTGGTTACACCTATCATGGTTAAGCCGCAGATAATCGTCGCGACAATGAGTGACGCAGTGGATTTTACCAATTTCAATAGATTGTTAATAATGACATCCAATGCGCCGCTTAATGATAAAACACCGGCGAACGATAATGCGCAAAAGCAGATCAGTAAAGTTCCCATCATTGAATTCATCCCGCCACGATTTAACAGACGGTTTAAATCCGAACTAATTTGAACATCACTATGGACCATTGATACATTAAAACCATTAACCGCACTGTTTACAATGTCATGCAACGCAACGTGTTGGATAAAAAATGCATTTGACATTGCAACGAATGCCGATAATAACATGACCGGAATGGTCGGTTTTTTGGTAATGGAGCCCCATAAAATAATGATGACAGGAATTAATAATAACAAGTTGAAATGATAAATTGACTCCAAACCGGATAGCATGAGTGCAACTTTTTCCGGCGTTGCTACGTTCTGAAAATCCGCATTCATTCCATATATGATATAAACTATCGCTGCCAGTATAAAAGACGGGAGTGTGGTATATAACAGATGGGTAATATGCTCATATAAATCCACACCGGTTGCTGCCGATGCGATATTTGTGGTGTCGGATAACGGTGAAAGCTTATCCCCGAAATAGGCTCCTGCTACGACAGCACCTGCGGTGGCGGCAAGGTTGGCGTTTAATCCGGTCGCGACCCCCATAAAAGCCACGCCTACGGTTCCGGCCGAACCCCAAGATGTGCCGGTACAAATAGAAACCACAGAAGTCAAAAACAAGGCGGTAATGTATAAAAATTTAGGATCAATTACCTTCAACCCATAATAAATCATCATCGGAATCGTACCACCTGCAATCCAAGTCCCGATGAGTAAACCGACGGTGATTAAAATCAATAATGCCGGCATAGTTTTAGCAATTTTCCCTGCAATAGCGTTCAGCATATCATTATAGCGAAAGCCTAAATATTTCACTAAAAAGCCGGCAAACACACAAGAAACTACCATGAGTGGTTCCGGCGGCAGATCAAACAGCGCATAACCTAAGCCCAATAATAGTAACATAACGATTATTGGTGATAGTGCTTGTGCTAAAGTCGGTATTTTTATTTGTGTGTTACTGTGCTGCATAGCAATATCCCTCTTTTTTTAATAAAAGAAAAGCCTGCTTAATTCTGTTTAAACAACTAATCAAACAGGAGCGTGGTACTGCAATATTCATACGAAAGAATCTATTCCCATCTTCCCCGAAGTCACTTCCCCAAGACATTTCAACGCGGGCTAAATGCAATAGCCAATGTTTCAATAGCTGTTCGTCTATTTTTAAGCGGGAATAATTAACCCATACCAGATAGGTACCGGTTGTATCAGCGACGTCCAGTTCAGGAATATGCGCTGTAAAGAAACGTTTAACAAACTGCTTATTCTCAAGGATATATTGTTGTAATTCTCTCAGCCAGACATCACCGTTTCGGTAAGCTGCTTTTATGGCGGGAATGGAGAAGTAATTAGGATTATGGATGCCTAATTGTTGCAGTAATCGATTAAATTTATTTCGTATGACGTGATTATGAATAATCAGATTTGAAATTTCTAAACCGGCTAAATTAAAGGTTTTTGACGGGGAAGTGCAAATAATCGAATGTTCTTTTACATAATGATTAATCGAAGAAATAATATGATGTTTCTCGCCTGAAAAATCAAAATCTGCATGAATATCATCCGAAATAATAAAGACATGATACTTTTCCGCCAGTAATGCAATTCGATTGAGATCCTGAATGCTAAACACCAAACCGGTGGGATTATGTGGAGAAATCAGAATAAATACGTCGGAATGACTAAAACATATTTCCAGTTTTTTAAAATCAATATGATATTTTTGATTGTAGTAAACTAAAGGACATTGCGACAGCTTTCGGTTATTTAGTAATACGGCATTAAGCATAGGCGAATAAGAAGGCGTAAATAAGCAAATAGTATCGTTCTCGGTTGTAAATTCTCTGATATAAATTGATACCGCTTGAATTATTCGCGGGCAAAATACAATATCTTCAGGGCTTGCATAGTAAGCGTAATGTCTTTTGAAATAATCGGTTATGAGCGGATAATAATCATCCGATATTATTGTATATCCGTATATGCCCAACCGATTACGTTCGTTCAATAATTCAATAATTTCCTGCGGCGCAGGAAGATCCATATCCGCTACCGACAGAGGAATAATATCGGAACCATATTTTGAATAAGGGACATCCCATTTGGCACTATCCGTTCCGATTCGATTAACCCATTGATCAAATTTGATTTCCATTATTTTTCCTTAAGGAGATAACATTATTATCGGCACGTGTGGCAGATTAAAAACACATGGAAAACCGACCGCACTTTTGCCAAGATCATTACATTTTTTTCTTACTCATCGTATCCATCCATACGGCGAGTAATAAAATGGTACCTTTCACAATGTATTGCCAGAAGGTCGGCACGTCTAACATACTCATACCGTTGTCCAATAAGGCGATAATCAATGCACCGATAACCACGCCGTAAACGCTACCGACACCGCCGGCGAGGCTTGCACCGCCGATAACACAGGCGGCGATGGCGTCCAGTTCGGCATTTTGACCGGCGGACGGCGCGCCGGCACCTAAACGGGCACTGAGAATTAACCCGGCGATGGCGACCATTAAGCCGTTAATGGAGAAAATCATGAGTTTGATTTTTTCAACATTGATGCCTGATAATCTGGCAGCCTCAATATTACCGCCAATGGCATAAATGTGTCGTCCGAATGCGGTTTTTTGTGCAATGAACATACCGATAACCGCTAAAATCGCCAGAAGCAACACCGGGAACGGAATGCCCCGATAATCATTTAAGAGATAGATCGCACCCAGTACACCAATGGCGAATAAACCGTATTTCATGGTTTCTTTACCTGTGCCGGTAACGCTTAAGTTAAGATTTTTGCGGGTTTTACGTTGATAAGAACCCCATAGGAAGAAACAAATAACGGTAACACAACCTAAAATAATGCCGGTGGTATCGGGAAGGTAGCCTTGACCGATGATTGTCATGTCTTTGCTAATCGGTGAAACCGTGGTGCCGTTGGTTGCGCCGACCAACATCCCGCGGAAAATCAGCATTCCCGCCAATGTGACAATAAAAGAGGGTACTTTTCGATAGGCAACCCACCAGCCGGTGCAAGCGCCGAGCACAATGCCGATAAGCAACGTTGTTATAATGGTTAACGGTAACGGCCAGCCCCACCAAACATCGGCGATGGCGGCAAAACCGCCGAGTAATCCCATTAATGAACCGACGGATAAGTCAATCTCGGCAGAGATAATCACGAAAATCATGCCGATGGCGAGAATGCCCGTAATGGAGGTTTGGCGTAATAGATTGGAAATATTACGCGCACTCAGGTAAGCGCCGTCGGTGGCGACAAAGAAGAATGCCATAATCACCACAATGGCAATAAGCATAATATAAACCTGTAAATTTATTGATTTCAATTTAGACATAAATTACTCCTTTAGCGCCGCTTCCATGACCTGTTCCTGTGTCAGATGATTATTGATTAAATCCGCTTTAATCTGACCTTGGTGCATCACTAAAACCCGATCGCTAATGCCAAGCACTTCCGGCAATTCGGAGGAAATGACAATAATCGCGATGCCTTCTTGTGCCAGTTGGTTGATAAGTTTATAAATTTCATATTTGGCGCCCACATCGATCCCGCATGTAGGTTCATCCAAAATCAGAATTTGAGGTTTAAGTAATAAGGATTTGGCAAGAATCGCTTTTTGCTGATTGCCGCCGCTTAAACGCCCGATGGCTAAGTGCGGTGAAGACGTTTTGACTTTTAACTGGGCGATAGCTTGGTTAATTACCGTTTCTTCCAAGGCTTCATTGATGACCCGTTTACCGAAACAATAATTGCGTAATGAAGGTAGCGTAATATTTTTTCCCACGCCCATAATGGCAACGATACCGTGTTTTTTGCGATCTTCCGGCACCATTACGATATTGTGTTTAATGGCTTCGCTGCAATTACGAATTTTTACTTTATGGTTATGAATAAAAATCTCACCTTCATGTTTACCCGGGTAGGAACCAAAAATACATTGCACCATTTCTGTTCGTCCGGAGCCGACTAAACCGGCAACCCCTAAAATCTCACCTTTATGGAGCGTAAACGACGCGTTACTTACCCGTTTAATATGGGTATTAATGGGATGCCAAGCGGTAATATGTTCCACCCGCAGGATTTCCTCACCGATTTCATGTGCTTCATGGGGATATAAAGACGTGATTTCACGGCCTACCATCATGGTGATGATGTCATCTTCCGTCATGGTTTTCGCATCACGGGTACCGATATGCTCACCGTCGCGAATCACACAGATTTTGTCGGAGATTTCTTTAACTTCATTGAGTTTGTGGGAAATGTAAATGCAGGCGATATTATGGGCGCGTAAATCTTTTACCAGATTTAATAAAATCGCCGTTTCTTTTTCGGTTAATGATGCTGTCGGTTCGTCTAAAATCAGCAAACGAACCTGTTTATTTAAGGCTTTGGCAATTTCAACAAGTTGTTGCTGCCCCAAACCTAATTCACCGACTTTGGTGTGCGGGTCAATATCCAGTTGGACTTGTTCCAACAGTTTTTTACAGCGTAAATACATTTCGTTGTCGTCGGTAATGCCGCCTTTGGTGATTTCGTTGCCCAAAAACATATTTTCCAAAATGGACATATTTTTTACCAAGGTTAATTCCTGGTGAATAATGGAAATGCCTTTTTCTTCCGTATCTTTAATGTTTTTGGCAACGATTTTTTCATCACTGAAATAAATATCGCCTTCATAATCGCCGAAAGGATAAATGCCGCATAATACCTTCATTAAGGTGGATTTACCGGAGCCGTTTTCACCACATAAAGACAGAATCTCCGCTTTTTCCAAGGAAATGGAAATGTTGTTTAATGCTACAACATCGCCGAATTTCTTGGTGATATTTTTCATTTCTAATAGAGCCATAATGGAAACCTTTTGTGATTTGCTATTAGAATTCGGGAGGCATAAGCCTCCCTGTTGCGTTATTTATAAATGCTATCTTTAGAATGGAACCCGTCCTTAATAATCGTGGTTTCAATATTATTTTTATCAACGACGATAGGTTCAAGTAGGTAGGATGGCACGTTTTTCAAGCCGTTATTTAATTCCGCATTGGATTGCGGTTTTTCATCCTTAGCCAAGGCAACGGAAATTTCAGCCGCTTTATCCGCCAATAAGGCTATCGGTTTATACACGGTCATGGTTTGTGTGCCTTCCACAATGCGTTTAATTGCCGCCAAGTCGGCATCCTGACCGGAAATCGCTACTTTGCCGGATAAACCCTGCGCGGAAAGCGCCTGAATTGCCCCGCCGGCGGTGGCATCGTTCGAAGCAACAACGGCATCAATATTATTTTTGTTGGCGGTTAGTGCATTTTCCATAATTTGTAAGGCTTTTTCCGGTAACCAAGAATCGACCCATTGATCGCCCACCACTTTAATTTTTCCGCTATCAATTAACGGTTGTAATACTTTCATTTGACCTTTGCGGAAAAGTTTCGCGTTGTTATCTACCGGCGAACCACCCATTAAGAAATAGTTACCTTCCGGTTTTTTCTCAATAACACTTTGCGCTTGTAATTCACCGACTTTTTCATTATCAAAGGAAACGTAAAAGTCCAGATCCGCGTTATTAATTAAACGGTCATAGGCTAAAACTTTGATGCCTTCTTTTTTCGCCTCTGCAATGACATTGCTTAATACTTCACCGTTATGTGGAATAATCACCAGCACATCAATATTTTTATTAATCATGTTTTCGATTTGTGAAATTTGTGCCGAATCATCGCCGTTGGCGGATTGAACATAAACTTTGGCGCCTAACGCTTCCGCTTTTTTAACGAAAATACTGCTGTCTTTTTGCCATCTTTCTAAACGTAAATCGTCAATGGACATACCGATTTTTAAGTCTTTGGCGAAGCCGGTGGTGCTGCATAAGGCAAGTGCGGTAGCAAGAGATAATAAAGCAAATTTGATTTTCATAATGACACCTCAAATAGTGATAGTGAATGAATTGAAAGGGTGTTAGAGAAGCGACTTATATTACTCTGAACGTAGTTTTATCACTCCGTTTCAAAGAAACGCAATTATCAGATCTTCCGAGCCTATTACGTTTTTTCTCTTTTGTGACCCAGTCCACAATAAACAATAATCTTAAATCCAATGCGAAATAACGTAATTGATCGTCAAAGGGCTTTTATCAAGAATAGTGCCAAATTAACCCTGTCCCGGAGGCTACAATGACAAACTACTTCAACAACATTGACAAAGTTCGCTACGAAGGTCCTGACTCAACCAATCCCTTCGCGTATAAATACTACGACGCCAATCAGGTCATTCTTGGCAAAACCATGGCGGAGCATTTGCGTTTGGCGGTATGTTATTGGCATACGTTTTGCTGGAACGGTACCGATATGTTCGGCTTGGGTTCGCTGGATCGAAGCTGGCAGAAAAATGCCGGCACGTTAGAGGCGGCAAAACAAAAAGCGGATATTGCTTTTGAGTTTTTCACCAAATTAGGCGTGCCTTATTATTGTTTCCACGATGTGGATGTGGCGCCGGAAGGCAATTCCATTAAGGATTACATTCATAATTTCAACACAATAACGGACATTCTTGAGCGTAAACAGGCGGAAACCGGCGTGAAGTTGCTGTGGGGCACGGCAAACTGTTTCAGCAATCCGCGTTATATGTCCGGCGCCTCCACCAACCCGAATCCGGAAGTGTTCGCCTGGGCGGCAACGCAGGTATATCACGCCATGAATGCTACCAAGCGTTTGGGCGGCGAAAACTATGTGCTCTGGGGCGGTCGCGAAGGTTATGAAACCCTGCTCAATACGGACTTAAAACGTGAACGCGAGCAAATCGGACGCTTCATGCAAATGGTGGTGGAACATAAACATAACATCGGCTTTAACGGCACATTGCTTATCGAACCGAAACCACAGGAACCGACCAAACATCAATACGATTATGACGTGGCGACGGTTTACGGTTTCTTAAAACAATTCGGCTTGGAAAATGAAATTAAAGTGAACATTGAAGCCAACCACGCCACCTTGGCGGGGCACACCTTCCAGCATGAAGTGGCGACGGCGTTCGCGCTGGATATTTTCGGCTCTATCGACGCCAACCGCGGCGACCCGCAATCAGGCTGGGACACCGACCAATTCCCGAACAGCGTGGAAGAAAACACGTTGGTGATGTACGAAATCCTGAAAAACGGCGGTTTTACCACCGGCGGTTTCAATTTTGATGCGAAAATCCGCCGTCAAAGTACCGATCCTTATGATTTGTTCTATGCCCATATCGGCGCTATCGACGTATTGGCGTTATCCCTCAAACGGGCGGCACAAATGCTGGAAGAACAACGGCTGCAACAGCTTGTGGACGAACGTTATGCCGGTTGGCGGCAATCCCTCGGTCAGCAAATTTTGCTGGGTAACGCTTCTTTGGCACAGCTCGCGCAGGCGGTTGAGCAACAAGGCTTGGATCCGCAACCGGTGTCCGGTAAACAGGAGTATCTGGAAAACTTGGTGAACGGTTACATTTACCGTTAATCGGTAAAAGTGCGGTGGTTTTTTTCGGTATTTTTTACGGAGGTGTTTTATGTATCTTGGCGTCGATTGCGGCACGCAAGGCACGAAAGTGATTGTTGTAGATAGTCAACAGCATAAGGTATTGGGTAGCGGTTATGCCGCCCATCAACTCATTGAAAACTCCGACGGACGGCGCGAGCAAGCGCCGGATTGGTGGATTACGGCGTTTAAAAATGCTTTTGCCGACGCCATAAAACACGCCGAAATTCAACCGCACTTGATTCGTGGCATCGGTATTTCCGGGCAGCAACACGGCTTGGTGGTGCTGGATAAAAACGATCATCCGTTGTACCATGCCAAACTCTGGTGCGACACGGAAACCGCCGCGGAAAATGCGGAGATTTTAGCGTTGCTCGGTGGCGAACAAGCCTGTTTTGAACGCCTCGGCATTGTTTGCCAAAGCGGTTATACGGCATCCAAAATCCGTTGGCTGCGTAAATATCAACCGGATATTTATCAACAAATCGACAAAATCATGCTACCTCATGATTATCTCAATTATTGGCTCACGGGCAAATTCTGTACCGAATACGGTGATGCGTCCGGCACCGGCTATTTTGATGTGGTGCGACGTTGTTGGGACGAGGAGGTGTTGCGCCTTATTGCCCCGGAAAAATGCCTGGAAAATCTACCGCACTTAATCGACGCTGACCAAATTCTCGGCACGGTGAAAGCAGATGTCGCGCGCCAATTAGGACTGGAGAATGACGTCATTGTTTCCGCCGGCGGCGGCGACAACATGATGGGCGCCATCGGTACCGGCAATATTCAACAAGGCATCGTCACCATGAGCTTAGGCACGTCGGGCACGCTCTATGCCTACAGCGATAAACCGCTCCCCGATTTGCCGCCGATGATTGCCGATTTTTGTTCCTCTTCCGGCGGCTGGTTGCCGTTGGTTTGCACCATGAACGTGACGTCCGCTAACAAAAATCTCATGCAACTGCTGGAAATTAACGTGAGCGAATTCAATGAATTGGTACAACAAGCCAATATCGGCGCCGACGGCGTGACCATTCTGCCCTTCTTTAACGGCGAACGGGTGCCGGCATTGCCGAATAGCAAAGCGGCGATTTTGGGCTTGGATGCGGGCAATTTCACCCGCGCCAATTTATCCCGCGCCGTGATGGAAAGCGCCAGTTTTACCTTGCGCTACGGCTTGGATTTATTTGAACAGGCGGGGCTGGCCGCCACCGAAATCCGCCTGATTGGCGGCGGGGCGAAAAGTGCCGTATGGCGGCAAATGATTGCCGACATTATGAACGTCAACGTAGTGTGCCTGATGGAGGAAGAAGCTGCCGCATTGGGCGCCGCAATTCAAGCCATGTGGGCAAATAAACAGGGTTCGCTGGCGGAATTATGCCGAGCTTTCGTACAGTTAAATGAAGCGACGCGCACAGCGCCGATAGCGGAAAATGCGGAACAATATCAATCCGTTTACCAACGCTATCGCCAACATTTAAACGCCCAATATTCCGTATAAAATTAATGGATTATTTTTCCGCTTCACTTGAATCGCACGGGCTTTTGCGCTAAAGTTCGCATCAATTTCCAAGAGGAAGATCGTCGTTTCCGGTGAGGCGGCAGGACTTCAAATCCTGTTGAGGCTGCCAGCAGTCTCGGGTAGGTTCAACTCCTACGATCTTCCGCCACTCAATTTTATTTTTAAAAAACACTTCATAAAATGACCGCACTTTTGACCGAAATTGATTGCCGACTATCAGCTTCGGTTGCAGCGTTGCCACCCGATAGAAGCCATCGCATGGTTACATTTGGCATTTGAATCCATTCACCCATTTTGTTGATGGCAACGGGCGACAGGTAGGCTATTGCTAAACTTTGAATTAATGAAAAACGGTTATTTTCCTTATAAACACCTATGATCTGCCCCCCAAAACCCGGACACCTAATTTGAGGTGCAGATTATGTCTTACTCTTATCAATTTCGTTTAAAAACTATCAAACAGGTCACCGAGCAGGATTTTGGTATCCGTGAGGTGGCGAAACTTCATCAGATTTCTCGTTCTCAAGTCATTTATTGGAAAAGCCTTTCGTGAAAGAGGGCTTAATGGCGTAAAATCCCCTTATATAAACCCTCAACGCCCTAAAATAGTGAAGCCAAAGATGAAAAAGAAAGCGATTGAAATCCCGGAACAAACAGACTTTTCCCCAAAAGCGTTTAAAAAGCTGCAACGAGAGCTGGCATTAGCACGTGCACAGATTGCTTACCTAAAGGAGTTGGAGGCACTCGACCGTCAAAAACAGCGACAGAAAAAAGAAAAATCATTGAAAGATTGAAGCCAAATCACGCGTTAAATGACTTACTTCGTGTGGCTAAAATGCCTCGTTCTACCTTTTATTATCAGCAAGTTAAACACGATTATCGTGAGATAAAAGAAACTATCTTGTTGCGGTATAAAAAGAACAGAAAACGAGATGGCTATCGCCCAATGACACTCAAATTACGTCAAATGGGTTTCCATTTGAATCATAAAACGGTGTTAAAACTGATGAATGCGTTAGGTATTCATTCTATTTTACGCAAGAAAAGACATGGAAAACGAGGCAAAACATCGCATATTGCCCCGAATGTGCTAAATCGTGATTTTACAGCGACGGCGCTCAATCAAAAATGGGTAACCGATGTCACTGAGTTTCGAGTTGGGGAAGAAAAGCTCTATTTTTCACCGTTGATGGATTTAGCGAACCGGGAAATTATTGCCTATAATTTTGCGAAACGCCCTAAGTTCTCATTGGTAAAAAGAATGCCGGAAGAAGGACTTGGCAAACTAAAACCGAGCGAATGCCCGATTATTCACAGCGACCAAGGGGTATTGTACGGCTCAGCAGAATGGGTAAAGATGTTGGAAGGCAAGGCGATACAAAGTATGAGTCGCCGAGGGAATTGCTATGATAATGCGGTGATTGAAAGCTTTTTTGCGATATTAAAATCTGAGTGTTTTTACTCACGCACTTATACTTCGATTGCCGAATTACAGGCGGAAATTGAAGAATATTTGGTGTATTACAACCAAGAACGAATTAAACTTGATTTAAAAGGATTAAGCCCGGTGCAATACCGAGCTCAATATTTAAGTTAACTAACCTGTCCAACTTTTGGGGGGCAGATCACTTTTCCGCTACAAAATCATTTTCACCAGTTTATCCGCTTTAATATGGGCGAATTTTTTCAGGAGTTTTTGTACCGGTGCCGGGTATTGGTTTAATTCTTCCAGCTCGGTGTAATGTCTCAGCACGGTGGTGTGGCGGCGGATGTGTTCCAGTTCGTTTAATACTTGAGGACGCAGTTGCTGTTTCGGATCGTGAATGAACAAACCGTTTTCCGCATCCAAACGCCAAGCGCGCGGGTTGAGGTTATTGCCGGTGAGCAAAATATAACTCTTGTCCACCCAAACGCCTTTCAGGTGATAAGTATTATCGCCGTCTTTCCAGGTGCGTACGGTAAGCTGCCCTTGGGTAATTTCCCGTTCAAATTTTTTGCTGAAACGGCGCAAATTGCTTTCGTACAAATACGGCAACGCACCCGCCATTTTAAACGGTTGATCCGGCGGAATATAAAAATCGTTCGCTACTTTATTGCCGACGATAATTTCAATTTGCTTGCCTTTGCCGAGCAAATAGCGAATTTTTTGTTGCAACGTGTTCGGAAAGTTGAAATATGGCGTACAAATGGTCAGTTTTTCTTCCACCAGCTGGAACAAATCTTCTATGGTCGAATTAAGAATATTGACTGCGCCGCCTAAACCGAATAACGGTGTGATCGTTAATTCATCGCCAAAAGACACCGCACTTGGCAGTTGATATTGCCCGTACGCAGCAAGATTTTTACGGAACGCACGAATATTGCCGCGAATTTCTTTGGTTTTCGGCGGATTGGCGGCATCCAACGGCAACACCACATCGGCATCTAACAGATTTTGGCGCACGAAATTCACCATGGTGTTGGCTAATACGGGATGGGTGATTTTTTGATAGCGGTCGTAACGGTATTTCTCATTTTTTTGCAAATACACGTTATTAATGCTGGCGCCGCTGTATAACACGGTATCGTCGAACACAAAACCTTTAATGTGCAGCACGCCGAACACTTCGCGGGTGTTAATCGGTACGCCGAAGAACATATGCGGATCTTCCGCGAGTTGATATTTCTGGCGGGTTTCGTAGTACCAATCAGCATTGGTGGCGCTTTTCTCCGCACCCAACAAATTGCGTTGCGCCCGATGCCAATCAATTAAAATTTTCACTTCCAGTTCCGGTTTATCCTGCTTCGCACGATAAATTTCATCCAGAATTTCTTGTCCTGCCTCGTCATTTTGCCAATAAAGTGCGGTCACAATAATCCGCGTTTTTGCTTGTCGAGTCAGCTGAATAATTTCGCTTTTAAAGGCAGCCGGGCTATAAATAAATTCCACTTGCTCCGGCTGTAATGGCAAACATGGCAGGCTTTCAAGACGTTTGCGCGCACGTTCGATTTTATCTGTAAACATAAATTAGTTCTCTATAAAAACGCTGTGAGTAAGAATGTAAATGAATTTTAATTAGCGCCGTAGTTTACAATATTTATCGCCCACCTTGGTAGAAAAAAGGTTTTTTTTCGTTATAATGCTCACACTTTTACACTAAAAATGAGCAAAATCCGTTCATTTTATCGCTATCCATATCGGCACCCACTATGAATCAACATTCAAATAAACCAACCTTCAAATCCACAAATAAGACTTTCCAAGAAACATCTTTCAATGAACGCAGCGTCGGTGCAGACCGCAAAAAACGCGATAAAAACCGACTGCACTTTAACGCACCGAATGCCGCACGCCCCGAATTCAAAAAAAGCCAAGGCAAGAATCCACCCTTCAAGCGTGCCGACAGCCAAGAAAAAACCTTGCGCATTTCCGAAAGCACTATGAAAAAAGCCGGCGGTGCGGAAGGCGGCGTGAAAGTGATGGTGAAAAGCAGCCAATTCGACGACAAACCGAGAGAGAAAAAAACCGGTCCGTTGTCGCCGCGCGCACCGGAAAAAATCAAGAAAAATCGTGCCGAAGAAATGAAGGTTTATGGTGAAAATGCCTGTTTAGCCCTTTTTGAACAACGTCCCGCCAGTATAGTTCGCTTGTGGGCGAAGGTGCAAATGGCGCACAAAATCGGCGATATTTGCAGCTATTTAGCTGCCAACAAAAAGGTTTATCACATCGTGGAGAGTGACGAGCTCACCAAAGTCAGCGGCACCGAACATCACGGCGGTATTTGTATGTTGGTGAAAAAATCCTATCCGTTCACTTTGCAAGGGTATTTGGACGTCCCTCACCAAGAAGATTGTCTGGTGCTGTTAGACGGCGTCAATAACGCGCAAAACATCGGCGGTATTTTGCGCACCTGCGCGTTCTTCGGTGTGAAAAATATGGTATTGGAAGAAGCGGAAAGCCTCAATTCCGCCGTCACCCTGCGCGTGGCGGAAGGCGGTGCGGAATACGTCCGCGTGCTGGAAACCGACGACAGCCGCAACGCCCTCGCCCAATTACGCCACGCCGGTTATCAAATTATCCATGTAAGCAATGACAAAAACTCCACCGCATTGGATAAAGTGCGGTTAAAAAATAAAACGGTTTTCGTGCTAAGCGAAGGTTCAACGGAAACCTTGGCAGAGAAATCCGACGAACAAGTCCGCCTGTCTTTCGGCAACCCGCTGAAAAACGGATTAAATGTCTCGGTGAACGCGGGGATTTTATTGGCGAAATGGTATTTTAGATAGCACATCGTACGTGTGAAAAACACCCTGATTTTTCACCGCACTTTTAGCAAGCTGGCACAGAAAAATTACAACTTATCCGCGTGATGAATCAGCACAAAGCGTTCCCAAAGCTGCTCTTCGGTTTCGATATGGTCGGGATCGGTGATGATACATTTGCTGATGGGGCAAACTTTTTGGCAGGTTGGGGTGTCGTAGTGACCGACACATTCGGTGCATAAATTAGGATCGATGACATAGATCTCATCGCCGATTGAAATGGCTTCATTCGGGCATTCCGGCAGGCACATATCGCAGTTTGTGCATTTGTCAGTGATGAATAGTGCCACGGCGTCCTCGGGGAAAATTGAAAGGGTCGGATTATAATCAATACATTAATAAAATTAAAGGAATTTTATGAACGAAAAACGTATGTTGCTGCTGTCATTTTTTGTGGTGGCGTTTTTAATGTTTTTACTTGCCGGCTGGTATTATTTTTCCAAGCAGAAACAAGCGGTTGGCGTGTTAATCGATCGGGATTACGATTACATCATGAAAAACGATCCCATCGGGCAAAATAAAAAGGTCCGCACCGATTATTACACGCTGGTGTTGTCCTGGTCACCGGCGTTTTGTGAGCGTCAACGTAAGCAATACGGCGATGACTTACCGAATTCCTTGCAATATCAATGCGGTTTGACTCAACAATTCGGTTGGATTGTACACGGATTATGGTCACAAAACGAACAGGCACGACGGGTTTCCGATCATCCGCGTTTCTGTCAGGGCGATTTGCCGAAATTGCCGCAGGAGCTCATCGAACAATATCTGCCAGAGATGCCCGGCGCCAATTTAATTCAGGGCGAATGGGAAAAACACGGTTCGTGTATGTTCAACAATGCGCAGGATTATTTGGAAAAGATCAAAAATTTATACCGCACTTTAAAGCTGCCGAACTACGAATTAAGCCGTAACGAGTTGTTTACCTGGATAAAGAAAAATAATCCGCAACTCAAAGGTCGCTATCTTGGCGCGGCGCGTAACGAATTATTCATTTGTTACGGCTTAGATTGGCAACCGATTGATTGTCCGCGCAATCGCACCGGTTATTAATTTTGATAATCGTTTGCGTAGGATCAAAGGAATTGAGGTTACAAGCTACTTAGATCAGGGTATAATGCGGGCAGTTTTTATTTTTAGTTTTTCACAAGCAAAGAGGTAAATTATGTCAGTAATTAAAATGACCGATTTAGATTTGAACGGTAAACGCGTATTTATCCGAGCCGACCTGAATGTGCCGGTAAAAGACGGTAAAATCACTTCCGATGCGCGTATTCGTGCCACCATCCCAACCTTAAAATTAGCCTTGGAAAAAGGCGCCAAAGTGATGGTTACCTCCCACTTAGGTCGTCCGACCGAAGGTGAATTCAAACCTGAAGATTCCCTCCAACCCGTTGTTGATTATTTAAACGAACATCTTGATGTGCCGGTACGTTTAGTACGTGATTACCTCGACGGCGTAGATGTTAAACCCGGCGAAATCGTTGTATTGGAAAACGTTCGCATGAACAAAGGCGAAAAGAAAAACGATCCTGAATTAGGCAAAAAATACGCCGCACTTTGTGATGTATTCGTGATGGATGCGTTCGGTACGGCTCACCGCGCCCAAGCGTCCACTTACGGCGTTGCCGAATTCGCCCCGATTGCCTGTGCCGGCCCATTACTTGCGGCTGAATTGGATGCCCTCGGTAAAGCGTTAAAAGAACCTGCACGTCCGATGGTGGCGATTGTAGGCGGTTCTAAAGTCTCCACCAAATTGGAAGTATTGAACTCCCTGTCTAAAATTGCCGACCAAATTATCGTAGGCGGCGGTATCGCCAACACCTTCATCGCCGCAGCCGGTCATAATGTAGGTAAATCCTTATACGAGGCGGATTTAATCCCGGTTGCTAAAGAACTCGCGGCAAGCACCGATATTCCTGTGCCGGTTGATGTTCGCGTCGGCACCGAATTCTCCGAAACCGCATCGGCAACAGAAAAATCCGTGACCGAAGTAAAAGATGATGAATCCATTTTCGACATCGGCGACAAATCCGCAGAGCAACTGGCAGACATCATCAAAAACGCCAAAACCGTATTATGGAACGGCCCGGTGGGCGTGTTTGAATTCCCGAACTTCCGCAAAGGAACTGAAATCATTTCTCGTGCTATCGCCAACAGTGACGCGTTCTCTATTGCGGGCGGCGGTGATACGTTAGCGGCTATCGATCTTTTCGGTATTGCAGATAAAATCTCTTACATCTCAACCGGTGGTGGTGCGTTCTTAGAATTCGTCGAAGGTAAAGTCTTACCAGCGGTAGAAATTCTTGAAAAACGCGCGAAAAACTAACCGCACTTTTAATTAAACGTATAGGGCAACAGGTTGCAGCATACATAAAAAAGGAAACATAACTATGGCTAAATTATTAGATATCGTAAAACCGGGCGTACTTACCGGTGAAGATGTACAAAAAGTATTCGCATACGCAAAGGAACACGGCTTTGCCATTCCCGCCGTGAACTGCGTCGGTTCCGATTCTGTGAATGCCGTATTGGAAACCGCCGCCCGTGTAAAAGCGCCGGTCATCATTCAGTTCTCTAACGGCGGTGCGGCATTCTACGCAGGTAAAGGCATTAAACCCGCCGGCGGCGCCCGTCCTGACGTATTAGGCGCCATTGCCGGTGCGAAACATGTTCATGCTTTAGCTAAAGAATACGGCGTGCCGGTGATTTTACACACCGACCACGCAGCGAAAAAATTACTGCCTTGGATAGACGGCTTACTTGATGCCGGTGAAAAACACTTCGCCGAAACCGGACGCCCGCTGTTCTCCTCCCACATGATTGACCTTTCCGAAGAACCGATGGAAGAAAACATGGCAATCTGCCGTGAATACCTTGCTCGCATGAGCAAAATGGGCATGACCCTTGAAATCGAAATCGGTATCACCGGCGGTGAAGAAGACGGCGTGGATAACTCCGATGTGGATGAATCCCGTCTTTACACCCAACCGTCCGACGTGCTTTATGTTTACGACCAATTACACCCGGTAAGCCAGAACTTCACCGTAGCGGCGGCATTTGGTAACGTACACGGTGTGTACAAGCCGGGTAATGTGAAATTAAAACCGTCTATTCTGGGGGCAAGCCAAGAATTCGTGGCGAAAGAACGTAACCTTCCGGCAAAACCGATTAACTTCGTCTTCCACGGCGGTTCCGGTTCCAGCCGCGAAGAAATCCGTGAAGCCATCGGTTACGGTGCAATTAAAATGAATATCGACACCGACACTCAATGGGCATCCTGGAATGGTATTTTAAATTTCTACAAAGCCAATGAAGCGTATTTGCAAGGTCAACTAGGCAACCCGTCAGGTCCTGATGCACCGAACAAAAAATACTACGATCCGCGCGTTTGGTTACGCAAAATGGAAGAATCCATGTCTAAACGTTTAGAGCAATCTTTCGAAGACTTAAACTGCGTAGATGTTTTATAATTTAAAAACACATTAAAAACCGACCGCACTTTTGACATGCCGATGATAAAGTGCGGTCATTTTTTTAAGCGTTTTTTGCCGACGATGAAGATGACAACATACAAACTCCCCCTGGCAGGGTTTATTAACGCAACGCTGGTGTTCTTTTTTACCTGCCTGCTTGTGTTGAAACACGGCTATAACTATACCCCGGCAATCTTGTCGCTGATGGGCGTAATTTTTTTCATTTACCGCCAATTATGCAAACCGAAGGGCAATCTCACCTATGATGGCAATGAGAAATGGTTTGTTGCCACCCTGCTCTTTTACGTGCTGCTCTTTGCCCTTTCGATTCTGTACCATCAGGGCAAAATTCGGGAATTTGATAACCCGAGCCGCATTCTCTTTTTTCTGACCTTGTTGCCGTTACTGGCGCATTATCCGATACGTTTTAATTGGCTTTTACACGCCATTCCATGGGGCAGCCTGATTGCGGGCATCACCGCTATTATTCATCGTTTTATCTTGAATTATTACATGGCATTTGAGTATCAAATGCACATTCAGTCCGGCGATATTGCCATGTCGTTGGGCATGTTTTCCCTGGCGATTAGCTTTTACTTTTTCATCAAAAGGCAATATCACTTCGGTGCCTTATATTTTGTATTCAGTCTGATGGGCGTGTTCGCCAGTTTGTTATCCACCGCGCGCGGCGGCTGGATTGGTATCCCTTTTGTTCTCCTGTTAATCCTCTTTGCTTATCGTCGTTATTTATCGAAAAAATTCGTCGCCGGCTTTTTTATTGTGCTTGCCCTGATTGTAACAACCGTTGCGATGTTGCCAAATACCAAAATTAAAGAACGCATTGCCGCCGCAGAATACGACATCATCGCCTATTTTCAACAAAATAACGGTTCTACCTCCGTCGGCGCCCGTTTTGATATGTGGAAAAGCGTGATGTTAATGACGCAGGAAAAACCGATTTTCGGTTGGGGCGTACAAGGGGTCAGCGAAAAACGCAAACTGCAATATGAGCAAGGTTTGATAAGCCAATATGCCGCCGCCTTTAACCACGCGCACAACCAATATTTTGATGATTTATCCAAACGCGGCGCATTAGGTTTACTCGCCTTACTCGGCGTATTTTTAGTGCCGTTGCGTTTCTTTATACGGCATCTCAAAAGCGTCGATTTAGAACTGAAACTCGTTTCGTTGTTAGGTGCGGTTCATATTGTCTCCGTGATGTTCTACTGTTTCAGCCAAGGCTTTTTCAGCCATAACTCGGGCAATATTTTCTATTTTTTCCCGGTGATTGTGTTTTACGCCTTGGTTAAACAGCTTAGTGCCGCTGCAGAGAACCGCCATGAATAACACCGAACTGTTGCAATTTGCCGCGCAATTTCCGTTGCAATATCTTCAGGGCGAACGCCAATGCCGCTTGGCTTATCGGCATTTTATGCACCACCCCGCCGCCCGTAAATTAGTGATTATGGTGAACGGCAGGGCGGAAAACCTGCTGAAATGGACGGAAATTGCGCAGGATTTTTATCATCAAGGCTACGATGTGTTACTGTTTGATCATCGCGGGCAGGGTTATTCGCAACGTTTATTGAAAGATGGCGAGAAAGGGCATTTAGACGAATTTCGGTTTTACCCGCAGGACATGGCAAAAATCATTGAAAATCTGACCGCACTTTATCCTTATCCGCAGCAATACCTGATCGCCCATTCCCTCGGCGCGCTGATTTCCGCCTATTATTTGGCGAATTTTGATCATCGTATTGAACGGGCAGTCTTCTCCGCGCCCTTTTTCGGGGGGCCACTCAAAAAGCCGACGCGCGACGAATTATTGCTGAATTTGATGATGTTATGGGGACAAGGTGAACGTTATGTGTTCGGCAAAAGCGCCTACAAGCCAGTGGATACGGCACAGAACGAGTTAAGTCACAGTGTGGCGCGGATGCAATGGATGAATGACGTGAATCGGGACAACCCGTCAATTCGGCTGGGCGGACCGACCTTCCGTTGGGTACATTTGTGTCTCGCCGCCATTAAGCGTCTGCCGAAAATTCTGCCTCGTATCGAAACGCCGGTGTTAGTGTTGGAGTCCGAACAGGAAAAGATCGTGAACAATAAAACGCTGAAAAAACTGACCGCACTTTTGCCCCACGGAGAGCGGCGAAAAATTCACGGCGCCAAACACGAAATTCTGTTTGAAAGCGATGAAATTCGTACCCCGGTACTACAACGCATTTATGCGTTTTTTAATCCAAACAAGCACGCATAAGCAGCACGCCGAACCAGCAAAAGCACGGATAACACAATCAGTAAATGCCGTAAATGGCACGCAAATACGATGCCACTGCTTCATGTCCGTGGCGACCGATAACTTCCAGTTGCGGCGCGGCTTGTTTCAGACGAGGATCGGCGTTCCCCATAACGCAGCCTTTGCCCACTTCCGTTAACATTTCCACATCATTCATACCATCACCGAAAGCGATGCAATCCTGCAAATCATAATCTTTTTGTTGCACGACTTGAGCAAGCGTGGAAGCCTTCGATACGCCTTCCCCCATGACTTCCAAGCAAATCGGTGTAGAATAAGTAATGTTGGCAAGCGTGCCAAAACGTGTGCGTAACTGTTCTTCCAGTGCCACCAAATCCGCCGGTGTGCGTCCGATAAAAAAGACTTTTTCCGTATCTCTGCCGTGATGTTGTTTAAAATCAACCACGTCGTAAACAAAACCGGAATCTTTATGATATTTATAAAGCTCGGGAATATCTTTATTGATAAACCAGCCTTCCGCCTGATAACTGTTCACGCAAACCCGCGTATCGTCAAAGGGAAGGTTCATGATTTCATAGGCAATGCTTTCAGGCAGGAAATTATTGAGCAGCAACTCGCCTTGCAAATTATGCGCCTGCGCGCCGTTTGAGGTAATCAGCACCGCCTCTTTCACCTTGGTTTTCTTCAAAATACTCGACACGTCAAAATAGTTACGCCCCGTAGCAAGAATAATGTCCACCTTGTTGTCATATAAGCATTCCAGGGTTTGTGCGGTAAAATCGCCCACCACATGATGTCCGTTGAGCAACGTGCCGTCCATGTCAGAAACGATGGCGCGATAAGGCAGTTTTTGCATGATTTGTTACCTCAAATAAAATAGATGGCTAATGGTAACAAATTTTGCACAAAAATATTCGTTGTTTCCTTGAATTTTAATAAAAGATTAAATCTTTCACGTAGTAAAAAAATTCCTTCCTCAAAATAGAAGTTATCGTAAGTATGAACGGTGCAAATTTAATAATCGAGTGCTTAAAAGCACATAATGTGGACACCATTTTCGGCTTCCCGGCTGCGCCATCATGCCAACCTACGATGCCATTTATGATTCCGGTTAGATCATCTGCTTTTTCGTAACGAACAAGGTGCCGCCATGGCGGCTATCGGATATGTCCGCGCGTCGGGGAAAATCGGTGTGTATCGCTACCTCAGGGACGGGCGCCACCAACCTCATCACCAGGCTCGGCGATGCTTTAATGGATTCCATTCCTATCGTCGCCATTACCGGACAGGTCGCTTCCCTGCTCATCGGCACCGATGCCTTTCAGGAAGCGGATGTACTCGGTTTATCCCTTGCCTGCACCAAACACAGTTTCATCGTGCAACATATTGATGAGTTGTCGGAAATTCCCGCCAACGCTTTTGGGATCGCACAAAGCGGCAGACCGGGTCCGGTGCTGGTGGACGTACCGAAAGACGTACAAATTGCACCGACCACGGCGAAGCCAAGAATAAATCCGCCGCCAAAAGCCACCGCACTTCATGAGGAACATTTAACCCAAATTTTAACGTTATTACGCGAAGCACAACGCCCGGTCATCTATATCGGCGGCGTTAGTATGGCAGGAACTGTGCCTGCGTTACGCTATTTTCTGCACAGCACCCAAATGCCAAGCCGTAGTGACCTTAAAAGGCTTGGGTGCCGTCTCCGCCGACGATTCTTATTATTTGGGCATGCTCGGAATGCACGCACCAAAGCCGCCAACTACATCACCCAAGAAGCGGATTTATTACTGGTATTCGGCACCCGCTTTGATGATCGCGTCACCGGCAAACTCGACACCTTCGCCCCGCACGTCAAAGTGATTCATGTGGATATTGACGGTGCCGAATTAGGCAAATTGTCCGAACGTCTGCACAACAATATCTGGATTAAACGGGAAGATCGCCAGCCGGTAAACAGCTTTAAACTGCGCGGTGCATACGCCATGATTTCCAGCCTTTTGCGGAGCAAAAAGCGGCGGGCGTAATTGCGGCCTCGGCTGGAAACCATGCGCAGGTCGTCGCGTTATCGGCGAAGCAATTGGGCTTACTTTAATCGTCATGCTGCAAAATACACCGACCATTAAAGTGGATGCGGTGCGTGGGTTCGGTGGCGAAGTGTTGCTACATGACGCCAATTTCGATGAAGCCAAAGCAAAAGCCGTTGAGCTTGCCGAAAAAAAACACATGACCTTTATCACGCCTTTTGATCACCCGCTGGTGATTGCCGGGCAAGGCACGCTCGCTATGGAAATGTTACAGCAAGTGGCAGACTTAGATTATATGTTCGTGCAAGTGTGCGACGGCGGTTTGGCGGCGGGTGTAGCGATTTTATTGAAGCAGTTTATGCCGGACATTAAAGTCATCGGCGTGGAATCGAAAGATTCAGCCTGTCTCAATGCCGCGTTGGAAAAAGGTGAACCGACAGATTTGGCGTACGTGGGCTTATTTGCCGACGGCGTGGCGTAAAACGCATTGGCAGCGAAATCTTCCGCTTATTCCGGCAATACCTTGATAATATGGTGCTGGTGGACAGCAATGAAGTGTGCGCCGCGATGAAAGATCTGTTTGAAAACGTGCGTGCAGTGACCGAATTCAGCTACCGCTATGCCGATGACAAACGGGCTTGCGTGTTCATCGGGGTTCGTACCTTAGATGAAGCGGAAAAAGCGAACATCATCGTCGATCTCACACAAAACAGCTTCGATGTGGAAGATATTTCCGACGATGACATCGCCAAAACCCATGTACGCTATTTAATGGGCGGATGGGTCGCCGACCATGGCGAACGCCTTTACACCTTTGAATTCCCGGAACAAAAAGGTGCATTGCTGAAATTCCTCGAAACCCTCGGCACCCGCTGGAAAATTTCCCTGTTCCACGACCGCGCCCACGGGGCGGATTGCGGCAACATTCTTGCCGGCTTCCAGTTATAACAAGGCAACGGTGCCGAACTTGAACAGGCGTTAGAACAACTGGGCTACGTTTATCAGGACGTCACCGACAGCAAATCCTATCGCTATTTTTTGTGTTAAAAAACGCCTGTAGAAACGACCGCACTTTTATCCCTTAACCTTTCTTATCCAACAACTGAATATAGCGCGTTGCCGATAACCAGGCGCCGATGTAGCCCATGATGGTGCAGACGATCAGCAGGAATAAAAATTCTACTAAGCCTAAGCCGTTTAAATTGAAGCTGACGGCGAAAATGTCGGTGACGTATTTCACGGCGCCGGTGAAGTAGCCGATGGTCAGGCTGCTGAAAATGCAGGCAAACAGACCGCCGAACACGGCGTAAATCATGCCGGTGTAGAGGAACGGGCGGAGGATGAATTGATCGGTGGCGCCGAGCAGTTTCATCACTTCAATGTTGGCTTGGTTGCTGTACACATCGGCGCGGATGCTGTTGCCGATGACTAAGAAAACGGCGAGCGCCATGAGTACGGTACAGAAAATCGCCACATGCGCCACCAGCCAAGTCAGCGCAGTCAGTTTTTCCAGCCAGTCGTTATCCAACCGCACTTCCTGCACGCCTTTGATTTTATCTAACGTTGCGCGCAATTCGTTACGTTTTTGCGATTCGTTAAATGCCTTCGTCGGCTTAATCATCACCACGGCAGGCAGCGGGTTGTCGTCCAATACGTCCAGTTCTTCGCTAAAACCCGACCAATGGCGAAATTCATTCAGGCTTTCCTGACGGGAAATGTAATTAAGAGACTCCACGCCTTCTTGCTGACGGATTTTCTCCACCACCAAATTGGCATCGTCTTCCGACAGATTTTTATGCAAATACACGGTCAATTCGCTTTCCGGATAAAACTGCGTGGTGGCGTGGTGAATGTTTTTCCAAAGCAGATAACTGACGGTAGGAATCGTGAACGATACGGCAATCACCAACACCGTCAACAATGTGGCGAACTTGCGTTTCAACAAATCCGCCAGCACGGCGCGCAACACATACGCACTTTGCACGCCAGAAGGAAAACGCATACGACGGGAATTCATGATACCTCCTAGCGTAAATAGCCTTGCTCAAGCACTAAGCAAGGTTTCGGTTTTTGTTGCACGATGCCGATGTCATGGGTGGCGATTAACACCGTCATGCCGAGGCGGTTAAATTCTTCAAATAAATTGAAAATTTCTAAGGATAAGGCGCCATCCAAGTTGCCGGTCGGTTCATCCGCCAACAATAATTGTGGCTTATGCACCACCGCGCGGGCAATATCAATGCGTTGCTGTTCCCCACCGGACAAATGCGCCGGCAAATGATTGGCTCGATCGCGCAACCCCACACGATCTAACGCCGCCAAGGCGCGACTGTTCGCATCTTTCGGATGTTGCCCGGCAATAATCAACGGTAAAGCGACGTTATCCAATACCGAACGATCGGGCAATAAGCGGTAATCCTGGTGCACCATGCCGATTTGACGGCGCAAAAACGGCACTTCGTGACGAGATAAACGGGTGATGTCGTGCCCGTTAAACCAAATTTGTCCGCCATTAGCGCGCTCCATGCCCATAATTAATTTTAACAGGGTACTTTTCCCCGCGCCGGAATGCCCCACCAGATAGGTCATACTGCCCGCCGGTAAATGAAAGCTTAACCCTTGCAGGGCAGGCTTCCCGCCCAAATAAGCTTTACTCACATTTGCAAATCGAATCATTTTTTTCTCTAATATGTTGTGTCAATCTTGGCTCCCTCCCGTTTACGGGGTGAGCTGCCGAAGGCTGAGGGGGGGAAAGTGCGGTCGAAAATTTAGGTATTTTCCTTTCAGTCTCTTCGGGACAAGTTATTCGCAAGTTCATTCTTTACTTGCTATCCTCTTCGGGGTCGCCGGCAGAGCAGGCGCTCAAAACGTGATACGTCCCCCTCCCCGCAAACAGGGGAAGGCGAGAATCATAACGTTGATAAAATGATAATTACAGTCAAAACAGACTATCCATTAAACCATCGTCAACAATTCCGCAAAATCTTCAAACACCCAATCCGGGTGGGATTCGGCAATCGGGATGTTGTAGTTATAACCGTAGGTTAATCCCACCACCGGGCAGCCGGCATTGTGCGCGGCAATAATGTCATTGCGGGAATCGCCCACGAACAACACTTGTTTCGGATACAAACCGAATTTGCCACATAAATAGAACAACGGACCGGGATGCGGTTTGATTGCCGGTAAGGATTGACCGCCCAGCACTTCATCGAACAAGTCTTCAATGCCGAACGCCTTTAACACGGGACGGGTGTGTTGGGTCGGTTTATTGGTGACCACCGCCAAGCGGTAGCCTTTGGCTTTGAGTTTTTGCAGGGTGTCTTTGACGTTAGGAAATAAACGGCTACGGTTACAAATATTTTCGCCGTAAAACACATTAAAACGTTCTTTTAGCGTGGCAATCTGCGCTTCCGTCAAAGTTTTACCCGATTGCGCCGTCGCCCATTCCAAGGCGCGGGCGATTAAAATCTGCGCGCCATTGCCAATCCAGGTCAGCACCAACGCTTCCGGCGCTTGCGGCAAATCGAATTCCGCCAACGCCGAATTCACCGATAACGTCAAATCCGGCAGGCTGTCCACCAGCGTGCCGTCCAAATCAAAACCGATTAATTTAAATTGTCCTGTCATGCTTATTTCCCTACTGTGGCTAATTGTTGACGCATTTCATCAATGACTTTTTGATAATCCGGCTGGTCGAAAATCGCCGAACCGGCAACAAACATATCCGCCCCGGCGCGTGCCACCTCGGCGATGTTGGAGACTTTCACGCCGCCATCCACTTCCAAACGAATATCAAAGCCGCTGTCATCAATGCGTTTTCTCGCCTGTTTGAGTTTATCCAATGTCGCCGGAATGAAAGATTGTCCGCCAAAACCCGGGTTCACCGACATCAGCAGAATAATATCCACTTTATCCATCACATAATCCAAATAGCTTAACGGCGTGGCGGGGTTGAAAACCAAACCGGATTTGCAACCGCAGTCGCGAATGAGCTGTAAAGTGCGGTCGATATGTTCGGATGCTTCGGGGTGGAAAGTAATGTAGCTGGCGCCGGCTTTGGCGAAATCGGGAATAATGCGATCCACCGGTTTCACCATCAAATGCACATCAATGGGTGCTGTGATGCCGTAATCGCGTAAGGCTTTGCACACGGCGGGACCGAAGGTTAAATTCGGCACATAATGGTTATCCATCACATCAAAATGAATCACATCGCCACCGCACTTTAATACCTTTTCCACGTCTTCACCCAAGCGGGCAAGGTCGGCGGAAAGAATGGACGGCGCAATTAAATAGGGTTTCATGGTCTCACCTCTCAGGCTGTCAAAATTGCCTTATCTTACTACGATATAACCCAATTTTTAAGAAATTATTCCGCACCGGGCGGGCAATGTCGCATTTTGATACGATTCAAGGTAAACTAGGCGTAATTTTTTTTCGATTTAGCGGTTTTTTATGCGTTTATTTATTTCTCTTTTAATAGCGGTTTTATTGCTGTTTCAGTACGATTTTTGGTTCGGTAAGAATGGGTATACGGACTACAAAAACACCACCAAAGAAATCGCCGTACACCAGCAGGAAAATGAAAAACTTTCCCAGCGCAATCAAATTATTGCAGCGGAAATCAAAGATTTAAAAGAAGGTGTGGATGCCATCGAAGAGCGCGCCCGTCTGCAGCATGAAATGGTAAAACCGAACGAAACCTTTTATCACATCGTCAAAGAACACAAATAATGACCTCAACCCGCAAGATTATCGCCGTCGTTCCCGCCGCCGGCATCGGCAGTCGAATGCAGGCGGACAAACCGAAACAATATCTTCACATTCACGGACAGCCGATTTTACAGCACACCTTAAACGTACTGTTGGCTTATCCGCACATCAGCCGAATCGTGCTGGCGGTCGCCGCCGATGATCCTTATATTGACCAACTTAAGCTCAGCCAAAACCCGAAAATTCAGTTGGTGGAAGGCGGTGAAACCCGTGCCGATTCCGTACTCAACGGTTTAAATGCCGTGCAGGACGCGGGCGCCGACGTTTGGGTGATGGTGCACGACGCGGCGCGCCCTTGTTTAACTCACGGCGATTTAGAAAAATTACTTGAAATTCAAGATGATAACGGCGCTATTCTCGCCATTCCGGCAACGGACACCATTAAGCGCGCCCTGCCTTCGCAACAAATTGCCCACACGGAAGATCGTAGCCAATTATGGTTGGCACAAACCCCGCAGTTTTTCCGTGCAGATTTATTACGCGACGCTTTAACCCGCGCCAAACAGCAGCAGTTTGCCGTCACCGACGAAGCTTCCGCCATGGAACTCGCGGGATTTCGACCGCACTTGGTGGCGGGGCGTAGTGATAACATTAAAGTCACCCGCCCGGAAGATTTGGCGCTGGCGGAATTTTACTTAACGAGGAAGACAATATGATACGAATCGGCCATGGTTTTGACGTGCACGCTTTCGGCACCAACAACCCGCTCATTATCGGCGGTGTCACCATTCCCTTTGATAAAGGCTTTATCGCCCATTCCGACGGCGATGTGGCATTGCACGCGCTAACCGATGCGTTGCTCGGCGCGGCGGCATTGGGCGACATCGGCAAACTGTTCCCCGACACGGATATGCAATACAAAGGCGCGGACAGTCGCGTATTGTTGCGCGAAGCCTACCGTCAGGTTCAGGAAAAGGGCTATTGCGTAGGCAACGTAGATGTCACCATCATCGCCCAAGCGCCGAAAATGCGCCCACATATTGACGCCATGCGCGCGCTGATTGCGCAGGATTTGGCGTGCGATATAGAACAGGTGAATGTCAAAGCCACCACCACTGAAAAACTCGGGTTTACCGGTCGCGGTGAAGGCATTGCCTGCGAAGCGGTGGCGTTGCTGGTGCGTAAACCATGATGGAACTCGCCTATTTGCAAAAAACGCCGCCAAAACAGACCGCACTTTTAAAAGCGGAATGCGCGGATTTTGTCGTCAAAGAGCAACTGGGCTACGACATGAGCGGCGACGGCGAATTCGTGGCGGTGAAAATACGCAAAACCGATTGCAACACCTTGTTTGTAGGCGAGCAACTGGCGAAATTCGCCGGCATTTCGGCACGCAACATGAGTTATGCCGGTTTGAAAGATCGCAAAGCTGTCACCGAACAATGGTTCAGCCTGCAAATGCCCGGGCAACCGACGCCGGATTTCAGCCAATTTCACCTTGACGGCGTGGATATTCTTGAAGTGACCCGCCACCAACGCAAAATCCGTATCGGCAGCCTGCAAGGCAATCATTTTGAGATTTTGCTGCGCCACGTGGAAGAAACCGACGAGCTCAAAGTGCGGTTGGATTTTCTGGCAAAAAACGGCTTCCCCAATTATTTCACCGAACAGCGTTTCGGGCGCGACGGCAACAATCTCACCCAAGCCCTACGCTGGGCGGCGGGCGAAATCAAAGTGAAAGATCGCAACAAGCGCAGTTTCTATATTTCCGCCGCCCGCAGTGAGATTTTCAATTTAATCGTTGCCAAACGTATTGAACTCAGTCTGGCGCAGCAGGTCTTAAATGGAGACGTTTTGCAACTGAACGGTTCGCACAGTTGGTTTGTGGCGGACGCATCGGAAGATTTGACGCAACTGCAACAACGCTTGGCACAACGGGATATTTTGCTTACCGCACCGCTTATCGGCGAAGAGGACAAAAGTGCGGTGGATTTTGAGAATGAAATTTTTGTCGCGCACCAAGCCTTGTTCCATTTGATGCGGCAAGAACGCGTGAAAGCCGCCCGCCGTCCGATTTTAATGCAGGCGCAACAGTTTCAATGGCAATTTGAACCGAACGGTTTGCGCCTTAAATTTTATTTGCCGGCAGGCAGTTACGCCACGGCGTTGGTACGCGAGCTGGTGAATGTTGAAAACTGAAAAACGAGAAGAAAAACAGGAATAACAAGAACATGAATATTTTATTAAGTAACGATGACGGCATTCACGCGCCGGGCATTCGTGTGATGGCAGAAGCATTGCGTAAGATTGCCAATGTGACCATCGTCGCGCCGGACAGCAACCGCAGCGCCGCCTCCAGTTCCTTAACCTTGGTGAAGCCGTTGTATCCGTTACATTTGGAAAGCGGTGATTATTGCGTCAACGGCACGCCGGCGGATTGCGTGCATATTGCGCTGAACGGTTTTCTTTCCGGGCGCATCGATTTGGTGATTTCCGGCATCAACGCCAGGGCGAACCTGGGCGATGATGTGCTATATTCCGGCACGGTCGCGGCAGCATTTGAAGGGCGTCATCTGGGCTTGCCGTCTATTGCGGTATCGCTCGATGGTCGTCAACATTTTGAAACGGCGGCGCGCGTGGTATGCGATTTGGTGCCGAAATTACACGCCCAATTATTAGGCAAACACGAAATTCTGAATATTAACGTGCCCGATGTGCCTTACGAAGAACTGAAAGGCATTAAAGTGTGCCATTTGGGCTACCGTTCTTCCGCTTCTGAAGTGATTAAACAGCAAAGCCCGCGTGGCGAAGACATGTATTGGATCGGGCTCAGCGGCTTGCCGGAATATGAAAGCGAAGGCACCGATTTCCACGCGGTGAAAAACGGCTATGTTTCCATTACGCCGATTCAGGTGGACATGACCGCGCACCACTCAATCAACGCTTTACAACGTTGGTTAGAAAGTGAATAATGCAATCTTTTAGGACAGGAATGCAAGATGAAGCTATTTGGCGCCATGTACGACAAAACCATGCAATGGTCGAAACACCGTTTCGCGCCTTTCTGGTTGTCTTTCGTGAGTTTTATTGAGGCGATTTTCTTCCCAATTCCGCCGGATGTGATGTTAATTCCGATGTCCATGTCAAAACCGCAAAGTGCGGTGAAATTTGCCATGTTTACCGCCACAGCCTCCGTACTCGGCGGGATGATAGGTTACGCGTTAGGCTATTATGCTTTTAATTTGGTCGAACATTACATTACCCAATGGGGCTATCAGGCATCATGGCAAACCACCATTCACTGGTTTGAACGCTGGGGCATGTTGTTGGTGTTCGTGGCAGGCTTTTCGCCGATTCCGTACAAAGTGTTTACCATTTGCGCCGGCGTGATGCAAATGGCGTTTATACCATTCGTAATTACTGCGTTTATTTCCCGTACGGCGCGGTTCTTACTGGTCGCCAAATTAGCCGCCTGGGGTGGTGAAAAATTTGCTGCCAAATTACGTAAATCTATCGAATTCATCGGTTGGTCGGTGGTGGCATTAGCCGTCGTCGCGTATTTAATTTTACGTTAAATAAGGTCACGAAAATGAAGAAACTGATTCTGTTACTATCTATGTCGTTAACGTTAGCGGCTTGTTCTTCACATGATGAGATACCGAAAGACGAAAACGATCTGCCGCCGGGCATTATGCAACCGGTGGAAGGCACCGGCGCCATCGCAGGCGGCAGCTGGGTGCCTGAAATTCAACAACAAAGTATGCCAATCAATATGCAATAATTAAGGAATCCGACAAATGAAAAGCTCTTTTTTACTGTTACCGATCAGCATTGCCGTGTTAGCGGCCTGTACTTCGAATACACCGGCACCGGTGGAAAACGCCGACGGTACCTTATCCCCGGGACTCATGCAACCGGTGGACGGTTCAACCGATGGCGGCAATAGCACATGGGAACCGCAAATCCAACAAGGCAATGTACCCGCTTCGATGAACGGTCCGATTGCCCAGTCGAACAATCTACAGGCGACCGGCGCACAATCTACTCCGCAGCCGAATTTTCAACCTATGTATCAACAGTCTGCACTGCAAGCACAGCCGGTTCAGCAAACCCAACCTGCCGCGCAAAATCAACCGCAACAGGCATCCCAGGATTTCACCATTCCACGTAACCCGACCACTAACGCACCGGATTACAGCCAAATCAACAAAGGTTTCTACAAAGGTGAAACCTATACCGTACGCAAAGGTGACACCATGTTCCTTATCGCCTACATTTCTGGTTTGGATGTGAAAGAATTGGCGGCGTTGAATAATATGTCCGAACCTTACAGCTTAAGCGTCGGACAAACCTTAAAGGTGAGCCGCGGCACAACGGCTACGGTGCAAACGAAAGCTGCACCGCAAATGCAACCGACGGTCACCCAACCGGCTACGCAAGGTGGTGAACCGACCGTAACTTACACCCCGGGCGCAAACGGCACACAATATGGTTCCGACGGCACGATTACCGGCCCGATTAAAGCCGGCGTAGGTACTGCTGCACCGGCAACCAATCAGCCGATAACCCAAGCGGGCACCGCACCGGCAGTATCCAACGTGGCATGGCGCTGGCCGACCAACGGCAATGTGATTCAAGGTTTCTCTAACGCCGACGGCGGTAACAAAGGCATCGACATCAGTGGTTCTCGCAGACAAGCAGTCAATGCCGCCGCCGCAGGTCGAGTGGTTTACGCGGGTAACGCCTTACGCGGTTACGGCAACCTGATCATCATCAAACACAATGATGATTTCCTCAGCGCCTACGCCCACAACGACAGTATTTTGGTAAAAGACCAGCAGGAAATCAAAGCCGGTCAGCAAATCGCAAAAATGGGCAGCACCGGCACCAACGGCGTGAAACTGCACTTTGAAATTCGTTACAAAGGCAAATCCGTGGATCCGTTGCGTTATCTCCCACGTCGTTAATCGACAAAACACAACAAAAAGTGCGGTCAGAAATTTAGGTGTTTTTCGGACCGCACTTTGATCTGCCTCCCAAAAGTTGGACAGGTTAGTTAACTTAAGTATTGAGCTCGGTACTGTACCGGGCTCAATACTTTTAAATCGGGTTTAATTCGTTTTGGTTGTAATACACCAAATTTACCCGGCTGTAATCCTGCCCTGTTGATAATAAAAGGTTGAACTAGGTATTTCGGACACTTGCAGCAGGTCATTTAAGGCATGTTTTTCCTTTAACTTTTCGATGACTTTTCTTTTTCTGCCGTCGTTTTTGATTGTCTAATTCCACTAACTTTTTTAGATAATCAATCTCCTCTTTTGCAAGGGCAGGTTCCCGTTTCAGTTTTTTAAAGGCTTGTGGTGAAAAGTCGCTTGTTTCAAGCCACTTCAATCTGCGTTTTTTTCATTTTGGGTTTCAGAATTTTGGAGGTTTTAGGTTTGTGTAAGGTGATTTTACGCCATCAAGCCTTCTTTCACGAAAGGCTTTAACCACAATAAATGACTTGAGAATGAGGAATCTGATGAAGTTCAGCCACCTCACGGATACCAAAATCCTGCTAGGTGACCTGTTTGATAATTTCTAAACGAAATTGATAAGAGTAAGACATAATCTGCACCTCAAATTAGGTGTCCAGGTTTTGGGGTGCAGATCACTTTTTCACTCTATTTCCCTCTCGTCCGCACCCACAAATCCGCATATTTTATAAACGTTGAATGCGCCGAGAGAATTGCCAGCAGTAACCCTGCTTTGCCGTCTAAAAATCCCAATCGGATAAAATACATTTTCACAAAACAACCGATGGCGTGACTGACACCTTGCCATAAGGTGGCTTTTTTACCGGATTTTTCCCGTTGTTCCGCCCAGGCTTTGGCGTAGCCGGCGGATTTCACTAAATAATGATGAATATCTTGATAAGTGTAGTGCAACAGATCTCCGTTTAATTTTTGAATGTCGGCATTGGCGGGCAATTCTACTTTTTCATGGACCAATTGATCGCCGTAACGCGCGAAATCCGTGCGATACAGGCGAATGACATAATCGGGATACCAGCCGGAATGGCGAATTTTGCTGCCGAACACTTCACTTAAGCGCGGGATTTTGTATGCCGTATTCGGCGCGTCTTGTGCGATGGCATTTTGAATGGATTGACGTAATGCCGGCGTGACCCGTTCGTCCGCGTCCAGCCACAATACATAATCGCCGGTGACATAGTTCTGGGCTAATTGCCGTTGTTTGCCGAAGCCCGGCCAGTTGGTGTTTTGATAAAACTTGGCGTGATATTGCTCGGCGATGCGTTGCGTGTCGTCCGTGCTGCCGGAATCTAAAATGACGATTTCATCCACCCAATCTTTCACCGTATCCAGGCACGATGCGAGGTGGTGCGCTTCGTTTTTGACAATCATTGCAACGCTGATGGTAGGCATATTTTTATCCTTTGTGAATCTGCTGCAAACGCTTATACTAAGCGCTTGTTTATCATTATGAAATGTTCGCAATTCTAACATAAGCCGGCGTATTTTCTATGTTACGTTTTTTTTATACCTGTTTAATGTATCTTGTGCAGCCTTTTTTGTGGCTTTCGGCGCTGTTTCGAGGCTTCAAAGCGCCTAATTACCGCAAACGTTTAGGCGAACGTTACGCGTTTTACGGCGAATTGCCCGCACCGAAACCCAACGGCGTGCTTATTCATGCCGCGTCGGTGGGCGAAGTGATCGCCGCCGTGCCGTTAATTAAACGTATTCAGCAAGATTACCCGCATTTGGCGATCACCGTGACGACCATGACGCCCACCGGCTCCGATCGTGTCAAGGCGGTTTTCGGTGAGAGCGTCACCCACGTTTATTTGCCTTATGATTTACCCGATGCGGTCGCCCGTTTTATTCGCTTTGTGCAACCGCGCCCGGTGCTCGTCATTGAAACGGAACTGTGGTTTAACCTGATTCATCACTTATCGCAACGAAAAATTCCGTTTATTATCGTGAATGCTCGCTTATCGGCACGTTCTGCCAAGCGTTACGGCTGGTTTAAAAATCAGTTAAAACCATTGTTGGATAACATCAGCTTGATTGCACCGCAGGATGACGTGAGTCTGGCGCGTTATGCCCAATTAGGCATTGCACCCGAACGTTTAACGCTGATGGGCAATATTAAATACGATTTAAATTTAACGGACGATTTGCTGAATAACATCACTGCGTTAAAAGCGCAATGGAATACCCGACGCCCTATTTGGATTGCCGCCAGCACTCATGAAAGCGAAGATGAAATCATCTTAAAAAGCCACCGCACTTTATTGGCGCATTATCCCGATTTATTGTTGATTCTGGTGCCGCGCCACCCCGAGCGTTTTAATTCGGTGGCGCAGCTCATTGAACAGCAGGGCTTTCATTATATCCGACGTAGCAGCCATACTGCGCCACAGGCGGAAATACAAGTGCTGCTCGGCGATACTATGGGCGAGTTGATGTTGCTGTATGGCATGGCGAACGTGGCATTGGTGGGCGGCAGTTTGGTAGCGCACGGCGGACATAATCCGTTAGAACCTCTGGCATTTAAATTGCCGGTGATCAGCGGCAAGCACACGTTTAATTTCCCTGAAGTCTTCAGTAAATTAATTGAACGCCAAGGCGTCGTGATAACGGAAGATAGCCCGCAGGCAGTGGTGGAGGCGGTGGCGCAGTTTTTATCATCGCCGACATTGGGCGAATGCTACGGCAATGCCGGTTATGCGGTATTAAATGAGAATCGCGGCGCATTGCAACGCGTCATGGATTTATTAAAACCTTATTTAGACGAGGTGAATTAGATGACCACGGTAATTTATCCCGGCACCTTTGACCCGTTAACCAACGGGCATTTGAACATTATCGAACGAAGTGCGGTGCTTTTTCCGCGCGTTTTAGTGGCGGTGGCGGAAAGCCCGAGCAAAAAGCCGTTATTCAGCTTGACGGAACGGGTGGAACTGGTGCGCCAAGCCGCTGCCCATTTGCCGAACGTGGAAGTCATCGGTTTCGATAATTTACTGGCGCACACCATCGCCCAATATGACGTTAAAGCCATTATTCGCGGCGTGCGCAGCACCACGGATTTTGAATACGAAGTTCAGTTAGCCCATCTTAACCGCCTGCTTACCCACGGCGTCGAAAGCCTGTTTTTCCCGCCGGTGGAACAATGGTCGTACGTCTCCTCCACCATGATTCGCGAAATTTACCTACACAACGGCGATATGAGTCAACTGGTTCCACCAGCGGTATTAAAGGCGTTACAGGCAAAGCGTGAGTTGCGTGGGTAGGGGACGTAAATTCTAATGAGATGGGTAGGGTGAGTGTAAACGCACCATTTGGCGCCATTAATTACCCCGAATACCCCTCCAACACTTCCCGCCAATTCTGCTTGGTAAAATGAATATGCATACATTCTACCTCTTTGGTGAATGAGCGATGTAGCCGTTGCAGGTTGGCTTCTTTCCAAAAATGCCCGGATTTTTCACCGCACTTATCGAAGTCGATAAGCCAGAATGGATTGCCGTTGTCCGTTTGTTGGCACAGAATATTGTGAGCGTTAAGATCCGTGTGGCAGATTTGCAAATCGTGCAAGTGACGGATGAGCGCACCGATTTGTCGCCATTGGGTTGATTCAAGGTTTTGTGTCTGTAAAAGTGCGGTCAGATCGCGGGCATTTTCGACTTTTTCGCTTAATAAATCCGCCTGATAACAAATGCCTAAGTTGCCTTTGCGTACCCGCGCCCCGATAGGTTTAGGAACCGGTAAGCCTGCCTGATGTAATTGATTTAACAGATTAAATTCGGCAACACTACGGGTGTTTTTCAGTTTGCTGAAAGGATAACGATCTTTGTTGATTTTGCCCCACAAGCCGCCACGATAATAGTGACGTAGCGCCGTGTTCACGCCGAATAAATCCGCCGTTTGCAGAAACCACGTGGTGCCACGACCTTTTGCCGAACCGATAACGCGGTTTTGTTGTTGCCAGAAAGCCGCCTCGAAAAATTGCGTTTGGTTTGTCAAAGGTTGGTCGAAATTAAACAGAAAAAAATCGTTTTTGAGTTGAAATTCAAGCATTTTGAATGATGAAAATGAGATAGCGAATAGGCGCATTCTACTTTAAAATACGCCAATTCCCAAATTTAACCGAGATCAACGGAAACCCATGGCTCTTTTCACTAAAGCTCCCAAATCCCTTTGTATTCTGCGTTTGTCCGCCATCGGCGATGTTTGCCATGCGTTGGCAGCGGTGCAACATATTCAACACTATTGGAAGGACACCAAAATCACTTGGATTATCGGCAAAACCGAAGCGCAATTGTTGCGCAACGTGCCGGGCATTGAGTTTATCGTGTATGACAAAAAGTGCGGTTGGCGTGGCGTGTGGAATTTATGGCGGCAGCTGAAACATCGCCGATTTGACGCGCTGCTCAATATGCAAACGGCGTTTCGCGCATTGATTTTATCCCTCGGGATTCATGCCGACTATCGTATCGGTTTTGGCAAACAGCGGGCGCGGGAAGGACAGTGGCTGTTTACGAATCGGCGAATTCAGGATCCCGCTAATCCGCATGTGCTGGACGGTTTTATGGCATTTGCCGATGAGCTCGGCGTGCCGCCTGCGCCGGCGCAATGGGATTTATCGGTGACGGAAGCGGATCTGGCGACAGTGCGGCGCTACCTTGATCCGAATCGCAAAAATCTGCTGATTTCTCCGTGTTCCAGCAAAAAAGAAAAAGATTGGCTGGCGGAACGTTATGCTGCAGTTGCAAATATTGCTCATCAGCATGGCGTGAATGTGATTTTATGCAGCTCGCCCGCACCACGCGAATTGGCGATGATTGAGGAAATCAAAGCACTATGTAATTTTGAACCGACGGATGCATCGGGCAAGCTAACCTTGACCGAACTTACCGCTTTAATTCGCGAAGTGGATTTGGTGATTTCGCCGGATTCCGGTCCCGCGCACATCGCTACCACACAAGGCACGCCGGTTATTGGTTTATACGCCTACCACAACCCACTACGCACCGGCCCCTACTGTAACCTCACCAATGTGGTTTCCGTGTATGAACAAAATGTGCAACAAGAATATGGTAAGCCTTCCTCCCAACTGCCATGGGCAACGAAGCTAAAAGGGAAGAATCTGATGGCGCAAATTGACGTGCAGGATGTGATTGCGCAGATGAAGGCATTGAATTTACTGTAGAAGTGCGGTTAAAAAATCTGGTGGATCCTGACGACATTTTCCATAAAAAATCGGCACCGAAAAGGTGCCGACTGTATTTGATCTTAACTAAATCAATTAGTCTTTTTGTGTATTGTAAGCTTCTAATGCGCGTAATGAATAAGTGTAAGCGGCGCCTGCGTTTAACGCGATAGACATAGCAAGTGCGGCGGCGACCTCTTCCTCCGTTGCGCCGGCTTTGACCGCTTCGGCGGCGTGTACGCCGATACAGCTTTCACAGCGGGTGGTAACCGCCACGGCGAGGGCAATTAATTCACGGGTTTTAGCATCTAACACATTGCCTTCACAGGCAGCTGCGTCTAATGCACCGTAGGCTTGTAACATTTTCGGATAATTTTTACCTAATTCGCCGAATGATTTTTTCACATGGGCAACATCATTTTTCCAATCTGCAAACATAATTTTCTCCTTGAATATGTGTTTAAATTTCGAGATAAATTATAGGAAAATTCTTGTATCATACTTGCCAATTCGTCTTAACTTTTATATTTAAAATCTCATTATGGATTGCTTAGATAAACTTATTCAATTAGCGCAGGTGAGCGGTGAAGTGAATATTCGCTGTTTGTTTCAAGGCGAGTGGCAGGTGCGACATGATGCCGACGAAAACCAATATGTGGGCGCTTTTCACTTAATTGAACAAGGTGATTGCTGGCTGACCTTAGAAAATCAACAGATTCATTTACAAGCCGGCGAGCTCTTTTTTCTCCCGCAAAATCGACCGCACTTTATTGCCAGTAAGGCGCAGGACAATGTTATTCAAACCCGAATTACGCCGTCTGATGCACAGGAAGATCAGCAGGATTTATTTAAGGTTTACCATATCGGTCAGAATTCGCCGGATTTAAAAATGTTCTGTGGGATGCTGTACTACAACAAACCATCACTGTTAATTGATGCATTGCCGTCGTATTTGCATTTATCTTTGCGCGATACGCCGTTGTTGCCGCTTATTCAGGTGTTACAACAGGAAGCGGATAAAACGCGTAGTGGCGCGAAATCCTTGATTGATTCGCTGGTCACTGTGTTATTTATTTATATTCTGCGTCATGGATTGCAAAACGAACAACTAAATCAAGGCGTACTCGCCGGTTTTCAGGATAAGCGTTTGAACCCGGTGTTGACACAATTGTTAAACGCACCGCAACAGGCGTGGAATATGGACACCTTGGCGGCACTGGCGGCAATGTCACGAGCGAATTTTATGCGCGTATTTCAACACACTATCGGCATGGCACCGGGCAAGTTTCTGACTCAACTGCGTTTGCAGCAGGCAGCGTTATTATTAAATAAAACGCAGAAAAGCATATTGGCGATTGCGCTGGAGGTGGGCTATCAATCGGAGGCGCATTTCAGTAAGGCTTTTAAAATTGCTTACGGTATGACGCCAAGTCAATATCGAAAGCGAGAAGCCCTTTAGTATCTGTTAGGGGGAAATTACGTTATAATGCGTTGCAATCTGCAAGGCAACAAATTGGTTGTCTTTTGTGTTTAGGGAAAGAAAGAGATGTTTGAAAAAATTTTTAGTTGGTTTGAAAATCGACTGAATCCGTATCCCGACCAAGCACCGAAAACGCCGGAGAAAGGCTTGTTCCACTTTATTTGGTCCGGTATCGACGGCATGAAACGATGGATTTTACTTTTGGCGATACTCACCATCGGCGGCGGCATTATGGAAGCATTGCTATTCCAATTCATGGGCTTGCTGGTTGATTGGCTAACGGCTTACACGCCGGCAACTTTATGGCAGGAAAAAGGAGATTTGCTCATGGGAATGGCGGGCTTGCTGATCCTCAGCATTCTCTCGCTGTTTTTAGCCACTGCCGTGCGCCTGCAAACCCTACAGGGAGTATTTCCGATGCGCTTGCGTTGGAATTTCCACCGCTTAATGTTGGGACAGAGTCTGAGTTTCTATCAGGATGAATTTGCCGGACGGGTGTCTGCCAAAGTGATGCAAACTGCCCTTGCCGTACGCGATACTGTGCTGACCATCGCTGATGTTTTAGTGTATGTAGTAGTGTATTTCGTCACATCAGGTCTGGTTCTTGTTTCATTAGATAGTTGGTTCCTCCTGCCTTTTATCGTCTGGATTGTGTTGTTTGTCACGATTTTGCGTTTATTGATCCCGCGCCTTGCCAAAACAGCAGAACGGCAGGCAGATGCGCGCTCGCTTATGACCGGACGCATCACCGACGCGTATTCTAACATTGCCACGGTGAAACTGTTCTCCCACGGTTCCCGTGAAGCAGGTTATGCCAAGCGTTCTATGGAAGAATTTATGGTAACGGTACACGACCAGATGCGTTTGGCGACCTCGCTGGATACCTTGACCTATATTACCAATGTGATGCTTATTTTAAGTACCGCCGTCATCGGCGTATTGTTATGGCAACAAGGGCTGGTGGGTGTCGGTGCCATTGCCACCGCTACTGCCATGGCGTTGCGCGTACATGGACTATCACGCTGGATTATGTGGGAGTCTGCACGCCTGTTTGAAAATATCGGTACGGTGAATGACGGTATGAATACATTAACCAAACAGCAAACCATTTTGGATAAACCGAATTGTCCGTCGTTAAAGGTTACCCATGGTGAAATTAAATTCGACGACGTGAGCTTTGCCTATGATCCGGTTAAACCGTTGTTGACGCACTTTAATTTAACCATTAAACCGGGCGAAAAAGTGGGCTTAATCGGACGTTCCGGCGCCGGTAAATCCACCATCGTCAATCTATTGTTGCGTTTCTATGAAGCGCAGCAGGGTGCTATTACCATTGATGGGCAAAATATCATCGACGTGCAACAGGAAAGTTTGCGCAGTCAAATTGGCTTGGTGACGCAGGATACGTCATTGTTGCACCGTTCCGTGCGCGATAATATTGTGTACGGCAGACCAACCGCCACCGAGCAGGAAATGTTGGATGCCGCGGAACGCGCTGAAGCGGCGGATTTTATCCCGTATCTAAGCGACGCACAGGGACGTCACGGCTATGATGCTCATGTGGGCGAGCGTGGGGTGAAATTGTCCGGCGGACAACGTCAACGTATCGCCATCGCCCGCGTGATGCTCAAAGACGCACCGATTTTGTTGTTGGACGAAGCCACCAGCGCGCTGGATTCCGAAGTGGAGGCGGCAATTCAGGAAAGTCTGGATAAAATGATGGAAAATAAAACCGTGATTGCCATCGCTCACCGTTTGTCCACCATCGCCGCCATGGATCGTCTGATTGTGCTGGATCACGGACAAATCGTGGAACAGGGCACCCACGCCGAACTGCTGGCACAAAATGGCTTATACGCCAAATTATGGCAACACCAAAGCGGCGGCTTCCTGAGTGAGCACGTGGATTAAAAAACGTTTTTTAAAATGACCGCACTTTTATCGGATTTAACTAATTTTCCTCGTGCTCCTTTTCTTCCGCTTTGGTCACGGCGCCGTTGATGGTTAAGCAAATTTCGGTGGAAATGAGATGAGTGAGAATGTCCGCCAATTCCTGTAATTTTTCCGTGTTGGCGGTGCCGCTTTCGTTGAAATAACCCTGTTCTTTCAAGCTGTTGGTAAACGCAGAGAAAACGGCTTTATCAAAAAATTCCGGCGCATTAATGCCGTGTAGGACGGAAAGGCGTTGTGCCACAGATTGACTTTCTTTTTCCAGATTCACACGGGAAATCAATGGGTTATTTTGCAGTAAATTCACGGTGATGTAATAACGCTGTAGGATTTCACGTACACCTGCCGACCAAAGTTGCAACATCCGAATGTTTGGTTTATTAATCGCCAACATATTTTCACTGCACTTGATGATATTTTGACGTTGTAATTCGGCAATAATGTGCTCTACCCGTTCCGCCAGCTGTTCTTGGGTAAAATGCAGGAACAGTTCGCTACGCAGGAATGGATAAATTTTCAGCATTGCTACTAACACCAAATTTTTCTGAATGGCTTCATAATGCAGCACGATATTAGCCACAAGCGACGGCAGTACAAATAAATGCTGAATATTGTTGCGGTAATAGGTCATCAACACCGCAGAAGAACGCTCTAAACGAACGATTTCGCCGAAATTGTCTTTTTCCGGCAAAATGCCCACGCGATCCAAGCTTAACACATGGTCGAGCATGATTTCCGCTTTTTCCGTCGGCACCACCACATCATTGGAATAAGGCACGTTTTGCAGGAATTGTTGATAACTGGAAAGTTGCTCCAACAGTTGCTCGCGGGATAAGGCACGTTGGCGGGAGGACAATAACGCCGTGCCGGTTAAGTTCATGGCGTTCACGGCGGCGGCTTTGTTAATATTCACCATCACCTGATTGGAAACGGCATCTACCGCTTTGTTAAACCATTGCGGACGGTCTTCCAAAGGCTCTTTCCATTCCGGGAAATGCTGATTTAAATAGTTGCTCAAAGTAATCGGCTCGCCGAAGTTCACATAGCCTTTGCCTAAGTTGCGCAATTTTTTAATCACGCGCAGTACCAAGCCGGCATTCTCTTTTTCTTTTGCTGCACCACGCAATTCTTTCGCGTAAGTATCTACTTCCAACACGTGTTCATAACCCACATACACCGGCACAACGGTAATCGAACGGCTTTGTTGCTGTTGTAACGCCTGTAAGGTCATGGACATCATGCCGGTTTTCGGTGCAAGCAATCTACCGGTACGGGAACGTCCGCCCTCAATAAAATATTCCACGGAATAACCGCGATAGAACAATTCCGCCAGATATTCGCGGAAAATGGTGGAATACAGACGATTGCCTTTAAACGTGCGACGGATAAAAAACGCCCCGCCACGGCGGAACATACCGCCCACCGGCCAGAAATTCAGGTTAATCCCTGCGGCGATATGAGGTGGCACTAAGCCTTGATGGTACAAAACATAGGAAAGCAATAAATAGTCGATATGGCTGCGATGGCAAGGCACATAGACGATTTCATGTCCTTCCAACGCCAGTTTACGCACACGATCGGCATTTTCCACTTCGATGCCCTGATACAATTTATTCCACAACCAACGTAGGAAACGATCTGCCACGCGCAAACCTTCGTAACTGACGTTTGCGGCAATTTCATCAAGAATTTTTTCCGCTTCTTTGCGCGCTTTCTCCACGCTGATACTTTTGCTTTTCGCCTCGTCTTCAATAGCGGCTAGAATCACCGGCTGTTGTAATAATTTATTAAACATTGCCTGACGATTCGGCAGGCGCGGGCCCGTGGCGGAGATACGCTGTTTGGCAAAGTGCATTTTTGCTACGCGGGCTAATTTTTGTGCGATTTTCTGGTCAAAACCATGTTCACGCGCCATATAACGTAACGATACCGCCTGTGAAAAACGCACGAAGGTGTCCCGCCCGAACCATAAGGCGGCAATGGTTTTTTGCAGCCCGTTTAACAAACGTAAATTCGGCAGGCCCGATTTATCTTCACGCCCCGGTGCACGCCCCCACAACACGGAAACAGGGATCAGTTGCACATCTAACTGAGGAGAAGTGCGGTGCAATTCCAGGTATTTATTGAAAATCGCCGTAGTTTCTTTTTTCGCGCCTTTGGATTTAAAAAAGCGTCGACCTTCATCCAGAAACACAAAGCGCGGTAAGAAATTGCCGTTGATTTCATTTTGCTCTAACGGATCCGGCAATCCTATACTTAAACAATTTTTTCGGAAAATCAAAAAGTCGGTTTCAGAGGTGTAAGGCAAGACATAAACGATAGGTTGGGAGGTATTCAGTTCCAATTCTTCAATGGGATTATGGGGAATCGGATTGTTCTTTACTAAGATCGATAACGGCAACTCAAGCAATTTTCGATAAGCATTCAGAAAAGCAGCCATAATAAATTTCCTTTTATATCGTTATTTCGCTGACTACGGGTAAATTTTGCGCTATTTTAGCATAAAAATCCAGCCCAATTAGTGATAAGCCGCACAATTCTGAGAGAAAGGAAAGTTCGTGTTATATTTTAACAAAAGAAAAGTTGCACCCTATTGGTTTCTGTATATAATACCAGTTATTTATGTATAAAATAACAGGTTAATTTTATGAAACCACTTACAGCACGACAACAAGAAGTCTATGATTTTCTTAAACACCATCTTGAAACCACCGGTATGCCGCCAACCCGTGCGGAAATTTCCAAAGAGCTGGGATTCCGCTCTCCTAATGCGGCAGAAGAACACCTAAAAGCCCTGGCAAAAAAAGGCGTCATTGAAATCGTTTCCGGCACCTCGCGCGGCATTCGTTTATTGCTGGAAGATCATTCACAAGAAGAAGCCGGTTTGCCATTAATCGGACGCGTTGCAGCGGGTGAACCGATTTTAGCCGAACAGCATATTGAGGGCACTTATCATGTGGATCCCAATATGTTTAAACCGCAAGCAGATTTCCTGCTGAAAGTGTATGGTCAATCCATGAAAGATGTCGGCATTCTGGACGGTGACTTGTTGGCGGTGCACAGCACCAAAGACGTGCGTAACGGGCAAATTGTGGTAGCGCGCATTGAAGATGAAGTGACGGTAAAACGTTTGGAACGTAAGGGTTCCGTGGTTTATTTGCACGCAGAAAACGAAGAATTTTCCCCGATTGTCGTGGATCTCACCCAACCGACGCATTTTGAAATTGAGGGCATTGCCGTGGGGATTATTCGCAATAACGCGTGGATGTAAAAACATCGGAAAAATCCACCGCACTTTTATTGCAAACGCCCTGATTCAGTGTATAATTTGCGCCCTCAGTCACATCCGAATTAGTTCCTTGCTTCCACAAGATTGGTGACTGGTCTTACGTTGGAGGCTGATTAACCCGTAAGGAGCAGTAATGCGTCACTACGAAATCGTGTTTATGGTTCATCCGGACCAAAGCGAGCAAGTACCGGGCATGATTGAACGTTACACCGGTTCTGTAAAAGAAGCCGGCGGTCAAGTTCATCGCCTAGAAGATTGGGGTCGCCGTCAATTAGCATACCCAATTAACAAATTACATAAAGCACACTATGTGCTTATGAATGTAGAAGCGCCTCAACAAGTAATCGACGAGCTAGAAAAGACTTTCCGTTATAACGATGCTGTGTTGCGCAGCCTTGTTATTCACACTAAGCACGCCGTAACCGAAGCGTCCCCAATGGTTAAAGCAAAAGACGATCGTAAAGCTTTAACTGAAGTTGAATCCAACGATTTTGAGGATGCTGAAGAGTAATTTAAACATTGATAACCGTTTATCCATTATCGGTATCGTTGCCGGTAATCTTAAACGACGCAAAAGTCCGAGCGGAATCGAACATTGCCAATTTTTATTGGAACATCGTTCAAACCGGGTAGAAGCGAATTTAACGCGGCAAGCCTGGTGCAAAATTCCGGTTCAGGTGAGCGGCAATCAATTAGTAGAAAAAACTCAAGGCATTACGGTCGGCAGTAAAGTATTAATTCAAGGTTTTTTAACCACCCATCAGTTAAATAATGGGTCAGTACAATTAGTTTTACACGCCGAGCAAATCGAATTTATAGATTAGGAGACCAGCCAAATGGCACGTTATTTCCGTCGTCGTAAGTTCTGCCGTTTTACAGCGGAAAATGTTGTTGAAATCGATTACAAAGATATCGCTACATTAAAGAACTACATTTCAGAAAGCGGCAAAATTGTACCAAGCCGCATTACCGGTACTCGTGCGAAGTACCAACGCCAATTAGCCCGCGCAATCAAACGCGCACGTTATTTAGCGTTATTACCTTACTCTGACACGCATCATCACTAAGAAGGGGAAGGTCAAATGCAAGTAATTCTTTTAGATAAAATTGCACACTTAGGTAAAGTGGGCGATCAAGTAAATGTTAAATCCGGTTATGCCCGTAACTACTTAATCCCACAAGGAAAAGCGGTTATGGCAACCAAAGCTAACATTGAACACTTCGAAGCACGTCGTGCCGAATTAGAAGAAAAAGCAGCCAAAGTATTAGCCGCCGCTGTTGACCGCGCAGAACGTTTAGAAGCCTTAGGTTCCGTAACCATCGCCTCTAAAGCCGGTGATGAAGGTCGTTTATTCGGTTCTATCGGTACCCGCGACATCGCTGATGCAATCACTGCAAAAGGCGTTGAAGTGGCGAAAAGTGAAGTTCGTTTACCAAACGGTTTAATCCGTACTTTAGGCGAACATGAAGTAACTTTCCAATTCCATGGCGAAGTTCTCTCTCACTTAAACGTGATTATCGTTGCCGAATAATTCCATTCTCGACGAAAAGCCCGGTCATCGCACCGGGTTTTTTATTTGCCGAGGAAAGTGCGGTCGTTTTATAGCGCGTTTTTAATCCTCATATCACCACCGATATTTCTTTCTATTTTTTTACTAAATTACGATCCGGATCACAAATTCCACCTTTATTTCTTCAGTTTCTTTTTTCTCTGCCTATAATTGGCCCTTTAAAAAAGAGCAAGGAAAAATATGAACAAACATTTAGCACTTTTACTGCGCCTATTACAAATTCCCAAACTGGGTCCTACCACAATTCATAAAATCCTTGCGCAAATCAATTTATTCGAATTGCAATATTACGACGCGGCTGCATTTACGCAAATGGGCTGGAACGCACAGCAAATTCAAGCATGGTTTCATCCGGAACAGCGCTACATTGAACCGGCACTCTTGTGGGGAGAAAAAGAAGGGAATCATATTCTTGATTATTTTCACCCTGATTATCCCGAATTATTAAAACAAATCGAAAGCGCGCCGCCGGTATTGTTCGTCAAAGGCGCGACAAGTGCGCTATCACAGCAACAAATCGCTATTGTCGGCAGCCGCCAATGTTCAAGTTACGGTGAATATTGGGCGAAATATTTTGCCACGGAATTAACTACCAATGGTTTCATCATTACCAGCGGGTTAGCATTAGGCATTGATGGTTTCTGTCATCAGGCTGTGGTCGATTTAAAACAACCGACCATCGCGGTTTTAGGTAGCGGATTGGAAGAAGTGTATCCCGCCAAACATCTCAAATTAGCGCAGAATATTATTGAACATGGCGGTGCGTTGGTTTCTGAATTTTTTCCGCTACAACCGCCTATTGCAGAAAATTTTCCCCGCCGCAATCGCATTATCAGTGGGTTATCATTAGCAACCTTAATTATTGAAGCCACCGAACGTAGCGGATCATTAATTACAGCACGCTATGCATTAGAACAAAAGAGAGAAATTTTTGCACTACCGGGCAATATTCAAAGTCAGTTCAGCCAAGGTTGCCATAAGCTTATTAAACAGGGCGCAATGCTGGTCGAAAACGTGGAAGATATTTTAGAAAATCTTGCGCCACAAATGACATGGAAAAAACGCCCGCAAAATCGACCGCACTTTCCCGCTATAACGAAAACGACGTCCGCCTCATTACCACCCCCGGTCACACCGTCTCATCCTGAGTTATATAATTTGATCGGTTATAATCCGATAAGCGCGGATAACTTATCAACCACCCTTAATTTGTCTATTGATCAAATTCTCATTCAACTGTTGGAACTGGAATTACAGGATTTAATTATCAGTGAGAACGGGTTATATCGGCGGGTTTGACAAAAAAAGAACGGATCATAACGCTCCGTTCTGCATATAACTATTTTGAAAACAATTTATTTTTGTTTTTCAAAAATTGCACGCCGGTATCCGGAAAGTCGGTAAACACACCGGTGGCGCCGGATTTATTCAACAACGCATCATACATTTGGTTCACATCGGTGAAGAAGTCCGGTAAGGCATCTTTACGCACGGTGTATGGGTGTAATTCAATCTTGTACTGCGCTAATTCTTTGACTAAAGGCGTATATTCGATTTTGCCCGGTTTGGATTTTTCTTTGTCGATCAACATATACCAACCCGGCCCCACACCATCGGCATATTTCACCACTTCCGCCATGGCGCCCGGTTTGAACATCCAATCGTAATCGTAGTTCACCCATTTGCCTTTGGCATCTTTTTCTTCGGTTTCATGCCAATCGGTGTAGGCAACTAATTGAACCAATTTCAAATCCATGCCCATTTTCGGTAACAATTCGGTTTTAATGCGTTTTAACTCATTAAAGTCGAAAGTTTGCAAGTAAACCCTGTCGGTTTTTTTGTCATAACCGTATTTTTTCAACACTTTAAGGGTTGCTGCGGCAATGTCTTTACCGTTTTTGTGGTGGAACCAAGGTGCTTTGATTTCAGGATAAATCCCCACTTTTTTGCCTGTCGATTTTTCTAACCCTTGAATAAATTCAAGCTCATCTTCAAAGGTATGAATCTTGAAGTGGGATTTCCAAAGCGGGAAACGTCCCGGATAAACGGCAACTTGTTTGCCATCTTTAGTTTCAAAGTTTTCTGTCATATTCAAACTTTGAATTTCTTTCAGCGTAAAATCGATCACATAATAACGACCATCTTTGCGGTGACGATTCGGGAATTTTTTCGCCACATCGGTTAATCCGTCTAAGAAGTGATCATGAATTACCACTAAACGACCGTCTTTTGTCATCGCTAAATCTTGCTCCAAATAATCCGCGTGTTGGGCAAAGGCAAGGGCTTTTGCTTCCAGTGTATGCTCCGGTAAATAGCCGCTGGCGCCACGATGGGCAATAATAATTTTATCCATATCATAACCTTTGTGATAATTTGCGCTACAACCGGCTAAAACGGTTGCTGCAATTAAGCTAAGGGCTAACGTTTTAAGTTTCATAAGCATTTCTCCTTGAAAGTGCGGTTGATTTTAGGCTTGTTTTTTATATCCCTCCCTCCGTTTACGGAGGGAAGTGCCGAAGGGGATGTGGCCCCCTTACGTCGCTTCGCACCACCTTCCCCCGCAAGCAGGGGAAGGCAAGTTAATTTGGTAGGTTTAAGACTCCTGTAGTTGAATTTTAGTTACAAAAAAGGCGACCAAGCATGATCTGCCTGCCGCCTTTTTTACGCTAATTATTTGGTACCGTAAGTATCTCCTAATTTCGCTTTGTGTTTGCCTTCTTCAATCATCACGATGAAGAGCAAGATGACCGCTAAGATACCACCGCCGATCATCACGTAAAAACCGCCGTCCCAGCCGTAGTGTTGGGCTGCCCAACCGATAACTGCTGATGCAGACACGGTACCGCCTAAGTAACCGAATAAACCGGTGAAACCTGCTGCGGTACCTGCCGCTTTTTTCGGTGCAAGTTCAAGGGCGTGCAAGCCGATTAGCATCACAGGGCCGTAGATTAAGAAACCGATTAAGGTCATCAAAATAAAGTCGGTTAATTGGTATGGGTTTTCATACCATGCGCTGTAGTTTGCAAGCTCAGCTTCCGGTGTTGCAGGGTTCATCCAGTATGTGGCTACCGCTGCGGTGGTTAAAATCATAAAGATGAAACCGGTTAAGCCACGTTTACCTTTGAATACATGGTCAGATACCCAACCGCAAAGTAATGTACCCGGAACGGCCGCCAATTCATAAATGGTGTATGCCCATGCGGTACCTTTGATGTTGAAGTGTTTCACTTCACTCAAGTAAACCGGAGACCATTTCAATACGCCGTAGCGGATTAAGTAAACGAACACGTTAGCAATGGCGATGTACCATAACAATTTGTTTTTCAATACATAAGTTACGAAGATTTCTTTTGCGGTTAAGTCATTTTCGTAAGTTTTTTCGTTATAGTCATCCGGGTAGTCGTTACGCCATTTTTCGATGGAGGGTAAACCACAAGATTGTGGGGTATCACGCATCACGAAATATACCGGAATTGCACAGATCATGGCAGCAATACCAGGATAGTATAAGGATTGTTGCCATACGTCTTTTGCTTGCGCTTCCACACCGTGAGTGCTGAAGAAAATCGCACTTGCCAATAACACCATCGCACCCGGCATCATACCGCCGATGTTGTGCGCAGTATTCCAAATGGACACGATAGTCCCTCGTTCGGATTTAGACCACCAGTGCACCATGGTACGACCACATGGAGGCCAGCCCATTCCTTGGAACCAACCGTTTAAGAAGATCATCACCCACATAATGGCGATGCCGGAAGTTGCCCATGGGAACACGCCCATTAAGGTCATACATAAACCGGAGAGTAATAAACCGAACGGTAAGAATACACGCGGGTTAGAACGGTCTGACATCCCCGCCATCACGAATTTTGATAAACCATAGGCTAAACCTGCCGCAGAACCGATAACCCCCAACTCAGCTTTTGTGTATAAACCAGCTTGAATTAAGCCCGGTTGCGCCAAGTCAAAGTTTGCACGCACAAAATAATAAGCAGCGTAGCCAAAAAAGATCCCGGCAAATACCTGCCAACGAAGACGTTTATAGGTGGAATCAATTTTGTCTGCCGGCAACTCTGCAATGTGTAGAGCCGGTTTAAATGGACCAAACATAAAATTCTCCAAATGTTCATTAAGTCAAATTGTCTTTTATGAAGAGCACGGTGGAATAATAAAAGAAATCCAAAAACAGAAAAGAATATTTATGGGATTTTGTGAGAAGTATCACAAAAATACCTGTCATTTGATTGTATGCGAAATGATAAAGCGCAAAAACCCAAAAGAAATATTCCTTTTTGCGCATAAAATGTAGGGGAATATGGGAATAAATAATTAGTTTTAGTTTTTTGGCAAAGAAAAAGTGCGGTTGTTTTTCAAGGTGTTTTTTGAGGAGAATATGAAACGATAAGACGAAAAGGTTTCCGTCTTATTCACGCTGGATGGCATTATTTTAAGCTCTGCCGCACGATTTCAAATAAACACACGCCGGTGGCAACGGAAACATTGAGAGAAGAAACGGAACCCATCATTGGAATGCTGATTAATTGGTCGCAGTGTTCGCGGGTTAAACGACGCATTCCCTCGCCTTCCGCGCCCATCACCAGGGCTAATGCGCCGGTCAGTTTGGTTTGATACAGCGTTTCCGTAGTTTCGCCCGCGGTGCCGACAACCCACACATTATGCCGTTTCTGCAATTCACGCAAGGTGCGGGCAAGGTTGGTCACACGAATAAGCGGCACATTTTCCGCCGCACCGCACGCCACTTTACGCGCGGTGGAATTCAATTGCGCCGATTTATCTTTCGGCACAATCACCGCATTCACGCCCGCTGCATCGGCAGTACGCAGACAGGCACCCAAGTTATGCGGATCCGTCACGCCGTCCAATACCAACAATAAAGGCGTATTTTGCTGTTCCAGCAAACGATCCAAATCATGCTCGTTTAATTCCGGTAAGGAATGCACGCGCGCAATAATACCTTGATGCACTTCGCCTTCGGCTTTTTTATCCAGCGTTTGGCGGTTTAAAAATTGAACAGAAATCCCCAAACGCTGAATTTCATTAATTAACGGTTGCAAACGTTGATCATCGCGTCCTTTTAGCGCCCAGACTTCAATTAAACGCTCCGGATAATGGGTCACAAACGCCTTAACGGCGTGGATGCCATAAATGGTTTCACTCATGCTTTGTTCTTCGCCTTCTTATTCTTAGCTGCGGCTTGCGGGTTCGTTTTAGAAACGCCATTATTTTTGACCGCACTTTTCTGTGGTTTCGTTTTTTTCTTTTCAACGGGTTGCTTTTTCGCTGACTTTTTAGAGGCTTCGGTTTCGGCTTTCTTCGCTTTGGTTCTCGCCGTTTTGCCACTGCGTCTTGGTTTACGTTCACTGTCAATCAGGGCAAAATCAATTTGTTTTTGTTCCAGATTCACCGCGTCCACCCGCACTTTCACCACATCGCCGATACGGAAAATCATGCCGCTATTTTCACCGATAAGACGCTGTTTCGGCATATCGAACAAATAATAATCGTTCGCCAGCCCGGAAATATGTACCAAGCCGTCAATAAATAAGTCGTTTAAGCGGACGAAAAAGCCAAAACCGGTGACGGAGGAAATCACGCCGTCAAATTCTTCACCCACATGATCCTGCATATATTCGCATTTCAGCCAATCCGCCACTTCCCGGGTGGCGTCATCGGCACGACGTTCCGTGGTGGAACAATGGACGCCGCAGACATCCATTTCGTCAAGCTGATAATGATAACCGCCGGTGTCGGTGGTTTTACGTTTGGAACCTTTCTTTTTCGCCAATAAGTATTTGATACTGCGGTGTAAAGTTAAATCGGGATAACGGCGGATCGGCGACGTAAAATGTGCGTATTCGCTCAATGCCAAGCCGAAATGTCCGATATTATCGGCGCTATACACCGCCTGGCTCATGGAGCGCAATAACATGGTTTGAATTAATTCGCGATCGGGGCGCGTTTGGATTTGTTCCAGCAACGCGGCATAATCCATCGGCGTCGGTTTATTGCCACCGCCCAGCGTTAAGCCACATTCCGCCAAGAAACTGCGAAACGCCGTAAGTTTTTCTTCCCCCGGCAACGCATGAATGCGATACAGCGCCGGTTCCTGATTTTTCTCCATAAAATTGGCGGCGGCAATATTCGCCAGAATCATACATTCTTCAATGATTTTATGGGCATCGTTGCGCACTACCGGCTCGATACGTTCAATACGCCCCAACGCATTAAAAATAAATTTACTTTCGATGGTTTCAAATTCGATGGCGCCCCGCTGCTGACGGGCTTTCACCAGCGCCCGATACATATCGTGAAGTTCTTGTAAATGCGGTACTAAAGGCGCGTAACGCTCGTAAAGTGCGGTGTCTTTTTCTAGTATTTTTGCGACTTTGTTGTAGGTTAAACGGGCGTGTGAGTTCATCACCGCTTCGTAAAATCGGTAGTCCGTCATTTTGCCTTTAGCGGAAAGCGTCATTTCACACACCATGCACAGCCGATCCACCTGCGGATTTAAGGAACATAGCCCGTTGGAGAGCTTTTCCGGCAACATCGGCACCACCCGATTCGGGAAATACACAGAGTTGCCTCGATTATACGCTTCCTGATCCAAGGCGCTTTTCGGTCGAACGTAATAGCTCACATCGGCAATCGCCACCCACAGTTTCCAGCCTTTGCCTTGTTTTTGGCAGAATACGGCGTCGTCAAAATCGCGGGCATCTTCGCCATCAATGGTCACCAGCGGCAAATCGCGCAAATCCACGCGCCCGCGTTTTGCCTCTTCCGGCACCTCTTCCTGCCATTTTTTAAGTTGTTTTTCCACCGCACTTGGGAACGCGTGAGGAATGTCATGCTTGCGAATGGCAATTTCCACTTCCATCCCTTTTGCCATGTTATCGCCGAGGATTTCGGTAATTTTACCGATCGGCTGGAAGAACGGGGCGGTGCGCGGGTTCAGTTCCACCACCACAACCTGCCCCATGCGCGCGCCAAGGCGGGCTTCGTCGGGGATTAAAATATCGCGTGTAATACGGCTGTCATCAGGCACCACATAACCGATGCCCTGTTCTAAGAAAAAGCGACCGACAATTTGCTTTTTGTTCGCCTCCAATAAACGCACGATGCGCACCTCAGGGCGACCTTTACGGTCAAATCCGTTGGCTTGGGCCAGTACGTAATCACCGTGCATAACTTTTTGCATTTGCACATTCGGAATGAAAAAATCCTCTTTTTTCCCTTCCACCTGCAAAAAGCCGAAACCCTCCCGATGCCCGATAACCATGCCTTTGAGCAAATCCAGTTTTTCCGGCAAAGCATAGCGTTTACGCTTGGTAAACACCAGTTGCCCGTCGTTTTCCATGGCGCGTAAACGGCGGCGCATGGCTTCCTGTTGTTCATCGTTGGAAATCGCCAGGGCTGCAAAAATCTCTTCTTTGCTCATGGGGGAGTTTTGCTTGCGGATAATTTGCAGGATAAATTCGCGGCTCGGAATCGGGTTGTCATATTTCGCCAATTCCTTTGCGTAATTCGGATCCTGCAAAGGGGATTTATTGTGTTTTTTCGCCATAATTTTTCATCAATCAAATAAAGTGCGGTCAGTTTACACCCTGTTTTGACTAAAGCAAGGGAAATGATATGACAAACGCGTGCCGCTGACCTTTAAGAAACCTTGAACGTAAAGGTTTTGCACAGATTTTTTTACCTTATTTATACAAAATTTTCTGTTATAACCCTGCATTTTTTGGTACATTTAGTACAATTTTTTTGACGCTCAAATGTGAGCATTCTTTATTCAATTCAGCTAAACGGAATTCCTATGCTATTTAAAAAAATTCGCGGTCTGTTTTCTAACGATCTTTCCATCGACCTGGGTACGGCAAACACACTTATTTATGTAAAAGGTCAGGGCATTGTCCTTGACGAACCTTCCGTAGTAGCCATTCGCCGCGATCGCAGCGGTTCCCTAAAAAGTATTGCCGCCGTCGGTAAAGAAGCGAAACAAATGTTGGGCCGTACGCCAAAAAGCATTGAAGCCATCCGCCCGATGAAAGACGGGGTTATCGCCGACTTCTTCGTCACCGAAAAAATGTTGCAGTATTTCATTAAACAAGTGCACAGCGGCAATTTCATGCGTCCGAGCCCACGCGTATTAATTTGCGTACCGGCAGGCGCCACCCAAGTAGAACGTCGCGCCATTAAAGAATCCGCAATCGGTGCCGGCGCCCGCGAAGTATATTTAATCGAAGAACCGATGGCGGCGGCAATCGGTGCGAAATTGCCGGTTTCCACTGCAACCGGTTCCATGGTGATCGATATCGGCGGCGGTACCACCGAAGTGGCGATTATTTCCTTAAACGGTATCGTCTATTCTTCTTCCGTACGCATCGGTGGTGACCGTTTTGATGAAGCCATTGTGTCTTATATCCGCAAAACCTTCGGTTCCATTATCGGCGAACAAACCGCCGAACGAATCAAAAAAGAAATCGGTATCGCCTACATTCAGGAAGACGATGAAATCAAAGAAATGGAAATTCACGGTTCTAACATTGCCGAAGGGGCGCCACGTTCCATTACGCTAAGTTCCCGTGATGTGTTAGAAGCGATTCGTCAACCGCTTAGCGGCATCGTTGCCGCCGTACGCACGGCGCTTGAAGAATGCCAACCGGAACACGCCGCCGATATTTTTGAACGCGGCATGGTGCTAACCGGCGGCGGTGCGTTGTTACGTAACATCGATGTGTTATTAGCCAAAGAGTCCGGCGTACCGACTATCGTTGCAGAAGAACCGTTAACCTGTGTGGCACGTGGTGGTGGCGAAGCACTGGATATGATCGATATGCACGGCGGCGATATTTTCAGTGATGAAATTTAATTTAAGCTAAACTCAACGAAAAGTGCGGTGAATTTTAACCGCACTTTTATTTAGCCCGGATTAAACAGAATGAAACCCATATTCGGTAAAACCCCTCCCTTAGGATTAAAACTTTTTTTTGCGGTCACCGCCTCTATCGGTTTAATCCTCTCCGACGGTCAAACCGCAGCCATGATTCAAACCCGTGGTTTTCTTGAAACGGCGGTGGGCGGGCTTTATTATTTAGCCAATACGCCGCGTACCGTACTGGACGGTGTGTCCGACAATTTGGTGGATACCAACAAGCTGCAAATCGAAAATAAAGTCTTAAAAACGCAGCTACGCGAAAAAAATGCCGATTTGTTATTGCTTGATCAGCTTAAAGTGGAAAACCAACGTTTACGTTTGCTACTCAATTCGCCCCTACGCATTGACGAATATAAAAAAATTGCCGAAGTGCTTACCGCTGAAATGGACGTTTACCGCCAGCAGGTGGTGATTAATCAAGGGCAGAAAGACGGTGCTTATGTAGGACAACCTATCATTGATGAAAAAGGCGTGGTAGGACAAATTATTTCTGTCGGTGAAAATACCAGCCGCGTGCTGTTGGTTACCGATGTAACCCATGCCATTCCGGTACAGGTATTGCGTAACGATGTGCGCCTGATCGCCAGTGGAACCGGGCATAGCGACGAACTGACGCTGGATAACGTGCCCCGTTCGGTAGATATTGAAAAAGGTGATTTATTGGTAACGTCAGGGCTAGGTGGACGCTTTTTAGAGGGCTACCCTGTTGCCGTTGTAGAGTCAATCTCCCGCGACGGACAAAATTACTTCGCCACCGTCACGGCAAAGCCTTTGGCATCCATTGATAAATTACGCTATGTACTTTTACTCTGGCCAACGAATGAAGATATGCGTAAAGCGAAATCCATCACGCCGGAAGAGGTCCGCAAAGCAGTGCAGCAACGTTTAGAAAATCAAGGTAGCGAAGCCAATAAAGTGAAAAAAGCTGTGGTACCGACTGAGAATAATGAGACGCTAAATACGCCTACTGATACGCCGGAAGATCCCCAACCGGAAACAGCGCCCGATACTTCGGGAGAAAATAATGCACCTGCACCGGTTATTCCGAGCGAACAACCACAGAGAGAAGAAAATTAATGGAAGGTCGTTTTATTTTTCAATGTTTCGTATTAAGCACGATTTTTATCATCGCCTTGGTGATGGAAATTGCGCCTTGGCCTGTGGGTTTTCAAAGTTTTAAACCGACATGGATCGTGTTGGTTTTCACTTACTGGACATTATCTATTCCACATAGAGTCAACATCGGTCAGGCATTCATTATCGGTATCATTTGGGACATGGTACTTGGTTCAACCCTTGGCATTCACGCATTGGTTCTTTCCGTTTCTGCTTATTTAATCACTACCTACCACCTGATTCTGCGTAACCTTTCCTTATGGATGCAAAGTTTGTTAGTTGTGGCATTAGTGTTTGCCGTTCGTTTAAGTATTTTCTTTATCGAATCACTCCTGCACGACGCCAGCTTTAATTGGCAGGAAATTTTCGGTGCCTTAATCAGTGGCATGCTCTGGCCGTGGATGTTTTTATTATTAAGAAAGGTCCGCTACCGGTTGGGAATTGATTAACGAATTGAAATAACAATTCGGCGTTAAAACGCATTTTTTTATGGCCGCATTTTATGTAGCTATGTAACGAAAAAGGCTTGGAATTCCCAAGCCTTTTTTAGTTTGTAAATTATTCACCCAAACGTTCTTTGATACGGGCAGATTTGCCTGAACGTTCACGCAGGTAGTAAAGTTTCGCTTTACGCACAGCACCTTTACGTTTCACAACGATGCTGTCAACAGCCGGAGAGTGAGTTTGGAATACCCGTTCAACACCAACCCCGTTGGAAATTTTGCGTAAGGTAAATGCGGAATGCAAGCCACGGTTACGAACTGCAATAACCACGCCTTCGAACGCTTGCAAACGACGTTTGCTACCTTCAACAACCCATACTTTAACTTCTAATGTGTCACCCGGACGAAAGCTAGGCACGTTTTGTTTTAACTGTTCTTGTTCAAGTTGTTTAATGATGTTAGACATTTTTTGATCCTTTTTGATCCTAGATTTAACTGAGTTTACCGTTATATTCGGCTTGCGCCTGTTTTAACAGCTTACGTTGTTCGTCAGTCAGAGCTAGGCCTTCCAGTAGCTCAGGGCGTCGTAACCATGTTCTCAATAACGATTGTTTCAACCGCCATTTGCGAATTTCTTCATGGTGTCCTGACATCAGCACGGGAGGCACGGCCAATCCGTCAAGCACTTCAGGGCGCGTATAATGCGGACAATCAAGCAATCCCTCGGCAAAGGAATCTTCCTCCGCGGAAGCCTGTTTACCGAGTACACCAGGAATAAAACGGGCAACGGCATCAATTAACGTCATTGCCGGCAATTCACCACCGGTTAATACATAATCACCTACCGACCATTCTTCATCAACCACGGTTTCAATCAACCGTTCGTCAATGCCTTCATAGCGGCCGCATAACAAAATCAATTTCTGATTTTGGGCTAATCCCTCTACACCCGGCTGGTCAAGTTTGCGACCTTGCGGTGAGAGATAAATCACTTTTGCGCCTTCGCCTGCTACCTTTTTTGCTGCGTCGATGGCATCCTTTAACGGTTGCACCACCATCAGCATTCCGGGACCTCCGCCGTAAGGGCGGTCATCTACGGTTTTGTGCTTATCGTGCGTAAAATCCCTCGGATTCCAGCACCGCACTTGTAACAGATCTTGCTTAACAGCCCTGCCGGTTACCCCATATTCCGTAATTGCTTTAAACATTTCAGGGAACAGACTTATTACCCCAATCCACATAATTTAGCCTTAATTCATTGAGCCTTATGTTAATGTTACCGCAAAGCGCTACGGCATACCTGAGATTAGAAACCAGCGTCCCAATCCACTGTAATCGTCTTAGTGGCGAGATCGACTCTTTTAACTACTTGTTCATACAAAAACGGAATTAACCGTTCTTGTTTTCCGAAAGCATCTTTTACGTTGGCTTTGACCACCAACACATCATTGGATCCGGTTTCCATCATCTCGGTCACCGTTCCCATGGCATAACCCGCCAGATTCACCACCGTACAACCGATTAAATCATGCCAATAGTAGTCGCCTTCTTTCAACTGCGGAAATACCGATAAATCCACACCGATTTCCACATTTGCCAGAATTTGTGCCGCTTCACGATCATCCACGCCTTTTAATTTAACGATCAGTTCGTGATTATGATGACGCCAGTTTTCCGGTTCTGTCGGTTGCCATTGTCCCTTGATTTTTAAAAACCAAGGTTGATAGTCAAAAATGCTTTCAGCTTGTTCTGTGGATGAATAAATGCGTAACCAACCGCGAATACCATAAGTCGAACCTAATTTGCCGACAGTTTCGATTCTTTGTTGTTGCATCTTCATCACCTCTTAAAAAGTAAAATTAAGCGGCTTTTTGCACTTCTTTTACTAAACTCGCGACGCGATCGGATAATGAAGCACCTTGTCCAACCCAGTGGTTAACACGGTCTAAATCAATACGAACACGTTCTGCTTTACCTTGTGCGATTGGATTGAAGAAACCAACGCGCTCAATGAAACGACCGTCACGCGGTGAACGGCTGTCAGCAACAACGATTTGGTAAAATGGGCGTTTTTTAGCTCCGCCACGAGATAAACGAATGGTTACCATAACCTTCCTCTAATAATTTGATTACAAAAAAGAAAACCCTCAAATATCGAAAGTTAAATGAGAGTTAAACTTACTTTTTTCTCTGTATATATAGACAAAAAGCCTGTGGATTTTACTCTTTTTCGCATAAAAAGCAAGCTGAAATCCATGTTCAGGTTCGGTGAGAAGAGGATTTTTTGCAATGAATGCGGAAAAAGTGCGGTTGTTTTTCCGAGTGTTTTTTAAGGCGTCATTTCTACAGCCCTAACACCTGTTTAATCAGTTGCTCTTTTCGCAGCCCCATTTTATTCGTTGCCGACAAGCCAAGCCCGATGATCGCCACTGAATACCTGCATCAGTAACAACATTTTAGCCACTCCCACTTTGCCTTCGTAATAACGCAAATAACGATATTCACCGAAACCAAAGCCGGATATGTTAATATTGTGAAATTTCCTGTTCTAAAGGTAAAAACACCAATACGCATTCGGGCTGAAAACTTGAATTTTGGTTCAATTAAGCGCACGTGTCCGCCATCAGTTTTTCAATATCGGCAATTTCTTTCGGCGCAGCGGAAGTGAGGTTTTTGTTGCCGTAGTTGGTAATCAGTAAGTCGTCTTCAATGCGAATGCCGATGCCTTTGTATTGCTCCGGAATATCAGCGTCTTTGGATAAATACAAACCCGGTTCCACCGTAATCACCATGCCCGGTTCCAACGTGCGACTGCGGTTTTCGCCGTATTCGCCCACATCATGCACATCCAAGCCGAGCCAATGCCCTAAGCCGTGCATATAAAATTCACGATAGGCTTTTTGTTCGATCAATTCATCCACATCGCCTTTCAGAATACCTAAACGCACCAAACCTTCGGTTTTAATGCGAATTACTTCCTCGTTCACTTTCGCAATGGAGCTGCCGGGCACCAACAATTCAATGGCGCGTTTTTGCGCTTGCAGTACGATGTCATAAATGGCTTTTTGCGCCTCGCTGAATTTACCGTTCACGGGGAAAGTGCGGGTAATATCCCCCGCGTACATGGCGAATTCACAGCCTGCGTCAATCAGCACCAAATCGCCGTCGCGCAACGGCATATTGTTTTCCGAATAGTGCAAAATGCAGGCATTTTTGCCGCCCGCAACAATGCTGTTGTAAGCCGGATAACGCGCGCCGAAGCGGTTAAATTCGTGTAAAATGTCACTTTCCACTTCGTATTCCAAACGGTTCGGACGGGTTTGTTGCATGGCTTTAATGTGCGCCAACGCGCTGATTTGCCCCGCTTGTTGCATCAGCGCAATTTCATTTTCCGATTTGAACAGGCGCATTTCGCCCAGCATGTACTTCCAGTTAAAAACACCGGAAAATTCCACTGCACTTTGCTCCAGCAACGCATCGCCCCAAGGTTGTTGCTTCGGTGCGTAGTAGAGTGCGGTCTGTTTTTGCGCTAAATTTTTAAACTGCGAAATAAAGTCTTCAATAGCATAAGCACTATCCACTAGTAGCGTCTGCGGCGCATTTTCCATGCCAAGGCGGCGACCGTTCCAAATTTCCAGCAATTTATCGGACGGGCGTAAAAATATAATCGCTTGTTGTTCACCTTGGTGTTTACGCAATAATAAAGCGGCATTCGGCTCATTAAAGCCGGTTAAATACCAGAAATAGCTATCCTGACGGAACGGGTAATCGCAGCCATCGTTGCGACGACGCTCAATATTGGAAAACACCAAAAACAGGGAATTGTCCTGCATTTGCTCAAATACTTTAGCCCGGCGTTGCGCGAATTCTTCCGGCGGTAACGCAGCCATATACGCGAGATCCATAGTTTGTCCTTATATTAATGTAAAGTCGGTTGTTTTTCTTCAGTTTGATTAAAATGGGTGAAAAATAAGGTGGCGATGGTGCGCACATACTCCACGATTTCTTCCACCGCCTGCGCCAGTTCTTCCGGGTCATCTTCATCATCATAGCCTAATTGGCAAATGTCGCGTAAATCTTCCACCGCTTCGCCGATGTCGCCTTTTTCTTTGTCCAAATGCGGTTGCGCCAAGCCTAAACCGAGCAAAAAGTGGTTCGACCATTCCGCTAAACCGTCTGCCTGTTCGAACACGTTTTCCGTTTCCGGCAGGCAAAGCTCAAAATCAAAACTTTCATTGTCGGCTAATTGGCGACGAATTTGCTGATAAATGTCGTTAATTTGCTGCAAAAGTGCGATGGGATAGGCGTGATTATCATTGGTGAATTGGTAAAGCAACGGTTGCCAGCTTTGATCCTGAACACCGTCACAAATTAAACCGCTCAAAAAGCCGTGTAATTCGGCGGCGGAAAGCGGAATGGAAGCTTGACGGAGTTGTTGATTCAGATGTTGATAAGAAATTGTTGTCATTGAAATTATCCTTGTTGAAATTGCCCTTAGTTTATCACTCTTCACACAAGGCGACCAATACTCCGCAGGGATTTTCAAGAGAATTTGCGAACGCTCACAACCGGTTTAGAAATTGGCAAGCTTTTCCGCCTGTGGCATAATACGCGCAATTTTGATTAATGGATTTGGGGCAAAAAATGTCATCGACGAAAAGTATTGAAATCTCCGTATTAGGGCAGCTGTTACGTTTAAATTGCCCGGAAGAACAACATGACGCATTACGCAGCGCCGCCCGGGAATTGGATCAGCGCGTGTCGGAAATGAAAGAACGCACCGGCATTCTGCAAGTGGATAAAGTGCTCTCCATCGTTGCCCTGAATTTAAGTTTTGAACTCATGCAGGAACAGAAAAAAACGCATTTAATTGAGGATGTATTGAAAAATAAAATCCTGCGTCCGCTGGATCATTCTCTCGAAAATATCGGTGCGCCGAAGTTCAATTCCTGAGAATTTCACCGTGATTTCAGATAACTAAAAGTATTCTGAGAAAAAGAATTTGTGCTAGTCATTAAACGTAATTTCGAGTAGTATTAAATAAAAGAATTTCCTGAGGTGTTCGCCAGTGGGTTACGTCCCTGAGCCGATACTTTTAATCTTATGAATTGGTTTCCTGTCATTGGTGTGCAGGCTTAGCTCGACTAAGAAGCCTAAAAATGATTTCAACTAATTCCCTTGAACCGTAGGGTTCAAGGACCGACCACCCGCAACGGCACCTCGGGGTCTCCTACCAAATAATACCTATGCAAGCACATCCTTCAACCGCCACAGTTCGTCAACAACTTCGTCAGCAAATGCGAAAAACGCGCAGAAAACTGACCGCACTTCAACAGCAACAAGTCGCTAAAAACATCACCGAACAGGCGTTAGCGCTCATTGAACAGCATCATGCGCAACATATCGGACTTTATCTTGCCTTTGACGGCGAAATTTCCACCCAACCGCTCATTGAACGATTATGGCAGCAAGGCAAAAATGTTTATTTACCGGTGTTACATCCGTTCTGTCGCGGGCATTTATTGTTTCTGCGCTATTTGCCGGACACCCCAATGAAACAAAATAAATTCGGCATTTTAGAACCGCATTTGAATGTGCAAAATGTGCTGCCGTTGGCGCAATTAGACATGATTTTCACCCCGCTGGTGGCGTTTGACAAACAGGGCAATCGCCTCGGCATGGGCGGCGGGTTTTATGATCGCACGTTACAACACCGACAACATCGTTTCATCGCCGTGGGTTTGGCGCATCAATGTCAGCAGGTAGAAACGTTGCCGGTAGAAAGCTGGGATGTGCCGTTAGAACACATTCTGGCGGGATAAAAAAGCAAAACCTCCGAAAATTCGGAGGTTTTTTGTTATTGTTGTGGCGCTTGAAGTTCCGGCTCTTTCGGTTTTTCCGGCTCGTCAAACTTCTTGCCTTCGTTCGCGGCAATCACCTTCGCCGTTTGATCCGCCAAATGCTTCAAGTTCATCTTTTCATAAGATTCCTTCATAAGCGGCAATGCGTCCAACGTAGCTTGTGTGTCCGGATACAGTTTTAACATCGACACCACGCGATTTGCCGTCGCCACATAGGCATCCCGTTTAAAATAGAACTTGGCAATTTCCAATTCATGACGGGCAAGACTGGCTTTAATGTAAGTCATACGCGCCAACGCGTCCGGCGTATAAGGGCTGTTCGGGAAATGATTAACTAAATTCTGAAAGTTGGCAAAGGCGGTTTTGATTGAGGTATTTTCACGGGTAGCGCGATCCACGCCGAAGAAATCCTGGAAGAAATTATCGCCCAAGGCGGAATTCGTTAAACCTGCCATGTAAAGGGCGTAATCCAAGTGACTGCTGTTCGGATAACGTTGAATGAAGCGGTCAATGGTTAGCAAGGTTTCGCTATAATCTTGAGATTTGTAGTACGCGTAAATTAAATTCAGTTGCACCTGTTCGCCGTAGGAACTGCCCGGGAAGCGGTTGCTTACCGCATTAAAATAACGAATGGCTTGGGAATAATCGCCATCCTGCAAATAGGTTTGACCGGTAGTATATAAGGTTTGCTCAGGGGCTTGTTCCACATCTTGTTTTGAACTTGAACATGCTGTTACCGCCAACGCCATGGCAGTAAGCAATGCAAAGGATTTAAGTTTACGCATTGGATAGAATCCTTATTTTTACGAAAAATGATAAATGGGTTACAATTGCCCGACATTGTATAGGACATTGCTAAATAAGCAAACTTGATTAACGGATTTTTTATTTATGGCACAAATTACTCTATCGGCGACCGTGCAATCGCATCAAATGGGACAACGTTTAGACCAAACCCTGGCGGAATTGTTCCCCGACTACTCCCGCTCCCGCTTAAAGACTTGGATCGAGGAAGATCTGGTGTTGGTTAACGGTGTTGTGCAAAATGTGCCGCGCAGTAAAGTTTACGGTGACGAGCAAATTGAAATTACCGTAGAAATTGAAGACGAAACCCGCTTCGAGCCGGAAAATATTCCGTTAAATATCGTGTATGAAGACGACGATATTTTGGTTATCAACAAGCCGAAAGATTTGGTGGTTCACCCGGGCGCCGGCAATCCGAGCGGCACGGTGCTGAATGCGTTGTTATACCATTACCCGCCCATCGCCGAAGTGCCGCGCGCCGGCATCGTTCACCGTTTAGACAAAGACACCACCGGCTTAATGGTGGTGGCGAAAACCATTCCCGCGCAAACCCAGTTGGTGCGCGACCTGCAAAAACGCAAAATCATCCGCGAATATGAAGCGGTTGCCTGCGGTATCATGACCAAAGGCGGCACGGTGGACGAACCCATGGCGCGCCACCCCACCAAACGCACGCACATGGCGGTACACCCGATGGGCAAACCGGCAGTGACCCACTATCGCATTATGGAGCGCTTCCGCGATTACACCCGTCTGCGCCTGCGTTTGGAAACCGGACGCACCCACCAAATTCGCGTACACATGGCACATATCGCCCACCCGTTACTCGGCGATCAAACTTACGGCGGTCGTCCTCGTCCACCGAAAAATGCAAGTGAGGAGCTGATGAGCGTATTACGCAACTTCAAACGCCAAGCGCTGCACGCCGTAATGTTACGCCTACAACACCCGATTAGTGGTGAAATGATGGAATGGTATGCGCCGCTGCCGGAGGATTTTGTGGAATTAATCACCGCCCTGAAAGCAGACTATGTGTTACACAAAGACGAACTGGATTATTAATATGCACGCAATCAACCCCAACTGGAACGCACCGCAGCAGATTCGGGCGTTCACCACCCTACGCCACAGCGGTGTGAGCCTTGCGCCTTATGATAGCTTCAATTTGGGCGATCATGTGGGCGATGATAAAAACGCCGTGAAAACCAACCGCACTTTATTGGTGGAAAAGTTTCACCTGCCGCAAATGCCCGTTTTCTTAAACCAAATTCACAGCACCAAGGTATTAAATCTGCCTTATCAGGGTGAAGATCTTAATGCCGACGCGGTTTACACCGACCAGCAGAACCAAGTCTGTTTAGTCATGACCGCCGATTGCCTACCCGTATTATTTACCAATCAAAACGGCACGGAAGTCGCCGCCGCCCATGCCGGTTGGCGCGGATTATGTGATGGCATATTAGAACAAACCGTCGCCCGATTCCGATGCCCGACCGATGAAATCTTAGCCTGGTTAGGACCGGCAATCGGACCGACTGCGTTCCAAGTGGGGCAGGAGGTGATCGATCAATTCGTGGCGCAGGATCCCAACGCCAAACAGGCATTCATCGCCGATCCGAAAGAAAACGGCAAATTCCTCGGCAACTTATACCAAATCGCCACCCAACGTCTCAACGCCCTCGGCATCACCCAAATCAGTGGTGGAGAACATTGCACTTACCTTGAAGCGGATAAATTCTTTTCGTATCGACGGGATAACGCCACAGGTAGAATGGCGTCGGTGATTTGGATTGGGGAATAAAATCCTCATTTTGATCCAAGTGATGAGTTAGTCTGGATTAAGTAATCATTCTCCCTTAGAAAATTGAAAACAGCCCCAAAGGGGCTGAACCAAGCGTAACCGTGGGTAAATTTACCCACGGCAATTTCAAAATCCATCGCGAATTTCGACCGCACTTTTTATCTCCACATTAACGCTTTCCTTCCGTCTGTTTGATTTCCGGGGTGGTGTATAAGCGATGTTTGTACAAATAACTGCCTAACAGCGCGTGCGCCAAGGCTTCTTTCACCATGGCTGGCGGGACTTCCTCTTCCGTTAAGGTTTCAGTGGTTTTGTCATAGCGGTAGGTTTTGGCGCCCACTTTCGGGAACTGAAGCACCACGTCGTTGCCGCGCATGAGCGCCTGCACTTGGTCATACTGCATGATGGCGCGGTTCGGGTCCGTTCGGTTTGGTGAGGTCGTAGCCGATCATCGGGTAATCGCCGCTGATGTCCGCCAAGGAAAGTAAAGTGGTCGGCATATCGAATTGGCTGACCAAACGGTCATCGCGGTGCGGTGCAATGCCGTCGCCCAGAATTAACGCCGGGATGTGGAAATGTTTAATCGGCATCAGGCTGGCGCCGGCAACGCGGGAGTCGTGGTCGGCAATCACCAAGAAAATGGTGTCTTTCCAGTAATTAGATTCCTTCGCCAATTTGAAGAAATGCCCGATGGCGTAATCGGCGTATTTTGCCGCATTGTTGCGGGTGGCTTTTGGCTGTTCGTAAAGCTCAATTTTGCCGTCTGGAAATTCAAACGGGTCATGGTTGCTGGAACTGAACACCAGACTGAAGAACGGCTTGCCTTCTTTTTGTAATTGGGTGAAGGTCTCGTTGGCTTTGGTGAACAGGTCTTCGTCGCTCACGCCCCAGGTGCCGGTAAAGGTCGGATTTTGATAATCCATTTGGTCGATAATGCGTTTGAAGCCGTTGCCGTAGAAAAAGCCCGCCATGTTGTCGAAGTGTTTTTCTCCGCCGTAAATAAAGGAAGTGTCATAGCCCCGTTGGCTTAATAATTGCGCTAAGGTGAAAAAGCCGTTTTGGCTGTTATTCAGTTTCACCACGGCGCGCGCCGGTGTTGGCGTGAAGCCTGCGGTCACCGCTTCAATGCCGCGTACGGAGCGGGTGCCGGTGGCGTATAAATTATCAAAAAGCCAGCCTTGCTGCGCCAGTTTGTCAAATGCCGGCGAAAGCGGCAAACCGCCTAAGGTGCCGATAAATTGCGCGCCGAAACTTTCTTCCAGAATAATCACGATAATTTTCGGTTTGCCCTGATAAGTGGCTTGATTACGGGTCAGCGTCGGAAATTCATCGGAAATATAAGCCTCCACCGGGCGGCTGCCGCTTTTCTTGATAATGTCCAGCATTTCCGCCGTTTCCATTTTGCCGTAAGATTCGGAAGACGTGCCTTCGTCTTTAAATTGCTGTGCCGCATAAATCACGGAATAGCCCGAATTCAGCACCAAGGAATTGACCATGGCGTCGGAAGAAAATGCCACCATCGCCGGGTTAATGCCGCGATGTTGCAGGCTGGAACGGGCGCCGAGAAAACTAACGGCAATCACCAATAACGCCACCAACGGGCGCCATTTCCAACTCATCTGCTGCATATCTCGCACCGCGCGACCGGCAAGCTTCCAATAAACCACCGCAGCAATTACCGTGAAAACGAGGCTCAAAATGACCGCACTTAAATGCCCTTCCATCAGCATGGTGAACACTTCTTTCGGGTAAATCAAATATTCGATGAACAGGCGGTTCGGGCGGTAATCGTAGGTATTGATGAAGGCGGGCGTGGAGAGTTCCATAAATAAAATGAACACGCTGCCGACAGTTAACCAGACGCGTAAAATGCCTTTCCAGATACGCCCTAAAGTGTTGTCATGATAGAACAATACGCTGAATAGTGCCGGCACACCGAACAGGTAGCACAAGGACACAATGTCCATACGTAAGCCTTGTAAAAACAGTTCGCCCCAGCCGTGGACGGCGTTGACGCGCTCTATTTGCCACAAAGACAGCCCAAGACGGGATAAGGTGAAAACAATCAGGTTAAGAAGACAAAAGAAAAAAATCGGATACAGCAAAGAATGCATTTTTTCCGTTTTAAACAGTTGACGTGACATGTCAATTCTCCAAATGCAAAAAATCCGCCCATGCGCTTTGGCGCAGGAACGGGTTCATCATAATTTATTCGATCCAATGAACAATTTCATTAAGCGGTTTGCGTGCTTTCGGGCGTATGTCTTTGGCACGATAGCCGAAGGTTACCGCCACGGAAACCGCATATTTGTCCGCATTATAAGCGCCGGTTTGCGCCAGAATACGGTTCACTTCCGCATAGTTAAAGCCTTCAATCGGGCAGCTGTCGATGCCGATAAGTGCAGCGCCGGTCATCATGTTGGCAAGGGCAATATAGGTCTGTTTGCTTGCCCAGTCGAATAAAGTGCGGTCGTTTTCTAAGACGTTTATATGTTGGGTTTGGAAACGCTGGTAGGTTACCATGTTAGTTTGAATTTGCTCCTCCGTTAAGCCGCGACGCTCAAGATTTGCACGGAAATCTTCGGAATCATAACGCATATTTTTATTGGCTAAAATCACTACCACATGGCTGGCGTCGTCCAGTTGGGTTGCCATGCCCCAGCTCACCGGTTTTAAAGCTTGACGTAATTCAGGATTTTGGATCACCAAAAACTGCCAAGGTTCGGAGCCTACTGAGCTTGGCGACAAGCGTCCGAGTTCTAAAATATAGTCGAAATCTTCTTTGCTGATTTTGCGGGCGGGATCGTAATAGCGCGTGGCGCAACGAAAATGGAACGCGTCTAATACTTGCTGTTTGGTCACGCTCATTGCAGTCTCCTTTCAATAACATAATGAGAAATAAGAATAAATTGTCATTCGGCTGCTCATTTTCCGCTTATTTCGTTTTCTGTCCAGTAAAAACGTTGTCATTTTTGACCGCACTTTTACGGCGTTAAGTAAGGTTCAATTTGCGGCGGAATGACTTTGGGACTAGGAATTAGAACCTGTTTATGGCGATTAAGTTCGCCTTTTTCCAATACAATGCTGCTTTTCGGTACTTTGAAAAGTTTACTGAGGAACTTGAGAAGATGGGCGTTTGCCTGCCCATCTACAGGTGGGGCGGTAATGCTGATTTTCAATTCGTCATCATGCAATCCGACAATCTGATTTTTGGCGGCTTTCGGTTGTAAGAAAATTCTCAGGCGCAAATTCGCGCCCTTTCGTTCTACTGCCGCCATGTTGTTGACCTTGAAGTAATTGCCTTAAAACGCTGCGGCGACCCAAAGTCCGCCGAATACGTCGTATAACACGCGGTTAAGCAGATACAACACAAAAACCACTACCATCGGCGAAAAGTCGATCATGCCGGTATTCGGCAGGATTTTACGAACCAGGCGTAACACCGGTTCGCTTAATTGATACAAAAGATATTGGGTTTGACCGGCGCCACGATTAAACCAGCTTAGAATAGCGCCCACCAACAACACATAAAAAATCGCTTCGCCGATACTATGCACCACGCTTAACACGCCGATAATGGCATATTCAAACAGGGACGCGGCTCCGATGGTGCTGAACAGATTCAACAACGGGAATTTCACCAATCCCAAAATAAAACACGCTAATAAAGTGGCGGTGTTCACTCCCTTGACCGTCGGCGCCAATTTGCTTAACGGCACCACCACCGGCTGAGTGGCTTTGACTAAGGCTTGCGATAACGGATTATAAAAATCCACGCCCGCCAGTTGAAACCAAGTGCGTAAAATTAAAATGAAGCTATATACGCTAATTGCCGTCGCAATAAGAAATTGAATTGAATTCATGCTGTTTCCTTAAAATTATAACCAGCCTTTACGTTTGAAATACCAATACGGCGCAAACGCCGCCAGTGCCATTAAACCCAATGCCATCGGATAACCAAATTTCAGTCCCAGCTCCGGCATATCGCTGAAGTTCATGCCGTAGTTGGATGCCACCAATGTCGGCGGTAGAAAAATTACCGACACAACGGAGAAGATTTTAATAATGCGGTTCTGCTCAATATTAATGAAACCCATCGCGGCTTGCAGTAGGAAGTTCACTTTTTGGAACAGGGATTCATTATGCGGTTGTAAGGACTCAATGTCTCGTAAAATTTCACGCGCCTGCTCCAACTGGTTCGCCGGTAAGCGGGTTTTGCGCACCAAAAAACTTAACGCACGTTGCGTATCCATCAAACACAAACGCACTTTGGAACTGGTGTCTTCTTGTTCCGTTAAGGTTGCCAGGGCTTCGTCGAAGGCTTCCCCTTGGGTGCCGTCCAACACCACACGGCTTAATTTTTCCAAATCCGCGTACACGTTTTCAATCACATCCGCCAGCTGCTCGATTTTAGTTTCAAACAAATCCAGCAATAATTCATAGGAATTACATTCAATTAAACGCTGATTACGGGAACGCATACGATATAAACGGAACGCCGGTAATTCGCGATCACGCAGGGTAAACAAACGCCCGTCGCGAATGGTGAACGCCACGCTGGCTAAATCCGCATAATCGTTTTCATCTTCACAATAAAAGAACGAGTGCAGGTGCAAACCGTCTTCGTCTTCAAAAAAACGTGCAGATGCCTCGATGTCTTCCAATTCCAGAAAGGATGCCAAACTCTGACCCAAACTTTCCTGCAACATTTCACGCTCTTCCACGGTCGGTTCCAGTAAATCGATCCAAATGGCGGTATTTAACGGCTCGGTGGTTTCATCAATGCGAACCAGACGAGCATCTTCAAGGGCAAAGGCATTTATCATTTTGTCATACTCCCGATTGGATAATGCACAACGCGATGAACAACGATCAAACGAATAAATTACAGACAACAACGAAAGGGCGGTCGTTTTTACGCGTGTTTTTTAACGACAAAAAGCTAACGACAAAAAAGTGAGCTGTAATAGATGAATCTTTTGCAAATTTTCGTTTGGCGAAAAAGATGCCGAAAAAGAGAAAGGTAAAAGATACTTACCCGCGAAACTATCGCCGATAAGTGAGACGGGCGATAGTTACAGTGAAAACTCCGTTCGGTATCGACTGTGACTGTCCAAAGTGTGTGTCCTCTTGTTACTAAATCGCGCGCAATGTTACGCCTGAACGCCTGATTCGTCAAGGCGTTATGCTTTGAAAAATCAAATTGGCTTCTCTACAACAAGCCCTCCTAACGAAACCTTTCAGACATAGGACAATACTATGGAATTTAATGCACAACCACCAAAGCCGGCACGCTATTTTTTGTACGGACTTTAGACAGGTTGAATTGAATTTTCGAAATAAGCATAAGGTGGGTTTGATAATCCTCTAAAAAACACCGGAAAAACCGACTGCACAACAAGCAACGCTTTTAAACGTCGGCTATGCCGACGGTCCAAAAGGGGAACAACCAAGCCGGCCTTGATTATGAGCACTTTTTTATTCCACCTTCCACCAAATCAGTGCCCATTTGTGTTGTCCGTGCGCAATGGGTTCGTTGTTCTGTTGTTTTTGACGATAAAACGCCGCCAGCCCCTGTTTTTCTTTTTCACTCAACTGTCCTAACGAAAATTCGACGGAGTTGAGTAAATCCTCGTAGGTCTCGCCCATAAAACGACCGGATTCCGTTTCGATGAAATTCAGATTGGCTTGAATGCCTTTTTGGTAAAGCCGATTAAGCAAATAAATGTAACTCGGAAAGCCGATGTCTTCGCGCCCGATGGCGCTGAAAACCCCTTCATCTAAAAAATGCCGTTGTGTGATAGACGTAAGATAAACGCGTTTTTTCGCTTTGGTGCGAAGTTTGTCGATCATATCGTCCAAATCATCCACCAAAGTGGAACGCGACGCTAAAACCACATCCGCCTGCGGCACATCTGCCCAATCCTCCACCCAGGAACGGTGAATTAAGGTGACATTTTCCAGTTGCAGCTTTTGCTTATAATCCGCCAGCACATCAAGCATCCCCACGCTGTAATCCAACGCGTAAACCTGTCGGCATTGTTGCGCCAAAGGAAGGGCAAAGGTGCCCGGTCCGCAACCGATGTCGAGCACGGTTTCATGCGACTGCACCTGTATGGTTTGCAGCAATTGCTGATTGTAACGACTGGTTTTGCCTACCGGATTTTCCGCCATTTTCGTCGCCTTTTTATCCCATTTTTCCGATGGCAAATTGTAATGATGGCAGGCGATAAGATGTTGTTTATAGAGTTCGTTAAAATCAATGTCGTCAATAGTCATGTTTTTTCCTACTCCTAAAAGTGCGGTCGTCTTCGAGAATGAATTTTACTGCAATGCTATATGCTTTTAAATATAACGTGAGCAGGATTTACGCTATAAAAAACCGCACTTTGATTGCTCAAAAGTGCGGTCGGTTCTACAAACAATTCTGGTTAATGATTTATCTCACCTTCAATCGGTTTGATGTTTTCATCAAATTCCGGTACCGGTTTGTGTTCGCTTGCGATGTAAGAATAAATCACCGGCAACACGAACAAGGTGAACAGCGTACCGATTGCCAAACCGGCAACGATGACGATACCGATACTGAAACGGGACACCGCGCCGGCACCGGTTGCGTAAAGCAACGGAATAAGACCGGCAATCATCGCAGCGGTAGTCATCAGAATCGGACGCAACCGCACTTTCGCCGCCTCGGTAATGGCTTCAATACGGGTTTTACCGTGGTTTAACTGTTCTTCTTTCGCCACTTCACACATCAAAATACCGTGTTTGGTGATCAAGCCCACCAGCGTAATCAAGCCCACCTGCGAATAAATGTTCAGGGTACTGCCCGCCACGCCAATAAAGCCGAAGAAGTTGAGTGCCAACAACGCACCACTAATTGCCAGCGGTACGGAAATCATGATCACCAATGGGTCACGAATGGATTCAAACTGAATCGCCAGCACCAAGAAGATGATAACCACCGCCAACACGAAGGTCACCGCTAAGGCATTGCCCTCTTGTACCAACTGACGCGCTTCGCCTTTAAAATCGTAGTTATAGCCTTGTGGTAATAACTCTTGGGCGTTGTCTTGCAACCATTGGATGGCATCCCCGATGGAAGAACCCGGCATTGGCACAGCACTGATTACAGCAGAGTTCAACTGGCTGAAACGTGGTAATGAGCTTGGCTGCGGTTCTAATGACATAGTAACCAGGCTACTTAACGGTACAGATTTGCCGTTGGCTGCGCTGACATAATAATTTTTCCAGCTTTCCGGCGATAAACGATTTTCACGTTTTACCTGTGAAATAATTTTATAGGCGCGACCGTCAATATCTACCCGCTCAACCGTTGCTGCAGAAAGAAAACTACCCAATGTGGCACTGATTTGTTGCATGGTGATGCCGTAAGTACCGGCTTTTTCACGGTCTATTTTAATGTGCATTTGTGCCGTATCAAATTTCAAATCCAAGTTCGTGTAAACGAATTTACCTGATTTTTGCATCGCTTCCAAAAATTTACCGGCAACACTTGCCAAATCATTATAACCTTGTGATGTACTAATGATAAAACCAATTGGTGGTCCTTGTTCTCCGGTGTTAATTTCCGGGAAAGCGAAGCCACTGACGGACACTTCCGGAATGGATTTCGCTTTGTTGTTCAATTCTTCCAATACTTGCGCCTGACTCTTGGAACGTTCGCTCCAGTCTTTTAAGGTCACTACGTTAAGAGATTGGTTGGAACTCGGCACACCGGAAATGGTCATGGCGAACTGCACTTCAGGCGTGTTGGTCAGAATTTCCTGGTACGGTGCCATGGCAGCTTGCACATAATCCACGTTCACGTTAGAAGGTGCAGAACCGATTGCCAAGAATGCGCCCTTATCTTCCGCCGGCGTCAACTCGCTGGATAGCGATTTAAACAACACCGGCAGGGTCGCAAAAATAATAGCAGCGAACACCAACATACATTTACGGTTTTGCATCACTAAATCCAAAATGGATGCGTAAATATTGTTAACCCTCGTTAAAGTGCGGTTCACACGTTCTTCCAATTTACTTGGTTGATCGTGTGCTTTCAGTAATTTACTGGTCATCATCGGCGACAGAGTTAATGCCACGATACCGGAAATGAACACCGCTCCGGCAAGGGTTAAAGCAAACTCTTTAAATAACGTACCGGTAATCCCGCCCATCAATGCCATCGGAGAATACACCGCAATCAAAGCGATAGTCATAGAAATCACCGGCACGGCAATTTCACGGGTCCCGATAATCGCTGCGCGGAATGGAGTTTCGCCCAGTTTAATGTGACGGTCAACGTTTTCCAATACCACAATAGCATCATCCACCACCAACCCAATCGCCAAAATCAAGGCAAGCAAAGTCATCAGGTTAATGGAGAAATCCAAGGTTTGCAGCATCATGATTACCCCGATAAGGGAAATCGGAATGGTAATTACCGGAATTAAAATCGCACGGAAGGAACCGATAAACATGGTAATCACCACCAATACGATAATGGTCGCTTCAATGATGGTTTTCACCACTTCATCAATGGAGTTATTGATAGCAATAGTGCGGTCATACAAAATGTCGGTTTGAATGGCATCCGGCAGGTTATTTTTAATGTTTTCATACAACGGCAGAATTTTTTCCGCTACGGTTAACGGGTTTGCGGAAGAGGTCGGATTAATCGCCAACACCACCGAATCGGCACCATTCGCCACCGCACGGGCGGTATCGCTGGATTTATTCAATTCAATATCCGCAATATCACGTAAGCGAACCAATTTATCGCCACTGGAATACACAATAAGTTTGCTTAATTCATACACGGATTTCGTGGTGGTATCCACTTTGTTTTTATATACCACATAAAAACCGTTATCGTTACCTGCCGCCGTTTGCACGTTATTTGCCGACAAGGCGGACATCACTTGTGTCGCGGAAAGATTTTGCGCCGCCATTTTTTGCGGATCCAACCAAATACGCAGCGCATATTCGGAGGCCCCGAAAATTTGCACGCTCGCCACCCCTTCAACGGTGAAGAACTGCGGTTTTACCACACGTTCAATGTAGTCGGTCACCTGGCTGGCATCTAATTTACCGGAGCGGAAGCTAATATACATAATCCCCGAACCACCGGTTGATGAGCTCACTGTCGGGTCTTCTATCCCCTTTGGCAACTCGGAACGTACCGAGTTCACCTTCGCCAACACATCGGCAAGTGCTGCGTTCGGGTCAGTATTTAATTTCATTTTTACCGTAATGGTAGAGCTGCTCGGGCTACTAGAGGAAGACATATAATCCACGTTATCTGCCTGCGCCACCGCTTCCTCCAGCTTCGAAGTTACAAATGCCTGGATCAAGTTGGCATCTGCACCAGGATACACTGTGGAAACCTGAATTACGGTTGTGGTCATTTTAGGGTATTCACGCACCGTCAATTTGGAAATCGCCTGCAACCCAAGAATGATAATTAACAGGCTGATTGAAACCGCAAGTACCGGGCGTCGAATAAATATATCGGTAAATTTCATTCGCTGGTCCTAATTAGAGGTTAGTTTTACTTGCCGGTTGAGTGGTACCCACGCCTTGTTTATCCACAACAATCACTAACGAGCCGTTGCTTAAACTTTGCTGACCGCCGGTAATGATTTTATCGCCGATTTTCACTTCATCGCCTTTTAATTGAGAATAGATGCCTTGGCGATCTTTGGTAAATACGGTGATTTGATGGGCGCGGTACATTTTGTTTACATCGCCTTTTGAGGCGAATTTTTCTTTTTCTTCATCAGAAAGTGCGGTCAAAATATAAAGTGATTCGCCATACATGTTGTAGCTCACCGCCACTTGCGGCACCACGATTTGATCGTATTCCGTCTGCAATGCCACGTTTAAACGGGTAAACATACCGGATAATAATTTCACTCCATCCTCCGGCTCGAATGTGGCTTGCACATCAACTAAACCGGTAGAAGAACTGATTGCCGGTTCGATAGCAGTCACTTTCGCAGCAAAGGTTTCCCCTAAGCGGGCATCGGCAGTGGCAGTCACTTTTTGACCAAGACGTAATTCATCCAACAAATTTTGTGCAATGGAAAAATCCACTTTCATGGAACTGCGGTCTTCCACACGCACGATTTCGGTGCCGTTTGATACATATTGCCCCACATTCACTTTCACAATACCCGCCTTGCCGTCAAACGGTGCAAGGATTTGGCGACGCTCAACGGTGGCTTTTAAAGATTCCACATTGGCAACCTGCGCATCATACGCTGCTTTGGCGTTATCCAATTCCTGGCGGGAAACGCCACCGCTTTTTGCCAGATTCGCATAACGTTGATAGGTTTGACGCAACGAAATCACTTGCGCTTCGGCAGCCCGTAAACCGGCGCGTTCAACGGAACTATCTAATTCCACCAACACATCACCTTTCTTGACGTTTTGTCCGTTCTCCACTAAAACTTTTGAAATCGTACCCGCACTTTGTGCACTTAATATAGCCCCTTGGTTCGGACGCACCAGACCGGTGGTTTCAATAACCGGTGTCCACTGTTGCGAAGTAACAGTCATTGCTGTCACCGGTGACGGGGATTCGCCTTGATTGGCAAGGAAATCCGCAATGCCTTTTGATTTCATATAATTCATCACAATCATTGCGGCAAAAAGTAATACGAATACACCCAAAGCCAGTTTCAAAAAGAACACATGGGAACGCTTTGGTCTGTTGATTTGAGCTGAACTCATAAAAACTCCGTAACTATTTCTTGAATTAATTTTTAATAGCAAGCCAAGTCCGTTCAATGACGGCCTCCAGCATTTCCATTGAAACCTGCGCGCAAAAATGTCGGCATTTAAAGGCGATATTGAAAGCACTTTCCAATGAAATCGCAAATAAAATAGGAGGAGGCACATCAGCCAGTTCTCCCGCCGCCTTTGCTTTGACGCAAAAATGATACCAGATGCTGTCACTTTCCCATTTTTGACAAATATCGGAAAAGCCCGGCAAAGACTCGTATTGCCCCATATTCGCCATGATAGTAGGTTCCGCTTCTAAGAAATGCCAAATATTCCACCACATTTTTCGATATTGCTGAAAAAACGGCTGCCTCTCATCATAGCCTTCCTTCAACACATCCTGGAAATTTTGAAAAATATATCGGGCAAACTGGGTCAGCAATTCCTCTTTATTTTTAAAATAAATATAAATCGTCCCCGGCGAGATTTTTGCTTCTCTGGCAATCTTGTGCATAGACAAGTTTGGCAGCCCCACCGTTGCCATTAATGCATCGGTGGCAGTAAAAATCCGCTCGATCATATCCGTTTCAGATTGATTCATAGTAAATTAATAAATTGAGTTAATCGTTAGAAGTGCGGTGAAAATTTTTTTCAAATCGCACATTTAGGTAGGTTACAAACAGTCAATACATTGCGCTGAATGAACGTTCATTCATTTTATTGATTTTTTCTTGTTTGGCAAGCTGAAAATAAAAAAAGTGCGGTGATTTTTTACCGCACTTTCTCATTCATCTTGACGATTACATCCCGATAACTACGCAACTAATCACGCTTTTGGCTTTTTCCTGCATCTTCACCGCGGCATTACGATCACCTGCCGGACCAACCACCACGCGGTTCCAATCGGCACTTTCATTCACCCTCGCCGGCAAGCCGAGTATCGCCAGACGCGCCTGTAAATTTTCTGCTTGCCCTTTGTTTTTGAAAGCACCGCATTGTAAACCGTATTTTCGCTCGCCGCCATTGGATGCCGGGGTTTGCGGTGGCGCAGGTTGCGGTTCAGGTTTCTTTGTTGATTCGGCTTTCACCGTTTGCTCCGCTTTTTTCTCTTCTCTCGGTGGTGTAGCTTTCTTCGCTTCTACCACTTGAGGCTGCGGTTTTGGTTGTTGTTGCGGCGGTTGCTGCGCTGTAAATTGACCAGACTGTTGTGCCGCTTGTTGTTGAGCTTCTGCCGCTTTGGTTTTCGCCAGCTCTGCCTGTTTCTGTTCTTTTTCCATTGCCTGTAAAATCTTGCGTTGTTCTTCCGTTAAACGCATATTTTTATCTAACGATTTCGGGTTGTCATCAATAGGCACAGTGCGGGTTTCCAAGGCTTTAATATAGCTCCACACTTCTTCCGGACGATTCGGTAACACGCTTTTCGGTTGCGTTTTTTCTGTGGTTTCTACCGGTTGCACCACCGGTTCCGGCGCTTTTTCTTTTAATAAATAAAGACCGAATGCAAACGCCGCCACAATCACGCCGGCAATGACAAATAATAGGGGTTTATTACTTTTTTTCTGTTTCTTCTTTTTCTTCGCGCCATTGCGGGCGGCGTAATCACGTTGTGCCACAATAAAACCTGTCTCAATAAAACCAAATGAACAATGAAATCACAATGATAAAAAATGCCGATAATTCTACGCAAAAATTGTGCCATTGACTACCGCAATCGCGAATAAACTAACTCAGATCCAACGGATCCACGTCTAAAATCCACCGCACTTTTGTGGGTTGATCGCCCTGATAACACCAAAATTCCATCAACACCTGCTGCAACGCCGCTCTGGAAGGATGCTGCAGTAATAGCTGCCAACGATATTGCCCCGCTTTTTTACTGAACGGCGCCGGCATCGGACCGAGAATTTGCAACTCGGGCGCCGTGTTTCGCTTAATCTGTTGTAAATATTCGACAAACTGCGCCAGCAATTGTTCAGCTTCTTCGCTATAACGGCTTTGCGCCTTGAATAATGCCTGCGAACCGAAAGGCGGCAAACCCATACTTTTACGCAACGCCAAGGCATTTTGCGCAAATTGGTTATAACCTTTTTGTAACAGACTTTGCAGTAACGGGTGCTCGGGGTAATGGGTTTGCAGTAACACTTCGCCTTGCTGTACACCACGCCCTGCACGCCCCGCCACCTGCATATAAAGCTGCGCCAATCGTTCTTCCGCACGAAAATCCAATGAAAATAAGGCGCTATCCACATTCACCAATGCCACCAGCGTGACATTCGGGAAATGATGCCCTTTCGCCAGCATTTGAGTGCCGATAAGAATTTGACTTTTGCCTTGGTTAATATCTTCCAAATAGCCTTCCAGCTTGCCTTTACGTGCCGTTGTGTCGCGGTCGATGCGGGCAATGCCGTAGTGAGGAAAAACGTCTTTTAAGGTGGCTTCCAGCTGTTCCGTACCCAAGCCCGTGGTGATTAATTGTGTGGAACCGCAATTGCCGCATTGGCGTGGAATCGGCTTCTGCGAAGCGCAATGATGGCAGCGCAACACATGATGTTGCTGATGATAGGTGTAAGGCTTATCGCAATGGCGACATTCCGCCATCCAGCCGCATTCGTGGCACAACAGCACCGGCGCAAAACCGCGCCGATTCAAAAACAACAACACCTGATTGCCTTTTTCCAAATGCGCCTGCATACGTTTTAACAACACATCAGACAGCCCGTTGTGCATAGGTTGACGTTTTAAATCGATAATCTGCTGTTTAAGTGCGGTGGAATTATTGGCTTTTTCCGACAACGACAAATGGCGATATTTACCGCTTTGCACATTATTCAGGCTTTCCAAACTTGGCGTTGCCGACCCCATTAAAATCGGGATATTCAGCTGTTTCGCATACACAATCGCCAAATCACGCGCGTGATAACGCCAGCCGTCCTGCTGTTTGAAAGAGGCATCATGTTCTTCATCAATAATAATCACGCCCAACTCGGAAAATTGCGTGAACAACGCAGATCGGGTGCCGATAACGACCGCACTTTGCCCGTTGCGCGCCCGCTGCCACACCTGCAAACGCTGCGTGTCGTTCAGATTGGAATGCAGCACGTCAATGACCACATTAAAACGCGCCTGAAAACGCCGCACCGTTTGTGGCGTTAAACTGATTTCCGGCACCAACACCAGCACTTGCTTGCCTTGCTGCAAAATCTCTTCGATAAATTGCAAATAGATTTCCGTTTTGCCGGAACCCGTCACGCCGTTCAACAACCACGGGACAAAACCCTGAGTAAATTTCAACTGACTGAACACTAACGCCTGCGACTTGTTTAAGGTTAAACGATCCGCCTTATTCACAAGCGGCTTATCGCCTAATTGTTGCTGCCAGGTTTGGATTTCCGTTTCCAGAGCAACTTCCGTGACGTAATCTTTGGCTTTCAGCACCGACCAAATCGCCGCACTAAAAGGGTTGTTGCCTTTCTCCGGCAAATCATTCGCCGCCTGCAACGCTTCAAGCTGCTTCTTCGCGCGTTTCAATAAGCCCTGCGCCAATGCCTGCTCACCAAGTGCGGTCGGTTTCCAAAAAACACTTGGGTTTTCCACCGCACTTTCGCCCTGCCGCAATTTCACCGGCAACGCCTGCGACAACACTTCCCCCAAGGGCGCGTGATAATACCCCGCCGCCCACTGCAAAAACTGCCAGCTTTGCGGAGAAAATAAGGAAACCTCATCAATGCAAGCCAGCACTGTCTTCAACTGCTCCGCAGGCACATCCGACTGCTCCGCCACCTCAACCACCATGCCAACACGCTTCTGCGCCCCAAACGGCACCCACACCCTCGCCCCCACGACAGCATTCAGCGACGCCGGCAAGATATAATCAAAATAGTGATGTAACGGCACAGGAAGCGCAATTCGGGCAAATGACATGAACGGAAATTCAGTGAAATAAAATGGGCTCGGAATATAGCATTTTGGGGGATTGTTGTCTATTTGGGGGAGAATAGCTCTGTTGTTTGGGGTTTAATTTCACTTGGATAAGGGATAAAATACTGTCAAATTTAAGAAGCAAGAAATGCGTACAGGATGAATGAAAAAGCATCTTAGCTAAGAAGCAAATATGAAAATTTATATTTCCCTCTTTTGAGTATCAATCCATGAAAAATCACAATGAAAATCAATCAATTACAATAGTAACGGCATTCTTTGATATTGGTAGGGGTGACCTCCAATCAAAAGAAGAATTTCCTAGTTACCTCACCAGAACAAATGATACCTATTTTGAATATTTTACCAAACTGGCAACTTTAGATAATCCAATGGTAGTTTTTACAAGTTACGAGCATATTGAGAGAGTAAAGAATATTAGAGGAACCAAACCTACAACAATTATCCCATTTGATATTAATAAATTTCGTAAAACCTTAGATTCAATTAAAAATATTCAAAAAAGTGAAAGCTTTACTTCTAAAATCAATCCAGAAGTGATCAAGAACCTTGAGTATTGGCTTCCAGAATATGTCTTAATAAATAACTTAAAACCATACTTTTTATATAAGGCAATAAAGTCAAAACTAGTTAAAACCGAACTTGTAGCATGGGTAGATTTTGGATATGTAAGAAACGATGAAACGCTGAATAATATCAAAGAATGGCGGTATAATTTTGAACTAAATAAAGTAAACTTTTTTACAATAAGAAAAAATTATAAACTAAAATCAAAAGAAGATGTTTATCATGCAATGTTTAATAATATTATATATGTTATTGGTAGCGTAATAGTCAGTTCAAGAGAACAATGGAAAATTTTCTTTAAAGATATTTTATCCACACAAAAGAGGTTACTTAGAACACAAATAGTAGATGATGACCAAGGTGTTTATCTAATGTGCATTTTTAATAAAAAGGATAATTATAAACTAAATTACTTAGGAAAAGACAATTGGTTTCATATATTTAGAAAATATGATAAAACCAGTAAAATATCATTAAAAGAAAAAATAAAAGATATATTTATCTAACTTAATCTACTGGTATTTATTTTTTAAATACGCATAAAAACTACCTGTCTCACACTTTGCCACATAAGTTATTTTATGCTGATTACATTTTGCTGTAATCTTATCTAACTTATTTTTATCAAAAGGATTATTCAACTCAGAAAATAATAAATGTGGCAAAGTATCATCAACCAATTCAAACTCTTCAATCAAATTTTCTTTTTTTAGCTCATCGAAGAGGATTTGAAAAAAGAAGTAGTGAGGAATATTCTCCTGTGTTTTCCAAAAAAATAATAGCAACTGAAGTAAGATATGTATTGTTACATTTCCTTTTTTAGAGATAATAAAGCTATTTAAAATATTTACCCGACTTTCTTTATCCCATAAAAAATACTCTCTATTTAGATTCTTCCACATTGCCTTATTAGTTGCTTTAGGGCTTCGAGAAAACATGAAAAAATCTGAACTGCCTAATTGTTTTGTAATAGGTGCTGTAAATAAAATTGTTGCATCAACCCATATTCCACCATAGCATTCCAACAAAGCTAACCTAAGCAGGTCTGAGAAAAATGCATGACGAAAATTAGGATTCTTTCTTTTTTCAGAAACGAAATCAGAAAATTCAATATATTCAATCAAATTTTTATCATCCAGATAGATGACCTCATAATCACCTTTATTTTCTTGAACTGAACGACGACAGATTTTAACAATATCAGGCAATTCTTCACTTTCCCAACCCTGTCCCCAATATTGCCAAATGATTTTCTTATTCCCTAAATCCTTTTTAGGCTTAACCATAATTTCATCTAATTCACCATTAAGATAAAGGGAAATGACCTCTTTCCAACAATTTGCAACATGATTTTGTTGAGATAAATTAGCTTTTTTGGCGAGCCATCTACGAATCGGTTTTGGAATCAAACCGGTATAGAATATTTTATAAGGTTTATTGCTTATTCTATGAATAACATTAAAAAATGTTGCATTAGATGAAAACAAAGTTGAGAGTGAGGAATATTCTTTTTTCATAATATCATCTACATAAAACGAACTATTTCTTTACCTAGTATTTCCCTAATGCGTTGTTGTTCTTTCCATTTTTCTTTATTTATTGCCCGTATAATATTCTCTTTTATTCGGGATAGGCGTTGTTTTAATGTTTTCTTTTTTCGTATTTTAGGTTTATTTTTTCTTTCTTGTTCCAAATTGCTCACTAATAAGCTTGCCTCTTGATTTAATTGTAATTCCTGAACACAAATCGCCGGATTCAGTTGATATATCCGATAGCCGGTAGCGTTAATCTGTTGATTAAACATTATTTCATCAATCGGTTTAATTTCTTCTGTGGTAAGCTTTTCAAACAACGCAATGAGATATTTAGCCGCGCCTTGAGATATTACATATCCTGCCGTGCCAAAATGCTTGGACGTTAAAATATCAATATCACGTTGCTGAAAAGGAGGAATCTGCACTTGTTTTTCAAGCTGAACGGGCATGAGAAAAGTTTCTAAACGCAGGACAAAAATCTCTTGAAAATTGAACCGCACTTTTAGCCATTCGTCTTCGGCAAGAAATTTATTAGCATTCTCGCCAAGCAAAATATCATCTTCAAAAAGCGTAACGTAGTCTAAGTTTTCATAAATACATTTCTTCCACAGCATGAAGTGGCTCATTAAACAGCCTTTTTCTCCCATGGTGAGCTGAGCGGCGTTCGCAACATTCGGAAGATAGCGCTGCAAATGATCGGTCAATTTATCGGATGGCGTAAAAGCATCAAAAAATTCAAAGGGAATATTTTGATGAGTAAATTGTTCAATAATGTGGTTTCTGCGTTGTTCAGCCGTCGAAATGCTGATAACAAAATTTTTATTTTCCGTGGAATTCATAGAGATACATGAAATTGTGCCTTAGGCTAGGCGCTATCTTACTATCTTAAGACAATGAAATGAATATCTCTGCTCATAAAAAGATAACCTCGCAGCCACATGGTGCTGCTTGAATTGCACTTTTTTTTTCTGTAAAATTCGCAGCCTTACACACAAACGTGCCATTTTAGAATGGCGTAATATTAATCTCATGCGGTGTCAGGGATTGCTTCTGCGATTGGCTTGATAGCGGCATGGCTTCAAATTTGAGGTTTTCTATGAAACAAGGTATTCATCCTGAATATAAAGAGGTTACTGCGACCTGTTCTTGCGGTAACGTGATCAAAACCCGTTCAACCTTAGGCAAAGACATCAACCTTGATGTGTGCGGTAAATGTCACCCATTCTACACAGGAAAACAACGTGTTGTTGACACCGGTGGCCGCGTTGAACGCTTTAACAGCCGTTTTAAAATTCCAGGTACAAAATAATCTGAATTTTAGCCCTCGCGATTGCGGGGGTTATTTCCATTCGACCTTAAGGTAATGTGTTTATGGATAGCGCATACAATCTTCCCCCAATCTTCGTTATCAGCTTAAAAAACTCTCCCCGTCGTGAATTTATAGCAAAGCGTTTAAATGGGCTTGGCTTGCAATTTGAATTTTTTGATGCGGTTTATGGAAAAGCGTTGAGCGAAGAAGAGCTTGCCAAGGTGGATTATCAGTATTATCAGGATTTCGATAATAAACGTCTAACGCTGGGTGAAATCGGATGTGCCTTAAGTCATATTCAAGTATATGAACACATCAAAAAAAATAATATTGCTGAAGCCATCATTTTAGAAGACGATGCAATTGTTTCGACCCACTTTAAAGCGATTTTGCAGGCGGCTATTGAGAAACTGCCTTCGCGTTACGAAATTCTCTTTTTCGATCATGGCAAAGCCAAATCTTACCCGTTAATTAAAAAGTGCCTGCCTGAAGGTTATAAACTGGTTCGTTATCGCTACCCTTCAAAAAATTCCCGTCGCTCGATCATGAAAGCAACCGCTTATATGGTCAATCAGGCTGGCGTAGAAAAACTCTTAAAATACGCCTATCCTTTGCGTATGCCGGCGGACTTCGTTACGGGTTTTATTCAAAAAACACGTATTCACGCGTATGGCGTTGAGCCCTCCTGTGTCTTTGAGGGCTTAGCGGTTGAAAGCGAAATTAATTCTATTGAAGATCGATACAAGAAAGCATAAATGAAAGCATTACTCCGAAAAATCCGTTTAGCCTTAGGCAAAATGTTGCTAGACAAAAATGTTCAGGGGCAGCCTTTGCCGACAAATCCGAAAATTATTGTGTTACAACAAGACGGAAAAATCGGAGATTATATTGTCAGTTCATTTATCTTCAGAGAATTAAAACGACATAACCCCAAAATACAGATTGATGTTGTATGTTCACCTAAAAATGCCAATTTATTTGAACAAAATCCATCTATTGATCATTGTTTTATTTTAAATAGAAAAGAACATTGCGCTTACAGCAGAATGGGAAAACAGCTTTCACATGAACATTATGATGTATTAATTAATTTACCGGTATTATTACGGAGTCGTGATTTGTGGCTAACCCGATTAATTCATGCAAAAAATAATATCGGCTATAAAAAACAAAACTACAAACTATTTAATTTGAATGTCACTCAAGACCAATTACATTTTTCCCAAGTTTATGCAGAAGCCATTAAATTATGTGGTGTAAAAGATATTAATCTTGAATATGACATTCCAAATCACAGTGATAAAAAAGAAGATATTGCAAATTTCATACAAAAAAATCATCTTGTCGATTGCATCGCTATAAACTTTTTTGGTGCAGCCGGCACCAGAAAATTTACGGAACAAAACATTTATCGGTTTATCGAAAAATTTAAAGCCGAAAATAAAAAAGCGCTGTTACTAACCTACCCCGAAGTAACCCCTTTGTTAAAAACGATAGCAGAAAAATATACCAATGCTTTTATCTATGAAAATACTGAAAATATCTTTGATACGATAACATTACTTCATTATACTAGCCTCGTTATTTCTCCTGATACGTCTATTATTCATATTGCAGCAGGATTAAATAAAAAAATTATTGGATTTTATAAGCTCGCTGATAAAGAAAACTTTACGCATTGGAATCCAAACTGTAAAAATAAAACATATATCCTTAATTTTATTGAAAATGTCAATGAAATCTCTCCCGATGAAATTAAATCAGAATGGTTAAAATAAATTAATTTTATGTCAATAACAAAAAAACTCGTTGCTAAATTAGCCGGAAAACGAAAAGCAGAAAACATAGATTTAATAATGATTAAATCGGTGTTGTTAAAACCCATTGGCGATGCTATTGGCGATGCCGTTGCCCATACCGCGCATTTAAAACAATTAAAACTTGCCAACCCGGAACTGGTGATTGGCGTGATCGTCACAGAAAGGAATCGGGACATTTTTGCTTGTTCCGATTTAGTTGATGTTCTCCTGGAGGACAAACCTTTAACCTATATTTCTCAATTTCGCAAATGGGATCTCTATTTGGATTTTCAGCCAACTTACACCACTAAGTCTATTATTTTAGAGAAGCTGTTATCACCGAAGTACATTATTGTGTTTAATAAAAAACATAAGGAAAATTATAATTTAGATACAATCAAAAATTATAATTTCGCTTGTCCACAAAATGACACAACACATATTTCTGAATATTTGAATGATTCTGCCATTTCTGCTTATTTAGATCCAAAGGCTGTGGAATATGCTTTAATAAATCAGGAAACCATTAGATTTGAAGTGCTTTGGGGCGATAAAGTGAGAATTTTATTGGCACCTGAAGGCAGTACCAGAAAAATTCCGGCAAGCGAATTTGCCGAATTATTAAATTCACTTTCCCCAACGATTGTAGAAAATGTACTTTTTGTGCTAACAAATACGAAAGAAAGTGCCACTTATTTCGAAGAATTAATTTCATTATGTGATAACAAAATTCAGATAAAATTATCACCTAAAACCACAATTCAGGAATATATCCAGCTTGTTTCTTCTGCGGATTTAATTATTAGTGTTGATAGCGGAACGGTTCATCTTGCTACAGCCCTGCAGAAAAAAGTCTTGGCATTTTATGCGCGGAATATCGCCAATTTTTGCCGCTGGCAACCTAAAGGCAAAGCAGAAGTGCCTTATAAAGCGATTATGAGCAAAACCGAAAGCGATTCCAACAATCACACCTGCGATTTCCCCATGGACGAAGCGGCAGATTGGGTAAATCACTTATTTCAAACACTGCCGAAACACTAAGGTTATCCCTTCTTCTGGCACGTCGGGCAATAAAAACTATTCCGTTGCCCGATGACTAAACTCTCGATTTTTGTACCGCACTTCGGACATGGTTTGCCTTTGTTGCCGTAAACCAGCAATTCTTGTGCAAAATACCCCGGTCTGCCGTCGGGCTGGAGAAAATCTTTTAGCGTGGTGCCGCCTTGTTCAATGGCTTTGGCAAGCACCGATTTAATGGTATCCACCAAGCGTTCGCATTGTTTTCGAGTTAGATTAGCGGCGAGCTTCAAAGGATGTAACCCGCACAGAAATAGACTTTCATTGGCATAAATGTTGCCAATACCAACCACCACGGTGTTATCCATTAATACGGTTTTAAGTGCGGTTGTTTTTTTGTGTAATTTTTTAAACAAGTACTCTGCATTGAATTCCTCTGATAGCGGCTCAGGTCCCAGTTTTAAGAATAAATGGAATTCATCCAATTTTTCCGTCCAGAGCCAGGCACCGAAACGGCGGGGATCGTTATAACGCAGTAATTTGCCGTTATTCACCACAATATCAAGATGATCGTGTTTATCAATCGGGCTGCCATGAAACACAATACGCACCGTTCCCGACATCCCCAAATGTCCGATGATGTAACCCTGTTCGGTGTGAATAACCAGATATTTGGCGCGACGGGTTAAATCCAAAATTTTTACATGATGCAACTCTGCCAATTCAGGCGATACAGCCCAGCGCAGTTTCGGCTGGCGGACTACGATTTTTTCAATAACATAATCTTTCAGATAAGGACTCACACCGCGTACGGCGGTTTCCACTTCAGGCAGTTCGGGCATTTCTTTCTCCAAAATCCGTGGGGCGGGAAAATATTGATACAAAAAAACCCGAACAAGATCGGGTTTTTCAATTCGTACAAATTATTTGATTTTTGCTTCTTTATAAACAACGTGTTTACGCACTACAGGATCAAATTTTTTGATTTCCATTTTCTCAGGCATATTACGTTTGTTTTTTGTTGTTGTGTAGAAATGACCTGTTTCAGCAGTAGAAACTAAACGGATTTTCTCACGAGCACCTTTTGCTGCCATTTGTTAGCTCCTTAGATTTTCTCGCCACGAGCACGGATTTCAGCTAAAACTGCATCAATGCCTTTTTTATCAATAATACGCATACCTTTTGCAGTTAAGCGTAATGTTACGAAACGGTTTTCACTTTCAACCCAGAAACGGTGTGTGTGAAGGTTAGGAAGAAAACGACGACGAGTCGCATTCATTGCATGTGAGCGGTTGTTCCCCACTGCCGGACGCTTGCCTGTTACTTGACAGACTCTAGACATATTAATCTCCAATAATGAAATATAAGCTCGAGCTTACGGTTCGGAATACTTCAAAAATAACTTTTGAGAGTGACCTCGTCAGGTCGCAACCCGACCCGCGTACTATATTAAAGGTCGTGCATTATACTCACTTTATCTTGTATTCTCAAGCCTAAATCCTGAATTTGCTTACATTAAAGCTAAAATTTATCTAAAAGTGCGGTGGATTTTAAAGAAGATTTTGTTCCGCAAAGGAAAAATAACGTCCATTGCCGATCACGAAATGATCCAGCACGCGAATATCCACCAAATCCGCCGCCTGTCTGATGGTGTCGGTAATTTGTTTATCGGAAATGCTCGGTTCCGCCACGCCGGAAGGGTGATTATGCGCCAAAATAATCGCCGCCGCATTACAAGCCAAGGCTTCTTTAATGATTTCACGCGGGTACACCATCGCTTTATTAATGGTGCCGAGAAACAGGCGTTCCTGCTTAATCAGGCGATGTTGGTTATCCAGAAAAAGCACCATAAAAATTTCCCGCTCGATATTTGCCAGCTCCGTCTGTAAGTACATTTTCACAATGTCGGTTGAAGTAAAACAGTGGGTCTCTTTTAATTCTGCAAACAAATAACGGCGGGTCATTTCAGTACAGGCTTGCAGCTGAATAAACTGCGTAACACCAATGCCTTTCACAGCGCAAAACTGCTTTTGGTCGGCACGAATTAACTCGCGTAAAGAACCAAAATGTTGCAATACATTTTTCGATAACTGCATCACCGGGCAGTCCTTAATTCCCGTACGCAAAAAGATCGCCAATAGTTCATCGTCCGTCAAAGCGGCAGCACCGTATTTTAATAGCTTTTCCCTTGGCATTAATGCTTCATTCATTTGCCGAACCTCTCTAAAAACAAAAGATTCGCAATTAATTCATAATGTTATCAAAAATTGGAAAAGCCCGTGCAAAAGATGGAACCGGGATCGCAAAAATAAGATTTTTGATTGAATAATAATTCAAGTAGAATAGGCAAACTCATTTTCCAGCCGGGCAAACCATGGGGTTTAAGCATGATAAATATAGAAAATAAACGCATTGTCGTGGGCATTACGGGCGGAATTGCCGCTTACAAAACCATTGAATTAATTCGTTTATTACGCAAAGCCAATGCGCAGGTTCGAGTAGTATTAACCCCCGCCGCGGCAGAGTTTGTCACACCGCTCACCTTGCAGGCAATTTCCGGCAACGCTGTGGCACAATCCTTATTGGATCCGCAAGCGGAGCTGGCAATGGGTCACATTGAATTGGCAAAATGGGCGGACGCGGTGCTGATCGCCCCTGCCAGTGCAGATTTTATTGCCCGTCTCACCGTGGGCATGGCGAACGATTTATTATCCACCCTTTGTCTTGCCACCAACACACCGATTTTGCTGGCACCGGCAATGAATCAGCAAATGTACCGCCAGGCAATAACGCAGCAAAATCTGACCGCACTTTTAAGCCGAGGCGTGCAACTTATCGGACCGAATAGCGGCGAACAAGCCTGCGGTGATGTCGGTGCCGGGCGAATGTCCGAACCGTCGGAAATTTTCACCGCACTTTGTGACCATTTTGCCATACAACAGGATTTGGCGGGCATAAATGTTGCCATTACCGCCGGTCCGACCCGCGAAGCCATCGATCCCGTGCGTTATATTTCCAATCACAGCTCCGGCAAAATGGGCTTTGCCATTGCCGAAGCCTTCGCCAAACGTGGGGCGAATGTCACCTTAATCGCAGGTCCTGTTAATCTTGCTACGCCGAAAAACACTTCCCGCATTGATGTGACGTCCGCGCAGCAAATGTGGCAAACCTCCCTTGAGTGCGCTGTGAAAAGCCACGTCTTTATTGGCTGCGCCGCCGTTGCGGATTATCGCGTTGCCGACATTGCCGAGCAGAAAATCAAAAAATCCGGTGAGGAAATGACATTAAAACTCATTAAAAACCCCGACATTATTACCGACGTTGCCTATCTTGCCGAAAATCGTCCGTTTGTGGTGGGCTTCGCTGCCGAAACGCAACATTTCGCCGATTACGCCAAAGATAAATTACAACGCAAAAATCTCGATATGATTTGCGCCAATGACGTGTCCGGCGGGCAGGTTTTCGGCGCGGATCAAAATGCGTTGCAACTGTTCTGGAAGGGCGGCGAAAAAGCCTTGCCGTTGGCGGATAAAAATACATTAGCGGAAATGTTGGTCAATGAAATTGTAACGCATTATGGGAAATGAAAAACGCCGTAAAAAATGACCGCACTTTATGATAAAAATCACCGATTTCTTTAAAGGTAAACATCACAATGAAAAAAATTGACGTAAAAATTTTAGATCAACGCATTGGTAAAGAATTTCCTCTGCCGGCTTACGCTACGGAAGGTTCCGCCGGTTTGGATTTACGTGCCTTAATTGACGAATCTATTGCGATTCAACCGGGCGAAACCACACTTATCCCGACGGGATTATCTATTTATATTGCCGATCCTAATTTGGCGGCGGTAATTTTGCCGCGTTCCGGTTTGGGGCATAAACATGGCATTGTGTTGGGCAATTTGGTGGGGTTAATCGACTCCGATTATCAAGGCCCGTTAATGGTTTCCGTGTGGAATCGTGGCGACGAACCGTTCAAAATTGAAGTAGGCGATCGCATTGCCCAATTGGTTTTCGTGCCGGTGGTGCAAGCGGAATTTAATATCGTCAGCGAATTTAATGCCACGGAGCGTGGTGAGGGCGGCTTTGGGCATTCGGGTAAACACTGATGGAACAGGCGAATAAACGTAGTATCAAAGAACGCCGCCAGCAAGTGCTAACGGTGCTTACCCATATGCTCCATTCCGAACGTGGTATGGAACGCATGACCACCGCCCGTTTGGCGGCGGAAGTGGGCGTGTCGGAAGCGGCGTTATACCGTTATTACCCGAGTAAAACCAAGATTTTTGAAGCCCTTATTGAGAACATCGAAAGCACGTTGCTTAATCGGATTTCGCAGTCCATCAAACACGAAACCAACACCATGCAACGGGTAAAAGACATTATGCAGATGATCTTGGATTTTGCCCGCAAAAACCCCGGTTTAACCCGCGTGTTAACCGGTCACGCGTTGATGTTTGAAGACGCCAAATTACAAGCCCGCGTCGCCACCTTTTTTGACCGCTTGGAATTGCAATTTGTGAACATTCTGCAAATGCGAAAATTGCGTGAAGGACGTGGCTTTAACGTGGATGAACGGATTATCGCCGCCCACTTGGTGACCCTCTGCGAAGGGCAGTTTATGCGTTATGTGCGTTCCAACTTTCGCCATATGCCGAATCAGGGTTTTAACCAGCAATGGCAACTGATGGAAAGCTTATTTGCATAATTTATTTATTTAGGTAATATGTCGTGATTATTCCTTGGCAAGAGTTAGCCGAAGAAACATTGGTCAATATCGTGGAAAGCGTTATTTTGCGCGAAGGGACCGATTATGGTTCACATGAACAGACTTTCGAACAAAAAAAGAAAGCATTGCTGAACAGGATCCGCCAGGGAAGCGCGGTGATTGTTTGGTCTGAATTACATGAATCTATCGACATAAAAGATAAAACGGAATTTTTTAGATAAACTGCTTAGTTTTTCATAATTTAGATGGAGGTTTAACGTGCAGGAACAAAACGCACAAGCTACGCAATCAATGGATCCGACACTTGAGTGGTTTTTATCCCACTGCCACATCCATAAATATCCGTCTAAAAGCACATTAATCAACGCCGGCGAAAAAGCCGAGACACTTTATTATTTAATTCAAGGCTCCGTGTCCGTTTTGGTCAAAGATGAAGACGGCAAAGAAATGATCCTCACCTATTTAAGCCAAGGGGATTTTTTCGGCGAAGCGGGCTTATTTGAAGAAGGACAACGCCGTTCTGCGTGGATTAAAGCAAAATCCTCCTGCGAAGTGGCGGAAATTTCTTATCGTAAATTTCGCCAGCTGATTCAAGTCAACCCTGAAATCCTGATGTATCTTACTGCCCAATTAGCGTATCGGTTACAAAACACTTCGCGCCAAGTAAGTAATTTAGCCTTTTTAGATGTCACCGGTCGCATTGCGCAAACCTTGCTCAATCTGGCAAAAATGCCGGAAGCGATGACTCACCCGGACGGTATGCAAATTAAAATCACCCGCCAGGAAATCGGACAAATGGTCGGTTGTTCGCGGGAAACCGTCGGGCGTATTCTGAAAATGCTGGAAGATCAACACCTCATCTCGGCACACGGCAAAACCATCGTAGTTTACGGCACTCGCTAAAAACATCTTTAAAAGAAACCGCACTTTATGTTGATCGACTCAAGTGCGGTTTTTTTCTTAGGCGTTTTTCTGCCTAATGGCTAAACAAAAGGTCTGAACACTTTCAGACCTTTTGTTTAATCAAGCCATCGTTTAACGCATCGTTACAAACTCTTCCGAACCTGTCGGGTGGATTGCCACGGTGTTGTCGAAATCGGCTTTGGTGGCACCCATTTTGATGGCGACAGCAAAGCCTTGGATCATTTCGTCCACACCGAAGCCGATGCCGTGCAAGCCGACGATTTTCTCTTCTTTACCCGCGCAAACCAATTTCATGCGACAAGGTTGGCGGCGTTGGGTCACTGCGCTGTACATCGGGGTGAAGCTGGATTTATACACTTTCACGTTTTCCGCGCCGTATTGTTCAATAGCTTGCGGTTCCGTTAAACCTACGGTGCCGATTGGCGGGTGGCTGAATACCACTGTCGGCACAAGGTTGTAATCCAAATACTCGTTTGGTTTATTATTGAACAAACGCTCGGATAAACGACGCCCGGCGGCAACGGCAACCGGTGTTAATTCGATACCGCCGTCAATAATATCGCCCACTGCGTAAATGCCGGGTACATTGGTATTTTGATATTTATCCACTTTAATGAAACCGCGATCGTTGGTTTCCACGCCGATGTTTTCCAAACCGATTTTATCCGTTGCCGGATCACGCCCGATTGTCCAAACCAAACAATCTACGATAATTTCTCTATCGTGATCGAATTTCACGGTTAAAGATCCATCTGCATTTTTGATGACTTCTTGCACCGTGGTGTGTTTATGCAAATGAATGCCGTCTTGCTCCAACACTTCCACCAGCGTTTCAACGATCAACGGATCCTGATTACGCATCGGCGCGTGACGACGCGCTACCAAGTGAGTGTCGGAACCTAAACTATTGAATACGCCGGCAAGTTCCACCGCGATATAACCCGCCCCGATAATGGCAACGCGTTTTGGTAGCGCATTCAAAGCAAATACCCTATCAGAATCAATGCCGTATTCCACGCCTTTTACCGGCGGATGGCTCGGACGACCACCGGTCGCGATTAAAATATGGTCAGCGGTCACTTGTTCGGTGGAACCGTCTGCAAGGGTCACTTCAACGGTGTTTTTATTCACAAATTTAGCGAAGCCGTGAATCACATCGACGTTATTTTTCGCCAATACATTGTTATAAGAAGTATGAATACGATCAATGTAGGCTTGACGGCTTTCCACCAACTTGGCGAAATCAAATTTTTTTACCTCCACATCAAAACCGTAATCTAGTGCATAATGATTAATCGCTTCCGCAATTTGTGCGCCGTAAAACATCACTTTTTTCGGTACACAACCCACATTTACACAGGTTCCGCCCAAATGTTTCGCCTCAATAATGGCACATTTTTTGCCATAACTCGCCGCGCGGTTAATGGAGGCAATACCGCCGCTACCACCGCCGATAGCAAGGTAATCATAATGTCTGCTCATAGTCTTTTCCTTAATGAATCAATTGGGCGCTATTCTGCCCAAAGGGTGTTCACAAATCAAACAAATAGGATAAATCGGTCCAATCGGTATTTTCTTATTCCGGCGTAATCCAATTTACCGACCAACTACCGGTACCTTGCGGTATAAGTGCGGTGGTTAAATAAGGTAAAATGGATTTCATTTGTTGCTCCAGCGTCCAAGGCGGATTCACCACAATCATCCCGCTCGCCGTCATCCCGCGTTGATCGGAATCCGGGCGCACTGCCAGTTCGATTTGCAGGATTTTACGAATCCCCGTGGCTTCCAAACCTTTCACTATCCGCTTGGTTTGCTGACGCAGCACCACCGGATACCAAATAACATAAATGCCCGTAGCAAAGCGCTTATAGCCCTCTTCAACGGCTTTCACCACCAAATCGTAATCTTCTTTTAACTCATATGGCGGATCAATCAACACCAGCCCTCGCCGCTCTTTTGGCGGCAGGGTGACTTTGACCTGTTGAAAACCGTCACCGATTTTTACCGTCACATTATCAAATTCTTTAAAATTATTGCGTAACAGCGGAAACTCGCTCGGATGAAGTTCCACCAGCAACGCACGATCCTGCGGACGCAATAAATTCGCCGCCAACAACGGCGAACCCGCATAATAGCGCAATTCCTTGCCGCCATAATTGAGCTTTTTAATTAACGCCACATAACGTGCCACTTCTGCGGGCAAGTCCTCACGCGCCCACAAACGACCAATGCCGTCCACATATTCCGCCGTTTTCTCCGCTTCCGCACTAAGCAAGCGATAACGCCCCGCACCGGAATGCGTATCTAAATAATAAAACCCTTTTTCTTTTTGTTGCAGGCTTTCGATAATCAGCATTAACACAATGTGCTTCAACACATCCGCATGATTGCCCGCATGAAAACTATGACGATAACTGAGCATAATCCCTACTTAAAAAACATTTGAAAAGCTGACCGCACTTTTCCCGAAAGACAAAGCCCGACAATTGCCGGGCTTCATTTGAGCGAATGGCGGTTTAGAACAATTCTTCCGGTTGACCGCCCGGTGAACTGTCGCCATCGAGAAGTTCGCTTGGTACATAGTAGCCGCGTTCTTCCACATAAGCACGGGTTGGTTCCGTTCCTTTAATGAAATATTCCACGCGCCCATCGTTAGCCAGTAAGCCGGAGCGTAAATCAATGTGTTTTTCTACGATATTGGCAGGCATCGGCAATGCACGTTCCGGAATATCCTGCAAGATCGGCTTCATATAAGCAATCCACGCCGGCATCGCACTTTTCGCACCGGCTTCACCGCGACCTAAATTAAAGCGATTATCGTCAAAACCGATATACACCGCCGTAGTCAGATTTGCCCCGAAGCCGGCATACCACGCCACTTTGGAGTTATTCGTCGTACCGGTTTTGCCGCCGATGTCTTTACGTTTAATGTCATTTGCCATGCGCCAGCTGGTACCTTTCCAGCCAAGCCCCTGTTCGCCGTAAATTGCGGTACTTAACGCACTACGAATTAAGAACGCTAATTCACCGCTAATCACACGTGGTGCATATTGCACTTCGGAACCATTGGTTTTTGCATCCGCCATGAGGTTCAGATTTTCCTCTTTCACCACATCGACACGCGGTTGCAATTCCGGAATATCCGGCACGCTTTCGCCTTGGTCTACTTCTTCGCCGTTAGTAGATTCATCGGTGCGGGCAAATTCGTCAGCCGGCGTTAAGTCGGTATTTTTAAAGCCGTCCAATTTTTCCGTTTCGCCGTAAATCACCGGAATATTGTCGCAGGTCGGGCACGCTACTTTCGGGTTCGCCACGAAAATTTCTTTACCGCTATTATCTAAAATTTTATTGATAATATAAGGATCGACCAAATAACCGCCGTTATCAAACACCGCATAACCGCGTGCCATTTCTAACGGCGTGAAGGATGCCGCGCCCAAAGCAAGGGCTTCGCTGGCAAAATATTGATCCCGTTTGAAACCGAAACGTTGTAAGAAATCTGCCACGAAATCAATGCCCGCCATTTGCATGGAGCGAATGGCAATCATATTTTTAGACTGACCTAATCCCACGCGCAAACGCAACGGACCGTCATAACGATCCGGCGAGTTTTTCGGACGCCATTCTTTCTGTCCCGGTTTTTTCAGCACAATCGGCATATCCTGCAACACGCTGGATAAGGTTAACCCTTTTTCCAATGCTGCCGCATAAATAAACGGTTTAATGGAAGAACCCACTTGCACCAAAGATTGAGTGGCGCGGTTAAATTTGCTTTGTTCAAAACTGAAACCGCCCACAATGGCTTCAATAGCGCCGTTGTCGCTGTTTAAGGAAACCAAAGCGGAGTTGGCCTGCGGGATTTGCCCCAGCATCCAGCCACCTTTGTCATTTTTACGAATCCAGATTTGATCACCCACTTTCACCGGATTAGCTTGCCCTGTCCAACGCATTGCGCTGCTCGGCAGCGTAATTTTATCACCGGAAGCCAGTAGGAGCTCCGCGCCGGATTTGGCAACGCCGACTGCCGCCGCCGGAATGAAGGGTTCGGAATTCGGTAATTTTTTCAGGAAACCGATAATGGTGTCGTTGTCCCAAGGCGCTTCGTCTTTTTTCCATAAAGGCGCGCCGCCACGATAACCATGGCGCATATCGTAAGCGATTAAGTTATCACGTACCGCTTTTTGTGCGGTTTCCTGATCTTTGGAAAGCACAGTGGTGTAAACTTTGTAACCTTTGGTATAGGCATTTTCCTCACCAAAGCGTCTCACCATTTCCTGACGCACCATTTCCGTCACATAATCCGCACGGAAATCCATTTGCGCCCCGTGATAACTGGCGACAATCGGCGCTTTTAATGCCGCATCATATTCTTCTTTGGAAATGTATTTTTGGTCCAACATACGCCCCAACACCACATTACGGCGCTCCAGCGCACGTTTCGGCGAAAACAGCGGATTCATTGTGGAAGGCGCTTTCGGCAAGCCCGCAATCACCGCCATTTCGGATAGGGTTAATTGATTCAATTCTTTACCAAAATAGGTTTTTGCCGCCGCCGCGACACCATAAGAACGGTAGCCCAAGTAAATTTTATTTAAATACAGTTCGAGAATTTCGTTTTTATCCAACGCATTTTCAATATCAATTGCCAAAATCGCTTCTTTGGCTTTACGGATCAGGCTTTTTTCCGGCGTTAAGAAGAAGTTACGCGCCAACTGTTGGGTGATGGTACTTGCCCCTTGAGACGCGCCGCCTTTGGTCACGGCAACCATTAACGCACGCCCGATGCCGATCGGATCCAGCCCGTGGTGTTCATAGAAACGGCTGTCTTCCGTTGCCAACACGGCTTGAATGAGTTTTTCCGGAATATCCGCCAGTTTCACCGGAATTCGGCGTTGCTCCCCTACTTCCCCGATAAGTTTGCCGTCGGAAGTGTAAATTTGCATCGGCTGTTGCAGCTCAACGGTTTTCAGCGTTTCCACATCCGGTAAATCGGATTTGAGCTGGATATAGAACATACCCGCCACAATGCCGCCAAGAATAAATAAAGTTAATAAGGAACTTAATATTAATTTTGCGATCCGCATCGAAAATTTCTCACTTATTTCATTGTCGTTAAGTTAAAAGGATTAAAAATATAGTTGATTGCTAAGTATAAAGATTACGCCACAAAAGCAAAAGCGAAAACTCACTTAAATCGTGTAAATAAGGATGAATCCAATGTTTATTAGACACATTCCCACACTGCAAGTCGGTCTTTGGTGCCGTGGAGAAACCATCGACGCAGCGTGGATCGACCCGCAAAATCAACCGCACTTTTTGCGCCTCGGCGAACTGGAATTAATGGAACTGACAAGCCATTTAAACCGTCGTTTTAACCATCCGCGCAAAAAATTAGCCTACAAATTTATTACCGCCATCATGCCCCATCAAATCTGGCAGAAAACCTTGATTTTGCCCCATAACCTGAACCTTCAGGAATGTGAGCAACAGTGCCATTTCAGCTTAACCAACGAGCTGCCGATTCCCACCGAAGAGGTGTGGTATGACTACGCAGCCACACCGTTAAAACAGGGCTTTCGGTTAGATATTTTTGCCATTAGACAACAAATCGCCACAGAATATTTGCAACAACTTATGCCTTTACAAATTGACGTGTTAGACAACGCGGCAAAAGCGATGTTACGCGCGGCGGAATATTTTTTGGGGCACGCCTTGCCAAATAACGCCGTGTTTTTATATCAGGACGAAACGGGCTTGCTGGCGGTACAACACAAATTACAGCAAACCCAAACGCTGTTCCAAACGCAGGGAAACCTGACCGCACTTTTGGCGCAATATTGCCAACGTTATGCAGAAGAACCGATGCAGGTGTTCTATTATCAAACCGAAAAAGACGCACAGGCGATACCGCAAAGCTGGCACGCCATTGAAACCGAGCTACCGTTCATCGCGTTAGGTAACGCCTTGTGGCAACGGGAAACGCCGTTGAAATCCACCGCACTTTTTGACGCCGACCACAACATTTGAGACGATTACCATGAAAAAAGACATCAATCTCCTGCCGTGGCGCATTCAATTGCAACGTCAACAGAATAAAGCGTTACTTCATCAACTTATCCTTTGCGCGTTGATATGCACAAGCGGCTGGTTAATTCTGGGGTCTTTGGCGGAAAGCCACGCGGAAACCGCAGAAACAATACAAACCGAACTGACCAAAATCCAACCTGAGCAACAGCTTACACAACGACACATTCAACAACTCCGAAGTACACAGACAGATTCGGAGGAATTACACCCCGTTTCAAAAGAAACTGTTTTTTCGCTGTTAAATCAATTAACAGAGTTACCGCTCACACAAGGTGAATTAACGGAATTGTCTCTTAAAACAGCGCAACTAACCTTAACCGGCTACAGCCACAGTCAAGAAGAATTCAGCCGGTTGAATCAATTTCTCACGCAACAACCACTTTTCGCCGAAGTCACACTAGCGGAGTTCAAACCGAATGCCGACGAACTGCAGTTTCAATTTAACTTAACCTTGCGGGACACGCCATGAAATTCAACGGCATAAATGGTTTTCTGCAACATTGGCACCGCTTGACGAGTTGGCAACAAAGGGCATTGCTGATTTTTGTATGTTTATTGGCGCTCTATTTTCCCACATGGGATTATTGGCAACAGCGTTCCCAGGCGGAAGCGATTTCACAACAATTGCAAATCCAACAGGAAAAGCTTGCTCATCAGCAAAAAATCTTAGCCGCGCTGAAAGAAAAAGCGGCGAAGCAATTACTCACACCGGAATTAGCGGGCAAACTCCCGCCGATAAATCAGCAGATTCAACAATTTGCATCGAAATTGCACATTGCGCACAGCCAATGGGATTTTCATCAAAAACCGTTGCTCAAATTGCAACTGCACGGACAGTTTACCGATTTACGGGAATTTTTGACCGCACTTTTCAGTGCTAATGACGAGCTGGAATTACTGGAATGGCACATTATTAAAAACGCCGATACCAATGACGGGCATTCTATTCACAGCGAACTTTTATTTCAATTACATACCAAGGAAAAATAATGTTACACCCTCTTTTCGTTTTCTTTATCGGCGTGTTGTTCAGCTTGTCTGTCACCGCTAATGATCCTTTTGACAAAACCCAACGCGGAACCACCGCCTCGAACGCATCACTCAAAGACACCACAAGCGTAATCCAGTGCTATAAAGGGACGGAGGCGATTTTTCCGTCCACCGCATTTAATCAAATCCGCATAGTGGGCGTGCTGCAGCACCAAAAAGATTGGCAATTACTCTTGCTTGCCGACAACCAAGTGAACCTCGCCCAACAAGGAGATTTTGTTGCGGCGGAAAATCTGAAAATTGAACACATCGGTAAACAGGAAATTCGTTTTTTACGTTGGGATAACCCGCAAAATTGCGAGCTTTCCACTACATTGAACATAAAATTTTAGGCATTTTGAAGGAAATAACATGAAATCGATCCTTTCCCGACGACTAAAGTGCGGTCTGTTTTTCGGGTGTTTTTTAAGTCTTGCGGTGCAGGCGGAACAAAATCCGGTGTTTTCCATTCGGCTGAAACAGGCACCACTGGTTCCGACTTTGCAGCAGTTGGCATTAGCCCACAATACCAATTTGATTATTGACGATGAACTGCAAGGCACGGTGTCGTTACAGTTGGAAAACGTGGATTTGGATCAGCTGTTTCGTTCTGTGGCAAAAATTAAACAACTGGATTTATGGCAGGAAAACGGCATTTATTATTTCACTAAAGGCGACACCAACACGAAATTTGCCGGCAAAATGGAAGAGCCTTTCCCTCTTTCTCTGCCCATGGCGGAAGAACCGGCACAGCTGAACACGGCGACCATTAAATTACACTTTGCCAAAGCGTCGGAAGTGATGAAATCCCTCACCGGGGGGAGTGGTTCCCTGTTGTCGCCTAACGGCAGTATCACTTTCGACGATCGTAGCAATTTGTTGCTGATTCAGGATGAACCGCGCTCCGTCCGCAACATAAAAAAGCTGATTAATGAACTGGATAAACCCATTGAGCAAATCGCCATTGAAGCGCGCATTGTCACCATTAACGATGAAAGCCTGAAAGAACTGGGCGTGCGCTGGGGCATTTTCAGCCCGACGGACAACGCCCATCGTATCGGTGGCAGTTTGGCGGGCAACGGCTTTGATAACCTTGTCAATCAGTTAAACGTAAATTTTCCCACGACCACGACACCGGCAGGCTCTGTGGCGTTACAGGTTGCGAAAATCAACGGGCGACTTTTAGACTTAGAATTGACCGCACTTGAACGGGAAAATAATGTGGAAATCATCGCAAGCCCACGCCTGCTAACGACAAACAAAAAAAGCGCCAGCATCAAACAGGGGACGGAATTGCCCTATATTCTGGTGAACGAAAAAAGCGGTTCGCAAAGCGTGGAATTTCGTGAGGCGGTACTAGGTTTGGAAGTCACGCCGCACATTTCGCAGGATAAACAAATTCTGTTAGATCTTATCGTCAGCCAAAACTCGCCGGGCAGCCGTGTGGCGTACGGTTTGGGCGAAGTGGTTTCTATTGATAAACAGGAGATTAATACACAAGTCTTCGCCAAGGACGGCGAAACCATTGTGCTGGGCGGTGTATTTAGCGATACCATCACCAAAGGCACCGATAAAGTGCCGGTGCTGGGTGACATTCCGGGTATTAAACATTTATTCAGCAAGGAAAGTGAACGCCATCAAAAACGCGAGCTGGTGATTTTTGTCACACCACATATTTTGCGTAAAGGCGAAACCCCGGACGCTTTCAAACAAAAGCGAATCGGGGTAAATGAGCAAATCATGGCAAAAGGGGAGAATAAAAAGGACCTAAATAGGAAATAATTTTGCTTTTCCTCACAATAGATAAAATAATTGTCCTGTTTAGGTTGAAAACGGTAGCGGTTTATTGCGATAATTCCCCCTAATTTTGGGGGTGATCTTTTCAACTCTATATTCAAAAAGCTTTCACACGACCACATATGAGTATGTTACGGTCGTTTCTTATTTTCTAAAAGATCACATTCTTTTCGACGACATAAATTTAAGATTATAACAATGGCAGAAAAACGTAATATTTTTTTAGTGGGGCCAATGGGGGCAGGCAAAAGCACCATTGGTCGCCAACTTGCTCAGTTGCTCAACATGGATTTTGTAGATACCGACGCAGAAATTGAAGAACGCGCCGGCGCAGATATTGGCTGGATTTTTGATGTTGAGGGCGAAGCCGGTTTCCGTAAAAGAGAAGAACGTATTATTAACGAATTAACGCAACGCCAAGGCATCGTGTTATCTACCGGCGGCGGTGCAGTGTTATCTAAGGACAATCGAAACCAGCTTGCCGCGCGCGGTATTGTGATTTATCTGGAAACCACTGTTGAAAAGCAATATCAACGCACCCAGCGGGATAAAAAGCGCCCGCTTTTGCAAGATGTTGCCGATCCGCGTCAGGTGTTGGAAGATTTGGCGAAAATCCGCAATCCGCTGTATGAAGACGTAGCAGACATTACCCTCCCTACTGATGACCAAAGTGCCAAGGTAATGGCAACGCAGATTATCGACTTGATTGATAACTATAACGGTTAAATAATGACCAAAAAGCAAAATAAATGTTGTGTGTAAGTGTTGAATTGAAAGAAAGAAGCTACCCGATTCATATCGGCGCCGGATTATTGACGGATCCCCATTGTTATCCGCTGAAACCGGGCAACAAAGTCATGATCGTGACCAATCCGACCGTTGCACAATATTACCTTGCCATCGTCACCGACATGCTGGAAAAAATCGGTTGTCTCGTTGAGCGCGTATTATTGCCGGACGGCGAACAATACAAAACCCTTGACTCTTTAAACCTGATTTTCACCGCACTTTTACAAGCCAATCACGGTCGTGACACTACCATCGTGGCATTGGGCGGCGGAGTAATCGGCGATGTTGCCGGCTATGCGGCGGCGAGCTATCAACGAGGTGTGCGCTTTATTCAAATTCCGACCACCTTATTGGCGCAAGTGGATTCTTCCGTTGGCGGCAAAACTGCCGTGAACCACCCATTAGGGAAAAACATGATCGGCGCTTTTTATCAGCCGAATGCCGTCATCGTGGACACCTTGACCCTAAACACTTTGCCGAAACGCGAAGTGAATGCCGGCTTGGCGGAAGTCATTAAATACGGTGTGATTTTAGATTTCCCTTTCTTTGAATGGCTGGAGCAGCATATTGACGAAGTGGTCGCCCTAGATCAATCCGCGCTCCGGCAATGTATCGCCCGCTGCTGCCAATTAAAAGCGGACATTGTGGCACGGGACGAAACGGAAAAAGGCGATCGTGCGCTGTTAAATCTCGGTCATACTTTTGGTCATGCCATTGAAGCCCATTTGGGTTACGGCAACTGGCTACACGGCGAGTCGATAGCGGCAGGTTGCATGATGGCGGCGGTGTTATCGGAGCGATTAGGCGATTTAACCAAAGCCGATGTGGCGCGCTTGGAGAAACTCCTGGCAAGCGCCAATTTACCAACTGTTTCACCGGACGGCATGACGGCGCAGGATTACTTACCGTTGATGATGCGCGATAAAAAAGTGCTGAACGGTAAATTGCGTTTAGTACTGCTCAAATCTCTCGGTCGGGCTTATGTAGCAACAGATATTAATCAAGATTTAGTGATTGATACCATCCATCGTTGCTCTCAATTCGATTAATTATGCCTGAACCCGCTAAACCCGCTACGCCAGCCAAAAGCCGCCCGTTTCTCAAATGGGCGGGCGGTAAATATCGCCTTATGGACGAAATCAATCGCCTACTACCAAAACGTAAGCAATGCTTGGTCGAACCCTTTGTGGGCGCCGGCGCGGTGTTTCTTAACAGCAATTTCAAACGCTACATTCTGGCGGACATCAACCCCGATTTAATCAACCTCTTTAATATCGTCAAATTGGATGTAGAACGCTATATTCAGGCGTGTAAACCGATTTTTTTCCACCCGGAAGCGAATACTGAAATTTACTACTACGGCAAACGCAAGGAATTTAACCAAAGCACTGACGTTTTCCAGCGCGCCGTGTTATTTCTCTATTTAAACCGCTTCGGTTTCAACGGATTATGCCGTTACAACTCCAAAAACGAATTCAACGTTCCTTTCGGCGATTACAAAACCCACTATTTCCCGGAAGAAGAACTGCGTTTTTTCGCCGCCAAAGCACAAAGTGCGGTCTTTATTTGCGCCGATTTTCAACAAACCTTTGAAATGGCGGACGAAAACTCCGTAATTTACTGCGACCCGCCCTACGCCCCGCTTTCACAAGACAGCAACTTCACCAATTACGCCGGCAATGAGTTCTCCATCGCCCACCAGCGTGATCTCGCCAACCTCGCCAAACACACCATGGAACAACGCAACATTCAAGTGCTGATCTCCAACCACGACACCCCTTTCACCCGCGAAATCTACCAAGGCGCCAAAATCCGTCGCCTAAAAGTACAACGTTCCATCAGCCAAGCACCGCATAAACGCATTAAGGTGAGGGAATTGATTGCGATGTTTAAGCAGGGAAAATGACTTAGAAAATGACCGCACTTTTAGTGCCACTAAAACACTGTTAATTTTTCATAGAAAAAAGGCCTGACATTACATCAGACCTTTTCATCATTTATGCTGCGTTCATTAAAAAGGAATATCATCATCAAAATTATCCATCGGCGCTTCGGCGGCAGGTTTACTTGCCGGCGCACTGCGTGGGGCGCTTTGTTGTTGGTTTGGATAACTTGGTTGGGATGTCGGTGTGTAGTTTCCGCCGGATTGGCGAGCGGCGCGGCTGTCTAACATTTGTAAAACGTCGCCCTGGATTTCGGTGGTGTAGCGATCTTGACCGTTTTGATCCTGCCATTTACGGGTTCTTAAGCGTCCTTCGACATAGACTTTAGACCCTTTACGCAGGTATTCCCCCGCCACTTCCGCCTGGCGGCGATAAAATACGATGCGGTGCCATTCGGTGACTTCGCGGCGTTCACCGGTGTTTTTGTCATTCCAGCTTTCACTGGTGGCAACGGTGATATTGGCGACGGCTTCGCCGTTCGGCATGGTGCGGACTTCAGGATCGTTACCTAAATTACCGACAATAATCACTTTATTTACTCCAGCCATAATATCCTCTTCTTTTATTCGATTTTGCTGTAAAAAATTTGCCTTATTCTGCCTGAAAATCAGAAAGAAATCCACGCTTTCAACAAAATTAACTGGATATTTGCACAGTTATTTAAGAATATGCGATAATTATCGCAAATTTACACTTCTTTCATTTATAAAATCTATTATGGATACCATCGACATTCGTGGGGCACGAACCCACAATCTGAAAAATATTAACTTAACCATTCCACGCGACAAACTTATCGTTATCACCGGTTTATCCGGTTCGGGCAAGTCTTCGCTGGCGTTTGATACCCTGTATGCGGAAGGACAACGCCGTTATGTGGAATCCCTTTCTGCCTATGCGCGCCAGTTTCTGTCATTAATGGAAAAGCCTGATGTGGACCACATTGAAGGGCTTTCACCGGCGATTTCCATTGAGCAAAAATCCACCTCCCATAACCCGCGTTCAACGGTGGGGACGATTACCGAAATTCATGATTACCTGCGTTTATTGTTTGCCCGCGTGGGCGAACCGCGCTGTCCGCATCATCATGTTCCACTCACCGCGCAAACCATCAGCCAAATGGTGGATAAAGTACTTTCCCTGCCGGAAGACAGCAAAATGATGCTGTTGGCACCGGTGGTGAAAGAACGCAAAGGCGAACACGTTAAGCTGTTGCAACAAATTGCCGCACAAGGTTACATTCGCGCCCGTATCGATGGCGAAATTTGTGATTTATCCGATCCACCGAAACTGGAATTACATAAAAAACACACTATTGAAGTGGTGGTGGATCGCTTTAAAGTGCGGTCGGATTTAGCCACAAGATTGGCGGAATCCTTTGAAACCACGTTGGAATTATCGGGCGGCACGGCAGTGGTTGCCTACATGGACGATCCGAAAGCGGAAGAGTTGGTGTTCTCCGCCAACTTTGCCTGCCCCCATTGCGGCTACTCCGTGCCGGAACTGGAACCGCGTCTGTTTTCCTTCAATAACCCGGCAGGGGCGTGTCCGACCTGCGACGGTTTAGGCGTGCAGCAATATTTTGATGAAAAACGCGTGGTGCAAAATCCGAACATTTCCCTTGCCAACGGCGCCATTAAAGGCTGGGATCGCCGTAATTTTTATTATTATCAAATGCTCACTTCCCTCTCGAAACACTACCATTTCGACATAGAAACCCCGTTTGAAGCATTACCGAAAAAAATCCAACAGATTATTTTGAATGGTTCCGGCAAGGAAGAAATCGAGTTTCAATACATGAACGATCGCGGCGATGTGGTGCTGCGTCGCCACGCCTTTGAAGGGATTTTGAACAACATGGCGCGCCGTTATAAAGAAACGGAATCCATGTCGGTGCGCGAAGAACTCGCCAAACACATCAGCAACCGCCCGTGCGCCGATTGCGGCGGTTCCCGCTTACGCCCGGAAGCGCGCAATGTATATATTGAACAAACCAACCTGCCGGAGGTGTCGGAAAAAAGCATCGGTGAAGCGTTAGATTTCTTCGGCGATTTACAGCTCAGCGGGCAAAAAGCCCAAATCGCCGAAAAAATCCTGAAAGAGATAAAAGAGCGGTTACAATTTTTAGTGAATGTAGGCTTGAATTATCTTTCCCTTTCCCGCTCTGCCGAAACCCTTTCTGGCGGTGAAGCACAACGGATTCGCCTCGCCAGCCAAATCGGCGCAGGATTAGTGGGTGTGATGTACGTGTTGGATGAACCCTCCATCGGCTTGCACCAACGGGACAATGAACGCCTGCTTAACACGCTGATTCATTTGCGTAATTTAGGCAATACAGTAATCGTGGTGGAACATGACGAAGACGCCATTTTGAGCGCCGACCACATTATCGACATCGGACCGGGCGCCGGCGTGCACGGAGGTAGCGTCATCGCCGAAGGCACCGCACAACAAATCATGCAAAATCCGAATTCCCTCACGGGTAAATTTTTATCGGGCACGGAAAAGATCGAAATACCGAAAAAACGTACCGCACTTGATAAGAAAAAAATGCTCAAATTGTTCGGCGCTTCCGGTAACAACCTGAAAAACGTCAATTTAGACATTCCCGTGGGCTTATTTACCTGCATCACCGGCGTGTCCGGTTCAGGTAAATCTACACTGATTAACGACACTCTGTTCCCTATTGCACAAAACGCCTTGAATCGTGCAGAAAATGCCGAGGTATCGCCGTACAAGTCCATTAAAGGTTTGGAATTTTTCGATAAAGTTATTGATATTAACCAAAGCCCGATTGGACGCACGCCACGCTCCAACCCGGCAACTTACACGGGCGTATTCACGCCGATTCGCGAACTGTTTGCCGGCGTACCGGAAGCCCGTGCGCGCGGTTATAACCCGGGGCGTTTCAGTTTTAACGTGCGCGGCGGGCGCTGTGAAGCCTGCCAGGGCGACGGCGTAATCAAAGTGGAAATGCACTTCCTGCCCGATGTGTACGTGCCTTGCGACCAATGTAAAGGCAAGCGTTACAATCGCGAAACCCTGGAAATCCGCTACAAAGGTAAAACCATTCATCAGGTGCTGGACATGACGGTGGAAGATGCGCGCGAGTTTTTCGATGCCATTCCAATGATTGCGCGTAAATTGCAAACCCTGATTGACGTGGGCTTGTCTTATATTCGCTTGGGGCAATCCTCTACCACCCTGTCCGGCGGGGAAGCGCAACGGGTGAAACTGGCGACGGAACTCTCCAAACGGGATACGGGCAAAACCCTGTATATTCTGGACGAACCGACCACAGGGCTGCATTTTGCCGACATTAAACAATTGCTTTCCGTGTTACACCGTTTACGCGATCAAGGCAACACCATCGTGGTCATTGAGCATAATTTAGACGTGATTAAAACCGCCGACTGGATTGTAGATCTCGGCCCTGAAGGCGGCAGCGGCGGCGGACAAATTATCGCGACCGGCACACCGGAACAGGTTGCCAAAATGGAGGGCTCGCACACCGCCCGCTTCCTCAAAGAGATTTTGGCAAAAGGCTAAAAACGCTGCATTTTCCGACCGCACTTTGCTCTGCACCCCAAAACCTGGACACCTAATTTGAGGTGCAGATTATGTCTTACTCTTATCAATTTCGTTTAAAAACTATCAAACAGGTCACCGAGCAGGATTTTGGTATCCGTGAGGTGGCGAAACTTCATCAGATTTCTCGTTCTCAAGTCATTTATTGGAAAAGCCTTTCGTGAAAGAGGGCTTAATGGCGTAAAATCCCCTTATATAAACCCTCAACGCCCTAAAATAGTGAAGCCAAAGATGAAAAAGAAAGCGATTGAAATCCCGGAACAAACAGACTTTTCCCCAAAAGCGTTTAAAAAGCTGCAACGAGAGCTGGCATTAGCACGTGCACAGATTGCTTACCTAAAGGAGTTGGAGGCACTCGACCGTCAAAAACAGCGACAGAAAAAAGAAAAATCATTGAAAGATTGAAGCCAAATCACGCGTTAAATGACTTACTTCGTGTGGCTAAAATGCCTCGTTCTACCTTTTATTATCAGCAAGTTAAACACGATTATCGTGAGATAAAAGAAACTATCTTGTTGCGGTATAAAAAGAACAGAAAACGAGATGGCTATCGCCCAATGACACTCAAATTACGTCAAATGGGTTTCCATTTGAATCATAAAACGGTGTTAAAACTGATGAATGCGTTAGGTATTCATTCTATTTTACGCAAGAAAAGACATGGAAAACGAGGCAAAACATCGCATATTGCCCCGAATGTGCTAAATCGTGATTTTACAGCGACGGCGCTCAATCAAAAATGGGTAACCGATGTCACTGAGTTTCGAGTTGGGGAAGAAAAGCTCTATTTTTCACCGTTGATGGATTTAGCGAACCGGGAAATTATTGCCTATAATTTTGCGAAACGCCCTAAGTTCTCATTGGTAAAAAGAATGCCGGAAGAAGGACTTGGCAAACTAAAACCGAGCGAATGCCCGATTATTCACAGCGACCAAGGGGTATTGTACGGCTCAGCAGAATGGGTAAAGATGTTGGAAGGCAAGGCGATACAAAGTATGAGTCGCCGAGGGAATTGCTATGATAATGCGGTGATTGAAAGCTTTTTTGCGATATTAAAATCTGAGTGTTTTTACTCACGCACTTATACTTCGATTGCCGAATTACAGGCGGAAATTGAAGAATATTTGGTGTATTACAACCAAGAACGAATTAAACTTGATTTAAAAGGATTAAGCCCGGTGCAATACCGAGCTCAATATTTAAGTTAACTAACCTGTCCAGCTTTTTGGGGGCAGATCACTTTTTGCAGCAAGACAAAAGTGCGGTAGGTTCTTACCGTGTTTTTTACTTCAACGGTCTAAACTTTACCTGACTGTATTGCAGGATTCGCAGCAAGTTTTGTTGCTGATTCACTTCTCCGCATTGTTGTTTCAGTTGGATGAGATTCATGCGTAAATGTTGCAGGCGGTGGATGTGTTTGGCAATGTCTTGAATATGTCGATCGAGCAATTGATTGATTTCCGCTTTTTGTTGTTCGGAAGCACTTTCCAGGCTCAACAGCAATTTGATTTCTTTAAGAGACATATCCAAGGAGCGGCAATAACAAATAAACGACAGGCGTTGCAGGTGCTCGTCCGTGTATAAACGAAAACCGCCGGCGGAACGGGGCGGGCATGGCATTAAGCCTTTTTGTTCGTAAAATCGGATGGCTTCCACGCTGCACCCTACGGCTTTGGCTAATTTCCCTATTTTCATGTTATCTCCGTAAAAACGTCCGTGAAAACGACCGCACAAAAAGCAACGCTTTTTGAACGTCGGTTCTACCGACGGCCCCGAAAGGGTGAACAATCAAGCCAGCCTTGATTGTGAATACTTTTAGGCACCGCGGCGAAATTCGGGGTTGATGTAAAAGGTTAATTGCGTGATTTCCGGCAAATGTTGCTGAATTAAACGTAATAATTCCCGCTGACGAAACAAAAAACTTTGCCGCACCATGGCATTCGCCACTTCAATGCGCAAACTGTTTTGTTCTATATTGGCAATGCGATACAAATCCTTGAACTCGGGCGGGAAAAATCCGTTAACCTGTTGGTTTAGTTCATTTAAGCGAATGCCTTTTTGCACGATTTTTGCCAACGGAGAATCCTGTAATAATGTTTGAATATTTACCGGTTTTTGATAACGCATTGCCTTGTTTTCCGCCTTTTCGCCCTAATATTTATGACATTGTAGCGAATTTCCGCTACAATACCGACAATTTTTTGATATTGAGATCCTTATGATAATTTCTCACAAAAGCAAACATCATTTTTGGTCGCAACTGCTGCTTGGCATGCTTGCGATTTTTGTTTTGCCTGTCGGTCAGGAACTGAATTATTCCTCTTCCGTCGGCAGAGAAAATTATCAAAACGCCCAGCAACAAAACGCGCCGCAGATTTTAACCACCGTTGCGTTGCTGCAACAAACCAGTCAGCAGCAACACCAACCGCAACATGCGCCGTTGGAAGCTGAAAATCTTCCGCAAAATGAACCGCACTTTGCGCGTTCGCCTTTCGTTCCCAATGCACCGATTCGTGCCGGACCTCAATTTATTTAACTTCGATCTTTGTATATTCCGTCGTTTAATTCGTTAAACGATCTCATTTATCTATTTTTAAAAGAAAAAATTATGCTTAGAACTATTGCAACTAAAATCTTCGGCAGCCGTAACGATCGTATCTTACGCCGCCTCAATAAAATCGTCGTTAAAATTAATAAATTAGAACCGGAATTTGAAGCCTTAAGCGATGAACAGCTGAAAGCCAAAACCGCCGAATTCCGTGAGCGTTTAGGCAAAGGTGAAACCTTGGAAAGCCTGATGCCGGAAGCCTTTGCTACCGTGCGTGAAGCCAGTAAACGTGTGCTGGGCATGCGTCACTTCGACGTGCAACTTATCGGCGGCATGGTGCTTAACGATCGTTGTATCGCGGAAATGCGTACCGGTGAAGGGAAAACCTTAACCGCCACATTATCTTGCTACCTTAACGCCTTACCGGGCAAAGCGGTACACGTGGTGACCGTGAATGACTACTTGGCGCGCCGCGATGCGGAAACCAATCGTCCGTTATTTGAATTTTTGGGCATTACCGTAGGCGTAAACATTCCGGGCTTGTCACCGGAAGAAAAACGCGCAGCATACGCAGCGGACATTACCTACGCCACCAACAGTGAATTAGGTTTCGACTATTTACGTGACAACCTGGCGCACTCGCCGCAGGAACGCTTCCAAAAAGATTTATATTATGCGCTGGTGGATGAAGTGGACTCCATCTTAATTGATGAAGCACGGACCCCATTGATTATTTCCGGTCAGGCAGAAGACAGCTCCGAGCTTTACATCGCCATTGATAAATTGATCCCAAACCTGATTAAACAAGACAAAGAAGACACGGAAGAATATCAAGGCACCGGCGACTACACCTTAGATTTAAAAACCAAACAGGCACACTTAACCGAGCGCGGTCAGGAAAAATGTGAACAATGGTTGATTCAACAAGGCTTCATGAAAGACACCGAATCTCTTTATTCACCGTCAAAAATCACTTTACTCCATCATGTCATGGCGGCATTGCGCGCTCACACGCTGTTTGAGCGCGATGTGGATTACATCGTCAAAGACGGAGAGATCGTTATCGTGGACGAACACACCGGTCGTACCATGGCGGGTCGTCGCTGGTCCGATGGCTTACACCAAGCCATTGAGGCCAAAGAGGGCGTGCGCATTCAAAGCGAAAACCAAACCGTCGCCTCCATCACTTACCAAAACTATTTCCGTTTATATGAAAAATTGGCGGGTATGACCGGTACGGCGGATACGGAAGCCTTTGAATTCCAAAAAATTTATGGTTTAGAAACAGTGGTCATTCCAACCAACCGTCCGATGATTCGTGATGACCGTACCGACGTCATGTTTGAAACGGAAGAATATAAATTCAACGCCATTATTGACGACATCAAAGATTGCGTAGCGCGTCAACAACCGGTATTGGTGGGAACAATTTCCATCGAAAAATCCGAATTGCTTTCCAACGCATTGGATAAAGCGGGCATCAAACACAATGTACTGAACGCCAAATTCCACGCGCAGGAAGCAGAAATCGTAGCGAACGCCGGCTATCCGGGTGCTGTGACCATTGCCACCAATATGGCGGGGCGTGGTACCGACATCGTGTTAGGTGGTAACTGGAAAGCAGAAGTGGATAAACTGGAGAATCCGACAGCGGAACAAATCGAAGCCATTAAAGCAGCATGGCAGGAACGCCATGACATCGTGAAAAATGCCGGCGGGTTACACATTATCGGCACCGAACGCCACGAATCCCGTCGTATCGACAACCAGCTACGCGGTCGTTCCGGCCGTCAGGGCGACCCGGGTTCCTCCCGTTTCTACCTGTCCTTGGAAGATGCGTTAATGCGCATTTACCTCAATGAAGGCAAACTCAACATGATGCGTAAAGCCTTCAGTAATACAGCTGAAGCCATGGAATCCAAGCTGCTGGCGAAAGTAATTGCTTCCGCACAAGCGAAAGTGGAAGCGCATAACTTCGACGGACGTAAAAACCTGCTTGAATTTGACGATGTGGCAAACGATCAACGCCACGCCATTTACGAGCAGCGTAACGAATTACTGGAAAATGACGATATTTCAGAAACTATTGATGTGATTCGCCGGGATGTGTTCAACAGCGTGATCGATCAATATATCCCGCCGCAATCTTTGGAAGAGCAATGGGATATTCCTGCCTTGGAACAGCGCTTGAAACAAGATTTTGCCTTGGATTTGCCAATCAGAAAATGGCTGGATGAAGACAATCATCTGCACGAAGAAACCCTGCGTGAGCGCATTATTCAATCTGCCGTGGATGAATACAAACGCAAAGAAGAATTGGCGGGCGAACAAACTATGCGCAACTTTGAAAAAGGCGTGATGTTGCAAACCTTAGATGAGCTTTGGAAAGAACATTTATCCGCCATGGATCATTTGCGTCGCGGTATTCATTTACGCGGTTATGCGCAAAAAGATCCGAAACAGGAATACAAAAAAGAGTCCTTTCAAATGTTTACGGAAATGTTGGATGCCCTGAAATTAAGCGTGGTCACCACCTTAAGTCGCGTTCAGGTTCGGACCTCGGAAGAAATGGAAGAAGCGGAACGTTTGCGTCAGGAACTGGCACAACGTGAAGCCGCCGCCATGCAGTATAACAACGACGAATCGCAAGGGGCGCAACAGGGTACGGAAGAACACCATAAAATTGGTCGTAACGAGCCTTGCCCGTGCGGCTCCGGCAAGAAATACAAACATTGCCACGGCAGCCGGGCCAGACATTAATGGCGTGAGATAAAGTGCGGTAAAAAACGCTGGCATTGTTGACCGCACTTTTCGCTTTCAATTTAAAGGAAATCACATGAGCAAACCGCTTGTACAGGTTGCAGCCGGGATTATTCGTAACGAATTCGGACAAATTTATTTAACTCAACGTCTGGAAGGACAGGATTTCGCGCAAGCCCTGGAATTCCCCGGCGGGAAAGTGGATAAAGGGGAAACGCCGGAACAAGCGCTTAAACGCGAGCTGGAAGAAGAAATCGGCATCGTGGTGCTAAATGCTCAATTGTTCGAACGCTTTGAATTTGAGTATCCCACTAAAGTCATTACATTCTTTTTTTATCTGGTGGAAGAATGGGTCGGTGAACCGTTCGGGCGGGAAGGACAAGACGGTTTCTGGTTAGCACAAAACGAACTGGATGCCGGACAATTTCCGCCGGCAAATGCCAAATTAATTCAACGACTGTTGGCGGAAAGTGGAGATTAACTATCCGTAGAAGATCAGGCCAAATCTGACAAACCACAATAAAAAGTGAGAATTTCCCGTTTAGAAACAGCCGCAACTATTTTTACTGGAGAACTACCAAAAACTAAAGATAAATTATCAATTTCGCTCTCTCTCATTTTTTCCTCGTATTTTACTAAATAAACTATTTATTCTTTCTTTAAATGAATATAAAACCAGTATTCCCAAATAGATATAAAATATTTGCAAGTCAAATATATCTGATAGAATTCTTGCTATAAAATATATTAACAGGCAAAAAAGAGTAAATTGTATGAAATTTTTCACTTGTTTTCCTCAATATAAGTAATATTGTATTTAATAATCGTCTATATTCTAATTCAAGATATTCCATCTGAGCTTTATTGATGCCAAATTAATTCGACGACTGTTGGCTGAAACCACAAAAGCAAACATCGCAAATGCGGATAATAAAGTAGCTAATAACACAATGAAACCCCTATCAATTATGGCTAACCGGCAAATCTTACCGATAAATCTTCCAGTTGTTGCCAAATATCATCGCTAAATTCCTGTTTCGCACAGCGCTCCACATCGGCGAGTTGCTGAAAAAAAAGATAGAGTTTACGGTAGGTTAAACGTTGCACCGCTTGAGTAAACAATGAACGGCGGTTTTGCCATACTTTCAGGCGATCAAACTGTTCACGCAGTTGATCGGTGGGTAAAGGCGAGTCAAGGGATTGGGGTTGTTCCGGTTTACTGATCTCCAGTAAAGTCATTAAATCGCGCTGCAACGTGCGCAGGAGAATAATCGGCTGAACATCTTCATCTTTTAAACCGGTGAGAATTCGGCGGGCGCGATTCCCTTTTCCGCCTAAAATCGCATCAACCCATTGGAACGGCGTAAACACCGAGGACTGTTCCACCACGCTATTCACGCGGGCAAAAGTGAGTTTACGATCAGGATAAAGCAAATCCAGTAATTGCAGTGTTTGCTTGAGTGCCAACAGGTTGTTTTCGTAGCTGTAACACAACAACTGCACCGCTTCTTGTTCAATGCTTAACCCCAACATCTTCGCCCGATTCGCCACCCAGCGGGGCAATTGTTCGGCATTGGGGGTTTGACAGTTTACCAATACCGCCTGCGGTTCATACTGATTCGCCGCCATAAACCACGCCTGCTTTTCAGCGGCTTTAGTGAGTTTGGCTAAACGGAAAATCGGTAGCACATCGGGCTGAAGCAACGAAATGAATTCGGATAAGTTTTTCTGTAAAAGTGCGGTCGCATTTTCAGGTAAATCTAAAATAATGAGCTGTTTATTGAAAAATAAGCCCATGGATTGCACCCGCTCGAATAAATCATTCCAGTCGGTGGAGGCATTAATGTCCAGTTCAACTTTTTCATCGAATCCCCGCTGAAGCGCCGTTTGGTAAATACCATTGGCGCTTTCATTGAGCAACAACGGATCCTCGCCCACCAGAAAATACACATGGGCTAAATGCCGTTCCAGTGACGAAGCAAGCTGTTCAGGAAATAGCCGATTCATTATTTCTCTTGAATTTGATGCTGTAAGGCAACCATTTTGTTAATTAACTGGCGTGCCGCCTGCTCGCGCATATCCTGCCAAATCACGTCTTTTTCCGCCGATTTCGCCAACGCCGCACGGGAGTTATCAAAGAACGTACGATTCACACGGGTGGAAATCGGGAAACTGTCCTGATTCGGCAGTTTTACACTGGCGTCTACTTCCAGAATCAGTTGTTTTTCCGCTTCTCGACCCTGTTTGAAAATGGACACCACTTGGTCTTTAGTGGAAATGCCGTTTAAGCGCAACACCGGCACGTTTGTCTGATCTTCCACCAGCGTCACGTTATTTAGCTGCAACTGACGGCGCATGACGCGTGCCATATCACTGTAAGGATCGCTGCTTTCTAGACGTAGGGTTTGTAATTCTTTCGGAATTAATTCGCCGTTTTGGAAATGAAATCCGCAGGCGAAAAGCCCTAAAACGGCAACGGTCAGAAATAAGGTTTTGACGTGTTTAAGCATAAAATCACCTTAAAGATTATTCATAAGCGCATTAGTTCGCTCATTCACCCCTTCGGGGCGGTTGATAGAACCGATGTTCAAAAAAACGTTGTTTTTGCCAACCGCACTTTGATGTAAAGTGCGGTCATTTTTTCGATTAGATTATTGTGGTTTCACCACCACGTTGAGCAATTTACCGGCAACATAAATTACTTTCACAATTTGCATTCCGTCGGTAAAGCGTTTGACATTTTCATCGGCAAAGGCAACCGCTTTCACCGTGTCTTCATCGGCATCCGCCGCCACGGTTACTTTGCCGCGCACTTTACCGTTCACTTGCACTACGATGAGTTTTTCATCTTCAATCATCGCCTCGGCATCGGCTTCCACCCAAGGGGCGAAATCAATGATGTCCTGATTGCCGAGTTCTTGCCATAAACGGAAGCAAATGTGCGGGGTAATCGGGTAAAGCATACGAACCACCGCGCTCAAGGCCTCCGCCATCATGGCGCGATCTTGTTCGTCGTCCAACGGCGCGCGGGTGAGTTTGTTCATCAACTCCATAATCGCCGCAATGGCGGTATTGAAGGTTTGACGGCGACCGATATCATCGCTCACTTTCGCGATGGTTTTGTGCACGTCACGACGCAAGGCTTTTTGGGCGGCGGAAAGTGCGGTCGGATTTAACGGCGTTTTTGCCGGATTTTTGTTGTATTCAAACACCAAATTCCACACGCGCGCTAAGAAGCGTTTCGCGCCTTCCACGCCGGATTCCTGCCATTCCAAGGTCATTTCCGCCGGGGAAGCGAACATCATGAACAAACGCACGGTGTCCGCGCCGTATTTTTCCACCATTTCCTGCGGGTCGATACCGTTGTTTTTGGATTTCGACATTTTGGTCATACCGGCGTGTACCAGTTCATGTCCTTCGTCATCCGTCGCTTTGACAATACGTCCTTTGTCGTCACGTTCTAATGTAACTTTGGTCGGCGAAACCCAAATACGCTCATTGGTCGGGCTGGTGTAATAGAACGCGTCCGCCAACACCATGCCTTGACACAACAACTTGTTCGCCGGTTCGTCGCTGGTGACAAAGCCGGCATCGCGCAATAATTTATGGAAGAAACGGAAATACAACAAGTGCATGGTGGCGTGTTCGATACCGCCGATATATTGATCTACCGGCAACCAGTAATTAGCTTCTTCGCTGTTCAGCATACCTTGTTGGTATTCAGGGCAGGTGTAACGGGCGTAATACCAGGAAGATTCCATGAAAGTGTCAAAGGTGTCCGTTTCTCTCAACGCCGGCTTGCCCTGATAGGTGGTTTTCGCCCATTCGGGATCCGCTTTAATCGGGCTGTTCACGCCGTTCATCACCACATCTTCCGGCAGGATAATCGGCAAATCTTCCATTGGTGCCGGCACCACATCGCCATTTTCCAAGGTCAACATCGGAATCAGTGCGCCCCAATAACGCTGACGGGACACGCCCCAGTCACGCAGGCGGTAATTCACTTGGCGTTTACCCATGCCTAACTGTTCCAATTTATCGGCAATGCCGCTGAACGCCGCGTCAAATTCCAAACCGTCAAATTCGGCAGAATAAATGAGTTTGCCGTGTTCGGTAAAGGCTTGTTTGGTTAAATCGATTTCTTCGCCATGAATCGGCTCAATAACCTGTTTAATCGGTAAACCGTATTTTTGTGCGAATTCATAGTCGCGCTGATCGTGCGCCGGCACCGCCATGACCGCGCCGGTACCATAGTGCATTAAGACAAAATTCGCCACCCACACCGGCAACAATTCACCGGTTAGCGGGTGCACTGCATACAAACCGGTCGCCATGCCTTTTTTCTCCATAGTGGCAATGTCTGCCTCGGCAACTTTGGTATTTTTCGCTTCCTGAATGAATTGCGCCAACGCCGGATTATTTTGCGCCGCCAACGTGGCTAACGGATGGGCCGCTGCCACCGCCACATAGCTGACGCCATAGAAAGTGTCAGGGCGGGTGGTATAAACCGCGAGCTTCTCGTTGGTATCTTTAATATCAAAGGTGATTTCCACCCCTTCGGAACGCCCGATCCAGTTGCGTTGCATGGTTTTCACCGTTTCCGGCCATTGTGGCAACTCATCTAAGCAATTAAGCAACTGCTCGGCGTAATCGGTGATTTTGATAAACCATTGTGGAATCTCTTTTTGCTCCACCGGCGTATCACAACGCCAGCAACAACCTTCATGCACCTGCTCGTTCGCCAACACGGTTTTATCGTTCGGGCACCAGTTCACGGTAGAGGTTTTTTTATACACTAAGCCTTTTTTGTATAACTCGGTAAAGAACCATTGCTCCCATTTGTAATATTCCGGACGGCAAGTGGTCACTTCGCGATCCCAATCGTAACTGAAACCCAACAGTTGCAACTGGTTTTTCATGTAGGCAATATTTTCGTAAGTCCATTTCGCCGGGGCGGTATTATTCTTCACCGCCGCGCCTTCCGCCGGCAAACCGAAGGCATCCCAGCCCATCGGCTGTAACACGTTTTTACCAATCATACGTTGATAGCGGGACACCACATCGCCGATGGTATAGTTCCGCACATGCCCCATGTGCAAACGACCGGAGGGATACGGCAGCATGGAAAGACAGTAATATTTTTCTTTGTTGTTATCTTGTACTGCTTTGAAAGTTTTATTGTCCTGCCAGAATTTTTGCACTTCCGGTTCAAGCAAATCAGGACGATATTGCTCTTGCATAGAAAATCACCTTAAAAATAGACCGCACTTTTCGGCGGGTTTTAACTTGGAAAATACGGCATAGAATAGCGTAAAACGGGGAAAAATAACAGAAAGTGCGGTGGGAATTTTGGATATTTTTACGGCTTAAACTGATGACAAGCCTCATACAACGGCAATAAATCACGAATGCTTTCAACGATAAATTGCGTCACGTCCAATTTATCCAGCTCGGCTCCGCATTGCGTCCGATACACCAAAAATCCTTGTCGGAACGCAAGGTGAAATCCTGCTGCGTGAATTGATTCACTTGGCGAACATCATCGTATTCGCTTTCATCGCCACGCCAAATATCGAAATCGGCAAAACGGGCAAAATCAAAATTTTCCAGCCATTGATTATATTGCTGCACATTAATTTGCGAACGATCGGCGCAATAACAATGCCAGTCCAGACTGACCGATAAACGACGTCTGTTTAGCAACACCGACAAAATCGCCGCGGAATTGAGGTTATATTCATATTTAAAATAGGCGAAAAAATGCCCGCGCACCTGCCAGCCGTTCGTCCAGCTTTCAATATGCGGTTTGGCAAAGTGCGAACCAAGCGCCGCGGAAACCTGCAAAATCGTCGCTTTCCAGTTGTCCCAATGGGCTTTGTAATCCGCCTTAATGCGCGGAATCTCTTCCGGACAAAATTTTTTCATTTGGGCGAATTGGAAGAAGGGAATGTTGAAAAGATCGCAGGCGTTGACGTTAATTAGATTCACTAAGAGCATCCTTTTTTATGTAATTGCTTACTGAATAACCTCAAAACACTGCAAAATAATCTGTTTAAAGGCATCATTCGTCACTGCCCAATCCACAATATCCACTTTCCACGGCAAATCCGATTCGGAGAAAGCCTCCGTTAAATTTGCCAAGGTTTTCATCGAAAGTGGCGATTCGCCAATAATTGCCAAATCCAAATCGGAATACGTTTTGGCGTATCCTTTCACGCGCGAACCGAACGCCCAAACCGAATGATTCGGGACATGTTGTTGTAAAATCGCTTTAACGATTTGCAGTTCTTGTTCAGTGATGGTGAGCATGTAAGCGTTCTTGTAAAGATTGCTGTAAAAATCGTGCTTCCCGCAAAAAATCCGGAATGCCGGATACCACGAGAATTGCCGTTTCTTCATCATAAGTATGACTGGTACGGCTACGCATTTCACGATATTGCTTCCAGTTTTGCCAATTTCCCAGCAATAAACCTCTTTCATTACTCGTACGAATCAGATCTTGAAACGTCATAGCGTCAATTTGCTCGGGATTCGCTTCGGTGTATTCCAGAAAGCGCTTAAGCATTTTATGACTGATTTCATAGGTAAATTCAAAACGTTGAATCAAACCGTCGCGAATTTGTATATCTGTAATATCCGATTGATAACGCGCTAATCCTTCAGCTAAACGGTTAATCGCATTAGTCAATGGTGTCAAGTCCAGTTCCGTCATCATACTTTCCTAAAAAACACGATAATTTTTATTCATAAGCTCACCTGTTCGCTTATTCACCCCTGAAGGGGCCGTTGGCTGAGCCAACGTTTAAAAAGCATTGCTTTTTTTCACCGCACTTTGAGTGAAATATTGCTTGTCTTCCCAACGTAGCATGGTTAAGCGGTTGCCCCAGACGCAGCCGGTATCGAGGGCGTAAATGTTCGGCGGAGTGGTTTCATCCACTAAACTTGCCCAATGACCAAAAACAATATTTCCCGTTTGATACAGCGGATTATCCAAGGCAAACCAAGGTGCAAGCGCTTTCGGCGCGTCCTTAATTGACAGCTTGCAGGCGAAATCCAACCGATGATCGAGATAGCAAAAACGCATACGGGTGAGCACGTTGATGCTGTAACGCAGGCGGTCCAGCCCCTGTAAATGTGGCGACCAACGATCGGGCTGTTCGGCATACATATTTTCCACCAGATAGCGATAATTGCCGTGGCGTAACACATTTTCCACTTCATTGGCGCAGACTTTGGCGGCGGTCAAATCCCAATCGGGCGAAATCCCTGCATGCACAAGCACGAAATTCTGCGCGGGGTTGTGAATCAACAAAGGCTGGCAACGCAGCCAGTTCACCAGTTCAAAGAAATCTTCGGCTGCAAAAATGGCATCTACGCGATCGCGCGGTTTAATTTTTTTCACCCCAAGTGCGGTGGAAATAAAATGTAAATCGTGGTTGCCTAACACGGTACGCGCCGCATTTCCCAAGGATTTCACCAGACGCAGGCACGCCAAAGAGTTATCCCCGCGCGCTAGCAAATCGCCCGTTAAATACAGCGTATCCTGCGCGGGATCAAAGCGTACCCTTTCCAACAGCATTTGAAATTCATCATAGCAACCGTGCAGGTCGCCGATTAAATATGTCGCCATTTTTGACCGCTCTTTTTACTCGTCCGAATCCGTCACATCATCTTTATTCACATCCGCCGGCGGATTGTCCGCCAACCAGTTCGCCAACCGCGCATAATCGGCGATGCTGAGATTTTCTGCGCGGGCATTCAAATTGATCCCAAGTGCGGTCAGATTTCCCGCTGAAAATAACCCCGAAAAAGCATTGCGTAAGGTTTTACGGCGCTGATTGAACGCTTGTGAACACACACGATTGAGCCAATATAAGTCTTTCACCGGGTGCGGCAATGTGGCGTGCGGAATCAAACGCACCACTGCCGAATCCACTTTCGGCGCCGGTTTAAACGCGCTCGGCGGCACTTCCAGCACCGGCATAACCTGACAGAAATATTGCGCCATAATAGTCAGTCGCCCGTAAGCCTTGCTATTCGGCGCGGCACACAGGCGTTTCACCACTTCTTTCTGCAACATGAAATGCATATCCTGAATAATGTGGTGATAGTGAAACAAATGGAACATTAACGGCGTGGAAATGTTGTAAGGCAGGTTACCGAACACGCGCAGTTTTTGTCCCTTCTCCGCCAGCCGTTCTTGTTCATAGAGAGAGGAAAAATCGAACTGCATGGCGTCGGTTTCGATAACCGTAAGTTTTTGATGTAAAAACGGGTGATGACGCAAACGTTCTGCCAAATCACGGTCAAGCTCTAGCACGGTCAGATGTTCCACCTGTTCTGCCACAGGCTCCGTCAAGGCGCCCAAACCGGGGCCGATTTCCACTAAAAACTGATTCGGCTGCGGATAAATTGCCGCCACGATATTCTGAATAACGTTGTTGTCATGCAGGAAATTCTGCCCGAACCGCTTACGCGCCGTATGGCCTAAATGCTTTTTTGAATTCATCGAATAGGATCTTATAAAAATAACGAAAAGTGCGGTATATTATAAAGCAAAATCCCGACCTAGGGTCGGGATTTCGGTTAATTTATGTATTTAATATCCACTCGTTTACGCAGTGCCTGTACCCAGTCGCGTGCGGAATCCTGCAATTGCTGATTGACGATTTGCTCGTAGGCTTTTTGGCGGTAGGCATCTTCCGTACGATCTGCTTGACGGGTGTTGGTCACTTCCAGAATGTGCCAGCCGAATTCGGTTTTAAACGGCGCGCTGATGACGCCCGGTTTGGTGGTGCGTACCGCTTGGTTAAACGGACCGACGTACATTTCCGGAAAGGCATAACCCAAGCTACCGCCGTTGGCGCCGGACAAATAATCTTTGGAATATTTCAACGCGGCATCGGCAAAGGTGGTTTTACCGGCAATGATGTCCGCGCGGATTTGTTCAAGTTGCGCCTTGGCTTGTGCATCATTTAATAACGGGTTCAGTTTCAGTAAGATATGACGTACTTCATATTGCGTGTCGGAGATCTGAGCTACGCTGCCCTTGGCTTTCGCTTCATCCAACATTTTCTTGGCAAGCGCTTCAACCTGTTCGCGGGACACATCCACACTTTGGCTGATAGCGTGGTTACGCACTTCGGACATCATCACCTGCTGTGCGATTTGCTGACGATAGGCGCGATAGCTAATGCCCTGATAATCCAATGCATCCAATAATTGACCGAAAGTTAAGCCGTTTTGCGCTGCAATGCCTTCAATAATTTGATCGATTTGCGCGTTATTTACTTTCACGTCGGATTCTTTCACCGCCTGGTCCACCAGAATATCATCGATGACTTTATTTAGTGCCGCCTGACGATCATTGGTTTTCTTATTGATCGCACTCTGCACCTGACTTTCCAATATGGGAATGCCATTAACGGTAGCGACCACTTTTTCCTCGGCGTGAACATGGGCAGCTAACACAAAAAAGCCGATTGCGGCAAACAAAACAGATTTTAAATTCATCTTCATTAATATTCCGTTATAAGGTTTAAAATTATTGGTTAGATTATTAATTTAGCTAAAGGTTCAAACTTTATTTGGACAGCAGCGCTACTTCATAGCATTGGTCAAACTTCATGGTGCGCACCTGAATATTTTCGCTTCGACTAGTCGGCACGTTTTTTCCCACATAGTCGGCGCGAATCGGCAATTCACGATGTCCGCGGTCCACAAAGATCACCAATTCCACTTTCGCCGCCCGCCCGAAATCCACCAAGGCATCCAATGCCGCGCGAATCGTGCGACCGGTAAACAGTACATCATCCACTAAAATCACTTCTTTGTGTTGAATATTAATAAAATCCGACGCGCCACTGTAAACCGGCACTTGATCTTCCTGTACGTGTTCAAGATCATCGCGATAAAAGGTAATATCCAAATCAAAAGCGGGAATGTCGGTTTGCGTTAACAATTTAATTTTATTCTTAATCAGTTCCGCAATTTCCGCTCCCCGCCGTTTAATCCCGACAATAACCAGATTATCTAAACGTTGGTGTTTTTCAATGATTTCATGAGAAATACGGGAAATGGTTCGAAGGAACTGATTTTCGTCAATAATGATTTTTTCCATAAGGTTTGCGAATGTGTTGTGTTGAAGACTAAGATGCGGGCTACAATATCACAAATACGGTGAGTTTTCTTTACCTGTATCAAGAAAACCACCAAAAGAAACGCAATAAAAACCGACCGCACTTTTCCAAAGAAAAAATCAGTGTCCCACCACATTCGCCTCAACCACAACCCGCTCGCCGTTATCAAACATCAGTTCCAATGGAAACTTTTCTCCCGCCTGTAACGTTTTCGCGGCTTCAAACACCATAATATGCAAGCCGCCGCGTTTTAACTGAACATTGCCGTTGGCGGGGATTTCAATGCCGGACAAGGTGAGCATTTTGCCATGTTGCGTACCGTGCAATTCAAGGCGCGCCGCCCAGGGGCTTTGTGCAAAAGCAAGATTAACGGGTTCCTTGCCGTCATTGTGTAAATTCATGAAAATTGCCGAAGGTTCATCAGGGCTTTGGGTGGCGAAGACAGTGGCGTTTTCTACGCTGATTTTTGCGCTCACACAGAAGGGCAAAAGTGCGGTTAAAATTAACAGCGTTTTTAAAATAGCTTGCATGGTTTTCTCCTTTTTCATGTTGGTCGGCGGTGCCGATTACCTTTAAACTATAACAGAAAAATGCTATATTAGCGCCCGATTTCCCGATGACTCAATTCAATTTAAAACCCCAATGGCAAATTATTACGACATTACCCTCGCCCTTGCCGGCGTATGCCAGGCGGCAAAATTAGCTCAACAACTGGCGTTAAACGGCGAAGCCGATCAACAGGCGCTGGAAATTTCCCTGAACAGCTTATTGCAAACCGCACCGCAAACCACGTTAGATGTATTCGGTGGCGCTGAGAACCATCTGAAACCGGGCTTAACCACCCTGTGTGAGCAACTCAACGGCAGCGAACCGGAACTTGGGCGTTATTGGTTGAGTTTGTTGGCATTGGCAGGAAAATTGAATAAAACCCCGGAGGCCAAGCAGGAACTGGCGCGTCGCGTGCAATATTTACCGACACAACTGGAACACTATCATTTGCTGGATGAACAAATGTTATCCAACTTCGCCGGCATTTATGTGGATGTGATCAGCCCGCTGGGTCGTCGTATTCAAGTCACCGGCGTCACTCAATATTTGCAACAAGTGGGCACGCAAAATCGCATTCGTGCCGCCTTGTTAGCCGGTATTCGCGCGGCGATTTTATGGCAACAGGTGGGCGGCACCAAATGGCAGTTGTTGTTCTTTCGAGGCAAAATCGCCGCCACCGCACAACAAATTCTCTCTTCTCTTTAATTTAACTCATGGAGCTTCACGCTATGCAACTCAGCGCATTAACCGCACTCTCCCCCATTGACGGACGTTATCAGGATAAAACCGCCGAATTACGCAGCATTTTCAGCGAATTCGGTTTATTAAAATTCCGTGTAACGGTAGAAGTTCGTTGGCTGCAAAAACTGGCGGCGACCGCACAAATCACGGAAGTGCCTTCTTTGTCGCAGGAAGCAAACGATTACCTTGACGGTATTGTAGAAAATTTCAGCATAATTGATGCACAACGCATTAAAGACATCGAAAAAACCACCAATCACGACGTAAAAGCGGTGGAATATTTCCTCAAAGAAAAAAGCGCAGCGTTGCTGGAATTGGCGGCAATCAGTGAATTTATCCATTTTGCCTGCACATCCGAAGACATTAATAACCTGTCCCACGCCCTGATGTTAAGCACCGCGCGGGATAATGTGCTGTTACCGGCATGGTTAAATTTAATCGAAAAAATCACCGCACTTGCCGAGCAATATAAACGCATTCCACTGCTTTCCCGCACGCACGGACAACCTGCCTCACCGACCACTGTGGGCAAAGAAATGGCAAATGTGGTATATCGTTTAAGACGCCAATATAAACAATTACAAACGCTTGAAATTTTGGGCAAAATTAACGGCGCGGTAGGCAACTATAACGCCCATTTATCCGCCTATCCAAACATTGACTGGCATAAATTAAGCGAAGAATTCGTTACCTCTTTGGGGGTGACCTGGAACCCGTACACCACCCAAATCGAACCCCATGATTACATTGCCGAGCTGTTTGATTGCGTGGCACGCTTCAACACCATCATTATTGATTTCGACCGCGACCTGTGGGGCTACATCGCCTTAAATCACTTTAAACAACGCACCCTCGCGGGCGAAATCGGTTCCTCCACCATGCCGCACAAAGTCAACCCGATTGACTTTGAAAACTCCGAAGGCAACCTTGGCTTGGCAAATGCCGTGATGGCGCACTTAGGCAGCAAACTGCCGATTTCCCGCTGGCAGCGCGATCTTACAGATTCCACCGTGTTACGTAACCTCGGCGTGGGCTTGGGCTATTGCTTAATCGCCTATGCGGCGACACAGAAAGGCATCAGCAAACTGGAAGTGAATGAAGCCCATTTACGCGAAGAATTGGATCAAAACTGGGAAGTGCTTGCCGAACCGATTCAAACCGTGATGCGTCGTTATAGCATTGAAAAACCATACGAAAAACTGAAAGAATTGACTCGTGGCAAACGCGTGGATGCCCAAGCCATGTTTGATTTCATTGAGAAATTAGCCATCCCGGCGGAAGAAAAAGCCCGCCTGCAACAACTCACCCCTGCCGGCTACATCGGTGCCGCTGTGGAGCTGGTGGAAAAACTTTAAACAACAAAAAGGACGTATTCAATGCGCTCTTAAAAACACCGCAGAAAATAACCGCACTTTATGGCATGAAGAACGGATAATAGATGGTTTTAGAAGAAAAGTACGTGAAATTAAAATGAGTGCGGTTGTTTTTTCCGGCGTTTTTGCAATGATTTATCCATGTGATATGAGGTTATTTAATCCAAGCCACTTTGTGGCTTTTACAAGAGAGGAGAAACAATATGAATAATATCAAAGGTAAAGTCGTGATTATCACCGGCGCCTCTTCAGGCATTGGTGAAGCCACCGCATACAAATTAGCTGAAAACGGCGCGAAATTGGTGTTAGGCGCGCGTCGTGAAGCGAAGTTGCAAGCCATTGTGGACAACATCAAGACAAAAGGCAGCGAAGCGATTTATCGTGTCACCGACGTGGTGAAAGCGGAAGATAACGCCGCACTGGTTGAACTCGCAAAAGCAACCTTCGGCAAAGTGGACGCGATTTTCTTGAACGCGGGCTTAATGCCGAACTCACCGCTTTCTGCACTGGAAACCAACAATTGGAATGCCATGGTGGACGTAAACATCAAAGGCGTGTTAAACGGCATCGCGGCGGTATTACCAACCTTTGAAGCACAAAAATCAGGGCATATCTTGGCGGTGTCTTCCGTGGCCGGCTTGAAAGTGTACCCGGGCGCCACGGTTTACTGCGGCACCAAATGGGCGGTGAAAGCGATTATGGAAGGTTTGCGTATGGAATCGGCGCAAGCAGGCAACAACGTTCGCACGGCAACTATTTATCCTGCGGCAGTGCAATCCGAATTGGTGGATCACATCACCAACGAAGATACTTCAAAGGGTTACCGAGAGCTTTACGACACCTTTGAAATTCCTGCCGAACGCGTGGCAAATGTAGTGGCATTTGCACTTTCACAACCGGCAGATACCAATATTAGTGAATTTACCTTAGGGCCGACCACGCAGCCTTGGTAATCGCTTAAAATATCGAAAAAATTAACCGCACTTTAGTAACTTTCATAATGAAAACTCAAAGTGCGGTTTGTTTTTGGAGAGTTTTTAACATCGCTTTAACTCCCGCCGCACTGTTATTTTGGAATCTCCGGCATCATTTCTGCCACAGCCTGTACAGAACCTAAGGCTTTTGCTTGTTGGTAAAAGGCAACTTTATATTCCAATAAGCTCAAATAACGTTTCAATTCTGAAATTTGTTGCTTCACGTTTTAGGTTTGATTTTCAAAAAGGGCAAGGCGTTCTTCAATAGTGCTATCGCCGATAGTTGTGCATTTGGCAAAGCGTTTAATGTCTTTTAAACTCATACCTGTGTTTTTTAAACATTGCAGCAGGCTAAGCCATTGTAAATCTTTGTCGGTGAAGCGGCGATTGCCGTGTTCATCACGCCCCACATTCGGCAGTAAGCCTTCTTTATCGTAAAAGCGTAATGTATGGGCGGAAATGCCCATTTTTTGGGCGGCTTGTGCGGTGGTGTAGCTCATTTTTTCTCCTTTAAGACTAAAAATGTGAAAAAATGCTTGCGTTAGAGTAAACTCTAAGGTGTAAACTGCCTGTCATCTTGATGAATCAAGCCGATTGCGTCAAGTTCATTTTATCAATTAGTTATGAAGGAATAGCGATGGAAATTAAAAGCATTAAATCTCGCGCTGCGGTGGCATTTGCGCCGAATCAACCGTTACAAATTGTTGAAATTGACGTAGAAATGCCGCGCAAAGGCGAAGTGTTAATTCGCAATACCCACACGGGCGTTTGCCATACCGACGCGTTCACCCTTTCAGGGCAAGATCCTGAAGGCGTATTCCCTGTGGTGCTCGGTCACGAAGGTGCGGGCGTGGTGGTGGCTGTGGGCGAAGGCGTAACCAGCGTGAAAGAAGGCGATCACGTGATTCCACTTTACACCGCAGAATGTGGCGAATGCGAATTTTGCCGTTCAGGAAAAACTAATTTATGCGTGGCGGTTCGCGATACCCAAGGCAGAGGCTTCATGCCTGATGGTACCACGCGTTTTTCTTACCAAGGTCAGCCAATTTATCACTACATGGGCTGCTCAACTTTCAGTGAATATTCGGTGGTGGCCGAAGTGTCTTTAGCAAAAATCAATCCTGAAGCCAACCACGAACACGTTTGTTTGCTCGGCTGTGGCGTGACCACGGGGATCGGTGCAGTACACAACACCGCAAAAGTGCAGGAAGGCGATTCTGTAGCGGTGTTTGGTTTGGGCGCGATTGGTTTGGCGGTGGTGCAAGGCGCCCGTCAAGCGAAAGCGGGTCGTATTATTGCCATTGATACTAATCCCGCTAAATTTGAATTGGCAAAACAATTCGGCGCGACCGATTGTTTAAACCCGAACGATTACGATAAACCGATTAAAGATGTGTTGTTAGACATCAACAAATGGGGCATCGACCATACCTTTGAATGTATCGGCAACGTAAACGTGATGCGCCAAGCGCTTGAAAGCGCACACCGCGGTTGGGGGCAATCGATCATTATTGGTGTGGCCGGTGCGGGACAGGAAATTTCAACCCGTCCATTCCAATTAGTGACTGGGCGTGTATGGAAAGGTTCGGCATTTGGTGGCGTGAAAGGTCGCACCCAATTGCCAAAAATGGTGGATGATTCGATGAAAGGCGAAATTGATTTGAAACCGTTCGTGACTCACACCATGACATTAGATCAAATCAACAAAGCCTTTGATTTGATGCACGAAGGTAAATCCATTCGTACCGTGATTCACTATTAAAAAACGGCTTGATTATGGAAAAAATTGAACAACACCAAAGTTTTGGTGGCGAGCAACAAGTTTGGACGCATTTTGCCCAAACTTTACAATGCGAGATGAAGGTGGCGGTTTATTTGCCACCTAATCCGGAAAATCGACCGCTTGGTGTGATTTATTGGCTTTCTGGCTTAACCTGCACCGAGCAAAATTTCATCACCAAATCAGGTTTTCAGCGTTATGCCGCAGAACATCAAGTGATTGTGGTCGCGCCAGATACCAGCCCGCGTGGTGAAGAAGTGCCGAACGATGCAGCGTATGATTTAGGGCAAGGTGCTGGGTTCTATTTGAACGCAACCGAATCGCCTTGGAATACGCACTATCATATGTATGATTACGTTTTAAACGAACTGCCAAGCCTGATTGAGCAACATTTCCCAACCAATGGCAAACGTGCCATTATGGGGCATTCCATGGGGGGACATGGGGCATTGGTGTTGGCATTACGCAACCCTGAGCATTATCAAAGCGTATCGGCGTTTTCCCCGATTCTTGCGCCGAGCCTCGTGCCTTGGGGAGAAAAAGCGTTTTCGGCATATTTAGGCGAAGATCGTAAAAAATGGCAGCAATATGATGCCAACTCGCTCATCAAACAAGGTTCTAAACTCAAAAAGATGCGGATTGATCAGGGGCTAGACGACGAGTTTTTAGCGACACAATTACGCACCGAAGAGTTTATCGAAACCTGCCGTAAAGCCAATCAACCTGTGGACGTACGTTTCCACAAAGGCTACGACCATAGCTATTATTTCATCGCCAGTTTTATTGGGGAACATATTGCATATCACGCGCAGTGTTTAGCTAATTAATCGGTTCTAGCGAGGCTAAATTTTCCATCAAAGTGCAGTGAAATGAAGCGTCCATAGCCCCTATTATTTAAGGAATTTTAATGAGTCTATTCATGAAAATCATCAAATGACTCATGATTTTGGCGCAGCGGGCTAGGTGTTTTTAAACTATCACCCTGTTTGGGGCAGCACACCTGATGCTGCAAGTCTTGCTAAAATGTAGGTTTCAAAACATGTTGACGGCACGAAATTTAACAATCCGGAAGTACTCCCTGTGCGTACTGCCACAAAAGAAGAGCAAACCTCATTGCTCGGTTGGACATGGAAAATGATCAACCTTTCCCGCGGGTAAATTCGACCTAGACAATCACTCGTGAAAAACCCGATTGTTCGATTCACCAAATCCGCTAACCAAGCAGGCTTTAATATTGCTACCCCACGCATCGGGCAGATTTTCCAAATCAACGCCGAGCTGCGAAAAGAAGCTTGGTGGGAAAGCGTGAAATAATCCCTTTCTGAAAACAAAACCCCATACGCGGTGTATGAGGTTCTTTTTATAGCCAGACGTTGTCTGGCTATAACAAAAGTGCGGTCATTCTAAAAAACGTTTTTTAAAATGACCGCACTTTTTTTTGTTTTCATGATGGTTGAGGGTGATGGCTAACGTCTGAACATTCCGCCTAACCCGCCAAGTCCGCCGCCCATTAAGCCTTGCATGCCGCGCATCATTTTCGCCATGCCGCCTTTGCGCATTTTCTTCATCATGCGTTGCATTTCGTCGAATTGTTTGAGCAATTTGTTGACATCTTGCACCTGCGTGCCGGAGCCGAGGGCAATACGGCGGCGGCGGGAGCCTTTGATAATGTCGGGATTGGCGCGTTCTTTTAAGGTCATGGAATTGATGATGGCTTCCAATTTGTTGAACATTTTGTCATCCACTTGATTTTTCACATGATCCGGCAGGTTTTTCGCGCCCGGTAATTTTTCCAGCATGGACATCATACCGCCCATTTTTTTCATTTCGCGTAACTGTTCGCGGAAATCTTCCAAAGTGAAATCATCGCCTTTCTTAAATTTTTGTGCCATTTTTTCCGCTTTTTCGCGGTCAACGGAACGTTCCAAATCTTCAATTAGGGAAAGCACATCACCCATGCCGAGAATGCGTGATGCCACGCGATCGGGATGGAAAGGCTCCAACGCATCGGTTTTTTCGCCCACCCCAAGGAATTTAATCGGTTTGCCGGTAATTTGACGAATGGATAACGCCGCACCGCCGCGGGCGTCACCGTCCACTTTGGTAAGGATTACACCGGTGAGCGGGAGGGCTTCATTAAAGGCTTTTGCCGTATTCGCCGCGTCCTGACCGGTCATGGCGTCCACGGTGAACAGGGTTTCGACAGGGTTTAACGCCGCGTGAACCTGTTTGATTTCGTCCATCATTTCGCCGTCAACGTGCAAGCGACCTGCCGTATCCACGATCAGCACATCGTAGAATTTCAGTTTGGCTTCCGCCAATGCCGCTTTGGCAATCTCCACCGGATTTTGTTTCACGTCAGACGGGAAGAAATCGGCATTTACCGCTTGGGCAAGGGTTTCCAATTGCTTGATCGCCGCAGGGCGATACACGTCGGCAGAGACGACCAACACTTTTTTCTTGTGGCGTTCACGCAAAAATTTTGCCAGTTTCCCTACGCTGGTGGTTTTCCCCGCCCCTTGTAAGCCCGCCATTAAAATCACTGCCGGCGGTTGCGCGGCTAAATTCAGGCTTTCGTTGGCTTCGCCCATCGCCGTTTCCAGTTCGGCTTGGACGATTTTGACGAACTCCTGCCCCGGCGTGAGGCTTTTGTTCACTTCGACACCGATGGCGCGTTCTTTCACTTTATTAATAAAATCACGTACCACCGGAAGCGCCACATCGGCTTCCAGTAACGCCATGCGCACTTCGCGCAGCGTGTCTTTAATGTTATCTTCGGTTAAACGCCCGCGTCCGCTGATGTTGCGCAGGGTTTTGGAAAGACGATCGGATAAATTTTCAAACATAATATTGCCTGTGGTTAAATCGGAAAGAGGTTATCGGTAAAATGCCGTTCATTATACTGAAATTCGGCGCGTTTTCACCCTTGAAATAAAGTGATGGCGATTTTAACCCGATATCGCTAGAATAAAACGCCAACGAAACATGGGATAATATTTATGTGGATTGCTGTTTTATCAATTATTTTTTATTTAATCAGCGTGTTATTTATCACGCCGATGTTATTAACGTCGCAGGTCAATGGCGGGCAAACCCAACCTAAAAAAACGCCATTTTTTCTGACCGCACTTTTCGCCATTATTTGCCATGTTTTCACCACGTTGCCGTTGCTCAATGATCTGGCAAACGGACAAGCCTTTACCCTGATGGAAGTGGCGTCATTGATGAGCGTGATTATCGCCTCATTAGCCACACTTGCCATGTTGCGGGTGAACAGCATGTGGTTTGTGTTGCCAATTGTGTATTGCTTTTCCATGGTTAATAATCTGGTTTGTGCCACTTTTATTCCAAGCCATATTATTCAGCTGTTGAATCAAAACGGTTCCATGTTATTTCATATCGGCTTGTCCATTTTTGCCTACGCGGTATACTGCATCGCCACGCTATACGCCATTCAACTGGGCTGGATTGACCGTCGCTTAAAAGCTAAAAAAATGCACTTTTCGCCGATGGTGCCGCCATTGATGACGGTGGAACGCCATTTTTTCCGTTTATTGGTAAGCGGTGAAATATTGCTGACGCTGACCTTGATTTCCGGCTCCTACCATTTGATGCACGCTATGACGCCCGACAATCTTCATAAAGGAGGATTTTCATTGCTCGGTTGGATTGTATTCGGCATTGCGATTCTGGGGCATAAGAAATACCGCTGGCGTGGAAAAAAGATGATTATTTATGCGATTTCGGGTATGATTTTGCTCACGATTGCTTACTTTGGTAGTCGATTGATTGTGTAAAATCAAAGGATGAGAGAAAAGTGCGGTGAGTTTTTCCCGCATTTTTTATTTTCAATTAATGCAAGGATTTCCCATTGGACAGTATTCCCCTTAGTACGTTATTTATCATTTTAATTGTGTGTTTGGTGCTTTCCGCCTATTTTTCCGGTTCCGAAACCGGGCTACTTTCCTTAAATAAATACCGCCTGCGCTTCTTATCCGAGCAAGGGAATAAAGGCGCGCAAAAAGCGGAAAAACTGTTGGCCAAACCGGATAACCTATTAAGTTTTATCCTTATTTTCAATAATCTTGTTAATGTCAGTGCTTCCGCCATTGCTACCGTGATCGGAATGCGTTTATACGGCGATGCAGGTGTGGCGATTGCCACCGGGCTACTGACCTTCGTTATGCTGATTTTCTCCGAAATTTTTCCAAAAACTGTGGCGGCGATGCACCCGGAAAAAGTGGGCTTGACCACCAGCCATTTATTAATCCCGCTGATCAAAATCTTTTCTCCGTTAGCTTGGGTCATGAACCTGTTCACTAAAACCTTAATGCGTTTGGTAGGCTTAAAACCGGCGCTGAAAAAACAGGTTATCAGCCGTGAAGAATTACGCAGTATCGTCAGCGAAGCGGGCGAAGCCACGCCGGATGAGCAACATCCGCAAATGTTGTTGTCTATTTTAGATATGGATACCGTCACCGTGGACGACATTATGGTACCGCGCAATGAAATCGGCAGTATTGATATTGATGATGATTGGAAGGCGATTATGCGCCAGCTCAACCATGCGGCGCATAACCGCGTGGTGTTATACAAAGGCAGCATGGATGAAAATGTGCTCGGTATATTGCGGGTGCGCGAAGCCTTCCGTTTGTTATTGGAAAAAAATGAGTTCACCAAAGAAACGCTGATTCGTGCCGCCGACAAAGTGTATTTTATTCCGGAAGGGACGCCATTAAAAGCGCAGTTGGCGAATTTCCGCCAACGGAAAGAACGTATCGGTTTAGTGGTAGACGAATATGGTGATATTAAAGGTTTGGTGACACTGGAAGACATTTTGGAAGAAATCGTGGGCGAATTTACCACCTCCAACGCCCCGACTATTGATGAAGAAGTTACTCAACAATCGGACGGTTCCATTATTATTGATGGCTCTGCTAATTTACGCGACTTAAATAAAATGTTTCACTGGAATTTGGATACGGATGAGGCTCGTACATTTAACGGTTTGATTTTAGAGCATTTGGAAGAAATCCCACACGAAGGCACAGTCTGTGAACTTAATGGCTTGCAGGTTACCGTGTTGGAAGTGAGTGAGAATATGATTAAGCGGGCGAAGGTTATTAAATTATAAGAATTTGTGTTTACGTAATCAGAAACGATCAAGTGTTTTTATCGCTTTTTTTAAAAAAAGAAGCGCAGATTTTTTTACAATAAATGAGATTGATTATCAGTTATGGAAGGGGTATGATCTGCCCCCTCTTTCTACTATTTATTTAAACAGATCACATTTAAAAAGGAAAAGCAAATGCCACAAATTTTTGAATTCTTACAAAATTATAGTGACTACATTATTATCGGTTTATTACTGTTTATGAGCGTATTAATGCTCACCATGGTCATCGAACGTTTCTTCTTTTTATCCCGTGTTAAAGTGAGTCAATATTCCACCATTTATGCACTTGAAATTGATTTAAACCGTAACCTCACCATAGTTTCTACTGTGGGAGCAAACGCGCCCTATGTGGGTCTCTTAGGCACGGTTATCGGGATTTTGTTGACCTTCTACCAAATCGGCCAATCCGGTGGTGAAGTAGATGCCGGTGAAATCATGCTGCACTTATCTTTGGCCCTAAAAGCCACCGCACTGGGTATTCTGGTGGCGATTCCTTCCATGATTTTCTATAACGCCTTGGGACGTAAAGTCGAAGTGAACCGTCTGAAGTGGAAAGTACTAAATTCTCAACAACATAAAAAAGAAGAACAGGATAAGGAATAACCCGTGAAAAAGTTTGATGAAATCAACATTATCCCGTTCATTGATATTATGTTGGTGCTACTTGCGATTGTGCTGATTACGGCATCTTTCATTTCCCAGGGGAAAATCCAAGTGAATGTACCGAAAGCCAGTTCTTCCGTCGCATTCAAATCCAATGAGTTGGCAAAATTGTTAACGGTAACGGCAAAAGGTGAATTATATTTCAACGATAAACCTACCAATCTTGAAAGCTTGGAGAGTGAAATCGCCGGTTGGGATAAAAAGCAAAAAGTGACGCTAAAAATTGATTCCGAGGCTTCTTTCCAAGATTTCGTTTCCGTCACCGATTTACTGGCAAAAAATGAAATTAAAGATGTAGCGATTGTGGCAACCAAAGACAACAGTGCGGACAAACCGAGACCTGCCGATGAAAAATCCGCCAAACCTGCAGAGCAGCCGGTCAGCAACTAGGAGAATGTTATGCAAACAGCAAAGCGTTCACTCTTAAGTTTGCTTTTGTCTCTGCTGATTCATGCTGTGATTGTTTATTTGTTGTTTTGGAGTCACGTAAAGAAATCAGATTTCAGCGCCAATAGCGTTGTCGGGGAATTGTCCACCAGCATCTCTATGGAAATGCTGATGGCGCAAGTGGAAGCTGAACCGCCACCGGTAGAAGAAAAAGCGCCGGAACCTGAAAAGCAGGAAGCGGTGGATGATCCGACGGTAAAACCGGAACCGCCGAAAGTTGAAAAACCGAAAGAACCGGAAAAACCAAAAGAGAAGCCGAAAGAAAAGCCAAAGGAAAAACCGAAAGAGAAGCCGAAGCAAAAACCGAGAACTGATGTGCCTGTGGGTGACAAAACGGTAGATTCCAATGCTTCGGTGAATTCTAAAGCCACATCAACCGGTCCGGTGACAACCAATAATCCGAATTTGGCAGGCAGTGGCGCCAGCAGCGATGAAAGAAATGCCTATTTATCGGCAATTCGACGTGAAATTGAGAAACATAAACGCTACCCAACACGTGCCAAAATGATGCGTAAGCAAGGCATTGTGACCGTTTCTTTCTCCATCGGTGCAGATGGTTCCATTAGTGGGGCGAGCATCGTAAAAAGTTCAGGCGCGGAAGATTTGGATAATGCGGCGTTAAGTGCGGTCAATAGCGCCCGCTCTATTGGTCCGCGCCCGGCGGGGATTTCATCTTCAATCAGCGTGCCGATCAGTTTCAAAATTAACTAAGCATCGGCTAATAAAAAGTGCGGTTACTTTTTCAGGTGAATTCGGTATTATGTAGCAGTTGCACAAAGATTTATTAAAAATTCTAAAATCCCTATTAAAATTACATTTGATAGGGGTTTTTTATTGTGATACAAAAGTTCTTGAAGTACGAACCGATTGAGCAATTACTGCTGTTAAAGGCAAAGCAAGAAATACTTGCAAGATAGGTCAATATGTTAACACAGGAAATCAATGAACTCATATCATTCATGCCTGAAGTCCCTCAACCTCCATCGTTGATAACTGCCCTTGCATTGCAAAGGTTTTACAAGAGCATAATGACTACTAGTTGCCTTATTTTGAAATTGCAGAGCCTGATTAGCCTTACGTAGTCATCCACAACTTGTTGAGGTTCATGATAACTATTACCGGGCAATCAAGCGAATTTTATTGCGATTAGAGAAAAAGGACTAGTTGAACGTGAAGGGTTTTATCGGCTTGAGGTTGCTACTTTAATTAGTAATGAGTTTCCATTTGACATCTTTCGGGCTAATTTCATGGTGTTTTATGTAGAAAAAAAGATTAATGCTCCGCGCACGGAATCTTTATGCTCTTTGGTGACTGTGATGTCTTGGTTAGCCATAGGATCCTTGCGTTTTGTAGTGCCTATCGCTTGATTTAATGTAATGAAACCGATTTTGTTTTCTAATAAAAAATCTGCCATTTTTAAGCATTGGCTTAGGCTACTCCCTAGTCTATCGAATTTTGTAACGACAAGTGCATCGTCCTCTCGAATATAATTAAGTAGCTCATTGAGCTGCTCTTCGTTTTTTTTCGGCTTTGCCTGAAAAAAGTTTTATATGACCGAATTTTTGCATTGCCGCTTGCTGTGGACCTCTTTAGCGTTATTTAATGGGATATATGTTGTAAGATTTCAGCAGGAGGGGAAATTGGCATGTTATCTGCTAGAAAGGTCGGCACGCCCAGTACGTTTCCAACAACAAGCAAGATCCGCAGGTTTACCGCTTCGCTGCATTAAGGCTTATAGCCTTAATAATTCACCCTTTTAAAGTGCTCAAGAAACAAACGGTGAAAAGCAAATTTTCAACCAAAGCCCATAGGGGATTTAATTGTGAACAACGAAAAAATTTCAAATATCTCTCAACAAGTAATTACTATTTTAGATATTAAACTTCACGAAACTGAAAACGATCAATTCCTTTTACATTTTGAGGGAAAAGTAAGAGGCATTGTAGTTTATTTTAACTATTGATTTTGATCATGTTTTTGTCAGTTTTTGGGATGCTCGGTTATCTTTTGTGATCGATTTCAAATTCTTTGACTCACCATAAATGGTTAAATGATCACTCCTTGATATTACTAGTAATGTGTATGAGGGGGATAGTTATGAATAATTTTAACCAACTTAGTCGCCGAGATTTTATTAAGTCATCATTGGCAGGTGCTGCCATTATAGCGGCGGATATTGTCCTGCCGTTTAATGTGATGGCGACGAACACATTAAAAAAAGAACAAGAAAGTGTGGAAAAGGTGGTATGGAGCGCCTGTACTGTCAATTGCGGAAGTCGTTGCCCGTTACGTATGCATGTTAAGGATAATCGCATTACCTATGTGGAAACCGATAATACAGGCACGGAAACTTATAATGTGGATCACCAGGTGCGCGCCTGTTTACGTGGGCGTTCTATGCGTCGTCGTGTTTATAATCCCGATCGTTTGAAATATCCGATGAAACGCGTAGGAAAACGTGGTGAAGGCAAGTTCAAACGCATCAGTTGGGATGAAGCTTTAACAGAAATTGCCGATGCCTTGAAACGTAATATTGCAAAATACGGCAATGAATCTATTTATTTGAACTACGGCACCGGTACACTGGGCGGTACCATGACCAAATACTGGCCACCGGCTTCTACTATGGTGGCGCGTTTTATGAACTGTATCGGTGGGTATTTAAACCACTACGGCGATTACAGCACCGCGCAAATTGCTGTGGGGTTAGATTATACCTACGGAGGCGGATGGGCGCTCGGAAACGGGATGGCGGACATCGAAAACACCAAGCTTATCGTACTGTTTGGTAACAATCCCGCCGAGACACGCATGAGCGGCGGTGGCTTGACCTACTGTATCGAACAGGCAAAGCAACGCTCCAACGCCAAAATGATTTTAATTGACCCACGCTATACCGACACAGGCGTCGGGCGTGAAGACGAATGGATTCCGATTCGTCCCGGCACTGATGCGGCACTGGTTTCTGCGCTGGCGTATGTGATGATTACCGAAGATTTGGTGGATCAGCCCTTCCTTGATAAATACTGTGTCGGCTACGATGAAAAAACCTTACCGGAGGGCGCACCGCAAAACGGACATTACAAAGCCTATATTTTGGGGCAGGGCGATGATGGTATAGCCAAAACTCCGGAGTGGGCATCGAAAATCACCGGTATTCCGGTGGATCGTATTATTAAATTAGCCCGTGAAATCGGTAGCACCAAACCGGCATTTATTTCCCAAGGTTGGGGACCACAACGACGCAGTAACGGTGAACTCATTTCCCGCGCCATTGCCATGCTGCCGATTTTAACCGGTAATGTCGGCATTCATGGCGGCAACACCGGCGCACGGGAAAGTGCGTACAGCATTCCGTTTGTGCGAATGCCAACGTTAAAAAATCCGGTGAAAGCCAGTATTCCGATGTTCATGTGGACTGACGCCATTATTCGGGGACCGGAAATGACCGCACTTACCGACGGCATTCGCGGCGTAGATAAACTGTCCGCGCCGATTAAAGTAATCTGGAACTATTCAAGTAACTGCCTTATCAATCAGCACGCGCAAATTAACCGCACTCATGACATTTTGCAGGACGACAGCCAATGCGAAATGGTCATCACCATTGATAATCACATGACTTCCACCGCGAAATACAGCGATATTTTGTTGCCGGATTGCACCACTTCGGAACAAATGGATTTTGCACTGGACGCTTTCGTCTCCAATATGGCGTATGTGATTTTTGCCGACCAAGTGGTTAAACCGTCTTTTGAATGTCGCACGATTTACGATATGTTGAGCGACTTGGCGGACAAAATGGGGGTAAAAGACAAATTCACCGAAGGTCGCACACAGGAAGAATGGCTACGCTATATTTATGCACAATCCCGCGAAAAACTGCCTGAATTACCGACCTTTGAGGAATTCAGACAACAAGGGATTTTCAAAAAGGTGGATCCGAACGGTTTCAAAGTGGCATATAAAGATTTCCGCGACGACCCGGAAGCTCACCCGCTGAAAACACCATCCGGCAAAATTGAAATTTATTCCTCCCGTCTAGCGGAAATCGCCAAAACCTGGAAGCTGGCAGAAGATGAAGTGATTCATCCGTTACCGGTTCATGCGCAAAGCTTCGAGCATTATGGCGATCCGCTCATGGAAAAATACCCGCTACAACTCAGCGGTTTCCATTACAAAGCCCGCACGCACTCCACCTATGGTAATGTGGATGTGTTAAAAGCCGCCAATCCGCAGGAAGTGTGGATGAACCCCATTGATGCGCAACCGCGTGGTATTCAAAACGGCGATCTGATTCGTATTTTTAATGATCGTGGTGAAGTGCGTATTAACGTCAAGGTGACTCCGCGTATTATTCCGGGGGTCGTCGCATTAAGCGAAGGAGCGTGGTATGCACCGGATAAGGATCGCATCGACCATTCCGGTTGTATTAATGTGCTGACCACCCAACGCCCGTCACCACTGGCGAAAGGCAATCCGCAACATTCTAATTTGGTTCAAGTGGAACGCTTGTAGGGGGTGAATTATGGAACAATATGGTTTTTATTTTGATTCGGATCGCTGTACAGGCTGTAAAACTTGCGAATTAGCCTGTAAAGATTACAAAGATTTAGGCACGGAGGTAAATTTCCGTCGTATTTATGAATACACCGGTGGCAACTGGAGCCAACAGCCGGACGGTTGTTGGCTCCAAAACGTGTTTGCTTATTATATGTCCATTTCATGCAATCATTGCGCCGATCCGGCTTGTACCAAGGTTTGCCCGACAGGCGCCATGCAAAAAAATGCAGACGGTTTTGTGATTGTGAATGAAGAAATCTGCATTGGCTGTCGCTATTGCCACATGGCGTGTCCGTATGACGTGCCGCAATTCGACGCGGAAAAAGGTCACATGACCAAATGTGACGGTTGCTATTCGCGTATTAAAGCAGGGCAAAAACCGATTTGCGTGGATGCCTGTCCATTGCGCGCTCTTGATTTTGCACCCATTAAAGAATTGCGCGCTAGGTATGGTGAACAGGTCTCTATTGCACCCTTGCCTCCGGCAGAAGTGACCCATCCGAATTTGGTCGTGAAACCAAACAAAAACGCCCGTCTAAGCGGCGATACCAACGGGTTCTTAGGTAACCCGGGAGAGGTGTAAAATGAACATAGTGATACATGAATTACCGTTGGTGGTATTCACCGTGTTGGCACAAAGTGCGGTCGGTTCCTGGCTTGTTTTTAGCTTCGTGCTTTGCACCAATTTAAATGCGCAGAGCCGTCGTTATGTGCATAAAGTCATGTTTGTGATTCTCGCTTTACTCGGCATCGGCTTTACTGCCTCCATGTTGCACTTAGGTACACCGATCCGCGCGTTTAATTCGCTGAACCGCGTGGGCGAATCTATGATGAGTAATGAAATCGCGTCGGGGGCGTTGTTCTTTGCTATGGCGGGTATGTATTGGTTGCTTGCCATCATGCGCAAAATGCCTCTTGCACTCGACAAACTGTGGCTGGTGATAAGCTCCCTTATCGGTTTGGTTTTTATGGTGATCATGGATCAGGTTTACCACATTCCAAGCGTGCCGACCTGGAACACGCCGATGACCTCCTGCTTGTTCTTTGGCACGGTAGCATTGGGTGGCATCGCGTTAAGTTCCGCGTTGATTATGGCAAACCCGCAACGGACTTATCAACTTAGCGCCCTGCCTTGGTTATTTGCTCTGGCGGTGTTATTCGCCGCCATTGTCGCAGTTTACCAAGGTTTCTCCTTACCACAAATTCACAGCGCTATACAAAATGCCGCCGCCCTCGTGCCGGATTACGCCGCCTTCAGCGCACTACGCTTTTGTTGCTTAGCCCTCGCTGCACTCTTTATTTTCCGCAGTAAAAACATCGGTGTACTCGCATTGGCTGCCATTTTGACGCTGTTTGCCGAAATGTTGGGACGCAATTTGTTTTATGCTGCGCACATGACCCTTGGCATGGCGGTAGGTGGTTAATTGTCGTCAATAACTAAAAAAGTGCGGTCATTTTATCAGGAGTTTTTATGGATAACGGATTAATGCAATGGATTTCCACCACAGGGCGGTTATTGAGCGCGGCGTTTTATTATGCGCCCGATGACGCGCGGGTTGCTTCTGTGTTGTGTTTTTTTGAACGGGAAAATTGGCAGCAGGAATGGGCGCCCTTTGTGGATGAAAAAACGTTGGAAAAAACCACCGCACTGTTTGCCGAAGGTTTACAGCAACCGCTTGCTGAACAATATCAGGCGTTGTTTATCGGCCCGAATGCGCTGCCTGCGCCGCCTTGGGGTTCCGTCTATTTGGATCCGGAGTCGGTGATTTTCGGCAGTTCGTTGTTAGAGCTGCGTGCCTTCCTGCAACGTCATCAAATTGCCTTTCAATCTCATCAAAATGAACCGGAAGATCATCTCGGCCTGATGTTAATGCTGGCGGCATATTTGGCGGAAAATCAACCGCACTTAATGAGGGAGTTTCTCAACCGCCATTTCCTCACTTGGGCGCCGCATTGCTTACAACTGCTTGCTGCTTTGGAGGATTTCCTGTTTTATCGAGGCTTGGCGTTATTGACGTTAGCCACGCTGAAACAATGGCAACAAGCCCTAAATTTAGAGGTACCAACCGTTCGTTTTTATCGTTAACGGAAAGCGCCATATGCCAAAAAAAGAAACCTATTATCAGGCATATTTAAGCCACAACGCCATTTCCCGACGGGGCTTATTCCGCGGTATTTTCGGTGCAGTGGAACATCCGCCCGTGGAAAACCAACGTGCGGCAAATCACCCGCCGTTTGCTGCGCGGGAAGATTTATTTTGACCGTATGTAACGGCTGCGACGAATGCAAAATCGCTTGTTCTGTATAGGTGATTCGGCTGGCGCTCACATAAAGTGCGGTTGGAAATCCAAGTGTTTTCCCCACCGCACTTTTTTCCGCCTTTCCTTTATCCCGCCTTGTGTTTTCAGTATAATGGCACGCATTTTCCACCCTTCAATTCGTAGAACTGATTATGACAACATTTAATGTAAAAACTTTTCAAGGCATGATTCTTGCCTTACAGGAATACTGGGCGAACCAAGGTTGTACGGTGGTGCAGCCGTTTGATATGGAATTGGGCGCGGGCACTTCGCACCCGATGACGGCACTTCGCGCGTTAGGGCCGGAACCGATGGCGTTTGCCTATGTGCAGCCTTCACGCCGTCCGACAGACGGTCGTTATGGCGAAAATCCGAACCGTTTGCAACATTATTATCAATTCCAGGTGGTGATCAAACCTTCACCGGACAACATTCAGGAACTGTATTTGGATTCCTTAAAAATGCTCGGTTTCGACCCGACCCAGAACGACATTCGTTTTGTGGAAGACAACTGGGAAAACCCGACGCTGGGTGCGTGGGGCTTGGGCTGGGAAGTGTGGCTGAACGGTATGGAAGTGACCCAATTCACCTATTTCCAACAGGTGGGCGGCTTGGAATGTAAACCGGTGACCGGCGAAATCACTTACGGCTTGGAACGTTTGGCGATGTACATTCAGGGCGTAGACAGCGTGTATGATTTGGTGTGGTCAGACGGTCCGCTCGGCAAAACCACTTACGGCGACGTGTTCCATCAAAACGAAGTGGAACAATCCACCTACAACTTTGAATATGCCGACACCGATTTCTTGTTCTACTGTTTCGATCAATACGAAAAAGAAGCGCAAAGCCTGTTAGCATTGGAAAAACCGCTGCCGTTGCCGGCGTATGAGCGCATTTTGAAAGCGGCGCACAGCTTTAACTTATTGGACGCACGCAAAGCCATTTCCGTAACCGAACGTCAACGTTACATTTTACGCATTCGTGCGCTCACCAAAGGCGTGGCGGAAGCCTATTACGCCAGCCGCGAAGCCTTGGGGTTCCCGGGGTGTAAGAAGTAGTTGGCAAAAGTGCGGTGAAAATCTACCGCACTTTTTAATGGAGTTCATGATGAAACCGATTCTTTATTATGCCGAAAAATGCCCTGACACCGCGCCTTTTGTGGCAGAACTGAAACGCTTGGGCGTAGAATATGACGAAGTGGAAGTGATGTCTTCCATCCCGAATTTAAAACAGTGGCTGCGTTTGCGTGATAACAACGCCGCGTTTGATACCGTCAAAGCGAAAGGCAATGCGGGCTTTCCCGCGCTGTTATTGGAAGACGGGCGGGTCATTCTGACAGAAAGCGAACTGCGCGACATTTTCGCTTAAAAAATACCTGGAAAACTGACCGTACTTTACAAGGAAAGTTATGTCGCTGATGACCACAGAAAATACCTTTACAACAGAAATCATCGAGCTTGTTCACAATACGAAACAGCGCATGGCTGTAGCGGTGAAAAAGAAGAGAGAATGATTTTTAAAATAAGAAGAGAAAAATGAAACCATCACAAAAACTGCGACTTAACCGAGAGAAAGTGAAAGCGCTTTCTGTTCGGTTTCATTTTTCAAATTCGAGAGTATTCGGTTCGGTATTAACGCAGCAAGACACGGAGCAAAGTGATTTAGATTTACTGGTTGAACCCTCCGTGAAAACCACCTTATTTGATTATTGCGGTTTAAAAGAAGAATTAGAAACCTTGCTTGGCGTCAAAGTGGATTTGTTAACACCACGCAGTTTACCTGAAAAATTTAGAGATCATATTTTGCAAACGGCACAATCGATATGAACGAAGGAACAAAGTGAGAAACAATTTTTATGTAACCCTACGAAAAATACTTAAAAGAAAACGCTCAAAAACTTCGTTGAGAAAAAATATATGCAGAATGATGATTTAGACGAAAATAATACAGATAAACTAATTTCACTTACAAATTCTATTTTAGGAGAATTTCCTGGTGGTTCTATTGTAAGTGGAATTATTAACAAGTTAGTATCAAATCAACGTCAAGACAGAATAACTAAATATATTAGAGAACTAGAAAAAAGAATATCTAATTTAGAATGTTTGATAGGTTCAGAAGCTGAAAAATTATCTAAATATATAGCATTGTTTGAAGATGGTTTATTCTACGCTTTTCGAGCTGCTAGTGAAAAGCGTCTTGAGCATATTGCCTCTATAGTGGCGAATGGATTAAATAAAGAACAAGTACAAATATCTCAATCTATCCATTTACTCAATTTACTATCAGACTTAAATGATGAAGAGATTATTTGGTTAAGATTTTATTTACACCCAACACTGGGTGGTGATGAGGAATTTAGAGATAAACATAAGAGTACCTTAACTCTAGCTAGAAATTATATTGGAGCTTCAGAAGAAGAGGCTAATAAATCTGCTATTCAAGAGAGCTATAAAGAGCATTTAGAAAGATTAGGTTTAATAAAAACTAAATTTAATATAGATAGAAATACGAATATGCCTATTTATGATAAATCATCAGGAAAACCTAAAGGTTCTAGATATATAACTCATTTAGGAAAAATGTTGCTTAAAGAGATTGGTTTTTCTGAAGTACCATAGTTCGTAGTTGTGCGTGTAAACGCATTACAAAATTTAAAATTAAAATGGTGGAATCATGCACACCTTACAAGAGAAAACAAAATGACAACCCAAAACTTCCTAGTAGAAATCGGTACGGAAGAGCTGCCGCCAAAAGCTCTGAAAACATTAGCCACGGCCTTTGCGGATAACGTACAGGCGGAATTGAACCAAGCGGGGCTGGCGTTCGACAAAATCGAATGGTTTGCGGCACCGCGTCGTTTGGCGGTGAAGGTGTTAGCGCTTGCCACACAGCAGCCGGGCAAAGAAATTGAAAAGCGTGGGCCTGCGGTGTCAGCGGCGTTTGATGCGGAAGGCAATCCGACCAAAGCGGCAGAAGGCTGGGCGCGTGGTTGCGGGATTACCGTGGATCAAGCGGAACGCCTTGCCACCGACAAAGGCGAATGGCTGGTTCACCGTGCGAAAATCGAGGGTCAGCCGACCAAAAACTTGCTGGCGGATATCGTGGCGAACGCTTTGGCGAAATTGCCAATTCCGAAACCAATGCGTTGGGCGGACAAAACCGTGCAATTCATTCGTCCTGTTCACACGGTGACGATGTTGCTTGGCGATGAATTAATCGAAGGCGAAATTTTAGGCGTGGCAAGCGGTCGCACGATTCGTGGTCACCGTTTCTTAGGCGAGCGTGAATTTGAAATTCAACACGCGGATCAATACCCACAACTGTTGCGTGAAAAAGGATCTGTGGTAGCTGATTTCAACGAGCGTAAAGCGGAAATTTTGGCAAAATCTCAAGCAAAAGCGACCGCACTTGGCGGTGTGGCAGACATTGAAGAAAGCCTGTTGGAAGAAGTGACTTCATTGGTGGAATACCCGAATGTGTTGGCGGCGAAATTTGAAGAACGTTTCCTTGCCGTGCCTGCGGAAGCCTTGGTTTACACCATGAAAGGCGACCAAAAATACTTCCCGCTATACAAAAAAACAGAAGGCGACAAAGACGGCAAATTATTACCGCACTTTATCTTCGTATCGAACATCAACCCTGATGATCCAAGTGCGATTATCGAAGGCAACGAAAAAGTGGTTCGCCCTCGTTTAACCGACGCGGAATTCTTCTTCAAAACCGACTTAAAACAAAAATTAGTGGATCGCTTACCGCGCTTGGAAACTGTGTTGTTCCAACAACAACTTGGCACATTGCGTGATAAAACCGACCGCATCGAACAACTTGCGGGTGCAATCGCCAAACAAATCGGTGCCGACGAAGCGAAAGCAAAACGTGCGGGCTTGCTGTCAAAATGCGATTTGATGACCAATATGGTGTTTGAATTCACCGACACCCAAGGCGTAATGGGTATGCACTATGCCCGTCACGACGGCGAAGATGAAGAAGTGGCAGTGGCGTTGAATGAACAATATATGCCGCGTTTCGCAGGGGATGAATTGCCGAAATCGTTGGTGGCAAGTGCGGTGGCATTAGCCGATAAATTCGACACCCTCACAGGAATTTTTGGGATCGGACAAGCGCCGAAAGGCAGTGCCGACCCATTCGCTTTACGCCGTGCCGCATTGGGCGCGTTACGCATTATTGTTGAGAAAAACCTACCGCTTGATTTGGAAGATTTAGTGCAAAAATCAGCCGCACTTTTCGGCGATAAACTCACCAACAAAAATGTGGTTGCCGACGTGGTGGACTTTATGCTCGGTCGTTTCCGTGCGTGGTATCAAGACGAAGGCATTGCGGTGGACGTCATCCAAGCCGTGCTTGCCCGTCGCCCAACCCGCCCTGCGGATTTTGACGCCCGCGTGCGTGCCGTATCGCATTTCCGCACCTTAGATTCTGCAGAAGCCTTAGCCGCAGCAAACAAACGCGTGGCGAACATTCTTGCCAAAGCAGATGTTGCAATCGGTGAGATTAATTTGATCGCCTGCGTTGAGTCGGCAGAAAAAAACCTCGCCGAAGCCGTGCTTGTGTTACAAACGGAAGTGCAACCACTTATCGCGAAAGGCGAATACACCGCCGTGTTGGATAAACTCTCGAACTTACGTACTCCGGTGGATAACTTCTTCGACAACGTGATGGTGAACGCAGAAGATCCAACACTCCGCCAAAACCGCTTGGCGATTTTGAATACGCTACAAGGTTTATTCTTACAGGTGGCGGATATTTCGTTGTTGCAATAAAGCCAAAAGTGTGACAATGCAAGACGGTTGCTGAGCTTGTCGAAGCATGAATCTTGCGTCGTTCTTAGTTAAAATCACTTATGGTTCGACAAGTTCACCGATCGTGATTTCAGGTTGAGGGACTAAAAAACGCCGTCAATTCTGACCGCACTTTTCACATAAATAAAAAGCCGAATAACATATTCGGCTTTTCGTTTTTATGTTATCGGAACTATTTATTTTTCCCTTCCAAGTACAACCATTCCGCCACTTGTTTGGCGAAGTAAGTCAGAATGCCGTCGGCGCCGGCGCGTTTGAAGCAAAGTAGCGATTCCATGATGCACTCTTTTTCTTTCAGCCAACCGTTTTGAATGGCTGCCATGTGCATGGCGTATTCGCCGGAGACTTGGTAGGCGAAGGTCGGCACGCCGAATTGTTGTTTCACGCGATAGACCAAATCCAAATACGGCATGCCCGGTTTGACCATCACCATATCGGCGCCTTCTTCCAAGTCTAACGCCACTTCCTGCAAGCCTTCGTCGCTATTGGCGGGATCAAGTTGATAGGTTTTTTTATCGCCACCTTTTAAATTACCGGAAGAACCCACCGCGTCGCGGAACGGGCCGTAATAGTTGGAGGCATATTTGGCGGAGTATGCCATGATGAGGGTATTGATAAAGCCGTTTTCTTCCAGCGCGTGGCGGATTCTGCCGATTCGACCGTCCATCATGTCGCTTGGCGCTACCACATCGGCGCCGGCTTCCGCGTGGGAAAGGGCTTGTTTGATTAACACTTCGGTGGTGATGTCGTTCAGTACATAGCTGTCCTCGTCGATAATGCCGTCTTGCCCGTGCACGGTGTAAGGGTCAAGTGCCACATCGGTTAATACGCCCAGTTCGGGATAAGCGGCTTTTAAGGCTCTTACCGCGCGTTGCACCAAGCCGTTCGGATTATAGGCTTCTTCCGCCATGAGGGATTTTTTGGTTTGCTCCACCACAGGGAACAGGGCGATGACCGGCACACCGTATTTCACCAATAATCCCGCTTCAATTAACAACTGATCAAGGGTTAAACGTTCTACATTCGGCATGGAAGGCACGGCTTCGCGGTGATTTTCGCCTTCAATAATAAACACGGGATAAATCAGATCGTCAACGGTCAGTTTGTGTTCCGCCATCAAGCGGCGACTAAAGTCCTGTTTACGCATGCGGCGTAAACGGCGGGTGGGAAAACCGGTGAAAATTTGTTGCGTCATATTCTCTCCTGAATCTTATTATTGCTTTGCGCTGTCGCTTTCATTTTGCGTCTCGTCATCTTCGCGTGGACGGTAGAAACGGGCGCATAGCACACCCACTTCAAATAACAAGCACATCGGGGCAGCGAGTAAGGTTTGTGAAAATACGTCCGGCGGAGTCAGAAGCATACCGATAAAGAAAGCGGCTACGATAATATACGGACGTTTGGATCTTAAATCTTCCGGTGTAGTCACACCCGTCCAGCACAGTAAAATAATCGCCACCGGCACTTCAAAACAAACGCCGAAAGCGAGGAACAGGGTGAGCACGAAATCCAGATAACTGCTGATGTCCGTGGCAATAGCGACGCCTTCCGGCGCGGTCTTGGTTAGGAAACTGAACACCAGCGGGAACACCACATAATAAGCAAATGCCACGCCTAAATAAAAAAGCACGGTGCTGGAAAAGAGCAGCGGATAAATCAGGCGTTTTTCGTGTTGATATAATGCCGGCGCTACAAACGCCCAGATTTGATAAAGCAAATAAGGCACGGAAATAAAAACGGCAACCACACCGGTGAGTTTAATCGGGGTAAAAAACGGCGTGGCGATGTTGGTGGCAATCATGCTGGAACCGTTCGGCAGGTTCGCTGTCAGCGGTGCCGCCACAAAATTATAAATTTCGTTAGAAAAGTAAACTAGTGCAACAAACACCACGGCGACGAAAATAATGCTGCGTAATAAGCGAGTGCGTAGTTCTACCAAGTGAGTGATGAGGGGTTGAGTATCGTCAACGCTGGTCATAAGTTATCCTGATGTGAGGCTATCCCGCAAAGCACGGTTAACTTTTCTCTGAGACTTTGGCCAAATGTGCCGATGCCGTATTAGCCGGCAGCGGATTGTCCGGATCGTATTGATTGATGTAATGGGCGAGTTTTTCGTCCAGTTCGATTTCTTCCTGTTCCGCCAGCTCCGCCGGGGAAAGTGCGGTCGTTTTTTCCGTTGTTTTTGTGGCAGCGAGGGCTTCCTTTTGTGGCTCGGCATAATCTTCCACATCAAGAATATCGTAATTAGCCATTGGGTTGTATTGGTCTGTGCCAGGATGAAGGTTGTCATTTTCACCGCCGTTTTCCACCGCACTTTTCGTTGCCTGCGCCTGTTTCAGTTGAACCACCTGATCCTGAAAAGTGGTGTTGGTGTCGTTGTCTTTTTGCTCCAACTCGGCACGCAATTTATCGGCGGAGGCTTTCAGTTCTTCAACGGTGTTACCCAATTCCGGTGACAAGGCTTTCAGGTTCAGGCTTTCCGCTTTTTTGATACTTTCTTGCAATTCCTGCAATTTGAGTTCCTGTTTCAGCTCGTTTTGCACGTTCGCCGCCAAGCCACGAATGGTACGCACCCAGCTCATCACGGTGCGAATCGCCACCGGTAAACGTTGTGGGCCTAGCACCACTAAGCCCACAATGCACACCAATACGATTTCGGAAAAGCCAATATCAAACATGGATTAAGCCTGTTCTTTCTCTTTATTTTTTTCTTGTTCCGGTTGTGCGTTTTGTTCTACTTTACTAAACGTCGCATCTTCCGGTTTATTTTCTTCGTTCATGGCTTTTTTGAAGCCTTTCACAGACTCACCTAAGTCTGTGCCCAAGGTGCGCAATTTTTTCGTACCGAACAGCAACACGATAATTAAGACCAAAATCGCTAATTGCCAAATGCTAATGCCGCCCATAAAAACCTCGTTATTCTGTCTAAAATTGATAAGTAAAAACGTGCCTGACTATACCCGTTTTGCACGGTTTGAACAATAGCCAGGGTTGATTATTTTTACATTTCTTGATTTAGTTCATATCACCCTTACGCCATAGTGGGCAAGGGCTAACGTAACAATAAACCGAGCAGCTAAATCACAAAAGCAAGTGAAAAAAGCACCGCACTTACCCAGTCCGGCTGCCGCAAGATAGAAAAAGATGCTACGGCACCGATGACACGCTGTTGTAACACATCCATGACGTTTTCCGGCAGCTCGGCAAAATGCTCACGCCAGTAAGGCAGTTTTTGTTTGTCTACAGCAACGATATTGCATAAAAATTGACCGTACTTTGCTTAACCGGATTAGAATTCGGCGTTAACCTTAAGAAGCCGATTGCTTCAACTTCTCAATCGCCTCTTTATTGAACAAATAATGAGTGCCGCAGCATTCGCATTGCATATCGATGGTGCCTTGGTGTTCTGCCAGAATTTGTTCGATTTCTCCTTCGGAAATCAATAACAGCGCGGCGCCGGAACGTTCTTGCGAGCAACCACAGTGGAAGCTTACTGTTTGCGGCAGGAAGAGTTCGACGCTTTCTTCGTGATATAAACGGTATAACAATTCTTCCGCCGTTAAACCGAAAATTTCTTCTTCTTTAATGGTTGCCGTTAGCGTTGCCAAATGTTCGAAATCTTCCGGTGAACCGGAACCGTCCGGCACGATTTGCAACAACACGCCCGCGCTGACCGGTCTGCCGTCATATTCGCCGGTGCGAATGATGAGCTGGGTTTGTAGCTGTTCGGAGCGCATGAAATAATCTTCCAAACATTCGCTGATAGTCGGTTTGTCCAACGGTACAATGCCTTGATAACGTTCGCCTTCTTTTGGTGCAATAGTAATCACCAATACGCCTTTGCCGATCATTTGATGCAGGCTCATGCTGTTGTCAATGTCGCTTTGTAAGCGGGCAAGGGCGCGGATTTGTTGTTGGTTATTGCCATTTACAAGCGCCAATTTTAACGGACCGTCGCCCTGAATTTGCACGGTGATGTCGCCGTTAAATTTTAAGATGGCGGTGAGTAAGGCGGTGGCGACCATCATTTCGCCCAGTAAGTTTCGTACCGCTTGGGGATAATGATGGGTGTTTAAGGTGTCGTTGAAAGTTTGATTTAAACGCACCCATTCGCCACGCACGGCGCGATCTTTGAACAGGTAGCGATAAAGTTGGTCATTGTCTTGAGTATAATTTGTCATCTTTATTGTTCCTAAATGAATCATGTTCGCCAAATGTGAGGGCGTTTGCGCCGATTACAAGGCGCGCTTATTCTTGGTTGCGGTGTTTGAATTTAAGCAGATCGCGGCGTTCTTTTTTATCGGGACGGCGATCGGGGTGGGGCATGGAAAGGGAGTTCATTTTACGCGCCATGGCGAGTTTTTCGCGGTTGGCAACACTTTGTTCTGTTTCACGATAGAGCAGTTGCGCTTCCGCTGCACCGCGTCGTTGGGTGGATAACGCCAGCACGGTGATTTCTTTTTCTTCGCTGCCTTGACGTAATTTTAAGGTTGCGCCCACTTCCACGATTTTATTCGGTTTGCTGCGTTGACCGTTGTAATGCACTTTGCCGCCGTCAATCATCTCTTTGGCGAGGGTACGGGTTTTATAAAAACGCGCTGCCCACAGCCATTTGTCTAAGCGAACTGCGTCTTTTTCATCGGTTGTTTGCTGATGTTTTGCCATGTCGCTGCTCCGTTACAGTAAAGTGCGGTAGTTTTTGATGGAGAAATGCCGCGCGAAGGATTTATCCGCTAGAGTGCTGTCGGGATTTTCCACGCCGATGGTATAAGCGATGCCGAACTGTTTGGCGCTGTCTAATACCGGCTCCGTGTCGTCAATAAATAGGGTTCTGCCGGGATCAAAAGGCGTGAACTGTTGCAGGCGATGCCACAGGGATTGTTCCACTTTCGGCGCGTTAAACTGATGGCTGGATAAAAGCAGATCAAAGTGCGGTGCTAAATCGCAGTGTTTTAGCTTTTCCTGCAAACTGAACGGGTGGCTGTCGGTGAGCAAAATCAGCTTTTTGCGCCGTTCGCGGGCGGCTTGTAAAAACGGGTAAACATCCGACCGCACTTTGATGTAGTCGCGCTGTTGTTGTAATAGTTCGCGCAACGGCAAATCCAGATTTTCCGCCCAAAAATCAATGCAATACCATTGCATACTGAATTTTAGCTGTTGATAACGGCGATGAATCAGCTCGCGGCTTTGTTCCACGGAGACCTTAAATTTATCGGCATACGCCTGCGGAACGATATTTTTCCAGAAGCGGTGATCGAAATAAAGATCAATCAGCGTTCCGTCCAAATCCAGAATTACGGTATCAATTGCCTGCCAGTTAAATTTTTGTTGATTCATTCCGTTGCGGTCCCTTTTCTTTGTGAAAATAGTGGGGTATGGTATCGCTATTTCAGCTGTTTGTAAAACAAGGGAAGGCGATGACAACGTTACAAAAACCACAAATTCTAAATATAAAAACCGTAGCAAAATCAACAAGTTTTGAAATTCAGTCGGTAGATTTGAAATTCGCCAACGGGGAGCACCGCACTTATGAACGTTTTCGTCCCGGAAAGTATGCGGCGGTGATGGTGGTGGCTATTGACGGCGAGGATTTATTGTTGGTGCGTGAATATGCCGTGGGGACGGAACGTTATGAACTGGGGTTTGTGAAAGGCAGAATGGACGCGGGCGAAACGCCGGAACAGAGTGCCAATCGGGAATTGCAGGAAGAAATCGGCTTGGCGGCGAAATCCTGGGTGCATTTGCGCACCATTAATATGTCCGTGGGGTTCATGAATAACCCGATGCACATTTTACTGGCGCAGGATTTTTATCCGAGCAAACTGGAAGGCGACGAGCCGGAGCCGTTGGAAATGGTACGCATACCATTGGCTAAAATCGACGATTTGTTAGCGGATCCGGAATTTAATGAAGAGAAAAATCTGACCGCACTTTATCTGGTGAGGGATTATTTACAACGGAAATAACATCTCACATTGCACGATATTTCCCCGGGGAAATGCCGTAATAGGATTTAAAGACTTTCGTAAAATGCGTGTCCGATTGATAACCCACTTCCGAAGCAATCACGAAAATGGGTTTTTGGGTGTTTTTCAGTAATACGCCGGCAATGTTCATTCTTATGATGGTCAGAAATTTACCGGGCGGAATCCCGGTTTTTTGTTTGAATGCGCGGATGAAGTTGGCACGCGACATAGCACAACTTTCCGCTAAGGCTTCCATGCTCCAACTTTTTTTAGGCGTTTCCACCATAGCATTTACCGCATTTTTTAAACGTTTATCCTGCAAAGCGCCGAGAATGCCTTGGTTGACTTGATGATGTTGCAGATAATCTCTGATCAGGTAAGTAAAGAGAATATTGCATAGCGCGTTGACCACCACTTTGTTGCCTAAATTTTCCTCAGTTTCTTTGCGAAGGAGCTCCAGCAACGCCATGATGGCGGAGTTATTGCTTGAAAGATACCAATGGGGCAAGTTAAAAAGCAGGTTTTGGGCAAGATTGAGATAACGGAAATAACCGCAGAGCATTTCAAAATCATCGGATTCGCTTGTGCTGTTACGATGCAATGTGAATGCGCCCTGCGTGGTTTCGGTAATCGGGCTTTCTGTTCCCGCGCCGTGATAAAGGCTATGTTCCTCACCATAAGGCAGGAAGATTACATCGCCCGGTTTTAGATGGCAGGTTTGATTTTTCAGCCGAATCTGACATTCGCCGCGTGACACAATGTGAAATTTGCCGATTAAATTGGGTTCCTGCTTGTGATGAATCAGCCAGTCTCCCCGGAAACGGCAGAGGATATTGATTTCTCCCTCAATGCCCGATAATCGGATAAGCTGATCTAAATAGTCCATATTTCAATGTTTGCCCTGATTAAACGAAGAAGCCTATCACAAGGTGATAAGCTTCAGCCAGATTTACAATTAGACGGATTGTTTCGCCTTTAGCCATCGATTAGCGCATTCGGCGGCAGCAACCAATCCTCCTGCCATCATGATAATATCTTTAATAACCAGCCGCCCTGCCGCAGATAAATAAGGGAAACCATAATTCGGCGTTGGTAAATCACCACCCAAATTAGGCACCCAGGTTTCCGGTGTGAAAATAAGGAACGACAAGGTAACGATGGACATCCCGAACGTGAGCAACCCGCCAAATAAGCCCAATGTCGGCGACCAGATACCGGCTAAGGTTAATAAACCAATGGTTACAATCATTGCACCGATAATATAAGAGGCGGTGTAAGTGCCGTTCGCTTTATGCCATTCAATATTTTTCACCACCATTTTACCCTCCGGATTTTTATAAAGGGTATATTCTTTCACCAGCTCGCCTTTGTCATTTTGTACTAAATTCGATCCGTTTTTGTACAAGAAACCTAAAAACGGACTATTAGATACAAAATGCGCAATGCCGTCAGCTTCATATTGACAGACTTTTAAGCCACCAATCCAGACCATTACGATACAAATGGCAATGCGTACAAAATTAATAAATTGGCGTTGCATCGGTGCAACAATTTTAGCAAGTAATTCAATGAATGCATTCATTTTTAGCCTCACGGAAATTCATAATTAAGTGGATGATACGAAACCTTTAGCGGTTATTTACCTAAGTAGAATTAGGTTTGGTGAAGTATATCGGATATTTAAGATAAATAAATTGATATGCTCCAAGATTCCTTACTATTGATACTAAAACAGATGAACTTAAGATTATAACGATGTCCTGCGGCTATTTATTTTGCTACCGAGTAGACGCCAATGAAAGACTCGTAATTAGAAATATATTAAAAAATACGATATAAATTTAAATAAAATTCAATTTAAGTAAAATAAACTGAATGAATCTTGATTGTTTTATAATTTTTTGCCAAGGTATCGTCGTTTTTTATAAAAAATTAATGAATAGGTATGTTATGCAATCGACAAATTTAAAAGAACTGACCTTTCGGGGGATATTGCTTGGGGCGCTGATTACAGTGCTGTTCACTGCATCTAATGTTTATTTAGGTTTAAAAGTGGGAGTAACTTTTGCTTCCTCTATTCCGGCAGCCGTGATTTCCATGGCGGTACTGAAATTCTACAAGGATTCCAGTATTTTAGAAAATAATATGGTGCAAACCCAAGCCTCTTCTGCGGGGACACTTTCTTCCGTGATTTTCGTATTGCCGGGTTTGTTAATGATGGGCTATTGGCAGGATTTTCCGTTTTGGCAAACCATGTTGATTTGTGCGGCGGGCGGTACTTTGGGGGTATTATTTACTATTCCGTTACGTCGTGCCATGGTAGTGAACAGTGATTTGCCTTATCCTGAGGGTGTGGCAGCGGCAGAAATTTTAAAAGCCGGTAATCACACTGATGGTGACAGCGGTGTGAAAGACATTGTTTACGGCGGCGTGCTGGCGAGTATAGTGGCGTTTTTAACCAATGGTCTGCGCGTGATGGCAGATAGCGCCAGCGGCTGGTTCACCGGATTTGGTGGCAAAGCCGTCTTTCAGGTACCGATGGGATTTTCTTTAGCCTTATTGGGCGCGGGTTACTTAATCGGTATCGTGGGTGGGATTGCGATCTTACTGGGTACGTTGTTCGCTTGGGGTTTTGCCGTACCGTTCTTTACTATGTCCGGTGATATGCCGGCTGATGCCACTATTGCGGGCTACGCGATGGACGCATGGAAAACCAAAGTACGCTTTATCGGCGTAGGGACTATCGGTATTGCGGCTATCTGGACCTTATTGATTCTACTAAAACCGATGGTACAAGGTATGGCGCATTCTTTCCGTATGTTGAAGGGACATCAGGCAGAATACGAACATCGTATTGATATTGACCTATCGCCGAAAACCATGATTTATATTTTGATCGCGACTGTTATCTTGATTGTGATTTCTTTACATCACTTTATCGCTGCCGCACCGATTTCACCTGAATTAACACTCTTATTGGTGGTGGTTTGTACATTCCTTGCAGTTTTTATCGGTTTTTTCATAGCGGCAGCATCCGGTTACATGGCCGGGCTTGTAGGGGCGTCTTCCAGCCCGATTTCCGGTATCGGGATTATTTCCGTCATCGCGATTTCTTTGGTGTTGGTTTCTATCGGTAATGCATCCGGTTTATTTGAAACCACCGATGGACAGAAATTTTTGACCGCACTGACCTTGTTCACCGCTTCCATCGTGCTCACCACAGCAACCATTTCCAACGACAACCTGCAGGATTTGAAAACCGGCTTGTTGGTGGAAGCCACCCCTTGGCGTCAACAGGTGGCATTGATTATCGGTTGTTTCGTGGGTGCGTTAGTGATTGCACCGGTATTGGAAATTCTATACCACGCTTATGGCTTTACCGGAGCCTTACCGCGCCCGGATATGGATCCGTCACAAGCCTTATCCGCACCGCAAGCCACCCTGATGACCACCATTTCACAAGGGATTTTCTCCAACAAATTGGAATGGACTTACATCTTAACCGGTGTGGGCTTAGGTGCCGTGTTGATTATTATCGACAGTTTCCTGAAAAAAGTGAGTAACAAAACCTTCGCGTTGCCGGTGCTTGCTGTGGGGATTGGTATTTACTTACCGCCTTCTATTAATATGCCGGTGGTATGCGGTGCGGTGTTGGCGTGGTTGATCAACCGTCACATTAATCGCTATGCGGCCCGTACCGGCGATAAGGAGCCGGGCAAGCGGGCAGAACGTTTCGGCACCTTGTTCTCTGCCGGTTTAATCGTAGGCGAAAGCTTGATGGGCGTGGTATTAGCCTTCATTATTGCGGCATCCGTGACCTCCGGCGGTTCTGAAGCGCCATTGGCGTTGAATCTGGAAAATTGGGACACCATCGCCGAGGTGCTGGGTTTAATCGTCTTTGTTCTCGGCATCGTGATTTTCACCTCTCGCGTATTACGTGCAAAAAAATCTGCATAAGCTGAAAAATTCCTCTACAATGGGCTACCTCCGGTAGCCTATTTTTTTACTCGGGAACCCTATGTCGCCTAATTATCCTTATATTAAAACATTGGTTATATTTCCTCTGCTTGCTCAACTTATCGGCACCATCGTCAGCATTTGTGTGGATGACAATACTGATGGTTTGCTCGGCACTGCCGACGTGATCCTTTTTAGTCTGTTATCGACTTTTATCGTGGCAACCGTGCCCGCTTTTTTGATTGCACTGTGGACAAAAATTTATCGCTATACGCGCTATAATATGGTGGCGATTGTGTTAATCTCGCTGATTATCGCTTTTTGTTATGGCAACGTAGCGAGCTTTATCTACATGACGCTCTCTCAGCCAAACATGACGTTTGGTATTTGGTTGCGTAGCGGCGGTATTGATATGGCGTTTTTACTGAGTTTCGGCATGGCGTTGTATTCAGTTCTTGTCTTGCCTTTGTTGTTACCGCAAACCAGATAAACGGCGAACTAAGATTGTGAACATAGGAGGGAAAACTATGCCAATCCTCACGACCCATTTATTGCAGGATGTAATAGAGATCGCCCAACAGGCGGGTGAGCATTTACGTTGCTTTTATCAACGTTCGGTGACAGTTCGAATGAAAGAAGACAACACACCGGTGACCGAAGCGGATTTATTCGTCAGCCAATTTTTAACGGAAAAACTGACCGCACTTACTCCGCAGATTCCGATTCTTTCTGAAGAAAATTGCCATATTCCGCTGACCGAGCGGCAAACCTGGCGTTCTTACTGGTTAATCGATCCCCTGGACGGCACGCAACAATTTATCAATCGCACAGGTCAATTCTCCGTGCTCATCAGTTTGGTGAAAGATCATCAACCGGTGTTGGGCGTGATTTATGCGCCGATGTTGGGTTCCACCTATTACGCCATGCAAGGTTTCGGTGCGTATAAACACCATGACGGGCAGCATCTTAAATTAACCTTCCATGATATTCAAGCGGACAATGCCTTGCGTATTGCTGTGGGTTCCGCCGCCGCAGCCGAAAAAGTGCGGTCGATTTTAAATAAGAATTTGGCTTACGAATTTCATATTTGCGGATCCAGCGGGTTAAAAAGCACACTGGTGGCAGACGGCGTATGCGATTGCTACATTCGCTTGGGTTGCACCGGTGAATGGGATACTGCCGCTTCCGAGATTTTACTGGCGGAAATGGGTGGCATTATTTTTGACTTGAATTATCAACCGCTGACTTATAATAAACGGGAATCTTTCGTCAATCCGAATTTTGTCATGGGCATCACGCAGGATTTTCCGTGGGATAAAATCTTTCACTCCAATTAATTAGAGTAATTGGAAATCCGGAATGATTTTACCTATTATACGAAGCAGTTATTTAAACAATGACATCAACATGGTAACAAAATGAAAGCAGAAAACTGTTGTATTGTAATTTTCGGCGCCTCCGGCGATCTCACTTATCGTAAACTTATTCCGGCGCTATATAACCTCTATAAAATTGATCGACTGGGTGAAGATTTCTCCGTTCTCGGCGTGGCACGTACCGAACTGAATGACAAATCATTCCGTGAGAAAATGCGCCAAACGCTGATCAAAAATGAAGGCGCGAAAGGCGAGTGCTTGGAGCAATTTTGCAGCCACCTGTATTATCAGGCGGTCAATACGGCGGACAAAGCGGATTACGCCAAACTGGTTCCGCGTCTTGACGAACTGCACGACACCTATCGCACCGAAGGCAACACCTTGTATTATCTTTCCACGCCGCCGAGCCTATATGGCGTGATTCCGGAATGTTTGGGCGAACATGGCTTAAATAAAGAAGATCATGGCTGGAAGCGTATTATCGTGGAAAAACCGTTCGGTTATGACCGCAAAACCGCCGAAGCGCTGGATATTCAAATTCACCGCTTCTTTGAAGAACATCAAATTTACCGTATCGACCATTATCTTGGTAAAGAAACCGTCCAAAACCTGCTCGTATTGCGCTTCTCCAACGGCTGGTTTGAACCGCTTTGGAACCGTAATTTCATTGATTACATTGAAATCACCGGCGCGGAATCCATTGGCGTGGAAGAGCGCGGCGGCTATTATGACGGTTCCGGTGCCATGCGCGATATGTTCCAAAACCACTTATTGCAAGTGCTTGCCATGGTGGCGATGGAGCCGCCGGCGATTATCAACGCCAATTCCATGCGTGACGAAGTGGCGAAAGTGCTACATTGTTTGCGCCCGCTGACCCAGGAAGACGTGGAGCATAATCTGGTGTTGGGACAATATGTCGCAGGCGAAGTGGACGGCGAATGGGTGAAAGGCTATTTAGAGGAAAAAGGCGTGCCGCCGTATTCCACCACTGAAACCTACATGGCGTTGCGTTGTGAAATCGAAAACTGGCGTTGGGCGGGTGTGCCTTTCTATGTGCGTACCGGTAAACGCCTGCCGGCGCGCGTCACGGAAATCATGATTCATTTCAAAACCACCCCGCACCCGGTATTCAGCCAAAATGCGCCGGAAAATAAATTGATTATCCGTATTCAACCGGACGAAGGCATTTCTATGCGTTTCGGCTTGAAAAAACCGGGTGCAGGCTTTGAAGCCAAAGAAGTGTCGATGGATTTCCGCTATGCCGATCTTGCGGGTGCCACCGTCATGACCGCTTATGAGCGTTTATTGCTTGATGCCATGAAAGGCGACGCGACCCTATTTGCGCGTACCGATGCCGTACACGCCGCCTGGAAATTCGTTCAACCGATTTTGAACTATAAAGCCCAAGGCGGCAGACTTTATGATTACGAGGCCGGCACCTGGGGACCGACGGCAGCCGATAAACTCATCGCCAAAAGCGGTCGTGTATGGCGCCGCCCAAGCGGGTTGATGAAGAAAAAAGTGTAATAAACCATTTCTTGCCTTCCCCTGCCTGCGGGGGACAAAACGCAATGCGTTTTGAGCGTTGGCTCTGCCAACGACCCCAAAGGGGTGAGTAAGTGAGTTTCCGAGCTTGCGAATAACGTGCCCGAAGGGCGGAAGGAGGCAAGATCCCCCTCAGCCTACAGCAACTTCCCCGTAAACGGGTGGATCCAAGGGAAACGAATTTCAATAAAAACACATTAAAAAACGCATGCCACCATTTTAGGAAGAGACAACATGAACTACATCACCTTCCCCACCGCCCAACATGCGGTAGAAAAAATCGCGCAGGAATTTGTGATTTACAGCCAATTAAATCATCCTGCGCACATTTCCCTTTCCGGCGGTTCCACACCGAAACTGTTATTTAAAACCCTTGCACAATCTCCTTACGCCGAACAAATCAACTGGAGAAACCTGCATTTCTGGTGGGGCGATGATCGTATGGTTAGCCCAAGTGATCCGGAAAGCAATTACGGTGAAGTGCAAAAATTGTTGTTCGATCATATTCAAATTCCCGCTGAAAACATTCATCGAATCCGTGGCGAAAATGAACCGCACTTTGAACTCAAACGCTTCCAAGCAGAATTAAGTGCGGTCATTTCTGACGGCGTTTTTGATTGGATCATTCTCGGCATGGGCGCCGACGGTCACACCTCGTCCCTTTTCCCACATCAAACCAACTTTGATGATGAAAACCTTGCCGTCATCGCTAAGCACCCGGAAAGCGGACAAATTCGCATTTCCAAAACCGCTAAACTCATTGAGCAGGCAAAACGCATTACTTACCTCGTCACCGGCGAAGGCAAAGCCGAAATTTTAAAAGAAATCCAAAGCACGCCGGCTGAAAATCTACCTTACCCCGCCGCCAAAATCCACGCGAAGAATGGCGTAACGGAGTGGTATTTGGATAAAGATGCGGCGAAGTTGTTGTAAATATTTCGTTCTATTTAATTGGATAGTGCACGCTTCATAGCGTGTGCTTGTAGATAAAGGCACGCGTTGGGAAACCATCGTAGGGAGAAACATGAAACAGATTATTTTTTGTATAGTTATGGCGATTACACTTGCCCTTCTGGGTATCGGCATTTGGTTTTTCCATATGATGCTTCAAGGTTTTTGTTCATCAGGTACGGGTTGTCATTAGTTGGAATCAATATAAGGAATATTCACTGATAGCGCACGCTTCATAGCGTGTGCTTGTAGATAAAGGCACACGTTGGGAAACATGCGCCATCGTAGGAAACTATTGGAGGAATTACATGAAACATAACTTATTTATTTTATATGGTGCGGCTAATACAGGTAAAACCACAACTTTTAATGAGTTACTAAAAAATGCTTGTGATCAATTCTTAGATAAATTGGTGTATTTTGAACGGAGTGAAAATTGTGCTGACTTTTTAGCTGTCTTTCAAAATAAAAATGTGAAAGTAGGCCTATATTCTTCAGGCGATAATGAATGTGTTAGCCATAACCTGTATGCTCTTCACCACCAAAACTGTAATTTTATTTTTGGTACATCAAGAACTCGAGGCGGAAGTTGCCAAGCAGTAAATAATTATGCTGATCTTTTTTATTCTGGTGATGATTCTATTAAATGGCATGAGAAAGAGAGTGCAACAGACAGGGATAATAACAAAATGGCTAAGGAGTTATTTTCTACTTTGAAAAAGCTTTTAATTAAATAATCGTGTAGATGGAACTTATCCTCCCTTGCTGACGCGCGCCGGTATGAATAAAAACGTTTAAAAAAATGACCGCACTTTTATTCGATATGCAAATGGTAAATCAGAGAAAATAACATGAAAACATTAGGTATTTTAGGTGGGATGAGTCCCGAAAGCACGGTTTCCTATTATTTAATCATTAACCGTGCGGTGAATCAGGCGTTGGGTGGCAATGCAAGTGCGCCGTTATTGATGTCGAGCGTCAATTTTGAAGAGATCGTGCAATGCCAAAAATCAGGAAATTGGGCTAAAGCAGGTGAAATTTTGGCAGAGCAGGCGCGTTTGCTGGAAAGTATTGGGGCGGAAGGTATTTTAATTGGTGCCAATACCATGCACAAAGTCGCGGATGCCGTCCAAAATGTCATTTCTGTGCCGTTGTTACATATTTTAGATGTGGTGGCGGATAGCATTAAAGTACAAGGTTTATGCAAAGTAGCATTGCTTGGCACGCATTATGTGATGGCGGATAATTTTTATGTCGATGGCTTACGTGAGCGTGGTGTTGAGCCAATTGTGCCAAATGATAAAGATAAATTGGAAATTCATCGTATTATTTTTGAAGAGCTTTGCACGGGAAAAATAAAACCTGAGTCTAAAGCCTTTTATCTAAAAACGATCGAAAAATTGACCGCACTTGGTGCCGAAGGCGTCATTTTGGGCTGTACGGAAATCGGTTTATTGATTAATCAAATAGACAGCGATTTGCCGTTTTTCGACACCGCACTTTTACACAGCCAAATGGCGATTGATTTTATTTTGGAGAAATAACGGGAGAGATAAATGAAACCGATTTTGTACTTTGCCCTTTGGTGTCCGGATACCGAATCTTTTGTGGCGGAATTACAGCGACTAAATATCGCTTATGAAGCAAAAGATATTGCTGGCGACCGTTTAAATTTTAAAGCCTTCTTAAAATTACGCGACACCCATTCCGCCTTTGATGACGCCAAAGCCAACGGCTACATCGGCATTCCCGCGCTGGTGTTGGAAAATGGTGAAGTGATTTTAGATAAAGAGGCGTTGAAAAACGTTTAGAAAAACGACCGCACTTTTAGGTTTAGGTAGCCCCTTTGCCGACGCGTGTTTTCTGACGCGTGCCATTGTAGGAGAAAAAATGGATCGCACATTAATTGTTTTTGATATGGATACGCATTGCTTGGAGGAAAATTACCATAATCCTAGTTGGCGTAATGCTTATGCAGATATTCAGCGCATTTTAAAAAAACACGGCTTCACTAATATTCAAGGCACAGTTTATTTGAGCGATATTGGCATTAAACAAGCGCATGGCACATTGGCATTACAAGAGGTTGCGGCGCGATTTGAATGGTTTTATCACTGCGCATCCAATATTCAATTTTATGAATTAAAAGATGATTTTAATGCACAATTTATTGTAGAAGGCGTACAGCGTGCCCGTGAGGCCTTTAATCGCTCGCTTAATAGCTTACGCCAAGAATTATTACAAGCAGGTTTATCTGCTGATAAAGTGGAAGAAATTGTGAGAAAACGTCAATTTTCCTTACAGCAAATTCCGGAGAAGGAGTTATTACAAAATAATCAAGAAAATTAAATTTATTCTTTTTTGATAGCCCGTTACTAGCGCGCGTTTCCTGACCACAGCTGTTCGAAACATTGTAACTGTTTATATAAAAAAACTTGGCTCCCCTCGTTCGCGGGGGGAGCTGGGCGAAGCCCTGAGGGGGGCAAAATCTCAATTTTTAAGCATGATCTTGTGAATACATCGAGATAAATTCCCCCTTCCGCCCTTCGGGTACGTTATTCGCAAGCTCGGAAACTCACTTGCTTACCCCTTTGGGGTCGTTGGCAGAACCAACGCTCAAAACGCATTGCGTTTTGTCCCCCGTAAACAGAGGAAGGCAAGATATTTTAAGATATCAATAAATTATAATGTTTCGAACAGCTGTGGTTTCCCGACTCGTGCTAATGGCTCACTAAATTTATAAGGCACACGTCGGCAGACTCGCGGCGGTATGAATCAAGTGAATTAAAAAACAATTGAAAAAACGACCGCACTTTTGGCGCGTCGTTATGTAGGGTGCAACTTGTTGCACCAAAATATTTAAAATCGGTGCAACAAGTTGCACCCTACCAACAGGAGAAAAAAATGTCAGTAAAAGGCGACATCGGTGTTATCGGCTTAGCCGTGATGGGGCAGAACCTCATTTTAAATATGAATGACCACGGGTTTAAAGTGGTGGCGTATAACCGTACTACTTCAAAAGTGGATGAGTTTTTAGAAGGCGCGGCGAAAGGCACGAACATTATCGGCGCGTATTCTTTGGAAGATTTGGCGAACAAATTGGAAAAACCGCGTAAAGTGATGTTAATGGTGCGTGCGGGTGAAGTGGTGGATCACTTTATTGATGCATTGCTTCCGCATTTAGAAGCCGGCGACATCATTATCGACGGCGGTAACTCCAATTATCCAGACACCAACCGTCGCGTGGCGGCATTACGTGAAAAAGGCATTCGTTTCATCGGCACTGGCGTTTCCGGCGGTGAAGAAGGTGCGCGTCACGGACCTTCCATCATGCCGGGCGGTAACGAAGAAGCATGGCGATTTGTGAAACCGGTATTGCAAGCCATTTCCGCCAAAACCGAACAAGGCGAACCTTGTTGCGACTGGGTGGGTAAAGACGGCGCAGGTCATTTCGTGAAAATGGTGCATAACGGCATCGAATACGGCGATATGCAACTGATTTGTGAAGCGTACCAATTCCTAAAAGAAGGCGTGGGCTTGTCCGACGAAGAATTGCAAGCCACCTTCAACGAATGGCGCAATACCGAATTAGACAGCTACTTAATTGACATCACCGCTGACATTTTGGGCTATAAAGACGCAGACGGCAGCCGTTTGGTGGATAAAGTCTTAGATACCGCAGGGCAAAAAGGAACCGGCAAATGGACAGGGATCAACGCATTGGATTTCGGCATTCCGTTGACCTTAATCACCGAATCCGTGTTCGCCCGTTGCGTGTCTGCCTTTAAAGATCAACGCGTCGCCGCAAGCAAATTGTTCCACAAAACCATCGGTAAAGTGGAAGGCGATAAAAAAGTGTGGATTGAAGCGGTGCGCAAAGCATTGTTGGCGTCTAAAATCATTTCTTACGCACAAGGCTTTATGTTGATTCGTGAAGCGTCCGAACACTTCAACTGGAACATCAACTACGGCAACACGGCATTGTTATGGCGTGAAGGTTGTATTATCCGTAGCCGTTTCTTGGGCAACATTCGTGATGCGTACGAAGCCAATCCGGATCTAATTTTCTTAGGCTCCGACAGCTACTTCAAAGGCATTTTAGAAAACGCCATGAGCGACTGGCGCAAAGTGGTGGCGAAATCCATCGAAGTGGGTATCCCAATGCCTTGTATGGCATCTGCGATTACCTTCTTAGATGGCTACACGTCAGCTCGTTTGCCTGCAAACTTATTGCAAGCACAACGCGACTACTTCGGCGCCCACACCTATGAGCGTACCGACAAACCACGCGGTGAATTCTTCCACACCAACTGGACGGGACGTGGCGGCAACACCGCTTCCACTACTTATGATGTGTAGTGGGTAAAAACATCCTGTAAATCGACCGCACTTTGATCTGCGCCCCAAAAGTTGGACACTACAACCAACCAATTAAGGTGCAGCTCTTTTATAGTAAAAATTATTAAATTAAATATCACATTGTTAACATGTTAAAACGAAAAGAAAGGTCATCTTGCAATAATCTTCAGAACATCAAACTATTATTGAGTATTTAATAGCTTTTTGTGAGTTTAAAAAGTATACATGTCGGAAAATAGGGTGGTGTTTTCACATTTTAAAAAGTTAATGTAAAAAGCTAAAGGCAGGATAGCGATACGAGCCTAAAAGTGATACACCTTGCTGAAATATATGTTCTGTGCGTAACTAGCAGGCTGTCAAGAAGTTTGATAAATGACAATATCCACACAGATTTTTAATAGTTGTTTAAATCACGCCTGCCAACGTTTAAAAATCAATGAGGTATTCACGCCGCCAAAGGCAAAGTTATTATTCATCACATAATCCGTTTCAATATGGCGCCCGTCGCCTTGAATGTAATCCAATTTGCCGCAGCGTTCGTCAATATTATCCAGATTAATGGTCGGCGCAAACCAGCCGTCGCGCATCATTTCAATGGAAAACCAGGATTCCAACGCGCCGCACGCACCAAGGGTATGCCCTAAATAGCTTTTTTGCGAGCTTAACGGTACCTTGCCAAACACCGCTTCCGTTGCCAAGGTTTCGGCAATATCCCCTTGCTCCGTCGCCGTGCCGTGTCCGTTGACATAGCCGATTTTTTGCGCGGATAAATGGGCGTCTTTTAATGCCAATTCCATGCAACGTTGCATGGTGTCTTTTTGCGGGCGGGTGACGTGTGCGCCGTCGCTGTTTGCGCCGTAGCCCACCACTTCCGCAATAATATTCGCTCCGCGTGCCAGGGCGTGCTCCAGTTCTTCCAGCACGAAAATCCCCGCCCCTTCGCCGATCACCAAGCCGTCGCGATCGTTATCATAAGGGCGCGGTGTTTTACTTGGATTATTCACATTGCGACTTGCCGCATAGAGGGAATCAAACACATAAACTTCCGACGGGCAAAATTCCTCGGCGCCGCCGGCGAGCATCATGGGAATCAAACCGTATTTGATGGATTCATAGGCATAGCCAATGCCCTGACTGCCGGAAGAACAGGCACTGGAGGTGGGAATAATACGCCCCGTTAAGCCGAAGAAAATACCGATATTGGCGGTGGTAGTATGGGGCATCATGCGCACATAGGTGTTGGCGTTGAAGCCGTCGGATTTACCGGTCATGAGAAGCTCGGCGGCATCTTTAATATCATTCGTGGAACCGGTGGAAGAACCGCACGCCACGCCCATTCTGCCGTCTTTGAGGTACGCAAGAATGTCGCCGTTTTCTTCTAGTAAATCGGCATTCGCCAACGCACGCTCGGCAGCCTCGACGGCGAATTGCGACACCCGCCCGAGGCTGCGTAATTGTTTGCGGTTCCAATGTGACGGCGGCTGATAACCATGAATTTCCGCGCCTAAACGGGCTTCCAGTTCAGGGTAGCGTTCCGCCCAATCCGCTTTGGCTTGTACGGCGTTTTGTTTGCGTTGGAATGCCGTTTTAATCTCCTGCCATGTTTTACCGAAGGCGGTAACCGCGCCGATGCCTGTGATCACAACTCGTTTCATGTTATTCATCTCTTTTTATTTAGCACAAACCGCCATTTACGGCGATCACTTGGCGGGTAACATACGCGGCTTTTTCGCCCATCAGGAAATTTACGGCGTGTGCCACTTCTTCAGGATCGCCCATACGTCCTGCGGGAATCATTTTCAGGATCTCGTCAATTGGCACATTTTCATCCAGAATATCCGTATCAATTAAGCCCGGCGCCACGCAATTCACGGTAATTTTACGTTTCGCCAATTCCACCGCCAGCGCTTTCGCCGCGCCGATAATGCCGGCTTTGGAGGCGCTGTAATTGACCTGACCACGATTGCCGATTAAGCCCGATACGGAGGTAATACACACAATGCGCCCTGCTTTGCGACGGCGAATCATCGGCATCATAATCGGGTGTAACACATTATAGAAACCGTCCAGATTCGTGCGTAAAACACGGTCCCAATCTTCATCGGTTAACGCCGGGAAGGCGTTATCACGGGTTAAGCCGGCATTCAGCACCACGCCGTAATAAGCACCATGGGCTTCTACATCGGCGGTAAGTTTGTCTGCTGCTTCACTGCGACAGCTAACATCAAACTGCAACACGCGGGCATTTTGCCCCAGTTCACGCACCGCCTGCGCCACCGCTTCCGCTTCTTCTATGCGGCTACGGCAATGCACCACAATATCAAATCCCGCCTGCGCCAAACGTAAAGCAATGGCTTTGCCGATGCCGCGGCTGGAACCTGTAATTAAAATTGTTTCGCTCATATGATTTCCTTAGATTGCGTTAAAAGTGCGGTGGTTTTTTGCGATGAATTTACACCTGCGGTCGGAATACGTTCAGCGCACCTTCCACAATCACCCGTTGGTTTGCTGAATCAATTAATTGGCAATCAAACACGCCGAAGCCGGTGGCATCTTCAATAGAAAGCTTAATTTGAATGCGTAATTTGCTGCCGATGGCAATGTCCGGTTGGTGAATGCAGAGTTTGCGGGAGCCGATCCAATAGCCCAAGGTGATGGGTTTGCCGGCACGTACGCATTTGCACCCAGCCCAGGCGGCAACTCCTTGCGCCATGATTTCCGCGCCAAGAAAACCGGGCAGTTTATTGTCTTTCACCAACAGATTATCGGGGCGCACTTCCGCTTCCGCGATCAAAAAGTCATCGCCGAAATCAGTGACCCGATCCAATAAAATCATTTTACCGCTATGTGGCACCAAAGGCGCGATGTCGGTAATAGGGCAAGTTAAATCAAGCATCCCGTTCTCCTAAAATCAGCACCGTATTATTGCCGCCGAAAGCAAAAGAACTGCTTGCGCCGATACGGGGTTCGCTGCGCCAGTGGCTGTGTTCGTCGGTAATGGCAATTTTCGGCAACGCGGGATCCGCCTGTTTGTCCCACAATTGTGCCGGCAACTTGCCCTGCGGGTTCAGTTTGCGGTCGATGATGCCCCATAAAATCGCGGCTTCCACGGCACCGGCGGCGCCGAGGGTGTGCCCGGTGTAAGGCTTAGTAGTGGTGCAAGGCGTGTCGTCGCCAAAAACCCGGTGTACCGCCAAACTTTCCATTTGATCATTATGTACCGTTCCCGTACCGTGCAAATTGATCCAGCCAATCGCATCGGCGCTTAATTCGGAAGACGCCAACGCGGCTCGAAACGCGCTGATCGCGCCCTCGCCTTCCGGGTGCGGGGAAGACATATGATAAGCGTCGCTACTGGCGCCGTAGCCGAGTAATTGAATCGCCGTATCGTCTAATTTTTCCTGGCTCATCACGAAAACCGCGGCGCCTTCGCCGAGATTAATCCCGTCGCGATTCACGGAAAGCGGATTGGAACGCTTATCGGATAAAACGGATAAAGAGCCGAAACCGCTGATGGTGAGAGGCGAAAGCTCATCCACACCGCCGCAAATCACCGCATCGCATAAACCGGCGTTCAACAAACGCGCGGCGCTAATCAACGCTTTGGCACCGGAGGTACAGGCGGTGGAAATGCCGTAACTCAACCCCTGCAAGCCATACTGATAAGCAACGAAATCGGAAGGCGCGGAAAAATATTGTTGCTGTTGTTTAAACTCGGCACCGGACCAATCGTTATGGCTAACGGCATATTTAAATACCGGTACGTTTTCATCTACACCGGTGGTGGAAGTGCCGATAATCACGGCAATGCGTTGGCGTCCGAAACGGGCAATTGCCTGTTCGATTTGCGGTTCAATTTGCGCCAGACAATGCCACAATAACTGATTGTTACGACTTTGATGTATCGCAGGCAAACTTTCGGCAAACGGGCGTAGCGGCACGTTTACTTCACCGAACACGCGCGCTTTTCCTTCGGTGTGATACAACTTAAACGCCGAATCGGAAAATGCCAAAGGGGAATCCTCGGCAGCCAGCAAACGCGCAATGTGTGTTTCGATGCCATCGCCAAGGCTGCTCAAAATAGCTGGTTTACTTAGATAAAGTGCGGTCATTTTTTCCTTTAATTTAATTCTTCAATACGCCAACGGCTGTCATCCGCCAGGTGGATTTCAATCTGTGGCGGACGCAATGCAATGCGCCAGACTTTGTTATGCTGAATAAAATAATCATTACCCTGCGCCACGGGTTCAATGCGGCTGAAGGTAAATAACGGGTGCTGCGGATTCAATGCTGTCGCCAAGGCGGAAAACAAACGGCGCACTTGTTGATTCGGCATGATAAAGCCGTCATTTTGCCAGCCTTGTGGCGTTAAAATCACGCGCGCCAGAGGCGCACCCAGGGGATCCGTTTGCACCCAGCGCCATTGTTGTGGTTCGGTTTGCAATGTCAGCAGGCTGGCTTGTTGTAACTGATGTTGCGCATTTAACTGTTCCACTTTAAACACGCGCACCGCCTGTTGTTGCGGCGGCAACCGTTCCACCTGCGGCAACGAGCTGCACGCGGTCAGCCAAAAGCAGAACAACAGAGCAAAGTATTTCATTATTTCGCCACAAACGGATTTTCCGTATTCCGCGTATCGCCCGCTACAATGGAACAACGATTGCCGGCAAAGGAAATCAACTATAGCCATAAATCACCACATCACATTGTGCCATTTGGGTTCTCCGAATTAACGTAATAGTTTAAAAGTCAGGATGACGCTCAATAACACACCGAGGCTCACGCTTAAACCGAAGGAAGCCACCGCCGGTGTGGAGCTCAGCCCCAATAAGACGAAGGAAATGAGGGTTGTCATTGCCGCCAATAATACCGCAATGTATTTGCCGTATAAAGGCTCATTTGCAGTTTGCATATACGCGGTGTAATCAATGCCGATCGCCGATACCAGCAATAGCCCGAACATAGTAAATAAACTGATGGGCAAACCGACCCAGCCGAAAATTGCCACGGTGATCACAATAGCGCACAAGGGCGGAAGCAACATGGTGAAAGTGCGTTTAACCCCGAACAAACGCCACAACAACACGCCGGCAAATACAAAAGAAAGCATTTTCAGCCACGCCGCCTGATCGCGGGTTTGCTGAAACGCTTGATTCAAGTGCGCCCGTTTATCCTGCCAGAAAATATCCTGTTGATTTGCCAAATGCGCAAGGGAAACGGCACTGTGTCCGCTTACCTGCACGATGCCTGCCACCTGATTTTCCGCTAATTTGCCTAAATAGAGCGGCAGCCATGCTTGCCCGACGGTAGATTGCAACGCCTGCTGCAAGGATAACGGCGGCTGCGTGTTCAATTCCCGCAGTGCCTGTTGTAATCTTTCCGACGGCACGCCAATCTCATCCAATACGGCATAATCCTGCGGTTTGAGTTTTGCCTGCAATTCCACTATAAATTGCCGCTGTTGCGCTTCCGACATCATCCATTGGGAAAGGGCGCGATAAGGGATGTGCTGTTCATCCAGTTTTGTTGTCAGCGCCCGTTCTTTTTCCAGTAAGGCATCGTCGTTGTCGGCAAGCACCAGGAAATAACGGTTGCCCAAATCCACGCCGGTCAAGTCAGCGATTTGCTTCGCCTCGTCTAACATCACCTGCGGCATAGAAACCCATTGACGAATATCATCACGCCATTCGGAACGATACAAACCGCCGACGATAAAAATCCCCCCTAACAGGATTGAAACCACGCCCATGCGACGGGTAAAAAACGCATCCAAAATCCACCGCACTTTTGGGTTCGGGGTGCGCGGTTTGTTTTGATAACGGCGAAATAATGCAGGCAAAAAAAGCAAGGTGGCGAACATTGCCGAGATTAACGCGATAGCGGAGAAAAGTGTGGTCTGTTTTAACACCGGAAGGGCAGTAAAACCGAGCAAGCCGTAGCCCAACAGCGTCACAAGCAGGCTAATCAGAAAAGTAAACCGTAGTTTTTGCATCGCCTGCGCGGCGTGCCATGGTTGATGAAATAAGGAAGATGCCAGCCAATGCAGCGGAAAATCAATCAACACGCCGATTAAACTGGTGCCGATGACAATGGTGAGAATATGAATGTGTCCGAAAACGAAAATTGTGGCGGTGACGCCGCATAGCATGCCCGTTAGAATCGGCAAAAACAGCCACAACACGCGCGCCGTTCTGAACACGAGCAACAGCAACAACAACGTCAGGCTTACGCCCAACGCGCTCATTAAGGTGCTTTCCCGCTCCGCTTTGACTTTGGCGTCAATGGCGAACAAGGCGGCGCCGGTCGCCAACATATCGCCCTGTGCCGCTTCAACGGCTTGGCGGTTCTGCGTTAAAAGTGCGGTCAGATTTAACGACGGATCCATCAGGTCCCCTTGTTGCAACACCCCGCGCAACAGCACCCAGGTTTTATCCTTGTCCGTGACATACAACATGCCATTTTCGGCATACCATTGAATCTGCCCCTGCAATTGCGCCTGCGGCAAAACGAACCTGCCGAAACCGAGCCAATCCTGATCCAGCGGAAGCAAATTGGTTTGCGCGAAAGGATTCATGATCTGCTCGGCGTAATGTTGGAAATAATCCTGTGGCGTATGAAGCAACTGATGGCGAACGGAGGGCGGCAAAGTGGCGAGGCGTAATCGGGCGATTTCGGCACGCAATGCTTCAAGATCCGGTTGCGTTTTGGCATCCATCCGGGCAAACAACCCGCTCTTTTGCCATTGCTGCGCAACCTGTTCTGCCAGCTGAAATGCCTTTTGCGGCGATGAATGCCCGATAAGGGAAATAAGTTGCTGGTTGAGGCGCGCTTCCTGTTGTTCATCCGCCCGTACTTGCACGGTAGTCCAGCCTTGTTCTTGCGGCAGCAGGACACGCAAATCCGTTTCTAACCAAGCGCCTTTTTTCACCGCATAACCAAAGAGCAACAATGTCGCCGTCAGGAACAGGGCATACAGAACGGAAAGTGCGGTGGATTTTTTCATCGTTTTTTATTCTAACGCGGATTGTGCGAACGCCGCCAAAGGCTGATTTTGTTGAATATGGTCAAATTGAATGTGGGTTTTATCGCCCTGTTTTTCGTTTAACACAATGGCTTTCACCACCTCATCACCTTGAATCTGAATATCGGTAAAAATCTGTTTCATCAGCAAGGAACTTGGCGTTAAAGTCAATTGCCAGTTTTTCGCCTCGCCCGACAACGCCACCTCAAACTGCGCTTTCAAACCGGAAATATCGCCCGACAATAAGCCCAAAAACAGGCTAATTTGCTGCGCCTGCCCCATGTTGCCGTTTGCCACCCATTGCTTGCCGTCCCATTGCATAATGCCGTCGGTTTTCACCCGCAGTTGGTTGGTGAAGGGTTTTTCCATTTGCCATAACAAGCCTTTTTTCGCCAACAAGGTGAACTTGCCTTGTGTGGTAATGGGCTTAGCAAGGGATTTGAGACAACGTTGCTGGGTGAAATTGCCCTGCACGTTTTGCGGGGTTTGTAGCAATGTAATGAGTTCCGCTTCGGAAAAGGCAAAGGTCAGCGGGCTGAAAAGCAGGCAGCAAAGGACAAAAAATGTCTTCATGATGCGTTCTCCGCCTGAAAAGTGCGGTGATTTTCCACCGCACTTCGCCAACACGGCGGGGTTTGCAACTGCATTTCGCCGCTTTTGATTTCCACCGCCACTTGCGTGGTACTGCCGCTGGTGAGTTTTTGATTGGTCACCGCATCACGAATGACATAATCGATGCGAATGCAGCTTTCGTATTCCACCAACGCCAGTTCCACCAGAATTTTCTGGCGAAAAACGGTCGGTTGCACATATTTCAAATTTAATTTTACCACCGGCCAGCCGTACCCTTTTTCTTTCATCACATCATAAGTGTAGTGAATTTCTTCCAGAAAGGCACAGCGCGCCATTTCCAGATATTTCACATAATGCCCGTGCCACATGATATTCATGGAATCCACGTCAAAAAACTGAATTTCATATTCGGAGGCATGATGGCAGTAAATGTGTTTTTTCATTTTGAATAATCGTCCCAGAAATCGTAAAAATTAAACCAATAGAGCGGATTTTCTTCACATTCTTTGGCAAGAATATCGGCATATTGTTGCATGGCGCGTTTGATATTCTCGTTGCGCTGTTTGCCTCTGCCTTCAATGGGCGGGGAAAAATGACGCAATTTTAAATGGTATTCGCCGCGTTTTTTCACGCAGAACACAGTATTAATCGGCGTTTTCAACAAGCTCGCCAACAACCACGGGCCCTGCGGGAAGGTTGCCGGTGAACCCAGAAAATCCACCTGTTCGGTTTTATTGCCACGCACCGGAATGCGATCGGCGGCAATAGAGATCCACTCGCCCCGTTCAATACGTTCATTCAATTCCAGCATTTTTTGCGTATCCAAATCTTCCACCTGAATTAACGGCAACGAGGTGGCGCCCGCCTTTTCCAAGGCCTTGTTAAATGCCTGCGCATGGCGATTATGCACCAAAATATTCAGGCGGAAATTGCCGTGATGTCTGCTGTCCACCAGCGCACGACAAATTTCAATATTGGCGAAATGGGAGCAAATCAGAATCTGCCCGCGCCCTTCGGAACGAATGTCACGATACACGTTATCACTATCGTCCAAAATCAAATCGGGATAACGGATTTTTTTCTGCCACACGGCAAAACGATCGGCGATGGCTTCGCCGAAGGCTAAAAAATGACGGAATAAGGCATAGCGGGGCAGGGTCAACTGCGGGAACGTGCGCTGTAAACGCTGATGATAACGGCGAATGTGGCGACGTGCTTTTGCGGAGGTGAGGAAAAAATAACTCACTACGACAAAGGTCACGATTCGAATCACCCAAAGTGGGCAATATTGCACGATCAAACGGGTTAAGTTTAAGAAAAACTTGCTGCCCCGTTCATGTTGTTGCGCCCAATGTTGTGAAGTCATACTTTCCGCCCCGTGCAAATGCGCCACAGCATACCAAAAAATAATCGGGTGTGCAGTTTGCTGATCTCCCAGTTATCGGCAAACCCGCGAAAATGCGAAATGCCGCCCGGTTCGTAACGCACCGGCGTATCCACCCACACCAACGGGATTTGGTACCAATGGGCTTTCACCAAAATATCAATATCAAAATCCATGCGATTGCCAAGGGATTCCTGTTGCATGAGCGATAAAATGGAAGCTAAAGGATACAACCGAAAACCGCACATACCGTCTTTAATGTCCAGGGAAAGGGTATGAATGGCGTTCCAGAAATCGGTGATTTTGCGTCCGTACAGGCGCGCTTTCGGTGCGTCGTCGCTATAAAGCGGGCGACCGCAAATAAGTGCGGTGGGATTTTTCTGCATTTCTGCGATCATTTTTAACACATCGGGCAAGTGATGTTGCCCGTCCGCATCCACTTGCACGGCGTGACTAAATCCCATATCCGCCGCAAGGCGAAAACCCGTTTTCATTGCCGCACCTTTGCCGCCGTTGGTCGGGCAATAATGTATAAAAACCTCAGGCTGTTGTTGTAACGTCCGAAGGACGCTAAGGTGATTTTCGGCGGAACCGTCATCCACGACCAAAACGGGTAAATCCAAGGCGCGCAACTGCCTTACCACCTCGCCTACAGTGGCGGAATGGTTGTAATGAGGAATAATCACAATGACCTTTTGCATTAAAAATGTTCCTCTTTTTCCGTTAAAAATACCTGATAAAAAGCCTCTTTGCTGAGTTTTGACTGGCTGTTGCGCGGCAACTCCGTGGTGAATCGCCAAAAACGTGGCAAGCCGGCGCGCTCTTGGGTTTGCATTAAAAACGCGCGTAATTCATTGACAAATTCATGACGCCCTTGTTGCCGGTACGCCGCAATGCCCGCCTCATTCAAAGCGACCCAAGCTGCCGGACGTAAATGCTGCGGATGTTGCGCCACATAACAATCCGTCACCCAGGGATGGCGCAATAAATCCTGTTCGATTTTCACCAGAGAAATACGTTTATCACCGAATTTCACAATGCGATCAAGGCGTCCCAATAAATTGAATTTGCCGTCAATCAATTCGGCGGCATCGGCGGTTTGCTCACGTTGGTTGAGCCACTCAGATTCCACCCATAGAGCGCCTTCTTCGTTTAATCCAACGGTTGTGAGCGGGGTCGGTTGCCACAAGCCGTCATCAGCACGAAAAGCGATGGCGCCGGTTTCCGTACTGCCGTAGCATTCAATCAGCTTAACGCCTAATCTCTCGCGGATGGCGTTGCCCACGTCGGCAGGCAATACGCCGCCGGAGGAAATGACGCCTGCAAAAGCGCATTGTTTTAATTTCGTGTCGGCTAAATTTAAACGGGTCAACAATGCCGGGCTACTAATCCACACCGTTTTCGGCGCGAGCAGACTTTCTTCAATTAAATATTCCGGATAAGGCAACTGCTTTCGGGCAATGCTCCAGCCCATGGTGAGGGGTAGAATAATGCGATAGGACAAGCCGTAATGGTGTTGAGCGGAAACGCTGGAGACCAAATGAATGTCATTGCCGGTGGAGAAAGGCAAGGATTGACGAATCGCCGCCGATTCCAGCCACATCTGTGCGGCGGTCTTCACCAGAATCTTCGGCTGACCGCTGCTGCCGGAGGTTTTCAGCCAGATTTCCGTTTGGTTACAGACATTAAAGTGCGGTCGTTTTGCCGGGTGTTTTTGCGAGGCGTGTTGCGTGATGCCATACTCGGCGAACAACGCATCATCCAACAAAAAATCGGCGTTTTCTTTGATCCATTGCTGATTTTCCGCCAGTAAATTGGGTGGCAGTAAAATCCGCACACCGGCATGAAAGCACGCCAACATGGCGCAGGCAAACAAGGCGGCATCGTCAAACCAGAACGCCACGGATTTCACGTTATCCTGTGTCAACTGCTCAGCAATTTGCCGTGCGCGTGTACGAAAATCCGCCCATTGCCAATCGGGATTGCGCGCAATCAGCGCGGTCTCATCGCCTTGGTCATGCCATAAATCGGGGATATTGAAAAAATGTAGGTTATTTATCATGTTTGTTGTTTTTTGACTTTTTGTCGAACCAGCCATTCCCCCGCCATCACCATGCCGATGAAGCAATAAGAAAGCACGCCGGTGTATAACGCCCAGAAATCGTAATATTTCAACCAAATTGCCGAGGCGATAATGACGATATTAATCACGAAGACACCGCACCACAGTTGGGTTACTTTACGCGTATAACGCACACCGGCTTCGCTTAAATCGGGTGTCTGCAAACGGGCGAGACGCTCTACCACGGTTTGTTCGCTCCATAAGCTGCCACCGAACAGGGACAACATTAAGCCGTTAATAATAATGGGATACCAAAACATGGTTTCAACGGAACGGGTGATGCCCACCACCGCCAGAATCAATGCCATCGCCCAAGCGAAATAGCGCTGCCCTTGCTGCTGAAAGAAGCCTTTCGCCGCCCACAGCAATGCCATTATCCAAGGCAAATAAAACAACGGCGTTTGATCTTCGGCAAACAACCAAATGATGGGATAAGCCACGCCGGTGAGGCTGAGTAACACATTAATAAGTACTTTCATCATCGTGTTCCGAGGACGGCTGTGCGACTATGTTCGTGCCAAAATCGCCACGCCGCTACAACAGATTTCATTGTCCACCTTTAACTGAAAGGTGATTTTGTCCAGCGATTCGTTGGCGTTCAGTTGCAATATGAAGGTGTCGTTCGGACGAAGGAATTTCTGGAACTTGAGTTTATCGACGCGACTAAATGTCACTTCACGCCCCAAGAACGCGTTCACTTTTTCGCTAATCCATTGCAGCTCAATGACGCCCGGCACAAGCGGAAAATTGGCGAAATGATCTTTCAAATACAGCAAATCCAAAGGCACTTTGCCCGTCGCCTGATAATGTCGCTCATCTTTTTCCTGCGTAAACCAAATCGGATCACGCTGTGCTTCCACACAAGTGCGGTTAAATTCCGGCTTATTTATTTTCGATTGACTGTTGCGCGGAAGTTTATCGGTAAAACGCCAGAAACGCGGAATGGCGGTTTTGTCCTGGGTTTCCGCCAAATAATCTTTGAACTGTTCGATGAGATAACGACGCCCCTTTTCACGCAAAATTTCCACACCCTGCGCATGTAAACCGACCCACGCCGCCAAGCGGGGGACCTCGGGATGTTGTGCGATATAACAATCGTCCACCCAGTCATGTTGCAGCAATTTGCCTTCAATGCCGGCAAGGGAGGTGCGTTTATCGCCGATTTTCACAATGCGATCGCTACGCCCGAGCAGGCGGAAGCCGTCCGCTAAAAATTCCACCATATCGGCGGTTTGTTCGCGGGCGGACAACCAGCAACCTTCAATCCACAGGGCACCCTGTTCATCACTGCCTAATCGACTGTTCGGTAACGTTTGCCACAAATGAATGTCGTCACGAATGGCGATCGGGCCGGTTTCCGTGCTGCCATAGATCTCAATCACCGGTTGTTGCAACACCTGGCGCATTTGCTCGGAAATGTCTTCCGCCAATGCGCCGCCGGAAGAAATCACCCCCGCAATGGTTTGCGGCATTTTGGTATTCTGCCAGTCAATTCGCGACAACATAGTGGGGCTGCTGACTACCACGGTTTGCGTGCTTTTTTGCGCTTCGCTGATGATACATTCCGGATAAAACTGTTGTTTGCGCCCGATTTGCCAACCATTCACCAAAGACATCATGATATGCACGGTTAAGCCGTAAATATGCTGAATACTGACGGTGCTCAAGGCGGTAACGGTGTTATCCGCGTTAAACGGCAATGCCGTGGCAAGGGCTTCCGCACCAAGCCACATTTGTTCGGCGGTTTTCACGATGGTTTTCGCTTCTCCGGTGCTGCCGGAGGTTTTCAGCCAGATTTCGGTCTGATTGGTGTAGTCAAAGAGCGGTGGATTTTGCGGGTGTTTTTCAATGTGGCGGGATTCACCAAAGCGATCAAACCATTCCGCTGTCGGTTGGTCTATGTCGCTGTCGGTGAGCCAGAGATCGGCATTTTCATTCACCCATTGAATGCTTTCCGGGGTGAAATTCGGTGGAAATAACACCCGCACATTGGCGTGCCACGCAGCTAATAAGGTGCACGCCAGTTTGGCACCGTCTTCCAGCCAAACGGCAATGGCTTTAATTTGACGCTGTTGTAATTCGGCGGAAATTTGCAGAGCTTTTTGTGTGAAATCCGCATAACACCACTCGGGATGGTTTGCAATAAGACTATTGTCGGTATATTTGGCAAACATTATTGTGCGTTTTGGCTCAGTTTCAGAACGGCTTTAACCACATCATCCACGGTGCGGACATTACGAAAATCTTCCGCTTGTAATTTATGTCCGGTTTTTCGTTTAATGTGGTCGATTAAATCAATGGCATCAATGCTATCGATTTCCAAATCTTCGTACAGATTGGTGTCCGGTTTGATTCTCTCCGGTTCGATCTCAAATAAATATTCCAGCGCTTCACTGAGTAAGTCGCGGATTTCCTGTTCGGTCATGGTTATACCTCACCTTTTTGGCTGCGGATGAATTGCGCCAGCGTGGCGACGCTTGCAAAATGATCACGAAGTTGGGTTTGTTCGCTATCCAACTGTAAACCGAAGGTTTTTTGCACCGCCAGACCAAGTTCAAGGGCATCAACGGAATCCAATCCCAAACCGCTGTCGCTGAACAAGACAGTATCGTTATCAATGTCTTCAATACCAATATCTTCTAACGCGAGGCTATCAATAATAAGTTGTTTAAGCTGTTGTTCCAGTTCCATTTTCGTTGTCCTTTATATGTGTGTTGAAATAATTTTCCAGATATTTGGTTAAGCGGCGTGATGCCATAGGAATTGACTGTTCTTTCAGCCAATCTTGCGGGTCAATATCGTCACCAACAATCAATTCATAATGAATACGTTTGCGCGGGATTTTATACCACGGATGCCCTTTTTTTAAGCTGAGCGGATTCATCCGAATCACCACCGGCGTAATCACTTTGGCGCTGCGTAACCCGATGGATACCGCGCCGCGATTCAGTTTCACTTCGCCGTTCCAGCCTGTGCGCGTGCCTTCGGCAAACAGCAGTAACGCCTGTTGTTGCAACACTTCATGGCTTTGTTCCAACAGTTCTACGGATTCCGTATTAGGCAAAAAACCGCAGGCTAAAATTTGATTGCGCATGGTGGGGTTATCCAACAGCTCCTTTTTCACAATGCAATTCAGAGTTGGTGTTTTCCCCAAAATGAGCACCACATCCAATAAGGACGGGTGATTCGGCAAAATTAGCTGCCCGGTACGCCCAAGTTTTTCAAAGCCTTTATAACTCACCTCCAACACGCCGGCACAGGATAAATAGCGGATGAAATAATACCAGCTACCCCCAACAAAACGGCGCACTTTCAGTTGGGTTTGCAAATCGCCGTGTTTATGTTTACGTGCATAAGGATAAAGTACTAGTTGTAACAATGTGCCTGCCACGCCCCAAAACAGAAACCCGATGGTGGTGAACACAAAGCGGCGTAGCCAGTCTAGCTTTTCTGCCATAACCAAGCTCCCCCGGCGCTACTCGGCGTACGCCATTGCGTACAATCCAGATGTTGATTTTTCACCCATTCCAACGCCGTATCAGGAACATCGTCCGCTTTCGGTGCTTGATTAGTCAGGCTTAACTGATATTGCCCGCCCGCTTCAACCACCAATGCCAAAGCATAAATAAACGGCCGGCGCACCACAGGCTGCACGTTATAACGCAGCTCCAACGGCGATTCGGCAATCACCACCAACACTTTTTTTGCGCCTTCTTTGAGTAATAAATAGGCTTCCAATAATGCCACTTCCAAGTTGTCTTTATTTGCCGTTAAAGCGGTGGTTTCCGCTTTCACCTGACGGAACTCCGACCATTGGCCGATAAGGGCGTTATGCACCGACAAACTAAAGGAAGTCGGTGACACGTCACCTTCCGTCAATAATGAATACCATAACGTGAAATTCCGGTTAATTTCACTATTTGCGGAAGCGTACACTACAGGCAAATTGGATTGTTCCTCTACCAAATCCCAGGCGGCTTCAAAAAACAAACGGGCGGAATCGCTTAAACGACGACGTTTCAGCGGCGGAAGAAAAGCAAGTTTAGGCGAAAAATCGGCGAAATTTGCCTGATTTTGCTGCCAATGGGCATAACCCGATTTCCAATCCTCGGTGCTTAATTGCTTATTACACACGATTTTCCAATCGGCTATATTGAATGAAAACTGACAAATCGTTTGCGTCATGCTAGCTTATTGAAATAATTGATTAATCATTAAGTCTGTTTAACCTTGTAAGCCGACCTGATCAACACGATCGTCTTCATCGCCACGACGTTTATAAGATAAAAAAACCTAAGTTGCTTGACGGCGACGTCGCGCAAATCCGGTTTAGCTCCGGCGATAATACGGCTATTTCCTTTGACAGTGAAAAATAAAATACGATCACAATTGCCTTTTTCTTTCACCGGTTCGGCTAAAATAGTAAAGATAAAAACCGGGTCAATTTTACCTAGGCTCCGGTTCGAAAGCAATTGGCGCACCGCAAGAACCATGTATTCGTTATCAATAAAAATGCTATACTTACGTACGGTTTTCATCTTTTTTACTATCAAAAGGAGATTTTCATGAAACTGATGACTAAATTAACCCTTGCCGTTGCGACTGTATTTATCGCCGCCTGTGCCCCGCGTGATACCACTCATCACTATGATATTCAAAGTGTATTGAATTCCCCTGAAGCACAGCGTTTCCTCAACCCGAATGTAAAACTTTACTTCGGTAAACCGGCACCGGGTAAAGTGGTGGTCGACAATGCTGTCACCAACAAGAAAACCAATGCTGCCAACAAATCTGACGAAAAAGCCTGCAAACGCGCTTTCTTGTCTGCCGTTAAGCAATTACAGGATAAAGCACAATCTTCCGGCGCCACCAAAGTGGGCAATATCGTCAGTTACTACAAGAAAAACGTTTATAAAAGTACCACTCAATATGAATGCCACGCCGGTCATCTTATCGCTGGTGTAGCCTTAAAAGGCGATATTGTGAAATAAGTACTGGTAAACAGAGATAACGGGAGGGTTTCGCGTCCTCCCATTATCCAGAAGTGATTTAATACAAGTTGCTAAAAACGCTCTGAAAACCAACCGCACTTTATCCGTATAACTGCAACAAATCCGTCAACTCATTCATCTCCACCGTCGGCAAAATATGCACTTCGCTAAATTCAGTGATGTCTTTTCCGCTCAAATTTAACCATACAGACTGACAACCTGCCTGTATGGCGCCCTGCACATCCGTGCCTAAATTATCGCCGACATGTAAAATCTGTTCCGGTAGAATATTAAAATAGTGAGCAGTTTGCAGAAATAAATCTTTATGGGGCTTTGCCCGCCCATGCTTACCGCCGCGTAACACCAAATCAAACTGATCAAAACCGATACGCACGGGATCCACATTGCCGTTGGTAATTGCCACCAATTTATATCGCGGTTTTAGCTGTTGCAGAACGGCAAAACTTTGTGGCGGCACGTCAATTTGATGGCGCCAATGTAAGAAGTAATCCATCGCGGTTTGCGAAACACCGGCAATTTCCACCGCACTTTTGCCCCGTTCTGCCAGCAATACCTGCAAACTGCGCAAGCGCCATAAGGTCACATCTTCTGCCATCAGCGGATTATGTTGTGCGGTGGCTCTTTTATACGCCGCCCACATTTCCAAACTAAAATCCGCCATGTGGCAATGTTGTTGCACGAAGGTGACGAATTTCTGTTCCGCCGTGGTGATGACGTGCGAATTGTCGTAAAGGGTGTCGTCTAAATCAAAACTAATCACCTGAAAAGGCATTAAAGTGCGGTAGAATTTCATGGCGTTTTTTCCCTTATTTTTTACGTTTCGCGCGCGGGTGCGCGGCATCATACACCGCCGCCAAATGTTGGAAATTAAGGTGGGTATAAATTTGTGTGGTGGATAAATTGCTGTGTCCGAGCAGTTCTTGCACCGCGCGTAAATCGGAACTGGCTTCCAGCATGTGGGTGGCAAATGAATGGCGCAATTTATGCGGATTTAAATGGCTGTTCAAACCTTGCCGAATGCCCCAGGTTTCCAAACGCATTTGGATTGCGCGGTGTGACATTCGGTTACCCAATTGGCTGACAAATAACGCATTGTCTTTCGGGTTAAATAACAACCGCACTTTCAGCCATTGCTGAATGGCGTGGGAGGCATAACGCCCGAATGGCACCACCCGTTCCTTGTTACCTTTCCCGATAACCCGCACTTCACGCGAGCGGAGGTGAATGCTATTGAGATTCAAGCCCTGTAATTCGGACAAGCGCAAACCGGAACTATATAACAATTCGATGATCGCCCGATCACGAATATCAATGGGTTCTTTGCTGTCATTGGCAAGTAACAGCTGCACCTGATCGGTGTCAATATTTTTCGGTAGATGTTTCGCCTGTTTCGGCGCGGAAATGCCCGTCGCCGGATTCACTTTCAGTTCGCCCTGTTGCACCAAATAAGTCAAAAAACGGCGCAACGCAGAAAGGCGCAACGCCAGACTTTTTTCTTTTAAACCGTCCTGCTTACTGCTTTGCGCCACCACATAACGCACCACGCTCGCCGTCACCTGTTGCCATTGCGTAATACCCGCGCCCTGTAGAATCGCTGTGACCCGCGCAAGCTGGCGCTGATAATTGCTCAAAGTATGCGGGCTGACCTGACGTTCAACGCGCAGATAGGTGAAATAATGTTGCAAGGCATTTTGCATAAGCCACTCTTACAAACAAACCACGCCGTCATACACGTGGGTGGCGCTGCCGGTCATGTATAACGGATGCCCTTCGCCCTGCCATTCGATGGTCAAACTGCCGCCGGGCAAATCCACCTGCACTTCGTTATCCAACACGCCTTGCATAATACCCACCGCCACCGCCGCACAAGCGCCGCTACCGCAAGCCTGGGTTTCGCCGGTACCGCGTTCGTATACGCGTAGTTTGATGTGATGACGATTCACCACCTGCATAAAGCCCGCATTCACCCGTTCCGGAAAACGTTCATGATTTTCCAATAGCGGACCGAGTTGTTCCACATTGGCGGTTTGAATATCCTCCACCTGCACCACGCAATGCGGATTGCCCATAGATACCGCGCTGCACAGCACCGTTTGGATTTCCGTGCGCAGAATATAATTTTTCTCAAATTTATTGGCGGTAAACGGAATTTTATTCGGCTCCCAAATCGGTTCGCCCATGTTCACCCGCACGTTACCATCTTCTTTCACGGTCAGCAGCATTTTGCCGTTTTGCGTGCTTACGGCGATGTCTTTTTTATTGGTTAAGCCTTTGAGCGTCACGAAACGGGCAAAACAGCGTGCGCCGTTGCCACATTGCGCCACTTCGCTGCCGTCCGCGTTAAAAATGCGATAATGAAAATCCAGTTCGGGATCATAAGGTGGCTCCACCACCAATAGTTGATCAAAACCAACGCCGCGATGGCGATCCGCCAGGCGTTTGATGGTTTCCGTCGGGAAGTAAATGTTCTGTGTCACCGCATCCACCACCATAAAATCATTACCCAAACCGTGCATTTTGGAAAATTGCATGTGTATCCTTAAATTATTCAAACGATGGCAAGCATTATAATCAGCCCCGTCGGTTGAGTAAATCGATTGCTTCTATACTTAATATGAAGAAAAAGTGCGGTCGTTTTTCACCGCACTTTTTGCCTGTTGTAAGCCGAAAGCATCCGCGTTATTGCTAAACACACCGACGATTTCGGCATTTATAAAGGAAGATTTGCAGGCATCAATTCGCTTGCAAATTGGTTCCCTCTTCGGAAGGAGTACAACGATTTTTTTCATTAGCGAATAATCACTTGTGCTTCGTCGTTGCCTAAATGTTGCACTTCACCAATCACCCAGGCATTTTCCCCTGCCTGATGCAATAAACCGAGTGCGGTTTCCACATCTTCCTGCGGCAACGCCACAATCATGCCTACGCCACAGTTAAAGGTGCGGTACATTTCATGGTCGGTAATATTGCCTTGTTGTTGCAGCCAACTAAACACCGCAGGCCATTGCCAGCTGTTTTCATTGATAACGGCTTTCACGCTCGGCGGCAAGACGCGCGGGATATTTTCCCAAAAACCGCCGCCGGTTAAGTGGGCGATGGCGTGCACATCAACGTGTTTGATGAGCTGTAAAATGGATTTCACATAGATTTTCGTCGGTGCCAATAAATGATCGGCTAACGGACGATCGCCCACCTGCGCTTCGGCAGGGTTCACGCCGGACAGGTCCACAACTTTACGAATTAAAGAATACCCGTTGGAATGCGGCCCGCTGGAACCCAAGGCGATTAATGCGTCGCCCACTTTCACTTCGGAGCCGTCGATAATTTCGGATTTTTCCACCACGCCGACGCAGAAACCGGCAAGATTGTAATCCCCTTGATGGTACATTCCCGGCATCTCCGCCGTTTCCCCGCCGACCAATGCGCAACCGGATTGTTCACAACCGTTAGCAATGCCTTTAATTACGCTCGCGGCAACATCCACTTCTAATTTGCCGGTGGCGTAATAATCAAGGAAAAACAACGGTTCCGCACCTTGCACCACTAAATCGTTTACGCACATAGCAACCAAATCAACCCCGATGGTGTCGTGACGCTTTAAATCGATCGCCAAACGCAACTTTGTGCCCACGCCGCCCGTGCCGGAAACTAAAATCGGCTCTTTATATTTTGCCGGAATAGCGCACAATGCATTGAAACCGCTCATTACTTCCGGACGTGTTGTACGTTTGACGTCGGATTTAATACGTTCGACTAAGTCGTTACCGGCGCTAATGTCCACGCCGGCATCTTTGTAACTTAAGGATTGTTTGCTCACGATGGTTTCCTGTTAATTGCTTGAACGAAAATGATACATATTGTACCACGCTTACAAAATCGTTTGCGATATGGGCATGGGATTTTTCTGTTCGGTGGTGCTTTCAGTTAGCTATTCTACGGGAATTGTGCCAAAATGAAGTCATAGGAAAATAAGAGGTCGGAATGCAAAAGGAGTCTGATATGAAAAAAACGATCGTAATTCTCACCGCACTTTTATTGGCTGCCTGTACAAATCCCCCTGCAACCCAAACCGCCTCCGCCAAAAATGCCGACATTCCGCCACAACAAGAGGTGCCGATTACCCCGCCGAAAGACACCAAAAACGGCTTTCTACAACTCATGCCGGGCATTTTTTATTATGTGGATATGGATTCCATTTGGGTGGATAACCAAGACAAACGCCTGATTCATTTTGATGCGGTGATTAATTTAGATAAAGGGCTGTATGTGTTTAAAGAATATCCGGCGCTTTTCGCCAAATCCATGCGCCAGTATAAAATCCTGAACTGCGAAAACTTCTATTTCACCCACGTACGCAGCGATTTCTATGCCGATTTCTGGGGCGACGGCATCCGCACCGCACCAAAACGCCAGTCCCAACACACCATCACGCTGCAACCGCAATCTTCCCTGTATATTCTGGGGCAAGTGATGTGCGCCAATATGTATCGACGGAAGTAGGACAAAAAAGTGCGGTGAATTTTCACCGCACTTTCAATACAGTCCCACAAAAAAGCCATTTAGCATTCACTAAATGGCTTTTTAATCATTGAGTTAATGGCTTATTGTTTTGCCACGATTTGACCGTCCACGTAGTCCACATCAATCACTTTATCAGGCAGCAAGGCGCCGGATAAAATTTGTTGTGCCAACGGATTTTCGATTTCTTGCTGAATTGCCCGTTTGAGCGGACGTGCACCGAAAATCGGGTCGTAACCGATGTCGCTGATGAAATCAAGGGTAGCATCGGTAAAGTTCAACACATAGCCATGAGTTTCCATGCGACGGGTTAAGCGTCTTAATTGAATATCGGCAATTTGACGAATATTTTCTTTGTTCAACGGGTGGAACATGACGGTTTCGTCGATACGGTTGATAAATTCCGGACGGAAATAATGACCGACCACTTCCATCACCATGCTTTTCACGGTGTCGTACCCTTCCTGTGCGTGATCCTGAATCAAGTCGGAACCGAGGTTGGAGGTCATAATCACCACCGTATTGCGGAAATCCACGGTTCTGCCCTGTCCGTCGGTGAGACGACCGTCGTCCAACACTTGCAACAGAATGTTAAACACATCGTGATGCGCTTTTTCCACTTCGTCGAGCAAAATCACGGAATACGGACGGCGACGCACCGCTTCGGTTAAGTAACCGCCTTCTTCATAGCCCACATAGCCCGGAGGTGCGCCCACCAAACGGGACACGCTGTGTTTTTCCATGAACTCGGACATATCGATACGCACCATGGCATCTTCGCTGTCGAATAAGAAGGACGCCAAGGCTTTGCACAACTCGGTTTTACCCACACCGGTCGGACCTAAGAATAAGAAGGAACCAATCGGACGGTTCGGATCGGAAAGACCGGCGCGGCTACGACGAATAGCGTTCGCCACGGCATCCACCGCTTCGTTTTGACCGATAACCCGTTTGTGCAGAAATTCTTCCATGTGCAATAATTTTTCTTTTTCGCCTTCCATCATTTTAGCGACCGGAATACCGGTAGCGCGGGAAAGCACTTCGGCGATTTCTTCGTCGGTCACGCGATAGCGTAACAGACTCATTTCTTTGCCCTCGGCACCTTCCGCTTGGGCTAATTGTTTTTCCAAATCCGGAATTTTGCCGTATTGCAATTCGGACATTTTGCTTAAATCACCAGCGCGGCGTGCTTGTTCCATTTGCGTGCGGGCATTTTCCAATTCCGCTTTAATGTGTTGCGTGCCGGACAGCGCGGCTTTTTCCGATTTCCACACTTCTTCTAATTCGGCATATTCACGTTCTTTTTCCGCCAATTCTTTTTCCAGCATTTCCAAACGTTTACGGCTGGCATCGTCATCTTCTTTTTGCAACGCCTGTTGTTCCAGTTTGAGCTGGATAATACGGCGATCCAAACGATCTAACGGTTGCGGTTTGGAGTCAATTTCCATCCGAATGCTGGATGCCGCTTCGTCGATTAAGTCGATGGCTTTATCCGGCAACTGACGATCGGAAATATAACGATGAGAAAGCGTTGCCGCCGCCACGATTGCCGGGTCGGTAATTTGTACATGGTGGTGGATTTCATAACGCTCTTTCAAACCGCGCAAAATGGCGATGGTGTCTTCCACGCTCGGTTCGCCCACAAACACTTTTTGGAAACGACGTTCAAGCGCCGCGTCTTTTTCAATGTATTGACGATATTCATCCAAGGTAGTGGCGCCCACGCAATGCAATTCACCGCGCGCCAAACTTGGTTTGAGCAGGTTGCCTGCGTCCATGGCGCCGTCGGTTTTACCCGCGCCCACCATAGTGTGAATTTCATCGATGAACAAAATCACTCTGCCTTCTTCTTTGGCGAGTTCGTTTAACACCGCTTTCAAACGTTCTTCAAATTCGCCGCGATATTTCGCCCCGGCGATTAACGCGCCCATATCAAGCGACAGCACACGTTTGTTTTTCAACCCTTCCGGCACTTCGCCGTTCACGATACGCTGTGCCAAACCTTCCACAATGGCGGTTTTACCCACACCCGGTTCACCGATAAGCACCGGATTGTTTTTGGTACGGCGCTGCAACACTTGAATGGTGCGGCGGATTTCCTCGTCACGTCCAATCACCGGATCCAATTTGCCGCTTTCTGCGCGGGCGGTTAAGTCGATAGTATATTTTTCGAGTGCTTGGCGGCTTTCTTCCGCATTTTGATCATTCACTTTTTGTCCTCCGCGAATCTGCTCGATGGCTTGTAAAATCTGTTCTTTTTTCGCACCGCACTTTTTCAAAATCTCGCTCAGGGTGCCTTTTTCTTCTAAAGCGGCAAGCAAAAAGATTTCGGACGAAATAAATTTATCCTGCCGTTGTTGTGCCAATTTGTCACATAAATTCAAGATGTTAAGCAACTGACGGGAAATTTGCACATCGCCGCCGTTGCCGGACACTTGCGGGAGCTTGGCAAGCTCGTTGTTGATTTCGTTACGCAATAAAGCGACGTTTACGCCGCCGGTGGTGAGAATCGGTGCTATGGAACCGTCTTGTTGATTTAACAAGGCGCTCAATAAATGTACCGGTTCAATAAATTGATTATCCTTGCCGACCGCCAAAGATTGTGCTTCCGCCAAGGCTTGTTGGAATTTTGTGGTAAATTTTTCAATATTCATAATGTTTTCCCTTGAGTGTTCCAATGGATATTCTGTTGAACATTTATTCGCCAAAATTAAATAAGATCGTTTTAAAAGATTTCAAGGGAAAAATGCAAAAATTTTCATTTTGCCTATTGACTTTTCGGGCTTGATAGGTTTCGCCTCATTTGAACTTTTCACATGAAATTTTGTTCTAACGAGAACATTTATTGTATATTTTGTTACCTAAAAGTGCGGTGCTTTTTCACCGTGTTTTTTCATTCATCAGAAAAGGAAGAAAAAATGAAATCATTAAAATCGCTGTTTGCTGTAGCCGTCGTGATGACCGTTTCCACCACCGTATTCGCCGAAGAAAGCGTGTTCACGGAAGTCAAAGACGGGGCGAAATCCGCCTGGCAAACCGTTAAATCCGATGCCAAAACCGTGGGCGGTAAAGTGAAAGAGGGCGCGGTGAAAGTCAAAGACGCGACCAAAGAGAAATTCGTTGAAGCGAAAGAGGCGACTAAAGAGACCTTTACCAAAGCCAAAGATGCTACCAAGGAAAAATTTGCCGAAGGGAAAAAGGCGGTAAAAGACACCTTTCAAAATGAAAAACCGGAGCCGGTAGAAGATAAATCCACCGCCAAAGAGAAAAGTGCGGTGGAAAATAAAGCCAAAATCACACGCAGCAAAAAAGTGGATATTAACACTGCCGACGCAGCGACTTTAGAAAACCTATCCGGTATCGGTGAAGCAAAAGCTAAAGCAATTGTGGAATACCGTGAGAAAAACGGGAAATTTAAGAACCTGAATGACTTATCCAACGTGCCGGGTATCGGTGACGTGACCTTAGAAAAAGTCAAATCCCATGTGCGTTTTAACTAATCTTGACGGGTAAAAATAAGGGCTGTTCAACACAGCCCTTTGTTTTTGAAAGTATTTTTTGAAATTCGGTAATTATTTGACCAATTGCACCAAAATACGGCGAATCGGTTCTGCCGCGCCCCACAATAATTGGTCGCCCACGGTGAACGCCGCCAAATATTCCGGTCCAAGATTGAGTTTGCGTAAACGCCCGACCGGAACGCTCAATGTGCCGGTGACTTTGGTCGGTGTTAATTCGCGTAATGTGGTTTCTTTGTCGTTCGGGATCACTTTCACCCACTCGTTGTGCGAAGCCAAAATTTGTTCGATTTCGGCAAGCGGAATGTCGCGTTTCAATTTGATGGTGAAGGCTTGGCTGTGGCAACGCAACGCGCCGATACGCACGCATAAGCCATCCACCGGAATCGGGTTATCGCTCAAGCCCAGAATTTTCTTGGTTTCTGCGTAACCTTTCCATTCTTCTTTGGTTTGACCGCTTTCCAATAATTTGTCGATCCAAGGAATCAGGCTGCCCGCCAACGGTGCGCCGAAGTTATCAATCGGGAAGTCTTTGTCGCGCATTTTGGCGGTCACGGCACGTTCAATGTCTAAAATGGAAGAATTCGGATCCGCAAGTAAGCCTTTCACTTCGCCGTTTAACTCACCCATTTGCACCAATAATTCGCGCATATTTTTCGCACCGGCACCACTGGCGGCTTGGTAAGTGGCAACGGAGATCCATTCCACTAAATCTTTTTCAAATAAACCGCCTAACGCTATGAGCATCAAGCTGACAGTACAGTTACCGCCTACATAGGTTTTCACGCCGTTTTTCAAGCCTTCGCTGATCACGTGTTGATTCACCGGGTCCAACACGATAATCGCGTCTTCTTCCATACGCAATGCGGACGCCGCATCCACCCAGTAACCGCTCCAGCCGGTGGCTTTTAATTTCGGATAAACTTCGTTGGTGTAATCGCCGCCTTGGCAGGTGACGATAATGTCCAGTTTTTTCAGTTCTTCAATGTCGAACGCATTTTTCAAGGTGCCGGCGTCTTTACCGCCGAATGTCGGTGCAGCTTGTCCTGCTTGAGAAGTGGTAAAGAAGATCGGATTGATATTCGTAAAATCATTTTCCTGCTGCATACGATCCATTAAAACGGAACCCACCATTCCGCGCCAACCGATAAAACCAACGTTTTTCATAAGTTTGTCCTTCTAGATGAGATTGAAAAGATGTTGTGTAAAGGCTTAATTAATAGCAAGAGATCATGCACAAAAGCAAGTATTTTTCGATATTTTTTTGCTTTTAAAAAATAATCGAAAAAACGACCACACTTTTTTAAATGCTCGCATTTTCATCAATGTCGGTGCCACGATCGTAAAGGCTTAATCAATCAACCCTGCCTTCACCAGAAACCGATAAATGCCGTCTTGGTCGATAGGATCCGCCACATGATCGGCGATGGCTTTTAATTTCTCATGCCCGTTGCCCATGGCGACGCCGACACCCACGCGGCTTAACATTTCCAGGTCATTTAAACCGTCACCGAACGCCATCACATTTTCCATTGATAGCCCTAAATGCTTCACCGCCGTTTCAATGCCGCGCGCTTTGGAACCTTCCGCGTCGAACAAATCCACGGATTCCTCATGCCAGCGCACCATGCGCAAGCCATCCAATAAACCGCAATTTTGCACTAATTGGTCTTGTTCTTCACGGTAAAAAGGCAGAATCTGACTAATCGCATGGCGTTCAAAAAATGCTTTATCCACGGCATAATCCGTGGTAATCACATCAAAGGAGCTGGTCACCCGTGCATTTTTCTCCGACACGTTCACCGCGTCATCGGTAATAAACGCATAGGCAATATGATGTTGGTCGAAGAAATAGGTTAAGCGACGAATTTGCTCGGTTGGAATGGTATGCTTGGCAATCACTTGATTTTTGTGGGTCACGGATTGTCCGTTCATGGTCACGAACAACGCCATGCCTTCCTGCTCAACCAGCTGTTTCACCTGCCACGGGAACATGGTGCGCGAACGCCCGCTGGCAATGGCGGGAATAATGCCGTTTTGTTTGAGTTTGCGAATAAACAACGGCACGCTTGCGGGTAAATGATCCTGTTCTTTCATAAACAGGGTTTCGTCGATGTCAAAAAAGATCACTTTAATTTGGTCACGATAATTCGGGATCGTCATACTGTCTCTCTTTATTTAAAGCAAAAATGTCGCCGGATTTTATCATTTTTGCGAGGCGGATCCTAAACTCGATGAAAAAACATCGGAAAAAACTACCGCACTTTTATGATGCGACATTTCCATCCCTAAAAGTGCGGTCAATTTCATGAACGTTTTTCAATCCTGCTGCGTGCATTGCCACACGCCGCTTAAACTTGCCAAACATGGCTTATGCAGCCGTTGTAACCGCACCATTCGGCGTTTTGCCTATTGCGGTTGCTGCGGCGCGGAATTGGCGGAAAACGCATTACATTGCGGAAACTGTTTGCGGCAGGAACCGGCGTGGGATCGCATGGTGATTATCGGGCGTTATAACGAACCGCTTTCCACCTTAATTCATCGCTTTAAATTCCAAAATCAATTTTGGCTTGACCGCACCTTAGCCCGCCTGCTGTATCTGGCGATTCGCGATGCGCGTCGCACTCATCGGCTACCTTTGCCCGAGGTGATTCTTCCCGTGCCGTTACATCATTTTCGTCAATGGCGACGCGGTTATAATCAGGCGGATTTACTGGCGCAGCAATTAGCTAAATGGTTCAAAATTCCCGTTGATAACGGTTTGCTTCTCCGCACCAAACGAACACCGACACAGCGTGGCTTAACGGCAAAAGATCGGCGCCACAACCTGAAAAATGCTTTTCGAATTTCAACCAACGACAGACATTTTCCTTATCGTAGCGTGGCGTTAGTGGACGATGTGATCACCACCGGCTCCACCTTAAACGAAATCGCCAAGCGGTTACGCCAAGCCAACGTGGTACATATTCAGGTGTGGGGGCTTGCCCGTACATAACGCTCCCTTAAAAGAAAAGGCTAATCCGCTTTTTTATTATAGTAAAAGGTAGAAAAAAAACGGCGTGAGGCGTATCATATCCGACAAATTTAATCTGATTTTATTGTGGGAGAGTTATGCAACAAATTACTATTTCAGAAGCGGCGCAAGCGCATTTTCGCCGTTTATTGGATCAACAGGAAGAAGGCACTCATATTCGTATTTTCGTAGTCAATCCCGGCACGCCGAATGCCGAATGTGGCGTTTCTTACTGCCCACCGAATTCCGTTGAAGCCGACGACATGGAAATCAAATACGACAGTTTCTCCGCCTTTGTAGACGAAATCAGCCTGCCGTTTCTGGAAGATGCGGAAATTGATTACGTCACCGAAGAACTGGGCGCGCAGCTCACCTTAAAAGCGCCGAATGCCAAAATGAGAAAAGTCGCGGACGATGCGCCGCTAATCGAACGGGTGGAATATGTCATTCAAACCCAGATCAACCCGCAATTGGCAAGCCACGGCGGCAAAATCACCTTATTGGAAATCACCGATGACGGCTATGCCATTTTGCAATTCGGTGGCGGTTGCAACGGCTGTTCCATGGTGGATGTTACCCTGAAAGACGGCGTGGAAAAACAATTGGTCAATATCTTTCCGGGCGAATTAAACGGCGCCAGGGACGTCACCGAACACCGACGCGGCGAACATTCCTATTATTAAGCCAAAAGAAAACCACCCGATGAGGTGGTTTTTTGTCCGTAACAACTATTTTGTATGACGTTCTTTCAATTTCTCAATCATATCCGCCCAGTTTAAATCCGCGTTCTGCAATAACACCGTGAGGCGATAATGCAAAATCTGCACTTTAGCTCCAATTTAAAATTTTTTCCAGTTTACTGAAAAAATCTAATTCGGTTCATGCGGTAGGTGTCTAAAACAGCTTTCCGTACCGGTATGGCAAGTCGGTACGACAGGACTCGCCAAAATCAACAACGTATCCTGATCATCGCAGTCCGGACTCATATCCACCACGTTCAAGAAATTTCCCGAGGTTTGCTTTGCGCCCATGAAAAGAATGTCACTCTCTTCCTCACTAAGGTTTTTCAAAGTTTCTCTCCGGGAAATTAATATTTCACAGATTATGAAATTTTGTCTGAGAACAGGGAGGAGATTATTGCTTTTTTGTATGAATTTTTTCAAAGAAAAAATCCGTTCATTATTTTTTCGCCATTTTCCCTATCAAAATAGTCAACACCATCATACCTAATGCCGGAATTAACCACGCCAAACCATTGTCATATAAAGGGAAATTTTCAAGAAGCCGTTTTACGCCGGCAGGCAATAATTCCACGTTATTCAAGCTGTCGCACAAACTAAAACAAACGGTGATGATGATAGTGGCGTTATAGGTCAATTTCACCCATGGTAGTTTGGTGCGTACCATTTGTAACACCACCAGCATAATTGCCACCGGGTAAATTAATAACAAGGCGGGAATGGTCACTTGTAATAGTTTGGTTAAGCCGTTTTCGGAAATGATTGTAGTCATGATGGTAAAAAATACTACCCAGAAGGAATATGGCAAGCGGTTAGAAAATTTGGCAAAGTAGTAAGCGCAGGCGCTGGTAACACCTACAAGAGTAGTTAAACTCGCTAAGAAAATGATGCCTGACATAATCAAGGAGCCTTCTTTGCCGAACAACACGCCTACATAGCGGGAGAAAATTTGTCCGCCGTTGTTTGCCCCTTGCGCTACTGCGTCACTGGTGGCACCAAGATAGAATAAGGAAAAATACAGTGCAGCGAGTAATACCACTGAAATACAGCCGGCGAAAATGGTGTAACGCATGATTTTATGCGGCTCGGTGACATTTTTACTGCTTAATGCTCGGGCAACGATACCGCCGAAGGCGATCGCTGCCAACACATCCATGGTTTGATATCCACTGATTAAGCCTGTAGTTAGTACAGAACCCTCGGCATAGGCTTTGCTTGGCGCAGAGATCTCAGATAATGGGGAAATAAATACGGCAGCGGTAACCACCACCAATAACACCAATAACGCCGGCGTCATAAATTTGCCTACGCTGGAAATAATGGTGTTCGGTTTTAACATGAATAACATGGCGATAATGTTAAATGCCACGGCGAAAATCAGGTGGTTCGCGGAGGTGTCCGCCACAATCTCCAACGGTACCAACGCCATTTCATAGGCGACATTGGTAATGCGTGGCATGGCGAAAGTGGAACCAATCACCAAATATAAGGTGGCTAAAAACAGTACTTCTGCCCATTTCGGTAAATCGCGGGTGAGCTCTTCGCCGCGCCCTAAAACCGACACAACCACCAGTGTAATAAACGGCATTAATACGCCGGTGAGCACGAATCCTAAAGCAGCGATCGCCCAATGCTGCCCTGCGGTGTAGCCTTCCATAGGTGGAAAAATAATGTTTCCTGCGCCTAAAAACAGCGCGAAAATCATCATTCCTAAAACAACAATATCTTTACGTGAAAACATAATAAATTTCTCTTGTGATAAAAAGCCACGATATTCTACTACAAAAGCCTTACGATTCGTAATAAAATCATACAAAACGCAGAGAGTCATGACCGCACTTTTTCCATAATTCACCCATGCGAAGATTGAGTTAATCCTGCCTTTGTTGTAAACTATGCTCCCGTCTTGATAGATTATATTTATCCTAATTTTTCCATCCATCCCAATAGCAACAATATAGGTTTCTTATGGCTACCAATTATATTTTCGTCACAGGCGGCGTGGTTTCTTCGCTTGGTAAAGGCATCGCGGCGGCATCGCTTGCGGCAATCTTAGAAGCGCGTGGTTTGAACGTCACGATCATGAAACTCGACCCTTATATCAACGTTGATCCGGGTACCATGAGCCCGACTCAGCACGGTGAAGTGTTCGTTACCCAAGACGGCGCAGAAACGGACTTAGACTTAGGTCACTACGAGCGTTTTATTCGCACCAAAATGACCAAACGCAATAACTTCACCACCGGCAAAATCTATTCCGAAGTATTACGCAAAGAACGTCGCGGTGACTATTTGGGCGCCACCATTCAAGTGATTCCACACATTACCAACGAAATCAAAGCACGTGTTATTGACGGCGCGGCAGGGCATGACGTGGTAATTGTAGAAGTGGGTGGTACCGTAGGCGACATCGAATCGCTTCCGTTCCTTGAAGCCTTGCGTCAGCTTGCGGTGCAGGTTGGTCGCGAACGCACTATTTTCATGCATTTAACCTTAGTGCCGTACATTCCGACTGCCGGCGAACTAAAAACCAAACCGACCCAACATTCTGCGAAAGAATTATTGTCCATCGGCATTCAGCCGGACGTACTCATTTGCCGGTCTGACCGCATGATCCCGCCAAACGAACGCGCCAAAATCGCTTTATTCTGTAATGTGCCGGAACGCGCGGTGATTTCTCTGAAAGATGTGTCATCCATTTATCAAATTCCAGCATTGCTGAAATCTCAAGGGCTGGACGATTTCATTTGCGATCGTTTCCATTTAACCTGCCCGGAAGCGGATTTGTCCGAATGGGAGCAAGTGTTGTATCAACAAGCTAACCCGACGGGCGAAGTGATCATCGGCATGGTGGGAAAATACACCGAATTACCGGACGCTTACAAATCCGTGAACGAAGCCCTAAAACACGCAGGTTTAAAAAATCGCTTAACCGTAAACATTAAATATATCGACTCGCAGGACGTGGAAACCAAAGGCGTTGAAATCTTAAAAGGCTTGGACGGCATTTTAGTACCGGGCGGTTTCGGCTATCGTGGCGTGGAAGGCAAAATCCTCACCGCCAAATATGCACGCGAAAACAGCATTCCATATTTAGGCATTTGTTTGGGAATGCAAGTAGCGTTAATCGAATTCGCCCGCAACGTTGCCGGCATGAGCCACGCAAACTCCTCAGAATTCGACCGCACTTGTGAACAGCCAGTGGTAGGTTTAATCACCGAATGGCAAGACGCCGACGGCAACACCGAAGTGCGCAGCGACGAATCCGACTTAGGCGGCACTATGCGTCTTGGCGCACAAAAATGCCACTTGGCGGAAGGCAGCCTGGCACGCAAATTATATGGCACCGAAACCATCGAAGAACGCCACCGCCACCGTTACGAAGTAAACAACGTCCTGCTTCCGCAAATTGAAAAAGCGGGTTTGAAAGTCACCGGATTATCCGCCGATAAAAAATTGGTAGAAATCATTGAAGTGCCGAACCACCCTTGGTTTGTCGCCTGCCAATTCCATCCGGAGTTTACCTCCACCCCGCGCGACGGCCACCCGTTATTTGAAGGCTTTGTAAAAGCGGCAAAAGACAATCAGAAAAGATCCGACTAACGGATGCTGAAAACGAAACAAAAGTGCGGTCATTATAGAGGGTATTTTTCCATTTAGCGAATCATGCCAATAAAAACCCGAGACTGGCTCGGGTTTTTGTTTATAGCTAGACAACGTCTAGCTATAAAAACCGTACGCTATGCATATGGAATCAAAGAGCTTAAGCGGTCAACATAAAAAATCCTCACTATATAAGAATAAGGCTGACAACCCAAATTCAAGATATAGGAGGATAAGTCAATGGTAAGTAAAGCCAATGACGATTCAAGTCTATCACATACCAAATGGAACTGTAAGTATCACATCGTCTTCACCCCGAAATATAGAAGAAAAGCCATTTACGGAAGGCTTAGAACGGATATAGGTAGCATATTAAGGCAGTTATGCGACTATAAAAATGTGGAAATAATAGAAGCGCACGCAATGAAAGAGCATATTCATATGCTTCTAAAAATTCCGCCGAAATTATCGGTATCAAGTTTTATGGGGTATTTAAAGGGAAAATCATTTGAAAGGCACGCAAACCTAAAATACAACTATGGTAACCGACATTTTTGGTCGAAAGGCTATTATGTAAGCACGGTAGGGCTAAATACAAAGGTAGTGTAGGAGTATATAAGGAATCAGGAAAAGGAAGACATGATTCAGGATAATTTATCGAAGAAAGAATATGTGGACCCCTTTAAGGGGTAGGTCATAGAGTTATTTCACGGTTGTTGGTTTTCATATGCCCTTTGAAGGGCATGTGAAGTACTAGGTCCTTATAGAGTAGCCTAAAAACCGCACGTTTTACGTGCGGATTGTTATTTTTCTTGATTCACAGCTAAAAAACATCTGGAAATTCGACCGCACTTTTTGTTGTTTACGTCTCAAATTCATTCTTTTCATGAAAGCGTATAAGTTATTTAAAAGCTTATTGCTTTCGTTATGTTTTTTGTGCTAGAATCCGCACTCTATCCATTATGGGTAGGTTCGTCCCGCAAGGGTGGTTTTTTAATTTAACGGAGCACTAATATGATCCAAGAACAGACTATGCTGGATGTTGCTGATAACTCAGGGGCTCGTAGCGTAATGTGTATCAAGGTTCTAGGTGGATCGCACCGTCGTTATGCTGCTATTGGTGACATTATCAAAATTACTGTGAAAGAAGCAATTCCACGCGGTAAAGTAAAAAAAGGTGATGTGTTAAAAGCAGTTGTTGTGCGCACCAAGAAGGGTGTTCGTCGCCCAGATGGGTCAGTTATTCGTTTCGATGGTAATGCCTGTGTGATTTTAAATAATAACACCGAGCAACCAATCGGTACTCGTATTTTTGGACCGGTGACTCGTGAACTTCGTTCTGAGAAATTCATGAAGATCATTTCCTTAGCTCCAGAAGTACTGTAAGGAGAATGTAATGGCTGCAAAAATCCGTCAAAATGATGAAGTAATTGTGCTTACCGGCAAAAGCAAAGGTAAGCGCGGTAAGGTAACCAAAGTGTTATCTAACGGTAAAGTGATTGTTGAAGGCGTAAACATTATTACTAAACATGAGAAATCGGTACCTGCATTAGGTAAAGAGGGTGGTTTAGTGAAGAAAGAAGCTGCGATTGATGTATCAAATGTTGCTATTTTCAATCCAACAACAAATAAAGCTGACCGAGTAGGCTTTAGATTTGAAGACGGCAAAAAAGTACGTTTCTTCAAATCTAATAATGAAATTATTTAATAAACTGGAGTAATGCGATGGCGAAACTGCATGATTACTACAGAGATCAAGTAGTAAATGAATTGAAAACGAAATTCAACTACTCATCTGTCATGCAAGTCCCACGAATCGAAAAGATAACCCTAAATATGGGTGTGGGTGAAGCATTGACCGATAAAAAATTGCTAGATAATGCGGTGGCAGATCTGGCAGCAATTAGCGGTCAAAAACCTTTGATTACTAAAGCCCGTAAATCTGTTGCAGGCTTTAAAATCCGTCAGGGATATCCAATCGGTTGTAAAGTAACACTACGTGGTGAACGTATGTGGGAGTTCTTAGAACGTTTAATTACAATTGCTGTTCCACGTATTCGTGACTTCCGCGGTTTAAGCGCGAAATCATTTGATGGTCGTGGAAATTACAGTATGGGTGTGCGTGAGCAAATCATCTTCCCTGAAATCGACTACGATAAAGTAGATCGTGTACGTGGTTTAGATATTACTATTACCACCACAGCTAAGAATGATGAAGAAGGTCGAGCACTATTGGCTGCCTTTAATTTCCCATTCCGTAAGTAAGGCAGGTTACAAATGGCTAAACAATCAATGAAAGCACGCGACGTAAAACGCGTGAAATTGGCTGAAAAATTCTATGCTAAACGTGTAGAGTTGAAAAAAATTATTTCTGACATTAATGCCTCTGACGAAGATCGTTGGAATGCCGTGTTGAAGTTACAAACTTTACCTCGTGATTCTAGCCCTAGTCGTCAACGTAACCGTTGTCGTCAAACCGGACGTCCACATGGCGTTCTTCGTAAGTTTGGTTTAAGCCGTATTAAGGTTCGTGAAGCTGCTATGCGGGGAGAGATCCCAGGTCTTAAGAAAGCTAGTTGGTAATATGCCACTTTAATTTGGAATCGGAGTAAAAGCACAATGAGTATGCAAGATCCTATCGCAGATATGTTGACCCGCATTCGTAACGGTCAAGCTGCGAATAAAGTTGCGATCAGTATGCCTTCATCCAGGCTAAAAGTTGCAATTGCCAATGTATTAGCTAGCGAAGGTTATATCGAAAGCGTTAAAGTAGTTGAAGGTGTAAAACCTGAATTGGAAATTACGTTAAAATATTTCCAAGGTAAACCGGTTGTAGAAAGTATCCAGCGTGTAAGTCGCCCAGGTCTTCGTATTTATAAACGTAAAGACGAATTACCAAAAGTAATGGGTGGCTTAGGTATCGCTGTGGTATCTACATCTAAAGGTGTAATGACTGACCGTGCAGCTCGTCAAGCTGGTTTAGGCGGTGAGATCATTTGTTATGTAGCTTAATAGAGAGGTAGGAAAATGTCTCGTGTTGCAAAAGCACCTGTTAGTATTCCTGCCGGCGTTGAGGTAAAACTTAACGGACAGTTACTAACAATTAAAGGTAAAAATGGTGAGTTGTCACGCTCTATTCATCATTCAGTAGAAGTTAAGCATGAAAATAATGAATTAACATTCTCGCCACGTGAAGGTGTTGAAGGTGGTAACGCTCAATCCGGTACTGCCAGAGCATTAGTTAATTCCATGGTTATTGGTGTTACTGAAGGATTTACAAGAAAACTACAATTAGTAGGTGTAGGTTATAGAGCTCAAATTAAAGGAAATGCTGTTGCTTTAAGTCTTGGATTTTCTCACCCTGTTGAGCATGTTTTACCTGCGGGGATTACTGCTGAATGTCCTTCTCAAACTGAAATTGTTTTGAAAGGTTCAGATAAACAGTTAATCGGTCAAGTTGCCGCAGATATTCGTGCTTATCGTCGTCCTGAACCGTATAAAGGTAAAGGGGTACGTTACGCTGATGAAGTGGTGCGTATTAAAGAAGCTAAGAAGAAATAATTAAGGTAACACTATGGATAAGAAATCAGCTCGTATCCGTCGTGCGGCTCGTGCGCGTCATATGATGAGAGAGCAAGGTGTAACGCGTTTAGTTGTTCACCGTACTCCGCGTCATATTTACGCTCAAGTTATCGCACCAAACGGTTCAGAAGTGCTTGCCGCTGCTTCTACTGTTGAGAAGGCAATTATTGAGCAAGTAAAATATACCGGAAATAAAGATGCAGCAGCAGTTGTAGGCAAAATTGTTGCAGAAAGAGCATTAGCAAAAGGGGTCAAAGATATTGCTTTTGACCGTTCTGGTTTTAAATATCATGGCCGTATCCAATCTTTAGCGGATGCTGCTCGTGAAGCTGGTCTACAGTTCTAATTGAGGTAATTTGAGATGTCAAACATCGAAAAACAAGCTGGTGAACTGCAAGAGAAGCTAATTGCGGTAAACCGCGTATCTAAAACTGTAAAAGGTGGTCGTATCATGAGCTTTACTGCGTTAACCGTAGTAGGTGATGGTAATGGTCGCGTTGGTTTTGGATATGGCAAAGCGCGCGAAGTTCCTGCAGCTATTCAAAAAGCAATGGAGAAAGCGCGTCGTAATATGATCAATGTTGCTTTAAGTGAAGGTACATTGCAGCATCCTATTAAAGGTACCCACACCGGTTCTCGTGTATTTATGCAACCGGCAAGTGAGGGTACCGGTATCATTGCAGGTGGTGCGATGCGTGCTGTATTGGAAGTAGCTGGCGTACGTAACGTATTGTCAAAAGCTTATGGTTCAACTAATCCAATCAATGTTGTTCGTGCAACTATTGATGCTTTAGCAAATATGAAATCACCAGAAATGGTTGCTGCTAAACGTGGTAAATCAGTTGATGAAATTTTGGGGTAATTAATAATGGCTAAAACTATTAAAGTAACGCAAGTTCGTAGTTCTATTGCTCGTTTGCCGAAGCATAAAGCTACACTACGTGGTCTTGGTCTTCGCCATATGCATCATACTGTTGAGTTAATTGATACTCTGGTAGTACGAGGAATGATTAACCAGGTTTCATATATGGTTAAAGTGGAGGAGTAATAGATGCGCTTAAATACTCTATCTCCGGCTGAAGGTGCTAAGCATAGTGCTAAACTTCTTGGTCGTGGTATTGGTTCAGGTTTAGGTAAAACTGGTGGACGTGGTCATAAAGGTCAAAAATCTCGTACTGGTGGCGGTGTTCGTCGTGGGTTCGAAGGTGGTCAAATGCCTTTATATCGTCGTTTACCTAAATTTGGTTTTACTTCTATGAAATCTGCAGTAACAGCAGAAGTCCGTCTAGACGACCTGAATAAAATTGAAAATGGTATTGTGACTTTAGAAACATTAAAAGCTGCCAATATTTTAACTAAGGATATTCAGTTTGCTAAAGTAATTTTAGCGGGTGAAGTTAAAAATAAATTAGTTATTCGTGGGTTGCGTGTGACTAAAGGCGCCAAAGCAGCTATTGAAGCTGCTGGTGGTTCAATCGAGGAATAATTAATGGCTAAACAACCAGGCTATCAAACAAGAAGTACTCAAGGTGGTACAAGTGAGCTAAAGAGCAGATTGTTATTTGTTTTAGGTGCACTTATTGTTTTCCGAATTGGTTCATTCATTCCGGTTCCTGGTATAGACGCGGCTGTATTAGCTCAGTTGATTGAACAACAAAAAGGCACCATCATTGATATGTTTAATATGTTCTCTGGTGGTGCGTTGAGCCGGGCTTCAATTTTTGCGCTTGGTATTATGCCTTATATTTCGGCATCAATTATTATCCAATTGTTAGCTTCGGTTCATCCGGCACTTGCGGAATTAAGAAAAGAAGGTGAGTCAGGTCGTCGTAAGATTAGTAAATATACCCGTTATTCAACGGTTGTGCTTGCTACTCTACAGGCGGTAGGTATTTCAACTGGCTTGCCTAATATGTTACCTGGCTTGGTTCCTAATTTGGGATTCGGCTTTTACTTTACTGCCGTAATTAGTTTAGTTACAGGAACTATGTTCTTGATGTGGTTAGGTGAACAAATTACAGAGCGTGGTATTGGTAATGGTATTTCTTTGATTATTTTTGCGGGGATTGTGGCCGGCTTGCCTGCAGCTGTAGGTCAAACGATTGAGCAAGCTCGTCTTGGTCAAATGCATTTCCTTGTTCTTCTATTAATTGCTGTAATTGTTTTAGCAGTTACTTACTTTGTGGTCTTTGTAGAAAGAGGGCAGAGAAGAATAAAGGTTGAGTATGCTAAACGTCAACAAGGCAGACAAATCTTGGGTGGCCACTCTACTCACCTTCCACTGAAAGTGAATATGGCGGGGGTTATTCCAGCGATTTTTGCATCAAGTATAATTCTTTTCCCTGCGACATTAACCCAATGGGTAGGTCAGGGTTCTAGTCTAGAATGGTTAACTGATTTATCAATGTTATTACATCCTGGACAGCCTTTATACTTAGTCGTTTATGCTAGTGCCATCATCTTCTTTAGTTTTTTCTATACTGCTATGCAATATAATCCTAGAGATACAGCAGATAATTTGAAAAAATCAGGTGCATTTATACCTGGAATTAGACCAGGGGAACAAACATCTCGGTACATTGATAAGATTATGACCAGACTTACCCTTATTGGTGGTCTTTATGTTACATTTGTTTGTTTAGTTCCGTATATCATGACATCTGCTTGGAATGTACAGTTTTATTTCGGTGGTACATCTTTGCTAATTGTTGTGGTGGTAATTATGGATTTCATCGTTCAGATTCAGAGTCATTTGATGTCTACAAGATATGAGTCTGCGCTGAAAAAAGCAAACCTTAAAGGTTTTGGACAATAGTCCGATTATATAAAAGGGATAAGCAATGAAAGTTCGTGCTTCCGTTAAGAAATTATGTCGTAACTGTAAGATTGTTAAACGCGAAGGTGTTGTTCGTGTACTTTGTAGCGATCCTAAGCATAAACAACGTCAAGGTTAATTGATATTTTTCTTGCAAAGAACAGGTTGGGTAGATATACTGCCTAGCTCATTTATTTCCTTGACACTCTGTTTGAGTATCCTGAAAACGGGCTTTTCAAGATCAGAGTGTCAACTAATCAATAAACAATAGGAGTGCATAGTGGCCCGTATTGCAGGCATTAACATTCCTGATCATAAGCACGCTGTAATCGCTTTAACTGCAATTTACGGTATTGGTAAGACCCGCTCAAAAAGCATTTGTGCTGCAGCGGGTATTGCTGAAGATGTTAAGATCAGCGAATTGTCTGAAGAGCAGATTGACAAACTGCGTGACGAAGTTGGTAAATTTACCGTTGAAGGGGATTTACGTCGTGAAGTAACACTTAACATTAAACGCCTATTAGATTTAGGTTGTTATCGTGGTTTACGTCATCGTCGTAGTTTACCGGTACGTGGTCAACGTACTAAAACTAATGCGCGTACCCGTAAGGGTCCTCGTAAGCCGATCAAAAAATAGTCGGGGTAAATTAAGATGGCAAAAACACCAGTTCGTGCACGTAAACGTGTAAAAAAACAAGTTGTAGATGGCGTTGCACACATTCACGCATCTTTCAATAATACAATCGTTACTATAACTGACCGCCAAGGTAATGCATTAGCTTGGGCTACTGCTGGTGGTTCAGGTTTCCGTGGTTCTCGTAAATCTACCCCGTTCGCTGCACAGGTTGCGGCAGAACGTTGTGCTGAAATTGTAAAAGAATTCGGCTTAAAGAACTTGGAAGTTATGGTAAAAGGACCAGGTCCTGGTCGAGAGTCAACTATTCGTGCATTAAATGCGGCAGGTTTCCGCATTACGAATATTACTGATGTGACTCCGATTCCTCATAACGGTTGTCGTCCACCGAAAAAACGTCGTGTTTAATGGCGTTATAGGATAGTTGGAGAAAGAAAATGGCAAGATATTTGGGTCCTAAACTCAAGCTAAGCCGCCGTGAAGGCACTGATTTATTTCTTAAATCAGGTGTTCGTGCGATTGATTCAAAATGTAAAATTGATATCGCGCCTGGTCAACATGGTGCTCGTAAACCGCGTCTGTCTGACTATGGTAGTCAGTTGCGTGAGAAACAAAAAGTTCGCCGTATGTACGGTATTTTGGAACGCCAATTCCGTAATTACTACAAAGAAGCAAACCGCTTAAAGGGTAACACAGGTGAAAATCTATTAGTGTTGCTTGAAGGTCGATTGGATAATATAGTTTATCGTATGGGGTTCGCAGCCACTCGCGCAGAGGCTCGCCAATTGGTAAGTCATAAAGCGATTGTTGTTAATGGTCGTGTGGTAAACATTCCATCTTTCCAGGTTTCAGTTGATGATGTAGTTGCTGTTCGTGAAAAATCTAAGAAACAAGCACGTATTAAAGCATCATTGGAATTGGCAGAACAGAAAGAAAAACCGACATGGTTAGAAGTTGATGCTGCTAAAATGGAAGGTGTATTAAAACGTGTTCCTGAACGTTCTGATTTATCAGCAGACATTAACGAACATCTGATCGTTGAGCTTTATTCTAAATAATAGAGCTTAGAAGCAAAGAGAGGATAAAATGCAGGGTGCTGTTACAGAATTTTTAAAGCCGCGCTTAGTTGATATTGAACAAATTAGCTCCACTCAAGCTAAGGTTATCTTGGAGCCATTAGAGCGTGGTTTCGGTCATACTCTAGGAAATGCATTGCGTCGAATTCTTTTATCTTCAATGCCAGGTTGTGCTGTTACTGAAGTAGAGATTGATGGTGTATTGCATGAATATAGTAGTAAAGAGGGTGTACAAGAAGATATTCTGGAAGTACTTTTAAATCTAAAAGGTTTAGCTGTAAAAGTACAGAATAAGGATGATGTTCTTCTTACACTTAGCAAGTCTGGAATTGGCCCTGTTGTTGCTGCAGATATTACCCATGATGGTGATGTTGAAGTTATTAATCCGGAGCATGTAATCTGTCATCTAACCGATGAAAACGCCTCTATTAGTATGCGAATTCGTGTTCGGCGTGGTAGAGGATATGTGCCGGCATCAGTTCGTGCTCAAATTCAGGATGAAGAGCGCCCTATTGGTCGTTTATTAGTAGATGCCTGTTATAGCCCGATTGAGCGTATTGCTTACAATGTTGAAGCGGCACGTGTTGAACAACGTACCGATTTAGACAAATTGGTTATTGAGCTGGAGACAAATGGTACTATTGATCCGGAAGAAGCTATTCGTCGGGCAGCAACAATTTTAGCAGAGCAACTCGATGCATTCGTTGATTTACGTGATGTTCGTCAACCTGAAGTTAAGGAGGAGAAGCCGGAATTTGATCCAATCCTTCTTCGCCCTGTAGATGATTTAGAGTTGACAGTTCGTTCTGCTAACTGTTTGAAAGCAGAAACAATTCACTATATCGGTGATTTAGTTCAACGTACAGAAGTTGAGTTACTTAAAACTCCTAATTTAGGTAAGAAATCGCTTACTGAGATTAAGGATGTACTCGCTTCAAGAGGCTTATCACTAGGTATGCGCCTTGAGAATTGGCCACCAGCAAGTATTGCTGAAGACTAGTTTAGTCGTAGGTTAAAGATTTTTCTGAGAAGGATAAGGTTATGCGCCATCGTAAGAGTGGTCGTCAACTAAACCGTAATAGTAGTCATCGCCAAGCGATGTTCCGTAATATGGCAAGTTCTTTAATTGGTCACGAGATTATTAAAACAACTTTGCCTAAAGCAAAAGAATTACGTCGAGTAGTTGAGCCGTTAATTACTTTAGCAAAAGTAGATAGTGTGGCAAATCGCCGCCTAGCTTTTGCTCGTACACGCAACACAGAAACTGTTGCTAAATTATTTAATGAATTAGGTCCACGTTTTGCACAACGTGCTGGTGGCTACACCCGCATCCTTAAATGTGGTTTCCGTGCTGGCGATAATGCTCCAATGGCTTACATTGAGTTAGTAGATCGTCCAGAAGTTTCAAGTAAAGAAGCTACAGCGGAATAAAAACTAGTTAACTGTTAGAGTTAAAAAGGCTGAATAACATTTATTCAGCCTTTTTATTATAGCTAGACAACGTCTAGCTATAAACAAAACCGTACGCTATGCGTATGGAATCAAAGAACTTAAGCGGTCAACATAAAAAATCCTCACTATATAATGAATAAGGTTGACAACCAAAATTCAAGATATAGGAGGATAAGTCAATGGTAAGTAAAGCCAATGACGATTCAAGTCTATCACACACCAAATGGAACTGTAAGTACCACATTGTTTTCACCCTAAAATAGAGAAGAAAAGCTATTTATGGAAAGCTTAGAGCGGATATAGGTAGCATATTAAGGCAATTATGTGACTATAAAAATGTGGAAATAATAGAAGCACACGCAATGAAAGAGCATATTCATATGCTTCTAAAAATTCCGCCGAAATTATCGGTATCAAGTTTTATGGGGTATTTAAAGGGAAAATCATCGTTAATGATTTTTGAAAGGCACGCAAACCTAAAATACAACTATGGTAACCGACATTTTTGGTCGAAAGGCTATTATGTAAGCACGGTAGGGCTAAATACAAAGACAGTGGAGGAGTATATAAGGAATCAGGAAAAGGAAGACATGATTCAGGATAATTTATCGAAGAAAGGATATGTGGACCCCTTTCAAGGGGTAGGTCATAGAGTTATTTCACGGTTGTTGGTTTTCATATGCCCTTTGAAGGGCATGTGAAGTACTAGGTCTTTATAGAGTAGCCTAAAAACTGCACGTTTTACGTGCGGATTGTTATTTTATGATTTTTTTGTACAGGGTGTAATTTTACCTGAACTAACTGTTAGTTCGGCAGTAAGTAAACAAAGATTATTATAGTTTGTTTATGAGATTTAACTGTTTGTATTTGTTTACTTTCCTTATGATAAGATTGATATACGATATTTTTCACCTATTTAATTATAAAAAAATCTACACCTTGATTAGTTTTTCTATGTTCAACTTAGGTTCAGATTAAACTACAATCAGCTTTTCCGCTTCTAGCTAACAACCCTCGGCAAGATGCCGGCTTCGGTGAGGAATGGGATGATGATAATGATGATGCCGATAATTAATGTGACGACTAACATGAGGTTTCCGCCGGCAACGCGGTAAGGGAGATCTTGGTATTGCTTTCTTGTGCGCCATGCCAGACCAATAGGTAGGATTAAGCAATAAAAAGCACATAATAGTCCGGCGTAGCTGAGTGCAGAGAGGAACCCGTTTGGGTAGAACAAAGCGAAAATTAACGGCGGAGTGAATGTCGCGATGGTCAAACTTACACGGTTTGCCGGCATTTTAGTGCGTTTGAATAAATCGTTTAGCCCTTCAAATAAACCGAGTGCGACCCCTAAAAATGAGGTGATGAGCGCAAATGAGTAGAATATCGGTAAAACTTGGCTTAGCAAGGTAGTGTCTCGTAGAGTTTTAGTGGCGTTAATCAAGCCGCTTAATGTCGGATCATCTTTGAGTACGGCGACAAATTCATTTTGGCTTAATATGCCGTGCGTGGCGAGTTGCCACAATAAATAGGCCATGAGTGGAATAGCGGTGCCGATAATAATGGCGGAACGGAAACGTTTCACATCGCCTTCCAGGTAATTATTGATGCTGCCCATCACTACATGAAAGCCAAATGAGGTAAAGAAAATCGGGCCTGCGGAGAGAATGAGGGTATATTCCAAAGGCATCGCCGTTAAATTCTCGCCGATGACCTTCGGTAACATTATGGCAAGTACGAGAATAAAGGCGATGATTTTACCTGAAAATAATACACGTGTGATATTGTCTACGCCCTTGGTACCGATAACTACGAAAGCACCTAAAATAAAGGTGAAAATTAAAATAGAAATTTTTAATGTAATATCGGCGGAACCTAAGAAATCTTTCGGCAGGGCGTTTGCAAGTAAAGTACCACCACCGGCCATGTAGGCGGCTGATAATGCATATAACAAAATGAAAAGTGAGAGTGTTGAAATAATACGTCCGGGAATACCGAAATATTTTTCCGCCAAGGTTGCTACGCCATCATCTTTGCGTTTGGCAGTTTGATAAACTTCAACGAAAAGTAGTCCACTGTAAGCAAGGAGTAACCAAAGTCCGATGAGAAGTGCCGCGGTAAAGGCGAATCCCATGCCGGCGGAGGTTAACGGCATGGCGAGCATTCCGGCACCAATGGCGGTTCCGGCGATAATTAAGGCGCTGCCGAAGGTTTTATTTTTTAATAACATACATTAATCCTAAATAAAGTAGGCTGGTATTATCGCATAAAGTCGTCGGAGATTAAGTGCTAATGCGCCGATTTTGTTATAAAGTGCGGTCTTTTTTGAGAGCGTTTTTTAAATGGAAAGTGAATTTTATTATTCTCTGTTATCAACGCCGATATAAAGATAATTTCCCGCTTCATCACATAAGCTACGAAATCCCACGTTGATAATTTGGTAATTCTGTTGAGGTAAGGTGCGGTAATCAAAATTTTCGTGGTGATGTCCATGATAGATTTGTGTTACACCTAATTTTTTTGCCAGTTGATTGATCACATCAAAGCCGGAAGGGTGTGGTTTCGGCGCTTCATGGCAAATTAAAATATCGGCTTGTTGTTGCTCGAAAATTTCAATATCGGAAGGAAAGATCGACGTGCGGTGACGCAAAGGCACTCCGCCACGCCAGATTTTTTCCTGTGGGCAATATTGGCAATAGTGGATCGGATCAAAAAATAACGGCTTATTTGGCGGCATCCAGATTTGTCCGCGAAATACCCCGCCCAAACCGGCAATTCTTTTATTCTGAATTTGTTGCACGCGTCCATGTAAATTGCGCGTTTTCCATTCTGTCCCCCAAATGGACTCAAATGCTGCCACGGTTTTGCTGTCGTGATTGCCGTGAATAAACCAAATATCCGCGTATTGCGCCAATTTTTCTAAAGGTTCGGGATTGGTGAGTTGTAAATCGCCCAGGATGATGAGCGCCACATCCCGGCGTTCTTTCAGAAAAGGGTAAAGATGATCAAAACTCCCGTGCGGGTCGCCTGCAAATAAAAGCATAGTTACCGCCTGAAATTAAAAAATAGAATTGCCGTGATCGCTGCTTAATTCAGGCAGTTCTTCTTCATTGAGGATTTTTTCCACAATTTCTTTTACCCGATTATAGCGCTCCAAATAACTTGGCGATTCAATTTCAATGTATGGGACATTGTATTTATCTAACAATTTTTTGAGTAACTGTTGGAAACGTTGTCGCTGTTTTTGATTGCCCAGGCTACGCAAACCGTCATCAACCCATTGCGTGTTATTGTTTAACAAAATGGTGACATCAAAAGGATATTCTTTAATCATGGAATCCAAAAACGGGTGTGCTTTGCCTTCGTATTGAATACAAAATGCCTGTGTGGTGATGAAATCCGTATCAATAATGGCGACTTTGTGGGCGTGTCGCACAGCATAATCGATGTAACGTTGATGTCCTAACGCCATTTGAGGATAATCGGAATATTGCATGGCCTGTTCGTCACCGCCCAGTTTTTCAAATACGAATTCGCGCCCGTATTCCCAAGCGGAAGTGGTGTTGAAGACCGTTGCCAATTTGTTCACCAATACGGTTTTACCGCTGCTCTCACCACCTAAGATGGCAATGGTTTTTGCGAAAAACGGACGTACTTCTTTTGGGATAAACTTCCAATAATGGAATGGTTCGTTACGAATTTTTGTAGCGGACACATTAAAAAATACGCGTTCGGGATCGACTAAAGATACGTCCAAATTGAGATATTTTTCATAAGGAGCTTTGTCTTGAATTTCGCTACTGAAGACGATACTTGGCGTAAATCCTTTTTCTTTAAATAAGTCTTTAACCCGTTCAGCCCACGCTTGCCAGCCGTTCGGGTAATTTGGTAAGCCGTCCTCGATTAAGTGGTGGATAAAAATTTGATTTTTCTGATATTTAAAGATCTGTTGCATCCAACGCAAACGATCTTGTACGGTGGGCATACGCTTCATTTTACTGTCGTAAAACAGTTTTAAATCCCGTTCCGTATCGCTACAAACAATCACATGCACTTCATCCACTTTACTGAAGGCTTCATAGATCATATTAATATGCCCGGTGTGAACCGGATAAAATTTACCGAAAATCACACCGACTTTTTTATTATTCGGCGCATCAATTTGTAGCACACGATGTAGCGCAGTCAGTTTTGTCGCACTCGGGCTTTTAATTTTTCCGCTGACTAATTGATTGAAATAAGCACGGGTAATATTCGCTCTTTGGCAAACATCATTTACTTTGAGATTCAATTTTTTACGTTTTTCTTGTAAATATTGGAATGCTGACATACCTATTTCCTCATTTTAATCGACGCGTTAAGCAAAAGTGCGGTCGAAATTTATTTTGTTTTTGCCGCAGAGAGCTCTTCCACGCGTTTTTCAAGTTCACTTAATTTTTCACGGATACGTATTAACACTTGTGTTTGTAAATCAAATTCTTCGCGGGATGCAATGTCCGGTTTGGATAATTGGTTTGTAAAACCTGTTTAATTTTGGCTTCCACATCCAGCCCTAAGTCTTTAATGTCTTTAGGAAGGCTGTCTTGAATTTGTTGTATAACATGCTCTATTTTTTTGGATTTAGCATAGATGCTTCAATTTTTGTCTGTTTAAACTGATTTCCCTTTTTTAACCCAGTAACGATAGGGGATCTGAGTTGTTTCGCTATGTAGCAAAGTATGATCCATAAATTGGCAGAAACTCGGAATATCACGGGTAGTTGCGGGATCATCCGCCAGCATCAAAAGTACATCGCCTTCTTGTAAATGGCGAATTTGTTTGCGTATTAACATGACCGGTTCGGGACAACGCAGACCAACGGTATCAAGTGTTTGGGTGATTTTTATATTATCCATTTTTGTTATTTATTACGAAAAATTACGGGGTATAATACAATAAAATATGATACAAAATCAGCAAAATTCCTTAAATGCGTTAAACGTATGATTGAATATCAAATTCCTAAAAGTGCGGTGGATTTTAGCGAAGGAATTAAAAAGAACTATTTTGCTACGGTCGCCGGTCAACTCAACGATTCGCATCAATTCGGTTTTTCTGATGACGGCAAACCGAGCGGCACGGCGGGTAAGCCGATGTTAGCCGCGCTGCAAGGCAGTGGTGTGGGCGAAATCAGTGCCGTGGTGGTGCGCTATTATGGCGGTGTTTTGTTGGGTACAGGCGGATCGGTACGCGCTTATAGCGGTGGCGTTCAATAGGCGTTAAAATTACTGGAAACCAAAAGCAAAGTGGCGTATTTACATTACGCCGTGTGCTGTGATTACACCCAAATTAATGAGTTACAAACGCTGTGCGAACAATGTGCTATTTTGATCCAAGCACAGGGCTTTCAGGGTGGATATTACTTTGCGTTTGGCAATTCGACCTGATAAATTAGCGCGTTTCCAACAAGCATTGACGGAACGCTCTGCCGGGCAACTGGTTTTAAACGAAATTAAAAATTAATTATAGAGAGATTTTTTAGTGCATTTTTTATCCATCTTACGCATCGTCGGCATTTTAGTGATGTGCTTTTCCTGTACCATGCTGCTGCCGGCATTTGTTGCATTATTATATGGCGACGGTGGTGGTAAAGCTTTCAGCCAATCCTTTGTAATGAGCGCCATTGCCGGCGTAATCCTATGGTGGGCTTGTCATCACCATAAGGAAGAATTGCGCTCGCGAGAAGGATTTCTGATTGTTGTTGCCTTTTGGGTGGTTATGGGGAGCCTTGGGGCAATTCCTTTTATGTTATTTGAGGACCCCTATTTAACCGTTTCTTCCGCATTTTTTGAATCCTTCTCCGGTTTAACTACGACAGGCGCGACCACTATTGTCGGTTTAGACAACTTGCCAAAAGCGATTTTATTTTATCGCCAGTTATTGCAATGGCTCGGCGGCATGGGGATCATCGTGTTAGCAGTGGCGATCATCCCATTGTTTGGGATCGGTGGAATGTCGCTTTACCGAGCGGAAATTTCCGGTCCGTTAAAAGAGAATAAAATGCGCCCGCGTATCACCGAAACCGCTAAGACATTATGGATCATTTATGCTTCATTAACCCTGCTTTGCGCTTTTTCTTATTGGCTTGCGGGAATGTCGCCTTTTGATGCCATTAGCCATAGTTTTTCCACCGTGTCTATCGGCGGTTTTTCCACTCACGATAGAAGTATGGCGTATTTTGCCAGTTCGACGGTTAATATCATCACTATTGTCTTTTTATTGATTTCCGCCTGTAACTACGTGTTGCATTTCAATGCTTTTTCGCAATTAGGTAAACGAAATATTTTCCTTAGCTATTTTCGCGATCCGGAATTTCGCTTCTTTATGCTGATTCAGTTTTCTTTAGTATTGATTTGCTTTGCCATGTTATTGGCAAATCATCATTTTGATGAAACCTTCCAAAACCTTGAACAAGCGCTATTTCAATCAGTTTCCATTTCAACTACGGCGGGCTACACTACCTCCAGTTTTGAACAATGGCCACTATTCTTGCCGATCCTCCTGTTATTTGCTTCTTGTATAGGCGGCTGTGCAGGATCCACTGGTGGCGGTCTCAAAGTGGTGCGTGTTTTGGTGCTTTATTTACAGGCTAAACGTGAACTCAAACGGCTAATCCATCCCAATTTAGTGTACCCGATTAAATTAGGCAAAAGGGTGTTGGACGAACGGGTTATACAAAGTATTTGGGCTTTTTTTTCCGCCTATTTACTGGTTTTTGTAATTTGTCTGCTGGGGGTCATTAGTTGTGGCGTAGAAACTTTTGATGCCTTTAATGCCGTTATTGCCTGCTTAAATAATGTCGGACCGGCACTGGGGACGGTTAGCAGCAATTTTGTTGGCATCCCTGATAGCGCAAAATGGATCCTGACCTTAGCCATGGTTTGCGGTCGTTTGGAAATTTTCTCCTTATTGGTATTATTCACTCCTGCATTTTGGAAATCCTAATGAAAACACTTATTTTATATTCAACTCATGATGGACAGACCAAGAAAATAGCCGACTATATTGCCGAACTAATCACCACCAATGTGGAGGTGAAATCGATTAACGCAGAAGTGAATTTTGCCGATTACGAGCACATTATTATCGGAGCTTCGATCCGCTACGGACATTTCAATAAACAGCTTTATAAAACGCTGGAAAAACACACCGCACTTTTGAATCAAAAGACCACCGCCTTTTTTGGCGTGAACCTGACAGCGCGAAAAGCCGACAAGGCAACGCCTGAAACGAATGTTTATGTGCGTAAATTTTTGCAACGTATCACTTGGCAACCGACGATCTCCGCGGTGTTTGCCGGTGCATTGCTTTATCCGCGCTATGGTTTCTTCGATCGCATGATGATCCAACTTATTATGCGTATCACAGGCGGAGAAACGGATCTTACAAAAGAAATCGAATATACGGATTGGCAAAAAGTGCGGTCGTTTTCAGAAGCGTTTTTGCAGTTGAAATAAGTAAGTTGTATTTTTTCTAAGCTATCGACAAAAAATGTAAAAATCCGCTTGATCCTATCATAGAGATCCCTATAATACGCATCCGCACTGCAAGGGCAGTAACTAAAGGAAAATAAACAAAATATTTTCTTGACGGCAAATAAGATCTTCATCTATAATTTGCGGCCTTGCTTAATGCAAATGTTCTTTAACAATCAATCATACAAACTGTGTGGGCACTTATAGATTCGTTTTAAATGATTTTAAGATTGAACTTAATAGGTGCCGGAAGATTCGTTTATTTATATTATTTATAATAGATTAATTAAGTCAGCTATTGAGGGATTAAGCTTTTTGAATTGAAGAGTTTGATCATGGCTCAGATTGAACGCTGGCGGCAGGCTTAACACATGCAAGTCGGACGGTAGCAGGAGAAAGCTTGCTTTCTTGCTGACGAGTGGCGGACGGGTGAGTAATGCTTGGGAATCTGTCTTATGGAGGGGGATAACGACGGGAAACTGTCGCTAATACCGCGTAGAGTCGGGAGACGAAAGTGCGGGACTTTATGGCCGCATGCCATGAGATGAGCCCAAGTGTGATTAGGTAGTTGGTGGGGTAAAGGCCTACCAAGCCGACGATCGCTAGCTGGTCTGAGAGGATGGCCAGCCACACCGGGACTGAGACACGGCCCGGACTCCTACGGGAGGCAGCAGTGGGGAATATTGCGCAATGGGGGCAACCCTGACGCAGCCATGCCGCGTGAATGAAGAAGGCCTTCGGGTTGTAAAGTTCTTTCGGTATTGAGGAAGGTTGGTGTGTTAATAGCATGCCAAATTGACGTTAAATACAGAAGAAGCACCGGCTAACTCCGTGCCAGCAGCCGCGGTAATACGGGGGGTGCGAGCGTTAATCGGAATAACTGGGCGTAAAGGGCACGTAGGCGGACCTTTAAGTGAGGTGTGAAATCCCCGGGCTTAACCTGGGAATTGCATTTCATACTGGGGGTCTGGAGTACTTTAGGGAGGGGTAGAATTCCACGTGTAGCGGTGAAATGCGTAGAGATGTGGAGGAATACCGAAGGCGAAGGCAGCCCCTTGGGGATGTACTGACGCTGATGTGCGAAAGCGTGGGGAGCAAACAGGATTAGATACCCTGGTAGTCCACGCTGTAAACGGTGTCGATTTGGGGATTGGGGTTTAGCCCTGGTGCCCGAAGCTAACGTGATAAATCGACCGCCTGGGGAGTACGGCCGCAAGGTTAAAACTCAAATGAATTGACGGGGGCCCGCACAAGCGGTGGAGCATGTGGTTTAATTCGATGCAACGCGAAGAACCTTACCTACTCTTGACATCCGAAGAAGAACTCAGAGATGGGTTTGTGCCTTAGGGAGCTTTGAGACAGGTGCTGCATGGCTGTCGTCAGCTCGTGTTGTGAAATGTTGGGTTAAGTCCCGCAACGAGCGCAACCCTTATCCTTTGTTGCCAGCGACGTGGTCGGGAACTCAAAGGAGACTGCCGGTGATAAACCGGAGGAAGGTGGGGATGACGTCAAGTCATCATGGCCCTTACGAGTAGGGCTACACACGTGCTACAATGGCGTATACAGAGGGTAACCAACCAGCGATGGGGAGTGAATCTCAGAAAGTGCGTCTAAGTTCGGATTGGAGTCTGCAACTCGACTCCATGAAGTCGGAATCGCTAGTAATCGCGAATCAGAATGTTGCGGTGAATACGTTCCCGGGCCTTGTACACACCGCCCGTCACACCATGGGAGTGGGTTGTACCAGAAGTGGATAGCTGAACCGAGAGGGTGGCGTTTACCACGGTATGATTCATGACTGGGGTGAAGTCGTAACAAGGTAACCGTAGGGGAACCTGCGGTTGGATCACCTCCTTACATACGAACGACTTTAAGTGTTCACACAGTTTGTTTGATGATTGTAGGCAATGGAAGAACAAAGGAAAAAGTGAAGGAAAGATAGTATCTTTACATGTTGTCCCCATCGTCTAGAGGCCTAGGACATCGCTCTTTCACGGCGGTAACCGGGGTTCGAATCCCCGTGGGGACGCCATTTAAAGATGATTATCCGTCTTATCTGTTCTTTAAAAATCCGGAAACAAGCTGAAAACGAGACTTTCAAGGAAGTCTGAGCGAGTGATTGAGAAAAGGCGATTACTCGACTTTAATTTAAAACTGTTATTAATCGCAGCGCGGGTATGCCACTTATGGTGAATATACTAATATCCTATGAGAGGGCAAGAATACTTGAGGTTGTATGGTTAAGAGACAAAGCGTACAAGGTGGATGCCTTGGCAATCAGAGGCGAAGAAGGACGTGCTAATCTGCGAAAAGCTCGGATGAGTCGATAAGAGGCGTTTAATCCGAGATATCCGAATGGGGAAACCCAGTGGGTGAAGAACCCACTATCATTACCTGAATCCATAGGGTAATGAGGCGAACCGGGAGAACTGAAACATCTAAGTACCCCGAGGAAAAGAAATCAACCGAGATTTTGTGAGTAGCGGCGAGCGAAAGCGAAAGAGCCTGTTAGTGATAGCGACAGAGACAGAGGAATGTGCTGGGAAGCACAGCGAGACAGGGTGATAGCCCCGTACTCGAAGTCTGGGTCGTGGTACTAAGCTAACGAGAAGTAGGGCGGGACACGTGATATCCTGTTTGAAGAAGGGGGGCCCATCCTCCAAGGCTAAATACTCCTGATTGACCGATAGTGAAGCAGTACTGTGAAGGAAAGGCGAAAAGAACCGGGGTGACCGGAGTGAAATAGAACCTGAAACCTTGTACGTACAAGCAGTGGGAGCCCGAAAGGGTGACTGCGTACCTTTTGTATAATGGGTCAGCGAGTTATATTTTGTAGCGAGGTTAACCGGATAGGGGAGCCGAAGGGAAACCGAGTCTTAACTGGGCGCTTAGTTGCAAGGTATAGACCCGAAACCCGGTGATCTAGCCATGGGCAGGTTGAAGGTTGGGTAACACTAACTGGAGGACCGAACCGACTAATGTTGAAAAATTAGCGGATGACTTGTGGCTGGGGGTGAAAGGCCAATCAAACCGGGAGATAGCTGGTTCTCCCCGAAATCTATTTAGGTAGAGCCTTGAGCGGACACCTTTGGGGGTAGAGCACTGTTTCGGCTAGGGGGCCATCCCGGCTTACCAACCCGATGCAAACTACGAATACCGAAGAGTGATACTCAGGAGACACACGGCGGGTGCTAACGTCCGTCGTGGAGAGGGAAACAACCCAGACCGCCAGCTAAGGTCCCAAAGTACTAATTAAGTGGGAAACGAAGTGGGAAGGCTTAGACAGCTAGGATGTTGGCTTAGAAGCAGCCATCATTTAAAGAAAGCGTAATAGCTCACTAGTCGAGTCGGCCTGCGCGGAAGATATAACGGGGCTAAAATTAGTCACCGAAGCTGCGGCATCAGGCGTATCACTAATACGCCTTACGATTAACAACTTGCGAAACGAAGAGAAGCAAGTTGGTCAAGCGCCAAACACGTTGAGACGGAAGTCATGACGGGAAGTGCGGTTGGGAATTGAGGAATATTAGTGATACGCCTGTTGGGTAGGGGAGCGTTGTGTAAGCGGAAGAAGGTGTATTGAGAAGTATGCTGGACGTATCACAAGTGCGAATGCTGACATAAGTAACGATAAAACGGGTGAAAAACCCGTTCGCCGGAAGACCAAGGGTTCCTGTCCAACGTTAATCGGGGCAGGGTGAGTCGGCCCCTAAGGCGAGGCTGAAAAGCGTAGTCGATGGGAAACGGGTTAATATTCCCGTACTTGGTAAAGCTGCGATGTGGGGACGGAGCAGGTTAGGTTAGCGTACTGTTGGATATGTACGTTTAAGTTGGTAGGTGGGGAGCTTAGGCAAATCCGGGCTCCTGTTAACACTGAGAGATGATGACGAGACTCTACGGAGTTGAAGTAACCGATACCACACTTCCAGGAAAAGCCACTAAGCGAAAGGCTTTACTAAACCGTACTGAAAACCGACACAGGTGGTCAGGTAGAGAATACTCAGGCGCTTGAGAGAACTCGGGTGAAGGAACTAGGCAAAATAGCACCGTAACTTCGGGAGAAGGTGCGCCGGCGTAGATTGTAAGGGCTTGCCCCTGAAGGTTGAACCGGTCGAAGATACCAGCTGGCTGCAACTGTTTACTAAAAACACAGCACTCTGCAAACACGAAAGTGGAGGTATAGGGTGTGATGCCTGCCCGGTGCTGGAAGGTTAATTGATGGTGTAATCGAAAGAGAAGCTCCTGATCGAAGCCCCAGTAAACGGCGGCCGTAACTATAACGGTCCTAAGGTAGCGAAATTCCTTGTCGGGTAAGTTCCGACCTGCACGAATGGCATAATGATGGCCAGGCTGTCTCCACCCGAGACTCAGTGAAATTGAAATCGCCGTGAAGATGCGGTGTACCCGCGGCTAGACGGAAAGACCCCGTGAACCTTTACTATAGCTTGACACTGAACATTGAATTTTGATGTGTAGGATAGGTGGGAGACTATGAAGTAGTGACGCCAGTCATTATGGAGTCGACGTTGAAATACCACCCTTTAACGTTTGATGTTCTAACGAGACATCGATTACAGGTGTTCGGACAGTGTCTGGTGGGTAGTTTGACTGGGGCGGTCTCCTCCCAAAGCGTAACGGAGGAGCACGAAGGTTTGCTAATCACGGTCGGACATCGTGAGGTTAGTGCAATGGTATAAGCAAGCTTAACTGCGAGACGGACAGGTCGGGCAGGTACGAAAGTAGGTCATAGTGATCCGGTGGTTCTGCATGGAAGGGCCATCGCTCAACGGATAAAAGGTACTCCGGGGATAACAGGCTGATACCGCCCAAGAGTTCATATCGACGGCGGTGTTTGGCACCTCGATGTCGGCTCATCACATCCTGGGGCTGAAGTAGGTCCCAAGGGTATGGCTGTTCGCCATTTAAAGTGGTACGCGAGCTGGGTTTAGAACGTCGTGAGACAGTTCGGTCCCTATCTGCCGTGGGCGTAGGAGAATTGGTTGGGGCTGCTCCTAGTACGAGAGGACCGGAGTGGACGCACCGCTGGTGTTCCGGTTGTGTCGCCAGACGCATAGCCGGGTAGCTAAGTGCGGGAGAGATAAGTGCTGAAAGCATCTAAGCACGAAACTTGCCAAGAGATGAGTTCTCCCAGACTTTAGGTCTGTAAGGGTTGTTAAAGACTATGACGTAGATAGGCGTGGTGTGTAAGCGTAGTGATATGTTGAGCTAACACGTACTAATTGCCCGAGGGGCTTAGCCATACAACGCTCAAGTGTTTTTGCGGGGGGCAGGAGCGCAGGGGATGTATTGATAAGAATAACGGTATTAGATTAAATTAAAGAGAAAGATAAAGAGAAAGAGAAGAAAAAGGATTGTAGCTCAGGAGAGGGAGTTGAGGGAAGGAAGTTGGTTTGAGGCTTGTTTTTGGAGAGGACGCGTATAGCGTGCAGGAAAGGAAGTAAGAAGGGAAAGAACGAGAGAAGCGAAGAGCGGAATAAGAAAGCGAAAGCGCGGAAAGGAGAGAGGATAGTCATCAAAGAATATTGGCGGCGATAGTGCGGTGGTACCACCTGAAACCATACCGAACTCAGAAGTGAAAGGCCGTAATGCCGATGGTAGTGTGGGGCATCCCCATGTGAGAGTAGGTCACCGCCAAGCCTGATAGGGAGCCCTGATGTGAGAGCATCGGGGCTTTTTGTTATAGCTAGACAACGTATAGCTCAGAGATAATAAATTCAGACACAGGTACTTTATTATGAACTTGGATTGTAAATTCAAGCCCATAAAAGTAAGACATTAAATTCCGAATTAGGGTCATCACTAGCGATCGACCAAAAGGATATTTAAAAATTGCATTTAGGAATGGTATTTACTCTGGGGTTAGACTTATCCCAGATCAAAATTATTTTCAGTAGCCCGCTTTTAATTGCTTTATTGATCTTTCTTGGAATGGGTATTTCCGGCGGTAGTTATTTAATCCAGCTTTACTCTTTCAAACATCATATAGGTGTAGAAAATTCAACAATGACATTAAATTTAATGCCATTATTAGGATATGTAACGTAATCATAACATTAGGTGAAGAAATGGTACTTAGCAAAACAATCATTGTCACAATCATAGTAATTGCATTGTATGTTTTCACTCAGTATGGCGATAAAGGAGAGAACTAACATAAAGGAGAAAAATTTATCTATAAGTAAAACCCTGCATATTACTATCTTATTAAATGTCAAATACCAGGTTTTCCTAATATTTTCTAAGGTATAGTAGAAAAATGGTTGGTAATTTTGTCCTTTTTAAGCATTTTCCGGCTATAGTAGACAAAAGAGTTGGACCCTATCCCAAATTCTGTGTAAACACCTATTTCAACTTAACGGTGGTCGTCTAGGAGATCACCAAAATCAATCATAAATCGATTCATCACCTTTTCAATTTGCTGTGGAGTAGCTTTCCTTCGTTGGCAAATTGTACTTTTCCGTTTTTGTCCAGCACGACGATTAAACTTTCTTTAGATTGTAATTGCCAGGTGTTTTTACTTGCCCCGTTTGATCAAGAATGATTTGGCTATGTAGAAATTGTTTTTTGCTTTTTTAGCACTGCTTTTTACAAAAGAAGACGTGCCGAACGAAGATCGCATCATCGGCGTTAATAATTGTGGTCGTTTGATATACTGCGGGTGAAAAATGTTGTGCTTTGATGGTATCCATTAACGCTTCATTTTTTCTTTAACACTACTTCTGCTGGCTAAATGTTGGATCACTCGGACTTTTCCTGTCAGATCAGGCGATTGCCAGCTTTTATAGCTAATTTCGTTCCCGTTCAAAATTAATTCGCCATCTTTTTGCACGGTAACGGAGAATGCTTAGAAAGGTTAATCCTAGAGCTAATGCTATTTTTTTCATTTTAATGTCCTTAAATTATGCAAATTTTACCGGATTTTTTGACCGCACTTTGCTCTGCACCCCAAAACCTGGACACCTAATTTGAGGTGCAGATTATGTCTTACTCTTACCAATTTCGTTTAAAAACTATCAAACAGGTCACCGAGCAGGATTTTGGTATCCGTGAGGTGGCGAAACTTCATAAAATCTCCCATTCGCTCGTCATTTATTGGCTAAAAGCCTTTCGTGAAAGAGGGCTTAATGGCGTAAAATCCCCTTATATAAACCCTCAACGCCCTAAAATAGTGAAGCCAAAGATGAAAAAGAAAGCGATTGAAATCCCGGAACAAACTACGTCAAATGGGTTTCCATTTGAATCATAAAACGGTGTTAAAACTGATGAATGCGTTAGGTATTCATTCTATTTTACGCAAGAAAAGACATGGAAAACGAGGCAAAACATCGCATATTGCCCCGAATGTGCTAAATCGTGATTTTACAGCGACGGCGCTCAATCAAAAATGGGTAACCGATGTCACTGAGTTTCGAGTTGGGGAAGAAAAGCTCTATTTTTCACCGTTGATGGATTTAGCGAACCGGGAAATTATTGCCTATAATTTTGCGAAACGCCCTAAGTTCTCATTGGTAAAAAGAATGCCGGAAGAAGGACTTGGCAAACTAAAACCGAGCGAATGCCCGATTATTCACAGCGACCAAGGGGTATTGTACGGCTCAGCAGAATGGGTAAAGATGTTGGAAGGCAAGGCGATACAAAGTATGAGTCGCCGAGGGAATTGCTATGATAATGCGGTGATTGAAAGCTTTTTTGCGATATTAAAATCTGAGTGTTTTTACTCACGCACTTATACTTCGATTGCCGAATTACAGGCGGAAATTGAAGAATATTTGGTGTATTACAACCAAGAACGAATTAAACTTGATTTAAAAGGATTAAGCCCGGTGCAATACCGAGCTCAATATTTAAGTTAACTAACCTGTCCAACTTTTGGGGGGCAGATCACTTTTCCATCATCCATTGGAGGAAAACATGACCAAAACCCAACATATCGACCGTCGTTTTTGATTTGGGCGGCGTGCTGATAGATTGGAACCCGCGCCATTTATACCGCAAGATTTTCAGCAACGACGCGGAAATGGAACGCTTTTTGGCAGAAGTGTGCAACAGCGAATGGAATGCGCGACAAGATGCCGGGCGCTCCTGGTCGGAAGGCGTTGCCGAAGCCGTCAAACAACATCCACAGTATGAAGCGGAAATCCGCGCCTATCATGAACGCTGGACGGAAACCCTAAACGGTGCCATTGACGACACCGTCGCCCTGCTGGAGCCCCTCAAACGCAGTGGCGTCCGCTTGTTGGCGCTGACCAACTGGTCCAACGAAACCTTCCATTTCGCCGAAGAACGCTTCCCTTTCTTAACCGAATTCGAGGGCATTTTAGTCTCCGGCTACGAACGCCTGGCAAAACCCGACCCACGCATTTTCAATCTGTTAATCGAACGCTACCACCTAAACCCGCAACACACCGTCTTCATCGACGACAACCTGCGCAATGTAGAAGGCGCCCGCAACGTCGGCTTACACACCTTACAATTCACCCATGCCCAAAAACTAAAACAGGATTTAATCACCTTGGGCGTGAAATTTGATTAGAAAAATGACCGCACTTTTTCGCACTACACCGTTGATGGTACGCATGTTTGAATCACAGTTGCTCGAAACATTGTAATACATTGATATTTTAAAATTATCCTGCCCACCTGAGCTTACAGGAGAAGGTATACAAAGGATAGAAAGGAGGTAATACGTTCCCCAGTCATTTTATTTTACCATTACCCTTTATCTTCCGAAGCTCCATATTCCCATAATCATACTACTCTATTCTGCCCGTATAAATGCGGCTCAATAAGTGCGCAGGAACGAACCGTTTCATTACCATTCGCAGGCAATGTGTTAATCAACAATTACGTCGATTTTTTCATGATGGACAACAGGTTACCTTATGAAGTGGTTGATGTGTTGAATTAGCTCCTTAGCGGAGATTTGTTTAGGCAGAACCGGTAAAGATTGGGATAGTGCGCCCATCTTACTTAACAAATCACGGATTATGTATTGATGAAAAAGCTACAGGTTCTGCCTCATACGAATTAGTCTGCCAAATCTCTTTGGGTCGTTTGAACCCGTTTCGTTCGGCGTGTTGCTTCTTTATTTAATCATCATCGGCGAAGGTTTGCTGTTGCTTTCCGATTCGAGTTCCGCACCTTGGACAGTATTGTCGCAAGGCGTTGCGTTACAAGGGCAATTCAGCGTCGGTTGGGCATCGTGCATTATCAGCCTGACGTGATGCCGACGTGGTTTCCGCTAAAGCTCAGGCCGGGGCTCCCACGGTAATGAATATTTTCGTTATCGCCCTTGTCCTCGGCTTAACCACCTATTTACCGGAAAAACCCACCGCACTTTATGTACGTTTTGCCTACGCCGTTATCGGCATTTTGCTGTCTCGGCATTGGTACGCTGATGTTTGCATTCGGTATCGGTCGGGTGGTGCAATACACGCTGTTATTTATCAGCCGCGTGCCATACTTTAGTAATAAACCGAATCATCTTCGCTAGCTTTTCCTCGATTGAGATTTTGCTTAAATCCGTCTGGCTGGCTTTGTCGTTAGATGGGCAAAATGCCAGATGTTTCGCCTCATCATTAATCGGTTGCCAGCGCAACGGTGTGGCGGAACGGCGGCTCGGGTAAAAGCCGATGGTCGGCACGTTTAACGCGCCGCTCAAATGAAGCGGACCTGTCGAACCGGCAATAAACAGATCGGCGCACGCCAAGGATTGTGCAAAATCCACCAGCCCCTTATTTTTATCATAAACCACCACGCGGGCATCTTGCACCAGCCCCGCCAATTCATGGGCTTTTTCACTTTCATTGGGGCCGGCGGTGAGAATCACATACGCATCAAACTGCGCCAACAGCCCCCGAATCAATGCGGCGTATTGCGCCAAAGATAAATTATTAGCGGAGCCGCCCGAACCGCTGTGCACGAAAATCCATTTTTTCGATGAATCCACGTTTAACTGCAGACATAAAAATTCACGCTGAAAATCCACCGCACTTTTCGGGAAGCTGAGATACGGCGGACGCGGTTCCACCACCGCAATGCTCTGATCCTGTAAAAAACGACGGGCTAAATCCAGATTATAGGCAAACTCTGGTTTGGCAGATTGAGAACGACGTTGCACCAGACGATGATTATAAAAAAACTGCACCCATTTAGTTGCAGGCGCCAAGCGATAAGGAATACGGCATTTCCAAGCCAGTTTGGCATTGTGCGTATTGGAAAAAAAACTAATCATAGCATCAAATCGCTGCGCCTTGATGTCATTCACGAGACGTTGAAACGCCGCTTTATCCCCCTTCGGCACGTCAATGATGACCTCATCTAAATAAGGGCAGGCGCGGGCGATTTCCGCCGTATACGTCGGCACAAGTGCGGTAAGTTTTAGCGACGGATCCGATGCTTTCAACATGGCAAACGCCGGCCATGCCAACATAAAATCACCCAGTTTATCGTTACGAATAACCAATACTTTTTTCATCGTCTGTTGTTCCTATCCAAGGTTTCGGCTTAAGGTCCGCCGGAAAAAATTTTGCTTATTCTAGCCCGACCATCGTCCATTAAAAAGCGACAAATAAAAAATCAGCGCCCTAATCCGTTAAGACGCTGATTTTGACTAAAATAAACAAGTTAGTTTTTTGACACTTTATTGGTCGCTTTGTTCACTTATTTAATTTCGCTTTGTAAGTCGGGTTCATCAAGTTTTCCACGGACAGAATATCATCCAATTCTTCTTTGGTTAACAAGCCTTTTTCCAACACCACTTCACGCACGCCTTTGCCGGTTTGGGCGCATATTTTACCCACTAAGTCGCCATTATGGTGACCGATGAATGGGTTTAAGTAGGTGACGATACCGATAGAATTGAACACATAATTTTCGCAAATTTCTTTGTTCACGGTGATGCCGTCGATACATTTATCGCGCAAGTTCACGCACGCGTTGGTTAAGATGTCGATAGATTCGAACATAGCCTGACCGATTACCGGTTCCATCACGTTTAATTGCAATTGACCGGCTTCAGCAGCGAAGGTCACGGTGGTGTCGTTACCGATCACCTTGAAGCACACTTGGTTCACCACTTCCGGCACCACCGGGTTGACTTTCGCCGGCATGATGGAAGAGCCCGCTTGTAATTCAGGCAGGTTGATTTCTTTCAAGCCTGCACGCGGACCGGAAGACAATAAACGCAAATCATTACATACTTTGGATAATTTTACCGCCGTACGTTTTAACGCGCCATGTACCATCACATAAGCGCCGCAGTCGGATGTGGCTTCAATCAGGTTTTCGGCAACCACGCAAGGCAAACCGCTGACTTCCGACAAATGTTTCACCACCAACGGTACATAGCCTTGCGGGGTGTTCAACCCGGTACCGATCGCGGTCGCACCTAAGTTCACTTCAAGCAGCAATTCCGCCGTGCGTTTTAAGTTCCGCACTTCTTCATCCAACAATACGGAAAAGGCTTTGAATTCTTGTCCCACGGTCATCGGCACCGCATCTTGCAATTGGGTGCGCCCCATTTTTAACACTTTGGCGAATTCTTTTGATTTATTCTCAAAGCCTTGTTGTAAATACAACACTTTGCTGACTAATTTCATAATGCTGTTATACACCGCAATACGGAAACCGGTCGGGTAAGCATCGTTGGTGGATTGGCTGGCATTCACATGATCCATCGGATCCAAATAATTATATTCGCCTTTTTTGTGTCCTAAAATTTCCAATGCCAGATTCGCAACCACTTCGTTCGTATTCATGTTGACGGAAGTGCCCGCGCCGCCTTGATAAACGTCGGACGGGAATTGATCCAAACATTTGCCGTTGACCAACACTTCATCACAGGCTTTTACAATAGCATCGGCAATTTTTTTCGAAATCGTGCCTAATTCGCCGTTGGTGAGTGCAGTAGCTTTTTTCACCATCACCATGCCACGTACGAATTCCGGCACGTCAGAAATGGTGGTGTTAGAAATGTTGAAATTTTCTATCGCTCTTAATGTATGAATCCCCCAATACGCGTCCGCAGGAACGTCGCGTTCACCTAATAAATCCACTTCTTTTCTGAATTGTGTCATTTTAGCTCTCCTCATTTGCCTTATTACGAGTTGTTTTATTGAGAGCATTATAGAAACTTCAAAGAAAATTAAATTGATCTAACTCACAGATTTTTATACGCATTTAGGATTTATTTTTATTTTTCACATTAGTTTTTTTAACCTGAATGCGAGATTTGAAGCGCCGACATATTGCACTGCAAAATAAACAGGGTAATATTCATAGCCGATTTATTATTAAGGAGCGCCCATGCCTTTTATTGCCTTTCTTTTCGCCGTTTTCCTGTTTATTTATGCCGAACTGAGCTTATTGGTTTGGGTGGGGAGCCATTTCGGTATTTTTATGTTGATTCTCTTGCTGATCGGTTCATCGTTGTTGGGTATTTTGATTATTCGCGCCCGCAGTTGGTATGCCTTAACGCGTGTCCGACAACAATTGAAACAGGGCGAATTGCCGACCGAAACAATTTTCAATTCTGCCCGTTGGCTTATTGCCGGCGTGCTTTTCGTAATTCCGGGCTTCGTCACCGATATACTTGCCTGCATTCTACTCAGCCCGCTCGGTAGCCACATCGCGAAAATGCTGTTGGGCAGCCGTTTCATGTTCTTCCGTCAAAACATCTTTAAAAACGATCACACTTTTTATTCGTCACGCCACCACAAGGCGGAAGATGGCGAGGTTTTTGAGGCAGAATTTGAAAAGGAAGTGGATGAACATAAACGGCTCAAATAATTTTAGCTCCTCCCCTTGAAAGCAGAAAAATAACTCCCATATACAAAGGGCTTTTTTATTAACTTAAGAAATAGAGGAAATTTCAAATGAATATTCGTCCATTACACGACAAAGTCATTTTAAAACGTGAAGACGTGGAAACTAAGTCCGCCGGTGGCATCGTTTTAACCGGTTCCGCTGCCACCAAATCCACTCGCGCCAAAGTATTGGCAGTAGGTCCGGGACGCTTGCTGGAAAATGGTAGTGTACACCCAATGCACGTTAAAGTTGGCGACACCGTGATCTTCAGCGACGGTTATGGCGTGAAAGCGGAGAAAATTGACGGTGAGGAAGTGCTCATCATCTCTGAAAGTGATATTTTGGCGATCGTTGAGTAAGTAAAACGCTCGAAAAAACGACCGCACTTTTCGCAATCGCAAGGTGGGGCTCAACCCACTGAAACAGTGTTGAATGAAATGGTAGGCTAAAACCCACCATAAAATAAAAGGAAATTAAAAATGGCAGCAAAAGACGTAAAATTCGGCAACGACGCACGCGTAAAAATGTTAAACGGCGTAAATATTTTAGCCGATGCAGTAAAAGTTACTCTCGGTCCAAAAGGTCGTAACGTAGTGTTAGACAAATCTTTCGGTGCACCGACCATCACCAAAGACGGGGTTTCCGTGGCGCGTGAAATCGAATTAGAAGATAAATTTGAAAACATGGGCGTCCAAATGGTGAAAGAAGTGGCGTCCAAAGCGAACGACGCGGCAGGGGACGGTACCACAACCGCCACCGTATTGGCTCAAGCCATCGTGAACGAAGGCTTAAAAGCCGTTGCCGCCGGTATGAACCCGATGGATTTAAAACGCGGTATCGACAAAGCTGTCAACTCAGTGGTTGCCGAGCTTAAAAATCTCTCCAAACCATGCGAAACCTCAAAAGAAATCGAACAAGTTGGCACGATCTCTGCAAATTCCGACAGCATTGTGGGTCAATTAATCGCTCAAGCCATGGAAAAAGTGGGTAAAGAAGGCGTAATTACCGTGGAAGACGGCACCGGTTTGGAAGACGAATTGGATGTGGTTGAAGGTATGCAATTCGACCGCGGTTACCTTTCCCCATACTTCATCAACAAGCCTGAAACCGCCACTGTGGAACTGGACAATCCGTTTATCCTGTTAGTAGATAAAAAAATCTCCAACATCCGCGAATTATTGCCGGTATTAGAAGGCGTGGCGAAAGCCGGTAAACCATTGTTAATCATCGCCGAAGATGTGGAAGGCGAAGCTTTGGCAACCTTGGTTGTAAACACCATGCGCGGTATCGTGAAAGTGGCCGCAGTGAAAGCGCCGGGCTTTGGTGACCGCCGTAAAGCGATGTTACAAGATATTGCGATTTTAACCGCCGGTACGGTCATTTCCGAAGAAATCGGTATGGAATTGGAAAAAGCCACACTTGAAGATTTAGGTCAGGCAAAACGTATTGTTATCAACAAAGATAACACCACCATCATCGACGGTATCGGCGATGAAGCACAAATCCAAGGTCGTGTAGCGCAAATTCGTCAACAAATTGAAGAGTCCACTTCCGACTACGACAAAGAGAAATTACAAGAACGCGTGGCGAAATTGGCCGGCGGTGTTGCGGTGATTAAAGTGGGCGCGGCAACCGAAGTGGAAATGAAAGAGAAAAAAGCGCGCGTTGAAGACGCCTTACACGCGACCCGAGCGGCGGTAGAAGAAGGCATCGTTGCCGGTGGTGGCGTGGCGTTAATTCGTGCAGCCGGCAGAGTAGTCGGCTTACAAGGCGAGAACGAAGAGCAAAATGTGGGTATCAAGCTTGCCCTTCGTGCTATGGAAGCACCGTTGCGTCAAATCGTGGCAAATGCCGGTGAAGAAGCTTCCGTGATCGCCAGCGCAGTGAAGAACGGTGAAGGCAATTTCGGTTATAACGCAGGCACTGAACAGTACGGCGACATGATCGCTATGGGTATTTTGGATCCGACGAAAGTCACCCGTTCCGCATTACAATTTGCGGCGTCTGTTGCCGGTTTAATGATCACTACCGAATGTATGGTCACCGAGTTACCGAAAGACGACAAAGCTGACCTCGGCGCTGCCGGAATGGGCGGTATGGGAGGCATGGGCGGGATGATGTAATTCCTCCCTGCTCAGAAATGCAAAAGCCCTTGATCAAATCAAGGGCTTTTTTATAGGGACTAAAAACGTTTGGAAAAACGACCGCACTTTAGCCTAAATTTTCATGTTTTTCATAAGCGGAAAGGGTGTTTTGCATCAGCATTGCCACCGTCATCGGACCGACACCGCCCGGCACCGGCGTAATATACGCCGCACGTTCCGCTGCCACGTCGAATTCCACATCACCCACCAGTTTGCCATCAATACGATTAATCCCCACGTCAACCACAACAGCACCCTCTTTAATCCATTCCCCTTTAATAAATCTCGGTTTTCCCACGGCAACTACAACAATATCCGCCTGACGCACATGATGTGCCAGATCTTCGGTAAAACGATGGGTAACCGTGACAGTACAACCTGCAAGTAACAATTCTAACGCCATCGGACGACCAACGATATTTGACGCGCCCACAATCACCGCATGTTTGCCACGAAACGCAATACCGGTGGTTTCCAACAGCTTCATCACGCCATAAGGCGTACAAGCGCGTAGCGTCGGAATACGCTGACATAAACGCCCGACATTGTAAGGATGGAAGCCGTCCACATCTTTTTCGGACGAGATTTTTTCAATGACTTTGGTACTATCAATATGTTTTGGTAATGGCAGCTGAACCAGAATGCCATCAACATCCTTATCCTGATTGAGCTGTTCAATGATTCCTAGCAACTCCTGCTCTGACGTATTTTCCGGTAAATCGTAGGATTTGGAAACAATTCCCACTTCGGTACAGCTTCTGCGCTTACTTCCCACATAAACCTGTGAAGCAGGATCGGCACCGACCAAAATCACTGCAAGCCCGGGAGAACGTTTACCCCTTTCCACATAATGTGCAATTTGGCGGGCAATATGGGTTTTAATTTGGTGTGATAATTCGGTGCCGGAAATAATTTGAGCAGTCATTACATTCTCCAGTGAATAAACAGAAACATTGACTATTTTGGCAGAAAACTATGGCAGATGTAAGGCATTGCCATAAATTTAAACGATTAATAATAAAACAGTAAAAACTTATTGACTGAAAATGAAAGAAAACTATAATGCTACACGTCTTTCAGTCGGCGAGTAGCGCAGCTTGGTAGCGCAACTGGTTTGGGACCAGTGGGTCGTAGGTTCAAATCCTATCTCGCCGACCACTTTTCTCTATTTTTCACTATTCCATTTACAACGCGCCCTTAGCTCAGCTGGATAGAGCAACGCCCTTCTAAGGCGTGGGTCAAAGGTTCGAATCCTTTAGGGCGTGCCATTTAATAATTTTATCGATATCTCACTTTAAATCACCGAAAAGTGATCTGCCCCCCAAAAGTTGGACAGGTTAGTTAACTTAAATATTGAGCTCGGTATTGCACCGGGCTTAATCCTTTTAAATCAAGTTTAATTCGTTCTTGGTTGTAATACACCAAATATTCTTCAATTTCCGCCTGTAATTCGGCAATCGAAGTATAAGTGCGTGAGTAAAAACACTCAGATTTTAATATCGCAAAAAAGCTTTCAATCACCGCATTATCATAGCAATTCCCTCGGCGACTCATACTTTGTATCGCCTTGCCTTCCAACATCTTTACCCATTCTGCTGAGCCGTACAATACCCCTTGGTCGCTGTGAATAATCGGGCATTCGCTCGGTTTTAGTTTGCCAAGTCCTTCTTCCGGCATTCTTTTTACCAATGAGAACTTAGGGCGTTTCGCAAAATTATAGGCAATAATTTCCCGGTTCGCTAAATCCATCAACGGTGAAAAATAGAGCTTTTCTTCCCCAACTCGAAACTCAGTGACATCGGTTACCCATTTTTGATTGAGCGCCGTCGCTGTAAAATCACGATTTAGCACATTCGGGGCAATATGCGATGTTTTGCCTCGTTTTCCATGTCTTTTCTTGCGTAAAATAGAATGAATACCTAACGCATTCATCAGTTTTAACACCGTTTTATGATTCAAATGGAAACCCATTTGACGTAATTTGAGTGTCATTGGGCGATAGCCATCTCGTTTTCTGTTCTTTTTATACCGCAACAAGATAGTTTCTTTTATCTCACGATAATCGTGTTTAACTTGCTGATAATAAAAGGTAGAACGAGGCATTTTAGCCACACGAAGTAAGTCATTTAACGCGTGATTTGGCTTCAATCTTTCAATGATTTTTCTTTTTTCTGTCGCTGTTTTTGACGGTCGAGTGCCTCCAACTCCTTTAGGTAAGCAATCTGTGCACGTGCTAATGCCAGCTCTCGTTGCAGCTTTTTAAACGCTTTTGGGGAAAAGTCTGTTTGTTCCGGGATTTCAATCGCTTTCTTTTTCATCTTTGGCTTCACTATTTTAGGGCGTTGAGGGTTTATATAAGGGGATTTTACGCCATTAAGCCCTCTTTCACGAAAGGCTTTTCCAATAAATGACTTGAGAACGAGAAATCTGATGAAATTTAGCCACCTCACGGATACCAAAATTCTGCTCGGTGACCTGTTTGATAGTTTTTTAACGAAATTGATAAGAGTAAGACATAATCTGCACCTCAAATTAGGTGTCCAGGTTTTGGGGTGCAGAGCAAAGTGCGGTCATTTTTGCCGACGTTTTTTAGTTAAACAACATTAATCCCCAAGTGACCACTACGATAACTAAGGCGACAAACACGGCAGCGGAGCCTTGATCTTTGGCACGCCCGGAGAGTTCGTGGCGTTCGGTGCCGATGCGATCGACCACGGCTTCAATGGCGCTGTTGAGCAGTTCTACCACCAACACCAACAACACGGAACCAATCATCAGGGCGCGTTCAATGGCATTTTCGCCGAGCCATAACGCCAGCGGGATCATGAAAATGCAGCAAAAAAGCTCGTGGCGAAAAGCGGTTTCATATTTGACCGCACTTTTTAAGCCTTTCATCGAATATTGGGTAGATTTAATTAAGTGGGTCAGTCCCGTGGTTTTATCCATTTGATTTTCCTTTTTTTCTTTTTATTAGAGGCGTTTGGCTTCAATGACATCATCCAGTTTTTCCAAACGGGACAGAATTTTACTTAACATTTCCACGTTATTCAGTTCAATTTGCATATCAATATTCGCCACTTGGCGCTTGCTGTCCGTGTGAGTGGAAACGCCGAGTACGCTGATTTTTTCATTTGCCAGCACGGTGGTGATGTCGCGCAATAAGCCGTTGCGATCCGACGCCACGATGCGGATGTTGAGATAGAAGCCGCTGGAATAATTGTCGCCCCAGCGGGATTCCACCACGCGTTCCGGGTGTGCGGCTTGCAATTCGAGGAATTGGTCGCAGTCGCAGCAGTGAATGGAAATACCGCGTCCCATGGTGATGTAGCCCACGATGCTGTCGCCCGGAATAGGTTGGCAGCAGCGGGCGATATGGTGCATGAGGTTGCCCACGCCTTCCACGATCACACAGTCTTTGCGCTCGGATTTTTGCTGAGAATTGACCGCACTTTTGTTGCTCACATGGCGCAAAATTTCTTCGTCCACTTCCTGGGCGGAGGTTTTGATAAATTTGTTTTGTAGGAAGTTAATCAGCGGGCTGATGCGAATATCACCGCCGCCGATGCCGGCATATAAATCGTCCAGATTTTTCAGGTTGTAACGGGGCAGCGCCTGCTGTTCTACCTGTTTTAAACTGATGCCTAAGCGGTTAATCTCGCTTTCCAGCAATTCTTTGCCTGCCGGAATGTTTTTATCGCGATCCTGTTTTTTGAACCACGCGTGAATTTTCGCGCGGGATTTCGCCGTGTGGGTAAAGCCAAGATTCGGGTTCAGCCAGTCGCGGCTTGGGTTCGGGTTTTTCTGGGTGATGATGTCCACCTGATCGCCCATTTGCAGCTGATACGTGAAGGGCACAATGCGTCCGCCCACTTTGGCGCCGATACAACGGTGCCCGATTTCGCTGTGAATGGCATAAGCGAAATCCAGCGGGGTGGAGCCGGTGGGCAGATCCACCACTTCGCCTTTCGGCGTAAACACATATACGCGGTCGTCGAATACTTGGCTACGCAATTCTGCCATGACTTCGCCGGAGTCGGTAATATCGTCCTGCCATGCCAGCAGTTTGCGTAACCAGGCGATTTTTTCTGCGTAGCCGGAACGCCCTGCGGTGGCGCCTTCTTTATATTTCCAGTGCGCCGCTACACCCAGCTCGGCATCATCGTGCATTTGCTGGGTGCGGATTTGCACTTCAATGGGCTTGCCGCCTTTGCCTAGCACCACGGTATGAATGGATTGATAGCCATTCGGTTTTGGGTTGGCGACATAATCGTCGAATTCTTTCGGTAAATGTTTGAAATGGGTGTGTACGATGCCAAGTGCGGTGTAACAATCCTGCAATTTTTGCACGATAATACGCACCGCGCGAACGTCGTATAACTCGCTGAATTCCAGATTTTTTTTCTGCATTTTGCGCCAAATGCTGTAAATGTGTTTCGGACGTCCGTACACTTCCACCTGTTGGATGTTTTCCTGCAAATAGCCGGTGAGTTCGGTGATAAAATCGGCGATATATTGTTCGCGGTCAATGCGGCGTTCTTGCAACAGTTTGGCGATGGCGCGGTATTGTTCCGGGTGCAGATAGCGGAAGCAATAGTCTTCCAGCTCCCATTTGAGTTGTCCGATACCGAGGCGGTTGGCGAGTGGGGCGTAAATATTGGCGCATTCCTTGGCGGCGAGTACCCGTTGTTCTTCGGTGTAATTGTTATTCACCGCGTCGCGCAGGAAGGCGATTCTTTCGGCGAGTTTGATAATGACGCAGCGGAAGTCGTCCACCATGGCAAGCAACATACGACGCACATTATCCACTTGCAGGCCGCTGGCGGAGTGGGTGACGTTTAACTGACGAATGTTGTCCATCTCGATGACGCCTTTTGCCAATTTGCTGATATTGGCGCCGAAATCTGCTTCAATTTGTGCAAAATCCACCAGCTGATCGTTCACAATTGGAAATAACATCGCCGTGAGCAGGCTGTCGCAATCCATGTTTAAACTGTGCAGAATTTCCACCATTTCCACACCGAAGGACAACAAATGCGCCTCTTCCGTATGATGCTCGGCACGCAGTGCGATTTTTTGCTGCGAATAGTGCCAACAGGCGGTGAGACCGGTTTTGATATTGTCTGCCACATTTAAATTAGCGCACCATTGTTCAATCTCAAAATCTTTAGGATTTAATAAATGAGATCCTCTCACAGCGACCATAACGAATCCTTATTTTTTCCGAAATAAACTTATCGATTCCAAATGACCGGTATGCGGGAACATATCGATCATGGCGACTTTATCCAGTTGGTAGCCTGCATTACGCAAGATTTCCGTATCTCGCACGAGCGTTGCAGGATTGCAAGAAACATACAGGATATTTTCAGCCTGTAATTGACAGAGCGCATTTAACGCAAATGCCGCTCCTGTGCGTGGCGGGTCGAGCAGAATCTTATTGAAAGGTTGCTGCGCCCAGCCTTGATTGACAAACGATTTATCCAAATCTGCTTGATAGAATTGGACATTGTGACAGCGGTTTCGTTCGGCATTTCTACGGGCTTTTTCCACCATCGCGGAAACGCCTTCAATTCCCACCGCACTTTTTACCCGACGGGCGATCGGCAAGGTGAAATTGCCCATACCGCAGAATAAATCCAGCACATGCTCCCGTTCGTTTAACGCTAACCAATCCAGCGCGGTGTTGATCATTTGGCGGTTTAATTCGGCGTTAATTTGTATGAAATCACGAATATCAAATTGCAAGGTCAGGTCGTTATCCAAACGATAAAAAGGTTGTTCGCCGTGCCAATGTTCAATGGCATCCAGTTCTTGCACGAATAACATGAGGTTGTGCTGCTCGGCGAATTTCAGCAATAAAGTGCGGTCGTTTTCGGCGACGTTTTTGATGTGCCGCAACAGCATGGCGACACCGTTGTCCGCCGCCACTAGCTCAATGTGACCCAGTTGTTGCGGGGCGGACCACTGCGCGAAAAGTGCGGTCAGTTTCGGCAGTAAATCGTTGAGCGGTTGTTCCAGCACAGGGCAATGTTCAATCGGGATAATTTGTTGTGCATTTTTACGCCGTAAGCCGATACTCAGCTTGCGCGTTTTACTATCAAAGCCCACACTTAATCTCACCCGACGGCGATAATGCCAAGGTTCGCCCTGTAATAACGGCATAAACTGAATCGGCTCGGGTTGCAAACGACTGAGGCGTTGAATCAGCGCCTTTTGTTTGGCGGAACGTTGTAATTCGATGGGAATATGTTGATTTTGGCAGCCACCGCATTGCGTAAAATAGGTACACGGTGGCGTTTGGCGTTGCGGGCTTGGGTGCAAAATGCGCTGTGCTATGCCGTGTCCGTATTGGCGTTTTTCTTCCAGCACACGCACTTCCACGCTTTCCTGCGGTAGCGCATTTTCGATAAACCAGGTTTTGCCGTTCATTTTCGCTACGCCCAGCCCCTGATAATCCAAATCAAGGATGTGGGCGGTGAAATTGGCGGTATTTTTTTTCGGTTTGGTTCCGCTGTAAAGTAATGCCATGTTATTTGGAATATAAGCTATGTTGTGTAAATAACTCTCGGCTTTTCAATGGCTTGTCACCTAAATAAGGCTTTAAGGCGATGCGTGTAAAACGTTTTGCCGCCACTAATATGCTCGGGTCGTCAAATCGGGTTTGCTCAAATGCCAGCAATTCGCGCCCGTAAAAAGTTAAATTGTCTTTAATTAAGGAGGCGATAAAGCCTTTTTCTTCGCGGTAACGATAGGTCATGTCCGCTTCTACCGTGTTGCCCGAACTGGCGCAATGGGTGAAATCAATGCCGTATCCAAGGGTGCGCAACAGCTGAAATTCAAAGGTGCGCAGAGCGGGTTCCACTTGCTGTTGATTCATCGCCAGTTGGGTTAAACATTGCAAATATTGTTGGAACAGTTGCGGATAGGCGGTTTCCGGTTCCAGCACGCGGCAGAGGAGTTCGTTTAAATAAAACCCGCTGTATAAAGCGATATTTTGCAACGGAAGCGCAATGGCGGCGGGTTCCGCTTTGGTCAGGATTTTCAGCTCACCGCGTCCGCTCCAGCGTAACAACAACGGCGTGAAAGGCTGCAACACGCCTTTTAACATGGAACGCTTCGCCCGTGCGCCTTTTGCCAAGACGCTGATCCGCCCGAAGTCTTCCGTGAGTAAATCGATCAGTAAGCTGGTTTCGCTGTAAGATTTGCGATGTAGCACGAAACCGCGTTGCCAATTTTCGATGATGTCGCCCTTTTCGCCGATAAAAAATTGCGCTTATTCTAGCAGATTTCACACCGCACTTTGTGGGATTTTTGCGTGGGATTTTAGAATAAAAGGGAATGGGTTATAACGGAAATGTCGGCACTGATTGACGGTAGTGTAAATGTTCAGGTCTGTGCTATTTTATCGGTCTAAGCGTGGACGCTTGAACTATCGGGCAAGCGTGAGAATCGAGAAATGCCGGAGAATAAAAAAGCAGGTTTTGACACCTGCTTTTTTGCTTAAATCATCAATTAAGCTTTAGACATTGCAGCCACTTCTGCGGCAAAGTCGGTTTCCACTTTCTCGATACCTTCGCCCACTTCTAAACGGATGAAGTTAGAGACTTCGGCACCTTTTTCTTTTAATAAATCGCCAACGGATTTAGATGGATCCATGACGAACGGTTGGCCGGTTAAGGACACTTCGCCGGTGAATTTCTTCATGCGGCCTTCAACCATTTTTTCTGCGATTTCGCGTGGTTTGCCGGATTGCATAGCGATATCCACTTGGATGTTGCGCTCGTGTTCAACCACGTCGGCAGGCACGTCGCTTGGGTTAACGTAGTCAGGACGGCTTGCCGCGATGTGCATAGCGATGTGTTTTAATAACTCGTCGTCTGCGCCTTTACCTGCAACCAATACGCCGATTTTCGCGCCGTGTAAGTAAGAACCTACCACGTCGCCTTCGATGTAAGCTACACGACGAATAGTCATGTTTTCACCGATTTTGGCTACCAATGCCGCACGTTTTTCTTCAAATTCCGCTTGTAATTGTTCGATGGAGGTGCCTTTGTGTGCGACTGCGTAGTCAGCCACTTCATTGGCTAAACCTAAGAAGCCGGCATCTTTTGCCACGAAGTCGGTTTCGCAGTTTAATTCAACCACCACACCGAAACCGTTTTGTACGCGCGCGATGATCACACCTTCAGCGGCAACACGACCGGCTTTTTTCGCCGCTTTGGCTTGACCGGATTTACGCATGTTGTCGATGGCTAATTCGATGTCGCCGTTTGCTTCAACTAATGCTTTTTTACATTCCATCATGCCTGCGCCGGTACGTTCACGCAGTTCTTTTACTAATGATGCTGTGATTTCAGCCATTTTAAAATCCTCTGTCGGTTAAAGTGCGGTTGAAAAATAACTTGTTTTTTAACCGCACTTTTAGCTCAAAAAATACAGGGAGCTGTTTCAGCCCCCTGCTAACCAATTAATCGTCTGATTAATAAGGGCTTACGCCTTATTGCAATCGCTTGAATTATTCTGCGGCTTGCGCTAATTCTTCAGCAACCGCTTCTTCGTTACCACGACCTTCTTTGATCGCTGCAACCGCCGAAGCCAAGTAAAGTTGAATGGCGCGCGCTGCGTCGTCGTTACCCGGAATAACGAAATCTACGCCGTCCGGATCGGAGTTGGTATCAACGATAGCAAATACAGGAATGCCCAAGTTGTTTGCTTCTTTAACCGCGATATGTTCGTGATCCGCACCGATAACGAATAACGCATCCGGCAAACCGCCCATATCTTTGATACCGCCAAGGCTTAATTCAAGTTTTTCCATCTCACGGCTACGCATTAACGCTTCTTTTTTGGTTAATTTGTCGAAGGTGCCGTCTTGAGATTGGGTTTCTAAATCTTTTAAGCGTTTGATGGATTGACGAACTGTTTTCCAGTTGGTCAACATACCGCCTAACCAACGGTGATTTACATAGTATTGTTGACATTCTAATGCCGCTGCTTGAACTGCATCGGTCGCTGCGCGTTTGGTACCAACGAATAACACTTTGCCGTTGTTGCTTGCAATGCGGGTTAACTCGGCTAATGCCGCGTTGAACATTGGAACGGTTTTTTCAAGATTGATGATGTGAACGCCGTTGCGTGGTCCGAAAATGAACGGTTTCATTTTTGGGTTCCAGTAACGGGTTTGGTGACCGAAGTGAACACCTGCCTGAAGCATATCGCGCATAGAAACTTGTGCCATAATAATTTTCCTTTTGTTTGGGGTTTAGCCTCCACATACCCAGCCAATCGACCGTTTGGCACCCCGATTTAGCCTTACTGATATGTGTGTGTTTTAGTAAGTTTGATTAAAAATTGAACGTTATTTTTAAACAGCAAAATAACGGCGTGCTTTATACCATAAAGTGCGGTCGGTTTCCAGCGGATTTTTTGACGAGGATAAATAGATAATGATTTGTCCGAAGTACCCCGCCGATGATAAATATCAACACTCCTAAAGCAACTAAAGTCGATGCCGGCGCGGGCGAATTCGTCCTGATCGAATATATCTAGTTCAAAAGGCAGTTGATAAAGAGTGAAATCTTTGTTGACGATGTTGCCCGTGGTGAACAGGCTGTGGAAGCCCATATAGCGTTTGTCGTTCAGGTATTTTTGTTGTAACGCAACGCGCCCTTTTTGTTTCGACGGCAAATTCACGCCGAACAAGGCCCGGCGGACGCTGACGATCGTCGATAGGAATCCGCTCATCCGGGAACACATCCAGCACACCGGCGGTGAATATCCCGCGCATGGCGTTGCCTTCTAATACCAGTCCGACTTGCATTTAGCTTAACTCGTAAGGTAAAGGTTGTAATGTCAACGTCGTTTGGCTGTCTGGTAAACGGAATGCCTGCCCGTCTTCCAACGGCGTATTAAGCACCGCCTGCAACCATAAAACGTCGTGAAAATTGACCGCACTTATGATCGTGCCGGTGCAGCGCCAGTTGTCGCCGAGCGCCATTTCCAACGGCGAACCGATGTCAGGTAGGCTTTCCGTTTGTGCCGCAAAGATAAACAAGGCGCGTTTGTTGGCGCCGCGATATTTGGCGCGCGCCACCGTTTCTTGCCCGATGTAACAGCCTTTGTGGAAGGAAATCGCTTGTTCGATGCTTTGCAGATTTAACGCCTGCGGAATGAATTGTAGTTGGGTTGCCACCGCTAAACCGGGCACGCCGTCCTGAATATCCAACAAATCCCACACGTTTGCTTCGGCAGTCGGTTCGATGGATAAGCGGGTCGGATTTAACAAAATGACACGTGGTTGTCGATCGTTAACTGCAACACGAATTTGCGCGGAAATCTGACCGTACTTTTCGATGCCTTTCGCACCTGCCGCGCCGATAATTTGCCAATCTAACGGGGTGAAGGTGACTTTGGAAAACACCGCATATTTCTTCAGTTGATCCAATGCCGACGGCAATAATTCACTTTTCAGCAACATATAAAAGGTCTGTTCGTCTTGTCGAATCAGGCGGAATAGCGCGCTCATTTTGCCTTTCGGATCGCAATGGGCGGTGAGGGTGGATTCGCCTGCCGCCAGTTTTGTCACATCGCAGGTGAGTTGCCCCTGCAAATATTTTTCCGCATCCACACCCGCCATTTCAATGAGGGTGTAATGGCTGAGCGGGCAGATGATGTCGTCCTGTTGTGCCGTTAAAAGTGCATATGCCATCGTACTTTCCTTAAAAATATCAATAAATTACTCAAGATTTTGAATTTGCTCACGCATTTGCTCGATTAACACTTTAAGCTCAATGGCGGAATTGGTGACGTCCACATTAATAGATTTGGACGCCAGCGTGTTGGATTCGCGGTTTAGTTCCTGCATCATAAAATCCAGCTTACGTCCCACCGCGCCGCCTTTGCGCAGAATATTTTGGGTTTCTTTCACGTGTAACTGTAACCGATCCAGTTCTTCCGCCACATCAATGCGTTGCGCCAGCATAATCAGCTCCTGCTCTAAACGTTGTGGATCGGGTTGCAGTTGAATTTCCTCGAAGCGTTGCAGCATCCGCTCACGCTGCCATTGTAAAATCTCCGGCATTTTTGACCGCACTTTTTGCTGTTCGACGTTGATGGCGTCAAGGCGCTGTTCCAGTAAGGTATGGATTTTTTCCCCTTCGCGCTGACGCATGGCGATAAATTCGCCGACCACTTGTTCAAATGCCGCCAATAAATCCTGACTGATTAAATCCACATCTTGTTCCGGCACTTCCACCACGCCCGGATAGCGCAATACATCGGTTAAATTGAATTCGCCTTCGCCCGCTTGTTGTTTCAGCCATTGTAAGGATTGCAGCACTTGACCGGCGAGTTCTTGGTTAATGTGCAATTCGGCGGCGGTTTGTTTTTTATTATCGATGCGCAATGTGCATTCGATTTTGCCACGGGTGAGCTTTTGACGCAGGCTTTCGCGCAAGGTGTTTTCTAAGCTGCGGAACTGTTCCGGCAGGCGGAAAAAGGTTTCCAGATAACGTTGATTCACCGAGCGAATTTCCCAAACTGCGTTGCCCCAGTCTTTTTTTATCTCTAACGCAGCAAATGCCGTCATGCTATAAATCATAATAATTCCTTCATTTTTATCCCGTAAAATTGCGTTCTATTGTACTGCCAAATTTCGTTTCTGTCAGTTTGCGTGCTAAAATGGCGCGATTTTTTATTGCTTAACGAGGAATTTTTCATGCGCCCGAATCAACGTGCCAATCACCAACCCCGCCCGATTCAGATCACCCGTCATTACACCAAACACGCGGAAGGTTCCGTGTTGGTGGAATTCGGCGATACCAAAGTGTTGTGTACCGCCTCGGTCGAAGAGAGTGTGCCGCGCTTTCTAAAAGGGCAAGGACAAGGTTGGGTGACGGCGGAATACGGCATGTTGCCGCGTTCCACCCACAGCCGTATGCAACGTGAAGCGGCGAAAGGCAAACAAGGCGGACGCACCTTGGAAATTCAGCGTTTAATCGCCCGTTCCTTGCGTGCCATGGTGGATTTGGAAGCCCTCGGCGAGCGTTGTATTACCTTGGATTGCGATGTGATCCAAGCGGACGGCGGCACGCGCACGGCATCCATTACCGGTGCTTGCGTGGCGTTATGCGATGCGCTGAACAGCTTGGTGACAAACGGCACGCTGGCGAAAAACCCGCTGAAAGGTTTGGTTGCCGCCATTTCTGTGGGCATTGTGAACGGCGAAGCGGTGTGCGATTTGGAATATGTGGAAGATTCCGCCGCCGAAACGGACATGAACGTGGTGATGATGGAAGACGGTCGTATGATTGAAGTGCAGGGCACGGCGGAAGGCAAGCCTTTCAGCCACGAAGAACTCTTAACCTTGCTCGATCTTGCCAAACAAGGTTGCGACATGATTTTCCAAACCCAACGCGCCACGCTGGCGGAATAAGGACGCACAATGGAAAATTACAAACAACAGTTTATTGAATTCGCATTGGCGCGTCAGGTGTTAAAATTCGGCGAGTTCACCTTGAAATCAGGGCGCGTCAGCCCTTATTTCTTTAACGCCGGGTTGTTTAACCAAGGCGCGGATCTTGCCCGCTTGGGCGAATTTTATGCCGCCGCCTTGCAAGCCGGCGGTTTGCAATATGATGTGATTTTCGGCCCGGCATACAAAGGCATTCCCATCGCCACCACGGTGTCGATTGCCTTATTTAACTGTTTTAACGTCAATAAACCGGTGTGTTTTAACCGCAAAGAAGCCAAAGATCACGGCGAGGGCGGCAACTTAATCGGTAGTCCGCTACAAGGCAAAGTGTTGTTGGTGGACGACGTGATCACCGCCGGCACGGCAATTCGCGAATCCATGCAAATTATTCAGGCGAATGGCGCACAATTAAGCGCCGTGCTGATTGCGTTAAATCGTCAGGAACGCGGTAATGGCGAGCTTTCCGCCATTCAGGAAGTGGAGCGCGACTACCAATGCAACGTGCTATCCATCGTTGATTTTGCCGATTTAATGGCGTTTATTGAAACCCAACCGGAATATCAACAATATTTGCCGGCAATGCGCGCTTACCGCGCACAATACGGCATTAAATAACACGAAAGTGCGGTCATTTTTGGCGGCGTTTTTAAATTTACGCTGAAAATCCACCGCACTTTTTAACCCAACGGAGCAACAATGAATTTTATCGGAAAATTTTTAGGTGCCTTGATCGGTTTTCGATTAGGCGGTTTTTTCGGCATGTTAACAGGGATTTTCCTCGGTCATCTCGCCGACAAAAAACTGTATGAACTGGGCACGGTAAATTCTTCTTTCTTCAAAAATAAAACCACCCGCCAATTGCTGTTTATGCAAACCACCTTTGCGGTGCTCGGACATATCAGCAAAGCCAAAGGACGCGTGACGGAAAACGACATTCAGCTTGCCAATCATTTGATGAATCAATTGCAGCTGGACGATGCCGGTCGCCGTCTGGCACAGGACGCGTTTAATCGTGGCAAACAGGCGGATTTCCCTATTCGTCAGGTGATTCGCGAATTTCGTATCGGCTGCGGACAGCGCGCCGATTTGTTGCGCATGTTCCTGCATGTGCAGGTTCAGGCGGCATTTGCCGATGATCATTTGCATGAAAATGAAAAAGAACTGTTGTTTGTGGTGGCGGAAGAACTGGGTCTATCCCGCTTTCAGTTTGAACAAATGCTGGCGATGGAAATGGCGGCGCGTCAATTCAGCCGCGGCGGTTATTACCAACAGGGCGGCTATCAGCAAGGCTCTTATCAACAAAGTGGTTATCAATACAACGATTACCAACAACATTCTTATGGTCAGTCTTCCGGTCCGACGTTAGACGATGCTTATAAAGTGCTGGGCGTCGGCGCCAATGATGATCAAAATACGGTGAAACGGGCGTATCGCCGTTTAATGAACGAACATCACCCGGACAAACTGGTGGCGAAAGGTTTGCCGCCGGAAATGATGGAAATGGCGAAAGAAAAAGCACAACAAATTCAAGCGGCATACGATTTGATCTGCAAAGCCAAAGGTTGGAAATAACCTTTGCGCGTTATTTTAGCCCCCATGCAGGGCGTGCTTGATCCGCTCGTGCGTCAATTATTAACGGAAGTGAACGATTACGATTTGTGCATTTCCGAATTCGTGCGCGTGGTGGATCAACGGCTTCCGCCGAAAGTGTTTTATCGCCTTTGCCCCGAGTTACACCAACGGGGCTTCACCCCAAGCGGCACGCCGGTGCGCGTGCAACTTCTTGGACAACATCCCTAATGGTTGGCGGAAAATGCCGAACTTGCCGTTCAATTAGGTTCCCACGGCGTGGATTTAAACTGCGGCTGCCCGTCGAAAACGGTGAACGGCAGTAACGGCGGCGCTTCCTTGTTAAAACAACCCGAACTCATTTACCAAGCCACCAAAGCCATTCGTCAGGCGGTCCCGCAACATCACACCGTTAGCGTGAAGGTGCGCTTAGGTTGGGATTCTACGGAATTCGCTTACGACATTGCCGACGCGGTACAACAAGGCGGCGCCACGGAAATCGCCATTCACGGACGCACCAAAACCGATGGCTACCGCGCCGATCGCATCAATTGGCAAAAAATCGGCGAAATCCGTCAAAAATTGAAGATTCCCGTTATCGCCAACGGCGAAATTGGCGTTGGGCGGACGGGCAACAATGCCGCGACGTCACCGGCTGCGAGGATCTGATGGTGGGGCGTGGTGCGTTAAATATCCCGAATTTAAGTCGGGTGTTGAAACGTAATGCCGCGCCCTTAAGCTGGGCTGAAATCATGCCGATTCTGCGTAAATACGCCGCACTGGAAAACTGCCATGACAGCGGGTTTTATCATGTGGCGCGCATTAAGCAGTGGTTGCAGTATTTAAAATATGAATACGCAGAAGCCGCTGACCTGTTTGAGATGGTGAAGTGCTGTGATGATGGGCGTAAGTTAAAAGGGATTTTGGATTCCTATTATGTGGATAAAAACATCTCAATAACAATCCGGATTTAAGTAAGCCGGGAATCCGCCGATTATTCATAAAATAACCCTTCGCCATATAAATAAATCTCAACTTCTTCACCAACACGTAATCCCTCGCTATAACGCTCTTCTAAATTCACTTCCACTCCATTTACCTTAATCTGAGCAATGGTTGTTTTGCCTCTAAACTCTGCCTGTTTAATAATCGCGTTAAAAAGTGCGGTGGGTTTTTTCGGTGTTTTTAGCAGACTGAATTGTTCCGGGCGCAGGAGCAGCGTACCGGTAGCATGTCCGCCGCTTTTGTCGATAATGGGAATATCACCGAGTTGGCAATGTGCATTTGAAGCGTTATTTAAGGTTGCGGGTAATGTGATGGCATCGCCGATAAAGGTAGCGGCAGCGAGGTGTTGCGGAGCGTGATAAAGGGTGTGCGGATCAGCGATTTGTAAAATTCGCCCGTCTTGGATCACCGCGATTTTATCGGCATAACGTAGGGCCTCATCGCGATCATGGGTGACGAAAATCGCCGAGGTGCCGCTTTGGCGTAGGGCTTGCAGCATATCGTGACGAATTTTCTGGCGCAGGTGTTCATCCAGGGCACTAAAGGGTTCATCCAGCAAAATTAATTCAGGATTGGGGGCGATAGCCCGAGCGAGCGCTACGCGTTGTTGCTGTCCACCGGAAAGCTGATGAGGAAAACGTTCGGCAAGTTCAACAATACCGGTAAGCAACATTACCTGTTCAACCCGTGCGCGTTCTTTCGGGCTGTTACCTTTGCCGTTACCCAAGCCATAAGCAATATTGCGATATACGTTCAAATGAGGAAATAGCACGCCTTCTTGCACGACATAACCTAAATGGCGCTGTTGGGTCGGCACATTACAATTTGCACCGAAAATCAACCGCTCTTTTAGGCGAATTTCGCCGCTATCAGGCTGTTCAAAGCCGGCAATGGCACGTAACAATGTGGTTTTGCCACAGCCGGAGGGACCTAATAAAAACAAGATTTCTCCACTGTTAAGTTGCAACGAAATATCGTGCAGAACATGTGTTTGCCCGAAATATTTGTTGAGATGGTCGATTTGAAGCAATGGTAAGTTCATTTGCATAAGTGTGAGTCGTTCCTATTTAAACGCATATTTCTTCAACAAAAACACCGGAATACCGGAAAAGAGTACAAGCATTACGGCATAAGGCGTGGCGGCGGCATATTGGGCGTCGCTGGTGTATTCCCAGACAGCAATAGAGAGGGTTTTGATGTCATTTGGGGTGAGCAATAAAGTAGCAGTAAGTTCTTTCATCAGATTTAGAAACACCAATGCAAACGCTGCGGCGATGCCAGGTAAAATTGCGGGAAAGGTGAGTGTACGGAAAATATAAAAATGACTTCTGCCGAGACTTTGTCCCACTTTTTCCATCTTGTCGGAGATTTGTTCCAAAGAGCTACGCAAGGTGGTTTGTGCCATAGGCAGATAGAGCATTAAATAGGCGATGACCACCATGAGAAAGGTTTGGTAGAAGGAATAGGCGTAGTTGATAGTGAAATATACTAATGCCAATGCGATAACCAAGCCCGGTACGGCATGCAATAAATAAGGCAGGCGATCAATCCAGATGGTGAGACGGCTACGATAGCGCACGGCACTCCACACCAAAGGCAGGGCGCAGACGACGGTCAGTATTGTACCTAAAGCCGAAATGACCAATGAGTTACTGAAGGCTTCAAAAAAAGCATGGAAATCGACCGCACTTTCAATAGAATGCCCCACTATCAGCCAGTAAATCAGCATGGTAAAAGGTATGCCTATACTGAGGATAAGGATCGTCATGAAAAAGACGATAATCAGTGCTTGTTTGCCACCACTTAAGTTTTTTACAGGATAAGGACGGACGACACCTTTGCCACTGTTATAAAGGGTTTGTTGTCCACGAAAGAAAATTTCACCAAAGACAATAAAGGCACAAATCACCATCAATACTGCTGAAAGTAATGCCGCCGTGCTGTTGTTAAAGGACATTTCGTATTCTTGAAAAATAGCCGTAGTGAAGGTTTGGTAATTGAGAATGGATACCGCACCGAATTCCACCAGCATATGTAACGCAATGAGTAAAAAACTGCTGCCGATGGCCGGTTTTAGCTGCGGGAAAATAGCGTGCCAAAAGGTGTAGCTTAGGTTCTTGCCAAGGGAAAAACTGACTTCTTCCAGTGAACGATCCAATCGTTTTAAAGTGGCAGCGACAGGTAAATAAGCAAGAGGAAACGAGCTTAAGGTCATAATTCCGATAGTGCCCCAAAAGCCTTCAACGCGGAAAGTAAGACTAATCCAAGTAAAACAACTGACAAAGGCAGGGATACACAAGGGTAATGTCATTGACACCTGAAAAAAGGATTTTCCCCAAAAACGATAGCGCTCCAGCAAGAATGCACAAAAAGTGCCAAGGGTAATGGCACCGGAGGTCACGCAAACCATCAGAAGCAGGGTATTGCTTAATAATTCCCACATGCGGGGACGCCATAACAGTTCAATACTACGATCCCAACCTACCTCAATTGCCCGTACGACAACATACAAAAACGGCAACAGTAACGGCAGGCTGATAAGTAGAATCAAAATGGTGAGCCAGAATGGGAGGCGACGGTTCAAGGAAAGTCCTTTGTTTTATATTGTTATTTAGCAGAAAAGAAAGGCACGCGTGGAAAGCGTACCTTTCTTCTTTGGGTGTGTTATTTCAATCCTGCCTGTTCAATCAATTTATTGGCATTTTCCCTATCTTTTGCAGTGGTTGCGCTGACCTCAGGAGCTTCTAATTTTGCGTAAGGTTCCATGTTGAATGGAGAGTGTACGTCAGGACGTAGTGGGTATTCTGCACGCACAGCAGTAAAGGCTTCCTGACCTTTTTTACCGGCTAAGAAATCCACAAATTTTTTCGCTTCTTCTTTATTTTTCGATCCTTTTAACACTGCAGCGCCGGAATAGGTCACCAACGCACCCGGGTCTTGATGGCGAATGAAATATAAACGGGAGTTTAGTTTATCTTCGCCTTTTTCTTTTGCTAAAGCATACCAATAATAATTATTAATTAGTGCTGCCGGAACTTCGCCGTTTTCTACCGCTTGGAGTGCTACGCTGTTTTTTGCATAAAGTTTGCCATTTTCTTTTAAGCCCTTCAGCCAATCCAACGCGGCTTTTTCACCTTTTAATTTAGTGATAGCAATAACTTGTTCCAAAAATGCCCCGGAAGTCGGCACATAACCGATTTTATCTTTCCATTTCGGCGTGGCGTAATCCAATACAGATTTTTCCATGTCTTTCTCAGAGAGTTTATTTTTATCATAAACCACTACACGAGAGCGACCACTTAACGCAATCCAGTCTTTTTTTGGCGCTACAGGCACGCCTTTGTACTCTATTTGTTTAATGGTTTCGGCAGAAAGCGGTTCTAACAATCCCGCTTCGGATAACGCAGCAAATGGTGCAGTTTGCTCCGAATAGAAGACATCGGCAGGGGTTTTATCGCCTTCTTCTTTTAACTGACCGGCAAGTTGCTCGCTTTTCGCACTGTTAAGTGTTACTTTAATCCCGGTTTCTTTGGTAAAAGCATCGGCGACAGCTTTTGCTCCTTCTTTATGCTGACCGCTATATACAGTGATGTCGGCGAAAGCGGCAGTAGAGAAAGCTAACGCAGTAGCAAGAGCTGCAAGTTTGAATTGATTAATCTTCATTTGAAAACTCCTTTTAAATGTTCTTTATACGATGGTTTATTCTGCAACATATTAAAATTGCATGAATATTTTTATTCTAAAAGTCTAATTTCCGAAATGCAAATAATTATCAGTTTAAATTGGTCGTAGGAGTGAATAAAAGTGCGGTGAATTTTTAATGTGTTTTAAATTTGTTTAATAAAAACACTTGAAAAATAACCGCACTTTAATAAAGCAAATTAGTCTTTCGCAGGATAATCCCACCAAATATCAAACAACTCGCTCACTTCCACTTGTTGTAAGCCGTTTTGGGTTAGCCAGTTTTTCACTAATTCTTGGTGAGACGCGTCGCATTTGCCGATTTTCTCCAGGCAAACCAAGCCTTCCCAATGTAAGTAACCGCTGCCTTCGTATGCCAAGCCGTTTGGTTGGATCACTTCGCTGATGAAGCGGTCGACGGTGTTGTCGATTTGTTCTACGGAAGTGCCCTCGGCGAATTGCCATTGCACTAAAAAGCCTAATTCCTGGAATTCGGCGAGGTGCATTTTTTTGCGTTGTCTTTGATTACGTTTAATAGCCATGATGATTTCCTTCTGTTGGGGTTGGTGAAATTATGATTTGACGAAATACAAATCCCACACGCCATGCCCGAGACGGTGACCGCGTTGTTCAAATTTAGTCAGCGGGCGAAAATCGGGACGCGGGATATAGTCGTTAGCGACGGAGGTATTGCGCAGCTGCGGGTATTGGCTTAGCACCTCCAGCATGTGTTCGGCATAGTCTTGCCAGTCGGTCGCCATGTGAATAAAGGCGCCTTCGTGTAATTTGTTCAATAAACCGTCAATAAAATGTGGTTGCACAATGCGGCGTTTGTGATGTCTGGCTTTGTGCCACGGATCGGGGAAGAACAGTTGTAACCCGCCGAGGCTGTGATTGCCAATGCTGTCGCGCAGAATTTCGGTGGCATCGTGACAAATCACACGCAAATTGGTCACGCCTTTTTCCACGGCGTATGCAATACAAGCACCCACGCCCGGGGTGTGCACTTCAATGCCCAAATAGTTTTTATCGGGATTTTGCGCCGCCATTTCCACCAGCGAACTGCCCATGCCGAAGCCGATTTCTAAAATCACGGGATTGTCGTTGCCATAAATCGCTTGGAAATCAAAAGGTTGTGGTTGGTAGTCCAAGCCGAATGTCGCCCAGTTTTGGTTCATGGCGTTTTTTTGGTAATCGCTTAAACGTCCGGTGCGTAACACGAAGCTGCGGACTTTGCGCTTGTAGCGCCCATCGGCGGTAAATTCGGCGGATTCAACGGTTTTGCGTTTTTGGTCGGCAAAGGTCGGTTGTATGGAATCTGATGATTGGGTTTCTAACATGCGTTCTTTGAAATTGTTGTGTGCGGAAAATTTTAGCGGCTGATTATAGGCGGTTTCCTTATGATTAGCAATTTAGCCGATGAAACAAAAAACGCATTTGTTAATCTTTAGTGAAGAAGGTTTGCGCTTTGTGTTAAACTCTGCCGGTTTGATGTCGCCCACGGGGTGAAAAACACAGTTAAAAATAACCGCACTTTTATTGAATTATCAGGATTTATGCCGGCTCAATCATCTTCCAATGCGCCTTTTGCCCACGCCGTGCTGACGTGGTACGCCAAGTTCGGGCGGAAAAATTTGCCGTGGCAGCAAAATAAAACTTTATACGGCGTTTGGTTGTCTGAAGTAATGTTGCAGCAAACGCAAGTGACGACGGTGATACCTTATTTCGAGCGCTTTGTAAAAACGTTCCCGAATTTGACCGCACTTGCCAATGCGCCTTTGGACGAAGTGTTGCATTTGTGGACGGGCTTGGGCTATTACGCGCGGGCGCGCAATTTGCATAAAGCGGCGCAGATCATGCGTGATCAACACGGCGGCGAATTCCCGACGGAATTTGAACAGGTATGGGCGTTGCCCGGCGTGGGGCGCAGCACGGCGGGGGCGGTGTTGTCTTCTTGTTTAAATGCGCCTTATCCGATTTTGGACGGCAATGTGAAGCGGGTACTGTCCCGTTATTTTGCGGTGAGCGGCTGGCCGGGCGAAAAGAAAACGGAAGATCATTTGTGGCACTTAACGGCGCAGGTGACGCCGACAGAACAGGTGGCAGATTTTAATCAGGCGATGATGGACATCGGCGCCATGGTGTGTACCCGTTCCAAGCCGAAATGCGAACTTTGCCCGCTGAAAAGCGATTGCAAGGCGAACGCCGAACAAAACTGGCAGGCGTATCCCGGCAGAAAACCGAAGAAAGTCTTGCCGGAGCGGGAAAGTTATTTTTTGCTGTTGGAAAAAGATGGCAAAATTGCGTTGGAACAACGGGACAATGCCGGTTTATGGGGCGGGTTGTACTGTTTTCCGCAATTTTCCGAGAAGCAGGAATTGCTGGCGTATTTAGCGGCAAACGGAATTCGGCAATATCAGGAGTGGACGGCATTTCGCCATACCTTCAGCCATTTCCATCTGGATATTTATCCGATTTATGCGCAAGTGGACACGCCGAAAGCGTTGGCGGAAGAGAACCGTTCCCACCGGCAAAAAGTGGCTGAAACGGCGGGGGAATATCAATCAGACCTATTAAGTGCGGTTAAATATTGGTATGATCCACAAAATCCTGAACCTATCGGGTTAGCAGCGCCCGTGAAGAATTTATTAACTCAATATGTAAGGAATCATTATGGCAAGAATGGTGTTTTGTGAGCGTTTAAAACAGGAAGCCGAAGGGCTGGATTTTCAATTGTATCCGGGCGAATTGGGCAAACGCATTTTTGATTCTATTAGTAAACAGGCGTGGGGCGAGTGGATGAAAAAACAAACCATGCTGGTGAATGAGAAAAAGTTAAATATGATGAATGCGGAGCACCGCAAACTGCTGGAGCAGGAAATGGTGAATTTTTTGTTTGAAGGCAAAGATGTGCATATTGAAGGTTATACACCGCCGGAAGCGAAAGAATAAAGATGAAGAAATATTTGATTTTAGCCTTGATTCCTTTTTTGTATGCGTGTGGTGGCGGTATGTCATATAAAAAGGGATTGGATTATGATGAGGCCTTTGCGAAAGATACGCGCGGATTGGATATTTTAACCGGACAATTCGCCAATAATATCGACCGCATTTGGGGGGTTAATGAGTTATTGGTGGCGAGCCGCAAAGACTATGTGAAATATACGGATCGTTACTACACCCGTAGCCACGTCAGTTTCGACGAAGGGTTGATTACCATTGAAACGCAAGCGGATTTAAACCGTTTGCATAATGCCATTGTGCATACGTTGTTGATGGGTTCCGATGCCAACGGTATTGATTTATTTACTTCCGGCGATGTGCCGATTAGTTCCCGCCCGTTTTTAGTGGGGCAGGTGATTGATAATCAAGGCGAGTCAATTATAGATCAATTTACTGCAGGCAATTTCGCTACTTATTTAATTCGGAATAAATTGCAAACCCGCCGTTTGGCGAATGGCCATCAGGTACAGTTCGTGGTGATTCCGATGATTGCCAACCACGTTGAAGTGCGGGCGCAAAAATACCTGCCGATCGTGCGTAAAGTGGCGCGTCATTACGGGCTGGATGAAAGCCTGATTCTCGGTATTATGCAAACGGAATCCAGTTTCAACCCGTATGCCATCAGTTATGCGAACGCGATGGGACTGATGCAGGTAGTGCCGCATACCGCAGGGCGTGATGTGTTCCAAATGAAAGGCATGAGCGGTCAGCCAAGCAAGGCTTACTTGTTCGATCCGGAGAAAAATATTGATACTGGCGCCTCTTATTTATGGTTGCTGCAAAATAAATATTTGGACGGCATTACCAATCCGACCTCGAAACGCTTTGCGATGATCTCCGCCTATAACAGCGGTGCCGGTGCGGTGTTGCGTGTGTTCAATGATGATAAAGATGTGGCGATAATGCAAATCAACCGGCTTTATCCGGAACAGATATATCGAATTTTAACTACCAACCATCCGTCTGCACAGGCGAGAAATTACCTGGTTAAAGTGGATAAAGCACAGAAGAGTTATCGTGTGCGTCGTTAATTGATCGCCATTTTATTATGCCCACCTTAGGTCTTTTTAAATGAGCATGATTTTATATGAGAAGTCAATAAATTTGTTGAAAATGTAGCGTTTATATACGTTTCGCTTGTTAAATGCGCAACTAAGTTAATAATTTTCACTATTTTCAAAAATAGATATTGACTTGAAATAGAAAAAAACGTTTAATACGCACCACTGACGAGTTGCCTCGATAGCTCAGTCGGTAGAGCAGGGGATTGAAAATCCCCGTGTCGGTGGTTCGATTCCGCCTCGAGGCACCACTATTCCTCCTTAGTTCAGTCGGTAGAACGGTGGACTGTTAATCCATATGTCGCTGGTTCAAGTCCAGCAGGAGGAGCCAAATTCGAGAAAGCCGCTAAGAAATTAGCGGCTTTTGTTTTTTTCCGGTTTTACGCTTTTGTGTGGGGGCAAATTAAAAAACACCGGAAAAATCTACCGCACTTTTAAGCGTAAAGTGCGGTGGATTTTAGAAAAGTTTTTTAGTTGGCGTATTGATTAATGGCGTTAGCAACTTCCTGGTCTTTATAAATTGATTCCACCACTTCATTAAAGGTTTCGCCTAACACTTTTTGAATTTCCGAATTTCGCGCGAAAAATGCACCGGAGTGCGTGCGCCCGGCATTTATATTTTTCGTGAATTGACCTCTGCGACCTTGAACATGAATGGCAAGCTGAATTTTGCTGTCAATGTCGTAGCGTAAATTGCCTTGATTCACTTTGGCATAAAATTGCTGAATATCTACGGTGACGGCAGCATTGGAATTGTTCGCCATGCCGATACGGAAGCCTTTGCTGACCAAATCCTGTTGTTCAATTTGTTGGAACAATTGGGTCAGTTCCGGTGAGGCGGATAATTTGAGTAATTGTCCGTCTTTTACATAACTGCTGATTTCCGGGGTGTTACGCAAATCGCGGGTGGTGACATAAACCACGGCGGATTGGTTGACATTCATTGAGGCTTTCGGTGGCGCCAGGGTGAAGGTGAGTGTGTTCGGTTCGCTTTGGCAGCCGGTTAATAATACGCCGGAAAGTAAAACCGCACCCAGGGTAAGAGACTTCATCTTAAATTTCATAATATCCTCGATAATATTAAATAAAACGAGGCTATTCTTACAAACTTACGGCGTAAAGTATAGTACCGGGGGCTTAATTATTGTTTTTTGAGGACAGATGATTATGACAAAACAACAAGAATTGGAACAGCGCTTACGGCAGGAATTTCGACCGCACTTTATTGCGGTTGAAAACGAAAGTTATATGCACAGTTCCGGGCGGGGTGCCGATTCGCATTTCAAAGTGGTGTTAGTGAGCGATGTATTTGAGGGGATCGGTAAAGTCGCCCGTCATCGCAAAATTTACCAATTCTTAGTACAGGATTTGCAGCAAGGCATTCATGCCTTGGCGCTCCATCTTTATACGTTATCCGAGTGGAAGGCCTTAGGGCAACAATTCCCGAAATCACCAAATTGTACCGGCGTGGGGCAATAATCTACCTCTTTGGTATTATGCGCGAAAAATGCAAAAATTGATTTTGTGCAAGAAAAGTGCATATTTTCACGAAAAATGCGCAAACAGACGGCTTTCAAAGTGGCGTGGACGTTATTATTTAGTTAAAATAAAGCGTTTATTTTAGCAAAAATTTAACGTTTTTATGGGCGCGGAAGTCCGTAAAATCAATACAGAATTTGAGTTTTATTTTTATCGGTTGGAGAGTGGTTATTCGGGCGTAATGTGGTATTTCGTCGCTTTCTTCTTTAATCATTTCAACAACCATCACTCAAGACGAGGTAATAACCTTTCGGTTATTGCTGTATTTTAATCTGGCAAAAATAGTGCAAACAATATGATTACGATTAAAAAAGGCTTGGATCTTCCTATTGCAGGAAAACCGGAGCAGGTAATCCGTGACGGTAATGCGGTCAGCGAAGTTGCTTTGCTTGGTGAAGAATATGTGGGAATGCGCCCTTCTATGAAGGTTCGCGAAGGTGATGTGGTGAAAAAAGGTCAGGTGATTTTTGAAGACAAAAAGAATCCGGGCGTTGTTTTTACCGCACCTGCCGGCGGCATGATCACTGCGATTCACCGCGGCGAGAAGCGCGTGTTACAGTCTGTAGTGATTAAAATTGAAGGCGATGCTGCGCTTTCTTTCGATAAATACCCGGCGGCTGAGCTAAGCGCGTTAACCGCTGAGCAAGTACGTAAAAACTTACAGGAATCGGGTTTGTGGACAGCGTTTCGTACCCGTCCGTTCAGTAAAGTGCCTGCAGTAGATAGCATACCTTCATCTATTTTCGTCAATGCCATGGATACGAATCCGTTAGCGGCGGATCCTTCAGTGGTGATTGCCGAAGCGGAAAATGATTTTGTAAATGGTTTAACGGTGTTAAGCCGTTTACATGAAGGTAACATTCATTTATGTAAAGCGCCTGACAATAAAATTCCAGGATCACATGCAAGTAATGTGATTGTGAACGAATTTTCAGGCCCTCACCCTGCCGGTTTGAGCGGTACCCATATTCACTTTATCGATCCTGTCGGCATTCAGAAAACCGTTTGGTATATCAACTATCAAGATGTAATTGCTATCGGTAGATTATTCACCACCGGTGAACTTTACACTGAACGTGTGATTTCTCTTGCCGGCCCGCAAGTGAAAAAACCACGTTTGGTCCGTACCGTGATCGGTGCAAATCTTTCTCAATTAACCAAAGATGAGATAAGTGCGGGTGAAAATCGTGTGATTTCAGGCTCTGTACTTTGTGGTAATACCGCGAAAGGTGCACATGATTATTTAGGTCGTTATGCCTTGCAGGTGTCTGTAATTGCAGAAGGTAATGAAAAAGAGTTGTTTGGCTGGATTACACCTCAACCAAATAAATATTCCATTACCCGGACCGTATTGGGTCATTTTAGTAAAAAGTTATTTAACTTTACAACTGCCGAAAATGGTGGTGAACGCGCAATGGTGCCGATCGGTAGTTATGAGCGCGTGATGCCGCTGGATATTTTACCAACTTTATTGTTACGTGATTTGATTGCAGGCGACACTGATGGTGCACAAGCATTAGGTTGTTTGGAGTTGGATGAAGAAGATTTAGCGCTTTGTTCATTTGTTTGCCCGGGCAAATATGAATATGGTTCAATCTTGCGTCAAGCGTTAGATAAGATTGAGAAGGAAGGTTAAAAATGGGTTTGAAAAATCTTTTAGAAAAAATGGAACCCGCGTTTTTACCGGGCGGTAAATACAGCAAGCTTTATCCGATCTTTGAATCGATTTATACCTTGCTTTATACACCGGGTACGGTAACCCACAAAAACACGCATGTTCGTGATGCGTTAGACTCAAAACGTATGATGATCACTGTTTTCCTTGCATTGTTCCCTGCAATTTTTTATGGCATGTACAATGTGGGTAACCAAGCAATTCCTGCGTTAAATCAATTAGGTAATTTAGAGCAGCTGATTTCAAGCAATTGGCATTATGCGTTGGCAAATGGTTTAGGGTTAGATTTAACTTTAAATGCAGGCTGGGGTAGTAAAATGGCACTTGGTGCAATTTTTTTCCTACCAATTTATTTAGTCGTCTTCACTGTTTGTACGATTTGGGAATTATTATTCTCTGTGGTGCGCGGTCATGAAGTGAATGAAGGGATGTTTGTTTCAACCATTCTGTTTGCCTTAATTGTTCCGCCAACATTGCCATTATGGCAGGCTGCACTTGGTATCAGCTTTGGTATCGTGGTGGCAAAAGAAATTTTTGGTGGTGTCGGTCGTAACTTTATGAATCCGGCATTGGCAGGTCGTGCTTTTTTATTCTTTGCTTATCCGGCACAAATTTCCGGTGACTTAGTATGGGCTGCGGCAGATGGTTTCTCCGGTGCGACTGCACTTTCACAATGGTCACAAGGCGGTCAAGACGCATTGCAGCATACTGTAACCGGTCAATCAATTTCTTGGATGGATGCCTTCATTGGTAATATTCCGGGTTCAATGGGGGAAGTGTCAACCTTAGCAATTTTAATTGGTGGTGCGATTATTGTGTTCACCCGTATTGCGGCATGGCGCATTATCGCGGGTGTGATGATCGGTATGATTGCAACTTCAACATTGTTTAATTTAATCGGTTCAGAAACTAACCATATGTTTTCAATGCCTTGGTATTGGCACCTTGTATTAGGTGGTTTTGCATTAGGTATGGTGTTTATGGCGACGGACCCTGTTTCAGCCTCATTCACTAACACCGGTAAATGGTGGTATGGTGCATTGATCGGTGTCATGGCGGTGTTAATTCGTACCATCAACCCGGCTTATCCTGAAGGGATGATGTTAGCGATTTTATTTGCAAACTTATTTGCACCGATTTTCGATTACATCGTGGTTCAGGCAAATATCAAACGTCGGAGAGCAAGAACAAATGGCTAAATTTAATAAAGATAGCGTAAGTGGCACCGTAACCGTTGTTGTGTTATTGAGTCTGGTTTGTTCTATTGTGGTTTCAGGTGCCGCCGTTGCCCTTAAATCAAAACAGGATGAACAAAAAGCCCTTGACGTTCAACGCAATATTTTAACTGTTGCCGGTTTAATGAAAGAAGATAACGCTTCCGTTATCAAAGAGACTTACAACAAATTTATCGAGCCTCGTTTGGTGGATTTACAAAGCGGTGATTTCGTTCAGGCAACAAAAGAAGAAGCCGAAAAGTTTGATCCGAAAGCGGCGATAAAAGACACCGCACTTAGTCAGCCGATTCCTGCTGACCAGGATAAGGCGGGCTTAAAAGTGCGGGCGAAACAGGCCGTGGTTTATTTGGTAAAAGATGAGCAAGGTACGGTAAACCAAGTAGTATTGCCGATGTATGGTCGCGGCTTATGGTCCACTATGTATGGTTTTGTTTCCGTCGCGCCGGATGCCAATACCATTAAAGGTATTACCTATTATGACCAAGGTGAAACCGCCGGTCTTGGCGGTGAAATTGCCAATCCGCGCTGGCAGGCATTTTTCGTTGATAAAAAACTGTTTGATGATAACCAAAATGTGGCGATTCGTATTGCCAAAAACGCCTCTTCCGACAAAGAACACGGCATTGACGCGTTATCCGGTGCAACCTTGACTTCAAACGGCGTACAAGGCTCATTTGATTATTGGTTTAGTCAAAACGGTTTTGGTCCATTCTTAGCAAAATTTAAAGCGGGGGCAAGATAATGGCTGATGCAAAAAGCAATTTAAGAGCACTTTTGCTTGATCCAATCGCGAAAAACAACCCGATTGCACTACAAATCTTAGGAATTTGTTCCGCATTAGCGGTGACCACCCAATTACAAACGGCGTTAGTCATGGCAATTGCGGTATGTTTGGTAACCGGTTTTTCCAGCATGTTCATTGCAATGATTCGTAACTATATTCCGAATAGTATTCGTATCATTGTGCAATTGGCGATTATCGCGTCGTTGGTAATTTTGGTTGACCAAGTGTTAAAAGCCTTTGCTTACGGTTTATCCAAACAATTATCGGTATTCGTCGGTTTGATTATCACCAACTGTATCGTCATGGGGCGTGCAGAAGCTTTCGCTATGAAATCCCGTCCATTAGAGAGTTTTGTTGACGGTATCGGTAACGGTTTAGGTTACGGCGCTATTCTCTTAATTGTGGCGACTTTGCGTGAGTTAATCGGCTCAGGTCGTTTGTTCGGTTTCCCGATATTACAAACGATTCAGGATGGTGGTTGGTATCAACCGAACGGTTTATTCCTTCTTGCACCGAGTGCGTTCTTTATCATTGGCTTCGTGATCTGGGGCGTAAGAACGTGGAAACCTGAGCAACAGGAGAAATAATCAGTGGAACATTATATTAGCCTATTTGTGAAGGCGATCTTCATTGAAAACATGGCACTTTCCTTCTTTTTGGGAATGTGCACTTTCCTTGCTGTATCTAAGAAGGTGTCAACAGCGTTTGGCTTGGGCATTGCTGTCGTTGTTGTGCTTGGCATTGCGGTTCCTGCAAACCAATTCGTATACGAGCATGTCCTAAAAGAAAGTGCTTTAGTTGAAGGGGTGGATTTATCCTTCTTAAACTTCATCACGTTTATCGGGATTATCGCCGGTCTGGTTCAATTACTTGAAATGACTTTAGATAAATTCTTTCCGGCATTATATAACGCACTGGGGATCTTCTTACCGCTTATCGCCGTAAACTGTGCGATCTTCGGTGGCGTATCCTTTGCCATCCAGCGTGAATATACTTTCGCCGAATCTGCCGTATATGGTATCGGTGCAGGATTAGGTTGGATGTTGGCGATTGTTGCATTAGCGGGCTTAACTGAGAAAATGAAATATTCTGATGTACCGGCAGGTTTACGCGGTTTAGGGATTACATTCATCTCCGCAGGCTTAATGGCGCTCGGCTTTATGTCATTCTCCGGTATTCAGCTATAAGGAGTGCATAAATGAGCGAAACTACAATTCTTTTACTTGGTGTTGCAGCCTTTACAGCCATTGTTTTAGTGCTTGTTGCAATCATCTTGTTTGCGAAATCCAAATTGGTGGACTCCGGCGACATTACCATTAAGATTAATGATGACCCGAGCAAAGCCATCACTTTGCCGGCCGGCGGTAAGTTACTCAGCGCACTTGCCGGCAAGGGCATCTTCGTATCTTCCGCTTGTGGCGGCGGTGGTTCCTGCGGTCAATGTGTAGTACGGGTAAAAAGCGGTGGCGGCGAAATTTTACCGACCGAGCTTTCCCACATCACCAAACGTGAAGCCAAAGAAGGCTATCGTCTTTCTTGCCAAGTGAACGTGAAAGGTAATATGGATATTGAATTGCCGGAAGAGATCTTTGGTGTGAAAAAATGGGAGTGCACCGTCATTTCCAATGATAACAAAGCGACTTTCATTAAAGAGCTTAAATTGGCGATTCCGGAAGGAGAAGAAGTGCCGTTCCGTGCCGGTGGTTATATCCAAATTGAAGCAGAACCACACACGGTTTACTATAAAGACTTCGATATTCCGCAAGAGTATCACGAAGACTGGAATAAATATGATCTGTGGCGCTATGTATCAAAAGTGGATAAGCATATTATCCGCGCTTATTCCATGGCATCCTATCCGGAAGAAAAAGGCATTATCATGCTGAATGTGCGTATTGCAACGCCTCCTCCACGTCAACCTGATGCGCCTCCGGGACAAATGTCTTCTTATATTTGGTCTTTAAAACCGGGTGATAAAGTGATTATTTCCGGTCCGTTCGGTGAATTCTTCGCGAAAGAAACCGATGCTGAAATGGTCTTTATCGGTGGTGGTGCAGGTATGGCACCAATGCGTTCACACATCTTCGACCAATTAAAACGTTTACACTCTAAACGTAAAATGTCCTTCTGGTACGGTGCCCGTTCTAAACGTGAAATGTTCTATGTAGAAGATTTTGATACATTGCAAGCGGAAAATCCGAATTTCCAATGGCATGTGGCATTATCCGATCCATTGCCGGAAGACAACTGGACAGGCTACACCGGCTTTATTCACAATGTGCTTTATGAAAACTATCTGAAAAATCACGAAGCGCCGGAAGATTGTGAATACTACATGTGCGGACCTCCGGTGATGAACGCTGCGGTAATCAAAATGTTGAAAGACCTTGGTGTTGAAGATGAAAATATCTTGTTAGATGATTTCGGCGGCTAACGCCTTGCAGTTTAAAAACACCGTAAAAAATGACCGCACTTTGCATGAAGTGCGGTCGAAATTTACAGCGTTTTTCATATTGATTCATCACACGCAAACCAATTTAAACCGTTGGTTTGCGTGTGATCCATCTAATATCAGGAAAGTATTATGAACATAAAACAACCTCTCGTTCGCGGATTCGAACTTGCTGCCATGGCATTGGCACTGATGGCCTGCGATAAACCGAATCCGTCACAACAAGCGGACACACAACAAGCCATGGCAGCAAAAAATGAAATTGTTTCCCTCACCGGTAAAACCATGGGGACAACCTACCACATCAAATATTCAAACAACGGCGAAGTCTCAACGGCGTCGCAACAGGCACATGAACAAATCGAACTAATTTTGAAGGATGTGAATGCGAAAATGTCCACTTACATCAAAGATTCCGAGCTCAGCCGTTTTAATCAAAATACGCAAATTAACACGCCCATTGAAATCTCGGCGGATCTTGCCAAAGTGGTTAAAGAAGCCATTCGGTTAAATCAGGTGACGCAGGGTGCCTTGGATATTACAGTCGGGCCGGTAGTGAATCTTTGGGGGTTCGGTCCGGAAAAGCGGGTGGATAAACGGCCGACATCAGCACAAATTGCCGAACGTCAGGCATGGGTGGGCATTGATAAGTTGTCACTCACTGAAGAGGGCGGTAAGTTTTTCCTGGCAAAAGCCGTACCGCAACTTTATGTGGATCTTTCTTCTATCGCCAAAGGTTTTGGGGTGGAGCAAGTGGCGGATTATCTGGAAAGCATTCGCGTACAAAATTACATGGTGGAAATCGGCGGTGAAATTCGCGCCAAAGGGAAGAATGCCGAAGGAAAAGCGTGGCAAATTGCTATCGAACGTCCAACCCTGGATGGCAAGCAGGTGGCACAACAAGTCATCGGTTTGAATAATATGGCGATGGCGACATCAGGCGATTATCGTAATTATTTTGAACAAGACGGCGTGCGTTTTTCCCATGAAATCGATCCGCACACCGGTTACCCGATTCAGCATGCATTGGCATCGATCACGGTGTTAGCGCCGACTTCCATGACTGCTGACGGGCTTTCCACCGGGTTATTTGTGTTAGGGGAACAGAAAGCGTTGGACGTGGCGGAACAGGAAAAATTACCGATTTTTATGATTATTAAAGACAGCAAGGGCTACCGCACAGAAATGTCTACCACATTCAAACAATTTTTAGCACAGTAAAAACACCGAAAAATACAACCGCACTTTAAAGCTGTAACGTGCGGTTAAAATTCAGATAAGTTAATTTATGGATCAATTATGAAACTATTTTTGCTCACCTTAGGCATTTTCCTGCTTATTATTCTTGCCATGGCATTGGGTTACATCGTGAAACGCCAAGCTCTCAAAGGTAGCTGCGGCGGCTTATCTTCCTTAGGTATTGCTAAAGCCTGCGACTGCGACAAACCGTGCGACACGCTGCAATCTAAATTAGACGCGGGAGATGAGCAAGCCAAAGTAGAATATGAACAAAAATTCACCAATAACGTGCAAACGCAGTTTTATGAAGTGAAATAAGCTAAATTAATATGCTTTATGTTGAGATTAAAGTGATCGGTGGAAAAAGTATCGACGGAGTAGTAAAGGCAGAATTAGTTCAATACGTGATACACTTATTATAAAAACTGTTGCATAAAGATCCTGAAACGATTGCTATTATATAGATAATTAGGGCTCAATGGAAAAATGGTGACTGCCCGATAGACGATGCAATAATCATGAATATAATCTTACAAATGCCCGAGTACCTATTTTAGCCAAGTTCTTATTATCAAACTATGAAATCACAAACTTACGAAAATCATTTCCCGAAACTCACGGCGCAACAACTTGCCGAAAATGCGACGAAAAAAATCATTTGCGGGATGTCCGGCGGGGTGGATTCTTCCGTGTCTGCGTTTATTCTGCAACAGCAAGGCTACCAAGTGGAAGGCTTGTTCATGAAAAATTGGGAGGAGGATGATGACACCGATTACTGCACGGCGGCGGCAGATTTGGCGGATGCGCAGGCAGTGTGTGACAAGCTCGGTATTAAACTACATAAAATCAATTTTGCGGCGGAATATTGGGACAATGTGTTTGAACATTTCCTTAGCGAATACAAAGCAGGGCGCACGCCGAATCCGGATATTCTGTGTAATAAAGAAATTAAGTTCAAAGCTTTTTTGGAATACGCGGCGGAAGATTTAGGCGCCAATTATATTGCCACCGGGCATTATGTGCGTCGTCGCGGTGCTGATGACAACGCGCAGTTATTACGTGGCTTGGACAACAATAAAGACCAAAGCTATTTCTTATACACCCTAAGCAAAACCCAAGTGGGACAGAGTCTGTTTCCGGTGGGCAATATTGAAAAGCCTATCGTGCGTGCAATTGCGGAAGAGTTAGGTTTGGTGACGGCGAAGAAAAAAGACTCCACCGGCATTTGTTTTATCGGGGAGCGGAAATTTAAGGATTTCTTGGCGCGTTATTTGCCGGCGCAACCGGGCAATATTCGCACGGTGGACGGCGAAATTATCGGTCGCCATGACGGTTTGATGTATCACACGTTAGGACAACGTAAAGGCTTAGGCATCGGTGGCGTGAAAGGCGCCGGTGAAGACGCTTGGTATGTAGTGGAAAAAGATCTCATTAATAATGAGCTGATTGTGGCGCAGGGGCATGACCATTCCGCTTTACTTTCCACCGGTTTAATCGCACAGCAATTACATTGGGTTGATTGCCTGCCGATTCGCGCGCCATTGCGTTGCACGGTGAAAACCCGTTATCGTCAAACGGATGTACCTTGCATTATTGAACCTATAGATGATGAAACCATTAAAGTTATATTTGACGAACCACAAATTGCGGTCACTCCGGGACAATCGGCGGTGTTTTATTTAGACGAAATTTGCCTTGGCGGCGGCATCATTGAAAAGCAATTAAAATAAATACAATTTGAATTAAAAGTGGCTTGCCCCTAAAAGTTGGATAGGCCGGTAAACTAGATACTGAGTCCTATTCTATATTGTGTAGATCTCAATCTTTTTGAATCCGGTTTAAACCGTTTTTGGTTGTAATATACGAAGTATGCTTTGCAGTTCAGTGATTAAATAGCTGATCCATGTCGGTGAAAGTCTTGTAAAGTCGTATTAAAAACCATTCCTCCGCACAGATAGATTTGATTGCGATCCAACATGCGGAGTTGTATCTTAGTGTTTCCACCCACAACGCAGAAGAAATTGTCCGTGCTGTCATTACGCTCTTCTTCCGTTGCCTACGGGCATATTTTTCCAACGCAAGCCAGAGAGACCGCCTAGACCGCAAGATATTGAGAATTTTCCCTGTTAGGTGAAACTGCTCGGCAATAATGCCAAGTGTTCGGACATTAGTCCGATAACGTTTGACAATTCTTTCCGGGCGGGTAAAAAACGCCAAATATGTTGACCGCACTTTCGTTCCGGAAATTGGATCCAAATCAAGTTCGGCGCATTTTTTACAAGACAAAATGGCAAAATAGCTTTATCATACCGAGCATTTTAGGGCTTGCTCTAACTGGTTTTAATTAACTTATATGAGGAAAATAAAATGGCAAAAATCGTTAAAGTCATTGGTCGTGAAATTATCGACTCTCGTGGTAATCCAACTGTTGAAGCAGAAGTGCATTTAGAAGGCGGTTTCGTCGGTCTTGCGGCAGCGCCATCAGGTGCTTCCACCGGTTCACGTGAAGCATTGGAATTACGCGATGGCGACAAATCCCGTTTCTTAGGTAAAGGTGTATTAAAAGCAGTTGCGGCAGTAAACGGCCCGATTGCAGACGCGATCATCGGCAAAGATGGTTTAAACCAAGCTGAAATCGATCAAATCATGATCGATTTAGACGGCACAGATAACAAATCCAAATTCGGCGCAAACGCCATTCTTGCCGTTTCTCTTGCTAACGCCAAAGCGGCTGCGGCATCTAAAGGTCTTCCACTTTACGCTTACATCGCAGAACTCAACGGCACACCAGGCGTGTACTCTATGCCATTACCAATGATGAACATCATCAACGGCGGTGAACACGCAGACAACAACGTGGATATTCAAGAATTTATGATTCAACCGGTGGGCGCGAAAACCTTGCGTGAAGCCCTTCGTATCGGTGCGGAAGTGTTCCATAATTTAGCGAAAGTATTAAAAGCCAAAGGCTTAAATACTGCAGTAGGTGACGAAGGCGGTTTCGCACCAAACCTTGCTTCTAACGCGGAAGCATTGGCTTGCATTAAAGAAGCTGTTGAAAAAGCGGGTTATGTATTAGGCAAAGACGTGACATTAGCCATGGACTGCGCTTCTTCCGAATTCTACAACAAAGAAACCGGCAAATATGAAATGAAAGGCGAAGGTCGTTCATTCACTTCTCAAGAATTCACACACTATCTTGAAGAATTAACCAAACAATACCCAATCGTGTCTATCGAAGACGGTCAAGACGAATCCGACTGGGAAGGCTTTGCATATCAAACTAAAGTATTAGGCGACCGCGTTCAATTAGTGGGCGACGACTTATTCGTCACCAACACCAAAATCCTGAAAGAAGGTATTGAGAAAGGTATCGCAAACTCTATCTTAATCAAGTTCAACCAAATCGGTTCTTTAACAGAAACCTTAGCTGCGATCAAAATGGCGAAAGATGCCGGCTACACTGCGGTTATCTCTCACCGTTCCGGTGAAACCGAAGATGCCACCATCGCCGATTTGGCAGTAGGTACCGCAGCAGGTCAAATCAAAACCGGTTCTATGAGTCGTTCCGACCGTATCGCGAAATACAACCAATTAATCCGTATTGAAGAAGCTTTAGAACGTGCAGGTACACCGGCGCCGTTCCCAGGTTTAAAAGCGGTTAAAGGTCAGGCTTAATTTGTAAGCGCTGATTAAAACGTAGTAAAAACCCACCGCACTTTTTATCTTTCAACAAAAGTGCGGTGGGTTTTTTATGTGTTTTTTAACGCCGTTTAACCTGCGTAATTCTCAAACCAACTTTCCAAAATCAAACAGGCGGAAATGCCGTCCACTTTGCTTTTATTTAAGGCGCGATAACCACCACGACTGAAAATTTCGCTACGCGCTTCGGTGGTGGTAAGACGTTCGTCCTGTAAATCCACCGGTACGTTAAAACGTCCGTGCAAACGCTTAGCAAACTTTTTGGCACGCAACGTTAAGGGCTGTTCCGTACCATCCATATTCAGTGGCAAACCGACCACAATACGCGCCGGTTGCCATTCCTGAATACATTTCTCAATGGCATCCCAATTGGGAATACCGTCCTGCGCTTTAAACGCCGGCAAGGATTGTGCCGTGCCGGTGATGCTTTGCCCGACGGCACAGCCGATACTTTTCGTCCCGAAGTCGAAAGCAAGCACCGTGATACCCATTAACTGTGCCCCACCTGACCGGCGAAATTATGGGAATCAATGCCTAATAATTGATTCGCCGCCCACCAACGTTGTTCATAAGGCAAATCAAATAGGATTTGTTCCGTTGCCGGCACAACTAACCAGGAATTATTCATGATTTCCTGTTCAAGCTGATTGGCTTCCCAACTGGCACAGCCTAGCGTCACCAGGTATTTTTCCGGTTCTAACATCGTCCCAAAGGTGTCCACCACATCTGCGGAGGTGGTGAGCATGAGGTTGTCGCTGACCCGATAACTGTGATCAAAAGGCACTTTGGTGTTGGTATGCAAAATAAAGCCGCGATCGATATTCACCGGTCCACCGGCAAGCACCAGTTTATCGTTATAAGTGCGGTGGGTAACCATCATGAAATTCATTTTGGCGCCCAGCTCCGCAATGCTTAAATCCGTCGGCTGGTTTAACACCAACCCCATGGAACCTTTTTCATTATGCTCGCAAATATAAATGACCGTGCGATAAAAATAGCTGTCATCTAAATTGGGCATGGCAATCAGCAAGTGATCTTGTAAATCCATCATATTTCTTTCTTCTCTATCCTAAATCACCGAAACACACCTGCAAGGCGGTAATTGCCGCCATAGCGGCGGTTTCGGTGCGTAATACTCGTTTTCCCAATAACACGTCCACAAATCCCTGTTGCTCGGTTTGTGCGATTTCCTGTGGTGATAAACCGCCTTCCGAACCAATTAATAAACGCACACCCGCTGCCGGGATTTCAGGCAAGGTGCGAATGGAATAGCGTGCTCTCGGATGTAAATTCAATTTGAGCGCGTCATTAGGCTCCGCACACCATTGTTGTAATTTCATTAACGGACGAATTTCCGGGATTTTATTGCGCCCGCATTGTTCACAGGCGGCAATGGCGATTTTCTGCCATTGCTGAATTTTTTTATCCATCCGCTCGCCGTCTAATTTCACACCGCAACGTTCCGACCATAATGGCGTAATCACATTCACCCCTAATTCAACGGACTTCTGAATGGTAAATTCCATGCGTTCGCCACGGGAAATGACTTGTCCTAAATGGATGGCTAACGGGCTTTCGCGATCGTCAAATTGGCGACTTAAAATATCCACTTCAACGGATTTTTTCGCGACGGCGGTAATGACGGCTTGATATATATGGTTGCTACCATCGAAAAGTTCAAGTTGATCGCCTGCCCGCATACGCAAGACACGACCGACATGATTGGCGCCGTCTTCTGAAAGCGCGCAGGTTGTGTGCTGATTAAGCGGGATTGGATGGTAAATTCGAGGCACTCGCATGATAGAACAATTGGCTAAAAATAATTTGTTCTATCATAACAGAAAAGCCGGCGACAAAATGAAAATACAAAAGGAAAAATGCGAAATTAATATTCCCAATTATCCGGGTCAATTCCCAGTGTGCGCATAATAACTTTTGCTTCTTCCGGGATTTCGTCACTGCGTTCTTTTAACAGATCCTCATCCGTTGGCAAAGGTTGACCGGTAAAGGCGTGCAAGAAGGCTTCACACAGCAGTTCGCTGTTGGTGGCATGGCGTAAATTACGAATTTGACGGCGGGTACGCTCGTTGGTCAGAATTTCAAGCACTTTAATCGGAATGGATACCGTGATTTTTTTAACTTGTTCGCTTTTTTTTCCGTGTTCCGCATAAGGACTAATATATTGTCCGTTCCAATCCGCCATAGTTGATTCCTGAAATAACCTCATTGTTTGGGGCAATATTCTAATAAAAAATAAGGATAATAACAATCTAGCCGTGAAGACTGCTAGATTTCCATATCACAAACAGACAAAAAGAAAGGCACCTTTCAGATGCCTTTTATTCGCCCGAGTTGAATTAAAATGTTTTCACCAAATCTTTGAGGTAAGCTTTAAATTCACTGGCAAGTTTATTGTGGTGCAGCCCGTACTCCACAAAGGCTTTCATATAACCGATTTTATCGCCGCAGTCGTAAGAAATGCCTGTCATGTGGAAGGCTTCGACGGTTTCCTTATCAATCAGCATATCAATGGCATCGGTTAACTGGATTTCATCGCCCACGCCCACCGGGGTCTTTTCCAATAAATCCCAAATGGTTGCCGAGAACACATAACGCCCTACAACAGCCAAATTAGACGGTGCTTCATCCACACTTGGTTTCTCTACGATACTATCAATTTTGGCACTTTCACCCGGAGGAATTTCCACACCACCACAGTCGGCGATACCGTAACTGCTGACTTCTTCAGGTTTAACCGGGTTCACCATGATTTGGCTGGCTTGGGTTTGTTTAAAGCGTTTTAACATTAACGCCAGATTTTCTTTTTTCTGATTAGCGGAAAACTCGGCCAGCAACACATCCGGCAACACCACGGCAAAAGGCTCGTTACCCACCAGCGGACGACCGCACAATACGGCATGCCCCAACCCTTTCGCATTACCTTGGCGAACGTGCATGATTGTGACATTTTTGGGCACGATGGAACGCACTTCTTCCAATAATTGGCGTTTTACGCGTTTTTCCAGCATCGTTTCCAATTCGAAGGAAGTATCAAAATGGTTTTCTATGGCATTTTTTGAGGAATGAGTCACCAGGACGATTTCTTTAATACCGGCGGCGACACATTCATTTACCACATATTGGATTAGCGGTTTATCCACTAAAGTTAACATTTCTTTCGGAATGGCTTTAGTAGCAGGTAACATACGTGTACCTAAGCCTGCAACAGGAATAATCGCTTTCATTTAGTTTTCCTTCTGTTAGATAAAAATGACCGCACTTTTCTGATAAAGAAAAGTGCGGTTAGTTTTCAACGCATTTTATTGACGTAATAACGCCAGAATTTCTTCTGTTTTTTCCGCCATTAATTGCTTATCGCCACGGGTTTCCAGGTTCAAACGAACGACCGGCTCGGTATTTGATGAACGCAGGTTGAAACGCCAGTTCGGATATTCAATGCTAATGCCGTCAATTTCATCTACGCGAATAGCGTCTTTTTCATAAGCGGCGAGCACGCGGGCAATGGCGCTTTTTGCATCGACTAATTTGCTATTAATTTCCCCGGGAGACGGGAATGTATTCACGCTATTATTCACCAGTTCACTCAGGGATTTACCGGTAACGGAAACCAATTCCATCACCAACAACCATGGAATCATGCCGCTGTCGCAATAGAAGAAGTCACGGAAATAATGGTGTGCACTCATTTCACCGCCATAAATGGCATCGACAGCGCGCATTTTTTCTTTAATGAAAGAATGTCCGGATTTCGACATCACGGCTTCACCACCGTTTTCTTCCACTAATTTCACCGTATTCCAGATTAAGCGCGGGTCATAAATAATTTTCGCACCTTGGTTTTTTTGCAGGAATGCCTGACCTAACAAGCCAACAATGTAATAACCTTCAATGAAATTTGCGTGCTCATCAAACAGGAAGCAACGGTCGAAATCGCCATCAAACGCAATGCCCATATCCGCCTTGTGTTTTAGCACCGCATCAATGGTATCCTGGCGGTTTTCATGCAACAACGGATTAGGAATACCGTGCGGGAAGGTGCCGTCCGGATTATTATGTACTTTGATGAACTCGACAGGTATGTGTTTTGTTTTAAATTGCGCTTCAATCGCATCAATCACGTGCCCTGCGGCGCCATTACCTGAGTTAATCACTAACTTCAACGGTTTTAGCGAATCGAGATTAATATAAGATAAGAGGTGCTCAACATAATCATCAAGTACGGAAAGTTGTTTATACTCGCCGCGTTTGGTCACCGGCGGGAAATTATTTTCCTCCGCCAGACGTTGAATATCCGCCAACCCGGTATCCGCGCTAATCGGACGGGACCCTTCAGGCACTAATTTTAAGCCGTTGTAGTCCATCGGGTTGTGGCTTGCGGTCACTTCAATACCACCGTCAGTTTTCAAAAATGATGTAGCAAAATAGACTTCCTCTGTCCCCGTTTCACCTAAATCAATTACATTAACACCTGAATCCAATAATCCATTTGTTACCGCACTTTTTAACTCTTTACTCGTTAAGCGAACATCGCCACCAACGATAATCGTTTTGGGCGTTAAAAACTGCCCGAATGCATGACCTATGCGATAAACAATATCTGTGTTTAATTCATCACCCAAGCGACCACGGATATCATAAGCTTTAAAGCAAGTCAGTTTAGTCATAATTCACCATCTTCATTGATCATAAAATTTGCTACGCTTTCTGTTCATCCCTTGCTTGATGAATACGTTGGTAAATTTCTTCTCTATGAATAGAAACATCCTTCGGCGCCTGCACACCGATTTTGACTTGGTTACCTCGTATATTCAGAATCGTGATAGAAACATCATCGCCGATGAGCAAGCTTTCACCAACTTTCCGGGTTAAGATCAGCATATAAACTCCTCACCTTTATAGTTTGTTTATAATTTCCTCACAAAGCGTTAAACATTACTTTTATTCGATTCGGTATTCTCTTTACAACCAACACAAAAACCGAACTCTAAGATATAAAAAGCTTATAAATTCGCTTTCAACCAATCGGAGCAAACCGATAACGCTTTGTTTACATTTTCCGGCTGAGTACCGCCGGCCATGGCCATATCAGGACGACCACCGCCTTTACCGCCAACTTGTTGAGCCATCAAATTCACTAATTCGCCGGCTTTTACTTTCCCTGTCAGATCCTGAGTTACCCCTACAATAAGATTAACTTTTTCATCTACTACGGAAGCAAATACAATCACTGCCGAACCTAATTGATTTTTCAGGCTATCGACCATTGAACGTAAAGACTTCGCTTCAATACCATCAAGTTGTTGCGCAATGACAGAAACACCATTAATTTTCACCGCACTTTGTGCCAGGTCATTACCGGCTTGCAGCGCAGCTTTTTCTTTTAATGTTTGTAGCTCTTTTTCAACTTTCTTAAATTTATCTTGCAACAGAGAAATCTTATCCGTAATGGAATTAACATCCGATTTCAGTAATTCGGCGCTTTGATTTAATAAAGATTGTTGGTTTTGTAACCATTCGATTGCAGTTTCACCGGTAATCGCCTCAATACGACGAATGCCTGCCGCCACTGCCGTTTCCGTTACTATTTTAAACAGCCCGATGTCGCCGGTACGTTTCGCATGGATCCCACCACATAATTCAATGGAAAAATCTCCCATAGTTAGTACGCGTACTTGATCGGAATATTTCTCGCCGAACAACGCCATCGCACCTTTCGCTTTGGCGGCTTCCAGCTCCATAATATCCGTTTTAATCGGGTTATTCGCTCTAACTTGCTGATTAACTATGCGTTCTACTTCGGCTAATTGCGCTTTACTGATAGGTTCATGTTGAGCAAAGTCAAAACGCAATAATGCATCAGAAACAAGCGATCCTTTCTGAGCGACGTGTTCGCCTAAGACCTGACGTAACGCGGCGTGCAACAAATGGGTTGCAGAGTGATTTAATGAAATACGTTGACGGTGAACCTCGTCAACCACTGCATTCACGGACTGCCCGACGGATAAACTACCTTGGGTAAGTTCACCGATATGACCGAATACCTGACCATATTTTTGGGTGTCTTTTACGTCAAAATTAAAACCGTTGCCTTCTAAGCGCCCGATGTCTCCGATTTGACCACCGGATTCCGCATAGAATGGCGTATTATCTAAAATCACCACCGCACTTTGACCGGAACTGATGGTATCTACTGGTTTGCCGTCATGGAAAAGTGCGGTCACTTTTGCCAGCGTTTCCGATTCAGTATAGCCTTCAAAACGGGTTATGCCATCAACACGAATAACATTGTTATAATCCATACCGAATTGGCTGGCGGACTGCGCGCGCAAACGTTGATTTTCCATCTCGCGTTCAAATCCCGCCTCATCGATGGTAATGCCGCGTTCACGACAAACATCGGCAGTTAAATCCAGCGGGAAACCATAAGTATCATATAACTTGAACGCCACTTCGCCGGATAATACCTTGCCTTTCACCTCGGCTAAAGCCTCATCTAATAAGGTTAAACCACGTTCCAGCGTACGCGCAAATTGTTCTTCTTCCAAACGCAGCAATTTCTCCACAGTGGCTTGGTGTTTTTTCACTTCTTCGCCCGCCTGCGCCATCACTTCAATTAAGGTTGGCACGAGCTTATAGAAAAACGCTTCGGCGGCACCCAATAAATGCCCGTGACGCACAGCGCGGCGAATAATACGGCGCAGCACATAGCCACGTCCTTCGTTGGAAGGTACCACACCGTCTACGATTAAATAGGCGCAAGAACGAATGTGGTCGGCAATCACACGTAAAGACTTATTGGTTAAATCTTTTTCACCGGTTAATTCCGCCGTTTTAGCAATTAATTTTTGGAAAATATCAATATCGTAGTTGGAATTCACATGTTGCAACACCGCACTGATTCGCTCCAAGCCCATACCGGTATCCACAGAAGGCTTCGGCAATTTTTCCATGGTGCCATCGGCATGGCGATTAAATTGCATGAACACGATATTCCAGATTTCAATGTAACGATCGCCATCTTCTTCCGGCGATCCCGGCGGTCCGCCCCAAATGTGATCGCCATGATCGTAGAAAATTTCGGTACAAGGACCGCAAGGACCGGTATCGCCCATTTGCCAGAAATTATCGGAAGCATAAGGCGCGCCTTTGTTATCGCCAATACGAATAATGCGTTCTGCCACAATGCCGATTTCATCATGCCAAATTTTATAGGCTTCTTCATCGGTTTCGTACACGGTGACCCATAATCTTTCTTTCGGTAATCCCAACCATTGCGGGGAAGTTAAAAATTCCCAACCGAAGTGGATCGCGTCCTGTTTAAAATAATCCCCAAAACTGAAGTTTCCGAGCATTTCAAAGAATGTATGATGTCTGGCTGTGTAACCCACATTTTCTAAATCATTATGTTTTCCTCCGGCACGCACACAGCGTTGAGCGGTAGTGGCACGGCTATAAGGGCGTTTTTCCAAACCTAAAAAAACATTTTTAAATTGGTTCATTCCCGCATTGGTAAACAGTAATGTCGGGTCATTTTCCGGAACCAAAGAGCTACTTGCTACAACTTGATGCCCCTTGCTATGGAAAAAATCAAGATATGATTGTCGGATTTGTGCTGTTGTCTTCATTTACAAGCCTTGCTTTCTTAAAATATCTTTAGAATTAAAAGGTAATTGGGTAGCCGCGTATTGTTACACACTTTTCCCATTTATAAAAAACCTTTTTAGCTATAATGCTTTATTTTTCCGACAAGACGAAAAAACCGCACTCACATTCAGAAATCATAAAAGTGCGGTTAGTTTTTGGACAACTTATTTACTACTTGCTTTATTCGTCACGAAGAGGAACAACAAGCATATCAACAGTAATTGAATTCATCACCTGACGGGTGGATGACATCAATTTACTCCAAAAGTCTTGGTGGTGGCCGGTGACAAGTAAGTCCACATCATATTTGTCGATGGCATCGGCTAACACTTGCCCTAAATCCCCACTACCACTGAGTTTTTCGGTGATCGGGTAACCCGCTTGTTCGGCGAGTTTGATCAACGCCTGTTGGGTTTCGCTGGAAATGCGATCCTGCATTGATACCATATTTACGTCAATAAGCCCTGTGTAAAGATCCGAGAAGTTAACATCCACATGAATAATGGATAACTTCGCATCATAACGCTTTGCCACGCCGACCGCTTTTTTCAACAAGAACGCACTTTCTTCTGAAAGATCAACCGCAACTAACACATGTTTGTACATAATCAACTCCTTACCCGATCAGGATTAATTTACTTTAGTTGTATAGTAGCACCGGGATATAAAAAAAAATATGTGCTGGATCACATTTTGAGAAAAACTTTCATTTACAATGAAAAAAATGATCCCAAATGCCTTTTGTGTTAGGATCCGAAACCCTTTTTTAACTAATTTTGAACATAAAATGACCTATTCTATTCATGATTTTACCCAACTCATTGCCCAACTGCGTGATCCCGAACACGGTTGTCCGTGGGATATTAAACAGACCTACCAATCCATGATTCCATGCCTGAAAGAAGAAGCCTACGAAATTATTGAAGCCATTGAACAAAACAATGTGGAAAATCTTAAGGAAGAATTGGGCGATTTACTTTTACAAGTGGTCTTTCTCAGTCAATTAGCAGCGGAGGAGAAAAAGTTTACCTTTGATCAAGTCGTACAAGACGTTGCGGAAAAAATCGTGCGTCGCCATCCCCACGTGTTCGGTGACAAGCATGCCAATAATGAACAGGAAGCCTTACAGAATTGGAATGCCATGAAAGCGCAGGAGCATCAAAATCAAGGTTACACCTCCATTTTAGATAACATTCCGCATGCCTTTCCCGCCTTAATGCGAGCAGAAAAATTGCAAAAACGCTGTGCCAAAGTCGGCTTTGACTGGAAAGACATTGCACCGGTTTTTGCCAAAGTGGAAGAGGAATTACAGGAAGTGAAACAGGAAATGGAACGCTCTCCGCAAGATCAACAGAAAATCGAAGAAGAAATGGGCGATTTGTTATTTGCTACCGTCAATTTAAGCCGTCATTTGAAATGTCAGGCGGAAGAAAGCCTAAGCAAAGCGAACCAAAAATTTGAACAACGCTTCCGTCGCGTAGAAGAAAAATTAAAGCAACAACATCGTTCTTTGGAAGACGCGTCTCTGGTCGAAATGGATCTGTTATGGGATGAAGTGAAGCAGGAAGAAAAACACCGCTAAAACCCACCGCACTTTTCCTTTAAAAAACACGAAAAAAATTGACCGCACTTTGTTGCCCAATCAAAGATACCGAGCGCTAAACTCGGTATTTTTCTTTCTAATCAATGCCCAACACTTTACGCCCGTTGATGCTGGCAATATTCACCATGGCATCCAAATCCGGGAAGCGGCAACCTGCCGCCAGCAAGCTCAGCTCCTGCCACATATCGCCTTCACATAAAGGCACCATGTAATCGCAAATATTATCCGTACCAATCGCTACCGTAATGCCTTCCGGAATCATTTCATCCGCCGGCGTGAGTGCATTATGGAACGGCATCAGTTCCTCTTTTCGGTTACTATCAATCCATGCCATCGGACAGGCAATCATCATCATTTGCGCCTGACGCATTTTTTCATATAAACGATAGCGATATTCTTTGGAATGCGAACCGATAGAAATACCGTGAATCGCCACCACCCGACCTTGCATACCATGTTCAATGGCTTTATCGCATAACTGCTCCGTTTCTTTTTCCTGCGGCGAATTGAACTGATCCACATGCACATGGCACATAATGCCGAGAGACTTGGCTTTATCCAACAAAATATCCATGGCGTCCAAACCGCGTCCGTAATCTAATTCATCACGATAAGGCAAGCCACCGATCATATCCACCATTTCCGAACCGATGTCGAACCATTTGCGTGCCGTCGGTTCAATCACGCCTTTCAACGTTTGGTTGGCGAATTTCAGGATAATGTCATTTTTATACACTTCGCGCGCTTTGTGGGCGGCAATAATGGCGCGATCTTCACACACCGGGTCAATATCCACAAAGGTACCGAACGCCGTAACCCCTTGGGAAATCATCAATTCGATAGATTGACAAAAACGGGCGTAATAATCATCCACGGAGGAGGTGCGTTTTACCTCGTCCACCAAGTCCCATTTTTGCTGCAAATTACTGCTGTGATAAATCCCGATTTTTTCCGGGGTCATGGTAAAAGCGCGATCGGCATGCGCATGTGCATTAACCCAGCCACCTTTTTTAATAATTTCATCTCGAATATAGGTTTTGAAACTCCGAACATGATTCTTCGTCATGATTACTCCGTGGTAGGCAAATTGGAAAATGTGATGGGCGCAAATAGAAAAAATCCTCAAAAGAGGATCGTTTATTAATTGAAAAAAGAAGGGCGAACAATGAAACGGATTCATTGCAATAACGGATAATGTTATAAAAAATTCGCAGATTTTTAATTAATAACATCGTATTTGTCCCGATATAAATTGCCCGCTAGTATAAAGCGAGCAACCTCAAAAACATAATCGATTTTGACTATTGGTCAGGCGTATTTTTAATCATTTTTCTAAAAATGAACGCTCTTGATTAAACACTTCCAAAAACAGCCCTAATGGCGGTCTTTTAGAGGAAATTTTCTGATAAGTGCGGTCATATTTTTGATAGTTTCCGCGCGTATCAATATGATATTGCGTGCCATCCGGCTGAATAATCACATTCCAGCGATAATTAGACACCAAAACCCAATCCGGGGTCTGATTCAAGTCAAACAAATCACGTCCCTGCGCGTAATCGCCAATCGGATTTCTCACCTTGAAAACGTGTTTCATTAACGCCGGCAGCACATCCACATGAGAGGTTAATTTTGTCACTTTACCTTTCGCCAAACCTTGCCAATGTACGATCATCGGCACCCGCACTTTATCTTGGGCGAAATAGCGATTTTCCTCTTTCTCCGTGAGCTGCCGGAAGGTATAGCCATGCTCAGCAGTAATAATCACCAGGGTATTAGGTAAATCCAATTGCGGCAAAATCTGCCCTAATAATTCATCAATTTTGGTACGTTCCTGCGCATAATTTTCCGGTGATAAATTCGGTTTAATATCCAAGCTCAAATAGCCCCAGAACGGTTTTTCCTGCGTTTTTGCCGTCTCCAGCCAATGTTGAAAAGCATTTACTGCCCCTTGGTTGGAAGTGTCACCGATCAGTTTGGTTTGCTGATAAATCGCACGCCGTAAAATGCTGGAATTAAACTTCCTGCCGGAAAACAGCCCTTGCACGTATTTCTGTTGCGTTATGTGTTCAACCAGTGCGGAAGGGATTTTGCTGCTCAATAAGCTGTCGGTATAATTTGCATTCAAACCATAAAATAGGCCTGTTAACCCGGCGTTATTGTTATTTCCGCTACTGTAATGATTGGTAAATTGCGTGGAATCGGTGGTGAACCGTGCTAAATTCGGCATGCTCTTTTCATTAATGGCATCATAACGCAGCCCGGAAATGGTAATCAGAATGATATTTTGCTTCTCCGTCGGCTCATCAAACGTCAGTGGCTTTTTAGGATATTCAATCGCCAACGCATCCAAGCGGCCTTCCTGTGCCAACCGTTCGGCGTATTCCCGCTTGTTGATAAAACCACGCTTTTCTAATAATGAGCGGGCAGTCATCGGATAGGACAACGGAAAATTGGAACGCTGCATCGTAATCGGACGATACAAATAAGCATCCGCCCACGCATAAATCAGGTGGGTGGCACTAAATGTGCAAACAAAAAAGATGCCTATGCCTTTCAGCCATTTTTGCCGTTCTAAACTGCGTAATTTTTGCCAAGACCAACGTGAAAATAGCATTTGTATTAATAAAATCAACGGCATAGGTACGAAAAAAAGTTGCCAGTTGCGGGAGAGTTCACCGTTTTCCGGATTCACCAGTAAATTCCAGACTAAGGAGGAAAGGTGAAGATTAAAGCGAACAAAAACTTCCGTATCCACTAATAATAAGGTGTTGCTAATGGTCGCAAGAATAACGGTCAGACCGCGAAAAGTGCGGTGGTTTTTGACGATAAAACTGAGGGGGAAAATCACCAGCAGATAAAAGGCGAAAACAATAAAACTGAAATGCCCTAATAAACTGATGAAAAAATACACTTTACCGAATAAGGTGTCGGGCCAGTCGATAATAAAAGCATAACGGGCGCCGATAAAAATCGCCCACAGAATATTAAAAAAAGCAAACCAGTGCCCCCACGAAATTTTTTGCGAGGTTTCTTCTCGATATTGTTTGCTGTTAAATTTCCACATAATGCTATTGGTTCGTCGTATTAAGAGAGTTCAGCAAAGCGTCGGAGAAGGCTTTTGCCAGCACTTGTCGTTGCTGTTTTCCGACACTGCCGAGCAGTAAATTGGTGGTCATATTGCCTAACACGATTAAGGATAAATCCAGCGGCGCTTGGTGTTTTTCCAGCACTGCAATCATGTCGTTGAGAATTTCATCTATTTGTTTATCTTGATATTTTGATTGAATTGCCATGTTTGGTTGGTCTGCCGATTTAAAATGCCGTATATATTAACCGATAATTGCGCTAATCCTAACATATTTTGTTAGTTCCGGTAAAAAGTGCGGTTATAATAGACAGAGTTTTTTAAGGACAATTTCATGAGCATTACAGTTAAACAAATTATTCTCCACCAAATTATCAAATCCAATCAAACCGAACCGAAAAGCGTGCTGCAACTGAATAGCGTGCTACGTAAACAAGTACTGACAATCACGCCGGAAGTAGAACAAATGATGTTGCAGCTACACCAAGGCTATCAAAACAAAGCGAAAGGTTATGGTATTTTCCTGGACTCCTCGGTGTTTGCCCAAAGTCTGAATCGCTTGTTGGAAAATGAACTGGAATTCCTGCCGTTCAGCTATGAAGCAACGAATTTATTGATTAACGAACTGAGTAAATATAATTTTGCCGATAGCGGCACTTTGGTTTTATGCCAATATAATTTTCTCGCCACCGATTACCTGTTTATCGCGTTATTGGACAGTCGTGTCAGTATGTTGGTGGATGACAAATTGGAAATTCAGCGTACCGAATATTTAGACATCACCCAATTTGATGTGGCAGCACGTATTAATTTAACCGACCTGCAACTTAATGCCAATTCCAATCGTTACTTAACCTTCATCAAAGGGCGCGTCGGGCGCAAAATCGCGGACTTCTTTATGGATTTTCTGGGTGCGGAAGAAGGGCTTAACCCGCAAGTACAAAATCAATGTTTATTACAGGCGGTGAGTGATTACTGCGCACAAGGCGAGTTAAATCGTGAACAAACCCAAGCGGTAAAAAAACAGGTGTCTGAATACTGCAAAGGACAGATAAATAACGGCGAAGACATTGAACTTACGGAACTTTCCGGCGAGCTGCCGACTCTAAACCAACAACCTTTTGCCGAGTTTACTCAAGCGCAAAATTACGGCTTGGAAGAAAATATACCGCCGGTTCGCACCGCACTTAAGTCGCTCACGAAATTCTCCGGTTCCGGCAAAGGAGTGACCATCAGTTTTGATGCGGAGTTAATTAATCAACGTATCATTTGGGATGAAGCCGCAGATACGCTTACAATCAAAGGGCTTCCGCCAAATTTACGCGATCAGTTGCAGCGCCAGTTAAAAGAACAGAATTAGTTTGGCAATTAATTAAACTTTCGGTATCATCATTCACATTATCCAGAGAATAAAAAGGCAAAGAAATGCAATTCAGATCTGTCGTAACCGCACTTATTTTCACGCTCAGTGTTACCGCCTGTTCCACCGTCAATAAAGTCGTTTATCGTATTGATGTGCCACAAGGTAACTATTTGGAAGCCTCAAAAGTTACACAATTAAAAACCGGCATGACAGCCCAACAGGTTCAGTATTTACTCGGTACGCCGGTTCTCATCGATCCTTACAGTAACCACACCTGGTATTATGTTTACTTACAACAAAAAGCCTATGAAACGCCGGAACAGCACACTCTGGTCGTAAATTTTGACCAAAATGGTACCGTAAGCAACTTTGACTTGGACAAACCGTTACCGAATGACGATAAAGTCGAAGTGAATAATACCATTATCACAGCACCTGACGCTCAAGCTAAGCGTTGGTGGCAATTCTGGAAATAATCTTCACTCTTTTTATTTGTAACCCAAATAAGGTTTAACCTATGGCTAAAATTTTACTTGTTGATGATGATGCGGAGCTCACCGAACTGTTAGCACAATTACTCGATTTAGAAGGCTTTCAGGTGAATGTCGCAAACAATGGTAAAGAAGCATTGGAATTGCTTGACCATAGTTATGATCTCATCTTATTAGATATTATGATGCCGGTCTTAAACGGTATCGAAACATTAAAACAAATCAGAAAAAACTATTCCACGCCGGTCATGATGCTGACTGCCCGCGGTGATGATATTGATCGTATTTTAGGTCTTGAATTAGGTGCGGACGACTACCTACCGAAGCCGTTTAACGATCGTGAATTGGTTGCGCGAATTAAAGCGATTTTAAGACGTACAGCACAGGCAAATAACGCGAAAGATCCGACAGATGTGGATAAAATCGAGTTCGGCGGCATCGTATTTTATCCGGGACGCCAACAGGCAATGCTGGGTTCAAAAGATCTTGAACTCACCGGCACCGAGTTTGCTTTATTACTAAAACTTATTACTCATCCCGGGTTAATTCTGACTCGTGAAGAGTTAAGTCTTGAAGTTTTGGGCAAGCCACTTACGCCTTTCGATCGTGCCATTGATATGCATATGTCGAATTTACGAAAAAAATTACCGGCTCGCTCCGATGATCTACCATGGTTTAAAACACTTCGTGGTCGCGGTTATTTATTAATAGCGGAAAAATAACAATAAAGGCTATTTTTATATAGCCTTTTTCACACCGAATTATCATGTTCAGAAAAGAATTTATTTTTAACTCACTCACCATACGAATTTTCACTTTCTTCTGGCTCACATTTTCCATTTTACTAATCTTTATTTTTTTATTACCTTATTTTGATGCGCATATTTACTCGGATTTAAAAGAGCATGAAATGATAAAGTATCAAAAAGAAATTACAACTTCGATGCGTAACAACCAAATTTCCCGTATTTTAGCAGGAATTCCAAGTTTCCCTAATGATCGATTTACCCCCCATCCTGTACTAATCTCGCCGAGTGGACAAATTCTCGGCGCACTCACTGAAGAAGAAAAATCAGTACGTCAATTTATTTTTAACAACGCTTCATTGGATCAACCGTTAAAAAAAATCTATTCCAATATTCAAATTGTCGGTCCGTTTTCTCTGTACCTAAATCCTGAGCATAATCAATCTTATAGCTTATATTTTGTCAATCAGATCAATGCACAGAAAGAGATCCTAAACTACATTTTTGATCGCCCGTTTTTCCTGATCATCTTGGTCATTTTAATTTCCACACCGTTATTGTGGTGGCTATCACGCAGTATAGGTCAGCCTATTCGTAACCTACAACTTGCAGCAAATGCCGTTGCCATAGGAAATTTAAAAATTAATAAAAATCTTGAAACCAAAGGGTTGATCGAGTTACGTCAAGTAGGACAAAGTTTTAACCGCATGATGCTTTCTCTTGAAGAGGTATTGTCAAATCAGCAATCGTTATTATCTTCTATTTCTCACGAATTAAGAACCCCTCTGACCCGTCTACAACTGGCAACGGCGTTATTGCGTCGTCGCTTAGGCGATAGTAACGAAATTCAGCGTATTGATACGGAAGCACAACGTTTAGATAAAATGGTCAGTGACTTGCTACAGCTTTCCCGTCAACAGCTGAATAGTCATCTGGAAAAAGACATCTTCCCGATACCTTTACTTTGGAAAGAAATTTTAGAAGATGCAAAATTTGAAGCAGCTCAACGAAATATTCGTTTTCACGTGGAGCAAGGCATCGCCCATCCTGAACAGTATTACCTCAATGGTAACCACGGACTTCTTGCAAGTGCGGTGGAAAATATTGTCAGAAATGCGTTGAAATATACAAAATCAGCAATTTCCGTTCACATCTATACTCATGAAAATGACTTATTTATTCGCATTGAAGATAACGGTGCAGGCTTACCGGAAGATGAATATGAAAAAATCTTTAAGCCGTTTTATCGCGTTGATGAAACGCGTACCCGCGAAACCGGTGGCACCGGCTTAGGCTTATCCATTGTTGCCAATACAGCGAAGGACCATCACGGCGCAGTCTGGGCAGGGAAAGCTGATCTGGGTGGCTTAGCCGTTATCTTACGCTTACCACTTTGGGTGGCAAAATAATTTAACAAAAAACCCATTGAACAACTCAATGGGTTTTTTGTTTCTATAAATTCAATTAGTGCAATGCGGATACCACAAATAAAAAGACTTTGAGCACGGAAGCATTTACCAAGTCAATGAAGAACGCGCCAACCATCGGTACAATTAAGAAAGCTTTGTGTGACGGTCCAAAACGGCTTGTCACCGCCTGCATGTTCGCTACTGCCGTCGGTGTTGCACCAAGGCCGAAACCACAGTGACCGGCACTTAATACTACTGCGTCGTAATCTTTACCCATTATGCGGTAAGTCACATAAACCGCAAAGACTGCCATAAGAACAACCTGAATTGCCAAAATGACCATGACCGGTAACGCCAACCCTGCCAATTGCCATAGTTTTAAGGACATTAATGCAATAGCTAAGAATAAGGACAGACCCACGTTACCCAAAACATCTACGGCAGAATCAGCAACATTAAATTTGAAAATATGGGTCAAAGAATTACGAATGATTACCCCGGTAAACAGACACCATACGAATGTTGGCAATTCAATGACGCTACCTTTTGTGTGTGCATCCAAGAACTGACCGATAAGTAAACAGCACGTCATCATGGTAATCGTTTCAATCAGTGAGCGGGTTGTAATTTTACGTTGGTAAGTAGGGTGCTCAAAAGCTTCTTGTACATCATCGACATCATCGCTTTCCGGATTCTCGCCATGTTTCATTTTCCCTAATAAATGGCGTGCCACCGGACCGCCGATAATACCACCGGAGACCAAACCAAAGGTGGCACAAGCCATGGCTAATTCCAAGGCGCCTTCAAGGTGGAATAACTCTGTTAATTTACCGGCCCACGCCGCACCGGTACCATGTCCGCCGGTTAAGGTGACCGAACCGGCAATTAGACCGTAAGCAGGGTCGATGCCGAGTAAGACCGAACCTGTTACACCCACGATATTTTGTACAGTAATCAATAATGTCGCTGCAATCACAAAAATAATTAACGGTTTACCACCTTTTACCAAGCGCGCAAAGTTAGCACTTAAACCGATGGAAGAAAAAAATACCAACATCATGGTGAACTGCAAATTCGTATCAAACATAAAAGACAATCCCCAGCCTTGATATAAAACGGTGAGAATAATCGCGACTAAGAAACCACCCACAACCGGCTCAGGAATATTATAGCTTTTCAATAAGGAAATACGTTTTACCAGAAAATACCCAAGCAACAGCACAAAGCCCGCTAATGCGAGGGTTTCAAAAGTATTGAAAGTCATAGAACATCCTCTTTTTAATGATGAAGTCCCGGTTATTGCTAATCATTCTAAACACCAGGAATTTTTATGCGAAGAATAAAAAATTTTTATCGATCACGGAAGGAATTTCAATTTAGCAGAAAAATCGGGCGACTGCTAGGGAAACGCATAAAAATTTCATCCGGTCTAACAACTTAACCAAAATGTGACGGGACCGTCGTTAACCAAACTCACCTGCATATCCGCCGCAAAACGTCCACATTCTACCTTTAATTTGTCACCGCACTTTCGCACGAAATACGTATAAAGCTCATTTGCCAACGGCGGTGGTGCCCCTTTAGAGAAACTCGGGCGTAGCCCTTTTTGCGTATCTGCCGCCAAGGTAAATTGCGACACCACCAATAATTCGCCGCCGATTTGCTGTACATTCAGATTCATTTTGTCATCTGCGTCGCTAAACACGCGATAATTCAACACCTTCTCCGCCAGTTTATCCGCTTTTTGTCGGTCATCATCCTTTTCCACGCCCAGCAGCACCAACAATCCCTTGCCGATTTGCCCGACCACTTCGCCACCGACTTCCACTTTCGCCTGTGTTACCCGTTGAATTAACGCAATCACTGTTTTACCTCCTGATGATTTACTTGTTTTTTCGACCGCACTTCCGCCAGCACCGCCGCCAGTTGTGCGCCGAGCAACACGAAAGTCCAGCTTAACTGAATCCATAGCAGCATAATCGGCAAGGTCGCCATGGCGCCGTAAATTAATTGATAAGAGGGAAAAGTCACAATGTACCAAGCAAATGCCTGCTTACCCAGCGTAAAAAACACCGCGGCAATCAGCGCACCGGCAGCAGAATGTTTAATACTGACTTTTTTATTCGGCACCACCATATAAATCACGGTGAAAATAAACCAGGTGGAAAGAAACGGCACAAAACTGAGTAATTTCAAACCGAAAGAAGAAGCTGCAGAATACTCAAACATGGTTTTCACATAAGAACTGGCGGCAATACTGGTGCCTACTAACAGCGGACCTAACGTCAAAATCAGCCAATAAATCGCAAAAGAGGTAAAAATCGGGCGGGTACTGGTGTCATGCCAAATGCCGTTCAGGGTGCGGTCGATGGAATTAATCAACATCAATGCCACCACAATTAAACTGATGATACCCACCGCACTCATCTGTTTGGAATTATTCACAAATTCATCAATATATTGCCCCACCACGTCACCGGCGGAGGGAGCGAAATTAGTAAAAATAAACTCTTTCAACGCACCGGTAACTTCGTTAAAAACCGGAAAAGCGGAGAAGATGGAAAACACCACCATAATCAGCGGCACAATGGCGAGCATGGTGCTGTACGTCAGATAACCGGCGGCTTGCGTGAGTTTATTTTGATTAAAACGTTGCCAAAACAACGCACAAAAGGTTTTTAGATCAATCATAAAAATCCTCCGCAACAATGCTTAAATTTTTTGCCGGAATCGCATATGCAAGGCTGTTTCATGGTCGGTAGCGGCACCGTCGGATCCACAAAATACCAACGCCTGTCAATTTTCACAAAAATCGAACGTTCAGATGCGCCTGCTCACCTTCTTCGCCCTGAAAAATGGCGTTAAATTCCACCGCACTTTGCACCTTCGTCAGGGTTTCCGTATTCAGAATCTGTAAGCCAAGCCATTGCGTATTTTCCGCCCAGGTTTGAATTGCCTGCACGTTCAGCAGCTTTTGTTGGTTCGGCACGGTGGTTTCCACAATATAAGGCACATTTTTTAACACATACGCGGCATAGCGCGAGCGCATGAGCTGCTCGGTAGTTTCGGGAAACTGCACGTAAGCATGAAAACGCCCGCAGCATTCCCCATAGGTGTTATGGGAGTGACAAGGGCAATAGGAATCTAAAAGTTCGGTCATTTTTAACTCTGTTTTTGTTGTAACTTGGTAAGCTGAGAATGCAACGAGCGTTTAAACGCCGGCGCCAACACCTCAAGTGCCAACGCCTGTTCCAATTCGTTAATCGTGTCGGGCGCCGAAAGCAAGCGGTTCAAATGGCGAATGGTAAAGTCGGGATGCGGACGCGCCTGCAAAATTAATTTGTCGCCCCGCTGAATTTCCCCCTCGCGTACCACCCGCACATACCAGCCCGACCAGCCGGAGCGATACACGGTTTGTTGCGTGTTCGGATTATTGGTATTTTTCGATAAGCGCTCACAAGGTTTACGCGGCTGCGACACCTCCACCACGCAGGAGCCGATTTGATAAATATCGCCCACACACACGGAATCTTCATTCAGCGCGGAAACCACAAAATTCTCGCCGTAAACTGCTGTGTCCTGATACGAAAAATTTTCGTCTAATAACGCATTTAACGCAGGAAAGGCATCTGCCGACATAAAAAATAACGCTTTATCCACACCGCCATGATGGGCTTTCAATCCCACATCATTGCCTTCCGCACCAAGTGAGTGAATTTTCACCGCCTCCACCGGCACTTTGCGAATGGCGCTTTCATACAGCGAACCGTCGGCAAAGGTAAGCTGTTGCACCTTGCCGATTTTAATGATCAAAATTTCTGCCGTTGCCATCACTTTCCCTGTTATTTTCTAAAATCTGCGGAATTATACCGTAAAAACAACTTATTTTTTGACCGCACTTCTATTTTTAAATATCATGCGGGAAATTTATCCGTCATCAATCAGGAACACTCAACATGCAATATTTACTCGCCCAAACCGAACAAAATCAACAATTCGGCATTTCCGCCAAAATGGCAAACCGCCACGGCTTAATCGCCGGCGCCACTGGAACCGGTAAAACCGTCACCTTACGCAAAATGGCGGAAACCTTCAGTGATGACGGCGTGCCGGTATTTTTAGTGGATGTAAAAGGCGACTTATCGGGCTTGGTGCAAGCAGGCGCGATGCAAGGCAAAGTCGCCGAGCGTATCGAACAGTTCAATTTAGGCGGCGAAAGCTATTTAAGCGGCTATCCCGTGTCCTTTTGGGATGTCTTCGGCGAAACCGGCATTCCGCTGCGCACCACCATTTCCGAAATGGGGCCGTTGTTGCTCTCCCGTTTATTGAATTTGAACGCCACCCAAGAAGGCTTGCTCAATCTGGTGTTCCGCGTAGCCGACGACAAAGGCTTATTGCTTATCGACTTAAAAGATCTGCGCGCCATGTTGAAATATGTGGCGGAAAATGCCAAAACCTTCCAAGTGGAATACGGTAATGTATCCGCTGCCAGCGTGGGAGCCATCCAACGGGCATTATTAACGCTGGAAAATGAAGGCGCGGCAAATTTATTCGGCGAACCGGCGCTGAATCTGGAAGACTGGTTGCAAACCTGTGACGGTCGTGGTGTCATCAATGTGTTAAATTCGGAAAAACTGATCAATTCTCCGCGCATGTACAGCGCCTTCCTGCTTTGGTTAATGGCGGAATTATTTGAGCAATTGCCGGAAGTGGGCGACCCCGACAAACCGAAATTCGTCATGTTCTTTGACGAAGCTCACTTGCTGTTCGACGGCGCGCCAAGTGTATTGGTGGATAAAGTGGAACAGGTTGTGCGCCTGATTCGCTCCAAAGGCGTGGGCATTTATTTCGTGACCCAAAACCCGCTGGATTTGCCGGACACCGTGCTTGGGCAATTAGGTAACCGCGTACAACACGCCCTGCGTGCCTTTACGCCGCGTGATCAAAAAGCAGTGAAATCGGCGGCGGAAACTTTCCGCACCAACCTAAAAGTCAACGTGGTGGAAACTATCTCCACCCTTGGCGTGGGGCAAGCGCTGGTCTCTTTCCTGGATGAAAAAGGTATGCCGACACCGGTGGAAATCGCCTACATTTTCCCGCCGAAAAGCCAATTGGCACCGATTAGCGCCGAACAACGCGCCGCATGGGTGAAAGACGACGATTTGTACGCGTTCTATAAAGATTATGTGGATAACGAATCGGCATTTGAAGTGTTAAATGCGCAGGCAGATCTCGCCGCCGTAGCGCAAAAACAGGCGGAACAAGCCAAACAGGAAGAAGAAAACGGCATCATGGGCAGTCTCAGCCGCATGATTTTCGGCACCAAAAAACGCGGCGAACAACTCTCGGTTACCGAACAAGTCGTCAGCAGTGTGGCAAAATCCGTCGGTCGCAATATTCGCAACCAAGTGACAAAACAAATTATGCGCGGTATTCTGGGCGCGTTTAAGAAGTAAAATTCACCCGTAAAAATGACCGCACTTTTCGCTATTGGGCTTGCAACATAAGCATCTCATACCCAAAAGTGCGGTCACAAAAAATTCCGTTTTTTGAACGTTGGTTATGCCAAGGGCCCCGAAGGGGTGAATAAATCACTTCAGTGATTTATGAATATTTTTCCAAACGTTTTTCACCCCCTTAATCCCAGCCTTTAATTAAGAATAATTCTCATCTATAATCATCCTGTTCTCAAGAAGACAACATTCGTCTTTTCCCGACGGCAGCTTGCGCCGTACTGTCCGCCACACATGACTCTCTACGCGGTTTAACCGCGCGTTTCCACAAGGAGGTAATGATGTTTAAATTCAGGATGCGGTCAGCGAGACCCTGCTTATTCCGCTCTATATGCGCTATCACGAGTCCCTCAAACCCGATCCGATTATTCACGACGCATCGGCGCTACGCCTGGTGCCGCAAATTGATTATGATTTCAGTAAGTTTGACACTGCTATCCACAGTTCAGTAGGGTCGGCTATTCGCGCTACCTATTTGGATAGCCTCACCAAAGCCTTTATTCAACAGCACCAACAACCGATTATCGTGATGATCGGTTGCGGGCTGGATGCGCGTCATGAGCGCGTGGGTGACATCGGCAAAAATGTGCCGTTCTATGAGCTGGATTTGCCCGATGTGATCGCATTGCGCAAGCAACTGATGCCGCCGGCGGAAAATGAAATTTTGCTTGCCGCGTCGGCGTTTGATACGGATTGGATGGACGAATTACGCTCCACCTATCCGCAGGCACAGTTTTTATTTGTTATTGAAGGCGTATTGATGTATTTCAATGAAGCGCAGGTGAAAAAGCTGTTTGAAGATCTTGCCGTCCGTTTTAGTGGTGGCGAAATCGCCTTTGACATCGGCAGCACTTGGATGAGTCGCAATTCGCAAAAACACCATGACGTGATGAAACATATGCGGGCACAGTTTGATTACGGCTGCGATGATGATCATGAAATGGAACGTTGGGCGGATAATCTCCACCTGATTTCGGCGAAGTATATGTTTGATTTTCCCGCCTGGAAACGTATCGGCTTGTTGCAAGCCGCCATCATGTGGATTGTGCCCTTCGTGCGCAAATCTTATCGTTTCCTGTATTATCGGATAAGTTAAAATTCACCCTAAAAACAAACCGCACTTTGATTGCTGAAACCAAAGTGCGGTTTGTTTTCAACGTGTTTTTCCTGCGGTTAGATTTTCAATGCCGCCACCAAGGCTTTAAAGAGCGGTGAATTTTGGCGGCGATTTGGGTAGTAGAGATGATAGCCGTCGTAGCTGATAGCGACATTGCTCAACACTTCTACTAATTCGCCGCTGTCTAAATAAGGCTGCATGGTGTCGATGGGCAACCATGCCAAGCCTTTGCCCACCAACACGGCACGGCTGATTAAATGGCTGTTGTTAAAACAAAGTTGTCCTTTCGGGTGGAATTTCACCACAGGCGCGGATTTTTTTGCAGGCTGAAATTCCCACGTCATAATGCTGTCTGAAGTTGGCAAACGCACCAGCAAGCACTCGTGTTCGCCCAAGTCTTCTACTTTCTTCGGTGTGGCTTTTTTGGCGAAATACTCTGGCGTGCCGACCACCGCCATTTGCATTTTGTCGCTTAATCTCACGGCGATCATATCTTGTGCCACGTCCGATCCTAAGCGAATACCCGCATCAAACCGCCCCGCCACGATATCCACAAATTTGGTGTCACTGGTCAATTCCAATTCCATTTCGGGGTATTGTTCCGCGAACGCCATCAATTTATCCCACAAAATGGATAAAAAAACATGATCGTTACCGTTAATGCGTAATTTCCCTTTCAACGTGTTGCGAAAGGTGCTTAATGCGTTGAGATTATCTTCAATACTTTCAAACAACGGCAAGAGATTTTGAAACAACTGCTCGCCCGCCTCCGTGGTGGCAATGCTGCGTGTGGTGCGGTTGAACAGTTTGATGTTGAGCTGTTCTTCCAGCTTGCGAATGGAATGGCTTAATGCGGAGGTGGAAACGTTTAATTTTGCGGCGGCTTTGGTGAAACTGCCTTCTTGCGCCGCGGTGATAAAGGTGCGAAGTTCGTTGATGTTGTCGATCATAGGCGGTGTTCTATTGTTGAATATTATTCACAAGGCTATCCGATTTTTTCCTACTAATCAAATGAATCAAAGTTTTTTATAATGCACAAATCAAAACGAAACGCGGAATAATCCTCTCGCCCGCTTGAGGGAGAGAGAGACGGAAATTGCGTCAGGCAATTTTCGTCAGAGAGAGGGGGAACGATATTGATTTTCCCCTCTCCCTCCGAGAATTCTGCGAATTTTCTCCACCCAATACTCGCTTCGCTCGCCCCTTCGGGGTCGTTGGCAGAGCCAACGCTCAAATGCAAGCATTTGTCCTGCAAGCGAGAGAGGGGATAAGGTAGCCCCAAAATTCAATAAAACAAGGAAAAACAAAATGGAAAAAGTATTCAAATTAAACAACGGTGTAGAAATGCCAATGGTAGGTTTCGGCGTATATCAAGTGAGCGATGAAGAAACCGAAAAAGCGGTATTGGAAGCACTCAAAGCAGGCTACCGTTTATTAGACACCGCCGCAGTGTACGCCAACGAAGCGGGCGTAGGGCGTGCCATTAAAACCAGTGGCATTCCGCGTGAAGACATTTTCGTCACTACCAAACTGTGGATTCAACGTAAAAACGGTTATGAAAACACCAAAAAAGCCTTGGAAGATTCCCTTGAACGTTTAGGGTTGGATTATGTGGATTTATATTTAATGCACCAACCGTTGGGCGATGTACACGAAGAATGGCGTGCGATGGAAGAGTTATACAAGGCCGGCAAAGCTCGTGCCATCGGCGTGAGTAACTTCCACACTGACCGTTTAATGGATTTAATCACCTGCCACGACATCGTGCCGGCGGTGAATCAAATTGAAACCCACCCGTTCTATCAACGTGATGAAGAAATTGCGTTCCACAAAGAACACGGCATTTTGCAACAATCTTGGGGCCCGTTGGCAGAAGGGAAATTTGACATTTTTACCAACCCTGTATTAACCAAAATTGCCGAAAAACACGGTAAATCGGTGGCGCAAGTGGTGTTGCGCTGGTTAAACCAACGTGGCGTGGCGATTATCCCGAAATCGGTGAAAGTGGAACGTATGCTTGAAAACCGCGATATTTTCGGCTTCACCTTAGATGAACAAGATTTAGCCGACATCGCAACCCTCAACCGCAATGAAATCATCTTCAATCACCGCGATCCCAAAATGATTGTGTGGTTGGCGCAGGCAAGAGGGTAAAATTAACCTTTTGCTTGATAGGGTGACAAACCACCCTATCTTACGAAAAACAAGGAGAACAATATGCAAACTCGACAACTTGGCTCACAAGGTTTAACGGTTTCTGAGCTTGGTTTGGGCTGCATGGGCATAACTTTCGGCTATAGCACGGAAATTCCTCAAGCAGAGGGGGTAAAACTCATTCGGCAAGCCTTTGATTTAGGCGTCACGTTTTTTGATACCGCCGAAGCCTATGGTGAAGCGAATGAAGTGTTAGTGGGGAAAGCTGTTGCGCCATTTCGTGATCAGGTAGTGGTTGCGACCAAGTTCAGTTTCAAAAATGGTAATGTGGCGGAGGGGCTGGACAGCCGTCCTGAACGCATTCGCCAAGTGGTGGAGCAATCACTCAAACGCATGAACACCGATTATATTGATTTGTTGTATCAGCACCGCGTCGATCCGAATGTGCCGATTGAAGAGGTGGTGGGCGCGGTGAAAGACTTGATTGCAGAGGGCAAAGTGAAGTATTTCGGCTTGTCTGAAGTGGGTGCGGAGATTATCCGTCGCGCTCACGCCGTTCAACCTGTGTCGGCATTGCAAAGCGAATATTCGTTGATGTGGCGTGAACCTGAAGCGGAAATTTTCCCACTGCTAGAAGAATTAAACATTGGCTTCGTGCCATTTAGTCCATTGGCAAAATCCTTGCTTACCGGAACGATCACCGCCGATACCCAATTTGCCGCCAACGATTTCCGCAACAGCGTTCCCCGTTTGCAAGGCGATGCGCTGAAAAGCAACCTTGGGCTAGCCGAATTGGTGAAAAACATCGCCGCTCAAAAAGGCGTAACTCTAGCACAAGTTGCCTTGGCTTGGGTGTTGGCGCAAAAACCATGGATTGCCCCGATTTTCGGCACCACGAAACCTCATCGTTTAGTGGAAAATTTAGGTGGTGCGGACGTGCATTTAAGCGTAGAAGATTTAACTCGAATTCAAACCGCACTTTCGCAAATTCAGATTGTGGGCGAGCGTTATAGTGCGGCAGGGCAGGCATTGATTAATCGTTAATAGATAAATCCTCTCTTCCGCAAGCGGGCGAGAGGATAAAATTCAACCCCAAAGGGGCTGAACTATGCGTCACCTAGGGTAACTTGTTACCCTAGGAATAAAACTTGGCATTTTAATTATTGAATTTCACTCAATAGCCTTTCCAATAAAACCCCATTTATCAAAATAAAAACGCTCGCTAAAATAACCGCACTTTCTTGATGATGACACTTTTAGGAGAATCCGATGAAACTTTTCCCTTCCAAATTGACGTTAGCTCTTGCTATTGCAAGTGGCTTAAGTGTAACAAATTTAAGCTATGCCACTAACGATACTATTCAAGCGGGCAACGGCATTGCCGTGGTACAAACCCAATCGGGTGAAATCCAAGGTTATATTCATAACGATATTTTGACCTATAAAGGCATTCCGTATGCCACAGCAGAACGTTTTATGCCACCAAAACCGGTGGAGAATTGGCAAGGGACAAAAATGGCGTTGACTTATGGCGATGTCTGCCCGCAAGTGCCGATGGGCGGTCGTAGTTTCTTCTTTACCGGACCTGAAATGACGGAAAGTGAGCAATGTTTAAATTTAAACGTTTGGGCGCCGAAAAATGACGGTAAAAAACGGGCGGTGATGGTGTGGATTCACGGCGGCGGTTTTCAATCGGGCGCATCAAATGATTTAGACAGTTATGATGGCGAAAACTTAGCCCGCAAAGGTGATGTAGTCGTTGTGTCGGTTAATCACCGTTTAAATGCCATGGGATATTTAGATCTTTCTGCTTACGGAAAACAGTATAAAAATTCAGCAAATGCGGGTATTCAAGATTTAGTGGCTGCATTGGAATGGGTGAAAGCGAATGCTGAACAATTTGGCGGTGATCCGAATAATGTGACCATCTTCGGTGAAAGTGGCGGTGGTGCGAAAGTGTTAACCTTAATGGCGACACCAGCAGCAAAAGGCTTGTTCAACAAAGCGATTGTGCAAAGTGGTGCGGTAGAAAAAATGGGTATGACGCTTACGTCACCGAAAACAGGGCAACGCGTGGCGGAGCTGACCCTTGCAAATTTAGGCGTAAAACCGACCGCACTTAATCGACTTAATAGCTTTACACCGGATCAAATTAATGCTGCCGCCAATAAAGCCTTAAAACAAACCGCAGAAGAACAAAAAATCACACCATTACGCGGAACGGGCTATGGCTTAGCGTGGGCACCAACAATGGACGGCGATTATATCCCGCAGGAGCCTGTGGGCAAAAATACCCAGAAATCGCGAAAGATATTCCACTTCTGATTGGTTCAAACTTAACGGAATGGGAAAGTTTTGGGGCACAGCTTGATCTTGTCAACACTCAAAAAGACAACCGTTTCATTTGGACGGAAGCACAAGTTCAAGAAAAATTAAAAGCGAAATATGGCGAGAAAACTGATGAAATCGTGGCTGCATTCCGTGAAGCGTACCCAGATCGTATGCTTGCCGATGCGTTATATGTAGATAGCTTCTTGCGTGCCCCTGCGTTAAAAACCGCGGGCTTGAAATCAAGATCAAAAAGGTGCACCTGTGTATAACTATTTGTTTACCTGGGATACGCCTGTGTTTAATGGCACGCCAATGAGCTACCACACCGCAGAAATTGCCTTTGTGTTCAACAATATTCAACGTATGGCACAAGCCACAGGCGGTGGTGATGAAGCTCAAGCGTTGGCGGATAAAATGGCCCGTGCGTGGACGAACTTCGCTAAAGCAGGCAACCCGAACGGTGAAGGCTTACCGCAATGGGACGCTTACACCCGCGAAAACGGCAATGTGATGATTTTTGATAACCAAGTGGAAGTGAAACAACATCACGATGCGAAGTTGCAGCGTTTGTTGGCGCCGAGTATGAAGTTTTAGGCTTTTTCACAAAGGAAGCGTAGGGTGGGATTTATCCCACCGATAATAAGATTGATTGTTTAATGGTGGGATAAATCCCACCCTACCATAACCCGCAAGTGGGCGAGAGTCCCCCCACTTTCAAAAGGAAACCCCATGAAAAAATTCGCAAAAATTTCTACACTTTTAACCGCTTGTGCCTTAGCCGTACAAGCCTACGCTGCCCCACTTTCCATTGAGAAGCAAGGCTCCTTTGCCGTGGGCGGCACGGTGAAAACCTCGGAAGGCACTTATACGCCAATCCCTGATGCGATTAAAAACCGCCAAAGCTCGGCATTTTTTGATGTGTACGGCGAGGCGGTGAAAGCAGGAGGAATGACGCTACACGGTGATCATGCCAGCGTGTTTTACCAAATTCCAACCAATGCGAAATAAAATTCGTTGGTGTTCTTGCAAGGCTACGGGCAATCTGCACGCGGTTGGATGACCACACCAGACGGACACGAAGGCTTTAACGAGCTTTTCTTGCAACGCAACTACCCAGTTTATTTGGTGGATCAACCTCGTCGCGGACAAGCAGGACGCAGTACTGTTGATGCCAATGTGCCAGCCACACCTGACGACCAATTTTGGTATGCCCAATTCCGTATCGGTGTTTATCCGAAGATGAACGAAGGCGTGGCATTCCCGAAAGATGCGGAAAGCCAAGCACAATTCTTCCGAATGATGACGCCAGACACGGGGGCATTTGATGTGCCGGTTATCACCGATAGTATGGTGAAACTCTTTGATAAAACAGGCGGTGGCGTATTTGTGACCCACTCCGCAGGCGGGGTTATCGGTTGGACAACAGCGATGGCAAGCGATAAAGTCAAAGGCGTGGTTGCTTATGAACCCGGTGCGTTTTTCTTCCCCGAAGGCGAAACGCCTGCGAAATTAGAGAGCAAATTTGGTGATGTTGCTCCGCTGACTGTGCCGAAAGCGCAATTTGAAAAACTCACTAAAATGCCAATTGTCATCTACTTTGGCGACTTCATTCCCGACCATTTAGACGGCACGCAAGGCGGCGAGCAATGGTTTATCCGAATGAAAATGGCACAACAATTTGTGGATACCATCAACAAACACGGCGGCAAAGCGGAGCTAATTCATCTGCCGAAAATCGGCATCAAAGGCAACACGCACTTTATGTTTAGCGATTTGAACAATGATAAAGTGGCGGAAGAAATGGCGCGCTGGTTGAAGGCAAAGGGGTTGGATAAGTAATCACTTCGTAATAATTATAAAGCCGAGGGTAACAAGTTACCCTCGGTTAGGTATAGTTCAGCCCCTCTGGGCTGATTCTTTTAATACCCCAATGGGGTATAGCTATGCTTAACCGTGGGTATTTATACCCACGGACGGCTACACCCGCAACGCCTCCACCACCAACTCAAACGCTCGTGAATGCCCTTGTCGGTTTGGGTAGTAGAGATACAGCGGTTCGTATTCCATTGCGTATTCGTCGAGCAATTCCACTAACCGCCCCGCTTCCAAATCCTTTTCCACCACGATTTTTGGCAGCCACGCAATGCCTAAGCCGTCTAGGGCGGCTTGGTGGCGTAAGCCGTTATTCACGGAAAAATGTGGTTCGGGTTGGAAGGTGATGCGTTCGCCCTTGTGTTGAAATTCCCAGTGGGCTTCGCCGTGTTGGTTGGAAAGTCGCAGACCAATCAGGAGATGGGCGGGCAAGTCAGCGATGGCTTGCACGGACGGTTTGCCACGCAAATAATCGGGGCTTGCCACCACCGCCATTCGGACGGGGTCAGAAATTTTTACTGCAATCATATCCTTATACAAGGCATATCCCAGCCGCACGCCCATATCAAAGCCCTGTTCCACAATGTCCACCCAACGGTTTTCCACCACCATTTCGATTTTCAGTTCGGGGTAGCGTTGCATGAGCGTTTTTAATTTCGGGTAAAGCAACAAATTCGCCGCCACTTCGCTGGTGTTGATGCGGATGGTGCCAAGGGGGGAATTTCGCCAGTCGTCTAACTGATTGAGTCCGCCTACGATGGCGTGAAAGTGCGGTGTGATTTGGGCGAGTAATTTTTCCCCTGCGTTGGTGGGGGAAATGCTGCGTGTGGTGCGGTTGAGCAGCCGTAAGTCCAGCGATTTTTCTAAGCTTTTCACATTCTGGCTGAGTGCCGATGACGTTACGCCCAGCTTGTTCGCCGCTTTGGCAAAAGAGCCTGCCTGAACCACTTGGATAAAATAATAAAGCTCGTTGAGGTTGGGAAGATTGTTAAGCATTGCTTTCTAATATATTAAGGAAAAGGTGGTTTATCTTATCATAGGGCTTCGCTATAATGCATACATCAAATGACGAAACAACCTCAAACAGGACATCTTATGAAGAAACTTTTAAAAACCACCCTTTTAGCCACATTAATTGGTACATCATTTTTAGGAGCAAATGCAATGGCAGCAGATTACAAACAAAATCCGTTCACCTTGGCTTATGACGGGGCAATCACCGAAAACGTGAAAGGCAAAGTGAATATTCACCCGGTGACTTACGTTAATAACGACGGCATTAAAATTTCCGCCAACGTTTACACACCAGCCAACTTTGACCCAAACAAAAAATACCCGGCAATTACCGTAGCGCACCCGAACGGCGGCGTGAAAGAGCAAGTGGCAGGCTTATACGCCCAAAAATTAGCCGAACAAGGCTATATCACCATCGCGGCTGATGCGGCATACCAAGGTGCAAGCGGTGGCGAACCACGTCAAACCGACAAACCGGCAAACCGTATCAACGATGTTCACGCAATGGTGGACTTCCTTGAAAAATATCAAGGCGTAGATACCAACCGTATCGGGGCATTAGGCATTTGTGGCGGTGGCGGTTACACCTTCGCGGCAGCACAAAGCGACAAACGCTTGCACGCCGTGGCAACCGTGAGCTTGTTCAACACAGGTGATGTGCGTCGTAACGGCTTAGGCGGAAGCCAAGTTTCTACTATTCAAGAACGCCTTGCACAAGCGGCGGCAGCGCGTACCGAAGAAGCCAAAGGCAACGTGGAATACGCAGCGAATGCGGATATGAGCAAAATCACCGAAGCGGACGTGGCGAAAATGCCTGCTGGCTTATACAAAGACGGTTTTGAATACTACGGCATCACCCACCGCCACCCAAACAGCACGCCACGTTACACCATGGGTAGCTTGTTAGACTTAATGACATGGGACGCCACCGACCACGCGGAACTCATCAACACGCCATTATTGATCGTGGCAGGCGACAAAGCCGACACCCTTTATATGAGCGACAAAGCCTTTGAAAAAGCAGGTTCGCAAGACAAAGAATTGGTGAAAATCCCAGGAGCGAGCCATATCGAAACCTACTGGAAGCCTGAATATGTGAAACAAATCAGCGAGAAATTGACGGATTTCTTTGGGAAGAAATTGTAATTCTTTCATCTCCCTTCTCCCGCAAGCAAGCGGGAGGATATGTAAAGAGCGATTATTTTCTCGATCATAAATTGCAAAATCTCCCAAAAAACAAACCGCACTTTGATTGCTGAAACCAAAGTGCGGTCGAATTTTAAAGCGTTTTTTTGCGATTACTCTACGGTGACCGCTTTCGCCAGATTACGCGGCTGATCCACGTCGGTACCTTTAATCAGCGCGATGTGATACGCCAACAACTGCATTGGCACGGTATAATAAATCGGCGCGGTGATTTCGTTGACCGTCGGCATGGTGATGATTTTCATCCCTTCCGCTTCGGTGAAGCCTGCTTCTTTGTCGGCGAAAACATATAACTGACCGCCGCGAGCGCGCACCTCTTCGATATTGGATTTGATTTTTTCCAATAGTTCATTGTTCGGCGCCACCACAATAACCGGCATATCCGCGTCAATTAACGCCAACGGGCCGTGTTTCAATTCACCGGCGGCATAGGCTTCGGCGTGAATGTAAGAAATTTCTTTCAGCTTCAAGGACGCTTCCATGGCAATCGGATAATATTCGCCGCGACCTAAGAATAAGGCATGGTGTTTTTCGGCGAAATCTTCCGCCAGCGTTTCAATTTGTTTATCGAACGCCAAGGCTTTCTCAATTTCTGCCGGCAAGGCTTGTAATGCTTTGACCATTTCCTGTTCTTTTTCGGCGGAAAGCGTGTGTTTCGCCTTACCGATCGCCACCACCAACATTAACAATGACGCTAATTGTGTAGTGAAAGCTTTGGTCGAAGCCACGCCGATTTCCACGCCGGCGCGGGTCATGAAGGCTAAATCGGATTCACGCACCAGAGAGGAACCCGCCACGTTACAAATGGTCATTGCCGCCATGTAGCCTTTTTCTTTCGCCAAACGCAAGGCGGCTAAAGTGTCCGCCGTTTCACCGGATTGGGAAAGAGTAATCAACAGGCTGTTCGGGCGCACCACAAATTTGCGGTAACGGAATTCGGAAGCGATTTCAATATCGCAACTGACGCCTGCTATGCTTTCAAACCAATAACGCGCCACCATACCGGAGTTGTACGAAGTACCGCAGGCAACGATTTGAACATGTTCGACTTTTTCCAGAATTTCTTTGGCACTGTTACCGATAGCTTCAACTATCACGTTATTGTGGGTCACACGACCTTCCATGGTGTTAATCAGTGCGGTCGGCTGTTCGTAAATTTCTTTTTGCATGAAGTGGCGATATTTGCCTTTTTCCGCCGCATCGTTTTCTAAATTGGAATCGTGCGCTTCACGTTCGACTTTGTTGCCGTCGCGATGATCGTAAATATCCACGGAACGACGGGTAATTTCGGCAATGTCGCCTTCTTCCAGGAAAATAAAGCGACGTGTCACGCTTAACAACGCAAGCTGGTCGGAAGCAAGGAAGTTTTCACCAATCCCTAAACCGATCACCAACGGGCTACCGGAACGGGCGGCAACCAAATGTTCCGGTTGCATACGATCCATCACCACCATGCCGTAAGCACCGGTTAATTGTTTCACCACTTTTTGCACCGCTTCCAATAAGCTACCCGCCGTGCGCATTTCCCATTCCACTAAGTGCGCAATCACTTCCGTGTCGGTTTGGGAGGTAAAGACATAGCCGCGTTCTTTTAACAAGGTGCGCAATTCTTCGTAGTTTTCAATAATACCGTTATGCACTACAGCGAAATTGCCGGAAACGTGCGGATGGGCATTTTCTTCGGAAGGTTCACCATGGGTTGCCCAACGGGTATGCGCAATCCCGGTGCCGCCGATTAATGGCGTTTTTTCCACTGCATCATCTAACGCTTTCACTTTGCCTAAGCAGCGCACACGTTGCAATTCATGTTGCGAATTGACCACCGCCAAACCTGCCGAGTCGTAACCACGATACTCAAGACGATGTAATCCGTTAATTAAAATTTCCGCGATATCACGTTGTGCCACTGCACCGACGATTCCACACATAAGCTTTAGCTCTCCTGAATTAAATAAAAAAACGTTTGCGAAAACCACCGCACTTTAAGCACAGATCACCTCTACGCCATGGGCTGCAATACGGTTTTTGCTTTCTTCCGACAACAAACTATCGGTAATTAATACATCAATTTGCTGCCAGGTTAATTCTACATTGGGCATTTTGCGCCCGATTTTTTGTGATTCCACCATCACAATCACTTCACGTGCCACTTCCGCCATAACACGGCTTAAACCAACCAATTCGTTAAAGGTGGTCGTGCCGCGTTCAAAATCAATGCCATCCGCGCCGATAAATAACTGATCAAAGTTATAAGAACGCAACACCTGTTCCGCCACATTGCCTTGAAAGGATTCGGAGCGGTTATCCCAAGTGCCGCCGGTCATTAACAGGGTCGGTTCATTTTCTAAAGAACGCAACTCATTCGCTACATACATGGAATTGGTCATTACCACCAGACCTTGCTTGTGATTTAGCTGTTTAATCAATGCTGCCGTGGTGGTACCACTGTCGATAATAATACGATTATGATCACGAATGCGTTCCGCCGCGACTTTCGCAATTGCCAACTTTCGTTCCGAAAGAAAATCTTCTTGCGCATCTTCCAGCAATTCCTGCGGCATTAAAATCGCACCGCCGTAACGACGCAGCAGAAAACCATTACTTTGCAGCACCGATAAATCTTTACGAATAGTCACTTCCGAGGTATCGAATAATTGCACCAATTGCTCGACGCTGATTTCGCCCCGTTCCTGCAATAATTGCATGATGCCGTGGCGACGCTGTTGCGTATTACGGGTCTGAATGTTTCGCTTAGTCATTTTTGGGTCAAAATAGTTCAAATTAAATTTCGGTTCGAAAGTTTAGCGGTATTTAGGCGGGGTGTAAACGGAAGAATTTTCGGAAATAGCAAATAAAAAACCCTGTTTTGATAAACAGGGTTAAGTTCATTAAAGATAGGGGCTAATTATTTAACAGCATCTTTTAATGCTTTACCGGAAACGAATGCCGGAACTTTAGATGCGGCAATTTTGATTTCTGCGCCGGTTTGCGGATTACGACCGGTACGCGCTTTGCGTGCGTTCACTTTAAATGTACCGAAACCGATTAATTGCACCGCCTCACCTTTTTTCAAGCTGCCGGTGATAGCGTCTAAAGTTGCTTCTAAAGCTGCTTTAGCTTGTTTTTTGTTCAATTCAGCTGAGCTTGCGATAGCATCAATTAAATCTGTTTTGTTCATAGACTAGTACCTTCTATTTTTAAATAAATTTGACATTGGTGGAATAAACAACGTTTAAGATTATCTATTCAATGACCATAATCACTGGAATCAGTGCAGTGCAAAGCTTAATCTAAGTTGCACTTAAAGCAAAGCAGGAAATGTTATTTTTGCAGAAAATATCGCACTATTGGTCAATTTTTACACAAATATTCGAAATTCCTACCTCGCGTAACTCATTTTTTAAACCCAGAATCAGCTCAACATTGTGCTTTTCCGCGTCTTTCAGTACGCGATAAATTTGCCATTGCACGTCCAATTCTTGCTGAATTTCCTCGCTTTCCTTTAATTCTGTCTCGGATAATTCGCGTTCATTTTGTTCCGCCAGCAAATCCGCCACGGTTTGTAAAGATAATTGGCTTAATTTCACCGCTTGGGTTAGGGAATCGCCGGCAATGATGGTATGTAACATTTCCGATAATGCTTCACAGGCATCCAACGCAGGCACCACACCGTAAAAATCATAGTCATTCACATCGGGAATGATGTTTTCCAGTTTTTCCAGCTGATTTTCAAAATTAATCTTCGCGTCTTTAACGGTTAAATATTCCCACGCCAAATTCAGAATATTGTGATACACCTTGGCATGTTGCGGTTGTTCGGTAATTTGGCAAAACAGCTGATAATTAGGGTACATCCGCTCGCACAGGCACGCTATGAAAGTCAGGTGTTGCCAGGTGGCTAAATTTTCTAAACGTTTATGAATAGGATTTCGCATCATATTTCCACCGCACTTTAGAGATGATAAGGCTGAGACAGCTGATGTACTGCGTCTACCAACCGTTTCGGACTTTCTACCGGCACATCCTGATGAATGCCGTGACCGAGGTTAAACACATGGCCGTTGCCCGCACCAAACGCCGCCAAAATTGACCGCACTTCATCTTCAATTCGGTTTGCCGGTGCGTACAACACGCTCGGATCCAAATTGCCTTGCAGCGCTATTTTATGCCCCACACGACGACGGGCTTCGGCGATGTCCACCGTCCAGTCCAGCCCCACCGCATCACAGCCGGTGTCGGCAATGGCTTCCAGCCAGAGTCCGCCGCCTTTGGTAAATAACGTGACCGGCACGCGACGCTCTTCATGTTCGCGAATTAAGCCGTCCACGATTTTGTGCATATAGTGCAGCGAAAATGCCGGATAATCGCGGTGCGCCAACACGCCGCCCCAGGTGTCAAACACCATCACCGCTTGCGCACCCGCTTTAATTTGTGCATTCAAATACAAAATAACGCTGTCGGCGAGTTTATCCAACAACGCGTGCAATAAGTGCGGTTCGGCATACAACATTTTTTTTATTTTTGTGAAGGCTTTGGAAGAACTGCCCTCCACCATATAGGTCGCCAAGGTCCACGGGCTGCCGGAGAAACCGATGAGTGGCACCTCACCTTTCAGTTCACGGCGAATAGTGCGCACGGCGTTCATTACATATTGCAGCTCCTGTTCCGGGTCAGGAACGGGTAAATTTTCCACCGCACTTTTGCTGTCGATAACCCGTTCAAATTTCGGTCCTTCCCCTGCACCAAAGCTTAATCCCAGCCCCATGGCGTCAGGAATCGTTAAAATATCGGAAAATAAAATCGCCGCGTCCAAATCATAGCGACGCAATGGCTGTAACGTCACCTCACACGCCAATTCCGCATTGCGGCACAGGGACATAAAATCGCCTGCCTGTGCACGGGTCGCCTTATATTCCGGCAAATAGCGTCCCGCCTGACGCATCATCCAAATCGGCGTCATATCCACCGGTTGGCGTAGCAACGCTCTCAAATAACGATCATTTTTCAATGTAGTCATGCCCGTTCCTTATTATGGTTTATTTTATGCTGTTTACACAATTCAAGTGTGGTTTCAATTAATTTGCGTGCGATGGTGCCGTGCGGTGGCAGTTCGGGCAACGGTTGGTCGCAATCAAACCATTGTGCGTCATAAAGTTCTTCACGCTGAATAGTAATCTCGCCTCCTTCATAATCGGCTAAAAAACCCACCATTTGCGAATTAGGAAACGCCCAAGGCTGGCTGTCGAAATAACGCAAATTTTTTACTTTGATTTGGGTTTCCTCCCAAATTTCGCGATGTACCGCATCCTCAAAGGTTTCGCCTACTTCCACAAAACCCGCCAACGTGGTGTAAATGCCGCCTTTGTGGCGCATATGATTTGCCAGCAGGATTTGTGAATCGTGTCGTACTGCAACGATAATGGAAGGGCAAATGACGGGATAGGTATGAAAACCGCAGGCACGGCATTTTACCGCCCATTCCTCCTGCATTTGCTCGGTTTTTCCACCGCACTTTCCGCAGAATTGATGGGTCTGATAGAAATGATTTAACTCCACGCCGCAGCTCAACAGATTAAATTGCGCTTGCGGCAGCGGCAGTTGATCGCGTAAAGAAAAATAGGTGCGGTTGTCGTTCGGTTGGGTTTCCACCAAATATAACGGTTGCTCCAGCCATTCGCCGATGCGCATAGCATGAAGCCCGACGAAACCCAGTTCGGTGGCATTGCCGAAAGGAAGCTTGCCGTCAATTAAATGTATTGTTGATCCCTGAGTGAAAAGCCAAAAGCTCTTATCTTCAGGCTGAATAGCGTTCATTTTTAGCACCTGTTTAACTGCGTGAGAAATACATAAATTTTTATTCACCCGATTTAAAAAAACGTTGTTTTTTGTGATCGCACTTTTCAATAAAAAGTCAATTTTTTTATTCAGGCGGCCTTGTTTTTCGATAAAATTTTAGTCTTTCACAAACTCGCTGAAGGTGAGTTTGTACTTATCGCCGTCGCGATTGTAGGAAATAAAGCGAGGGAATTTTTCTCCCTCGTGTTTTTTCACCATAATGTCTTTATCGCCGGTTTTGAATTTGTAGGTGATTTCGGTCACCTCTTGTTTGTTATATTTAACCTGTTTCTTGCTGGTGTTCAGCACTACATTTTCCATTGGGTAGAGTTTTTTGCCGTTGGTGATTTGGAAGCTGTTCGGCAGTTTATCATAATAACTGAGCTGGAATGCCACAGTGAATAAATCATAGGTCGGCAGGGTTAACTCTTCGGTTTTTAAGCCGTTTTTTACTTTGCCGTATTCGATTTTATGATTGGCGATTTTGGCTTTTGCATAAGGTTTGTTATTACGCGTGTCTTGATAACTTAACATATTGAAAAAATTACTACTTTGCGTACCTTTGGAGGTGAACTGAATGTTGTATAAAGGCACGTTAATGTTAGCTTTAATTGTATATTCAAAGCCGTCCGATTTGAAATGTACATAAGCCGGCATTAAATAATTGGAACTGTATTTGATGTTTAAACCGGCAAGGTCTGCAGCCCACGCGGCGGGAAAGTAAAGTAAAGCGACAAGTAAAAAGGTTTTGCGTAATTTCATGCTATTCCTTCCGGGTGGTTGATCATTGTGTTACTTAGAACGAGCGCTAAATCATAAGTTCCCATTGAAAGTGCGGTGGTTTTTTGCGTTACTTTTAATAGAGCGAAAATGCTTCTCAAATCGGCGGGTAAATTTACCTAAAATGCAATAAAAAATAAAGCAATGTTCAAATATTTGATCAAGCTAACAGTTTTTAGGGAGAAATTTTCATAGAATGTTGTCCAATTTTTAACTTTTAACACAATGAGGTGAAGTATATGACAGATGTAAACGACGTAGTTAAAGAACTTGAGGCAATTGGTATTCATAATGTAAAAGAAGTGGTTTATAACCCAAGTTATGAACAACTTTTTGAAGAAGAAACCAAACCGGGCTTGGAAGGTTTCGAAAAAGGCACCGTCACCACCACCGGCGCGGTCGCTGTGGATACCGGCATTTTTACCGGACGTTCTCCTAAGGATAAATATATTGTTTTAGATGACACCACCAAAGACACCGTATGGTGGACTTCCGACGCGGCGAAAAACGACAATAAACCGATGACCCAAGAAACCTGGGCAAGCTTAAAAGACATCGTCACCAAAGAGCTTTCCGGCAAACGCTTATTCGTGATTGACGGTTTCTGCGGCGCCAGCGAAAAAGACCGTATTGCGGTGCGTATCGTGACTGAAGTGGCATGGCAGGCGCATTTCGTGAAAAATATGTTTATTCGTCCGACCGACGCCGAATTAAAAGATTTCAAACCAAGTTTCGTGGTGATGAACGGTTCTAAATGCACTAACCCGAACTGGAAAGAACAAGGCTTGAATTCCGAAAACTTCGTAGCGTTTAACTTAACCGAACGCATTCAATTAATCGGCGGCACCTGGTACGGCGGCGAAATGAAGAAAGGTATGTTCTCTATGATGAACTATTTCCTGCCGCTAAAAGGCGTGGGCGCAATGCACTGTTCCGCTAACGTAGGCAAAGACGGTGATGTTGCTGTGTTCTTCGGCTTGTCCGGCACCGGTAAAACCACCCTTTCTACCGATCCGAAACGTGAGCTAATTGGTGATGATGAACACGGTTGGGATGATGTGGGTATCTTCAACTTTGAAGGTGGTTGTTACGCGAAAACCATTCACCTTTCCGAAGAAAACGAACCGGATATTTATCGCGCAATCCGTCGTGATGCCTTATTAGAAAACGTAGTGGTGCGTGCAGACGGTTCAGTGGATTTCGATGACGGTTCCAAAACCGAAAACACCCGCGTTTCCTATCCGATTTATCACATCGATAACATCGTTAAACCGGTTTCCCGCGCAGGTCACGCTACTAAAGTGATTTTCTTAACCGCTGACGCTTTCGGCGTGTTGCCGCCGGTATCTAAATTGACACCGGAACAAACCAAATACTACTTCTTATCCGGTTTCACTGCGAAATTAGCCGGTACCGAACGTGGTATTACCGAACCGACCCCAACATTCTCCGCTTGTTTCGGTGCGGCATTCTTAACCTTACACCCAACCCAATATGCGGAAGTGTTGGTAAAACGTATGCAAGCGGCAGGTGCGGAAGCCTATTTGGTGAACACCGGTTGGAACGGCACGGGCAAACGTATCTCCATTAAAGATACGCGCGGTATTATCGACGCCATCTTAGACGGTTCTATCGAAAAAGTGCAAATGAGCGAATTACCAATCTTCAATTTGGCAATTCCTAAGGCATTACCCGGCGTTGATCCGGCTATTTTAGATCCGCGTGATACTTATGCCGATAAAGCGCAATGGGAAGCCAAAGCGAAAGATCTTGCTGGTCGTTTTGTGAAGAATTTCGAAAAATACGCTACCAATGCAGAAGGTAAAGCCTTAATTTCTGCCGGGCCCAAAGCGTAATCGGCTTATATAACAAAAATCCCCGTTATACGATGTCACGGGGATTTTTTATTGATCACGAAAATCAACGTGCCGACAGGCTTAATTCCAAGGTTTGTAAAAAACGATTTTCCAATGCCAAATCATTTTTCAGTAACGGGTTATGGGTTAAATAATCTGTTTCAAATTCCAACTGCCAGTCGCTAAAAGTGCGGTCGTTTTTCAAGATGATTTTTTCGGTTTTCTCGGTGGCTTGACGGGAGCGGTTAATAATCGCCGCCAAACGTAAAATACGGATGAGGGCTAAAACGTCTTTTTCGTTATAGCGGGAAAACTTGAACATATCCGGCAGTTTAAAGTTGCCGATATGATAGCGCACCAGCGTAGAAAGCAGACGATGCTGTTCGTTGTCAAAACCGGGCAGTTCCGTGTTGTATAAAATGTATGCGGAATGTTTCTGCATAGCTTTATGGTTAATCACAATGCCCACTTCATGCAAACGCGCTGCCCAAAAAAGCACATCCTGCATTTCCGGAATTAGCTCGGTGTTTTGCCAGGCATTATATTGATTAAACAATAAAACCGCGCTTTGATACACCCGCTCTGCCTGTGCCTGATCGATATTAAATTGCTCCGCCAAACCTAGTGCGGTGCGCTCCCGAATATTGTTGACCTGAAAATTTTGCTCCAGACTGTACATTACGCCTTCGCGCAATGCGCCGTCGGAATAGCGCATTTTTTCAATGTGAAAATTTTCAAAAACCGCGCTTAAAATCGCTAATCCCGGCACAAAAACATCGGCACGGTCAGGGTTTAAACCGTTGAATTTCAGTTGGTTAAAATGGGAATGTTGTAAAGTTTGTTCAATCAATTGGTCTAAGCGGGGCGCCGTGATGGTGCCGTTGGGATCGATATTTTCGTAAATTACTTGATGCACGGTTTTGATTGTTCCTGATGAACCCAGCACCGATTGCCAACCCAGGTTACGGTATTCCCAGGCGAGATCTTCAATTTTATTCAATGCACTTTGTTTTGCTTGCCGGAAATTTTCCGCGCTGATTTCGCCGTTCGGAAAGAATTTTTTCGCAAAACTGACGCAGCCCACATGACGGCTTTCGTAAATTAACGGCGTGAAATTATCGCCGATAATCATCTCTGTTGAACCGCCGCCAATATCAATAACGAATTTACGTCCGGTTTCCGGTTGGGTGTGGCAAACGCCCGCGTAGATGGTTTTGGCTTCGGTTTTGCCGCTAATAATATTAATTTGATAAGGAAATACGTTGGCGGCTTGGCGTAAAAACACGTCGTTATTTACCGCGCGTCGTAAGGTGTAAGTGCCGACGACGCTCACGTTTTCGGCAGAAAATCCCTGCAAGCGTTCGGCAAATAACGCCAGACAATTTACCCCGCGTTCAATTGCTGCCTGGCTTAACACTTGGTTTTCATCCAAGCCTTCCGCAAGCTGGACTTTCTGCTTCAACCGCGATAATACCTGTAACGTGCCGTTGACGATGCGGGCGATGATCATGTGAAAGCTGTTGGAACCTAAGTCGATCGCGGCGATTTCACGCACCTCGCCACGTCGGGCGTAGAGTTTGTTAGCTTTCTTTAGTAAATTTTCGTTATTCATAATTAAAATTCAAATTGATAGAGTAGATCAAAGGCTTGATTAACACCCGAAACGGATTGAACATACAGTTGTGGCAATAATCGGTAACGCAGAGTCACTTCGGCTAAACCGTCAAATAACCCAACGCCGTATTTTACCTGTAAGCGCGGTGTAATGGTGCCGCTGACCACTACTTTAGATCTGTCGCCCACCCCGGCGGTACTCAGGTTCAGATCTTTGATACCAAAGGCTTTTCCGATTCCCCCGACCACATTACCGCTTTTAGCGAGCCCCATGCCGAGCAAAGCGGCGCCCACAGAACCGCTGGAAGCGGTATCGCCGCTGTTTTCTAAGGAGCGGCCGGTTAAAATATAAGATAGTGCCTGATCCTGCGGCATTCCCGGTTCGGAGAAAATGGTTACACTGGGTGCGGTCGCTATACCATTCACTTTCACACCGGCTGTAACGCCTGCGTCTTCCATGGCTTCCGGATTACGAATTGCTTCAATATTCAGCATCGGTTGCGACGGTTGACCGACAAAACTGATGAGCCCTTTACGAATAATTAAATCCTGCCCGAAAGAGGCGTAACGACCGTTCTTCAGGTTGACCTCGCCGTAAAGCCCCAAATTGCCCTTTTCCTGTTTCACCGAGAGCAACCCGTGGAGATGGGTTTTCAAGCCATAGGCATTTAAACTGACATCATCGCCGATATTGATTCTTAAATCAGAACGAATTGCCATGCCGCTTTGGGTTTCGCTCGGCAATGTTTTCGGCAGAGTACTCTTCTTATTGCCATTTAAAATCACTTCATCGGAGCTGACCGCCACTGCACTGTCCGGCAGGTTTTCAATGGCAATGCGCGCCCAGGGAATATCAATATTGCCGGAAAGTTCCAACAGCTTCGGTGTCGCACTGATGTCGATATTCGGGCTGATTCTCAGTCTTGCCATAGACGGAATATCCACTTTAAATTTATCCGCCTCGGCGTGTAAACGGGTGCGCCAGTCATTCACATTTTTCCAATTTGCCTCACCGCTCAGGTGTAAACGGCTGTCGGCAGTTTGTACATACCCTTGCAGGGTGGAGTTGGTGCCGGTAAAACGCAGCGTCAGCTCACTTTCGGTAATGTCAAAAGGCAATGCGCGTATTTTGGCAGTAAGTTTGTTTAGATTAACATCGCCGTTGAGGGTCGGCGCGGTTAAACTGCCGCCGAGGGTGAGATTGGCTCTCAGCGCGCCATTAACCTGTTCATCACGGTTAAGCAGTTGATTCGCCAGATTCAAATTCAGGTTTTGAATGCTGAATGTACCGCCCAACTTACGGGCATTGGCAATATCCGATAGTTTCAGATCGGCGCCGATTCGCCCTTGATCCTGAAGATGAATATCGGATTTCAGCGCCAGGTTATTGTTGGCTAAATTGGCATTTAAACCAATTTGCGGAATTACCAGGCGGAAGGTTTTACGATCCACCTTTTGCGTTAGCGACACATGATTGCCGTTAAGTTGTAACTCAGCCTGTAACGGTTTATCGGTAAACCAAGCCACTTTGCCCTGACTGTTTAGCTGACCGCTGAGTAGTTCCTGTTCCAGCAGTTTATTGATGAAAGCCAGATTAAAGCGCTTAATATCAAACGGCACTTCACCGTTTGCGCCCACGTTAAAGCTTTGCGGGAAACATAAATCCGCGTGGCTGTGTATCCAGCAGTGCGCGGAAATAGTGGCTTCGGTGGTTTTATTGTTGTAAGTTATGGCAACATTTTTGTTGGTTTGCAGGTTACCGAATTCCGATTTAATCATCATTTGGCTCAACGTGCCTTTCCATTGCTGTAAAGTGCGGTTGAAATTTCCGATGAAATTTAAGTTGGTCGCCACAGGGGTGCCGTCCGATTGTAGCTGCAAACTGTGTTTTTGTTCGTCGCCGTTTGCCGTCAATTTGAGCTGATTTACTTTGATTTCATCGTAATTAAAGCCGTTTAAATTCACTTCAAGCTGACCGCTAATTTGTTCCGCGCTGTTGATTTCGCCTTTAATCAGGGCTTGGTTCAGGCGCATGTGTTGGAATGCAAAGCGGCTTGCGGTTAAATCCGCATGAATGCTTGGTCGGGCGATGCTGCCGTTTAATTTTACGTTGCCTTTCAAACCCGCCGATAAATCCGCCCACAAGCCCTGTAAATTCGGCGCATTAATGTCCAGGTTAAAATCCGATGTATCACCGAGATGGCCCTGCACCTCAATTTTATTGTCGCCATAAGTGAGCAATAACTGCGGGATATTGAGCAACTGCTGATTGCCCGCAGTGAAATTGCCTTTCAGGTTCAGCGGGCGTTGGGACAGTGTGCCTTGAATATCCAATTCCGGCACGGCAACCTGCCAACCGCTTTGATTGGCTTTGCCTTGTGAGCTTAATTTGCCTGATAACTGGGCCGGGAAGACGGATAAGTATTTGCCCACATTGATTTTTGCCAACTGCAAATGGCTGTCCCAGGCAATGCCGTCACGCCAGTTCAAATTGCCTTGTAATTCTGCCGAACCACTTAACGCGTTAAGCAAGAGACGCTGAATTTCCACATTGGATAAATGGCTAACTGCCTGTAATTTAAGAGTGTTGGTTGGAATTCCCATGCCACTGACCGCACTTTTTAAGTTCACTTGTGCCGTCAGTAAATCTCCTTCAATATCCAACACCAGATCGTTAATTTGCAGCGGATCTTTATTGTTAAACGGGTATTGTGCCTTATCGGCGGTGAAATGTAGCGTTAATGGCAATTTCGGCGCAGCAGGTTGTGCCTGCGCTTCCAGTGTCGTTTCTAAGGCACCCTGGGTTTGCAGGGAAAGTGCGGTCTGTTTTTTCAGCGATCCTGAAAGCGTTAGATCGATTTTGCTTGCAGGAAGCAACACGTTATTATTGTGTTTGAAGGTGTTGAAATCGCCTAATAATTTAAATTGCAATGGGAAATCTTCGCTGAGCTGCATTTGCCCGCTTGCCGTTAAACCACCGAGAGAGCTTTTTACGTCAAATTTTTGTAACTGCACCGTATAATCCGTTGCGTCGGCTTGCAGTTCGACAGAAGAAACCAGAATGTCTTGCAGGGTTTCCTGTTTATCGTTAATCAGTTGATATTGCCAGTTTTTCCCGCTAATGCCTTGAACGTGTATATCAAAGGGCAAGTCTATTTTTGGTAAATCGGCAAGTAACGGACGGCTAAGATCCTGTTCCATCTGTTCCCAGTTAATCGGCGTGGGGGTGGTCTCTGCCGATTTAACCTCGGTTTCCCGCGGTGTTTTTTCAGTCAGCTGTTGAACAAAACGAAAATCGTCGATTTGAGTTGGCGATAAGGTGATCCCCGTTTCATTATTTAAACCGGCGGCGGTGTGAAATGTCGCCAAGTGCATTTGGTTTTTGTCAATCAGCAAGCTCAAATCTTTCACGGCAAGCTGATTGACCTGCACGGAGATCGGTAGGGAAATACGCTTCATCGGTGCGCTTTCTTTGGGCTTTTGCCCCGACGGCGGCAATAGGGCGGTATCAATTTGAATACCGGGTTGTTGCAGGCTGATGTCGTTAACGCAAACCTTTAATTTCCATAAGCAGCTTAATTGCATTTGCAGGCGGGCTTGGTTTACCTGGACGCCGATGCCTTGCGTTTGGAAACGCACATCGGTTAGCACCAAACCTTCACTTAAATTGCCTTCTATCCGTTTAATGGAAAGGGCATCTGTGAAATCATCCGCCCACTGAATCAGTTTATGCTGCCCGTTTTCTGTGGCAAGCATACCCAACAGGGCAAAAACAGCAAAAAAAACGACCGCACTTACGGCGCAGAGACGGCGACGCCATTTGCTTTTTTTCGTTTTTGGTGCAGGGGTTTGCGGTGCTTGTTCCGTGTGTTCTGTCATCTTATTATCCGTTCTTGTTGATGGGTGTTATAGCTCGGAACCCAACCCGATATAAAATTGAATATTTTTGCTGTTGTCTTTATCGCGCACCGGTGTGGCAATATCAAATTTAATCGCGCCTACTGGCGATGCCCAACGCACACCTACGCCGGTGCCGTAACGCAATTCGCTCATATCAAAGGAATTTGCCGCCAGCCCGCTGTCCACGAAGGTGGCAAGCCACCAATCCGGATAAACCTGATATTGATATTCGATGGAACCGGTAAGTAAGCGCGAACCGCCGATGAGTTTGCCGTTACGATCTTTCGGTGAGATTTTTTTATAGCCATAGCCACGTACGCTACGATCACCACCGGCGAAGAAACGTAAAGAAGGCGGAATGCGGTGAATGCTGGCGGTATTTAACACGCCGGCTTCTAATCGCGTGAGGAAGCGGTGATTTTGCGCGTAGGTTCGAATCCATGCGGTGGATGCCTGAATTTTCCAGAAATCTACGTCGGATAGCCAAAACTTGCGCCCGAAATCAAAGGTGATACGTTGTGAATCGCCCCAATCGGGAAATGCGCCGCCTCGTAACCGGGTGCGGGTGAGGGAGGTTGTCGGGTAGATGAGTAAGGTTTTATCGCTGATTTCCGCTTGGGTAAAAGAATCATGGCGCACCCGTAACCCCAGCGAGTATTGCCAGCCCGTCGGATGATTCCAGTAGCGCAGGGCGGCAAGGGTAGAGGCGGTGGTTTTGGTGTCGTTTGTATTTTCGTTTTCGAAACCGGCGGAATATTCGTAGTAATAATTCAGCGGATTTTTCAATAAAGGGTGTTTGTACGTGAGCTCCAATGTCTGTTTTGGCGAAGAAATATACATATTGCTTCTTACGCTATGCCCACGAGCGTTAATCCAGGGCTTGGTCCAGCTCCATTGCAGGCGCGGACCTACATCGGTGGAATAACCGACACCCACGCTCATGATGTTTTTCTTGCGCGGATAAAGCAATACGTCCAGATCGACCAATTTATTTTCATCGTCCAAATGCGGCTGTAACAGCACCGAGTTAAACCAGTTGGTGGAAGAATAATTATTGGTCAGAGTGGAAAGATCGCTGAGTAAGTAGTCTTCACCGGGCTGAATATTCAGCATATTGCGTAAATAATCTTCGCGAATTTGCGCGTGTTGGAAATTGATTTTGCCGTAGTGGTAACGTGCTTTTGAATTAAAGTGAAGTTTCCACCAGGCCTGATAAGTGGAAGGCATGACTTCCAATCGTGAGGTTTCAAACCCCGCATCGAAATAGCCGCGTGTTAAGGCGAGTTGTTGCAACGAACTTTTGTAATCGTCGTAGGTTTCGTGATTCAGCACTGTGCCTGGTTTCGGCACTTTTCTTTCCAGCTTGGCAAATTCGGGATCTTCATCCGCCTGTCCGCTGATAACCACGTCAGTGGCGGCGATTTTCACCGGATTGCCGACGGTGACGTGAGCGATTAATAAGGGTTTATTGGGCTTGGCGCGATTTTTGAGTTCAAAACTGACCGCACTTTCATAATAACCGAAAGCACGCAAGCCTTTATCCACCGCCTGACGAACGGATTCCTGATAACGATCGGAACCGTCCATGTCTTCTTTTTCTATGGCATTGGTATAAATCTGCACGTTTTCATTTAATTTTTCGTTTTTGATGCCGCTGACCTGCAAATCAACGAGATGTTCCGCCCATACTGACGGATGCCAAAGAAAACAAAAAACGAAAATTGTTTTGGCTGCCCAATGTGTTATCCGATTGCCCGATTGCTTCATATTTACCTCAAAATCAAATGCCAGTAGTGTACCCGTTAGGCTAAAGCCCTGCAATGCAAAGTGCGGTGGATTTTCAAAATATTTTCTGAGGTCGGTCAAGGGTTTTCCATAAAAAATAGCCGACAATCATGCCGGCTATTTGGAAGGTAGATTCAATAAACGGGCTTAACCGTTTTTATGTTCAAAATATAATACGGTTGCCGCAACACGGGAATGGACGTTCAATTTGCGTAACAAATTGCGAATATGCACTTTTACCGTTTCTTCCGAAATGAATAATTGTCCTGCAATTTGCTTGTTGGAAAGACCGGTGGCGATTAAACGTAGTACGCCCATTTCGCGATCGGTGAGGGAATAAATGGGTTCTTGAGCAGATTGACGTTCCAGCAATAAATTTTTGATGGAATCGCTTAAAATCACTTCCCCCCGGGCGATTCGTTTTAGCTGAGAAAGCAAAGTATCGGGCTCGGTGTCTTTCAATAAATAACCGTCCGCGCCGGCATCAATCAACGTGAAAATGTCATTTTTGGCATCGGAAACGGTTAAAATCACGATGCGCGCATCCACGCCTTCTGCTCTCAATGCTTTAAGTGTATCCAACCCGGAAAGCCCTTTCATGTTCAGATCTAAAATAATCAAATCGGGCGAGGTTTGTAATGCCAGATTAATGCCTTCAGTACCGTTCCCTGCACCGCCGACAACTTCAAAACCCTCTTCCAGCTCAACGAGTTGTTTGATTCCGCGACGCATTAACGGATGGTCATCAATAATTAATACTTTTAATTTATCAGTCATATAAAACCTTTAGGATAAAGCCAAGCGACTATGGAACGGAACGATGGTCGTGCCTTCTTTGGTCGTGACGAATTGATAAAATTGCGGGTAGTTAAAATCACGTTGCACGATTTTATACGGATTGTCGTTTTCATCCAAGCCGGATAACTGATAAATTCGATTTATCTCATGAATTTTTTTCTCTTTCGTGCCGTCGCAGTTGCGATAAATTTCAATTCGATTCAGTTCGTCGAGAATATACACGTTAAAGCTGCCGTTCGCGTTATCTTCAAAGAAAAATTGCAGGAAGCCCTCGCTGGCGAACATGTCAATCTCGTGCGGGTATTTCTGCAGTTTGACGATTTTCGGCTCTGTCGCTTTGACTTTGGCATTAAGTGCGGTGTCTAATTGGTGCGTTTTGCCGATGTCCGCATGATGAATTTCCTGCAGACTGATACCGCGTTCTTCAAAGAAGAATTGCCAGTTTTTGCCGGCAACGCGTAACAGGTTATTTTTCGGTGGTTCGGCGGTACCCACTTGGATGCTGATACATTTGTTAATCAGGGTGGTCACGATGCGACGCAAAGCGTGGTGATAATAACGGCTGTAACAGAACACCTGAACCTGTTGCGGCAGCGGCGCGCCACGATAGATTTTGTTGGAAAGCACTTTTAACGCCAACAAAATCGCATTTGCCCCTTCAAAGTGTAACGTGCGGATTTCATTCCACACGTTGCGATAAGTGAGATCAATGCTGCCTACCAAACTTTCTTCATTCGGTCCGAAACTGAATAAATCACTGGATTGAATGCTGGATTTGACTTCCGTTAAATGACGGGTCGGATCCTGCGTTAAATTCACGATGACCGCCAGATTGCGAATTTCGCAAGGATGGCTCAGCTCGGAATTATTGGCGAATCGGCTTTCCAGCGGGAAGGCTAAACGTAAATCGGTGACATATTGGCGTAAGGTTTTCAGATCCACGTTTTCGCTGGTAATGAACAATTCGGTGTTGGCGGTTAGCAATCGGTTGAAATACGCCCATGCCACCAATTTATTCAGGCTTTCATTATATTCCGTATAACGTGGTCGGCTAAAACCTTGCACCGTCGGCGTTTGGTTGACGAGATACCAGCCGTCTTTAAAGCGACGATTGTTTTTCACTTCAATGAAGGTCAGGTATTTTTCCGATAAATCCACCGCGAGTTGCGGATTGAGCAAGGTCACTTTGCCCGGCAATTCTTCAAATGCGGTATAAAGTTTGCGGGTTAATATGCTCATATCTTGTGGGATAATGCTGGCATTGACCTGATGTTTGCGGGCAAAGTTCACCAAATTGCGATAACTTAACATCAGGAATTTAATCAAATCGTTGTGTACTTTGGTGGTTTGCTTGATTTTCCACTGGGCACGGTGATTTAAGTGCTCCAACTGACCGCACTTCCAACCCCATTGCTGGGTGAGTTTGAGTAATTCATCCAGACGCCAGTTGCTTTGTTCCGGCTCCACTTCGTTTTCGTGGACTTTAATGTAAAAACAACAGCGCACGAAATCCAACCGTTTGAATTCTTTTTGCTGGGTTAAATAGGCGGTTACCCGTTGCAACATGGCAAGATAAGCGTCAAATTTATGTTCAACTTTGCGCTGATTGTTTAACAATGCCTGTTTAAATTCGCGGGAAATTAAAAAGGTGTTCGGATAATCATGCGAATAAGCCTCCAACAATAAAATTTTGAGCAGGGATTTATACGGATAATCAATCCCTTTATATAGCTGCCAGAGGCTGGCACCGAAATATTCGTTTGCCGACAAGGTGCCCAATCCGCCGAAATCCACCCAATCATTTAAATCCAGCTCGCCATTTTGTGCCAGACGCTCGATTTCCGCTTCGTAATCCGCTTCGTTTTCAACGGCTAAATGTAGCCATAACAAGGGTTTACCCGCGAGGCGAATGGCGGAGCGATAAAATTCATCAAGCAACAACATATATTGCGCTGAACCACAGTTTTCAATGCCGACGGGTTCGGTGTCATGAAAGCAACGGAAGCGTTTTTGATCCATTAGATAGAAATTGATTTCCACATGAAACCGTTTTGCCCATTGTTGAATCAATTCGATTTTTTGTTGTAATAATTGGCGGGATTGCGCACTTAAATCTTCCCGATGACAAAGCCAAATGTCCAAATCAGAAGAAGGCGTTTGCGCAATGGAGGCGATACTGCCCATCACATACACGCCGAGAATCGCCCGTTCGTGAAAAGTGCGGTGGGATTTTAAAATGTTTTTTACGCTGTCAGGGGCATAATTGTGTTTGAGATAATTCTGCTGAAATTTATTAGCGACGAAATGCACAATACCGCACGGCGCATCAGCAATGTAGCCGGGCAAATCGGGGTGGTTAAAATGGAGCAACAGCGGAATCAGGCGGAATACTTGTTGAAAGGATTCAGGCGTATCGGATAGAGCGCGCTGAATGCGAAGTTTATCTAAATAATCCACGCGTTTTCTGGCTTTATTGAGATCAAGCTTCAAGTAATATCCTAACCTGTGACAACGGCAATACTGAGTTGGCGCTTACTCTACCATCGTAATGTCGCGAAAGCAAAAAAATTAAATGGAAACTGACATTCTTGGTTAACAATGATAGGATAAGTGCTTATTATATCATTAAGAAATATTTCATCAGCATGACGCAAAAAAGCTTAAAAATAGCCACCCGCCAAAGTCCCTTGGCATTATGGCAGGCGAATTATGTGAAAGACCTCTTGCAGCAGTTATATCCTGATCTGAATGTGGAACTCGTCCCAATGGTCACCAAAGGCGATGTGATTTTGGATTCGCCGTTGGCGAAAATCGGCGGCAAAGGTTTGTTTGTCAAAGAACTGGAAAATGCGCTGCTGAATAAAGAGGCGGATATTGCCGTGCATTCCATGAAAGATGTGCCCATGCAATTTCCCGAAGGGCTTGGGTTGGCGGTGATTTGCAAACGTGAAGATCCGCGTGATGCATTCGTCTCAAATTCTTACCGCACTTTAGCGGAATTACCGCAAGGTGCCGTGGTCGGCACTTCCAGTTTACGCCGTCAATGTCAGTTAAAAACATTACGTCCCGATTTGGAAATTCGTTCTTTGCGCGGCAATGTGGGTACGCGTTTGAGTAAATTAGATAACGGTGATTATGATGCCATTATTTTGGCTTCCGCCGGTTTGATTCGGTTAGGTTTAGCAGAGCGTATCGCTTCTTTTATTGATGTGGAGCAATCCTTGCCTGCTGCCGGACAAGGCGCGGTGGGCATCGAATGTCGGACAGACGATGTTGCGGTTCAACAATTACTGGCGCCACTGGCGGATGCGGAAACTACCTCTTGCGTGCTGGCGGAACGCGCCATGAACAATCGCTTACAAGGCGGCTGCCAAGTGCCTATTGGCGGTTATGCGGTGTTGCGCGATGGCGAATTGTATTTACGCGCCTTAGTGGGCAGCGTGGACGGTTCGACGATTATTCGCGCGGAAGGCAAAAGCGCGGTGGAAAACGCCGACGTTTTAGGCGTGCAAATTGCCGAACAGCTATTGGCGCAGGGGGCGGATAAAATTTTGCAGGATATTTACGCGTAAGGAAGAAAACGTATGGCAGTTTTGGTCACCCGCCCCGATGAACGCGGTCAGCAGTTGGTGGATATGTTGGCGAAAGCCGGCGTTGTCGCCATTCATTTGCCGTTATTTCGTATTGAAAGCGGCGCGGAACTGAACGAATTGCCGAATAAATTTGCAAAGCTGAAAAACGGCGATTATGTTTTTGCTGTGTCAAAAAGTGCGGTGGATTTTGCCTTCAAAACCTTAACGGCAACAGGGTTTGTGTGGCGTCATGATTTGCATTATTTCACCGTCGGACAAGGCACGGCACAGTATTTTACCGCCACGACGGAAATGCCGGTGCATTATCCCACCGCGCAGGAAAACAGCGAAGGGTTGTTACAATTAAACGCCATGCAGGATCTGTCCGATAAAACCGTGTTAATTTTGCGTGGCAACGGCGGACGTGAATTATTTGCCGAACAGGCGCAACAGCGTGGGGCGAATGTGGAAATTGTCGAATGTTATCGACGTGAGCCCATTGTTTATAATAACGCCGAGCAAACCAGCATTTGTAAGCGTGCCGGCATTCAAACCATTGTGGCGACCAGTGCCGAAATTCTCACCCAATTAGTGGATTTTGTGCCGCAAAATGAACATAATTGGTTAAAAAGTTGTCAACTTATTACAGTAAGCGAACGAATCGCCCATTTGGCGGAAGCGTTAGGCTGGCAAAATGTGGTGATTTCTCCGCGTGCGGACAATCAAACTTTATTACAAACCTTATTACAATGTCGTTAAACAACACTTTCTTTTTTATAGGTAACGAATATGGCTAACAAGAAATCCAATCATCCGAAAAACAATGCGGAAATTGAACATAAAATTGATGTCAGCGATGATCTTGATTTAGCGACACAAGATACCACGCCTAATGAACACGTTGAAACAAATGCAGAGGATAAGACAGAAACGATGCAACAAAATGAAGAAAAAATCACGCCGTCAGAGCAAAAACCGATCGTGCATGAAACCGTTGTGGTGAAGAAAACCGGTTCCGCGTTAGGTTTGCTGGCACTTTTAATTGCGTTGGGTTTAGGCGGCGCGGGCTATTATTTCGGTCAGCTACAGGTTGACGAAATACAGCAAAAACTGACCGCACTTGAAAACCAATTGCAACAAAAAGGCACTTCCGCCGATGTTGCCGGCATGCCGGATTTTAGTGCAGAGAAAAATCAGCTGGCGAAATTAACGGAATTTTCCCAAGTGGCAAGTGATCAAATCAGCGCCTTGAATCAGAATTTGTCCGCCAAAGAACAAAGCCTGTCGGCATTGCAACAACAGGTGCAACGTTTGTCCAATCAAGCCAAAGCGGAGCAGCCGAATGACTGGTTACTGACCGAAGCGGATTTTCTGTTAAATAACGCTTTGCGCAAACTGGTGTTGGATAACGACGTGGATACCAGTGTGTCCTTGTTGAAAGTTGCCGATGAAACCCTTTCCAAAGTCGCCATGCCACAAGTGGCGCAGGTGCGTAGCGCCATTAACGCCGATTTAAAACAGTTGTTGTCCCTGAACAATGTGGACCAAAATGCCATCATGCAGAATTTATCCCAGCTGGCGAATAACGTAGATGAATTGACGGTGCTGGATGTGAATTTTGATGAAGATTCGAGTAGCGACAAGTTGACGGATTCCTTAGACGATTGGAAGGAAAACGCAGAGAAAAGTGCGGTCAGTTTTTTAAATCATTTTATTCGTGTCACGCCGAAGAAAGCGGACAGCAAAGCGTTGTTAGCGCCGAATCAGGATATTTATTTACGTGAAAACATTCGCTTACGTTTGCAAATTGCCATTCTCGCCGTACCGCGTCAGCAGGACGATTTGTATAAACAATCCCTGGAAACCGTGGCATCCTGGATCAGAAGCTATTTTGATACCAACACCGAAGTGGCGCAAATTTTCCTGAAAACCCTTGATGAACTGGCGGAACAGTCCATTTATGTGGATGTCCCGACTCAGTTAAATAGTTTGAATGCGTTGGATAAATTGTTGGATAAACAACCGCAGGAAGTCCAAAAAATCACCCTTTCCGTGGACAAAGATTTAACCGATGCCGTGGATAAACCGGTAACCGACAAGCCAGTAAATGAAAATGAAGCGGGTTCTGTGCCGGCAAATGAAGCAAACCAAGATACCAATCAAGGGCAACAATAGGAGAAATAGATTATGGTCAGAGTGCTATTTTTAATGTTGTTGCTGCTGGCAGGCTTAATTGCCGGCCCATATTTGTCGGGCAAACAGGGTTATGTGCGCATTGAAACCGCAAGCAACATCATCGAAATGTCCATTACCACATTGGTGATTTTCTTTGTGATTGCGCTGGCGTTGGTGTACAGCATTGAAGTGGCGATTAGTCGCTTTTTCCGTTTGAGCAATAACACTTACAGCTGGTTTTCCCGCCGTAAACGGGCAAAAGCGCAAAAACAAACGCTGGAAGGCTTAATGCGCATGGATGAAGGCGATTATTCCAAGGCGGAAAAACTTATCGGCAAAAATGCCAAACATTCCGATGAGCCGGTGTTGAATTTCATTAAAGCGGCGGAAGCGGCACAGCAACGGGGCGATGAATTCAGCGCGAATCGTTATTTAATCGAAGCCACGGAAATTGCTGGTTCCGACAGTTTGATTCTGGAAATTGCGCGCACCCGCATTTTGTTACAACAGCATAAATTACCGGCGGCACGCAGTTCTGTGGACAGTTTGTTGTTGATGGAAGGTCGCAATAAAGAAGTGTTAAAGCTGGCGGTGGATATTTATTCTAAATCCAAAGCCTATCAGGCGTTAGATAATATTTTGGAACAAGTGGAAAAATCCGGTTTGTACTCGGCAGAAGGCTTTGTTCAGTTACAGCATCAGGTAGAAGACGGTTTGCTGGATGAAAAAATGAACGAAGAAGGCGTGGACGGTTTGTTGGATTGGTGGGATGAACAACCACGTAAACGTCGTAACGATGCCTATGTCAAACTGGCGCTTATCAGCCGTTTAATTGATGCCAACGACCATGAATCTGCTTATGAACTCATGTTGGAATTGGTGAAGAAACTGGACGATGAAAACAGCCCGCTAAATCAGGAACTCTTCAAGCAAATTAGCCGTTTGCAGCCGGAAGATAATACGAAATTGATTAAATTTATCAGCAAGTGGTTAAAAGGCGCTAATCCGTCGGTGCAATGCGGCGCCAACCGCGCTTTAGGTTATCTGTATATGCGCAACAATGATTTTGCCAAAGCCAATGAGGTGTTTAAGGCGTTAATCGCGAATAAAGATAAATTGGAGCCGGCTGACATCACCATGGCGTCTTATGTGTTTGAACAGGTGGGCGACACGGCTGCTGCTGCACAATTACGCAAAGATGGTCTGCAATCCATGATGGCAATCCGAAAACCGCAGGCGGCAGAAAAAACACCTGAAAAAGAGACCGCACTTATTGCCCAAAAAGACTAATTCCCAAATGAAAAATGCCCTGAATCATCAGGGCATTTTTTTATCCGTTCGCTTCTTCGATTTTGCCATCAAAGTCCCGTTGCATGGTCGCCGTTAAGGTTTGAATTTTGCGTAAAATCATATTTAACACGACGCCGTAAGCGGGCACGAACAATAATAATCCGATGAACAATTTAAACAAATAATCCACGAAACCGATTTCCATCCAATGTTCCGCCATAAACGGATCGTTGCTGGCGTAAAACGCGATAGCGAAGAATAAATAAGTATCCGCCATGGAACCGAACACCATAGAACTGGTCGGTGCAATCCACCAGGTTTTTAGTTGGCGTAAGCGATTAAACACCAATACGTCTAATAATTGTCCGAATACATAGGCGCAGAAACTTGCCACCGCAATACGGAATACAAATAGATTGAATGTCGCTAATGCCTGCAAACCCTTATATTGGCTGTCTGAAAACAGGGTTGACACCGCATAACTGATGATTAACGCCGGAATCATTACCACGAAAATAATCCAGCGCGCTTCTTTGGCACCGAACACGCGAACGGTTAAATCTGTCGCCAGGAAAATAAACGGGAAGGTCAGTGTGCCCCACGTGCTGTGAAACATGAAGTCTTCCTGTGCGCCAAAGAACGTCAACGGCACATGCACTTCAAAGGGAATCTGCACGAGATAGTTACTGGCGGCGATGATAAAAATGTGGAAGAAACTGAGCAGCACTAATGCCCGACGTTTTTGCTGATCGTTAAAGATCGAAAATGAATATGTCATTTGAAATTACCTTTTTAGTTTAAATTGGGGTTAGGGAACCCAGTTCGTGATTTCGCAAAAAATGCATCTTAGAGGCATTGTAACATAATCAGGTAAAATTATTTTCTCCCTTTCAATAAAAAAACTTAAAAAATTTAAAATTTTTTGTAAGAAAATCAGAGGTAACTCCGTCTAATGCACATACGTGAAAATCGTAAGGTTTTCACGTACAAAGCACTTTTCTATAAATAACAAATCTCACAATCTCTAAAGGAGTTTATTATGAAAAAAACAGCATTATTCGCTACATTAGCAGGTGTATTCACTATGGCAATGGCGACTCAAGCTTCAGCTGAAATGAAAGCAATGGACCATAAAATGGAACAAGGTATGGAACATAAAATGGAGCATACCATGAAAGATGATAAAGCCATGATGGACCATAAAATGGATAAAACCATGAAGGATGGCAAAATGATGGATCATAAAAAAGACAAAATGATGAAAGACGGTAAGTCCATGGACCATAAAATGGACAAGGAAATGAAAGATCACAAAATGTAATTTTCACTCCAAGTCATTATAAATAATCACTTATTTTGGACTTGTGGTGAACAAGTCCTTTTTTTGCAAAAATCTTAGCCTGCTGCTGAATTTAATTATTTATTTTTAAGATATTATAGGTGCATTGTATTATATGATGGTAGAATACTCTCTTTTCTACTCATTAAAATAAAATGGACTCAACAATGCAATTTTCTTTTCAACACATTTCATCTCAAGAAATTGAGGATATTCGCCGGCAGATGCTGAAATTTGCCACTTTACAGTTAAGGGACGAAGATTTAGCGGAAGATGTCGTGCAGGAAACCTTAGTGAAAGCGTATCAACATGCGACCTCATTTAAAGGGGCTTCTGCGCTGAAAACCTGGTTTTTTGCCATTTTGAAGAATCAAATCATTGATTTGATTAATTATCGTAAACGTACGGTGAATGTGTCAGAAATTTATGATGACGAGGATGAGGCAGATGAGCCCAATGCCTTTTTTGATCAGAGCGGTCACTGGGATCGCAGCCATTTTTCCCCACAAACCTGGCACGAACCTGATAATCAGGTACATAAACGGGAATTTTGGGTTGTTTTTGAAGCTTGTTTGGAGCATTTGCCGGCACAACAAGCCCGCGTATTTATGATGCGCGAGTATTTTGAAATGAAAAGTGAACAGATTTGTGAGGAATGTGATTTATCCGTCTCCAATCTGCATGTTTTACTTTATCGCGCACGCTTACAGTTGCAAGCCTGCCTGTCTAATAATTGGTTTGATGAAAAGAAATAAAGTGGGAAAACATCATGAAGTGTAAACAGGTTACCAAGTTAATTTCCGATGGTCAGGAAAAACCGCTTTCCTTGTTGCAACACAGTCAGGTTTATATGCATTTGGCTATTTGTCCGTACTGTCGTGCTTTTGCTCGAAATTGCGCAAAAATGCACGATATGATGCACGAATTCGCTGAACAACCGGATAATGAGAAGGCTCGGTAATATTAAGTATCCTAAAAGTGCGGTGAGAAATTTATATGTTTTTTCGATCGCACTTTTCATCTATTGAAAAGCAATTCTGGCGCTATGCGTTTTTTTCATACCAAATTCGATTCACACATAGCCAAATTTTACCGGCAGGCGTGTCCACCGTAATTTCGTCATCTTCCTGCTTGCCGATTAGTACGCGTGCCACCGGTGAATCAATGGAAATCCAGTTATTTGCCGGATCAAATTCATCACAGCCGACAATGCGATATTGTTTCACTTCGCCGTCTTCATTTTCCAGTTCCACCCATGCGCCGAAAAACACTTTGCTTTCCTGTTTGGGGGAATAATCCACAATTTGCAATACTTCCAGACGCTTGGTCAGAAAGCGTACACGGCGATCGATTTCCCGTAAGCGTCGTTTACCGTAAATATATTCCGCATTTTCGCTGCGATCGCCTAATGCCGCCGCGTCGGAGACGGCTTGCGTCACCTGCGGACGCTCTTCTTTCCATAAAAATTTCAATTCCCGATCCAGCATATTCCAGCCTTGTCGGGTGATGTAATTTGACTTTGCCATAATAATGTCCTCAACTGCTGCAAAATTATATCGAAAAAGGCTCAAACATTTGAACCTATTGTCTCAAAATAGGATTTTATACCTGTTTTTTCATTACTAAGAAGTATATATCATTCCGGGTTACCAACAGAACAGGGCATTTTTAAAGAACTGGAAAAACCGGGGTGTGACCCACGCGGTGAATTTAAAACTGCGGCTCTCGCTGATCGCGTGGAAGAGATTGCCGACTTAAGAGCGGTAACTAACGCTACCAATTTAGGCGCCGTTGTGGACATCGGTGTTCGCCAAGACGGTTTGGTGCATATTCCTTGCTTAAGTGATAGGAAGATCCGCGCCAAGTGGTGAAAACCAGTGATGTGGTCAAAGTAGAAGTGCCGGAAGTGAATGTCATTCGCTGCCGGTACCGATAATTGCAATATTTATGCTTTGTACGATATTTCAGCAAAGAATAGTAAAAGTTCCGTTAAATAATTTAATATTTATTCTGCCATTTTTTTGGCAAATCGCTGCTAATGTTTTTTTCGAAGGGTTGAAACATAAAAAAGTTAGCAAGAACAGGGAAGGTGTCTTTGGTAAAGGCTTTAGTCTATCTTTTTGAATTTACAAATGAAAAATACAATTATCTTATCAATAGAGCTGAATTTAAAAGTGCAGCACATAAAATCGCATTCAACGTTATAAATGATCAATGTCTGTCTGTAAAAAGTATTTTACTTTTAAATTGCTTTAGCTTATTAATCTGCCACATTGATTTCCGGCACAAAACTTCCTAGATTATAGGCTTCTAACTTGATGGGATGATTTGGCGTTATGTCAAAAATAGTAAGTGTTCCCTGGGTTACCGGTAATAGATGCTTGGTTGATAAAGAAATTAATCTTTCACAGGCAGCGCGAACTACACCACTATGTACGATGGCTAAGATGTCTCCATCAGATTTATTTGTCCACTGAAAAAGTGCGGTTGAAATTCGATGACAAAAATCTTGCCAACTCTCACCACCTCTAGGTGTGTAGTTACCGTTTCTCCAGTCTTGGTAAAGGATGGGGTTTTCTTGCATAATCTCGTCTTTTTTTCGCCCTTCCCATTCCCCCATGGCAAGTTCGCGCAAATGGCTATCCGGTGTGGCATTGGGAAAACCGATAAGTTCAGCGGTTTGCTTGGCGCGTTCCAAATCGGAGCAAATAACTTTTTTTAAGGAAAATTTTTCGATTAAAGGTTTAATCGCTTTTGCTTGAGCAATACCTTTTTCCGAAAGTGGAGAATTTAGGTGTCCTTGTAGACGGTGTTCTTTATTCCATAAAGTTTCACCATGTCTTAATAAAATTAAACGCATTTTATTTTTCCTTATAAACCGTATCCGAGTAATTGGAACCATGTAAAGGTTGCAAGGCAGATCATGCAGGCACTAATGAAACAGGTGATTAATCCATACTTCATCTGATCTAATACACTGAAATAGCCGGTCGCAAAATAAATGGTATTTACCTTAGAATGTGGCGGTAAGGTTATAGTGTAGGTAAGAGTAAATGATGCTGAGAGTGCGAGTGTCACCGGATTTATCCCTAAAGATTGGGCTAATGCGATAATAGATGGAATTAGAATCGTAGTTCGTACGGTTTTACTGGTGAAGATCAGGTGACTATACATGCAAATAAAAATGACGGCGATATAGACGAAGGTATGATTCATGCTCTCTAAACCCAATCCATGAACAATTTTATCCATAATCCATTGAGCACCTTTGGTTGACTCAAGCGTATTTCCTGCGGCGTAAGCACCGGCAGCAAATAGCATTAAATCCCATTTGATTTTTGCTTCATTCCAGGTTAGTAATCCAATTTTAGGCATTAAGCACAGTACGGCTGCAATAACGGCAGTCATATATACACTGATTTTGAAACCAAATAAGATTTTTTGATAATCTTCTGTTGCCCATAACACCACGGTGAGCAAGAAGATTACCATGGCTTTCTTCTCATCTAAGGTAAATTTACCAAGTTTTTTGAATTCCGCCTGTAAGAGCCCCAATGCCTCAATAAATTGTGTTTCTTTTTTAATAGAAAATAATTTAAAGCCCACCATAAAAGAAATCATCATGGATATAAAGGCAATAGGGAAGGAGGCTATTACCCAGTCAATATAACCGATATCGCCGTTTTCTTGGCTATTGATAAAACCAACGGAAATAATGTTGGCAGCAGTACCTGTCATCACACCCGATGTGGCAATCGCATCGGCCTGTACACCTTGTAACATCATCAATCGTCCAAATTGCTTTCACCTGGCATGGCTTTATAAATTTCTAAAAGAATTAAGCAAATAGGAACCATTAATGAGGCTCGTGCTGTTGTTGAAGGAACAAAGAAAACAAGTATAAAATTAATTAATACAAGCACAAATAAGGCTTTCTTCGGTGTTTGTCCAAAATGAGTAATCATCCAAAGCGCAAAACGGCGGGCGATATTCGATTTGATCATAGCCGAGGTGAGAACAAATGCCGATACCATTAACCAAATCACATCATACCCTAATGTGGCAAAAACAAGTTTATCTTTTTCCACAGTCTGGGTGAGTGATAATAAGATGATGACAATCATTGATGTCAAATAAATAGGAATAGAACCACACACCCACAAAATCAAGGCGCCAACAAAAATTGCAATGGATTTTTGTCCCTGAATGGTTAGCCCCTCCGGGGTAGGCATCCACATTAAAAGTAGTAAGATGACAAGCGCCAGAGGAATACCTAATTGTTTGAGAAGTTTATTCCTTTCTTTATTCTCTATTGGGGTAGTCTGAATAGCTTTGTTCATAACCTATAACTCCTTATAGTGATCTGTCAATGCCGATTATAGTGATTTCATTTCATGACGAATAATTGTATTATCCTATAAGGATCATAAAATAATTTAATGGAATTATATGAATATAAACCAATTAAAGACATTTATTGTGCTTGCCGATTGTTTGAGTGTGACTGAAACATCGAAGCGTTTGTTTTGTACACAGCCTGCGGTGAGTATAAAAATCCGCAAATTGGAAGAGACCTTAAATACTGTACTTTTTGAGCGAATCAACAACCGCTTGTATTTAACAGAACAAGGTAAAATTTTTTATAGTTATGCGGAACAGATAATTAGTACCTTAGAAATGTCAGTGGAGCACCTACATCAATATGATGATCCTAATTATGGCAAGATTATTATCGGCGCAAGCCATTTTGTCGGTGTTTATTTGTTACCGCAGGTTATTGCAGAGTATCGAAAATTATCACCGAATGTAGAACTTCGTCTTGAGATTCTTTCTTCCCAACAGCTGATTCAGGGGCTGGAGAATCATTCCATTGACTTTATTATTATGTCTGACCAAATTTATTTTGATCCGCAAAAATATGATGTTAATCGTTTTTTGTCTGATGAACTGATTTTGATTGTTCCTCCTGATCATGTGTTAGCCACATATGAATCTTGTCATTTTGAGCAACTTTGTGACGAATTATTTATCATTAAACCGAAGAATTCTCAAACCCGAAAATTTCTTTTACAGCAATTTTCAAAAGATCAGATTTCTCTGCTTAAGTTTATGGAAATCAATAGTTTAGAAGGTATTAAACGTTGTGTAATGAATGGATTAGGGGTTTCCATTATTTCTCGATTTTCCGTTGAAAACGAACTGAAAATGGGTATGTTGAAGGCTGTAGAATTAGACAGTTTTCAATTTAAACGTGGGATAAATTATATTTACCATAAAGAAAAACGCCTTTCATCAGCAATTGGGCGATTTATTGGGCTGTTGAACATACTTAAATAATCCATGATATGAAAAAGTGCGGTTAATTTGCGATTAATTTTGTTAAGTATGAAAATCGTAACGACCTCACTTTCTGAATTGAGTGGTTTTAGAACGAAATCATTATTCTATTGTCACACTGAATTAGCAATGCGGAGGTGTAAAACAAACATTTGAGCCTCTTGTCCAAAAACAGTATGCTATGCCCGTTTTTTTCATTACTAAGAAGTACATATCATGTTAAACCAACAAATCAGCCAACTTATCGCGCAGGAATTGAATGTGTGTGATAACCAAATTCTCGCCGCCATTCAACTGTTAGACGATGGCAACACCATTCCCTTTATCGCCCGTTATCGTAAAGAAGCCACCGGCGGGCTGGACGACACCCAATTACGCCATTTTGAGACCCGTTTAATTTATTTGCGTGAACTGGAAGAACGTCGTCAAACCATTCTGAAATCCATTGAAGAGCAAGGCAAATTAACGGATGAATTGCGTGGCAAAATCCAAGCTACGCAGAGCAAAACTGAATTGGAAGATTTATATTTACCGTTCAAACCGAAACGCCGCACCAAAGGACAAATTGCCATTGAAGCCGGGCTTGAGCCGTTGGCGGATTTACTTTGGAACGAACCGAAAACCGATCCGGAAACGGCGGCAAATGAATTCATTAATGTGGAAAAAGGCGTTGCCGATAGCAAAGCGGTACTGGACGGCGCCCGTTATATTTTAATGGAACGTTTCGCCGAGGACGCTGGCTTACTGGCGAAAGTGCGCGATTATTTAAGCAAAAATGCCTTATTGGTTTCCAAAGTGCTTGAGGGCAAAGAAACGGAAGGTGCAAAATTCCAAGATTATTTTGACCATCAGGAGTTATTCAAAAATGTACCTTCGCACCGTGCGTTGGCAATGTTTCGTGGGCGTAACGAAGGCATTTTGCAGCTAAGTTTAAATGCCGATCCCGACGCGGAAGAAGGAAGCCGCCAAAGTTATTGCGAAGAGATTATCCGCGACTATTTGGGCGTTCGTTTCACCGGACAACCTGCGGATAAATGGCGTGAGCAGGTTATCGCCTGGACATGGAAAATCAAGGTGGCGCTGCATTTAGAAACGGAATTGATGGCAACGTTGCGTGAGAAAGCGGAAGAAGAAGCCATTGATGTTTTTGCTCGAAATCTGACCGCACTTTTAATGGCGGCACCGGCAGGCGCGAAAAATACCATGGGTCTAGACCCGGGTTTGCGTACCGGCGTGAAAGTGGCGGTAGTGGATAGCACCGGTAAATTATTGGCAACGGACACCATTTATCCACATACGGGACAAATGGATCGCGCCATGTTGTCCATTTTCCAATTAATTAAGCAACATAATGTGGAATTAATCGCCATCGGTAACGGCACCGCTTCCCGTGAGACGGAGCGTTTTGCCAAAGATGTGATTAAAGAAATCAAAGAGAATAAACCGCAAACGGTAGTGGTGAGTGAGGCAGGCGCTTCCGTGTATTCCGCTTCCGAATTGGCGGCGCAGGAATTCCCTGAATTGGACGTGTCGTTGCGCGGTGCGGTATCTATCGCTCGTCGTTTGCAGGATCCGTTGGCGGAGTTGGTAAAAATCGAACCGAAAGCCATTGGTGTAGGGCAATATCAACATGATGTGAATCAAAGCCAGCTGGCGCGCAAACTGGACGCCGTAGTGGAAGACTGCGTGAACGCCGTGGGCGTGGATTTGAATACCGCTTCCGTACCGTTATTGGCACGCGTGGCGGGAATGACCAAAACCATTGCGCAGAATATTGTGGCATATCGTGATGAAAATGGGCGTTTCGACAGCCGTGAGCAACTGAAAAAAGTGCCGCGTTTGGGACCGAAATCCTTTGAACAATGTGCCGGTTTTATGCGTATTGCGGCGGGCAACAATCCATTAGACGCTTCCGGCGTACACCCGGAGGCTTATCCTGTTGTGGAAAAAATCCTGCAGGCAACGGAACAGTCCATTCAGGATTTAATGGGCAATGCCGGTTTGGTGCGTCAGCTTGATGCAAAACAGTTTACTGATGAACAATTCGGCTTGCCGACGGTGCAGGATATTTTCAAAGAATTGGAAAAACCGGGACGCGACCCGCGCGGCGAATTTAAAACCGCGACCTTCGCGGATGGTGTGGAGGAGATTACCGACTTAAAAGCGGGCATGATTTTAGAAGGAACGGTAACTAACGTCACTAATTTTGGCGCCTTTGTGGACATCGGCGTTCACCAAGACGGTTTGGTGCATATTTCTTCTTTAAGCGATAAATTCGTGGAAGATCCGCATCAAGTAGTGAAAACCGGTGATATAGTCAAAGTGAAAGTACTGGAAGTGGATGTCGCGCGTCGCCGTATTGCGCTGACGATGCGTTTAGATGAAAGTGCGGTGAAAAACGATGGCAAATCCGACCGCACTTTATCGGCAAAACCACGCACCAATGCTTCTCGTCAAGAACGTAATGCGCCAAGAACCAATAACGCTATGGGCAACGCATTTGCCGACGCGTTGAAGAATTGGAAGAGGTAAGGCAACTTCAGCGCATTAAAAATATCTGAAATGTTGTTAACCGCACTTTATGCCATTTCGCTCAGTAGATTAACTAGCTTACGATATTTCTGATATTTCTGTTGATATGCGTCGAAATGAAAGGAATTAGGATGAATAATTTTTAATTTCTGATTACGTTTTAAAGTGGCTGCTTCGTGATTGGCTCCTTCCGCGGCCATTAAAGCCGCGCCGAGGCAGCCGACTTCTTCAGTTTGCAGAACTTCCAAGGTTTTTCCACTAAAATCTGCCAGCATTTGCAACCAAACTTGTGATTTTACCGGGCCGCCTGTTACACGCAAACGTTGTACGTGAGGAAAACGTTGATACATCCGCTCTAAGTGTATCATGAGGCTGAATAATACACCTTCATAGACCGCTTGCAGTAAATGTGCCAAAGTGTGGTGGGCTTGCATGCCATAGAATCCGGCAGTCATGCCTAATTTGGCGTTAGTTCCGTATAAAAATGGGATGAAAATGACCGCACTTTGTGCCGGCGGTAATGCTTCTACCATTTGATTTGTCTGATGATAAGTTAAATTCCATTGCTTGATGAACCATTCTAAATTGCCGGCAGAAGTCGGACTTGCTTCCTGAATCAAGAAGGTATTTTGTTCGACATAACGTCCGTGGGCGAATGGTAGAGTTTGGTTTTCATCAATCGTATGGGAAATTCCTGTCACAATTGACCAGGTGCCTAACAGCACATTTAATTTGGTTTCGTCATTATCATCGGTCAAACACAAGGTCATTGCTGTGACATCAAATACACCGCCGACTACTGCCGTTCCAACTGCCAAACCGCATTGGTGAGCCGCTTGTTGTGTAATATAGCCTGCAATTTGATTTGGTTTTACAATGGGGGGCAGTTTACCTATGATTTCTTCAATGCCTAGCAATCGAGCCAATTCGGGTTCATAATTTCCTATTGCCATATTGTATAAATTACTTTCCGAAATATTACTCTCTTCACAATACAACTCTCCGGTTAAACAAAAGCGCAGGTAATCGTGCGCCATGAGTAACTTATTGATCGCATAATAACGTTGCGGTTGGTTTTCTTTCAACCAGCGTAAAATAGAAACAGGATGACCGGTCCATAACCCTTGATAGGAAAGCGGATAAACTTTCTTTTCCAGCCCCTCTTGCTGCCAGCGTTTAACAATGGGTTGCGAGCGTTGATCGGAAGACAGAATTGCCCGCCCTAACGGTTTATTTTCTTTGTCCAGCAAAAAAGCGCCTTTACCTTGGGCGGAAATGCCGACACTTTTAATAAAGTGCGGTTCAATTTTACTGTGTTTTATGGTAGTGCGAATAACATTGGCACATGCCCGCCAAAGCTCGTCCATATCCCGTTCGGCATAGCTCGCTTGCTCGCTTATTACACTGAGACTTTCTCTTTCGCAGGCGTGGATTTTTCCCGTTTTATCAAAAAGCGCGGCTTTGATAAAAGTACCTCCGCAGTCAATACCTAAATAATAATGCATATCCGTTACTCTCTGAAGAAAATACGTCTTAAACGACCGGTGGAAACTTCTCCGCGACGCAATTGATCAAGAAATACGGCAAGAATAATAACCAAGCCGATAATCAAACGTTGCAGATACGAGGTGACGTTCAGAAGCGTTAGTCCGTTTTGCAGCACGCCCATAATCAGCGCGCCAATGGAGGTGCTGATCACCGAACCGACGCCGCCCATCAAACTGGTTCCGCCGATCACCGTTGCGGCAATGGCATCCAGTTCATAGCCTGTTCCGGCAATAGGTTGTGCAGCGTTTAACCGTCCTACCAGAATCACCGCTCCGATCGCCGCCAGCGCACCGTTAATCACATAGGTTTTAATTTCCAGTTTATTTACATTAATGCCGGATAATCTCACCGCCTCACGATTACCGCCAAGCGCGTAAACCTGCCGTCCAAAAACGGTTTGGGTTAAGATGTAAAAGCTGATTAATACGACGATTAAAGCAATGATTACCGGTATCGGAATACCAAAGCCATCCGTTATATTCAATCGCCCGTTACCAAAAAAACGTAATGCTTCGGGAAAATTATAGATAGTTTTACCGTTAGACAGCGTGAGTGCCAGCCCTCGCGCAATCCCCATCATGCCTAAGGTAGTAATAAACGAAGTAACCTTGCCGTAAACGATAATCACACCGTTGACATACCCGCATAAAGCTCCAACTCCGATGGAACCAAGCACGGATACCATCACAACGATCGAAAGCATCGGTTCCGTCGGATTTTTACCTAGAATAGCCACTCCCCTATGGGTGAATAACCCCAAACAAACAGCGCTCAATGCGACGATAGAGCCGACCGATAAGTCAATACCTCCGGTTAGAATGACGTAAGTCATGCCGACGGAGATCACGCAAATGACGGATACTTGTAATAGGATATTAAAAATATTGTTAGTCGATAAAAAGGCTTCTGATGTGAAAGACATTCCTAAAATCATGAAAAATAAAACTAACCCGATGCCTAATTTTGAGATTATTTTTTTCAATGAAAACATAGTGTCATCCTTATTCTAAACACCTATCATCAGGTGCATTAAATTTTCTTCCGTAATTTCGGTGCGATCGGTGATTTCTTTTATCTTTTCACCGTTACGCATTACTACGATGCGATCGGAAATGGTGATTAATTCCGGTAAATCCGACGATACCATCACGATAGTGCCGCCGCTTTCGGTAAATTGGCGCATTAAATCATAAATTTCCGACTTTGCCCCGATATCAATGCCGCGAGTCGGTTCATCAAAAAACAAAATATCCACCCCGCTTTCTAACCAGCGAGCCAAAATCACTTTCTGCTGATTTCCGCCCGATAAGGTTTTGGTTTGCTGTTCCTGATCGTGAGAAACGATATGTAGTTTGGTTCTGTTTTTTTCAGCGACTCTCCGTTCTTGTTTTTTATCCAGATAAAATTTACGCCAAAAGCGTTTTAAAATCGGTAGTGTGATATTTTCCCGAATACTCATACCAAGTACCAAACCTTGGGATTTTCGGTCTTCAGTAATTAACCCGATTTTATGCTTTACCGCATCTTCCGGAGAATTGATTTTTATCTCTTTCCCGTCGATATAAATTTTTCCACTGGTCTGGTCCGCACCATAAATCGCTCTCAGTACTTCGGTTCGTCCCGCACCGACAAGTCCGGCAAAGCCTAGGATTTCTCCTTTGTTTACACTGAAAGAAATCGGTTTAATATATTTGTTGTGTAAATTTTCCACCCGTAATTTTTCCTGGTTAAAGGAACCTGTACGCAGGTATCTAGTGAAATCAATTTTACGTCCGACCATCAAACGTACGATTTCTTCCGGCGATGTATCCTGATAGCGCATCGTTCCCGTAATTCGTCCGTCTCTTAAAACGGTAACGCGATCGGCAATATATTTGAATTCCTCCAGACGATGCGAAATATAAATCATTGCCACGCCTTTCGCCTTTAGTTGATGAATAATGTTAAACAATACCTCGGTATTTTTGCGAGAAATGGACGATGTCGGTTCGTCAAAAATAATGATCTTATATTCGCTGAATACCGCTTTAGCGATTTCTACTATTTGTTGCTGAGCGATGGATAAGTCGGAAATTAAATCGTCCGGCTTTATATCCAGTTCCAGTTCGTTAATGATATGTTGCGTTTTTTCCCGCATGACCGTCCAGTTCATGCACCCTAAAGAGGAGGTTTTCTCTGAACCCAGAAAGATATTTTCCAGTACAGTTAATTTGGGGACTAGCATCAATTCCTGATGAATAAACCCGATTCCTGCCTCCTGCGCCTGTTTAACGGTGTCCGGAGAATATTTTCGGTCGGAATAAAACATTTCGCCCTCATCACAATGATAAATACCGGCAATAATCTTACACAAAGTCGATTTTCCGGCACCGTTTTCACCTATCAGGCAAAGTACCTCCCCTTGACGAATATCCAAGTGAATGTCGTCTAGTACGGTCACACCGAAAAAACGCTTGGATATATTTTTTAATTCTAAAATGATATTTTCACTCATTTAACCTCCACCGTTTCAGCTAAATAGTAGCTCATAGGATAGATTATTTTTTATGCAAAAAATGGGAGAAAGTTCACAGTTTTCAACATTGAATCTCAGTAAACTAAAGCGGTTTCAAGTCAAGAAACAAATTATTCAGTCTTAAATCAGGGAGTGTTTTATATGAAATTAAAGTTATTAAAAAATATATTTAAAATAAGTGCATTGCTTGCTGCGTTACCAACGCTTGCGGTGGCAGCGGATAAACCGCAGATTGCATTATTAATGAAAACACTAAGCAATGAATATTTTATTTCAATGCAACAGGGAGCAGAGGAAGCCGCCAAACAAAAAAATGTTGATTTAATTATTCAGGTGGCCGAGAAAGAAGATTCTACGGAACAATTAGTGGGCTTGGTTGAAAATATGATAGCCAAAAAAGTCGACGCCATTATTGTGACGCCGAATGATTCTATCGCTTTCATTCCGGCTTTCCAAAAAGCGCAAAAAGCAGGGATTCCTATTATTGATCTTGATGTTCGTCTTGACGCAAAAGCTGCTGAAGCCGCGGGACTGAAATTTAATTACGTGGGCGTAGATAATTTTAATGGTGGTTATCTGGAAGCGAAAAATCTTGCCGAAGCGTTGGGTGGGAAAGGTAATGTCGCGGTTTTGGAGGGCATCCCGGGCGTTGATAATGGCGAACAACGCAAAGGTGGTGCATTAAAAGCCTTTGCCGAATATCCGGACATAAAAATCGTGGCATCACAATCAGCAAACTGGGAAACCGAACAAGCACTTAATGTAACTACTAATATTTTAACCGCTAATCCAAATGTTAATGGTATTTTTGCCGCTAACGATAATATGGCAATCGGTGCGGTTACGGCTGTGGAAAACGCCGGTCTGGCAGGCAAAGTATTGGTTACCGGCTATGATGGTATTCCGCTTGCCATTGAATATGTAAAACAAGGCAAAATGCAAAATACTATTGATCAGCTGCCGAAAAAACAAGTGGCTATTGCTATTGAGCATGCGTTAAAACAAATCAATAAACAGGAAATTCCGGCTGTTTATTATGTAGATCCGGTCGTCGTGGATAAAGAACAATCTAAAAATTACTGATTTGATACCAAACAAAAAGGCGTACCTTTCGATACGCCTTTTCAGTTTTACTTTGGTTTGTCTTATCAATTATTTGATAATTTTAGCTACCACGCCGGCACCCACTGTACGGCCACCTTCACGGATAGCGAAACGTAAACCTTGGTCCATCGCAATTGGGTGAATTAAGGATACGGTCATTTTGATGTTATCACCGGGCATAACCATTTCCACGCCTTCAGGTAACTCGATAGTACCGGTTACGTCAGTTGTACGGAAATAGAATTGTGGACGGTAACCTTTGAAGAATGGAGTATGACGACCACCTTCTTCTTTGGACAATACGTACACTTCAGATTCGAAGTCAGTGTGCGGGGTGATTGAACCCGGTTTCGCCAATACCTGACCACGTTCGATTTCTTCACGTTTAGTACCACGCAATAATGCACCGATGTTTTCACCCGCACGACCTTCGTCAAGTAATTTACGGAACATTTCAACACCGGTTACGGTGGTTTTTGCAGTCGGTTTGATACCCACGATTTCAACTTCATCACCGGTACGGATGATACCGCGCTCAACACGACCCGTTACTACGGTACCACGACCGGAGATAGAGAACACATCTTCAATTGGAAGAAGGAACGGTTGGTCGATAGCACGCTCAGGTTCCGGGATGTAAGTATCTAAATGGTTTGCTAATTCAAGGATTTTTTCTTCCCATGCGGCATCGCCTTCAAGCGCTTTTAATGCAGAACCGCGTACGATTGGGGTGTCATCGCCCGGGAAGTCATATTGAGAAAGAAGTTCACGAACTTCCATTTCAACTAATTCTAATAACTCTTCGTCATCTACCATGTCGCATTTGTTTAAGAATACGATGATGTAAGGAACACCTACTTGGCGACCTAATAAGATGTGCTCACGAGTTTGTGGCATAGGACCGTCGGTTGCTGCTACTACTAAGATAGCACCGTCCATTTGCGCCGCACCGGTAATCATGTTTTTCACATAGTCGGCGTGTCCCGGGCAGTCAACGTGTGCATAGTGACGGGTTGGGGTGTCATATTCAACGTGTGAAGTGTTGATGGTGATACCACGCGCTTTTTCTTCAGGTGCATTATCGATTTGGTCAAATGCACGTGCTGCACCGCCGTAGTGTTTTGCCAATACGGTAGTGATAGCTGCTGTTAAAGTGGTTTTACCATGGTCAACGTGGCCGATTGTACCCACGTTAACGTGCGGTTTTGTACGTTCAAATTTTTCTTTAGACATTGAGAGTCCCTCTAAACAAACACGGTTATCGATGGTTCAACTTACCAGATTAACCAAAGTATTAAAATTTGTAATGGAGAGATTATTAAGAAGTGGTGCTGATAGGCAGATTCGAACTGCCGACCTCACCCTTACCAAGGGTGCGCTCTACCAACTGAGCTATATCAGCGCTTGGAGCGGGCAGCGGGAATCGAACCCGCGTCATTAGCTTGGAAGGCTAAGGTAATAGCCATTATACGATGCCCGCCGTTCTTAATTCATCTGTCCCATCGGTTACTCTTAGATAATGGTGGAGGGAGAAGGATTCGAACCTTCGAAGGCTGAGCCGGCAGATTTACAGTCTGCTCCCTTTGGCCGCTCGGGAATCCCTCCACTCTAAGTTTGAACTTGTATTGCGAGAAATGGTGCCGACTATCGGAATCGAACTGATGACCTACTGATTACAAGTCAGTTGCTCTACCTACTGAGCTAAGTCGGCGTCGAAAACAAGTGACGCGTATTATAGGGCTTTTTTCATGCCTGACAAGTTTTTTTTTAGTAAATAAAGTTTTTTTCAATTATTCGTTTAATTATCAAACAAAAACAATTTATCTTCGTCTAATTTACCTGATTATGCTAAATTTTTACTGCTCAATCTCTTATTTATAAGGTATATTTTGCAACCTATATTTGGCTAAAAAGAGTAATTCAACACGTGGAATTTCCGGTTTCTCATTCTATTTCGGAGCAGCTTATGCCGTTTTTGTCGTTTAATCGACAACGTTGGGCGGAATTGCGCAAATCCGTACCGTTAAAATTAACCGAGCAAGATCTCAAACCGTTGCTTGGTATTAACGAAGCACTTTCCCTTGATGAAGTCCGTACTATCTATTTACCGTTAACCCGTTTGATTAACTACTATATAGATGAAAACATTCGTCGTCAGGACGTGTTGCACCGTTTTCTTGGCGGTCAAAGCCCGAAAGTGCCTTACATTATTAGTATTGCAGGTAGCGTGGCGGTAGGAAAAAGTACTTCGGCGCGGATTTTGCAATCCTTATTAAGCCATTGGCCGCAGGAGCGAAAAGTTGATTTGATCACGACCGATGGTTTCCTGCATCCTTTATCCTATTTGCAACAACATAATTTGCTGCATAAAAAAGGTTTTCCGATTTCTTATAACACGCCGAAACTGATTCATTTTTTAGCCGACATAAAATCCGGCAAACCCAATGTCAGCGCGCCTATTTATTCACATTTAACCTATGACATTGTTCCCGATCAATTTAATGTTATCGATCAGCCCGACATTCTGATTCTGGAAGGATTGAATGTGTTACAACCGAACAAAAATCAGGCCAATGAGCTGTTCGTTTCGGATTTTGTGGATTTTTCCATTTATGTGGATGCGGAAGAAACATTACTGAAAGAATGGTATATCCGTCGTTTCCTGAAATTCCGCCAAAGTGCGTTTTCCAATCCGAGTTCTTATTTCAAACATTATGCCAACCTGTCCGAACAGGAAGCCACCGAAACGGCAGGAAAAATCTGGGATGAAATTAACGGATTGAATCTGAAAGAAAATATTTTACCGACTCGTGAGCGTGCGAACCTTATTTTGAAAAAAGGGGCGAACCATGAAGTGGAATTGGTGAAGCTAAGAAAATAACGAAAAAAACACCGCACTTTAAACCGAAAGTGCGGTGTTTTTTTAAAGTGGATTTTAAATATCCAGATTTGCTCTTAACGCATTGCTTTCGATGAAATCGCGACGCGGCTCCACTTCTTCACCCATTAAGGTGGTGAAAAGTTGATCTGCCGCCACGGCATCTTTAATCGATACTTTCAACATACGGCGGATATTCGGATCCATGGTGGTTTCCCAAAGTTGCTCAGGATTCATCTCGCCCAAGCCTTTATAACGTTGGATCATTAAGCCGCGACGGGATTCTCTCATCAGCCACTCAATTGCCTGTTCAAAAGAACCCACCGCCACTTTGCGCTCACCACGCATCACATAGGCGCTGCCTTCCAACAAGTCAACTAATTTTTCGCCTAGGGCGATTAGGCGGGTATATTCGCTACCGGTGGCGAATTGGAAATTGAGGAAATAATCCGTATCAATACCGTGTGTTCTCACCGTTAATACCACTTCGTACAAATTCCGTTCGGCGTTAAATTGCAGACGATAGCTATAATGTCTGCCGTCGGTTTCTTTCATATTTAAGGTGGCAACCAGAGAATCGGCCCAGGAATTGACCGCACTTTCCTGCTGCATCAGTGCAGTGGTCAACGCCGGTTGATAAATCAATTCTTTTAACACGCTTTCCGGATAATAGCGGGTTAAGCGGGCAATCATTTTTTGTACGGCAAGATATTCGGACGCCAAGTTTTGCAACGCCACGCCTTGCATACCCGGTGCACTTTCATTCACATAAAGCGCGGCATTTTCCAACGCAATCGCCAGTTCAAATTCCGCCATCGCTTCGTCATCTTTAATGTATTGTTCCTGCTTACCTTTTTTCACTTTATAGAGCGGCGGCTGGGCAATATAAACGTAACCGCGCTCAATCAGTTCCGGCATTTGGCGATAGAAGAACGTTAACAATAAAGTACGAATGTGGGAACCGTCCACGTCCGCATCGGTCATGATGATGATGCTGTGATAGCGCAATTTGTCGGGATTATATTCGTCACGGCCGATACCGCAGCCCAATGCGGTAATTAATGTGCCCACTTCCGCAGAAGACAACATTTTGTCGAAACGGGCTTTTTCCACGTTCAGGATTTTCCCTTTTAACGGCAAAATCGCTTGGTTTTTACGGTTACGCCCTTGTTTTGCGGAACCGCCCGCAGAGTCCCCCTCCACGATGTAAAGCTCGGATAACGCCGGATCGCGTTCCTGACAATCCGCCAATTTGCCCGGCAAGCCGCCTAAATCCAACGCGCCTTTACGACGGGTCATTTCGCGGGCTTTGCGGGCGGCTTCACGGGCACGCGCGGCATCAATAATTTTGGTCACGATGATTTTTACATCGTTCGGGTTTTCCAACAAATAGGTTTGTAAATATTCGTTCATCAGGGATTCCACCGCACTTTTCACTTCGGAGGAAACCAGTTTGTCTTTTGTTTGAGAAGAGAATTTCGGATCCGGTACTTTCACGGAAATCACCGCCACCAAGCCTTCACGGGCATCATCACCGGAAGTCGCCACTTTGGATTTCTTGGTGTAGCCTTCGTTTTCCATGTAGTTGTTCAAGGTGCGGGTCATTGCGCCACGGAAACCGGCTAAGTGCGTACCGCCGTCCCGTTGCGGAATGTTGTTGGTGAAACAATAAATGTTTTCCGCGTAACCGTCGTTCCATTGCAACGCAATTTCTACACCAATGCCATCTTTTTCAGCGGAAAAATAGAAAGGTTTCGGATGAATCGGGGTTTTACCGCGGTTGATATATTCAACGAACGCCTGAATGCCACCTTTGTAATGGAAGTGGTCTTGTTTGTCGGTACGTTCGTCAATTAAACGAATGGACACGCCAGAGTTTAAGAAAGACAACTCTCTTAAACGCTTGGCTAAAATATCGTATTCAAATTCAATATTAGTGAAGATAGTCGGGCTTGGCCAGAAACGCACGGTGGTACCGGTTTGCGTGGTTTCGCCGATGACGGCTAACGGCGCTTGCGGATCGCCGAGGCTGTAAAATTGCTCGTGCACCTTGCCTTGACGGCGAATGGTGAGCTGTAACTTGTCGGACAGCGCGTTTACCACGGATACCCCCACGCCGTGCAAACCGCCGGATACTTTATAGGAGTTATCGTCAAATTTACCGCCGGCGTGTAACACGGTCATGATCACTTCGGCAGCGGAAACGCCTTCTTCCGGGTGAATATCCACCGGAATACCGCGCCCATCGTCTTGTACGGAAACGGAATTGTCGGAATGAATAGTGACTACGATGTCGTCGCAATACCCTGCCAAGGCTTCGTCAATGGCGTTATCCACCACTTCAAAAACCATATGGTGTAAACCCGTTCCATCGTCTGTGTCACCGATATACATTCCGGGACGTTTACGCACCGCATCAAGCCCTTTCAGCACTTTAATACTGTTTGCACCATAAGTTTCAGGAGTATTTGTTGACATAATTCTTCTCTGTGTAATTCGTAAAAAATCGGGCGGGATTATAGCAAAATTTTGTGCAATTAGCTAAAAATAAGTGCGCCGAAGCGGTGGCGGGGATTATTCGCCGGCGCGGGCACTTTTATGTTCGCGGATCAAGGTGAGAAATGCCTGCCCGAAACGCTCCAGTTTAATGGCGCCAACGCCGTTGATTTGCAGCATTTCAATGTTACTGACAGGTTGATATTGCGCCATTTCTTGTAGCGTTGCGTCGTTAAACACAATATACGGCGGAATATTTTCCTTATCGGCAATTTGTTTACGCAGAAAGCGCAAGCGGGCAAACAGATCTTTGTCGTAAGAACCCACCGCACTTTTGGGCGTCATGGCGGTAGTGACAATGGAAGACAGGCGAGGAGTTGCCAATTCCAGCGGTTCTTCTCCGCGTAGAATCGGTTTGGCGTTTTCCGTTAATTGTAAGGTGTTGCCGTATTCGCCGATGATTTGGCGTACCAACCCCAAGTGAACCAACTGGCGCAATACCGACTGCCAATATTCCGTGCCATGTTCTTTGCCAATGCCGTACACGCTTAATTGATCATGGTGTTGGTCACGAATTTTCTGATTGTTCATGCCACGCAATACGGCGATGACATAATGCGCGCCATAACATTGACCGGTGCGATAAATCGCCGACATGATTTTTTGCGCATCCAACAAGCCGTTATATTTTTTCGGCGGATCGAGACAAATATCGCAATTTTGACAGGGCGTTTGGCGATGTTCGCCGAAATAATTCAATAAAACCAAACGACGGCAGGTTTGGCTTTCGGCAAATTCACCGATGGCTTGCAATTTGTGCTGTTCAATCTGCCGTTGCGGCGTTTCCGGCTTTTCCATCAGCATTTTGTTGAGCCACACATAATCTGCCGGGTCGTAAAACAATACCGCTTCCGCCGGCAAATCATCGCGCCCCGCACGACCGGTTTCCTGATAGTAGGATTCGATGCTGCGCGGCAGGTCAAAATGTGCCACAAAGCGCACGTTGGATTTATTAATGCCCATGCCGAACGCAATGGTCGCCACCACCACTTGAATGTTGTCACGCTGAAAATCCCGTTGTACTTTTTCGCGCAAGCCGTTTTCCATGCCGGCATGATACGCCGCCGCCCGCACGCCTTTGTTGTACAGGGTTTCCGCGATACGTTCCACTTTATTGCGGCTGTTGCAATACACAATGCCGCTCTTGCCCTTTTGCGCCAGCACGAAACGGCAAAGCTGTTCCATGGGTTTGAATTTTTCCACCAAGGTGTAACGAATGTTCGGGCGATCGAAGCTGCCCACATAAAAGTGCGGTCGATTTAGTCGGAGATTTTGCAGGATGTCTTGTTGTGTAGTCTGATCCGCTGTAGCAGTGAGCGCCATGATCGGCACGTTCGGAAAGCTGCCTTTTAAGCCGCCGAGTTGGGTATATTCGGGACGGAAATCGTGTCCCCATTGGGAAATGCAGTGCGCTTCATCAATGGCGATAAAACTCACTTGGCATAAAGAAATAAATTGGAAAAAGCTGCTGGTCATGACTTTTTCCGGCGATAAATACAATAATTTTAATTGCCCGGAAATTGCCCGATTCTGCACCTGTTGCTGTTCTTCGAAGGTTTGTGTGGAATTTAAATAATCCGCTTCCACGCCGTTGGCGCGCAGCTGATCCACTTGGTCTTTCATCAGGGAAATCAACGGTGAAACCACCAGCGTCGTGCCGTCAAAACAAAGGGCGGGAATTTGATAACACAACGATTTGCCCGTGCCCGTCGCCATAATCACCAAACAATCCTGCCCGTTAAGTACCGCATTGATGATTTCCTGCTGCCCTTTGCGGAAGGATTGATAGCCGAAAACCGAATGCAAAACGTGCAATGCGGAAGCATGAAGTGCGGTGGAATTTACCGACGATTCATCGGCAAAATCTACCGCACTTTTTGTTGGTTTGGACGGGTTAAGGTCGCTCATTGATTAAATTGAACCTGTTCGCCGTGTTTAGCAAGGGCTTCGGTGAGCGCCTGCCAGAAATCCAAACCGTCGTTACTGACCCAACGTCCGTCTTCTTTATAGGCAAAATGAAAGCCGCCGTTGTGGCTCGCCAGCCATAATTCCAATAACGATTCCTGTTTGTTGATCACGATTTGGCTGCGATCGCCAAGGGTGATGGTGAACACGGAACCCTGACGTTCGCAATCCACATCGCAATCCTGCGCTTCCAGTTGTTCTTCAATTTCATCCCAAACTTGCTCGATTTTCTGATGAAACTCGATGATATTCATAAAAACCACTCCCCTAAATGTTGGTAAAGAGGGAATTATAAAGATTTTCTGCGCGTTGTGATAGCACAAAGCCCGATTTAATGGTAAAAAGAGCAGTCAAATTTGAGAACAAGGAGCAACCGATGAAAAAACTCATTTCCTTATTTTTACTCGTCACCTTATGTGCCTTAAGCAGTGGCTGTGGCGTGAAAGGTCCGTTGTATTTTCCTGCACAAGATTCAGCCGATCAGGCGACCAAATAATTTTTACAGGCGATGTTATGGACTTTTTCCAATATCAATATGATCGACTTATGGTGGAAAATCTGCCGGTCAAACAACTTGCCGAGGAGTTCGGCACGCCCTTATATGTTTATTCCAAAGCCGCTCTTGAGCACCACTGGTATGCTTTTGAGAACGCCTTTGGAAACCATCCGCACTTAGTGTGTTTCGCCGTGAAATCCAATCCGAATATTGCTATTTTGAACATCATGGCAAGACTGGGTTCCGGCTTTGACATTGTGTCCCAAGGAGAATTGGAACGGGTGCTTGCCGCCGGCGGTGAGGCGCATAAAGTGGTGTTTTCCGGCGTGGCGAAATCCCGCCGGGAAATCGCCCGCGCGCTGGAAGTGGGCATTCGTTGCTTTAACATAGAATCGGAAGCAGAATTGTTACGCATTAATCAAGTCGCTGGCGACATAGGCAAAATCGCACCCATATCTTTACGCGTCAATCCTGATGTGGACGCCCACACCCACCCTTACATTTCCACCGGTTTAAAAGAAAATAAGTTCGGTGTGAGTGTGGAACAGGCACGTGAGGTGTATAAATTAGCCACAACGCTGCCGAATATTGAAATTGTCGGTATGGATTGTCACATCGGTTCGCAACTCACGGAATTACAACCATTTTTAGATGCCGCCGATCGGTTAATCATGCTCATGGAACAGTTAAAACAGGACAGCATTCAGTTGAAACATTTGGATTTGGGCGGCGGTTTAGGCGTCACTTACACCGACGAAACGCCACCACACCCGACGGAATACGCCAAAGCCCTGTGGGAAAAATTAAGTGCGTTCAACGAGTTGGAAATTATCGTTGAGCCCGGTCGCGCCATCACCGCCAATGCGGGGATTTTGGTGACCAAAGTGGAATATTTAAAATCCAACGAAAGCCGTAATTTCGCCATTGTAGATGCGGGCATGAACGACATGATTCGCCCGGCGTTATATCAGGCTTATATGAACATTCTGGAAATCGACCGCACTTTAGCGCGCGAAGAGAAAATTTATGACGTGGTGGGGCCGATTTGCGAAACCTCGGATTTCCTCGGCAAACAACGTAAACTTGCCATTGCGGAAGGGGATTATTTAGCCCAACGCTCTGCGGGAGCTTATGGCGCCAGTATGTCTTCCAACTACAATTCCCGCCCGAGAACGGCGGAGGTTATGGTGGACGGCGACAACGCCTATTTAATCCGCCGCCGTGAAGCGTTAAATGAATTGTGGCGACTGGAAAGTTTGTTGCCATAGTCAAACTGATATAAAAAATCCCACAAATACATTTGCAGGATTTTTGTTTCGATTAACGATATGGCTGATTTAACGGCACTTCCGGATCCGGCTCGTGCGTAATGCGGTTACGTAAATCACGACGAATTAACTCAATGCTCCAGAACCAAAAAACATGGCCGACAAATTCGGAAACATGTTCATACCAAGGTAACTCAGATATTTGTGGTGTTAAATTAAGTAATGGAAAAGCGATATAGTGAACACCAATATTACAAATAATACTGAACAGAATACCTTGCCATAATTTAATTTTCGGGAAACGTTCTGCGACGATACAATAGAACAGTGCGAATACAACCGAGAAAGTAATGTGGGTCACGCCAATCCAGTTAAATCCGTAATCGGCGAAAGTAAACACCGCTTCCGTCGGATTAATACCGATATAATCACGTAAGAAAACATGCGGCGGGTTTAAAAATGCACGGGAACAAACCTCAAGGGCTTGGCTGGGATCTTTACAGGCAGCGGTGAATAAATCCAACGGACTACGTGGTGGGAATGGGTGCTCGGCGCCCCATTTTACGAATGAAGAAACCACACCGGCGATAATCGCCACGAACGCCGCGACACCATAACGACGACGGGACGGATCAGTTTGAACAAATAATCCAGACATAATATATCCCTCTAAATTTAATTAAACGCTATTCACTTTTATCTTTAGATGAAATAAAAGTGCGGCTAATATTCTCAGTATTTTTTTATTTTAGTCAAGTTTTATTCATTTTAATTAACTATTAGCCGAAGAAATATTTTTATAATAAAGTCATTATTTTTCTGTCAAACCAAAAAATATTCATATAAAGGAAGTCCTATGAAAAAACGTTGCACATGGGCGGAAAACTCACAAATTTATCAGGATTACCACGACAACGAATGGGGTAAACCACAATTTGATGATCGCAAATTATTTGAAAAACTGTGTCTGGAAGGGCAGCAAGCGGGCCTGTCGTGGATTACGGTATTAAAAAAACGGGAAGCTTATCGGCAGGCGTTTTTCCATTTTGATCCGCACAAAGTCGCAGCAATGACTGATGCCGATATCGATCACTGTATGCAAAATACAGGCTTAATTCGCCATCGCGCTAAATTACAGGCAATCGTCACCAATGCGCGGGCGTTTCTTGCCATGCAAAAGTGCGGTGAAAATTTCAGTCATTTTATTTGGTCTTTCGTGAATCATCAGCCGCAAATTCATGACGTGCCCGAGTTAAGCCATGTGCCGGCGCAAACGGCAACCTCAATCGCGTTATCCAAAGCCCTGAAAAAACGCGGCTTCGTGTTTGTCGGTCCGACAACCTGTTATGCGTTTATGCAATCCATGGGGTTGGTGGATGATCACTGGAATGCGTGCGCGTACAAAACGCCACATTAAACAATGCGATCCCCTACGTTTTACAGTATAATCCCATTAAATTTGGCTCAAATAATGGTTGTCCGATGAAGAAAAATTATTACACGTTAATTTCACTGTCAATTTTGACCGCACTTTATACTGCCGACAGCTCAGCAGACTTGAATCAGCAATGTTTATTAGGCGTACCGCATTTTACCGGAGAAGTGGTGACCGGCGATCCGAATGATCAGCCGGTGTACATTGAAGCGGATAAAGTAGAAATCAATCAGCCGAGCAGCGCCCTTTATCAAGGCAATGTGGACATCAAACAAGGTAACCGCCATTTGAAATCCGCGGCGGTGGAAATGCAACAATCGGGCGAAGGCGGCAATGTGCAGCGTTATGCCTTTGCGCGCGGCGGATTTGATTATCGCGACAACCAAATCAACTTACTCGGCAGCGATGCCAAAATCCATCTCAACAGCAAAGATACCGACATTCAACACGCCGATTATCAATTTGTTGATCGCCAAGGGCGCGGTTCGGCGAAAAGCGTGGAATTGCGCGAAGATTACCGCTTAATGAAAAACGCCACTTTTACCTCCTGTTTGCCGAATGATAATGCCTGGTCTATTTACGCCAGCGAAATGCGCCAACATGTGAAAGAAGAATATGCGGAAATGTGGCACGCCCGTTTTCGCGTGCATGGTGTACCGGTGTTCTACACACCGTATTTCCAACTGCCTATCGGCGATCGCCGTCGTTCCGGTTTGTTGGTACCTACCGCCGGACATTCCAGCCGCGACGGTTATTTCTATGCACAACCGGTGTATTGGAACATCGCGCCGAATTACGACGCTACCATTGCGCCGAAATATATGTCAAAACGGGGTTGGCAGTTCAACGGCGAATTTCGTTATTTAACACCACTCGGTGAAGGGAAAATTGCCGGTGAATATTTAGGCAATGATCGATTAACGGATTACACGGCAGAAAATCGCAAACGCCATTTATTGCACTGGTTACACAGTTCCAGCTTTTTGGAAAATTGGCGCTTGAATGTGGATTATACACGGGTCAGCGACAAGCGTTATTTCACCGATTTTGATTCCGAATACGGCAGCAGTACGGATGGTTATGCCGATCAAAAAGCGCGTATTGCCTACTATCAACCGAATTACAACCTTGCCATTTCGGCAAAACAATTCCAGATTTTCGATGAAGTGGCCATTGGTCCATATCGTACTTTGCCGCAAATTGATTTCAATTATTACAAAAATAATTTATGGAATAACCTGGATTTCAAACTTTTTTCGCAAGCGGCACGCTTTGATAACGACAGCATTCAGATGCCAAAAGCCTGGCGTTTCCATTTGGAACCCGGCTTAAACAAAACCTTATCCAATCGTTATGGCAGCATTAACTTTGAAACCAAACTTTACGCAACCCATTATCAGCAAAAGAACGGAAGGATTGTTTCTGAAGATGAAAAGGTGGAACGCAGCGTAACCCGTGTATTACCGCAGTTTAAAGTAGAATTGCAAACGGTATTGGCATCCAATAAAACCTTGTTCAACGGTTATACCCAAACCCTCGAACCGCGCGTTCAATATTTATATCGCCCTTATAAGAATCAAGGCAATATCGGACCTAAAAATCCGCAATATCTTGGTTTCGGTTACGATTCTACTTTATTGCAACAGGATTATTTCTCCTTATTCCGTGACCGTCGTTACAGCGGTTTGGACCGAATAGCCTCTGCCAATCAGGTAACATTGGGAGGGACTACACGTTTCTTTGATGTGGAAAAAGAAGAACGCTTCAATTTTTCCATCGGGCAAACCTTTTATTTAAAGCCGTCCCGCATTGATGATAACCCGAATAATAAAACCTCCGGCGCATCTTCGTCATGGGCATTGGAATCCAACTGGAAAATAAGCGACCAATGGCGTTGGCGCGCAAGTTATCAATATGATCCGCAGTTAAAACAGGTTTCATTGGCAAATACCGGATTAGAATGGAATCCGCAAAAAGAGAATTTAATTCAGTTAACTTACCGTTACGCAAGCCAAAGATATATCGATCAAAACCTGGATGTCGGCGCTAATCGTTATAATCAGGATATTAAACAATTGGGCGTGCAGGCAGCGTGGGAAATCACCGACAATTGGGCGGTGGTCGGGCGTTATTATCAGGATTTGGCGCTGAAGAAACCGGTGGAACAATACCTTGGCGTACAATACAACTCCTGCTGTTGGAGCATCGGTGTAGGCGCCAGACGTTATGTCACCAGCCGCCAAAATCAAAAATATGATGAAATTTTCTATGATAACAGTATTGGCGTCACCTTCCAGTTGCGGGGATTTGGTAACGATCACAAAAATGGTATCGAAGAGTTATTAAAACGCGGAAAATTGCCGTATTTACAAGCCTTCAGTCTTTACTAGAAAGGGAAAAAATAAAAAAAAACCGTGAGTTATTCTGCTCATGGTTTTTATTAGGTGCAAAAAAAGTGCGGTAGATTTTCTGATTGTTTTTTATTTTCTGGCAAGCGGAGGAACGAAACAAATGCCCATATCCCAAGGTTGTTCAATCCAGGTATTTTGCGGAATATCTACCACATAATTATCTACCAATTCCGCGCCGGCCGGTTTCGCGAAAACCGTCACAAGGCGGGCGTTCGGGTACATTTCACGAATAGCGCGCGCGGTGTTGCCGGTATCCACCAAATCGTCAATGATGATAAATCCTTCACCACCGTTCGCCAGTTGTGCGGCGTGTAACACCTGCAATTCGCCTTGTGTGTCGTGGTTATAACTGGCGATACAAATAGTTTCCACATGACGAATGCTTAATTCGCGGGCAAGTACCGCCGCCGGAAATAAACCGCCACGGCTCACGGCAACAATGCCTTTCCACTGTGAAGCCGGAAGCAAACGTTCGGATAATTTGCGTGCGTGCATATGGAACATATCCCACGTCACAACATATTTTTCACTCATAAACACACCTTGTCTGAAACTTTGCGGGCGCTGCCCGGGAAATAAAAATGGCGTTAGGATAACCCGAAATGGCATTTTATGCTATTATTTTCCTTAATTTTTTAAGGAGGAAATATGTCAGAAATACAAAAATTAACCCCGAATTTACTCTGGAAATGGTTCGATCAAATTTGTGTCATTCCCCATCCGTCTTATCAAGAAAATGCCCTGGCGGAATTCATCGTTAATTGGGCAAAAGGCAAAGCTTTTTACGCCGAACGCGATGAAGCGGGCAACGTGTTAATTCGCAAACCGGCAACAAAAGGCATGGAAAATCGCCGAAAAGTCGCCCTTCAGGCGCATTTGGATATGGTGCCGCAAGCCAACGAAGGCAGCTTGCATAATTTTGCCACCGATCCGATTCAACCTTATATCGACGGCGAATGGGTGCGTGCCACCAACACCACATTAGGCGCCGATAACGGCATCGGTATGGCGGCGACCTTAGCGGTGCTGGACAGCGACGACTTACCGCATCCTGATCTCGAAGTGTTACTCACTATGACAGAAGAACGCGGCATGGAAGGCGCCATTGGGTTATGCCCAAACTGGTTGCAAAGCGACATCATGATCAACACCGACACGGAAGAAAACGCGGAAATTTATGTGGGCTGTGCCGGCGGTGAAAACGCCAACATTTCGTTGCCCGTTGAATATGAAAACAACCGTTTCGCGCATAGTACGCAAATCGTGTTAAAAGGCTTACGCGGCGGGCATTCCGGCTGTGATATCCACACCGGACGCGCCAATGCCATCAAATTGCTGGCTCGCTTCCTGGCAAAACTCGCTCAAAATCAACCGCACTTTGATTTCGCGTTAAGCGATATTCGCGGTGGTTCCATCCGCAACGCCATTCCGCGCGAAGCCTTTGCCACCTTAAACTTCAACGGTGATGTTGACAGGCTGAAAAGTGCGGTGGAAAATTTCGGCGTTTTATTGAAGACCGAATTGGCATTAATTGAACCGAATCTTTCTTTCGAATTACAACCGATTGATAAACCGACAAAGATTTTCACACCATTAACCACAGAACACATTATCCATTTATTAAATGTATTGCCGAATGGCGTAATTCGCAACAGCGATGTGTTGGAAAATATTGTGGAAACTTCGCTTAGCGTCGGCGTGTTAGAAACCGAAGAAAATTGGATTAAAGCCACCATTTTAGTGCGCTCGCTGATTGACAGCGGCAAAGAATATGTTGCCGAAATGTTGAAATCCTTGGCACAATTGAGCGATGCAAAAGCCGAATTCTCCGGCTCTTATCCTGGCTGGGAACCGCAAGCGCATTCACCGATTGTGGACTTAACCTACAAAATTTATGCGCAAGTGCTGGGCTACGAACCGGCTATTAAAGTGATTCACGCCGGCTTGGAATGTGGTTTGCTGAAGAAAATTTACCCAAATATGGACATGGTTTCCATCGGCCCGACCATCAAAAATGCCCACTCCCCGGACGAAAAAGTCCACATCCCGGCAGTGCAAATTTTCTGGTCGTTAATCACCAAATTATTAGCCGAAATTCCGGTTAAATAAATTGATGTTAAGTAAAATAAAAAACCACTCAATTGAGTGGTTTTTTACTATGTTGCTCCAAAAGTGCGGTCATTTCCCATCATTTATAATTAAACAGCGTTCTTGCCAGGAAATCGGCGGTTTTGGGGAATAACACATAAAATTTACGGGCAAAGGCAAGGGTGCGGGGTAAATTGATTTCACGTACATTTTTTCCCAACGCCATGACGATTTTTTGTGCTACCAAATCCACCGGAATTAAAAAGGGCTTGATAGATTTTAGATAAGTCCCCTCGGGATCCGCCTGTTTGAAGAACTTAGTGGCGATCGGACCGGGGTTGACGGTGGTGACGAATACACCTTTATCCGCCAGTTCCAAACGGATGGCGTCGGAGTAGCCGATCATGGCAAATTTACTGGCGGAGTACAGACTGGATTTGGCAGATGCCAAAAATCCCGACATAGAAACGATATTGACGATATGCCCACGCCCAAGCGCTTTCATGTTGTGTCCGACAAGTTGGCAAAAGGTCATGCCGGCAAACACGTTCACTTCAAACATCTTACGCGCCTCTTCCGTCGTCAGGCAATCAAAATCATCATACACCGCATAGCCTGCGTTATTGATCAACACATCTATCGCGCCATAACGCTGCTCAACCTCATGCAAGCAGGCAGCGACAGCGTGCTCATCGCAAATATCCAGCTGAAAACAGGCTTTATGCGGATGAAACGCATACAGGTTTTCCAACAACGCCGCTTCTCTGCCAATTAAAATCAAACGGGCATCAGGCAGTTGTTTTACGATTGCCTGCGCCAAATCCCCACCGGCACCGGTGATAATGATGTTTCTCATAAAAATGTCCTCGTTCCTATTCCAAGTTTATAAACTCCAAAAATAACCGCACGTTAGCAAGAGCAAGCACTTGAAGTGCGGTAAGAAAAAACATTATTTTTTTCCGCCACACTTTTGTTCGTACCACATCACAATAAACTGGGCGATTTGTTTAATATCGTTAATATCCAAGTGAGGCTTGTGGGCGGTTAAGGGGTAATCCGTGGCGACAGCCAGAACATATTCATCCATTTCCGGAAGCGGTCTGGTCATGTCTTTGCGATGTAACAGTATCTTTTCGATGGGTTCTTGTTTGAAGCCCTCTACTAAAATTAAATCCGCTAACGCCTCGTCAAATTGCGTGCACAAATACGGCAGGGAAATATGTTGTTGCGGGGTTTCGGTCATCAGCGCCCAGCGTTGGTCACACGCCATAATTACTTGACTGGCACCGGCATCTTTCATGCGCCAGCTGTCTTTGCCCGGCTTGTCAATTTGTACATCGTGATGGCTGTGTTTAATCACGGCGGGACGTAAACCGCACTGTTTTAATTGCGGAAGCAATTTTTCCAATAACGTGGTTTTGCCGCTGCCGCTGTAACCGGTAATGCCGAGCATAGGGAGCATAATGTTTCCTTGAAGAAAATTGAACGAACGGGCTGAATTATATAACAGCCCGGAAAAGAAAACGAACGGTGTGTGGGGATTTATAACACGCGCAATAACACCGGTTGGTAGGCGGATTGGCGATTGAGTTTTTGCGCATACCAACGCACACCAAGGAAAGAAAGTGCAGTGGAAATGAAGATAAAAAAGACGCTGACGAGCTCATGGGCAAACAGCGAATCAAATAATAACGTGCTGAATAATAAAGTAAATAGCGGCACGCAATACATGAGCAAGGCGGATTTGATTAAGGAACGTTCGGACAAACCGATTTCCACCCGTTGCCCGATTTTCAGTGGCGTAATGGTCTCGATGGTGAAAATATGTTCGCCGCGCGCGCCGCTGCCGGCTAATTCCGACAAGGCAGAATTACCGCACGCCGGTTTTGCCGCGCAAGCGCCGCATGCGCTTTGTGATTGGCATTTTACTTTGGCTCTGCCGGATTCGTACTCAATAACGACCGCACTTTCCGTTAACATAATCGCCTGCTATTTTCTGAATTCAATGTCTTGCACAATGCGTTTTGCCGTGGAAATCGGCAGTTGCCCGATAATGGTCATCTCTTTGTTTTCCATGCTTTCGGTATAAATCGTGTAAGCGCCCTGCCGCCACGTGTTATCCTGCTGCGTGGATTCGGCGATTTTATCGGAAACATATAATGTGAAAGAAAATAAACCGTCGCTGTAAAGTTGCGATTCAATTTTCTCTTCACCGTCCAATTCAATGCTATGATTCACTAATTTAAACCCTTGTGGAAGCCAGCCGGGCTGCCATTTAAACGCGGGGGGATTATTGGCTTTTTGATCCATTAACAACGGCGGGAAAACGACGCGGTTCAAATACGCCGGCAAGCCGGATAATTCATTGCCGATATATAAATTCACCACACGGAACTGATCTAATAAATTGCCTTCGCGATCAAGCATATCGGTGCGTAATAACAGGTGATTTTCTTCGTCAATAAACGCCAGATACTGATAGCGGAAATCGTCTTTCGGCAGAATTCGGATGGTTTGCACCACATGATCCGCCACACGGTTGCGCCCGATATTCACGAAATCATAATATTTTTCCAAAGCATCAAAATTAGCACGCGACAACGGCGGTAAATTATCAATAATGCCGGAGCCGTTAATGGTAAACGCCTGATAGTTCGGCTGGAAATAACTGATTAAATTCTCCCGTTGCACAATTTCTTGTTGCGGACCGTCTAGCGTAACCAGCTGAGCATAAGTTTTGCCGTCGGCGACAAAATGGCGATAGCGCAGAGAATCCATATTTGACGGTGTGGTTTGCACGAAAGAAAATTCGTAATTTAACTGCTGCGCGGCTTTTTTCATTTCGCCTAAAAGTTGCTTCGGCGAAAGATTCTCTTGCGCCACGGAGGAAAGCGAACAGCTCAACAATAAGAAAAGTGCGGTGGTTTTCAGAAGCGTTTTTAACATTTTCAAATTCCTAATAAACAAATTCACCACCAAAATTGGTGGTGAATGTTCAGCAAACAGTTATACCGGAAAACATATTATTTTACTTGGCGCTGGTTTGTTCCAAACTCAAGGAATCGCCGTAAACCCGACGTTGTAACTCGTAACTTTGTAACATCGCACCGATACGTTTATTTTTTTGTTCCAACTGCTCGGTGGTAATCACATCTTTACTTGGCGCATTATAACTCACTTCCTGCACCCCGTTATTAAACGGTAATGTTTGCAACACCGGGGTATCCGGCGCATTTTGCACCGCAGACTTGCTGTTCAAAGATTGCACGCCTAACACAGCCACTAAGCAGACGCCCGCCGCCACCGCAACCTGTGTCATCGGCACAAACCATGATTTGAGTTTTTGCATGAACGGAGAAGATTCGACTTCTTGCGGTAACGGTTGAGAAACGGTCGGTTGTGCGACAACAATTTCTTCTTCCGCAATCAGACTTTCCATTTTCGCAGTGAAATCAGCACTTAAGAAAACATTTGTCTCCTGACGCATCACCGCGCGAATTGTATGAAAATTCGCCCAGCTTTCTTGCAATTCCGCATCTTGGCATAATTGTTCGGTGAGTTCACTGCTGACTTGCTCACCGTCAATGTATGCTGAAAGTAATTCTTTTTGCATTTTCGTACTCCGACCAACCGTGGTTGTGTTGCTGTTTATTAACGTTGTAAAAGCGGTTTGACCTTGCTTTCAATGATTTCACGCGCTCTGAAAATCCGCGATCTGACGGTTCCCACAGGGCAATCCATGATTTCCGCAATTTCTTCATAACTCAATCCTTCGATTTCGCGTAAAGTAATTGCCGTGCGTAAATCTTCCTGCAAGCTTTTGATCGTATCAAACACAATCTTTTTCAATTCATTGGATAACATCTCATTTTCGGGCGTATCCACATCCCGTAAATTTGTCCCCACATCGTAGGATTCCGCATCTTCAGCCAAAATATCTTCATTTGGCGGACGACGACCCTGGGCAGTTAAGTAATTTTTTGCCGTATTTACTGCAATTCTATATAGCCAAGTGTAGAAGGCGCTATCACCACGAAAAGAATCAATGGAACGATACGCTTTTATAAATGATTCTTGTACAACATCAGGAATATCATTCGGTGAAATATACCGAGTCAGTAATCCAGCCACTTTATTTTGATAACGCGATACCAATAAGTTGAAAGCTTTCTTATCGCCCTGCTGCACCCTCTCTACCAAAGCTTGATCTGTTAGCTGTTCAGCCATATAACCTCATAATCACGTCTAACAAGCTTTAATTTCAAAGCCAGCAAGCCCTTGTAATGCGTTAGACGAAGTGAAAGAAAAAAAGTTCAGTCTCTTTATAAAAAACAAAATTGAGAACTAATTCATTATAAATCAATTTGTTAAATTTAATTTTTGTTGAATTTCCGCCACCATTTTGCACAATTCCGGGTCGTCGATCGTGCCGTTATTAAAAAACCACGAAAACAATTGCAAGTCGGAACACGCCAGCAAGCGCACAAAAACAGCCTTTTGGTGTTCGCTTAATTGGGCAAAATGTTGCTGATAAAAAGGCATAATCACTTTATCCAACTCCAACATACCGCGTCGGCAATCCCACTCAATGCGAAACGGATCATAATCTTTCATTTTGCTCTCCTCACTCACCACAACGGGCGAATTATATAATCAGTGCGAGGTTTGCGAAAATAAATTAATCACCAGGCCCACCGACAGCGTACGAAAAATAATGGAAACAAAATAAAATGAACAACCATAAAAAGCCAGCGCACCAAGGGTCGGTACCAATTTGGTGAAACCATCGCTCACTTTCAGCAGGTTGGTCGCGACAATTTCCAAACAAATGGAAATCGCCAATAAAATCTAAGGATTGATGTCTTCCTCACACAAAAGTGCGGTCAGAAATTCAATTAAAAATTCGACCGCACTTTTTTCCGTTTGCTATACGTTAATTTGGCTTTTCAGGAAATCCAACAACTGCGCTTTGGCGATCATCTGCTTCTCTCCGGTGCGACGATTTTTATATTCGATTTCACCGTTTGCCAGATTCTTCTCGCCGATGACGACCATATGCGGCACGCCGATCAGTTCCATGTCGGCGAACATCACGCCCGGGCGTTCTTTGCGGTCATCGAAAATCACTTCCACGCCCTGCGCCTGTAAAGTGCGGTATAAATCTTCGGCAAATTGTTGCACGCTTTCCGATTTGTACATATTCATCGGCACAATCGCCACGCTGAACGGCGCAATGGCGTCGGACGGCCAAATAATGCCACGTTCATCGTGATGTTGTTCGATGGCAGCGGCAACCACGCGGGTCACACCGATACCGTAACAGCCCATGGTAACCACCATTGGGCGACCGTCTTCGCCTTGCACGGTAGCGTTCATGGCTTGGGAATATTTGTCGCCTAATTGGAAAATATGGCCCACTTCAATGCCGCGTTTAATCAACAGCGTGCCCTTGCCGTCCGGGCTCGGATCGCCTTCCACCACATTACGAATGTCGGCGATTTTCGGCAACGCCACATCACGTTCCCAGTTAATGTTGAAATAATGCTTGCCGTCAATATTGGCGCCGGCGCCGAAATCACTCATTAACGCCACGCTGCGGTCAATAATCACCGGAATGTTTAAGTTGACCGGACCGAGTGAACCCACGCCGGCGCCGATTTTCGCTTTAATGGCGGCTTCATCGGCAAATTCAAGGGGAGAAGCCACTTCCGCCAGTTTTTCCGCTTTCACTTCATTTAATTCATGGTCGCCACGAAGGATTAACGCCACCAACGGCTGTTCTTCGTTTGCGCCTTTCACAATCAAAGTTTTCACGGTTTTTTCAATCGGCAGATTGAACTGTTCCACCAATTCCGCAATGGTTTTTGCCTTCGGCGTATCCACTAATTCCATGGCTTTGGTCGGTTGCGCACGTTCGCCGACGGCAACGGCTTCGGCAAGTTCAATATTTGCCGCGTAATCGGATTCGGTGGAGAAAATCACATCATCTTCGCCGCTGTTGGCAAGCACTTGGAACTCATGGGACGCACTGCCGCCGATGGAACCGGTGTCCGCCTGCACGGCGCGGAAATCCAAGCCTAAGCGGGTGAAAATGTTGCTGTAGGTTTGGTACATCACATCGTAGGTTTCCTGCAAACTTTCTTTTGACGTGTGGAAGGAATAGGCATCTTTCATTAAAAATTCACGCCCGCGCATCACGCCGAAACGCGGACGCACTTCATCGCGGAATTTGGTTTGAATTTGATACAAATTGAGGGGAAGTTGACGATAAGAACTCACTTCACGACGCACTAAATCGGTGATCACTTCTTCGTGAGTCGGACCTAACACAAAATTACGGTTGCCACGATCCTCAAAACGCAGCAATTCCGGACCGTATTGCTCCCAGCGACCGGATTCCTGCCACAACTCCGCCGGTTGCACCACCGGCATTTCCACTTCAATGGCGCCGCTTTTATTCATTTCGTCACGAATAATATTTTCAACTTTCTTTAATACGCGAAGCCCGGTCGGCAACCAATTATATAAACCGGACGCGAGAGGACGAATCATGCCCGCACGCAACATTAATTGGTGGCTCACCACCGCCGCTTCTGCCGGGGTTTCTTTTAAGGTGGATAATAAATATTTACTTGTACGCATTGAATTACCTATAATTCTGAGAAAATGAGAAAAAAATTGGCGATAGTGTATCTAATGCGTAAGCAAAAGCAAGCAGGAAATCAGGTTTCGCGCCTTTTCGCCGCGATTTCATCCGCCAATTTCAGCGCATAAAAGGAATAATCATGTCAGCCCTTTACCAGGCCCTTCCCGCCGTCGATAAATTACTCAAAACCCCGCAGGGTGAGCAGCTGGTGGCAGAATTCGGTCACAGCGCCACCGTTAATATGTGCCGAGACCTGTTACAGCAGGCACGCGAACACATAAAACGCCACGAAAACCTACCGCACTTTTTGCAGAATACCGACGCCACTTTTCAGCACCTCAAGGAACAACTTCTGTTACAACAACAGGTGAACATCAAAACCGTCCACAATTTAACCGGCACGGTGCTGCACACCAATCTCGGACGCGCTTTGTGGTCGCCGGCGGCGCAACAGGCGGCGCTGGACGCCATGCAGGGCAATGTGGCGTTGGAATATGATTTAAGCGCGGGCGAGCGCAGCCATCGGGATAATTACATCAGTGCTTTAATGCAGCAACTGACGGGCGCGGAAGCCGCCTGCGTGGTGAATAACAATGCGGCAGCGGTCTTGCTGATGCTGGCGACCTTCGCCCAGGGCAAAGAAGTGATTATTTCCCGTGGCGAGCTGATTGAAATCGGCGGCGCGTTCCGCATTCCCGACATCATGGCGCAGGCGGGCTGCAAGCTGGTGGAAGTGGGCACGACCAACCGCACCCATTTAAAAGATTATCGTAACGCAATTAACGAAAATACTGCCTTTTTAATGAAAGTTCACAGCAGTAACTATCAAATTTGCGGTTTTACCCACAGCGTTGACGAGCAGGAATTGGCGGATTTGGGCAAAGAATTCGGCATTCCGGTCATCACCGATTTAGGCAGCGGCGCGCTCATGGATTTAAAACAATTCGGCTTGCCGGAAGAGCCCACCGTGCAGGAAAAATTGCAGCACGGCGTGGATTTGATTTCCTTCTCCGGCGACAAATTGCTGGGCGGCCCGCAAGCGGGCATTATTGTGGGCAAAAAAGCACTCATTCAACAGCTGCAGGCCCACCCGCTCAAACGCGTGCTGCGTTGCGATAAAGTCACTCTTGCCGGGCTGGAAGCTACCTTGCGCCTCTATTTACAGCCGGAAAAAATCACCGAAAAACTGACCGCACTTTTGTTGCTTACGCAACCCATGGAACGCTTACAGGCGCAGGCGGAGCAACTCAAAGTGCGGTTGGAAAATCGCTTAAATACCAATTATGTGATTGCCATTGAACCGAGCGAGGCACAAATCGGCAGCGGTTCGCAACCGTTGGCGCGAATTCCGTCGGTGGCGGTGACTATTGCGCCGGCAAGCGAAAAAACGCCGGCAAAAACCACCGCACTTTTCGCCCGTTTATTAGCCTTGCCGCAGCCGGTTATCGGGCGCATTGAGCGGGATAAAATTTGGTTGGATTTACACAGTTTGGCGAGCCTTGATCGCCTTCTAAACAGCTTGGAGACATTATGATTATCGTTACCTCCGGACACGTTGACCACGGCAAAACCGCCCTTTTGCAAGCCCTCACCGGCACCCATACGGCGCACTTGCCGGAAGAAAAGAAACGCGGCATGACCATTGATTTGGGCTACGCGTATTTGCCGTTCAACGATCAGATTCTCGGCTTTATTGATGTACCGGGACACGAGCATTTCCTCGCCAATATGCTGGCGGGGCTGGGCGGCATTCACTACGCCATGCTTATCGTTGCCGCCGACGAAGGCGTGCAGGCGCAAACCATCGAGCATTTAAGCATTTTAAGCCTGTTACAGTTACAGGAAATCATGGTGGTAATCACCAAAGCCGACCGCGCCGACGCGGTACAAATCGACGCGTTGGAAAATCAACTGCGCCAACAATATGCCGTATTGGCGAACAGCAAATTCTTCGTTACCTCTGCCATCACCGGTCAGGGCATTGACGCCTTGCGCGATTATTTGGCGCAGTTGGCGGAATTGTCGGAAGTGGATAAACCTTTCCGTTACGCCATCGACCGTATTTTCACCATTAAAGGCGCCGGCACGGTCGTCACCGGCACGGCATTCGCGGGCAAAGTCAGCCTGGATGACGAACTGTATTTGAGCAACGGGCAAAAAGTGCGAGTGAAAAATATCCACGCACAAAACGAACAAAACTGTGTAGGCTTGGCAGGACAACGCTTGGCGTTAAATATTAACCTGGATTTCGACCGCACTTCCATTGAACGCGGCGATTGGCTGTTCTCCCAAACACCCGGCGAACCGACGGATCGCATCACCGTTTGGCTGGAAAGCCAAATGGCATTAAACGAAAGCCAGCCGGTGCATATTTATCACGCCGCATCGCACACCACGGGCAAACTCACCTTGTTACAACAACAAAAGCTCGCCCCGCAACAGTTGGCATTGGCGGAACTGATTTTGGAACAACCGCTGTTTTTGGCGTACGGCGACAAAATCATTCTGCGCAACAGCAATTCCACCGCCGTGCTTGGCGGTGCCAAAGTGATTGAAATCGATTCGCCGAAACGGCACAAACGCACGGAAGCGCGTTTCGATTATTTACGCCGCTTGATTCAGGCGGAAACGGCGCAAAAACGCACCGCACTTTATTTGCAAAATCACGCGGTGGAAGTGCAAAAGCTCATGTGGATTGAGCAGCTGACGGGCGTGCAACTGGACGCCATTCTGCAACAAAACGGCGATATTCGCTTCCAAAGCTGGTGTTTTAACGCCGATTATCGCGCCCAACAAACGGCAAAATTATTGACCGCACTTGCCCAATATCATGAACAACATCCTGATCAACTCGGCTTGGGCAAAGCCCGTTTGTATCGCATTGCAGCGCTGAATCAGCCGGAAAAATTGATTTACCATTTTATCGACGAATTATTGGCAGAAAATCAATTACAACACACCCGTGGCTGGCTACACACCGCCGATCATAAAATCCAATTTAGCGAACAAGAACGTGCATTATGGCAACAAGTTCTCGCCCAATTCGAGCAACATAACGGACAAGCCCTGTGGGTGCGCGATCTTGCCAATGCGTTAGGACAGGAAGAAAGCGCCATGCGCAATTTTCTCTATAAAGCCGGCAAACTGGGCTATTTAACCGCCGTGGTGAAAGACCGTTTCTTCCTCACGGAGAACATTTACACCTTCGCCCGTTTAATTAAACAACTGACCGCCGGAAAAGAAGGCTTTTCGGTGAACGAACTGCGCGACGCCTTACAATTCGGACGCAAAATGACTGTGCAACTGGTGGAATATTTCGACCGTTGCGGCTTCCTGCGCCGTAAAGTCAACATTCACGTTTTACGCGATGTGGACGTGTTTGATTTATAAAAGTGCGGTCATTATTTTTAACGTTTTTCAACAACAGGAGTTTCTATGAAAAAATTACTCATTGCCACGCTCATCGCCGGTAGCCTGATGCTGACCGCCTGCGACGATAAAGAAAAAACTGCGCTCAGCGAGCAAATGCAAAAACAGGCACAAACCATTGAACAACTCAATGAGCAGGTGAAGACATTAGAGAAACAAGTGCTGGATTTAGCCGAAAATCAAACGATTCGGGTGGAGCCGGAAGTGCTGTTTGAAAAATCGGAAACCATCAAATTTGATAAAAAATCCGCCGACAGTTATACGCCGGAAAGCGGCGAAGTGAAAGTCAACGTAAAAACTTTAAAAACCGGCGAAGATTGGTTAACGGATTTATTATTAAATGAATTAATCCGACAATTCACCGCAAGCGGTCAAGTCAAAATCGAGAATAAACAACAACTTGTGGAATGGCTACAAGCGCTTTACACGGACAGCGTTAAAGAAGTTAAAGATAACGAAATGATTGGCAGCAGCACCGAATTCAGTGTGAAATATCTCGGACAACGGGAAAACATCGCCACCTTCACCATCAGTTATTCCGGCTATTCCGGCGGTGCGCACGGTATGTATTCCACCCAATTCCTTAACATTGATTTGGCGAAAAAAGCCTTGCTGGATATTGATGATGTCATCAATCCGGAACAGCATCAAAAACTAAAAGACCTCTTATGGGATGCTTACCGCGACAGTAATAATGAAGCGGAACCTTTTACCCAGAAAGACGGGGGATTTTACGTGCCAAAAGATTTTTACTTCTCCCGCAATGGCGTTACTTTCGTTTACCCGCCTTATGCCATCGGCAGTTTTTCGGAAGGGGAAAAAGAGCTGACGATTTATTGGTGGCAGTTGAAAGAAAACGACTTGATCAACCCGCAATTTAGCGCTTTAGCAAAATCGGTTATCGAATAACCTAACAAAAATCCCCAAGCGCGAACTTGGGGATTTTTTTAATTTTCCAGTTCCAAACTCACCACGTTCGGGTCGTTTTTCAGCAATAAATACAACTCCTGAATGGTGGCTTTATCGTTGATAGAACAGCGAATGGTCAGTTTGGTTTCGCCGTTGGGCTGATCTTTCACGTTGATGTTTTCGATGGAATGATTGTTGTTATGCAACAACTGCACGAATTGCGCAATGGCATTGGGTGAAAGCAATGTGGCGTTGATTCGTGTTTTTTTCTTTTTATCGCGATGGCGCACCCAATTATGCACATACGGGCTTAAACGAATGGCGATTAAAATCATGATGGTGGCGACCATGGCGTCGAAATAAAACCCCGCGCCGGAAGCAATGCCGATACCTGCCGCCGCCCAGAATCATCGCAAACGCCATTTTGGCGAAAATAAAAAAGTGGCTGTCGCGCGCCGACGCTTCAATAAAATTTAATAAATTATTCATGTTAAATCGTTAATTTAAGTAATTGATACAGTTCTCTTAGTTCGTTTTGAGTTAAAGTGCGGTAGGTTTTCGGCATCAAATTTTGCAGGTTGAATCCCGCTAATTGATAACGAATCAGACGTAACGTCGGAAACCCGATATGCGCCGTCATTCTGCGCACCTGCCGATTGCGCCCTTCATCAATCTTCACTTCCAGCCACGCGGTGGGAATATGTTTGCGTTCGCGAATAGGCGAAATGCGTTGCCATAAAAAATCCGGTTCGGAAATCAACCGCACTTTTGCAGATTTTCGCCTCGTTTTTTTGTCGCTGAAGAGATGTCGGTTGCATAAGATTTAAGTAAGTTAAAGCTTAAACATACTCTACACCAAATTCACAGAAAGTTTAAATTTCCCTCATTTTAATTGAACTGATTGCAAATTTTTCTTTTTAGCGTTTTATTCGGTATTGTATGGACTTTTCCGCTGGTTTAAATCGCTTTTTATTAAAATTTATTTTTTTATTCTAAAAGCAAATAAATCAAACAGAATAAAAATCTAAAAAATAAAAATTATTCATCAAAAAATAACGTAAATTTTATAAAATTAGTGATTTATCTCTATTGACTCCTGTTTTTATTAGTCTATATTGAGCGCCTAACCTTTTTTAACCTTTCCATTTTTAACTTCATTTATAACTTTCATAGGTGTTCGTATGACACACACAACACAAAAACGCGAAACCTTCTCCGGACGACGGGCATTTATTTTTGCCGCTATCGGTTCGGCAGTCGGTCTGGGCAATATCTGGCGTTTTCCCTATGTAACCTACGAAAACGGCGGCGGTGCCTTTATCATTCCTTACATCGTGGCATTATTAACCGCAGGGATCCCGTTATTGTTTTTAGATTATGCCATCGGGCATAAATTCCGTGCCTCTCCACCATTGGCATACCGCAAACTCAAAACCGGTTTTGAAACATTCGGTTGGTGGCAAGTGATGATTAACGTGATCATCGGGCTTTATTACGCCGTCATCCTCGGCTGGGCGGCAAGTTATACCTATTATTCCGTTACTTCCGCCTGGGGCAGCAACCCTGTCGATTTCTTCCTGCACGAACACATTAAAATGGCAGATGAAGTGGCGTTAAATCTGGATTTCGTCGGCACGGTTGTTGGTCCGTTACTTGCCGTTTGGCTAATTACTTTATTGATTTTATCCCTCGGTGTACAAAAAGGTGTTGCGCGCACTTCTGTGATTTTTATGCCAATTTTAGTCATCATGTTTGTCACTTTAATGGTTTATTCCTTATTTTTACCGGGCGCAGAAAAAGGGTTGGATGCCCTGTTCTCGCCGGATTGGGATAAATTAAAAGACCCGAGCGTCTGGATTGTCGCTTACGGACAAATATTCTTCTCCCTTTCCATTTGTTTCGGTATTATGGTGACCTATGCTTCCTATTTGAAAAAACAATCGGACTTAACCGGCGCCGGTTTGGTGGTAGGCTTTGCCAACAGCAGTTTTGAAGTGTTGGCCGGTATCGGCGTATTCTCCGCCTTAGGTTTCATTGCCGCTGCCAACGGACACGATGTGAGCGAAGTAGCAAAAGGCGGTATAGGCCTCGCCTTCTTTGCCTTCCCAACCATCATTAACCAAGCGCCATTAGGGCAATTATTAGGCGTGCTATTCTTCGGTTCTTTGGTTTTCGCAGGCTTAACCTCCTTTATTTCCGTATTGGAAGTGATTATTTCCGCCGTCCAGGACAAATTACGTCTACGCCGCGTCCATGCCACGTTTTTAGTGGGTTTACCAATGATGGTGGCTTCTACGCTCTTATTTAGCACCACCGCCGGTTTACCGATGCTCGATACCATGGATAACTTTGTGAACATGTTTGGTATCGTCGCTGTAGCATTCTTCTCCTTATTTTCCATTATCATGAGCGGCAGATTAAAAGAATTGGGCGAACACTTAAACGAAACCGGCTCTTTCAAAGTGGGCATGATTTGGAAAGCTTTTATCGTCATCACCACCAGTGTACTGGCTTTCATGCTATACAAAGAAGCCGGCAAAGTGCTCACCAAAGGCTACGAAGGCTATCCGGACCAGTTCGTCAACACCTTCGGCTGGGGCATGGCAATCGCTTTGGTGATCATCGCATTCCTGCTTTCCCGCCTGCCGTGGAAACACTTAACGCAAACACAAGGAGAAAAATAAGATGTCAACCAACGCAATTATCATGATGGCTGTTGCACTTATCATCATTTGGGGCGGGTTATTAGTGTCTGTTATCAGATTACCGAAAGAATAACTGTACGAATCCATTCCGGTGTCTTTGGCAACGTATCCGCAACATTTGTCCTATTAATAGTGTGAGCGTGTTTTGTTTATGTTCATATAACAGTCTAACTTTCAGAAACACCTCAAAAAAACAGTCTGATAAACCAATTAAAACTTGCGGAAGGAAAACCTCATGATCACCCAACATTCAAACAACAATGTGTTGATTTAATGCTTAAACAAAATCATATCATATTCCAGGTCAGCAAAATGAATTAGTCAGCACGTCGGCATTGTAACGCTGAATAATAAAGCGACAAGGTATAACGTCAGACAAATTGGATGTTATTTTGAGATTCATCGTTCCACTCTGTTTAGTTGTAAGAAAGCCAAATCGAATTAGAGCGTATCAGGACATTCAAACGAAAATTATCTGTCTGCTTCCAGAGAATAGGGAAATTTACGGTTCACGTCGGTTAACTTGGACATTATGGCAAATGGGGTAGAAAATAGGGCGTGATAAAACCCGTAAACTGATGATGGATTTACGATTGAGGTCCCATTATACGCGTCAGAAGTTTTATTGGCATAGTAGACAAAATAGTTGGTAAAAAGTGGGTTAAGACTTTATAGCACGAGGCTTTAACCCACTTTTTTGAATTTATGAACAAAAAAATGCATTTTTTGCCAACATAGCCCGCTTCAAAAGTATGGCACACAAAATCATCTTTAGCGCTATAAATGCCCGCACTGCAATAAAGTGTTTTCTTTCAAAAGTAAACTTAATCCAATCCAAATTTGGGAAGATTATGAGAAGGGAAAACAAACCTACAAAAAATTAGCCGAAAAATATCACTGCCATCCAACGTTATCTTGATAAAGCGCTTAAAACCACGCTAAATCCTCCTCAACAACGTCAATTGAATATCCTTGCCGACGTCACCTTCTTTGGTCGGGATTTCGGTGTGCTTGTGCTGTTAGATTCGTTGTCGGGAAAAGTGATTTATCACCAAATCGTGAAAACCGAAAAAGACATTTATTATAAAATGGCATTTAATCGGCTAAGAGAAAAAGGTTATGTTATTCAATTGATTACCTGCGACGGTAGACGGGGAGTATTAAAGGATTTGTTCAACATACCGATACAAATGTGCTAATTTCATATGGTAGCAATCGCCATGAGGGCATTGCGTAATAAGCATCAATCTGAGGCGGGGAAAGCCTTAAAGGTACTCGTCAGGACACTTAAAAAATAGCCATAAAAATGACTTTTATGTCCGGCTCTATTTGTGGTATCGGAATCATCAAACGTTTTTGACGGAACGCTCGGACAAGCCGAATGAAAAGGGTTATTTCCCTTATAAACACCATAATGTCAGAAGTGCGTATAGGAGCTCAAAAGCGATATATGAATTACTTATTTACGTTTGAACAATATGCTGATTTAAACATTGAAAAAACCACTAATCGGCTTGAGGGATTATTTAAAGAATTAAAACAAAAATTAACTGTGCATAATGGTTTAACAAGGAGGCGTAAAATAGTGTTTATTAAGGATTTTCTAAATAGAAAGAGTTGGTAAAACCAACTCTTTTGTCTACTATGCCTATTTTTAGTACCTAGAAAATCACTAAATTCCCCTGATAGGGTACTATATCAGGTACTAAAGGTAAAACTAAAATGAATCAAAAAAAGCATAATACACTATGGAAATGATTAAATATGTTAATTTATAAGTGGTTTTGGTTTGACTTGAATCAGAGTGAAGTAGTATGGATTAATATGTTGGTGCCCCCAACAGGACTTGAACCTGTGACCAATCGATTATGAGTCGACTGCTCTGACCGACTGAGCTATGGGGGCGGTGTGAGCGTAGAATTAAGGCGCGATTATAGGGAAATATCGGGGTAAAGTCCAGAATATTATGTGTTATTTAAAGTGCGGTTGCTTTTACCGGCGTTTTTAATGTTCAAAAACGTGGAAAAATTATTTGCCCTTTGAAAAGTCAGGTTGTTCCTTGTGATTTTAGCTGATTAGCTTTTGTGATGAGGTCATTTTTTTGATCGTATGTAGGGTAAAAGAAAACCGTCTTTTTGAGTAAAAGACGGTTTTAATTTTATTATTTACATACTTTATTGAAACAATTTCGGTTTTTGTGAAGATGAACGACCTACTTCTTCTTCAAAGCTGATGACTTGTTTAAAGGCCTCAAACAGTGCTTGCTTATTATTGACTGAGTAATATTGATCACCAACACATTGTTTCCATACTTCACGCTGCTCTTTAGGAGGATTGAAACCAAATGCTATAAAAGCAATTCGAGTTTCTACCTTAGGATAATTAGCGTCTTGTAAGCTGTCAATTTTTGCTTTGATTTTACCACATAATCCTGCCTTCATTAAATTAACTAATGTACTTGTAGACGGTATATTATCTTCCCCATCAGATAGTACCATAAGTATACGCCGGGTATTTGTACCAACTTTATTTGGTGCGGCCTCAGGATCACTGTTTTTATCTATTATAAGATTTGTACCAACGAAAACACCTGATGTGACTGCGGTTCCTCCTATTGGTTCGATTTTCTTTAATGCCTCTGATATTTTTCGGTTACTTTTATCAAACCAAGCTTGTGTTGTTTGTTTACCACGATTATCTTCCAAACAATAATAATTACTTGTATCGCTGTCTAGAGTAAAATCATAAGATTGTTTTTGCCCGTTAAATCTATCAATCTGAGCAATAGTTTTTGGAATATCTAGATTTTTATCAAGTAGTTTAAATCCGTCACGAATACTATCTTCTCCACGACGATAACCCCTCTTAAATTTAGCAGATATCTCCTCTTTTTGGGATATGACATAGTACGGGAGAGAACAATTGCGAGTTTCACCCATCTGGCGGGCACCGGCAGCAAAAGAAACAAAACCCATTCGATTATAAGGGCTTACATCGCCTTTATTTTGTTCTGGTAATAAAATTTTCTCAACTTCAGCAACAGCTTCCCTTAATGCATCAATCCTTCTATTTGGAAAGGGGGCATCTGGATGGTTTTGCTTACTATTATCGACCTTAATAGCCCATTTCATTGAACGGGAAAAATCGGTAACCAGCATTAAATCAATTGGGATCGTTATTTGTTTCTCTTTAACGGCGTAAGTTTTACCTGAATTAATGCCTACTCTTCCGTCATGTAGCTGACTACTACTCACCAAGGTTTGACTCCAAGGTAGCCAGAATTTTCGTTGCACAGAACCCTGCACCGCACAAGCAATGGATTTTGCTGTGCCATTTTTATTTTTCGGCTGAGTTTTTTCTTCTAAGCACTCTGCTAGGAATGGGTCTTTAATTGTTACCGGAGAATTATTTTTTTGACCCTTGCTATCATCGGAACGTAAATAAAGTTTAACTAATCCTTGTACTAATTCTTGGTTGCGCTTTTTCCATTGAGCCTGGACTTTTGCGCTTGAAAAATCTCTACCTTCACGTTCAATTTCTTGTTGAGAGACATTTTGTCTTTTTACATCAGAATGGTCTTTATTTTTCCGGTACTGATTGTCTTCAGCAATTAAAAGTAACGCCGCTTGATCCGTTGCTTGTGCCAAGCGGGCCTTATCTAACAATATCCCCGTGCCATCAACGGTAAAAGCAACGAACAGTAGCAATGGGAAAGCAAGCAGGGCTGTTATTATGGTGTATACACCATGTTCATTTTGCAAAAATTGTTTAACAGTGCTAAACAATTTAGCAGTTAGATTAAAATTTCTTTTCATAAAGCTCTCCTTAGATTATCGAGCAACTGCCAGTGAAGAGGAACTTAGCATACCAAATGACTGGTTTTCTTTGCGTGTTATTAAATTTTTAAAAAAGCTACCTGCTTCAACACAAAGTGTTACCTGATACAGTGGAATTTTTCTTTGGTTGTCAGGGTTTGCTGCTTCTGAGCGTGGTGACAAATAAGAGAGATTATTATCCAACTTACGATAAGGCTGGCAGGTACTTAGAGTCGTTAATGATTCAGGACTTTTTTTCTCTTCCCAGTGCTCAATAGTGACACCGACTTTATTTGGGCTGTCTTTATCTCCAAACAAAATAAGTTTTGCCATTTTTTCATATTCAGTTAAATCAGTACTTTTTAGTGGTTTGCTCCCATTATCATTGTATAGTTGATTACGTTCACGAAGAACATTGACCAGTGAGTATGAGGCATTGTCCAGTTTCCCTTGGGTCGTACGAACAATAACTAAGTCTGTTAAAAAAGCGAAAATAAATACTAAAAGTATAAGCATAAAAAGGAACTCAAGACTAACTGCGCCCCTTTTATTATGAAAAAATTTTTTAGTATTAGTGAGAATGTTTTTTTTCATGTTTTTATACCAGTGATTAGCCATCTGTGATTATATTATTTATGCTTTAAATAATTGTAAATTGCCTGATTATTTATTTGACCTGCCGGGATATTGGAATTTAGATCTATTAAATTCCTGTACGGCTACAAACTTACGTGACAATAAACCGCCAACACTATCCTTAGGTAAAAATGGCAGTGAAACCAGAAACTCATAATTGTAGGTCAATGAATATACAGCCAATGTTGCTAACCGACCATTGGGGGGTATAATCTTACCGTCTCTATCTTTAGTAGGCCGTCTAAACCTACCATCCAATAAAGACTTAACACAAGAACTCTCACTACCACAATCAACATATTTAACATCAATCTTGTAACCGCCATTTTTATCCAAACGGGCGAGATAACCTAAAGTTGAAGATTCTTGATAAACAAGCTGTTGTTTTAGAGCTTTCTCAAATTCTACCGCATAATCATTACCCTCTGCAGTTCTATTTTTAGCAATTCTTGCACTTTCAGTGATAGCCAAGTCCCAGTACGCAGTTGTAATAGATATACGACAGAATTCTAGAATTAGGAATACGACAAAGAAATAAAATACAACCGTCAAGGCAAACTCAACGGTTGATGCTCCCTTCTTATTCGATAGGAATTTTTTCATTATAGAACCTTTTTTTATCTGGCGATATTATTAGATACGCGTTCAGTTTTTTTGAGAGCATTAATTAAATCATCAGGAGATGTATTAATGTTTTCCTTCACAATAATATCTTTTGCGTAATCAATGTCATTATTTTTGATTAAAGCAAAGATTAGATTGTGTACTAAACGCTGTTCCCTAACCCCATTTAAATACTGAGGTAATAACAATGAAACGGCATTACGATAATCTCCGTTGACGATACTTAGCATAGCAAGATTGTTTACCGCTACAGCATCGTTTAAAAAATACTCGCGGGCTTTATTTATATCTTCGTTGGCTTTATTAGGATTTCCCATTAAGGCATAAGTCACACCACGAAGATTATAAACTTCCCCGTTTTTGGGAGATGTTGTTAATAAGCTGTTTTCGACTTCCAACGCTTCTTGATAGCGCTTGAGTTGATTTAAATTTCTTGCTTGTAGAACTTTGGCCTTTTCACTTAACTGCCCACTGTTTGTTAGCAACGGCTGTAAATAGAGTAGAGATGAATTACTGTCCCCTTTCTTGTAATAAATTTCAGATAATTTATAACGTGTGAGAGGATCTTCTTTATTTTTAAGTCCATCACGATACATAGTGATTAACGCATCGTTGTTGTTAGTACTCTGATAAAGTGCTTCTTTAGCAGCTAATTTATCAGCACTTAATGGTTTTTTATTGAGTACAGCAGAACATGCAGTAACAGATAAGATCATGCCGCACAATAGAACATTTTTAAGAGATTTAGAATACATGTGGAAATACCCTCATTACGCCTGGAGCTAGAATTAAAATAATAATTGGAAACATAATAAATAGAATCAAAGGGATACTCATTTTTGCTGACAGCGTACCAAGCTTTTCTTCTATAGCTAATAATTGAATTTCTCTAATATCAGTCGATAGTTGAATTAATTGATGATAAATAGAGGAACCAAAATTCAGACTTTGCTGCATTACAGTGCAAAACATCCTGATTTCCGTTGTTGGTAAAGACACAGAGAGATCCTGTAATGCTTGTGACATACCAGTAATTTCAGATTTACGAATAATACGTAACATAACATAAGTTAGATCAGGATTTAATGTTTTAAAGTCAGTTGCAACCTGTTTTAGTGCGGCCTCAATACTTATCCCTGTTTGTACATTAACAGCTACTAAATCAATGAATCCGGCTAAATCATTCATGATTTTTTTAATTTTAGCTTTCAAAATAGAACCAATTAAAACCCCAGGAATGACAATAGTTATTATTAATATAGTTAGAAAGCCAAGTAACAGAGATGAACTGTCGGTAGTTTCATCAGTAAATGAATAAAGATAGTAAACTCCAAAAAGCAAAAGCATGATCAACAATTTTACTTTTATATTTTTATCAATAATTCCGAGTACTTTTAAGATAGGATTATTATTAATTAGTAATAGTTCAAGTTCAATTTGCTGTTTGCTCTTATTTTTAGCTACTTCGTCACTATCTTGATCCTTAGGTCTTTCTCCAGTAATAACTTCCTTTCTATATTGGAATTTTTTTCTGGCTGAAAGTGCGGCAAACAATACAATAATACCAAAAATCGTTAATAGCGCATAAGATAATAATAGTTTAATCATCATGTTGACTTCCTCATCAACCACCAAATGATTCCCATACCGAAAAGTTCACTGCCAAAAACATAATAAAGCACGTATCTACCGGTAGGGTCATTAATTAAGAAATCAAAGTTTTCCGGCATAGCAAATTGCATAAAGAAAAAGAAACCGACAGGAAAACACGCTACAATTATAGCTGACATTCTAGCCTCTGATGTCATTGCTTTCTTTTTCTTCTCCATTTTATTGCTATCGGCAATTACACGACCTAAACGGGAAATAACCTCGCGTATCTGTCCGCCTTTACTTAAGTTGGTGCGTACAATAGTTATGAAGAAATAGAATTCCTTATATGGGTAACGATCATAGCTGTCTTCAAAAACTGAAACAGGATCCTCGCCTATTGCAATACGCTTATGGATACTCTTAAACTCCTCACCTAATTGACCGGTAAGATCCTTACCGCAGCGTTCTAATGCTTGTAATAAGCCAGCACCTGAAGTTGCCGCTGCATTGAGAATCTGAATTACCTCCGGAAACATTGCGTTGAATGTTTTTTTATTACGGTACTGACCAAGTTTCCAAATAAACAAAACAAATCCAACAAGAAAAATTAAGCAAAACACTAATCGATCAATATGAATATAAGCAACATTAATTACAAAAAAAGCAAAGAAAATAAAACAACTTATAACAATATTGCGAATCAAGTTTCTTTTATCACCTTTAGTAAAGTGATAATACCATAAACTAATTTTTGATTTGAGGCTCTTAAAAAAACTTGTTGTTCTACTTACAGAGGTATCATACTCATTAATTTTTCTTTTAGTGGAAAACCAACTACTTAAGGTATATATAAATAACAGCCCACCTATTGTTAGGACGGCATAATACAAATAATAATTCATTACTCAGCTTCTCCGAAGATACTTTGTAGTTCAGCACTCAGATTGAATACTTGAGCATTTTGGAATACAACAGAACGAGTTAGTAGTCCGTGATTAATAAACTCACCAAGAATTTTACCCTCTTTATCACGATATTTACTTGCCTTATAGGAAAATATATCCTGTAAAACGATTTGACCGTTTTCCATTCCCATAACCTCAGTGATATTCATAATTTTTCTTGAACCATCATTTAAACGGGACGCCTGCACTATTATGTTTACTGCTGAAGAGATATTACGGCGAATTGCCTCTAACGGTAGGGATGCATTCGACATCATAACCATACTTTCCAAGCGAGATGTTGCATCGCGAGGGCTATTTGCGTGCAACGTTGACATAGAACCATCGTGACCGGTATTCATTGCTTGTAACATTTGGAATGCTTCTCCACCACGGCATTCGCCCACAATAATACGCTCAGGACGCATACGCAATGCATTTATTACTAAGTCTTGCATAGTAACTTCGCCTGTATGCTCAACGCCGGCTAAACGCGTTTCCAGGCGTACAACATGAGGCTGTTCCAAACGCAGCTCGGCAGTATCTTCTAGTGTGATGACACGTTCGGTATGGGAAATATAGTTAGATAGCGCATTAAGTAAGGTTGTTTTACCAGATCCTGTACCACCTGACACAATTATATTTACCCGGGATCTGGCAGCAATAATTAAGAAATTCGCCATTTCGCGAGTCATAGAACCAAAATTTACAAGCTCTTGCAATGTTTTTTTATTCTTACTGAATTTACGAATAGAAATGGATGTGCCATCTAATGCAATCGGTGCAATAACAACATTTAAACGGCTGCCATCAGGTAGTCGGGAGTCCACTAGTGGACTACCATCATCAATACGGCGACCAACCCGAGCAACTAACCTTTTTGCAATATCAGTTAATTGTTCATTACTAACAAATTCTTTATCAGTTTTTTCCAGAATACCAGCACGTTCAACCCAGATGTCATTAGGGCCATTAACTAAAATATCATTTATAGTATCGTCAGCCATGAGATCTCGTAATGGTCCATAACCCTCAATCTCATCAGCAACAATTTCAGCCATAACTAGAGTATCGGCTGAGGTCAAATAAGCACCGCTTTTATTGGCAACACGGTTAACAATCTGAACCAGTTCGTTTACCAGTGAGCTTCTTTCACTTTGAAGTTCATCAATCTTTTCAATATCAAGATTACTTAGTACTTCACTTCTAAGTAAGATTTTTTGTTGTTTGGTCAGCATGTTTAGCCACTATTTACTGTTTAATGAGTTTTGAAAAAAATGAAGAAAATAAACTCTGTTTTTCTTTCGGCTTACTACTGCGAGATATTGCACCAATAACCTTTAACATTAATGAATTAATTTCCTTTTTACCATCACGACCTAAGTTAATACCTAATATGGTTTTTGTATTAGTGTTTTTAATATACGGGATTACGGCATCTATTGAAGAACCAATTAAAGTTTCTATATCATTTTTGGCCATTAACTTAGCTGATTCCATTCGATTATCAGAAATACAGACAAAAGTACGAATTGGTTTTCTCGAAGTGCCACGGATGCGCTCGCATTCATCTAGGAACTGCTTAGCTAAACGTAGCGAACCAATTCTTCTTTCTACAACTAATACGAAACTATTATAGTTTTCTAAAAAACCAATGAAATTATCCTTCTTAACATTATAGATAGGTTGATCGTAGATAATAAAATTGTATTTTTCAGTCGCCGCAGGTGTTAGCTCAAATAGACTCCCGTTAAATATGTCTAAATTCGGAGTATATTCAATAACATTACCTGATAGCTTTTTATCAAATAATAAATCTAAATCTTGAGAACCATTAGGGCCTTGGGCTAATAGCACTGGAATTTTTTTACTTGACACAATCTCATTAGCAATATGTGAACTAATTAAACTTGCGCCAATACCACCTTTACAACTTAATACAGCAATTTTAACAGTATCTCTTAAGCGAGGGATATCAGCACCTAAAATGATTTTCTCAACCATCTGACTTAACTGAGTATGCGAATTAAAGTAAAGGATGCCCTCATCTAGTAGTTTTTGTGATAAAGAGATGGAGTCACTATCACCGATAACACAACACCATACATTTTGTGGTACTATACTAAAAACTCGTTCGACAATAGTCTTTATGTTAGTCTCATGTGTGATATCAATAATAACCCCTACAGTGTCTTCTGCTGAAAATGAAATTTCATCAGATGAGGTGAAAAAATCCTTTTTAACAATCTCAATATTTTCAAGACCGCGAGTACGTAGAATTTGTGCAACTTCACCTTGGATATCATCACGGCTTGACACTATAGTAATAGTGCGAGCACTGTCTGCCGTGATTGTTTCTTGATCTAGTAATAACATAAAAAATACCTTCTATTAATACTTCAATTGAACACGCTGATTACTTTTAAGTGCACAAGAAGTCTCATTAGAATTCCAAAAAACTACTTCTCCGGTACGATATGCACAAGGTGCCGGTTTGGGCGCAATTTGAGCTACTTCAATATAGATTGGATATGTTTTTGCTTTATGTGCTTTTTTCTCTAAGTAAATAGATTTAGAGGTAATACCATTTTTAATCAATTTTGTACGAATTTTCATTGCGGCTTTCTTTGCCGTAGCATCACGCCAAATTATATTGATTTGCTTTTGGTTGTTACTACCTATATCACGAATAACGGAATTAAATAAATTACTATAACTGACATTAGAGTAATCCGGTAATACATAACGATCGACTAACTGTGTACGATTAAATTCACTATTTTGTACCGGTTGTGCAACAGTCGTATCGTTAACAAATTCACTGATTGCAAATGTTGTTACCGGGGCGGTAATTGAGGCCAATGCAATGGAGGCCGTGATAACTAATTTTCTCATTGTATGAACCCACTATTTTTTAAGAAGTTAGATGTTAATGTTTTGTAATAAACATTCTTTAACGGAGTCGTATGGAAGAATCTTTCCATTGTTCCGGTTTTTTCAAAATCAGGGTAAATAACATCTTTTTCATTTACCGGTTTTACTACATTTACTGTTGCCACGATAACTAACTCTTTTTTATCGCGCTCAGTTGTTGCACTACGGAAGAAAGAACCTAAAATTGGGATGTCTCCTAAAAGAGGAACTTTGTTTATACCTTCAAGGTCATTTGAGCTGAATAAGCCACCGATAATAAAACTTTCTCCGTTAGCTACCTCAAATAAAGATTTTGCTTTACGGGTATTAAAGAACGGAATATTCCCGATTCCATCAAAGTTATAGTTACCTGCAATAGTGCTTACTGTTTGATCTAAGGCTAAACGAATACGATTATTTTTTTGCAATTTAGCCGCAACAGCGAGTTTTATCCCAAACTCCTTATAGATAATTGTTGGTGAACCATCTCTATCCCGCTGTGCAAATGGGATTTCTCCCCCCACTAAGATATCGGCAGTTTCACCGGATAACATAGAAATGTTCGGTTCGGCCAGAACTTTACCATTACTTTGGTTATCTAAAGCATTAATAAAGGCAGAAATACCTTTCGCATCTAAACGTAATACACCTTGATTTCCATTGAATCCACCTCCGAAACCGAAGTTACCTCCGACTAATGGACCACTACCGGCAACGTGGCTCCAGTTAATGCCCATTGCCTCAGAAAGTTTTTTATTTACCTCTACAACAGAAAGCTTCACATTAATTTGGGTTGTATCGGCAATATTTGCGTTATCAACGACACCATCGTAATGATATTTGTCTAAGAATGGTAAAGAGTCTTCTCCTAATTTTGTTTCAGTAACCTTTCTACCACTTCCTAAAGCTTCTCCTACAATTCTGCGAACCTCATCGCTTTCTTCTTGAGAACGGGCTTTTCCCTCAATTACATAAGCCTTGCCTACTTTTTTTACAGATAGATTAGTATTTGGGAAACGGCTTTTAAGTTGTTTATTCGTGTCTGCAATACTGGTCACAACAGAATCAACATTAACAGTATCGGATGTTAAGGGACGACCATCTGCTCCGAAAGCAGTAACTTCTGTTCTACCTTCCTCCTTTGCGTAGATAATAAAGGTGTTGTCGTCTAAAATTTCATAGTCGGCAATATTTGGTGAAGAGACGAAAATAGTGTCGATCTTTTCTTTTGTTTGAACCAACTGGGTTGCACCTTTATCCAGAGAGAAATTTTGTGCGTACGCATTTAATGAGAACATTGCCCCGAGAACTGCACAGCATATTAATTGTTTTTTGCCAAAAGTATGATTCCAATTTTGCATCTTATTGACCTCTTAATTTTCTGATGAATACACCGCGTGAATCAACTTCTTGAGTATTATTTTCGGCAGGTAATATAACTAACTTTGATTCTCTATCCAGTGAATAGAATTTTTTTGCTTGTTCAGCAGTTATTTTTAGTGCTACATAACCAGCATATTCTTGATTGTTTGGAATCCCGTCTGCTGCCTTTTCAGCTTCAGGAGCACCTTGTTCTGTTGATTGAGTAAAGTTTCTTGCTTGTAAAACCAATACTTTACCTAAAATTTTAACTAAATCTTTACGATCATAAGTGTTGCGCGAATCTGAAGCAATTTGTTGGCTATAGATAGCAACATAGTCTCCACTTAAAATAGTATTTAGAATGTAATCATCACCAGATTTAACATAGATGCGATATGCAACTTCTTGATTCGGATCTAGGCTGGATGTAAAGAATCTAGGATCGTTCGGAGAGATAATAGATTTGTTGGATAGAAAAGAACCAGCTCTGACATTTTCTGCCATTAAATAGCCTTGTAATCCCTGAATACCATTTTTAGTCGTAGCCTCTCTTAGGTCATTGTCGACTAGTGCACTGTCTTCAGGGACAGAAATCTCATTTAAAATATAATCATCTGCCTGTAATAAATGACCTTTGCTTACGTCATTCTTTAACTCGGCAGTTAAAATTAGCTTTTCCGGTTTTTTCTCAGCTTCCGGAACCTGCTGATTATTTATTATTGTTTGTTGATTTTCAGTATTGTCAAATGTTGGCATAAACATAATGCCACCAATGCCAACCGCTAGCGTAAGCACTGAAATGATCAAGAGCGTTCTGTAATTCATTTTTTACCCTTAATTAAATTTTAACAAAGTAAAGTCTCCGCTCAATCAAAATTAATTTGATAGAGCCATGTTTATCATAAAGCCAAGGCTTATTGCTACGCCATAAGGCAATCCGTTTTCTTTAATTGATTCACGGAAAAATAACCAACCGATAATAATTAGTCCCAATCCGGCAAATGTTGTAAAGAAGAAAAAAGAAAAAATTTCGTCACTTGGAACGGCTAGCATTAGCACCGAAGCAAGCTTAATATCTCCTGCACCTATGAAGTGCAAAGAAAACAGTAAAAATCCGATAATAAGTGTACATAAGGCGGGAATAACAAAGATAGTCTGATATTTTAATAAACTGAACGGAATAATGACGAATAACAGAAACAAAACGACTCGGTTACTAATAATCCGAGAACGAATGTCAGTTACAGATAAAGTAGTCAGCAGTAAGATCGTTATGACTACTAAAGTATTAATAAGCCAGTTCATTTTTTTATCATTTTTCTTAGCTACTTTTGCTAACTATGGCGTCAGAGACAGTGGTCGTTAAATCCGAGAACTTACCTGACAACGCCTTAATAAAGCTGTTATCCTCGACTAAAACGGCGACTACAAAAACAGCAATAGCCACAGCAATTAGCCCATACTCAACAGAAGTAATCCCTTGTCGATTTCTGTAAAACTTACACGAAAAAAAGACTACTTGACGATAAAAGTAATCCAGTAAATCCATCATAATTAATTCTAATATAGAGTGTAGAATAGCTCTATTAGTCAGAGCTATTCTATTTTGCTAGTTTTACGTTTTATTTACTAACGCTCGCACTTGATACTGTCTTAGTCAAATCATTGAACTTGTTTTGTAAGCCCTTAATAAAACCATTGTCGCTGTAGAATACAGCAACGATTAACACGGCAACAGCAATGGCGATCAAACCGTATTCAATTGCAGTCACACCTGCTTGATTTTTTTTGAAAGAACGGATTGCTTCGGTTGCTTTGATGTATGCTTTCGTAATTAAGGTATTTAACATTGTCTTAATGCTCCTTTGTTGTTTATAGAAAATAAAATTCAAGAATCCTTGAGTTTGAACTTAATGTCATTTATTTAATAATCTTGTGGAATTAAATAAACGAGTGGCATATAGTCCTGAAAAATTAAAATGCAAGTTTTTTAGAATAATAAATTCACTACGTATATGTATGTATTGTGATTGCGAAAATTTTTAATTAACAGTATGTTAAGGGTTATTGTAAATGAGCTATTTCTACTTTCCCTATTGATTTTACAGTAAATTTACAACTTTTAACTTTAATTACAAAAAATACTTAAATATGTGTGGATTTAGAGATGTCGCGATTTATTTCTTTTTCCTTGTAGGAAAGTTGTATTTTTTACGCTTTTTTAACTTAACTAAATCAAATTTTGTTGTTTTTCTAAAAAGTATATTTTATGGAAGAGCAATTTTATTGCGTCTAGTCTCTTTCGATGCAAATTGTGCTATATTGTCTGCTACTTTTTTGTTCACTTTTGAGGCAGGGTTTTGAACAAACAATTTAACCGAACTTTCACTCTTGAATCGCAAGATAGCAAGCGTTTACGTTTTTTATGCGGAGCGGGGGATAAACACCTTTTCTTTAATTAAAAAACATTTTAGTTTTTCTGTTACCCGTCGTGGTTTTATCTTTACTGTGCAATTGCAGGGTGAAAATCATCCTGTATACTGCTGTAAACTCGTGCAAAATGCGGTCGGAAATGGCGATGAATTTAGGGGAGCAACATGGGTAAGATGATTATTGATTTACAAATCGCCTGCGCAGATGAAAATGGCTTGCCGACGGCAGCGCAAATTGAACAATGGGCAACGGCGGCAGTGCAACCGCAAAGCGGGGAAGTTGAGATGACTGTACGCATTGTGGATGAGACGGAAAGCCACGCATTAAATCTTAATTATCGTGGCAAAGATCGCCCCACTAATGTGCTGTCTTTCCCTTTTGAATGCCCTGATGAAGTGGAGCTGCTGCTATTGGGCGATTTGGTGATTTGCCGTCAAGTGGTGGAGCGCGAAGCCCAAGAGCAAGAGAAACCGCTCATGGCGCATTGGGCACACATGGTGGTGCACGGCAGTTTGCATTTACTTGGTTATGATCATATTGAAGATGACGAAGCGGAGGAAATGGAAAGCCTGGAAACGCAAATTATGATAGGGCTTGGCTTTGTCGATCCGTATCTGAGCGAGAAGTAAGAAAAATTCGGAATGCGTAAACTATTTCGGAAAATCAGGGTCAAACGGGCATTCTTGCTTCAGTCGCCATTTATATTAAAGCCATATCATATATAGTTACACGTAATTCGGACTTTTAAGGTTGCTGCAGCGAGGCAATGATTCATCTATTTTCAACCTAAGGAATATCATGTTAAAAAAATACTTACTTGTTTTACCGATTTCTATTTTAACCGCCTGCGCGGGTTATTATCCTTATCCGCAATTTGAGCCCAGTTATCCGTCCTTTTCCGTGCAGCATAATGACGATGAAGAACATGCCGTTTTCAGCATCCGCCGCACGCATGAACCGAAATATCAGGATCCAAGATACAAAATTTCCACGGAAGACATGGAAAAATTCATTTTAGCCAAAAATAACCTGGAATATTGTTTGTTACCGGAATTGGGCAAGCAATCGGATAAACGTGTTACCGCCCTTGAAAAACGGCTATTAAAAGATATGATCAATGACGAGTTGTCGAAGATTGTGGGCAAAGCGTCGGCGCGTACGATTTTTGACGATCAGTCTTCTTACGATTATTTTCAATTTAAGTATCAACAACTCAATCACGGTGTGAATAACATTCGTGAATTTGAATGCCGCGATTTGAAACGGCACTTTCGCGATCGTCTCAACGAACGCAAACGCCGGCAAGGCTTGGCGGGCGACAGTCGTTCTGTTGAAAACCAAGTGCAAAAGCAACGACAAACGATAGACGACGCGTTTCGCCGTTTTCACACGCAACGAGAATCTATTGAACGCCAAATTCGCGGCGAAAGCGAACCGCTCTATAAAAGCAATAAAAATATCAATGTAGACTGGATGGATCCGTATTCGCGGGGTTGGTAAAGCATGGCGCGGCAGCTAATTCTCCTTGTTGGCGACGATGCCACGTTAGCGCGCCAATGGGAATACTTTCCTGCCCTGAAAAGTGCGGTGTGGATTGGCGGTGTTTTGCCGCACTTTTCCGCTCAACTTCATTTCCCTTTTAGCAAAAGTAAAAATCTGCTCGGCAGCGAATTCCCCGCGCTCATTTATGATGGGCGCCAAGGCATTCATTTAGATGCCCTCGCTATTGCCGCCGGTGCGTTGTCGGAAGGCGGCACATTGTTGCTGTTATTCAATGAGTGGCAGGATTTGGCGGCACAACCCGACGGCGACAGCCTGCGTTGGAGCAGTGAAAAACACCCGATAAACACACCGCACTTTATTGCCTTTCTGCAAGAAAAAATCCGGAAATACAGCTTCCCCATTTATCAACATTTGCCGTCTGCGCTCGTTTTCCCTAAGATTGAAAAGTCGCTTTCAGAACAACACCAACCGACCTTGGAACAAGCCCATTTATTGCGGCAAATGGCGACATCTGACGCGGAGATGTTAATCGTTACGGCAAAGCGCGGGCGGGGAAAATCCGCTTTGGCGGGCTTGTTCGCCAAACAGCAATTAGCGGCAAATAAGCCCGTTCTATTGACGGCGCCGAACAAAAGTGCGGTCAAGATTTTCAATGAATTTTCCGGTGTCGAAATCCCCTTTATGCCACCTGATGAACTGCGCCAAAAGGTTGGTGAAAATCCACAGCAATTTGCGGATTCGTGGTTATTTGTGGACGAAGCGGCGATGATTCCGTTGGATACGCTGTTTGATTTAACGACTGCCTTTAAACGTATTGTGCTGACGACCACCATTCACAGCTACGAAGGCACGGGCAGGGGCTTCTTGTTAAAATTCATGACGAAAACCGACCGCACTTTGCGGCATTTTGAATTGTTCAGCCCGTTACGTTGGCAGGCGGATGACAAACTGGAGCGCTTTATTGATGAATTGTTGTTGTGTGATTGCGAAGATCGTCTGACGCAACCGCGTTACGATGCCAACCTTGCCAAACAGATTCAGATTTCTTACGAAGAACAGATTCCGCCTTATCAAATCGAATCGGTTTATGGCTTGCTGACCTTGGCGCATTACCGAACCTCGCCGTTGGATTTACGTCGATTATTGGATGCGCCGCGACAACAATTTTATCTTGCGCAGACGCAGGAGGCCTTGTTGGGTTGTGTGTGGGCGGTGCCTGAGGGCAAATTTGGTGACGACGCATTAATTCGTAAAATTCGGCGCGGACAACGTCGTCCACGTGGTAATTTGGTGGCGCAAATGTTGTGTTTTCAGGCGGGATTGGAACAGGCGTGTAAATTGCGTTCACTGCGCATTTCCCGTATCGCCGTGCAACCCAACTGGCAGCAGCGGGGACTGGGGCAACGTTTAATCGAACGAGTTAAACAACAACGTGCGGTGGATTTCCTTTCCGTCAGTTTCGGTTACACCCCCGAGCTGCTGGCGTTTTGGCAAAAGTGCGGTTTTATTTTGGTGCATTTCAGCGAAGGCAAAGATGCAGGCAGCGGCTGTTATTCCGTAGTGGCATTGTGCCCGCTGACGGAGCGCGGACGGGCGTTGGTGCAACAGGCGGAGCAACAATTTAAACGTAATCTGCCCCTTTCGTTGCACCCGCTGGCGACGCAATTTGTCGGAACCGAAACGGATTGGTCGCTCAATGAAACCGATTGGCAATGCTTGGCGGATTTTGCCGATTTCTTCCTGCCGTTGGCGTTTGCCTTGCCCGCTATTCGGCGCTTGATGAAATTAAGCGGGGAGCGGGATTTTCCTTTATTGACAGCCTATTGCAAACGCCCTGATGACATTCAACATAAAAAAACGTGGCTGAAAAATTGTCGGTTGGAAGTGAAGAAAGGGTTGCAAAAAAATTTCGCCTTCTTATGATAACAACCCAGAATAAAACGGCACGACTAAGGAGGCAACTATGGCTGAAGAAGCCAAAAAAGGTTGGTTAAAACGCGCTTGGGATGCGTATTCCGATTTCTGCAAAGAAGCAGGCGTGGATCAAGGCACTTGCCGAGGCTGCGTACCGGTGGTGAAGTTTGATGAAGATCCCGAACCGAAGGAAAAAACGGCGGAGGAGAAAGAAACGCACTAAGCGGGGATACCCGGGGCACAACTGTTCGAAACATTGTAACTATTTATATAAAAAGAAAAAACTTGGTTCCCCTCGTTCACGGGGGAGCTGGGCGAAGCCCTGAGGGGGGGAAATCTCAATTTTTAAGCATGATCTTGTGAAAACATCAAGATAAATCCCCCCTTCCGCCCTTCGGGCACGTTATTCGCAAGTTCGTAAACTTACTTGCTCACCCCTTTGGGGGCGTTGGCAGAGCCAACGCTCAAAACGCAATGCGTTTTGTCCCCCCGTAAACGGAGGAAGGCAAGATATTTAAAAAAATATCAATGAATTATAATGTTTCGAACAACTGTAATACCCGAGGCAATGCCTTGCCCTAGGTAGAATTACTGTCTTTTTATACAGATCTTTATTGGAAATCCCCCTCGTTTGCGCTAAACTAACGGCAATTTTTTTCTTACTCTTTTGTCGTTTTATGCAAACTCAATTTTTTCATCTCGAAATTCCTACCCAAGCGAATGATCATAAAATTTTAGCCAATATCCTGCCCGGTGCGGATAGCCTCGCCATTAGCGAAATTGCCGCGCAGTTTGACGGTCTAACCGTGGTGGTGACCAATGACACCCGAAGTGCGGTGCGTTTGGCGAAAGAATTAACGCAACTGACGCCTTCCGAATTATTGCAAAACGTGACTTTTTTCCCCGATTGGGAAACCCTGCCTTATGATAGTTTTTCGCCTCATCAAGATATTATTTCCGCGCGCTTGAGCGCTTTGTTTCATTTGCAACAGCGCAAACAAGGCATTTTCATTTTACCTGTCGCCACCTTAATGCAACGGGTTTGCCCGCCGTCTTATTTGCAGCATAACGTATTGTTGATTAATAAAGGCGATCGTTTTGTCATCGAATCTCTTCGCCTACAATTGGAAAAAGCGGGTTATCGTGCGGTGGAGCAGGTATTGGAACATGGCGAATATGCGGTGCGCGGTGCGTTGTTGGATTTGTTCCCGATGGGAAGTGCGGTGCCTTTTCGCTTAGATTTTTTTGATGATGAAATTGATTCCATTCGCACTTTTGATGTGGACACCCAGCGTACGTTGCAGGAAATCGACCAAATTAATTTATTGCCGGCACATGAATTTCCGACGGATAGCACGGGTATTGAATTTTTCCGTAGCCAATTTCGGGCGGAATTCGGGGAAATTCGACGGGATCCGGAACACATTTATCAACAGGTCAGCAAAGGCACGCTGGCTGCGGGCATTGAATATTGGCAGCCGCTGTTTTTTGAGCAAATGGCAACCTTGTTCAATTATTTTCCGGTAAATACGCTGTTTACTACCGCCGAGCAAAATCAAGACCAAGGCGAGCGTTTTTACACCGATGCACAACAGCGTTTTGAAAGTCGTCGCGTGGATCCTATGCGCCCGTTGTTACCGCCCGATAAACTTTGGTTGCGCATTGATGAAGTGAATCGTCACTTGAAACAGTATCCCGCTATTGCGCTAAAAGCGGAAAAAGTGCGGTCGTCTGCGCGGCAGAAAAATTTAGTGATTGCGTCGCTGCCACCGTTGACCATTCAATCTCAACAAAAAGAACCTTTGCATCAACTGCGTCAATTTATTGAGCAATTTAAAGGCAATATTTTATTTATCGTGGAAACGGAAGGCCGTCGTGAAACCTTGCTGAGTCTGCTTGCGCCGTTAAAACTTAAACCGAAACAAATTCATACCTTAGCACGGGCGGAAGAACAAAAATTTTCGTTAATGGTCAGCCCATTGGAGCATGGCTTTATCATTGAACAAGGTACGCCGCTTGCGATTATTTGTGAAACTGAATTGTTGGGCGAACGCGTGCAACAACGGCAACGGGACAAATCCCGCACGGTGAATCCCGACACCTTAATTCGTAACCTGGCGGAACTGCAAATCGGTCAGCCTGTGGTGCATTTGGATCATGGCGTAGGGCGCTATGGCGGTTTGGTAACGCTGGAAAACGGCGGCGTGAAAGCGGAATATTTGCTGCTTAACTATGCTAACGATTCCAAATTGTATGTGCCGGTGGCATCTTTACATTTGATCAGCCGCTATGTGGGCGGTTCCGATGAAACGGCGCCGTTGCACAAATTAGGTTCTGAAGCTTGGGGCAAAGCACGTAGCAAAGCCGCCGAGAAAATCCGCGATGTGGCGGCGGAATTATTAGACGTGTATGCCCAGCGTGAAGCGCAAAAAGGCTTTGCGTTTCAATATGATCGTGAAGAATTTCAACAATTCACCGCGACGTTTCCTTTTGAAGAAACTCATGATCAGCTGATGGCTATTAACGCGGTGATTTCCGACATGACCCAACCGAAAGCCATGGACCGCTTGGTGTGCGGCGATGTGGGATTCGGCAAAACGGAAGTGGCAATGCGCGCGGCGTTTTTGGCGGTGATGAATCACAAACAGGTCGCCGTTTTGGTGCCGACCACGTTGTTGGCGCAACAACATTTTGATAATTTCAAAGACCGTTTCGCCAACCTGCCGGTAAACGTGGAAATGCTGTCCCGCTTTAAAACCGCCAAAGAACAAAAACAGGTGATTCAGGATTTAGCCGACGGCAAAGTGGATATTCTGATCGGCACTCATAAAATCATTCAGGGTGATGTGCAATTTCACGATCTGGGCTTATTGATTATTGACGAAGAACATCGCTTCGGTGTGCGTCAGAAAGAAAAAATGAAACAATTGCGTGCCAACATTGATATTCTCACCCTCACCGCAACGCCGATTCCGCGCACCTTAAATATGGCGATGAACGGCATTCGCGATCTTTCCATTATTTCTACACCGCCGGCGCGTCGTTTAACCATTAAAACGTTCGTGCGTCAAACGGACGATTTGGTCATTCGCGAGGCGATTTTGCGTGAAATTCTGCGTGGCGGGCAGGTGTATTATTTGCATAACGATGTGGCGAGCATTGAAAATACGGCGGAAAAACTGACCGCACTTGTGCCGGAAGCGCGCGTCACCGTGGGGCACGGGCAAATGCGCGAGCGGGAGCTGGAGCGCGTGATGTCGGATTTTTATCATCAACGTTATAACGTGTTGGTGTGTTCTACCATTATTGAAACGGGCATCGATGTGCCGACCGCTAATACCATTATTATTGAACGCGCCGATAATTTCGGCTTGGCGCAGTTACACCAGCTTCGTGGGCGAGTAGGGCGTTCCCATCATCAAGCCTATGCCTATTTGCTCACTCCGCCGCCAAAACTGATGACCAAAGACGCGCAAAAACGTTTAGAAGCCTTGGAAAGTCTGGATAACCTCGGGGCGGGCTTCATCTTGGCAACCCACGATTTGGAAATCCGTGGTGCCGGCGAATTGCTGGGCAACGAACAAAGCGGGCAAATTGAAAGCATCGGTTTTTCTCTTTATATGGAATTGCTGGAACGCGCCGTGAAGGCCCTAAAAGAAGGGCGTGAACCGTCGTTGGACGAACTGACCCAGCAACAAACGGAAATCGATTTGCGCGTGCCGTCCCTGTTGCGGGAAGATTATTTGGGCGATGTGAATATGCGCCTGTCTTTCTATAAACGCATTGCCGGCGCAGAAAATACGGAAGCCTTGGACGAGTTAAAAGTGGAGCTTATTGACCGCTTCGGTGCGCTTCCACAAGCCACTCGCAATTTATTGCAAATCGCCCAATTGCGTCTGGATTTAAAACCGCTCAACGTTATTCGATTGGATGCCAATGCGCAGGGCGGCTTTATTGAGTTTGCGCCGAACGCCGATTTGGACCCGACGATCTTTTTGCAGCTGATCCAACGCAATCCCTCCGTCTATCGCTTCGACGGCCCGCACAAATTCCGCTTTAGCAAAGATTTAACGGACAATAAAGTGCGGTTAGAATTTGTGGTGGATTTAGTGCGGGAATTGATTATCCCCCGATAATTTCTGCGGCTAATGAATTTCTCGGGTATTGAGCGATACGCTGTTTTTGCATACAATCTACCGACTTTTCACGTTAAAGAAAAACTCAAAAGGAGAACCAGATGTATTTCGATCAAATCAAAGCCGAGCTTACCGAAGCGGCGGACGTATTAAACAAATTTTTATCTGATGACAACAACATTAAATTGATTCAACAGGCGGCATTATTAATCTCTGATAGTTTTAAACAAGGCGGTAAAGTGCTGTCTTGCGGGAACGGCGGTTCACATTGTGACGCCATGCACTTTGCGGAAGAATTAACCGGCCGCTACCGTGAAAACCGTCCCGGTTATCCGGCAATCGCCATTTCCGATGTCAGCCATTTGAGCTGCGTAAGTAACGATTTCGGCTACGATTATGTGTTTTCCCGTTATGTAGAAGCCGTGGGGCAAAAAGGCGACGTGCTGTTCGGTTTATCCACCTCCGGCAATTCTAAAAACGTGCTTAACGCTATTGAAGCGGCAAAAGCCAAAGGTATGAAGGTGATTGCGATGACCGGCAAAGACGGTGGCAAAATGGCGGGGCTTGCTGATGTGGAAATTCGCGTGCCGCATTTCCGTTACGCAGATCGTATTCAGGAAATCCACATTAAAGTGATTCACATTTTGATGATGTTAATTGAATTCGAAATGGCGAAAGCAGAATAAAAGTGCGGTCATTTTGACAAACGTTTTTAAAATCCCAAAATGAGTTGGGATTTTTTATAAGTTTCATTTGCATAATTATTCACTAAATACTAATATGTTTTCAATTTTAACGATGACTAAATGTAGAGAAGTAACAAACAATGACAATTAGTGTTGAGAATTTGAATTTTTTTTATGGCGCGAACCAAGCCTTGTTTGATATTAACTTAACCGCCGATGATGGCGATGTACTAGTGTTGCTGGGACCAAGTGGGGCGGGGAAAAGCACCTTAATCCGTACCCTGAACCTGTTGGAAGTGCCGCAATCCGGTAAATTGAGCATTGCCAATAATCAGTTTAATTTATCTTCCGGTAACGACCCGAAACAGCTTCGCCAATTGCGTCGCGATGTCGGCATGGTGTTCCAGCAATATAATTTGTGGCCGCACATGACGGTGATACAAAATTTAATTGAAGCACCGATGAACATTCTGGGCGTTAGCGAAACGGAAGCCAAGCAACAAGCGCTTGAATTATTACAGCGTTTGCGTTTGGATGAATTCGCCGATCGTTTCCCGTTGCATTTGTCCGGCGGTCAGCAACAGCGTGTGGCGATTGCCCGTGCGTTAATGATGAAACCGCAAGTGTTGTTGTTCGATGAACCGACGGCGGCACTGGATCCGGAAATTACCGCGCAGATCGTCTCCATTATTGAAGAATTGCAACAAACCGGTATTACGCAGGTTATCGTCACCCACGAAGTGAATGTGGCGAAAAAAGTGGCGACCAAAGTAGTATATATGGAGCAGGGGCATATTATTGAAATCGGCGATAAGACCTGCTTTGAACAGTCGCATACGGGACAATTCAAACAATATTTATCACATAATATTTAACATTGAGTAGGAGAAATAACATGAAAAAATTACTGCTAAGCGCCATTTTATTGGGTTCCGCCGTTGTGGCTAACGCACAGGATTTAACTTTCGCCATGGAACCGAGCTATCCGCCGTTTGAATTCACTAACGAAAAGGGCGAAATTATCGGTTTTGATGTGGACATTGCGAATGCCATTTGTAAAGAAATTCAAGCTACCTGCCATTTTAAAGGTGAAGCCTTTGATTCGTTAATTACCAATTTAAGATCAAAGCGTTTTGATGCGGCAATTTCCGCCATGGATATTACCGAGGCGCGCGCGAAACAAGTGTTATTCTCCGATCCTTATTATGACAGCACCGCAAGCTATGTGGCGCTGAAAGGCAAAGCCACATTGGACAGCGCGAAAAATGTCGGCGTGCAAAACGGCACCACCTTCCAGCAATATACCGTTGCCGAAACCAAACAATATGCATCGAAATCTTACGCCAGCCTGCAAGATGCGATTCTGGACTTAAAAAACGGGCGTATCGATATTATTTTCGGTGATACCGCCGTGCTTGCGGACATGATTTCCAAAGAACCGGAAATTCAATTTGTCGGTGACAAAGTGACCAATAAAAAATATTTCGGTAACGGTTTAGGCATCGCCATGAACAAATCCAACAAAGCCTTGGCGGAAAGCCTGAATAAAGGTTTGGCGGCGATCAAAGCCAACGGTGAGTATCAAAAAATCTATGATAAATGGATGACCAAATAATCTTATGTTTTCCGATTATTTTTCTTTAATGTTTACCGCAGCCCTAATGACCTTGGGGCTTGCGGTTTGTTCGTTGGTGTTTGGGCTGATTTTGGGCATGCTGTTCGCCGTGCTGGAAGCAAACCGCTTTGTGGGCAAACCGATGGTGGTGTTTGTCGCCTTATTGCGTGGCTTGCCTGAAATTCTGGTGGTGTTATTGGTGTATTTCGGTTCCAGCGAAGTGGTGGAAATGATCACCGGCGATTACATTGAATTCGGTGCGTTCGGTTGCGGTGTGTTCGCCCTTTCCCTTATTTTTGCGGCTTATGCTTCACAAACGTTGCGCGGTGCCATTCAGGCGATTGCTAAAGGACAATGGGAATCCGGCGCGGCATTAGGCTTGAGTAAAGGCTATACTTTCATTCATATCGTGATGCCGCAAGTATGGCGCCACGCGCTGCCGGGCTTGAGCAATCAATGGTTGGTGTTGTTGAAAGATACTGCACTCATTTCTTTAATCGGGGTGGATGATTTAATGCGTCAGGCACAGCTGATTAACACCAATACCCATCAGCCTTTCACGTGGTATGGCATTGCTGCCTTGATTTACTTACTGGTTACTTTAGTGAGCCAGGTGGGTATCCGTAAATTACAACTGCGTTTTACCCGCTTTGAAAGAGGAGTGTAATGATGTTTCAAGAGTATTTAAGCGTTATTGCACAAGGCATTCCCACCAGTTTGTTATTAACCGTTATTTCACTGGCGATTGCGTTTTTCTTGGCGCTGGTGCTGACCGTTTTGCTTGCTATGGGCAATAAAGCGGTTAAAAGTGCGGTCAATTTATACCTTACTTTATTTACCGGCACGCCGTTATTGGTGCAATTTTTCCTTATTTATGCCGGTCCTGGACAATTTCAATGGATCGTCAACAGCCCCTTGTGGTCAGTGTTATCTAATGCGTGGTTTTGCGCGGCGTTGACATTGGCGTTAAACAGTGCGGCGTACTCCACCCAATTATTCCACGGCGCGGTAAAAGCCATTCCGAAAGGACAGTGGGAAAGTTGCGAAGCGCTTGGGTTAAGCCGTTTGCAAACCTTGAAAATCCTGATTCCGTATGCGTTAAAACGTGCATTGCCTTCTTATTCCAACGAAATTATTTTGGTGTTTAAAGGCACAGCGTTGGCGTCCACTATTACCATCATGGACATTATGGGCTACGCCCGCCAACTTTATGGCACGGAATACGATGCGCTTACGATTTATGGTATTGCCGGTGGTATTTATCTGATTATCACCGGTATCGCAACACTCTTGTTGCGCAGACTGGAAAACAAAGTACTTGCCTTTGAGCGCTTGGCTATGAAAAGCGTCTAAAAAGTGCGGTGATTTTTCCAAGCGTTTTTAAAGTAGGCTAAACCCTACAAGAGAACCTGAATAAGGGGATTGCGAAGATTAAGAATAATAATGAATGTCCGAGAATTTATGCTAAATGGGTAGTGAAGTAGGTATCGAAAAGTGGGCGGAATGTCGCCCCTTGTTATTTACTATTGGTCATCCGGCAGGCCACAATCAGCACCAATTAAAATTGTCCTAAAATTAAGTGGAATTTCATGTTTTCAGGGTAGTGATATAACATGATTTCTGTGACGGAATCAGTTTTGATAAAGCGTATAACCCGGCGATTTTTTGTTTAAAACATAAGAAATTTATACCGCACTTTTCGTTCAGCATGAAAATGTGATTAATATCACATTTTGTAAAGATATTTTGAAGCGAAGGATCATAGTTTATTTACTTAATAGTAACCGCACCCTAAAATAGCTTCGCTTGCTCGGTTTCGAGTTTAAATCAACCCGAACCGATGATTTCTCTGATTCATTAAATTCACTTTTCTCTCTCTGTAGGATGCTTATATGTTGTGGTTTTTCTTCTGTGTTTTAATGTTGATTTTAGGGTATTTTATTTATGGCAAAGTCGTCGAAAAGATTTTTGCTATTAATCCCAAACGTCAAACGCCTGCTTACGAACTCACTGATGGCGTGGATTACATGCCAATGTCCAAAACCAAAATTTGGTTAATCCAATTACTAAATATTGCCGGTACCGGTCCGATTTTTGGTCCGATTCTGGGAGCGTTATACGGACCGGTGGCAATGTTGTGGATTGTGCTCGGTTGTATTTTTGCCGGCGCGGTGCACGATTATTTCTGCGGTATGTTAAGTATTCGTCACGGTGGCGCAACCATGCCTTATTTGGCAGGCAAATTTTTAGGTCGTCCCGTTAAAGTTTTCATTAATCTTTTAGCGCTGATTCTTCTTTTATTAGTCGGGGTGGTATTTGTGGCAAGCCCTGCACAGTTAATGGGTACCATCACGATGGATATTTTCGGCGTATCACAAGGTGCTTTGCAACTAGGTGATGCTGAAGCGCTACATCATTCCGTTGAAGCCGGTGGTATTCAAGTATGGGGCATGGATAAAGCAACAGTAGTTTCTGTTTGGACACTCGCTATTTTTGCTTACTATATCCTTGCTACCTTATTGCCAATTGATAAAATTATCGGTCGAATTTATCCGCTCTTTGGTGCGTTATTACTCTTCATGTCTGTGGGTATGGTGTATGGTTTAGTCTCTGCACATTTCAGTGCTGCGGATCCAATTGAATTTTTCCGCACGGTGGATGCAGACGGTCAAGGTTTAACTTGGGATAAATTTACACAAAACTTCCAAGTAAAAGGTGATGTTCCGATTTGGCCGCTCCTGTTCTTAACCATTTCCTGTGGTGCACTGTCCGGCTTCCATGCCACTCAAACTCCATTAATGGCACGTTGTGCAGAAAATGAAAAAGAGGGTCGCTTTATTTTCTATGGTGCAATGATTACGGAAGGTATTATTGCTTTAGTCTGGTGTACGGTCGGTCTTGCATTCTATGAGAATCCACAAGCGTTACAAGACGCGATCACTGCGGGTTCACCGTCTAAGGTTGTATATGACAGTTCATTACATTTCCTAGGTTTTGTAGGGGGGATTTTTGCCGTGCTAGGTGTAGTGGTATTACCAATTACATCCGGCGATACAGCCTTCCGTGCAGCACGTTTACAATTGGCGGAAATCTTCCATATTGATCAACGTGTACTTTCCAAACGTTTATTGATTGCACTTCCATTGTTTGCGCTAGGTTATTTTGTCTCTACCATTGACTTCAGCGTGTTATGGCGCTATTTCACTTGGGCAAACCAAATGACCGCTATGGTGATGTTATGGACAGCGGCAGCTTATTTGTATCGCTACCATAAATTCCACTGGGTAGCTTCAATCCCGGCATGGTTTATCACCACCGTTTGTGCGACCTACCTGTACTACAACAAGATCGGTTTTAGCTTAGATTATCAGTTGTCTGTTTATTTAGGTTTCGCAACCACCATCGTATGCGTTGTATTGTTCTTCATATTGGTTAAACGTTCGGGTGAACCGGATCCTGATGCGTTAGAGGATAACTTCGCAAAACAATAAAAATTTCTACCGCACTTTTGTGGTAAGCATTTAAAGCACACACCCTGCTAATGAAAATTGGCAGGGTGTTTTTTATATCTGTGATTTCGGCTTAAAAAGATCCTGGCTTAAAAAACTTTACGTAGAAGATCCTGAAACAGCTTGCAACTTGAGCAAACAAATAATAAACTTAGCGAAAAGTGGTGGAAAGTGGTTTTTTGTGGAGAATTTTGGAAATAAATCCCAAATTCTGACCATCCAAACGGAAAAAAGGAATAAATTCATGTTTCGTGGAGCTTCGGCGGTTAATTTAGATGCGAAGGGTAGAATTTCTATCCCGACCCGCCATCGCGCCGAACTTTTGGAACAAAATCAAGGGCAAATGGTTTGCACCGTGGATATTCGTCAACCTTGTTTATTGCTTTATCCGTTGCAGGAATGGGAAGTTATTGAACAAAAGCTACTCGAACTTTCCAACTTTGATCCTGTACAACGCAGTTTGCAACGGGTGATGTTGGGTTATGCCACCGAGTGTGAGTTGGATAGTGCAGGGCGGATTTTAATTAGCGGTCCACTGCGCCAACACGCCAAATTAGAAAAATCCATTATGCTGGTCGGGCAATTAAATAAATTTGAAATCTGGAGTGATGCGGAATGGAAAGCCCAGGTGGAACAAGACATGGCATTAGGTGCAACGGATACTTTTGCATTATCGGAAAAATTAAAAACGCTGTCATTATAAGAGGCAAACTCACAGAACAGCGGCACTAGCAAAAGATAAGCGGCAGTTACGCCGCTCTATCTTCTCTTTATTTTACATTGTAATTTTTATTTACCATTGGTAATGGATTATGACGCATTTAAATACCTTTTCTTCAACTGAGCATTTGACGGTTTTATTACATGAAACCGTGGACGGCTTGGCGTTGAAAGAAAACGGCATTTATATTGATGGTACGTTTGGGCGTGGTGGACACTCCCGTTTAATCCTTTCCCAATTATCGGTGAACGGCAAGTTGATTGCCATCGATCGCGATCCGCAGGCGGTAGCTGAAGCACAAAAAATTCAAGATCCGCGTTTTCATATTGAACACAATACTTTCTCGGAAATCCTGCCGATTTGTGAAAAATTCGGTTTAGTCGGCAAGGTTGATGGCATTTTGCTTGATCTTGGCGTGTCTTCGCCGCAATTGGACGATGCAGAACGCGGTTTCAGTTTTATGAAAGATGGTCCGTTAGATATGCGGATGGACAGTTCAAAAGGCATATCTGCTGCCGAATGGCTTGCACAGGTTTCCGAGCAGGATTTGGCATGGGTGTTAAAAACCTTCGGTGAGGAACGTTTTGCCAAGCGCATCGCCAAAGTCATCGTCGACTACAACAAAAGTGCGGTGCAAAATGGCGGTGAATTTTTAGCGCGCACTTTGCAACTCGCAGAACTCATTACACAGGCAGTGCCGTTTAAAGATAAATACAAACATCCGGCAACCCGCAGCTTTCAGGCAATTCGGATTTATATTAATGCCGAGTTGGATGAATTGGAAAATGTATTGCAGTCCGCATTAAGCGTGTTAGCCCCTAAGGGGCGTTTATCCGTGATCAGTTTCCATTCGCTGGAAGATCGTATGGTCAAGCAATTTATGCGCAAACAAAGCCAAGGCGAAGTCATTCCGAAAGGGCTTCCGTTACGCGAAGATCAAATTCAGCGCAATCGGAGGTTAAAAGTGATCGGTAAAGCGATTATGCCGAGTGAAGCCGAGATTGTACAAAACCCAAGAGCCAGAAGTGCCGTGTTGCGCATTGCGGAGAGAATAAACTGATGTTGGAAAATAACGATAGATACCCGTTACAAGACATTATTATGGAAGACTTATTTACGTCGAATAAGTTTGTCTTTATCTTGTTATTTTTGATTGTCATTACTGCGCTCGGCACAGTGTGGATTACCCATAAAACGCGGAGTCTGGTGGCGGAAAAAGGCGATTTGGTTCTTCAGCACCAAGCATTAGAAAACGAATTTTTAAATTTAAAATTGGAAGAGGCGACACAAAGCGATAACACTCGAATTGAAGCAATTGCCAAACAATTAGGCATGCAGCGTGCAACCCCCGAACAAGAAGTTGTTATTCTTGAGTAAAGCTGAAGGTGATGAAAATGGTGAAATTTAATAAATCGGTAAAACCTTTAAAACCAAAGAAAACGACAAAAACTTCTTCTAAAAGCGGTTCTGCGGTAAAACCGAACAAACCGAAACAAGTCTATGAAAGAAGTTTCCTGAAAGGCCGTTATTTCTCCGCACTAAGTTTTATTGTGGTGGGGTTAACCGCACTTATCGCTCAAGCGGCTTACATTCAAATTGTGAATGCCGATCCGTTGGTTAACGAGGCGGATAAGCGCTCCTTGCGCAAACAGGAAGTACAGTTCGTACGCGGTTCGATTTTAGATCGTAATGGTCAGTTGCTTTCCGTTAGCGTGCCGATGTATTCCGTGGTTGCCGATCCAAAATTCATTTTTGATGAAAACTCGCTGAAGGATAAAGAACGTTGGCAAAAACTGGCGGAAGCCTTGGGTATTTCATACAGCAATTTACTTAAACGGGTGGAAAAAGATCCGAAATCCCGCTTCGTGTATTTATCCCGTCAGATTTCCCCGACACTGGCAAGCTATGTTAAAGATTTAAAAATTACCGGCATTGTGTTGAAATCAGAGTCTCGCCGTTTTTATCCTCGTGTGGAAGAAACCGCACATTTAATTGGTTATACCAACATTGATGGGGCGGGTATTGAAGGTATCGAGAAAAGTTTTGATTCCATGTTGATCGGCAAGTCCGGTTTGCGTACTTATCGTAAAGATAAACTTGGCAACATCGTGGAAAATATTGCGGATGTGAAGAAATATGATGCGCAAGACGTGACCTTAAGTATCGACGAAAAATTACAATCCATGGTGTACCGTGAAATTAAGAAAGCGGTGGCGGAAAATAAAGCGGAATCAGGCACCGCCGTGTTGGTGGATGTACGGACCGGTGAGGTGCTGGCGATGGCGAATGCGCCGTCTTATAACCCGAATAACCGTACCGGTCTGAAATCCGAATTGACGCGAAATCGTGCGATTACCGATACCTTTGAACCGGGTTCCACTGTAAAACCGTTCGTTGTTTTGACCGCACTTCAACGTGGTGCAGTGCGTCGTGACGAAGTGATTAATACCGGTCCGTTAGTCTTAAACGGTCATGCAGTCAAAGACGTGGCACCTCGTGATAAATTAACTTTAGACGGTATTTTGGAAAACTCCAGTAACCGTGGTGTGAGCCGTTTGGCGTTGCGTATGCCGCCGAATGCGTTGATGGAAACCTATCAAAATGCGGGATTAGGTAAAGCAACGGATTTAGGTTTAATCGGTGAGCAATCCGGTTTATTGAATGCACATCGTGCCCGTTGGTCGGATATTGAGCGCGCCAATGTGGCTTATGGTTACGGAATCAATGCTACGCCTTTACAAATTGCACGTGCTTATATGACGTTAGGCAGTTTTGGGATTTATCGCCCGTTATCCATTACTAAAGTAGATCCGCCGGTAGTGGGGAATCGTGTGTTCTCTGAAAAAATCACCCGTGAAGTGGTTAACATGATGGAAAAAGTGGCGATTAAAAACGGTCGTGCCATGGTGGATGGTTATCGTGTCGGTGTGAAAACCGGTACGGCGAAAAAATTGGAAAACGGTCGTTATGTAGATAAATATGTGGCGTACACCGCAGGTATCGCACCGATTTCCGACCCACGTTATGCTTTGGTGGTTCTGATTAACGATCCGAAAGCAGGTCAATACTACGGTGGTGCAGTATCTGCACCGTTGTTCTCCAGCATTATGGGTTACGCATTACGCGCCAACAATATTGCGCCGGATGGTTTGGGGCAGGAAAAAACGGTAAAACGCACTGTGCGTTTGAGTGATAAAAAAGCGAGTGGCGTAAACTAAATTGATGAGAAAAAACAATGCACCGATTAACCGCACTTTTAGGGATTGATATTGCCGGAGACATCAACCTTACCGAAATGACATTAGACAGCCGTACTGCAAAGGCCGGCTGTCTTTTTATTGCCATTAAAGGGCACCAAACCGACGGTCGCCAATACATTCCGCAAGCCTTACGCAACGGCGCAAGTGCGGTCATTTTTGAAGCCGATTCTGCACAGCAACATCTTCAGGTTCATTACGAACAGGGGATTCCTCTCATTGCCTTTTATCGGCTAAGCGAAAATTTATCCCGTCTCGCCGATGTGTTTTATCAATATCCCTCCAAACACTTAACTTTGGTGGGCGTGACAGGTACCAACGGCAAAACTACAACTGCCCAATTATTGGCACAATGGACGCAACTGTTAGGACACACCGGTGCTGTGATGGGCACCATCGGTAACGGTTTATTCGGTCAGGTAAAAGAAGCCGCTAATACCACCGGTTCCGCCGTCGAGATTCAATCTTCGCTGGCGGATTTCGTCGCAAAAGGGGCAGACTTTGCGGCGATTGAAGTGTCTTCCCATGGTTTGGTACAGCATCGGGTAGAATCCGTGCATTTCAGCGCGGCGGTGTTTACCAATTTAAGCCGCGATCATTTGGATTACCATCACACCATGGAAAATTACGCAGCGGCAAAAAAACGCCTGTTTACCGAGCTGGATAGTCGTTATCAGATTATTGACGCGGATGATCCCGTCGGTGCGGTGTGGTTGGCGGAAATGCCTCATGCTGTGGCGGTCAGCGCTAAGGCGGATTTTCTCCCGCAACAAGCCAACTGGCTGAAAGCTGTCGATGTGCGTTTTAATCACAAAGGTGCAACGATTCAGTTTGAATCCTCCTGGGGCAACGGCGAATTACAAAGCCCGCTTATCGGTGCGTTTAACGTGAGCAATTTATTGTTGGTGACCGCAACCTTGCTAACGCTTGATTATCCCTTATCCGGCCTCATTAACAGCGTACATAAATTAACCGGCGTATGCGGTCGTATGGAAATGCTACACACACCACAGAAACCGACGGTGATTGTGGATTATGCACATACACCCGACGCATTGGAAAAAGCCTTACAGGCGGCACGACTACATTGCCGTGGTAAACTTTGGTGCATTTTTGGCTGTGGCGGCGATCGTGACAGCGGTAAACGCCCACTAATGGCAAAAATTGCCGAGCAGTTGGCGGATCATGTTATTGCCACCGACGACAATCCACGCACGGAAGAACCGAAGAAAATCATGGCGGATATTTTAAACGGTTTTGTTCATCCGCAAAGCGTGCAAGTTATTCATCAGCGTGCACAAGCCATTGCTACCGCGATTAAAAGTGCGGTGGAAAATGACGTTATTTTAATTGCCGGTAAAGGGCACGAAGACTATCAAATTATCGGCAAAACCAAATATCATTTTTCCGATCAGGAAGTGGTTCGTAACTATTTATCTCAATAAAAACAAATGATTACATTATCTCTTTCACAAATTGCCGCCATTTTAGGAGCAGAACTCATAGGCGATGGTACGGTTATCGTCGAAAACGTGAGTACGGATAGCCGTCAGGCGGTCAATAAAGGGTTATTTTTTGCCCTTAAAGGCGAAAATTTTGATGCGCACCATTATGTTGCCAAAGCTGCCGAACAAGGTTGTGTGGCGGCGGTGGTTGAACATCCGACAGAAGGCAATATCGCCCGGCTTATCGTTAAAGACAGTCGTCTTGCTTTGGGGCGGCTTGCCAAATGGCTGCGTGAAAAAATTAACCCGAAAGTGGTGGCGATGACGGGATCTTCCGGTAAAACCACGGTGAAAGAGATGGTTGCCTCCATTTTGCAACAAAGTGCGGTGGATTCTGACGACGTTTTATTTACTCAAGGCAATTTTAACAACGACATCGGCGTGCCGCTCACTTTGTTACGTTTAACAGAACAGCATAAATTCGCGGTGATCGAACTCGGCGCCAATCATATCGGCGAAATCGCGTACACGACTTCCTTGGCGCAACCTGATGTGGCGCTGGTCAATAATGTCATGGCGGCGCATTTGGAAGGTTTTGGTTCCCTTGACGGCGTGGCGACGGCAAAAGGCGAAATCTTTCGCGGCTTGACGGAAAACGGCGTTGCCATTATCAATTTGGCACATAATTATCAGCAAAAATGGCAGGCGGACATCGGTCGGCACGCCGTGCAGTATTTTGCTTACGATAACCCGCGGGCGGATTTTTACGCCGAACAAATTCATTTCTCCGAACAAGGCGCCTATTTCTTACTCCACACGCCGCAAGGCCGCGTGCAAATCAATTCACCGTATTTGGGTGAGCATAATATCTCTAATGCGTTGGCGGCAACTGCCTTGGCGATGAACGTGGGTGCCACCACGGCGCAGGTGAAAAAAGGGTTGGAAACGCCCTCTTTGGTGAAAGGGCGTTTGTTCCCGATTCAGCCTTGTGAAAATCTGTTATTGCTGGACGATACTTACAACGCCAATGTGGGATCTATGAAATCGGCGATTTCCGTGTTACAAAAATATCCTGCTTTTCGCGTCTTTGTTGTTGGTGATATGGGCGAATTAGGCGATAATGCGCAACTTTGCCATCAAGAGGTGGGGGAGTTCGCTCATGCCGCCAAGTTAGACTTAGTGCTTTCTTTCGGGTGTTCCAGTGGCGTTATAAGTGCGGTTAATTCGGGACGCCATTTTACCGATAAAACGGAACTTGTAACTTATTTAACACCGATTATTCAACAACAATTAGCACAACAAAAAGTCGTTGTTTTGGTGAAAGGATCACGCAGCATGAAAATGGAAGAAGTGATCGATTTATTAAAAGGTAATTTTTTATGTTAGTTTGGATTGCTGAGTTTTTAACCAAATATTATTCGAGTTTCCACGTTATTTCCTATATTACCGTGCGCGCTATTTTAGCCTTATTGACCGCGCTTTTAGTGTCTTTATGGATTGGTCCGAAAGTTATTCGTCGCTTACAAATGTTAAAATTCGGTCAGGTCGTGCGTAACGACGGACCGGAAAGTCATTTTGCCAAAAAAGGCACACCGACCATGGGAGGCGTGATGATTTTATTTGCCATCGGCGTGAGTACCTTACTTTGGGCGGATTTGCGTAATCCGTACGTTTGGTTCAGTTTATTCGTGTTATTCGGTTATGGCACGGTCGGTTTTGTGGACGATTACCGCAAAATTACCCGCAAAAGTACCGATGGCTTAATTGCCCGCTGGAAATATTTTTGGCTGTCCGTGGTCGCTCTAGTGGCAATTTTCGGTATGTACGCCATGGGTAAAGATACCGATGCTACCCGTTTGGTGGTGCCGTTTTTTAAAGAATTTATGCCACAACTCGGTGTCTTTTATATCGTGCTGTCTTATTTCGTTATCGTCGGCTCCAGTAACGCGGTGAATTTCACCGACGGCTTGGACGGCTTGGCAATTATGCCGACGGTGCTTGTTGCCGGTGCATTTGCCTTGGTGGCATGGGCGACGGGGAACATTAATTTCGCCGAATATTTACACATTCCGTATATTAAATTCAGTGCGGAATTAGTGGTGTTCTGTACCGCCATTGTGGGTGCAGGTTTGGGTTTTCTTTGGTTCAATACTTATCCTGCGCAGGTGTTTATGGGCGATGTAGGCTCATTAGCATTAGGCGGTGCGCTGGGCGTGATTGCCGTGTTAGTGCGTCAGGAATTTTTATTATTAATTATGGGCGGCGTGTTTGTCATGGAAACCCTGTCCGTCATTTTACAAGTGGGCTCCTACAAACTGCGTAATAAACAACGTATTTTCCTGATGGCGCCGATTCATCACCATTTCGAGAAAAAAGGCTGGCCGGAGCCGCGCGTGATTGTGCGTTTCTGGATCATTTCCCTGATGCTCGTGTTAATCGGTTTGGTGACGTTAAAACTGCGTTAAGCGGTCATTTTTGAGAGAGAATTTCAATGCAATATCAAGATAAAAAAGTCACGGTAATCGGGTTAGGCAAAACAGGCTTATCCTGTGTGGATTTTCTGCGTGCCAAACAGGCGGATGTGCGTGTCATAGATACGCGTCAACATCCTGCGGGCGCTGAGCAGCTTGATAAAGCGATTCCTCTGCATACGGGCGGTTTAAACCAGCAATGGCTGCTGGAAAGCGATCTGATTGTTATCAGCCCGGGGCTGGCGGTAAAAACACCTGAAATTCAGACCGCACTTCAAGCAGGTGTCGAGGTGGTGGGCGACATCGAATTATTCTGTCGCGAGGCGGATAAACCGATTGTGGCAATTACCGGTTCCAACGGTAAAAGCACTGTCACCACATTGGTGGCGGAAATGGCGAAGGCCGCCGGTTTAAGAGTGGGTATGGGCGGCAATATTGGTATTCCGGCACTTTCCCTGTTAAATCAACAACATGATTTGTATGTGTTGGAACTGTCCAGCTTCCAATTGGAAACCACCTATTCCCTCAAGGCTGTGGCGGCAACAGTATTAAACGTGACCGAAGATCACATGAATCGCTATGTGGATCTGCAGGATTATCGCCACGCGAAATTAAACATTTACAATCATTGCCAAACGGCGGTGATTAATGCGGAAGATGCATTGACGTTGCCAACGACCCAGCGACCGCAAAAGCAGGTTTCTTTTGGTGAAAACCACGCGGATTATTGGTTAAAAACCGAAAATAACAAAACCTATTTAATGGCGTACGATGAAGCGGTGTTAGCCTGTGATGAAATGAAATTGACCGGTCGCCATAATTACATGAATGCCTTGGCTGCCATTGCGTTGGCACAGGCAGCAGGCATAAATTTAACCGGAATTCGAACCGCTCTTTGTGCGTTCGGTGGTTTGGAGCACCGCTTCCAAGTGGCGCATATCGCTGACGGCGTGCGCTGGATTAACGATTCCAAAGCCACTAATGTGGGTAGCACCGTTGCCGCCTTAACCGGTTTGCAGGTAGCGGGCAAGCTCCATTTATTGCTCGGCGGTGACGGCAAAGGCGCGGATTTCTCCGAATTGGCACGCTTAATTAATCAACCGCACATTTACTGCTATTGTTTCGGTCGCGACGGCAAACAGTTAGCCGCACTCTCTTCCCAAAGCCAATTATTTGACACCATGGAACACGCCATTGCGGCGATTCGTCCGCAGCTACAGGCAGGCGACATGGTGCTGTTATCACCGGCTTGCGCCAGTTTGGATCAATTCAGCTGTTTTGAAGCTCGCGGTGATGAATTTACGCGTTTGTCACGCTTAAGTTAAAGACGGGTTGGCACATGGGATTTGGGGATAGGTTCAAAGAAAGCAGTCAAAACGCCACCACAGTGGCGCCGACCAGTTTGCTATACGACCGCGCGTTATTGTGGTTGTATTTGGTGTTGTTGCTCATCGGTTTATTAGCGGTGTCCTCCGCTTCCATTCCGGTGGGGACCCGCTTGTATAATGATGCTTTTTATTTTGTCAAACGCGATATTATTTACATCATTTTGTCCTGTTTCACCTGTTACATCACCTTACAAATTTCCATGGAAAAATGGCAAAAATGGCATGCCAGATTATTTTGGGTTGCGATTATTCTGCTTGTTCTTGTGATGATTCCGGGCATCGGGCGTGAAGTTAACGGCGCACGCCGTTGGATTCCTATGGGGTTATTTAATTTCCAGCCGGCGGAATTCGCCAAATTAGCCTTAACCTGTTTCCTCGCCAGTTATTTCACCCGCCGTTATGACGAAGTGCGTAGTCGCAAACTGAGCGCGTTTAAGCCCTTTGTGGTGATGGGTGTCATGGGTTGTTTTCTGATTGTACAACCTGATTTGGGAAGTACTGTCGTATTATTTATTATCACTTTCGGCTTATTATTTATCGTCGGTGCCAACTTCTGGCAGTTCATCGGTTTAATCAGTATGGGCGTGTTCATGTTCGTGTGGTTGGTGCTTTCTTCCGCTTATCGACTGAAACGTATCATAGGTTTTATGGATCCTTTCAAAGACCCTTATGATACCGGTTTCCAATTATCCAACTCCTTAATGGCGTTCGGGCGCGGCGGCTTTTTCGGCGAGGGGTTAGGCAATTCCATCTTAAAACTGGAATATTTGCCCGAAGCGCATACGGACTTTGTGATGGCGATTGTGGGTGAAGAATTTGGTTTCTTCGGCATTTTCGTTATTATTATTTTGCTTGGGTTGTTGGTTTTTCGTGCCATGAAAATCGGGCGCGAATCCTTAATGTTAGAACAGCGCTTTAAAGGTTTTTTAGCGTTTGGTATCAGTTTCTGGATTTTCTTCCAGGGCTTCGTCAACCTCGGTATGGCGCTTGGTATGTTGCCGACCAAAGGCTTAACGTTCCCGCTCATCAGCTATGGCGGTTCCAGTATCATCATTATGTCCGTCACCATCGGTATGTTATTGCGTATTGACCATGAAAATCGCTTAATGCGTGGCGGTCAGGCGCGATTACGGGATGACTAAAGTGCGGTCGTTTTTTTCAGTGTTTTTTTAGAGAAGAAATATGGGTAAAAAATTATTAGTGATGGCAGGCGGAACGGGCGGACATGTTTTTCCTGCCATTGCCGTTGCACAAGAATTACAACAGCAAGGCTGGGAAATCCGCTGGCTGGGCACCAAAGACAGAATGGAAGCTCAATTGGTTCCAAAACACGGCATTCCCATCGAATTTATCCAAATTTCAGGTTTACGCGGCAAAGGCATCAAGAGTTTATTATTGGCGCCTTTTGCCATTTTGCGCGCAGTATGTCAGGCGCGTAATATCATCAAGCAATATCAGCCTAACGCCGTATTAGGCATGGGCGGTTATGTGTCCGGTCCGGGCGGGCTTGCGGCGAAACTCTGCGGCGTGCCGGTGGTGTTGCATGAACAAAATGCCATTGCCGGGTTGACCAACAGTTGGTTGTCAAAAATTGCCACCCGCGTGTTGCAAGCGTTCCCGAATGCGTTTCCTGAGGCGGAAGTAGTGGGCAATCCCGTGCGTCGCGATTTATTCCAAACGGAAGTGCCGCAACAGCGTTTTGCCGCGCGTGATAAAACGTTGCGCATTTTAGTGGTCGGCGGTAGCCAAGGGGCACGCGTGCTGAATCAAACCGTGCCGCAGGTGGCGGCGAAACTTACCGCGCAGGGATTGGATATTTATGTGCGCCATCAGGTCGGCAAAGGCAATTTGGCGGGCATTGAAGACGTTTATCAGGCAAATCACAACGGTGTTGCCACCGAATTTATTGACGACATGGCGGAAGCCTACGCGTGGGCGGACATTGTCATTTGCCGCTCCGGCGCGTTGACCGTATGCGAATTGGCGGCGGTGGGTACACCGGCGATTTTCGTGCCGTTTCAGCATAAAGATCGTCAGCAGTTTTTGAATGCGAAATATTTAGCGGATGCAGGCGCGGCAGTCATTATTGAGCAGCCGGAATTTACCGAAGAACGCTTATTGCACGAATTAACTCCATTATTGGCAGACCGTGAAAAATTATTAGCCATGGCGTTAAATGCAAAAAAAATGGCGACACCAAGAGCGGCAAAACGGGTTGCCGAGGTGATTGAAGACGTCGTGAGCTAAGCGAAAAGTGCGGTCGTTTTTCGCGGTGTTTTTGCCTCTGATGATTCGCACGGGAGAGAAGGAAATAATCATGGAAAATTATCATCAACAGATTAGAAACATCATTCCGGAAATGCGCCGAGTAAAACAAATTCATTTTATCGGCATCGGCGGCGCGGGGATGTGTGGTATTGCGGAAATTTTATTGAACGAAGGCTATTCGATCTCCGGTTCGGATATTGCCGAAAGTGCAGTTACTCAGTGCTTAACCAAAGCCGGGGCGAAAGTGTTTATCGGACATCAAGCGGAGAATATTGTAGGCGCCAGCGTGGTGGTGATTTCCTCTGCCATTCATGGCGATAACCCGGAAGTGATGGCGGCGAAAGAAGCCCGTATTCCGGTGATTCAACGTGCACAAATGCTGGCGGAGTTAATGCGTTTCCGCCACGGTATTGCCGTTGCCGGTACGCACGGTAAAACCACCACTACCGCGATGGTTTCCATGATTTACGCCGAAGCGGGATTGGACCCGACGTTCGTTAACGGTGGCTTGGTGAAATCCGCAGGCACCAATGCTCATTTAGGCTGTAGCCGTTATTTGATCGCCGAAGCCGACGAAAGTGACGCGTCTTTTCTGCATTTGCAACCGATGATTTCCATCGTGACGAATATTGAACCGGATCACATGGATACCTATCACGGCGATTTTGATGAAATGAAACAAACCTATGTGAATTTTCTGCATAATTTGCCGTTTTATGGTTTGGCGGTGTTATGTGCCGATGATGAGGTGCTGATGGAGTTGGTTCCGCTGGTCGGGCGTCAGGTGATCACTTACGGCTTTAGTGAAAATGCCGATTATCGCATTGAAGATTATCAACAAACCGGTTTTCAGGGGCATTACACGGTGATTTGCCCGAACGGTGAGCGTATTGATGTGTTGCTGAATGTGCCGGGACGCCATAATGCACTGAATGCTACCGCCGCCTTGGTGGTCGCCAAAGAAGAAGGCATTAAAAATGACGCTATTTTAGCCGCGTTGGCGGATTTCCAAGGCGCAGGACGTCGTTTCGATCAATTGGGACAATTTATCCGCCCGAACGGTAAAGTGATGTTGGTGGACGATTACGGTCATCATCCGACGGAAGTGGGCGTTACCATTCAAGCGGCGCGTCAAGGCTGGGAAAATAAACGTATTGTGATGATTTTCCAGCCGCACCGTTATTCCCGCACCCGCGATTTATTTGATGATTTCGTGCAGGTGTTATCTCAAGTGGATGCGTTGATTATGTTGGATGTGTATCCGGCAGGCGAAGCGCCGATAGTAGGCGCGGATAGTAAGGCATTGTGCCGTTCTATTCGTAATCTGGGAAAAGTGGATCCGATTTTGGTTTCCGATACGGAACAGTTGGGTGAGGTGCTCGATCAGATTATTCAGGATGGCGATTTAATTTTGGCGCAGGGCGCCGGTAGCGTGAGTAAACTTTCACGTCAGTTGGTGGAATGTTGGACGAAAGAATAAGTGGATAATAAGATGAGTAAAACATTAAAACAGGAAAAAATCGCCGTTTTATTAGGCGGAACCTCCGCAGAACGCGAGGTGTCTTTAAATTCGGGCGAAGCAGTATTAAATGCGTTGCGTAAACAAGGGTATGACGCCCATCCGATTGATCCGAAAACCTTTCCGGTAGCGACCTTAAAAGAACAGGGATTTGATCGCGTGTTTAATATTTTGCACGGTCGCGGCGGCGAAGACGGCACGATGCAGGGCTTATTAGAGCAAATCGGCATTCCTTATACCGGTTGCGGCGTGATGACTTCTGCGTTAACTATGGATAAAATGCGTACTAAAATGTTGTGGAAGGCATTTGGTTTGCCGGTCGCCGAGATGGAAATCGTGACGACGGAAAATAGAGTAAACTTAAACCCGGAGTCTGTGGTCAAAAAGCTAGGATTACCGCTGATGGTTAAGCCTTCTCTGGAAGGTTCCAGCGTGGGGTTAACCAAAGTCAAAGCTGTGGATGAACTGGAAAGTGCGGTGGATTTCGCGCTTAAATTCGATAACACGGTGTTAATTGAAGAATGGCTTGCCGGCGATGAATTTACCGTGCCGGTGCTGGATAATGAAGTTTTGCCTTCCATTAAAATTGTGCCGGAAGGTGAGTTTTATGATTACGACGCGAAATACATCTCTGACAATACGCAATATTTTTGCCCGGCGGGATTAAGCGAGGAGCGTGAACAGGAGCTCCGCCGTTTGGTAAAACAGGCCTATGATGTGGTGGGCTGTCGTGGTTGGAGCCGTATTGATGTGATGGCGGATGCGGAAGGAAAGTTCCGTTTGGTGGAAGTTAATACCAACCCTGGCATGACCAGCCACAGTTTATTCCCGAAATCGGCGGCAACGGTCGGCTATTCTTTTGCGCAGTTGGTTGAGAAAATTTTAGAGTTGAGCGCGGAATGAATTTACTAAAACGCAAAACCCCACAAAATATAAGATATGGTGAACCTAAATCAAAAGTTTTTGTGCAAATTAAATTATTACTTGTGCTATTATGCGTTGGCATTTTGTTCTATTCTTGTTCAAATTGGCAAAATTTTTTAGAAAAATTAGATAGTAAGCCAATCAGCGCATTTGCTTTGGTCGGCACGCCGAATTTTACCGATGATGCGGATGTGCGCGAAGCCCTGCTGAAAATGGGAGAACTTAAAGGGTTTTTCGGTCAGGATGCCGATTTAATTCGTGAACAAATTGAGACAATGCCTTGGATTAAAGGCGCGGTTGTTCGCAAAATGTGGCCGAACAGGTTAAGCATTTGGGTTACGGAGTATCAACCGGTCGCTATTTGGAACGAAACCGAATTCCTCTCAAAAGACGGCGTGGTTTTTCAGCTGCCGATGAATAAATTGAAAGAGCAGCATCTGCCTCGTTTGTCCGGACCCGATTTCCAAAGTGAAAAAGTGCTGGATGCCTGGAATAGAATTTATGCCGATTTAAAACAAAAAGGGTTAACCCTTAAAGCGGTTGCTATTGACGCACGCGGCGCTTGGCAGGTGGTATTGGATAATGATGTGGTGCTGAAACTTGGGCGTGGTGAGTGGAAAACAAAACTGGATCGTTTTGTGACCATTTATCCGCAAATTGAGGTGCCTGAAAATAAAAAACTCTCCTATGTGGATTTGCGTTACGCTTCCGGTGCTTCGGTGGGTATGGTTGATTTAAATTAATGATTAACAGTGTGAAGTTAGAAAATGTCTAAAATTGTGGAATCAAAGACGATTGTTGGTTTGGAAGTGGGTACTTCTAAAGTCGTTGCCGTAGTCGGTGAAGTTTTACCGGACGGTGTCGTAAATGTGCTTGGCGTGGGCAGTTGTCCGTCTAAAGGGATCGATAAAGGAAGCATTACTGACCTCAATGCGGTGGTTATATCTATTCAACGGGCTATTGAAGCGGCCGAATCCGTTGCCGATTGCCGGATTATGAGCGTGACTTTGGCGATTACCGGTGAGCATATTCAAAGCCTGAATGAGAATGGCTTTGTACCTATTGCCGAAGGCGAGGTGACCCAAGATGAAATTGATTCTGCTATTCACACGGCAAGCTCGGTTAAAATGCCGGAAGGATTGTCGTTACTTCACATTATTCCGCAAGAATTTGCTGTCGATAAGCAAATGAACATTAAAAATCCGTTGGGCTTACAAGGTGTTCGTTTAAAAGCGCAGACTCACTTAATCGCTTGTCATCAGGACTGGTTAAATAACCTGAAGAAGGCGGTAGAACGTTGTAAATTAAAAGTCGATAAGATTGTGTTCTCAGGCTTGGCTTCCAGCTATTCCGTTTTAACCGAAGATGAAAAAGATTTAGGGGTTTGTTTGATTGATTTCGGTGCCGGTACCATGGACATTATGGTGTATATCAACGGTGCATTGCGTTTCAGTAAAGTGATTCCTTATGCCGGTAATCGTGTCACCGATGATATTGCGTATGCTTGTGCCACTTCTAGAATGGAGGCGGAAAGCATCAAAGTGAATCATGGTAGTGCATTAACGCCGCCGAAATATCATGCCGACAAGAAAATTGAAGTTTCCAGTATCGGCGGGCGAGGCCCTCGCACATTAACAAAAGAACAGCTTTCTTTAGTAACTTCGGCCCGTTATAAAGAACTATTGAGTTTGGTGAAAAATGAATTAATTTATTTGAAAACGGATTTGGAAGCTAAACATATTAAGTTTGATCTCATTGCCGGCGTTGTGATTACCGGTGGTGGTGCACAAATTGAAGACTTGAAAGATAGTGCGGCGGAAGTGTTTGGGCAAAATGCGCAGGTGAGAATTGGTAGCCCGCTAAATATTACCGGTTTGACCGATTATGTGAACAAACCGCAATACGCGACTGTCATTGGTTTGTTGCAATATGAACATAGCAATGAGGATGAAGGGCCGCTTAATGATGAGAATTCGGATAGCGGATTTTTTAGCGCATGCGGTAAGGTAGTGAAAAAAATTTTTAATAAAGTGCGGTCGGAATTTTGAGAATTTTGATTTTTCATCTACAATATGAACAGTTTGGGTTTTAATATATGCTGATAGTGTGTCGGCAGTGACGGAGAATAAGTATGTTTGAGCCAGTAGATTATGATCTCGGTGAAATGAATGGAGCACTGATTAAAGTGGTCGGTGTCGGTGGCGGTGGCGGTAATGCCGTTAACCACATGGTTGCCACGATGGTTAAAGATGATATTGGCGGTGCCCTTGTTGATGAAACAATGTTGAACACTGATGAACATGGAAAAATCATGTTCTATGCCATTAATACCGATGCACAGGCATTGCGTAAAAGCCAAGTGCAGCAAACGGTTCAAATTGGTGCGAATACCACCAAGGGTTTGGGCGCGGGTGCCAACCCGAATGTCGGACGTAAAGCCGCAGAAGACGATCAGGATGCCATTCGTCAAATGTTAGAAGGCGCTGATATGGTGTTTATCGCTGCCGGCATGGGTGGTGGTACAGGCACAGGTGCTGCACCGATAGTCGCTCAAATCGCAAAAGAATTGGGTATTCTTACCGTTGCTGTGGTTACCAAGCCATTTGCTTTTGAAGGTAAGAAACGAATGATGTTCGCCGAAATGGGGATTAAAGAATTATCCAAACATGTAGATTCCCTAATCATCATCCCAAATGAACAATTAGCCAAGGTTATGCCGAAAAATGCAACATTAATGCAAGCTTTCTCCGCCGCTAATGATGTGTTGCGTAATTCTGTTACCGGTATTTCGGATATGATTACCTCTCCGGGTTTAATTAACGTGGACTTTGCTGATGTTCGTACCGTAATGTCGGAGATGGGGCAGGCAATGATTGGTTTTGGTTCTGCATTGGGTTCACCGGGTGAAGGTCGTGCGGAAGATGCAGCTAAAATTGCAGTGAAAAGTGACTTGTTAGAGCGTGTGGATTTATCCGGTGCCAGAGGGGTATTGGTTAATATTACTGCCGGTATGGACTTAGGCTTAACCGAGTTCCAAGCAGTAGGCGATACAATTAAAGCATTTGCTTCTGATGAGGCTACGGTTGTAGTCGGTACAACATTGGTGCCTGATATGGTGGATGAAATCCGCGTAACCATTGTTGCAACAGGTATTGGTGAACCCGAAGCGCCGGAGATTCAAATTTCTCCACGTCCACAAGCAGCCCCGAATAATCAACCGATAAATACTCAGTCCGGCGCGCCGAGAACAAATGCGCCAACTTATGGACATAGTGCACAGGATGCGAATAATTTGTCCAATAACCAGCAAAACGTACAACGTAGTAGAGACGATTTAGATACGCCGATTACCGAACGCTTGAAAGATACTAATTTGTTCAATGTTCAAGGTTTTATGCGTAATGGCGATAAATAATATTATCTTGTGGTAACAGCAAGTTAAGAGAAAGGTTATGATTAAACAAAGAACATTAAAACAAAGTATAAAAGTTACCGGTGTGGGATTACACAGTGGTGATAAGGTTACTTTGGTTTTACGTCCTGCAATGCCGAATACCGGTGTTGTTTATTGCCGCACCGATTTGAATCCGCCGGTTACCTTTCCGGCGAATGCTAATGCAGTGCACGATACTATGCTTTGTACTTGTTTAGTGAATGAGCAGGGTGTGCGAATTTCAACGGTTGAACATCTAAATGCGGCTTTAGCAGGACTTGGTATCGATAACATTATTGTTGAAGTGGATGCGCCTGAAATTCCAATTATGGATGGTAGTGCAAGCCCGTTTATTTATTTATTATTAGATGCAGGTATTGAAGAACAAAATGCACCGAAAAAATTCATTCGTGTCAAACAAAAAGTTCGCGTGGAAGATGGTGATAAATGGGCGGAATTTTCTCCTTATAATGGTTTCCGTTTGAATTTCACTATTGATTTTAATCATCCGGTAATTAGCGAAGATGTACGTAATTATGTGATGGATTTCTCCGCGCAAGCATTTGTTCAGCAAATCAGCCGCGCGAGAACTTTTGGTTTTATGAAAGATATTGAGTATCTTCAATCTCAAGGTTTAGCGTTAGGCGGCAGTTTAGATAATGCTATCGTACTGGATGATTATCGCATTCTGAATGAGGACGGTTTGCGTTTCAAAGATGAACTGGTCCGTCACAAAATGCTGGATGCTATTGGTGATTTATATATGTGTGGTTATAACATTATCGGTGATTTCAAAGCCTATAAATCAGGTCATGGTTTAAACAATAAATTATTAAGAGCGGTATTGGATAATCAAGAAGCGTGGGAACTCGTAACCTTCGAAGACAAAGAACAAGTCCCACAAGGTTATATTTCTCCCGCACAAATATTGATTTAATAAAATGATTCTAAGAGCTATATTTCTTCGGAAATATAGCTCTTTTTTTCGCTACCTTTTCATAAAGCCACCTTAAAATAGTGGATTTTTTTGTCTTTCTTTTCCATAAAAGTGCGGTTAAAAAAGTAATATATTTTCAATACTTATTTTATTTATTGCCTTTGAGGTGTAACAAATGTGAATACAAAGGAAATATTATGTCATTGGATTTAAGTGAAATTCGTCGGCAAATTACGCAAATTGACCGTAGTTTATTGAAACTGCTGTCCGAGCGCCATCGTTTGGCGTTTGATGTGGTGCGGAGCAAAGAAGTGACGCAAAAGCCGTTGCGTGATGCCGCCCGTGAAGAACAGTTATTGCAGGAACTGATACAGTTCGCGGAAAACGAAAACTATCAGCTTGAACCGCAATATATCACTTCGATTTTTCAGAAAATCATTGAAGATTCGGTGCTAACGCAGCAGGTCTATTTGCAGAAGAAACTTAATGAACAGCGTGAACAGGATATTCATATTGCGTTTCTCGGCAAACGCGGTTCGTATTCTCATCTGGCGGCGCGTAATTATGCCACCCGTTATCAGGAGCAACTGGTTGAAATCAGTTGTGCGAGTTTTGAACAGGTGTTTGAGAAAGTGCGTAATGGCGAAGCGGATTACGGCGTTCTGCCGTTGGAGAACACCACTTCCGGCGCCATTAACGAAGTGTATGATTTGTTACAGCACACCGATTTATTTTTGGTGGGCGAACTTGCCTATCCGATTCAACATTGCGTGTTAGTGAATGAACAGGATGATTTGAGCAAAATTGATACCTTGTACAGCCACCCACAAGTGATTCAACAATGCAGTCAATTTATCCAAGGTTTACGGGTGCATATTGAATATTGTGAAAGTAGCTCCCATGCCATGCAGTTGGTTGCCGGTTTAAATAAGCCGAATATTGCGGCATTAGGTAATGAGGACGGCGGCAAGTTGTATGGCTTGAAAGTGTTGCGACGCAATATCGCCAACCAAGAAAACAATATTACCCGTTTTATCGTGATCGCGAAGAAAGCACACAGCGTCTCCCCGCAAATTCACACCAAAACGCTATTGTTAATGAGCACAGGGCAACAAGCGGGATCTTTGGTTGACGCCTTATTGGTGTTTAAAAAGCACCATATTAATATGACAAAGCTGGAGTCCCGCCCGATTTACGGTAAGCCTTGGGAGGAAATGTTTTATTTGGAAATTGAAGCCAACATTCACCACCCTGATACGCAAGCTGCGTTGGAAGAATTAAAAAAATTCAGTAATTATCTGAAAATTCTGGGGTGTTATCCAAGCGAAATTGTCAAACCGACAGTGCTCCCCGAATAACTTCCAACATCAAAGTGCGGTTGAAAAAATACTTAAATTTTCAACCGCACTTTTTTTACTACAGCTCTTGAAATTTTGCCTTCCGCACTTATATCCATAACGTTTTTAATTTATCAACATAAGTAGGAAGAAGATGAGTACAAATCAAGAAACCCGCGGCTTCCAGTCGGAAGTCAAACAACTGTTACAATTAATGATCCATTCTTTATATTCCAATAAAGAAATTTTCTTGCGCGAGCTGATTTCCAACGCCTCCGATGCGGCGGATAAATTGCGTTTTAAAGCTCTTTCCAACCCGGATTTATATGCAGGCGACGGCGAATTGCGCGTGTGTATCAGCTTTGACAGCGAGAAAGGCACCTTAACCGTAAGCGATAATGGTATCGGTATGACCCGCGAGCAGGTTATCGATCATTTGGGTACGATCGCCAAATCCGGCACGAAAGAATTTTTAGCGGCTCTCGGCAGCGACCAGGCGAAAGATAGCCAGCTTATCGGTCAATTCGGTGTGGGATTTTATTCCGCCTTTATCGTCGCTGATAAAGTCACCGTGAAAACCCGTGCGGCTGGCGAGCCGGCAGACAAAGGCGTGCTTTGGGAATCGGCAGGCGAAGGCGATTATACGGTAGCGGACATTGAGAAAAAATCTCGTGGCACCGATGTGATTTTGCACTTACGCGACGATGAAAAAGAATTCTTAAATGAATGGCGTTTACGCGGCATTATCGGTAAATATTCCGATCATATCGGTCTGCCGGTGGAAATGCTGACCAAAGAATATGAGGACGAAGGCAAAGAAATCGGCGAAAAATGGGAAAAAATCAACAAATCCGATGCTCTTTGGACGCGTAGTAAAAATGAGATTTCCGATGAAGAATACAAAGAATTCTACAAGCATTTAAGCCATGATTTCGCCGACCCGCTATTGTGGGCGCATAACAAAGTAGAAGGCAATCAGGAATATACCAGCCTGCTTTATGTGCCGTCCAAAGCGCCTTGGGATTTGTTTAATCGTGAGCATAAGCACGGTTTGAAGCTCTATGTGCAACGCGTGTTTATCATGGATGACGCGGAACAATTCATGCCGAATTATCTGCGTTTTATGCGCGGCTTAATTGATAGTAACGATTTGCCGTTAAACGTGTCCCGTGAAATCTTGCAAGACAACAAAGTCACGGCGGCGTTACGCAAAGCCTTAACCAAACGTTCCTTACAAATGCTGGAAAAATTGGCGAAAGACGATGCGGAAAAATACCAACAGTTCTGGAAAGAATTCGGCTTGGTGTTAAAAGAAGGGCCAGCGGAAGATTTTGCCAACAAAGAAGCCATCGCCAAATTGTTACGTTTTGCCTCCACCCACAATGACAGCAGCGAGCAAAATGTGTCTTTGGAAGACTATGTTTCCCGCATGAAAGAAGGGCAAAAAGCCATTTATTACATCACGGCGGACAGCTACGTGGCGGCGAGAAACAGCCCGCACTTGGAGTTGTTCAATAAAAAAGGCATTGAAGTGTTGCTGTTATCCGATCGCATTGACGAATGGATGCTGAGTTACTTAACGGAATTCGACGGCAAACCGTTACAAAGCATCACCAAAGCAGATCTGGATTTGGGCGATTTGGCGGACAAAGAGGCGGAAGAACAAAAAGCACAAGACGAATCTTTCGGCAGTTTTGTTGAGCGCGTCAAAACCTTGTTGGGCGGGCGTGTGAAAGAAGTGCGTTTAACCCACCGTTTAACCGACACCCCGGCAGTGGTTTCCACCGATAACGATCAAATGACCACGCAAATGGCAAAACTTTTTGCCGCCACAGGTCAACCGGTGCCGGAAGTAAAATACACCTTCGAGCTAAATCCGGAACATCACTTGGTGAAAAAAGTCGCTGAAATTGCCGATGAAGCACAATTCGCCGATTGGGTGGAATTGTTACTGGAACAAGCCATGCTTGCCGAACGCGGTTCCTTAGAAAACCCGGCAGCGTTTATTAAACGCATCAATAAGTTATTAGGCTAATCGGCTGAATTTCGGTTAAAATCCCTATTCTGAATTGAATGGGGATTTTTTATTTAGGAGAAACTATGATTATTGTTTACGGCATTAAAAACTGCGACACGGTGAAGAAAGCATTGAAATGGCTTGCGGATCATCAGATTGAACACAAACTGCATGATTACCACGTGGATGGGTTGGATAAGGCTTCTTTACAACAGGCGGAAGCACAATTTGGTTGGGAAAACTTGGTGAATAAACGCAGCACCACCTGGCGTAATCTTGACGAGCAAATCAAAAAAACACTTTCAAAATCCACCGCACTTTCTGTGCTTGCCGATAATCCAACCTTAATCAAACGCCCGATTATTTTGCAAGAGGGAAAGGCGTTGATTGGGTTTAGCGAAAAAGAATATCAGGCAGCGTTTAATTAACGTATTGTTCATACACACCTAGCACGAGGCGTGCTAGGTTCGATAATCCTCGCCTCCTCCGGAGGCGATATAAAAGCCGTAGAACGGCTTGGTTTAATTAACCCCAGACGGCTCGTATGGGGATAGGGAATAGTTAATGAAAGAAAAAGTTGTCTCTTTGGCGCAAGCATTAATCCGTCGTCCTTCCATCAGCCCGAATGACGAAGGCTGCCAGCAGCTGATTGCAGAACGGTTAGAAAAACTCGGTTTTCAAATTGAATGGCTGCCTTTTAACGACACGCTAAATTTATGGGCGAAACATGGCAGTGGCGATCCTGTCATTGCCTTTGCCGGGCATACGGATGTGGTGCCGACGGGCGATGAAAGCCAATGGACTTATCCGCCTTTCGACGCAAAAATTGTGGACGATATGCTTTATGGACGCGGTGCGGCGGATATGAAAGGATCACTGGCAGCAATGGTAGTGGCAACGGAAGAATATGTAAAAGCCCATCCGAATCATCAAGGCACCATCGCGTTGTTAATTACTTCCGATGAAGAAGCTGCTGCGAAAGACGGCACGGTGCGTGTGGTGGAAACCTTAATGGCGCGCGGCGAAAAGATCACTTATTGCATGGTGGGCGAGCCTTCCAGTACGCAAACCTTGGGCGATGTAGTGAAAAACGGTCGCCGTGGTTCCATCACAGGCAATCTGTATATTCAGGGCATTCAAGGGCACGTTGCCTATCCCCATCTGGCGGAGAATCCTATTCACAAAGCCGCGCCGTTCTTGCAGGAGCTCACCACATACCAATGGGACAACGGCAATGACTTTTTTCCTCCAACCAGTCTGCAAATCGCTAATATTCATGCCGGCACCGGCAGCAATAATGTGATTCCGGGCGAGCTTTATGTGCAATTTAATTTGCGTTATTGCACGGAAGTGACGGACGGGATGATTAAGCATAAAGTCGCCGAGATGCTGGAAAAACACGGGCTGAAGTATCGTATTGAATGGAATCTTTCCGGCAAGCCGTTTTTAACCAAACCGGGAAAACTGGTGAGTGCGTTGGTGGACAGCCTGCAACAAATCGCAGGCATTACGCCGAAATTGGAAACCGGTGGTGGCACCTCAGACGGACGTTTTATTGCCCTCATGGGCGCGGAAGTGGTGGAATTCGGACCGCTTAACGCCACCATTCATAAAGTAAACGAGTGCGTGAGCGTGGAAGATCTTGGCAAATGCGGTCAGATTTACCATCAAATGTTAGTGAATTTATTGGAACATTAGAATGAGCTTAACCCCTGAAATGCTTTGTGGCAAATCGCGTGAACATTTAGTAAACCTGCCGATACCCCATTCACCCAATCATTTCTTACAGGCGCAGGCAGCGAAAGCCTTTCAAGGCTTACAAAAAAGTGCGGTAAAAAATGGCTTTAATTTACAGCCGGCGAGCAGTTTTCGTGATTTTGCACGTCAGCAGCTGATTTGGAATGGCAAATTTAACGCTGAACGTAAAGTGCATGATGACGCAGGTAAGGCGTTAGATTTAACCAAATTGAACGACTGGCAAAAATGTCAGGTGATTTTGCGTTGGTCGGCGTTGCCGGGGGCGAGCCGCCATCATTGGGGCACGGAAATTGATATTTTTGATCCTGATTTATTACCGCCGGGTCAGGCATTACAGCTTGAACCTTGGGAATATGAACAAGGCGGTTATTTCTTTGGATTGAGCGAATTTCTCGCGGAAAATCTACCGCACTTTGATTTCGTCCTGCCGTTTATGAAAATGCCGGAAGGGAAAAAAATCGGGCGTGAGCCTTGGCATATTAGCTATGTTCCCCTGGCGGAAAAGGCGAAACAGCAATTTTCAGCGGCGGTGTTATTGCAGGCATGGGAAAATGAGGACATTGCCGGCAAGGCAGTTTTACAGCAGCACCTGCCACAGATTTTCGAGCAATATTTCGTGTAATTTTAGTAAAGGTAAAAGTGCGGTCGGTTTTCCAGACGTTTTTCATACCCGAAAAACAATCTGAAAACCGACCGCACTTTTTTTGTTTATACTTCGTTATATTTCTATGGTCTATGACCGGTTTACGTAATGTCACAAACTTTTGTGACCGAGTTCAAAAATCTAAACATTTTGCGAAGAATGAAGTTTTTTTTTGTTACAAATGAAAGTATCCTAATTGCCGGTAGTGATTTAAGGAGCGAAAGATGTATCAGTTTCAGCAATTTACTCAAAATGATATTGAAATTGTAAAGGATGAAACAGTTTATCAAGGTTTTTTTAAGCTGAATAAGGTTCAGTTTCGACATAAACTTTTTAACGGCGGCTGGAGCGGGATCGTCACCCGCGAGCTGTTGCTTAAAGGCGCCGCGTCGGCGGTAGTGGCTTATGACCCCGTGTTAGACAAGGTGGTTTTGGTGGAGCAGGTGCGTATCGGCGCTTATGATCCGAAACTGCAACAATCGCCGTGGTTGCTGGAACTCATCGCCGGCATGGTAGAAGAAGGCGAAACCCCGGAAAATGTAGCGCTGCGGGAAAGTGAAGAAGAAGCGGGCGCGCAAATTAGCCATTTGCAACATTGCTTGAGTGTATGGGACAGCCCGGGCGGCGCGCTGGAGCGGATCCATTTGTTCGTAGGCAACGTTGACAGCACAAACATTGGTGGCATTTACGGTTTAGCGGAAGAAAACGAAGATATTCGAGTTCATGTCGTCAGTAGGAAAACCGCGTATCAATGGGTTTGTGAGGGTAAAATTGATAACGGCATTGCAGTAATGGGATTACAGTGGCTGGAGTTAAATTACCGAAAATTGCAGGCGCAGTGGCTGTAAACATGCCATAGGTAATTTAGACTAAGTTTAATACGGAAATAGGAGTTTATTTGTTAAATACCTATAAATATGATACCCGGCAAGAGGTGTTTCGTGTCATTCAAATCACGGATCCCCATTTATTTAAAGACGCAACCGGCGAGTTATTGGGGGTCAATACTCAAGAAAGCTTTTCACAGGTGTTAAGTGAAATTCGGCAACAACCCTATGATTATGATCTGGTGTTAGCCACCGGCGATTTGGTTCAAGACAGCAGCGAAGAAGGCTATCTGCGTTTTTGCGAAAGCGTTAAGCCCCTTGAGAAAACCGTATTTTGGATCCCCGGCAACCACGATTTCCAACCGAAAATGTTTGATATTCTCAAACGTGACAATATTTGCGATAAAAAGCACATTCTGTTGGGTGAAAATTGGCAAATTCTGTTACTGGACAGCCAAATCGCCGGCGTACCCCACGGTCAGCTCGGGCAATATCAGCTGGATTGGCTGATGGCGAAGCTGAAAGAACATCCGCAGCGTTATTCATTAGTGGTGTTGCATCATCATATTTTATCCACCCATTCCGCCTGGCTGGATCAACATAATCTGCGTAACGCACACGAATTGGCTTACACGCTGGCGCCGTTTAATAACGTGAAAGGCATTTTATACGGACATATTCATCAGCAAGTGGACGGCGAATGGAACGGTTACAAAATTATGGCAACGCCTTCGACGGGCATTCAATTCAAACCGGATAGCAATACCTTCGCTCTAGACACCGCTCAACCGGGCTGGCGTGAAATTGAATTGTACGCCGACGGACGCATCGAAACCCGCGTTAAACGCATTCAACACAAAACTTTCCTGCCGAATTTACAGGAAGAAGGGTATTGATTGGCATTAACGGCATTATGTAGCAGTTGCACAAAGATTTAACCGATTGAAAATACTAAAATCCCTATTGGAATTTTACTCAATAGGGATTTTTCTATTATGTCACAAAAATTATCCAAGCAGGAATTAATCTCTTGCTTGCTATCACTAAAAGAAAAGCAAGATGAATTGACTATTCAAATACAACTTTTAACACAAGAAATGAATGCTTTAATTCAGCCGTATATGCCAAAAGAGCCTAAACCACCATCTTTAATTACAGCACGATGGGTTACCTAAGTATTACAAGAAAATCGGCAGGGGCCGTTTTGCGGTGAGATAGCCGAAAAGGCTTTAGCTTTAACAGGAAACCCACAATTTGTTGATATTGGAAATAAACACTATAAAGCGGTTAATTGGATTTTACTTAGATTGCATAAGCAAGGAATTGTCGAATGTACGGCAAGATTTTGGCGGTTAAAACCGTTCAAGTAGGGTAGAAAATAGCGGTAGAAATACCGTTATTGTCGCTTATAATTTCATTTTAAGAGAGGACGGCACAACATTTTGTGTTGTTTCTTCTTTCTTATTTTTAGCTTCATCTAACAACGCCTTAAATTGTTTTTTAGCATTAGGCATTGATGCTTGCATTGCAGGGTGATTTTGCATTTGTTGAGTGAAATAGATAGTTTCTGCCATCTTATTTAGCTCAAGTGCAATTTGTTCAACGTCCATAATCTTATTAAGTAGCGGATCCGCTTGGATATTTTGACTATATAGGCTGACTAATTTATCAGGATCTTGAGCGAAACCTTTTAATCGTTCGGCAAGTTTAGGCGTAAAGGCTTCGGGGTATTGTTTGGCGAGAAAATGTAGGTCAAATAAATCACGTCCTTTAGTTCGCGTGTTATCGCTATCATAAGCTGCGTGCAGTTTGTTATCAATAATGCGTTCCACTGATGAAAAACGAATGCCATCTTTAACCGTAATTTGATCATCTGATGCTGGCGTTCGATAAGAAATTTCCATTTTTAGTGCATCTTTAACACCTGTATCACGGATATGATAATTCACAATATAACGACTCACTGTGTCTGTATCTTTTTTCACATTAATATCATCAATCACAATACCGTGTGGGGCGGACGCTTTGATTTTGTTGAGTAAATTCAGTTTTTTGGACGAGTCAAAATCCAAATCTTCGGAAAAGCGGTTTAAGCCGTAGCCGAGATAAAGTGCTGTGCCACCTTTCAGTACTAAAGGCGTATCGGTAAGATTTTTCAGGATACTCACCATCAATTTTTCGTGATGTTTATCGCGTTCGGTGATTAGATTATCGGGTTTTTGCGTTTCCATAATTGTAAGTTTTCCCTTTCTTGTTCGGTTAAATTGGGTTCGAGCTGGTTCAATAAATCGTAAACCGATTGTTTATCTTCATCGCTAGGAAACCATTCATCAAGCATAACTTCTCCAAGTGAACCAGTTTGAAGTACGGCGGTGTAGAGGTAATCAACGCAAGCACGAGGGTGGTCGGCAAGCCAAACAGGATAATTTTCAGGGTAATATCCCATTTCATTTAATCGTTGGGTGCCATCAATTACGCCTAGATTACCCAATAGATGATTGGTGTTCCTTTTTTGGCTTTCACCATAAATGTAAAAATCTTGCGGATAAGCATCGTCATTCAATGCCGCTGCACTATGCCAATCGCCAGTACCGTTTGGGCTATGTACGTTTAATGCCACGATGCTACTTACATAGCGCCCAGGGTTTGTTTGAGGGATATACAGCATAAACTTTCCTTAAACTTGATTATGTTTTAAGCTAATTATCTTTGAATTTCCATTTCACGTCCACCACATTAATTTCTAACTGTTCTACAACACCCTTATCCAGCCAATGTTAATACCCCACGCATGGGAACCGTATGTTGAGGGTGAATGATAGGTTCTTGACCGCATTTTATTAACACGCGTTTGATCAGTTCATTCACGGTAAAATATCGGGCATTAAAGTGCGGTTGGTTTCAACGACGTTTTTTTAAAGGGGATTTTCCATCCCTTTATTTCTTTGCTAAAATTCACCGCACTTTTCTTTGTGTTCGCTGTGGTTAGCGACCTTCCCACATAAAAAACTCAGGATTTATTATGTCAAATCAGCCTAACAAAGCCCTCGTGATTTTTTCCGGTGGGCAAGATTCCACCACCTGCCTGTTTCTCGCCATGCAAGAATTCGGCGCAGAAAATGTCGAAGTCATCACATTCCAATACGGTCAACGTCATGCCATTGAACTGGAAAAAGCCCGATGGATTGCACAGGATTTAAAGGTAAAGCAAACGGTGCTCGATACCAGCGTCATTAAAGCCATTACCCACAACGCCTTAATGGATCCGAACGCGCCAATCAGTCAAAAAGACAATGAATTGCCGAATACTTTCGTTGACGGACGCAACGCCTTATTTTTACTTTACGCCGCCATTTACGCCAAAAGCCAAGGCATTCGCGTTATTTATACCGGCGTGTGCGAAACGGATTTTAGCGGCTATCCCGATTGCCGCGATGTTTTCGTCAAATCTATGAATGTTACCTTAAACCTTGCCATGGCTTACCCTTTTGAAATCCGCACACCGTTAATGTGGCTGGATAAAAAAGAAACCTGGGCGCTGGCGGATCAACTTGGCGCGTTTGATTATATCCGCCGGCACACCCACACTTGCTACAACGGTGTCGAAGGCGGTTGCGGCGAATGCCCGAGTTGCGTTTTGCGCGAACGTGGATTGAAGGCGTATTTGCCGGAACGTGAGGAAAAAATGCCTGAGAAAACAACCGCACTTTCGAGGGAGTAACATTTAAAAATTAGTTCAATTCAATATGTCATGTGAAATTAAACTTAAAAATTCACAGTTTCCCTTGTTTAAATTAGTTTAATTTAATATGCTGTATTGAGTTAAACTAATTTTGAGAGTGAATATGTACCTTTCCCGCCAAATCCAACCTTTAGTAAGTCGTCTACTTAAGCAATTTCCGGCAGTTCTTGTCACCGGTGCGAGACAGGTCGGTAAATCGACGTTGTTAAAGCATATCGCAAAAGATTACGCTTATTTGACCTTCGACGATCCTCTGCTGCTGGAACAAGCCAAACAAGAACCGCGTTTATTCTTTTTAAATCACGCAGGTAATGTGATTTTAGACGAAGTGCAGTATGCACAAGAATTGTTTTCTTTATTAAAGCTTGAAATCGATAAACAGCAAAAAAATGGGATGTTTTTGCTTTCCGGTTCACAGGCCTTTGAGCTTATGCAAAATGTCAGTGAAACACTGGCGGGCAGAATCGCTATTCTCAAACTACAAGGATTATCGCTACGTGAAATATTAAACGTTGAGTTTTACCTGCCTTTTATTCCCAGTAGGGATTATTTAGCGAGCAGAGAGAAAATGCTGAAATCGCCTGAAAATATCTGGCAAATTATTCATAAAGGCGATATGCCGCGTTTATATCAGCAGGAAACAGATTGGGAAATTTACTATTCTTCCTACGTTTCCACTTACATTGAAAGGGATGTGCGCCAGCTCACCAATATTACCAATACAACGGATTTTACCCGCTTTATGGTGGCGTTGGCGTCCCGCAGTGGAGAGTTATTGAACTACAGTAATGTGGCACAGGAAGTTGGCGTCTCTAACGAAACGATTAAACGCTGGACGGCGATTTTACAGACCTCAGGCATTATTTATTTGTTACAGCCTTATAGTAATAATCATCTGAAACGCACCATTAAAACCCCGAAGATTTATTTTCTGAACACCGGTCTCATGGCATATTTAACCAAATGGCTTACACCGGAGACCATTTCTAAAGGTGCAAAGAGCGGTCAATTTTTTGAGAGTTTTGTGGTGAGTGAAATTATAAAATCTTTCACGAATAACGGCATTGAACCACCACTTTATTTTTATCGTAATACCAATCAGAAGGAAATTGATTTGATTATTGAATACGATCGCACGATTTATCCCATTGAAATCAAAACGACTGCTAACCCGAATAAAAAAATGGCAAAAAGTTTTGCGTTGTTAAATTCGCTTGGGAAAGAATCTACTATCGGGCTGGGGGTGATTATTAATCAGTATCCGAATAAGCATTATTTGGCAGAGAATCTGGTGGCGTTACCTGTTAGGTATTTATAATCATCCTAAAAAACTGACTTTCGTCAGGTTTGCTTCGTTTTTAGTCCATTGCCGATCAGGCACCGATAATAAGGTGTTTTATGGTGTAGTCTTATTTTGATTGACGTTTAACACAATTCGAAACCGTGCTTTGCCTGATTTCAATCGCGCAATAGCTTCATTTGCTTTTGTGAGCGGAAAGATTTCTACCTGCGGTTTTACGCCTGAAAGTACACTAAATTTGAGCGTGCATTCTGCGTCAAATGGCGTACCTGTTAACGAACCTTGGATCCTTTGTTCTTTGCCTACTATACGGTTGAGCGGCAGTGCTAAAGGCTCACCGCTTGCGCCCAACAGCAACAATTTTCCTCTTGCTTTTAAGCTTTTTGCCACATCGCCGATGGTTTCGGCGTCGGTTATAGTGCTAAGGATTAAATCTGCACCGCCCAATTCACGTAAAAAATCCACCGCACTTTGTTTTGCTAAATTAACGTAATGATGTGCACCAAGCGAGGTCATTTTTTCGGATAAGTCTTGCCGCCCGATAGATACCACTTCAAAGCCCATTTTTTGCGCGTATTGGACCGCCAAATGGCCTAAGCCTCCTGTGCCAAGCACTGCCACTGTGTCGCCGGCTTTGGTATCGCTGTTACGTAGTGCATTAAAAGTTGCTAAGCCGGCACAAAGTAATGGAGCCGCGTCAGTGCTATTCAGGCTTTCGGGTATGGCAACCAAACCTGTTTGGTTCACGATCATCAGCTCGGCATAACCGCCATCACGGCTTGCGCCTATGTAGCTTTGGTGCGCACAATGCACAAATTGTCCCGCACGGCATGCATCGCACTCATGACAATGTCCGCCAAGCCGACCTACACCAACCCGTTGTCCTACCTGCCAGCGCTTTGAAACAGCTTCACCTTTAGCCAGGAGCCACCCGACCACTTCATGCCCGATAACGCGTGGGGTTTGTAAGTTATGTTTGATATCGCCCAAATCTGCCCCGCACACGCCACAGGCTTCTACTTGAATCAATACTTGATGAGCGGTGGGCAATACGGTTTGCTTTTCGGTTAGTACTAAATCTCCTTGTGGCGTGGTTTGCATAGCTAAATAAGTTTTGGGAATCATAGCTTTTCCTCGTAAAAGTGAGTAAGTTTTTTAATGATTAAGTTTATTTTAAGGATAAAAAGTTGATATTTTCAATAGGTTTAAAATTAATGTAAAAATTCCCCTTACCTATTTCGCTTTATTTAATATGTACAAATCCGGATTTTCTTAAAAGTGCGGTCAGTTTTCACGATGAATTTAAAATATCCGCAAAATCCACCGCACTTCAACCTATTTAACGGCTAAAACTGCTATAATTCCGCCAATTTTTTCTACATATTTGAGACCGGTATGAAACAACTTTTTGCCACCACAGCCCGTGGATTTGAAGAACTTTTGAAATCTGAATTAACCGACCTAGGCGCGCGCGATGCGAAAGTGACGCAGGGCGGCGTGCATTATTGGGCGGATGATGAAACCCTGTATCGCACCTTGCTTTGGAGCCGTTTGAGTTCGCGCATTTTATTGCCTATCGTGCAAGCCAAAGTGTTCAGTGATTTGGATTTATATTCTGCGGTGGTGGGCGTGAACTGGCTGGATTATTTCGATGAAAAAGTCCATTTTTTCGTGGATTTTAACGGCACGAACCAAGAAATTCGCCACACCCAATTCGGCGCTATGCGTGTGAAAGACGGCATTGTGGATTATTTTGAACGTCATGGACGTGCGCGCCCGAACGTCGATAAAGAACAGCCAGACATTCGTATTCATGCTTATCTGAACCGTGATGAGGTGGTGCTTTCTCTGGATTTAAGCGGCGATGCACTACATATGCGCGGTTATCGTGAGGACACCGGCAAAGCGCCGTTGCGTGAAACTTTGGCGGCGGCGATTGTGATGCGTTCCGGCTGGCAGCAAGGCACGCCGTTGGTGGACCCCATGTGCGGTTCCGGCACCTTGCTGATTGAAGCGGCGCAAATGGAAGCGAAAATTGCACCGCAGTTATATCGCTTACATTGGGGCTTTGATTTCTGGCGGGGGCATAATCAGGCGGTGTGGGAAAAGGTGAAAGAAGAGGCTTTAGCCTTGGTGGACGCGGAAAAACAACGGGAAAATCCACTGCACTTTTATGGCTTCGATTTGGATCATCGAGTGCTGCAAAAAGCCAAACAAAATGCCAAAAGTGCCGGTGTGGCACATTTAATGCAATGGCAACAGGGCGATGTGGCGGCGCTTAAAAATCCAAGCCCAAACACCACGGGCACAGTGATTTGTAACCCGCCGTACGGCGAACGATTGGGCACAACGCCTGCATTGATTGCCTTGTATTCCGTGTTCGGGCAACGATTAAAACAACAATTCGCCGGTTGGAACGCGTCCGTTTTCAGTGGCGAACCGAGCCTGTTGGATTGTTTACGTTTGCGTTCCCATCGTCAGTTCAAAGCGAAAAACGGACCTTTGGATTGTGTGCAGAAAAACTACCAACTCGCTGAACGGGCAGCGCAAAGTGCGGTGGAAAACGCTGCCGAATTTGACCGCACTTCTGCCGCTTCTGCTCATGTCGCACCGGGTTTTGCCAATCGACTGCAGAAAAATATCAAGAAAATCGAAAAATGGGCGAAACAGCAGGGGTTGGATGCCTATCGTTTATATGACGCGGATTTGCCGGAATATAATTTGGCGGTGGATCGTTATGCCGATCATATTGTGGTGCAGGAATATGCCGCACCGAAAAATATTGATGAAAACAAAGCCCGCCAGCGTTTGTTGGATGCCGTGAATGCCACGTTAAACGTCACGGGCGTGGAGACCAATAAATTGATTTTGAAAGTGCGCCAGAAACAAAAAGGCACCAATCAATATGAAAAATTGGCGAATAAAGGCGAGTATTTTTATGTGAATGAATATGGCGCAAAATTGTGGGTGAACCTGACGGATTATTTGGATACGGGCTTGTTTTTGGATCACCGCCTGACCCGAAAAATGTTGGGTGAAATGGCGCAGGGCAAGGATTTTCTGAATCTGTTTGCTTACACCGGTTCCGCCACCGTTCACGCAGCACTTGGCGGGGCGAAATCCACCACTACGGTAGATATGTCAAATACCTATCTTAACTGGGCGGAACAAAATTTATTGCTCAATGACATTGAAGGCAAGCAGCACAAACTCATTCAAGCGGATTGTCTGCAATGGCTGGAAAAATGCGATCGTCAATTTGATTTGATTTTTGTTGATCCACCGACATTTTCTAATTCCAAACGTATGGAAGACAGCTGGGATGTGCAACGGGATCACATTAAGTTAATGACGAATTTAAAACGCATTCTGCGCCCGAACGGCACCATCGTGTTTTCCAACAATAAACGCGGGTTCAAAATGGATTTTGTCGGTTTGGAAGCGTTGGGATTAAGTGCGGTGGAAATTTCCCGCAAAACATTGCCGTTGGATTTTGAGCGCAATAAGCAGATTCATAATTGTTGGGTGGTGCAGGCGAAATAGAAAACGCGCAAAAAAGAGACCGCACTTTTTGGTAAAACAATGATGACAGACATAAAAAACGCCCCGCATTGAGAGCGTTTTTTGTTGCTATTTGGGTTAGATATTGCACACAGCGAATAACACGATAATGCTATAAAGTGTTGCCAAACCGTAGAAGATGAATCCGCCGGCTGGGACGTGAACTTTAATGTCGTGCATTCCGTGGTGGACGCGGTGTAAGCCAGCCCACATCGGGAAGATGGTGAGCACGAGGATAACTAATTTGCCGAACCAATGGTGCGCGAAGGCAATGATGTTATCCGGGCTGACTAAGCCGAAAGGCAATAATAAACCGATGATCAGAATGAGTACCGGGAAAGCTAGACCGCTAACCATGCCACCCGCACTGAACATTAACCATACAGGCGGTTCGTTTGAACGTTTTGGATTTTGATTAACCATGTCTCCTCCCTAGATAAATACAAGTACTAAAGCCAATACGGTGACGGCGACGAATAATCCGCGTAACGCGTTTTTGATTAATGTCGGCGGTAATCCGGTGCTGCCGGATATCACTTCACCGGTCATGTCAAATAATGTCACGGCGTGCAACAATAATGCAGCAAGTGAAATAATGTTGAGAATCACTACAATCGGATTTTGCAGGAATGGAATGAAGCTTGCGATAAAACCGTCCGCTTTACCCAAACAAATCACACCGTAAAGCAACACCAGGCTGAACCAGACGGTCGGTAGTGCGGTGGCTTCACGCACCATATAGAATTTGTAGAAATCCCAACTTTTCCACCAAGTCGGGGTGATTTCACGGACGTATTTTTTACGTTTAGTTACGGTTGTTGTCATAATCTCTCCCCTTATGCTTTCGGTTTAAGCATGGAAATCAGATAGTCTTTCGCACTTTCTAATTTACCTTGGTTAATGGCGGTTGCCGGGCCTACGTGTTTCGGACAAACTTCGGAACAGGCACCGACGAAGGTACAGGACCAAACGCCGTTTTCGCCGTTCATGATTTTCATCCGTTCCGCTTGACCGTGGTCACGGTTATCTAAGTTATAACGGTGTGCCAAGGTTAACGCGGCAGGACCGACGAATTCAGGATTTAAACCGAATTGCGGGCAAGCGGCATAGCATAAGCCACAGTTGATACACATGGAGAATTGACGGTATTTTTCCAATTGTGCCGGTGTTTGTTTGGTACGGCTTTTTGCCAATTCTTTTGACGGATGCGGTTTGCCGTCTAATTCCGGCATTTTGTTGCCGATAATGTAAGGCTTGATGGCTTCCAGACTTTCGATGAAATGGCTTAGGTCAACCACTAAGTCACGTTCAATCGGGAAGTTGGCGAGCGGCTCGATACGCATATGACCGCTGTAGTCGCGCAGGAAGGTTTTACACGCCAGTTTCGGAATGTTGTTGACCATCATCCCGCAAGAACCGCAAATCGCCATACGGCAAGACCAGCGATAGGAAAGTTCTGGTTCCAATTTATCTTTAATGTAACCTAAGGCATCAAGCAACGAGGTTTGGCTGTCGAAAGGTACTTGGTAAGTTTTTAAGTGCGGCTCTTTATCGACTTCAGAATTGTAACGTAGAATCTCAACGTTCATGATTGGTTGTTCGGCCATGTTATTACTCCTTACCCGCTTGAGCTTGTTCTTTCGCCTTCGCTGCCGCTTCTGCAGCTTCTGCTTCCGCGCCGTAAACACGTTTTGCCGGTTGTGATTTGGTGATTTTCACCGGGCTGTATTCGATACGCGGTGCGCCGTTTTCGTTATAAAACGCTAAGGTATGTTTTAAGTAGTTCACATCATCACGTTCGGTGTAATCCAAGCGTTGGTGCGCGCCACGGGATTCTTTACGTTCAATAGCGGAATTGGCGATAGATTGTGCCACATCCAGGATATAACCTAATTCCACGGTGTAGAGCACGTTTGTGTTGAACACGCTGGAACGATCGGTAATACGAATATGTTTGTAACGTTCTTTGAGTTCGGCGATTTTATCCACCGCTTGTTGCATACTTTCTTGGGTACGATAAATACCGCAACCTTCTTCCATGGCTTGACCCATTTCATCACGAATATCGGACCAGGATTCGGTACCTTCTTGATCGTATAATGCGTTCAAACGATTAACAATGTCTTGTGCTTGCGCATCTACTGCCGCTTGGTTGGCAGGAGTAGCTTCAACGGCGCGTTGTGCGGCGTATTTACCGGCGACGCGACCTAATACCACTAATTCAGCCAAGGAGTTGGAGCCTAAACGGTTGGCACCGTGTAAGCCGGAAGAGGCACATTCGCCCACAGCAAATAAGCCTTTAATGCGGGTTTCGCTGTTGAAGTCAACTTCGATACCGCCCATAGTGTAGTGTACAACAGGACGTACCGGAATCGGCGCTTGTGCCGGATCCACACCTTCATAAGCTTTCGCCAATTCGCAAATGAACGGTAAACGCTCGTGTAAGTATTTTTCACCGAGATGGCGTAAATCCAAATGCACCACATCAACGCCTTTCGCGGTTTTTAACGTGTTGCCTTTACGCCATTCTTGCCAGAAAGCTTGGGAAACTTTATCGCGCGGACCTAATTCCATGTATTTGTTTTCCGGTTTGCCGATTGGGGTTTCCGGTCCCAAACCGTAATCTTGTAAGTAGCGGTAGCCGTCTTTATTGACCAAAATACCGCCTTCACCACGACAACCTTCGGTCATTAAGATGCCGGTGTTCGGTAAGCCGGTCGGGTGATATTGGACGAATTCCATGTCGCGCAGAGGAACGCCGTGACGATATGCCATGGATAAGCCGTCACCGGTCACGATACCGCCGTTGGTATTGAAACGGAATGCACGGCAACCACCGCCGGTTGCGATAACCACCGCATTGGCATTGATTTGTACCAAGGTGCCTTCCATCATGTTCATGGCAACCATACCGCGGGCATGAACGTCATCTACTAAAATATCCAACACGAAGTGTTCATCGAAACGGATGATTTGCGGGAATTGAATGGAGGTTTGGAATAAGGTGTGAAGCAAATGGAAACCGGTTTTATCGGCGGCGAACCAAGTACGTTCGATTTTCATTCCACCGAAACGACGCACGTTCACATCACCATCGGTTTTACGACTCCAAGGGCAGCCCCAACGTTCAAGCTGAGTCATTTCCACCGGGGAATGTTCAACGAAATATTCCACCACATCTTGTTCACATAACCAGTCACCACCGGCAACGGTATCATGGAAGTGTTTGTCGTAGGAATCTTCTTCTTTAATGACTGCCGCAGCACCACCTTCAGCCGCAACAGTATGACTGCGCATTGGATAAACTTTTGATATTAAAGCAATTTTAAGATTTGGATTAGCTTGAGCTGCAGCAATCGCCGCACGTAAACCACCACCACCTGCGCCAACAATGGCGATATCGACGTTAACAGTTTGCACGATATTCCTCCAAGTAAAGGGATAGTAATAAAAAATACCAAATAACTTTGGACTGTTAGGGTAGCGTCATTTTGCCACTATTTGGGGGGATTAAAATCTTTTTTCTCACTTTTGTTATACTTTCGTGATCTAACTCAAAAAAGTTAGAAAGAAGAGTGAGTTGTTCGTTTTTTATTCTTAAATATTGTGCAAAAATACACGGTGAGAGTAAAAAGTGCGGTCGATTCTCAAGGTGTTTTTGCATTTGTGCCGACTTGCTTTAGAATGAACCGATAATTTCCCCCCACCAAAATGAAAGGCCATTTTTATGTTGGAACAGGAACAATGGCAGCCCACGGCATCCATTAAAAATTTACTTGCCCGCGCCAAATTCATGGCGGAAATTCGTCGATTTTTCACCGATCGTGGTTTATTGGAAGTGGAAACACCGGTGTTAAGCGAATTTGGTGTGACAGATGTTCACCTTGCTACCTTTAGCACGGAATTCATTTCCCCTTTCGGCGAGCAATCTAAAAAATTGTGGCTTTCCACCAGCCCGGAATATCACATGAAACGTTTGTTGGCGGCGGGCAGCGGTCCGATTTTTCAAATCGGCAAAGTGTTTCGTAACGAAGAAGCAGGCAATCGTCACAATCCGGAATTTACCATGCTGGAATGGTATCGCCCGCATTTCGATATGTACCGTTTAATCAATGAAGTGGATGATTTGTTGCAGCAGATTCTGGAATGCCCACCGGCGGAGAGCATGAGTTATCAGTTCGCTTTTCAGCAATATGTGGGCTTGGATCCTTTATCGGCGGAACATGAAGAATTGGTGGAAAAAGCCAAAAAATATCAACTGATGAACGCCGAAGAAGAAAATCGCGACACTTTGTTACAATTCCTTTTCAGCGCCGTGGTGGAAGCGCAAATCGGGCAGGAAAGCCCCGTGGTGGTGTATCATTTCCCGGCAAGTCAGGCGGCGTTGGCACAAATCAGTTCGGAAGATTTACGGGTGGCGGAACGTTTCGAGTTTTACTATAAAGGCTTGGAGCTTGCCAATGGTTTTCATGAACTGTCCGACGCGCGCGAACAATTAAGACGTTTTGAACAGGATAATCACCAGCGGGAAAAAATGGGCTTGCCGCCACAAACGATTGATACCCGTTTGTTATCCGCTTTGCAAGCGGGCATTCCGAACTGTTCCGGTGTGGCGCTTGGCGTGGATCGTCTGTTGATGATTGCCATGGGTGCGGAAAGCATTAAAGAAGTGATTTCTTTCGCCATTGATAATGCCTAGTAATACGCAGGCGATAAAAGTACGGTGAAAAAATAATGTGTTTTTCGACCGCACTTTTGGCTCACTTATTTCAAAATAAACATCGGTGTTTGGCTGACCGGATCGCGATGAATCTCCACATCCAGGTCAAACACGGTTTTCAAAAGTTCTTCCGACATCACTTCATCCGGCGTGCCTTTCGCCATCAGGTTGCCGTCTTTTAGCACGACCAAATAATCGCAGTAACGACAGGCTTGGTTTAAATCATGCAGTACGGTGATCACGGTTTTGCCGTTTTGTTGCATTTGGCGCATCATGCCCATGAGTTCCGCTTGGCGGTTTAAATCGAGATAAGTGGTGGGTTCATCTAACAAAACCAATTCCGCATCCTGCGCCAATGTCATGGCTAAGAATACCCGTTGTTGCTGACCGCCGGATAAATCGGAGACTAATCTGTTCGCCAACTCTGTGGTGTGGGTTTGTTCCATTGACCAGGTTACCAACGCTTCATCTTTATCGTTCAATTTGCCCCATAAATTTAAATAAGGCGAACGACCGTAGGCGATCAGCTCGCGCACTTTAATGCCCTCCGGCACTAAATGTTGTTGCGGCAGGAAAGACAGGGCTTTGGCGTATTCTTTCGGGGTGCTTTGCCAAATATCTTTGCCATGATGTGTAATCTTGCCGGTACGCGGTTTGAGCAGGCGGGCAATGGCTTTCAGGGTGGTGGATTTGCCGCAACCGTTCGGTCCGATTAAGGCAATCACTTGGTTATGCGGAAAGTCCAACGACAAATCCTGCACGATGATTTTATTTTGATAACCCAATTGTAAGTTGTTGATAACAATACTCATTATTTGGTTCTCATCAATAAATAGAAGAAGTAAGGGGCGCCGATAATGGCGGTCAGAATGCCTGCCGGCAACTCGGTCGGCGGATCGATGACGCGCGCTAAAATATCGGAAATTTGTAGCAATAACGCTCCGATTAACAATGCCGCAGGCAGTAAAGTGCGGTGTCGTCCGCCCACCAATTTGCGTGCCAAATGCGGTGCGACCAAACCTAAAAAGGCGATAGGGCCGCAAATGGCGACAGCGGTGGTGGAGAGCGCTACTGCCAGCACTAAGACGAAAATCTGAGTTTTGTTGACGTGAACGCCCAAGGTGGCGGCTTTATTTTCGCCCAAGCCCAAGGTGTCGAGATCGCGGCAAAAAATGAACGGTAGGGGCAGCAGAAGGAATAGCCAAGGCAACACCACATTCGCGTAGGTCCAGCTTCTTCCCCATAAACTGCCTGTCAGCCAGAGCATTGCCGTGTTGATTTCTACAGGATTGGTGAGCATCACATAATGGTTGATCGCCGCCCACAAGGCGGAAATCGCCACTCCGATGATCGCCATTCTGATCGGACGGAAATTAAAGCCGCAAATCACCCATAACAAGATGAAAGACAATATGCCGCCGATAAACGCAAAGAATGGAATCCAGTAAAAGGCGAGGTTCGGCAAAAAGATTAATATGGCGATGGCAACCAGCCCCGCCGCGTTATTAATGCCCAGAATATCCGGTGACGCTAACGGATTACGCACCACACTTTGCACCAACACCCCGGAAATGGCTAATGTACCGCCGATAAAAATTGCCAGCAACGCACGGGGCAGGCGGTATTCAATCAGCGTGAAATGGTTTTTATCGTCGGAATTAAACGCCGCGACAATTTCCGAAAAGGAGAGGGTATAAGTGCCTAAGCGAAGACTTAAAATAAATAAGGCAATAACGGCGACCACGGCAAACGGGTAAAAACCGAGAGAAAGCAATTTATGATAGGCATTTTTCATCAGCGTCTTCCTCTGGCAAATAACACGAATACCGGTGCGCCGATGAGTGCCAATACCGCGCCGGCAGGCACTTCGTTTGGAAAATTGACCGCTCTTGCCATGGTGTCTGCGATGAGCATTAACATGGCGCCAAGCAACATGGACATGGGGAGGGATTTGCGTAAATCGTAACCGATCCAATAACGCGCCAAATGGGGAATCAGCAGTCCGATAAACGCCACCGGACCGGCAACGCTGACGGCGGAACCGACGATGAGTAATGCCATAATATTGGCATACCAACGTAAGCGGAAAAGGTTGATTCCCAAAGAACGGGCGGATTCATCGCTGAGATTGAGCAGGTTTAACTTGCTGGCGAAGAAGAGACAAAATAACGCACTTGATAGTAAGAAAGGCCAAATGATATGCCATTCTTTCCAGCGTGCGTGAGAAATTCCGCCGGCAAGCCAACTCATGACGCCGAAGGCGTTATCATCGGCGACGATTAAGAGTAATTTCGTGGCGGCGGCGCAGAGTAAGGAAACGGCGATACCGGCAAGAATGACGCGACTGCGATCGCCGCTATTGTCGTGCCAGGCATTGCTGATAAGCATCACGGTAAGCCAGCTGATGCCGCCCCCGATGCTTGCGATTAAAGCAATGCTGTAACCGGATAACAGTGAAGGGCTGAGGACGCTGGTGATGACCACTGCCAATCCAGCGCCTGAGTTGACGCTTAACAGGGAAGGGGAGGCTAATGGGTTGCGGGTGACGGTTTGCAATAAGGCACCGGCGACCGCTAAATTTGCGCCAAGGGCGATTGCCACCAAAGCACGCGGAAAGCGTAAACCCACCACGGTAATTTTCGCCAGATCATCCCCGTCGGGTAAAAAGGCGTTTAAGGCATCTAACGGGGCAATGGCGATGGGGTAATACAAAAACAGGCTTCCCCATAACAGGAAAGCCAGTAAGATAATGGGCAAGCCCCAACGAACGGTGGTGCTTAACATTATTTTTGCTGCACAAATTGCTCAACTTGCTTCGCCATAATTTCACTGGCCGCCATACCGCGTCCGCGCGCCCACATATCGGCATCAACGCTGAACACCTGTTTGGCTTTTACCGCCGGAATCGCCTGCCACAAAGGCTCGTTTTCCCATTTGCGGGCGATACTTTCCTGACGATAGTGTGCAATGAACAAATAATCCGGTTTTTCCATGACCAATTGTTCCAGGTTGATTTCCACGAAGGCTTGAGTGCTGTTTGGTAATTTCGGCGTTTCAAAACCGAGTACGCCTAAGAAGCTGGCGACATAGCCGTTGTCGTTTTGTAGGTTGAATTTATCTTCGCGGGATGTGCCGAATACGCCTTTTTGTCCTTTCACATTAATGGATTTGGCAATGTTTTCGATGTATTCGTTATGTTTGTTGATTTGCAGTTTCATTTCGCCGCCTTTACCCACGACATCACCGATTTTCTGCGCGGTTTCCAGGTTTTCCTGATAGCTTTCATGGCGGGAATCAAACATCATGGTCGGTGCGATTTTTTTCAATTCTTCATACACGGCGGTATGACGGGAAGGATCGGCGATGATTAAATCGGGTTTTAATGCCGCGATGGCTTCAAGGCTCGGTTGCGAGCGGGTACCGACGGATTGCCAAGATTCAATTTTGTCGCGTACTTCTTTCAAAATCCGTTCTTTATTGTTGTCATCGGCAACCCCGACAGGACTAACGCCTACTTGCGCCAATGCATCCACAAAGGAATATTCCAACGCCACAATACGGGTTGGTGTTTGATCAATAGTAAATTCGCCTTTTGTATCGGTAACCGTTACTGCGCCGGCGTGAGTTGAACCAATAAAGAGAAGTGAAGCGAAAGTCGCTTTTAAAAAGTTTTTCATTTCCGAGTCCTAATGTTAAAAAAAACCGCTCAGATTATACACAGAAACTTGGAATTGAGAATAGTTCTTTTTAACTTCCAACCACGTCGATAATCATCACTTCCGATTGTGAGCCTAAACGCATCGGAACGCCCCAAAAGCCATAACCGGAGGTGACGAAGAAGTGTACGCCGTTAATTTGTTCGTAACCGTAACTTAAACGGTAAATGAATTTCACGATCAGATTCGCCGGGAAAATTTGTCCGTTATGGGCGTGCCCGGAGAGTTGAATATCAATAGGCAGCTTGGCGTGCTGTTCAATTTCCGACGGGCAATGATCCAACAGGATAATCGGCAGATTAGTATCTACGCCTTTCAATAATTGTTCCGTAGAGGGGCGGTTGGTCACTAAATCATCGTTGCGCCCGATTAACACAAAGCGATTATCCACCACCAGGCTTTCATCCATCAGCGGAATAATACCGGCATTCCGAATTTCCCGCTCAATGCGCGCCTGATCGCCGAAAAAATCATGATTGCCAAGGGTGGCATAGACGCCGAGCGGGGCTTTCAGTTTGGCTAAGTGCGGTTGCATTTTCTCCGCTAAATAAGCATTGACGTTATCGTCCATAATGTCGCCCGGCAGCAAAATAATATCCACTTTTTCCCGTTGCATAATGTCTGCAAGTTTATCCAGTTGTTTTCCACCAAAAAACTTGCCTAAATGGGTGTCGCTTGCCATGCCGATCCGCAACGGCTTCATCGGCTTGTCCAAATGCACCTGATAGTGGCGCACCACCGGCGCGTAAGCATTATATAAACCGACAGTAATAAAACTCAAAAAAAGGATTGGATAAAGCCATTTTAAGGAATGACGCCATTTTTTGCGCAATAAATAGAGAAAACCGACGATCAAACTGCTGAACGTTGAAAAGAGCAAAAGGGTTAAAATCAAGGCGCTGACACGAAAACTTTCCGTGTAAAGACGTAATGGCGCACTTAATACGAGCGCATTTAGTCCAAGAAATAGCACAATAGTCAGTGTGCGGCGTGTTTTGCCGTTAAGGTTAAATATCCAGTTAAGTGTTCGGCTAAAACCAAATAGCATAAATTGCAGTGCCAGCATAGCGGCTAGCATGGTGATGTAATATCGGGTTTCCATGATTTTTCCTGTTTACAGTGGCTAAAAAGTGCGGTGGTTTTTTTCAGTAAATTTAAGGGCGGATAATAATATGAATGGTGGCATGAGGCAATGTAACGGTAAAATTGATCGTTTCCAAGCGGCAAATTTTTCGCTAAAATGCATGCACTTTTTTACTCAACTTTTTAATAACGGAAGAAAATTTATGTTCGGAAAAGGCGGATTGGGCAATTTAATGAAACAAGCCCAACAAATGCAAGATCGTATGCAAAAAATGCAGGAAGAAATTGCGCAACTGGAAGTGACCGGCGAATCAGGCGCGGGCTTAGTGAAAATCACCATCAACGGCGCCCACAACTGCCGTCGTGTAGAAATCGATCCTTCTTTAATGGAAGACGATAAAGAGATGTTGGAAGACTTAATCGCCGCGGCATTTAACGATGCAGTGCGTCGTGCCGAAGAGTTACAAAAAGAAAAAATGGCGTCAGTCACCGCCGGTATGTCTTTACCGCCGGGCTTCAAAATGCCGTTTTAAAAAACGTCCTAAAAAACGACCGCACTTTTTCTTTATTAACGGCAAAGTGCGGTTTATTTTTTCAGCAAATCCATCGGGAACCTTATGCAAACCAGCCCCTTGTTAGAAAATCTGATCGAAAGTTTACGCGTATTGCCGGGCGTCGGTCCGAAATCCGCGCAACGTATGGCGTATCATTTATTGCAACGCAATCGCAGCGGCGGAATGCGCTTGGCGCAAGGGCTGACGGAAGCGATGTCGAAAATCGGGCATTGCGAACATTGCCGCACTTTTACGGAAGAAGACGTGTGCAACATTTGCAGTAATCCACGCCGCCAAAATTCGGGCTTGCTTTGCGTGGTGGAAACGCCGGCGGATATTCTTGCTATCGAGCAAACAGGGCAGTTTTCCGGGCGTTATTTCGTGCTGATGGGGCATTTGTCGCCGCTGGACGGTATCGGCCCGTGCGAAATTGGCTTGGATTTGTTGCAAAAACGCCTGCAAACGGAATCTTTCAATGAAGTGATTTTAGCCACTAACCCGACGGTAGAAGGCGACGCCACAGCAAACTACATTGCGGAGCTTTGCCTGCAACAAAACGTCAAAGTCAGCCGTATTGCCCACGGCATTCCGGTGGGGGGCGAATTGGAAATGGTGGACGGCACCACGCTGACCCATTCCTTCTTAGGTCGCCGTGAAATCGGCTAACTCCTCTTTTCGTGTCCTCCCGTTTCTTGTTATGCGACTTTTTATAGCGGAAAAACCCAGCCTCGGACGCGCCATCGCCGATGTGTTGCCGAAACCGCACCAGCGCGGTGACGGTTTTATTAAATGCGGCGAGAACGACTGCGTCACTTGGTGCGTGGGGCATTTGCTGGAACAGGCGGAGCCTGATGCGTACGACGCGCGTTTCAAACAATGGCGGCTGGAAGATTTGCCCATCGTGCCGCAAAAATGGCAACTCATTCCGAAAAAAGAAACCCACAAACAGCTGAAAACCGTTGAAAAATTAGTGCAGCAAGCGGATGTCTTGGTCAACGCCGGCGACCCCGATCGCGAAGGACAGTTGTTGGTGGACGAAGTGTTCAGTTATCTCAACCTGCCGGCGGAAAAACGCAATGCCATTCAACGCTGTTTAATCAGCGATTTGAACCCAAGTGCGGTAGAAAAAGCCATCAAAAAATTGCAGCCGAATCGTGATTTTGTCCCGCTTGCTACTTCTGCCTTAGCCCGCGCCCGTGCCGATTGGTTATACGGCATTAACATGACCCGCGCCTATACTATTCACGGTCGGCAGGCGGGCTACGACGGCGTGCTTTCCGTCGGGCGCGTACAAACACCGGTGCTTGGTTTAATCGTGCGCCGTGATTTGGAAATCGAACATTTTCAGCCGAAAGATTTTTTTGAAGTGCTGGCTTGGGTGCGGGATCCGAAAGGTGAAAAAACACCTGAAAAACCGACCGCACTTTTTTCCGCGTTATGGCAACCGAGCAAAGCCTGCGAAGATTATCAGGACGATGACGGACGCGTGTTATCCCGCGCGCTGGCGGAAAATGTGGTAAAACGCATTGCCGACCAACCGGCGGAAGTCACCGATTACACGGACAAACGAGAGAAAGAAACGGCGCCTTTGCCTTATTCGTTATCCGCCCTGCAAATTGATGCCGCCAAGCGTTTTGGGATGTCGGCGCAGGAGGTGCTCGACACGTGTCAGCGCTTGTATGAAACCTACAAATTGATTACTTATCCCCGTTCCGATTGTCGCTATTTACCACAAGAGCATTTTGCCGACCGAATGGCGGTGATGAATGCGATTTCCAGTCATTTATCCCAATTTCAGCCGTTGCCGGAAATCATCGATCCCGAGCAGAAAAATCGTTGCTGGAACGATAAAAAAGTGGAGGCGCACCACGCCATTATTCCCACGGCAAAAAATCGCCCGGTAGGTTTGACTTCGGCAGAACAAAATGTGTATTTTCTGATTGCCCGCCAATACCTCATGCAATTTTGTCCTGATGCGGAATACCGCAAATGTAAAATCACCTTAAATATCGCCGGCGGAACCTTTGTGGCACAGGCGCGCAATTTGCAAATTGCCGGCTGGAAGCAACTTTGGGGCAAAGAAGACAATGACGATGAACAGCAGGACGCGCTGCTGCCCGTGGTAAAAAAAGGGCAAATACTGCATTGCGAAAAGGGCGAGATTGTCAGTAAAAAAACGCAGCCGCCGAAACACTTCACCGACGCGACTTTGCTTTCCGCCATGACAGGCATTGCCCGCTTCGTGCAGGATAAAGAATTGAAAAAAATCTTGCGTGAAACCGATGGGCTTGGTACCGAAGCCACCCGTGCGGGCATCATCGAGTTGTTGTTTAAACGCGGTTTTCTGTATAAAAAAGGGCGCAATATTCACAGCACTGAAGCAGGGAGGATTCTGATTAACGCCTTGCCTGATGTGGCAACTCAGCCCGATATGACCGCACATTGGGAATCCCAGTTGGACGGTATTAGCCGCAAACAGGCGAGTTATCAGCTATTTATGGAAAACCTGACGCAACTTTTGCCGGAATTGTTACATTACATTAATTTTTCCGCCTTGCGTGAGTTAAGTCGGCATAATTCGGGTGTCAAAAAGCAGGGCATTAAAAAGAAAACATCGAGAATCACGAAAAGTTAACGGGAACGGAAAAGTGCGGTGGTTTTTAGCGGTGTTTTTTCTGATCGAATTTGCGCTAAACCGCCTAAAAATGCACAAAATGACTTGCGAAACGACAAGATATCCGTTAGTATCTGCGCCGTTATTTTTCATTAAAATTTGCTAAATCAGAGAAGATAAAATGTACTCAGCTTTGTTAATCATTTATTTGGTCGTTTCCATTGCCCTTATCGCGTTTATCCTGTTACAACAAGGTAAAGGCGCAGATGCAGGCGCATCTTTCGGTGGTGGCGCGTCCGGTACGGTTTTCGGTTCCGCCGGTGCAGGTAACTTCCTGTCCCGAACCACAGCGATTTTAGCAACTCTCTTCTTTATTATCAGTATCGTTATCGGCAACATCAATTCGCACAGAAACAACGTAAAACAAGGCGCATTTGACGATTTATCCGGCACAGCGGAACAAATTCAGCAGCAACAGCAACAACAAGCACCAGCTGTATTAGACACAAAAAACAACGATATTCCTCAATAAAATTTATCAAATTAAGCTCTGGTGGTGGAATTGGTAGACACGCTATCTTGAGGGGGTAGTGACCGTAGGTCATGCGAGTTCAAGTCTCGCCCAGAGCACCAATTTCTAAAAGATCGCGGTTTTGCGGTCTTTTTTATTGGTTTTCTACATGTTATCTCACTATCTTAAATTAAGGAGTTTTCTATGAAAAAATTATCTGTTTCCCTTCTTATTGCCGGTTCTTTGCTTGCTTTGGCTGGTTGTGAAGAAAAGAATATGACAATTTATGATTATCTTCAGAACGAAGAACTGTTAAATAAAACATTAAATGAATGTATTAGTGGAGCTTTAAATGATGAACACAAATGTCAGACGGTAAAGGGTGCTTATGCTAATATAGATAGTTTTAAAAATGGCTCATTAAGTGAAGAACATCTAAAAATGCTTGGTAAAAAATAATGCCAAATAATGTTTTTACTCGAATTGATAGCTTTCTGAATGAATTTTTAACGGGTATTACAGGGCATATTCAGAAATTGTTATCGTTGGGGTGGGATTATTCGATAGTTTACTTGAAACCACTTCTGACTTTTCAGATGTTGTTGGAAGAGTTGGAAAGTAGAATTGCCTATAGCAACACTAAGTTGTATTGGTTTTAAATTAATGGTGATTCCAATTTTAAGTCATTTATTTTAGATTTTAAAATAAATGAGAATTAATTGATATTTTCTAAATAGGATTTTCCCAGTTGATTCATTTGGCGTTGAATCCAAATCTGTCTGCGTTTGGTGTAGATCCCGGGGGCATTGACTTTGTAAATAATCGGATTGGGTAACGCGGCGGCTAAAAGTGCGGCTTCATTTTGCGATAAATTTTTTGCCGACTTTTTGAAATAAAAACGGCTTGCTGCTTCCACACCATAAATGCCATTCCCGAATTCGGCAATATTTAAATACACTTCTAAAATGCGTTTTTTTGACCACAAGGTTTCCAGCATCAAGGTCGTCGGCACTTCAATGGCTTTACGTAACCAGCTTTGCCCGTGCCATAAATAAAGGTTTTTGGCGGTTTGTTGGGAAATGGTGGAGGCTCCGCGAATTCGTGTGCTTTTTTGATTATGTGAAAATGCGCTTTTTATGGCGCTGAAATCAAAGCCGTAATGTTCGGGAAAATTCTGATCCTCGGCAGCAATGACGGCAAGCTGCATTTGCCAGGAGATTTCATCTAAGCTGACCCAATCGTAGCGCGTTTCATAGCCAAAATCGCCGGAGAATAAATGCGCCGCTTTCTGTTGCAGCATATAGGTGGAATAGGGGATGGGAATGAAGCGAAAGGCGAAGGTAATCACCGTCATCGCCAGCAAAAAACGACATAAAAAACACACCGCACTTTTGGTGGAGAACTTCTTGAAAAAAGTAAATCTGCGCAACTTCAGGTTACGTAGATTTAGCCATTCCAAAGGGGATTTAGTGATTTTTTTCTTGCTCATTGAGTTGTGTTTTTATCCAGTCAACGAAAGCGGGATCCATGGTTTTTAGCATATTGGATCCCCGTGTGATGGTTGCCGCGCTGGTGTTCAGATTTTGCTGAATTTCCCGTTGCGGCAAATTTTTATTGAGTAACCGGGCGACAATTTGGAGCCGAAGCCCCAGCGCGTCGCGCTCATCCGGCGTTAGTAATAAGGTTAATACATCCTGTGCTTTGCCTTGTTCAAATGCGGTTTGCAGTATATTAAGAAAGGCGTTCCATTGTTCTAAGTTGCGACTAATGTACATATTAACAATCCTATACTATTAAACTAGTTCGCCTAGTATAGCCGATCGTATTCCTCATTGCTAAAGGTTTGTGGATCTTCTTTTTTCTGCAGAATTTGATAGTAAAAATCGTAAGTTAACACATTTTGCACATAGCCTCGGGTTTCATAAAACGGAATGGATGCCACAAATTCATCCATTGCCAGCTTGCCGTTGGCGCGCGCCAGCCATTTTTCTACGCGATGGGCGCCTGCGTTATAAGCGGAAGCGATCAAAATGCGGTTGTTCGGATATTTGGCATTCAGTTCCGCCAGATGTGCCGTGCCGAGCAAAATATTATTGAGCGGCTTGAATAAATCCCCTTCGCCCGTATAAGGCAATTTTGCGTTGTTTGCCGTGGCTTTTGCGGTGCTTGGCAGCAGTTGCATTAAACCCCGTGCATTGGCGGAAGATTGCGCCTGCGGGTTCCATGCGCTTTCCTGGCGGGCGATTGCCATGGCGAAGGTTTTCGTCACATTATTATTCACCACTGCCTGCGGTTTATTGTTGTTGATAAATTTCGGGCTGAGCGCAATATCAAAATAATCGCTGTAGGCATTTGGCAAGCGTAACTGAATGTAATTAAAGGCTTTTGCCATAATGGAACCGTCCACACCTAAATCAAACCAATTTTGCTGATTGGCGTATTGACTGAGCGCGATTTGTTTTTCTTTTTTATTTTCATCGGAAAGATTTTCCAGCAGGAAACGCCAACGCTGTTTTGCCGCGCCGAGGCGATCTAATTGACGTAATTCGGCGATTTCGTCTAATGTCGGGTTAACGGCTTTGCAGGTATCCGCCCAGGTAGCATCGGTGATACTCGGTGCTATGAGCAGTTTTGGCTGACCGAAATCATAACCGCTGCCACGAGTTTTCGGATCCAGTTTTGCCGCCGCCAGCATCGGATAAAAGCCCCGTTCGTGCGAAAGTGCGGTCAATATTTCCTGCGTTTTTTTGCTGTTGGTTTTCGCCATATTTTTTGCCTGCCAATAACGCCATTCCTGTTTCTGTTTGCCTTCTGCCGATAGGGCGTTGAGCCATGGGGTTAAATCGGTTTTTTGCCTAATTGCCATGCGCAAGCGGCGCTCGGTGAGATTGTCGGCATTGAGCTTGGCGACTTCCACATCACGCCATAATTGAAAGCTTGGGCTTTCGTTATCAAAGAAACGCCCGAGAAAGGCGATTTTCCACTCACGAATTTCGGCTTCGCTCAGTTGCCAATCTTTCGCCCATTGTGCATAAGCGGCAAAGTTAGGTTCTTTCATATTTTCCGGCAGCGTACGCAAATAACGGGTGAAACTTTGCAGCACGGCAAATTTCAGCATGATTTTATTATTGGCTTCGACCGGCGGTAATTTGGCTAATTCCGGTAAACTTGCCGGTGTTTTTAATAATTTCTGCAAACGTTGTAAACGTGAGGCAACTATTTCGTTTTCTTTGACATTACCCGCCTTCTTTAACTCTGTTGCTAACAATTCCAAGCCTTTTACATTGTTTTTGATAAAGAGATTCTCAGCTTTTTGATACACTTTTTCTGCCATTCTGCCGCCGTCGGAATACCATTTTGCCCGTAGCTGCGCATCGTTTGGCAGTTCACTATTGTTTAACCAAAGTTGCTCATAACGGGCGATGATTTTCGACACATTCGCATTCGGATTTTTATCAGATTCGGCACGTTTGCGCCCCAGTTGATATTCGGCATTCAACACTGCAAGTTGGGCTTCCAACCCTTTCGGTTTAACCCGTTGCGCGTAACCAACTAAGCCTTCAAGATCTTCCGTGTTGATAAATAAGGTAAAAAGTCTTTGTTCCAATTTTTCCCGTAGAAAATGAGTCGGATGCTTTTCGATAAATTGCTCAATGTCCTGTTTTAGCGCCTTAACTTCTCCCTTCGATGTGTCGTGATTTACGCTTTTAATGCAGGCGTCGAAATAAGCCGCTATGGCATCTGTTTGCAACGGATAGCCTTTCAAATCCTCAATCAGTTTCAGGAATACAGTTTGGTTGATAAAAACGCCGTTATTTTTGACCGCACTTTTCAGCAGGCTTTCTAACTGCAGAAAAGTTGCACGCTGTTTTAGCCGTTTTAATTCTGCGTGGTGTTGCTCCGGTTTGGCGTGCGTATGGGCAACATTCGCTTTATGCGTTGTCGCCTTGTGCTGATTGGCAAAGGAGGAGGAAAGTGCGGTCAAAATTAACAGTGAAATTGTTGTTTGTTTCAAATATCGCATAGTTATTTTCCTGTGGTGAATATGGGAAAGGCGAATAGTAAGTCTGCCTTTGAAAATGGGCTGAAAGCTGAAATATCGTTGTTAAAGCCGACGGCTGTATTTTAATTTATTAATATTATTACGTGATATAAGCATGCGTCGGGAGACCATAACTGTTCGAAACATTATAATTCATTGATATTTTTAAATATCTTGCCTTCCTCCGTTTACGGGGGACAAAACGCATTGCGTTTTGAGCGTTGGCTCTGCCAACGACCCCAAAGGGGTGAGCAAGTAAGTTTTCGAACTTGCGAATAACGTGCCCGAAGGGCGGAAGGGGGGATTTATCTTGATGTTTCCACAAGATCATGCTTAAAAATTGAGATTTTGCCCCCTCAGGGCTTCGCCCGGCTCCCCTCGTGAACGAGGGAAGCCAAGTTTTTTTTCTTTTTATATAAATAGTTGCAATGTTTCGAACAGCTGTGGTCGGGAGACGCGGGCTATCTGTTAAATGCCATCTATTAAGCGCTATCTCAAACGCTATTGATTAAAACACTTTCTTAAACGGTTTAACAATCACTTCGCCATATACGCCGGCTTCTACATAAGGATCCTGTGCTGCCCAGTCTTTTGCGGCTTGCAGGCTATCAAATTGTGCGATGACGGTGGAGCCTGAAAAACCCGCGTCGCCCGGGTTTTCATCATCAATTGCCGGATTCGGACCGGCGGTGAGTAAACGATTTTCTGCCTGTAATTGGGTTAAGCGCGCGAGATGTTGCTCACGCACGCTCAAACGTTGTGCCAAGGTATTCGGTTTGTCTTGCGCAAAAATAACGTAGTACATGATTATTTCTCCGTTTGATGGGCTTGAATTTGTGCTAAGGCGTTATCCAATTCATGGTTGTTTTCACGGGGAATCGCTCTGGATTTGCCCTCGTTGTTTACGGCGACGAAGGTAAATACCGCTTCGGTGACGCAATAACGTTCACCGATGGGTTCACTTGCCACTTTTTTCACCCACACTTCCACTTTGATTTTGAGCGAACTGCGACCTACATATAAACAGCGTCCGTAACAGCAGACCACATCTCCGACCGTCACCGGACGGATGAAGTTCATACTTTCTACCGCCACGGTCACCACACGCCCGTGGGCAATTTCTTTGGCGAGAATGGCGCCGCCCATATCCATTTGCGACATAATCCAGCCGCCGAAAATATCGCCGTTGGCGTTGGTGTCGGAAGGCATCGCCAAAGTTCTTAACAATAACGTGCCGTGCGGTTGGGCGTTTCTTGGATCAACTGGTTGATGTACCATAATTTATTCCTTTGTTTGTTCCTGTTCGTTTTTAGGTAAATAACGGTAAATATAAAGACCGGTAATGAGAGTGGCAACAAACGTCATGCCGATAATACCGAAGGATTTAAAGTCCACCCAAATATCGTTGGAGAGATATTGGCTGATATAAATGTTCACCAGCATACACAAAATGAAGAACCCGCTCCAGCCGAGATTTACATTTTTCCACACGGCTTCGGGCAATTCGATTTCTTTACCGAGCAATTGTTTGATGAGCAGTTTTTTGAAACCGAATTGAGCGATTAATAACACCAACGCGAAAAGAGCATAGATAATCGTGACTTTCCATTTTAAAAATTCAAGATCGTTGAAATAAGCGGTAAGTGTACCGAAGAAAATCACCGCGCCGGCAACGAATTTTTGCTGAGCTTCAATTTTGCCGTATTTCACTTGCAAAATGATAAATTGCACGATGGTGGCAATCACCAAGGTGACTGCCGCTGCGCGAATACCCATTAGTTTGTACACGGCGAAGAATAAAATAAGCGGAATAAATTCAAGGAGTTGTTTCATTTATATTATACCTTTGGAAGAAAGCGTGTGTAAAAACGGTAGGTCACAATTAATGCAAAGATATTCAAGAATGCCACCATGATACCTGTAATCAACGCCATGATTGAATTAGTTGAAAAACTGACAAGAAAATTTTCTGCTATCGGTATAAGAAAATAGATGAGTAAACAGAAAATAACTAACATAGAAACGCGCCCGATAGCAGCGTGCCATATCGTTTTTCCGCAAGTGCTCACGGTGTCATCTGTCAGCAAGTAATGCACCGGCGCTAAACAGAGGCGAATGTATAATCCAATACCGATAATGATAGCAAGTAGTGAGATGATTGATGGTTGTATTTTCTGTTGAATTGCAATTATCGCTTCGGCCAGTCCGATGAAGATTGGAATACATATCACAAAGCTAATTAAAATTGCTCCCCAAATACGTTTTAAGGTTATGGAGAAGCTGTGTTGGAAGGTATTAAAGTGACGCAGACTGATTTGGTGAATACTCACCAAGCACCATGCACTGATAAAAATATAGATAAATTGTTTCAGAAAAAAGAAGATTACTAAATCTATAGCTTGTCCCTCTGACATCGCAGGAGAGATTTGTTTTTCGGTTAAGGAAATAATGACTTCATTTGGCAACATTGACGATTGCAACAATGCTATGGCGATGTTGGCAAAGAAATAGAGTGCCGACAATATAATGACACTTTGTTTTTCATTTTGTATGAAATGGAAGCTATCTTTAATGATTTGGGTAAAGTTAATTGGCATTTCATCTACTCAATTTGATGTGAAATAAAGTGCTTAATTATACTGTCCTTTTGGGATAAAAACATAAAAAACTCCATTTTGATTTAACACAATGTTTTCCTCACGCAGGATGATGTAAAAATGATGTAGATTCTCTAAATTATTTTCTCTAATTTCCAAAAATTTGATTGAGATCACATATTGCATTACTCATAAAGTGGTATATTTCACCGCGCTTAATAAACACATTTTTATTAGGGATAAACGTTATAATAATTTTTAGGAGTTCATTATGCAAAAGCACAAAATTATCTTAGGTTTGGCGTCTGTTTTAGCAATGGGAGCGGTAAATGCCCATGAAGCAGGCAGCTTTATTGTTCGCGGTGGTGGTATTTTTGTTTCTGCCAATTCCAGCTCAGCCACTAAAACCCCGATTAATGTGAATTTAGATGTTGGAGATAACGCACAGTTAGGTTTAACCGGCACTTATATGTTCACTGACAATTTTGGAATTGAGTTATTGGGTGCAACGCCTTTTTCCCATAAAATTAGTGCGACTGTACCGGCGCTTAAGTTAGGCTTAGGTGATGTGGTTAAACTTAAACAATTGCCGCCCAGCCTGTATGCTCAATATTATTTCTTAGATCAAGATTCCGGTTCCCGCCCTTATGTCGGGGCAGGTATTAACTATACCCGCTTCTTTAGTGCAAAACCGATGGTAAATGCTGTTACTGATCTTGATGTGAAAAAACACTCTTTTAGCCCTATATTAAATGCCGGTATCGATATTAAATTAACCGATAACGTGTATTTAAATACCGCGATGTGGTACACCAAAATTAAAACAACCGCTAAATTTAAAGCGTTAGGAGCGGCTCATGAAGTAAAAATTAAATTGGATCCTCTTGTGTTCTTCACCGGTTTAGCATACCGCTTCTGATTTTTCTTCTTTTTTTATCATATCGAAGTATCTAACATTTCCTGTGCGTTGGCTAAAACGGCATCGGTGATTTTGCTTCCGCCCAATAACTTCGCCAGCGCTTTCACCCGTTGTTGAGCGGAAAGTGCGGTCATTCTTGTCTCCGTTTTTTGATCAACGGCGGATTTTTCTACAGAAAAATGATGTGTGCCGTGGCAGGCGACCTGCGGCAAATGGGTGACGCAAATGACCTGGCATTTTTCACTGAGTTTTCGTAATAGTTTTCCGACTACATTAGCAGTGGCGCCGCTTATTCCCACATCAATTTCATCGAAAATTAAGGTTGGGATCGCCGTTTGGTTAGAAGCTTGCACCTGAATCGCCAGTGCAATGCGGGAAAGTTCACCGCCGGAAGCAATTTTTGCGAGCGGCTGGGCGGTTTGTCCCAGGTTGCTTTGCAGCGTGAATGTGGCGAAATCTGCGCCGTTTGCCCCGATTTTGTCGTAATCTGTGTCCAGTGTAATGAAAAATTCCGCGTGTTCCATGGCGAGCTGTTTAATGGATTTGGTTACTTGTTGCGCCAATTTTTGTGCTCCGCTTTGGCGACTTTGATGAAGTGCGGTGGCGCTGGCGAGCATTTTTTCATGCGCTGCCTCCGCTTGCTTAATGAGCTCTTCTTCGCTGTCGGAAAATGCTTCTAACGCATTCAATTCCGCTTTTAATTGGTGGTGCAATTCCACCAATTCCTGTGGTTTTACATTATGTTTGCGTGCCAGTTGAACCGCCTGTCCGATGCGTTGTTCAATATTCGCCAACAGTGAGGGATCTTGCTCAATATTGCTGCTTAATGATTGTATTTCACCTGTGGCTTCCTGCACCTGAATCATCGCCTCATTGAGTAAATTTTGTACTTCTGCGTAACGGCTATCCAGTTTGCAAAGCTCGTCTAAATGTTTTGTGGCACGATAGAGCAGGGAGTCTACGCTCACTGTTTCATTTTCGCTTAACAGTTGTAATACGGATTGGGAAAGCTGGGTCAATTCTTCGCTATTGGACAAACGGTTATGATCCGCCTCCAATTCTGCATATTCATTGGCTTTCAAATTGAATTCATCCAGTTCGCTGACTTGATATTGCAAGAGTTGCTTTCGGGCTTCATTTCCCGCACATTTTTGCTGAAAGGTTTTCATTTGCTGTTGCAGATCGCGCCAGCGTTGGTAATCTGTTTGCATTTGTTGTAAAAGGGCGGGGTGATGACAAAAACTGTCCACCAGTTGTAGCTGATATTCGTTTTTTAATAACAGTTGTGAAGCGTGTTGTCCGCTGATTTGAATCAGGTGTTGCCCGATTTCTTTGAGCTGCACGGCGGCGACGGGAATGCCGTTAATAAAACTTTTGGAGCGTCCATCATGATTAATCATGCGGCGTAAAATACACTCTTCGGGATTGTCTTGATCCTGTAAGTCGTGCTCCAACAGAAATTGGTAGGCGGGATTGTTTCGGCTGATTTGAAAGGTAGCGCAAATGTCGGCGCGTTCCTGCCCTTCGCGTAGCATGGAAGCTTCTATACGTTGCCCCAAACAAACGCCTAAAGCATCAATGGCAATGGATTTTCCTGCGCCGGTTTCGCCCGTAATCACGGACATGCCTTGCATTAATTCAATGTTTAAGTGGCGTACGATAGCAAAATTATTGATAGTGAGTTGGGTTAACATAAACAATCCTCTTTACTGTATGTTTGTCAGTATAATACTGTTCTAATATACAGTAAAGCGAATTTTTATTGCGTTAGGATTTATTGCGTAACCAACCTAATTTAGAACTTAATACTTTGTAATAATTGTAGTTTTTTAGGTGCAGCAAACGTAGCTTATGTTCGCTTTTTTGGATGTGCACCACATCATAAGGGGAGAACGGCATGGTGATTTGGCTGTCGCAGCCCACTTCCAGTTGTGAAGTATTGTATTCGGCGAAACGCATTGAAATTTTGCTGTTGCCGTCAATCACCAAAGGGCGTGAAGTCAGGGTGTGTGGAAACATCGGCACCAAAGCGATGGCATCCAGTTTCGGCGTTAAAATCGGACCGCCGGCGGACAGCGAATAAGCGGTGGAACCGGTGGGCGTGGAAATAATTAAACCGTCAGAACGTTGGGAAAAGGCAAATTGATCGTTAATGTGTACATGAAAATCAATCATGTGGGCGATTTTTGCCGGGTGAATCACCACTTCATTAACGGCGATACCGCTTGCGACAATTTCATTATCCCGCTCAATAGAGGCTTTTAATAAAAAGCGCTCTTCCACAAAAAACTCGCCGTGTTCCAAACAGGCTTGCAACTGTGCATAGGCGTTTTTCGGGTCAATGTCCGTTAAAAAACCTAAGTTTCCGCGGTTAATGCCTATGAGCGGAATGTCGTATTTGGCAAGGATTCGCGCACGCCCCAGCATATTGCCGTCACCGCCGATAACGATAGCAAGCTGCGCTTCGCTGCCGATTTCATCAACGGACGCCAAATGTTTCGGCGGAAGTTCGATTTTTTCCCCGATTTCCCGTTCAACCAGAACATGATAACCGTGCTCCAACAGCCAAAAAAACAGGTTTTTATGCATTTGCAGGTTTAAGTCATTTCTCGGTTTCCCCACCAAACCAATGGTCTGAAATGACGTGTGTAAGCTGTGCGGTTTCACCGCATTTAAGGTATCCATATTTATCTTGTGATTAACTTGAATTCGGAAAATTGGGCATTATATTACAATAGAACGCCTTTTGCTTGCCAGTCGGCGCACATGGTAAGTTTAAGATTTTTTGCTATAATCGCCCAAATTTGACTCAAGGAGAAATAAGAATGACAAACCACCAAAGCGCAGATAATCAGCACGAATTGGAACAAGAGATTCAACCGGAAGACGTTGTTGATGAACTAAAAGAACAGGGTGAAGACCCGTTGGAAGAAGCCATTGCGCGTGTTCAGGAGTTAGAAGCTCAACTTGCCGAAACCTCAAAAAAAGAACAGGATTTATTGCTACGTACCCGCGCCGAAATCGATAATATTCGTCGTCGCACCGAACAAGATATTGAAAAAGCGCATAAATTTGCTTTGGAAAAATTTGCCAAAGACATTTTAAATACGATCGATAATTTAGAGCGCGCACTGGCCACCCCGGCAAATACCGAAGATGAAAGCGTAAAAGCGCTGTTTGATGGCGTTGAACTGACTTTAAAAGAATTATTGGCAACGGTTGCCCGCTTCGGTATTGAACCTGTCGGCGCGGTCGGTGAAGTTTTCGACCCGGAATTACACCAAGCCATTTCCATGCAGCCGGCGGAAGGTTTTCAAAGCAACCAAATCACCGCCGTATTACAAAAAGGCTACCTGTTAAACGGACGCGTCATCCGCCCGGCAATGGTGATGGTGGCGGCGTAAGTGAATGCCAAATCGTATAAAAGTGCGGTCGTTTTGAAAAACGTTTTTTAAAACGACCGCACTTTAAAGCGAAAGAAAAGGAGAAGCGAGGGCTTCTCCTTTTTGTTTGGTTAGAATTCAAGTTGCATTGAAAGTCTATAATTACGACCCGGTGCGTTGAAGCGGTTGATACCCAATCCACTCTTTTGGTCAATCAGATTACTTGTACCAAATGGGCGGATTGATCTCGCAGAATCCCAAGTAATATATTTTCTGTTTGTGAGATTATATACTCCGGCTCTTAAAGTTAAATTTTTGATTGGCTTAATGTAACCAAGTAAATCAATCGTTGTATAAGAATTACTACGCCATTTGATGGAGCTGTCTTTTTTTCCTTCCTCTTTGTGGTACATATTGTAAGTATCTTTAGCTTGTTTTGCACCGGCATGAGTTATATACAGATCTAAACCGAATTTATCATCAGAATGAACATAACCTATACCATAAACAGCAGTTCTGGGCTGAATTGCGTTCATCGGAATATCGCCATCCATTCTTCCTTTTTGGTAAGTGTATTTATAACTTAAATTAAATCCATTAAGGATTTTTGCTAAATCATTAAGCGAAATTTGAGATACGATTTCAAAACCCGTTACTTTTGCATTGGGTCTGTTTATATTTTGATATACATTAAACGGGCGTAACTTGGAATGCCCTTGTAGTTGTTTGTTGCCTTTGTATACCAAATCAATGAAGTTATTATACCGGGTCTCAAATACAGACGTAGAAATATAACCCATATCATTATGTAAGGTTACAGACAATTCTTTCGTTTTTGCTGTTTCTTGCTCAAGATCCTTATTGGGTAATACAGAGAAATCAGGGTGTTTAAAGGTAAAATAAATCTCATCACCGGTTGGTGCCCGGAATGCTTTGCTATATTTCGCCTGCAAACGTAACCAATCTAGTGGATCTACCGTCGTATTCAATGAATATGAGCTGGCAGAGAACTTTTTCGGCTGCGCAATTTTTTTAATATTCGCGTTTGCGTTAGCTTCCCGTCTTGCCTGATTTTCAGGAGATATTAAATCGGATGGATCAAACTTTGGATCTGTTATATACAGATTAGTTACCAGATCATCAGGAATTTTGGGGGTGACGCCGGGGATATATTCCGGATTATATTTCACACGGTCATAACGGTAACCGATACCGAAACTGAAGTAATCATTTAATTTGAAATCGTCAATAAAGTATAGTGCGCCTGTTTTAGTTTTCACAGGAATTAGGAAAGAATAAACATTCTTTCTATTGCAAAGTGCGTTGTAGCGATCCGGATTATTTATTGAAGGTGAACAATCTTTAGGATACTGAGCCCACCACTTTATATTTCTAGCACTGATGCCTGAAATATTTATCATTTCTTTTTTAGATTCTGCCCATAGCCCACCATAGGACAGATCATGTTCTGTACCGGAGATTTCAATATGCTTTGTTAAATCAATATTGATCTGCTTTGTTTTGGTTGTAAGATCACGCTGAGTCCATAAGTTTTCTTGATAGCCGGATTTATTTGGCATGAAAAATACCGGACCGCTTAATTGATCCTTACTCATTACTTTAGTTTTGGCATATTTTTTACCATCACGTTCAAAAACTTCGAATGGAATATCAACCGGTGTTCCATCACGTTGAAAACCCCCAATCGTTTTTTTATTACAGTTTATAGCATCACAGCTTAATATATGTGAAGTATTTGTTGTCAGAGTTTGTTCATCACCAATAACCTCTTCCGATTTTAAATCGTATTCTTTTCCATTTATTTCAAAGGATTTTTTAGCCGGGGCTCCGGGGATTTTTAGTTCAACAGTACAGAAATTACTCGGATCTGTTTCATCTTCTTCACAGTATTTAGAATATTTTACCCCCGGATATTTTTGTTCCAGCACATGCCATTGTGCTTTTTGCCACCGGTATTTTGCAGTGCTACTTGGATCTAAAGGGACTTGCTCTTTTATTGTTTTTGTTTGTGCCGGAGTATTTGTATATTTGGCTAATTTATTATCATTACCGACAAGTTTATTATCCTCATTATATTTCATACCTAACTTATTTTGTGAGGTAGGGCACTTATCATTTCCATCACAATAATCATCTGTTCTTGCTCGGGTTGTAATTTTTTGTTGGGAATAGGTGATTTTCAATGTATCCCAAAGCGGTGTTGTTGTGAAGTTTTCATAGGTAAAGGCGAAATTTTTACGTTCTACTTTATCATTGGTGTGACGTAACTCTTCCTCGTCATAGGTTCTAAATTGAGTATTTGGCTTTAATGTGTAAGAAAAATCATGTCCTTTAGAGGTTTGCTTATATAAATCTGCCATAACGGAGAAGCGGTGGTTATCTGTTGGTTGAAATGCAAATTTCAACAATTTACTGTCTAAAGTGCGGCGATAGGGATCGGCCTTCTCTCTGGTTTTTCCCTGAACTCTCTCGTTGTAGTTTTTGTAACCAAAATTCTCTAATTCATGTCCTTTGCGTGATGTAAGAACAGCAATTGCGTCAAAATATTTATAGCGACCGGCAAGCGTTAGTGTATTGAGATTTTGGTTATCTGCTGTGTTGTAGCCCCGCTTGTAGGAAGCATAATAGTTTTTATCGGTCAAATAGTCGCGTGCATCCTTGGTTTCAAAACTGACCGAACCACCTAATGCGCCACTACCTGATTTTAAAGAATCAGCACCTTTTCGGATCGTAACTTGTTTTAGTGTCTCAATTTCTGCACTATTACGTGTATTATTAAAATTACCGTAACCTTCAAATAATTCTTTAAAACCTTGTGATGAGATGGTTTCTGCTTGTGCCAGTCCGTCAATTTGAATCGCAACCCGATTTTCCTCCACACCACGCACAGCAAAGCCGCTATTACCGAAACGCCCCGCTTCGACTACCGTTACACCGGTGTCATAACGAACTAAATCTTTTACATCTTGAGCTTGTTGCTTCTCTAATTTTTTCGCACTTTTAACCGTTTCACCGATTTTGGGCGGGGTTCTATCATCAGAATTTCCATTGCCTTCACTGCTGCCTGAAACCACAATTTCATTTAATTTTTCCTGTGTGTCGTTTTCGGCGTAGGCAGTGGAAACGCTTAAAGCAAGGAAAATAATATGAGAGGAGAGGTAGCCTAATTTTAATTTGCTCATATGTGACCTTCGGTATGCGAATTTTACTTCTGTGGATAAATGAAAATAATTCGCGCAATGATAATGAAATTCATTTCTTTTGCAAGAAATAAAGATAAGTTACATTGAGCTTATTTGATATATGTCATGATTGTTCAGCTTTTGAAGGAAATAAACTTCATCGGTGGAATAGGTCTTATCATAAAGTTATTAGAGATTTTCAATGGACGTTCCCTTCAGCAGCTTACGTATCCAGCTGCGACTTGCTGATAGGTGGTGAATTAAGTCTTCACTCAGCGGGAGTGGTTCGTTGTGAATCAATGACGCTAAGGTTTCGCCCAATATCGGAGCGGAGGTTAAGCCACGTGAGCCGAGGGCGCCGATTAAATAGAGATTCGGATAGTGGGCGGCAGGCGGAATGGATTGTTTGCGGCGGCGGAGGTTAAACAGATTTTTGTAATCCGCACATTGGCGATCAAAGTCAGGCACATTTCCCATCATCGGAATACGATCCCGTACGGCACAGCGCACGCCGATTCGCGCCAGATTGGCGGAAGTGTCCACATCGTTTACCCAAGGCATTTCGGCTAAGTTTCTTTGGATTTTTGCCTGATTTTCCTGTTGTTCCCGTTCGCTAAAGCGACGATCGGCGCAATCGCGCACATGGCTGGCACCGATGCAATGGCTGGTTTTTGCTTGATCCGCAGGCGTGAGATAGCCGTCGTAGCAGAGCACGGATTTCAGTTTCAACAAATTTTCTGAGGTAGGAATTTTGCTGACCTGACCGCGCACGGCATAGAGCGGCAAATGCTGCGTTTGCGGGAACTGAGGGAGCTGATGTCCGTTCGCCAGCACCACAATTTGATGTTGAAAGCGTTCGCCTTGTTCATTGGTGAGCTGCCAGTGGTCGCCCAGCCATGAAAGTGCGGTCATTTTTTCCTGCGTTTTTAAGATCAAGCCCTGTTGTTGTAAGTGCGCAAAAAGATTTTGCACCAGTTGCTGTGGCGCAAGCCATGCCCCTTGGGGGATAAATCCGCCGCCACAAGGCAACGGCAAACCGACTTTTTCGCTTAATTCCGCCTGCGTTAAGGCTTGATAAAGATCGGTGGGCAAGTGATATTGCGAAATGTGATGTAATTTGACCGCACTTTTTTCGTTATAGCCGCACAATGCCACGCCGCAAAATTCATGTTCAAAGTCGATGTGTTTTTCCGCTTCGTGTAACAGTTGTAAGCCGTAAGCAAAGGCGTGAATGTAAAAGCGAATGTTGCGTTCGTCATCGTCGCTGAGTTGCGGATAAAAAGCGCCTTGTTTGTTGCCGGAAGCGTTCATCGCCGGTTGCGGATCTTCGCAATACAAGGTGACCTTGGTGCCTCGTTGAATGAGGGAAAGAGCGGTAAACACCGACGCCACGCCTCCGCCGATAATGGCGACATCGGCTTTTTCTTGAAATTGTGCCGCTTGCGGAAGATACCAGGGGGTGAAAAGTGCGGTGGGTTTTATAAACGTTTTTTCACCCGCCAAACATTCCCGTTTTTTGCCGAAGCCTTTGCGTTTTTGCACGCTGAATCCCGCATTTTCCAGGCCTTTGCGCACCGCGCTTGCTGCGGTGAAGGTGGCGAAGGTGCCGTGCGATTTGGTGTAGCGATACATTTGCGCGTACAGTCCGTCGTTCCACATTTCGGGATTTTTGCTCGGCGCGAAACCGTCTAAAAACCAAGCGTCGATTTTCTCCCGCATATAATCGCCGAGTTGCGGCAAATTGGTGTGAATATCACCGAACCATAAATCAAGGGTAGTTTCTTCAAAATGAAAACGATAGCAGCCTTCAATGGGTTCCAACCAATACGCCTGTAATTGTTCGGCGAGGGCGAAAAATTGTGGGTAATGCTGATGGGCGCGTTTCAGGGCTTCCGAGGTCAGCGGGTATTTTTCAAAGGAAAGGAAAAATAAGCGTCGTAATTTTGCTTGCGGAAATTGCTGACGAAATTCCCGGAAAAGCATTGTGACGGCAAAGAAATTCAGCCCTGTGCCGAAGCCGGTTTCCGCAATGACGAAATGCGCCGGCTCATGACTTTGCCAGCGCTGCCATAATTGGTTGCCCTGTTGAAAAACATGGCGACTTTCTTCTAAACCGTCCTGATTGGAAAAATAGACGTCATCAAATTGATTGGAAACGGGCGTGTTTTCTTGGTTGAATGTGATGTCGGCGTGAGTAATAACGCGCATTGGTCTTGCTTTCCTCTGTTAATTTTCAAGATGGCTATATGATACGCCGATTTTGCCTAACTGGTCTAACGTTATAATTAATGCTTGCAATATTCTGATTTCATAGTAAATTGCCTTTCAGCTAACATATGTAAGTCGAATTTCCCTCTAACAGATTAAGGAACAGAGAATGAAAAGAGTCGTAATTACCGGATTTGGTATCATTTCGAGTATTGGTAACAATAAAGAAGAAGTATTGGCTTCGTTAAAAGCCGGTAAATCCGGTATTGAAGTGGTTCCCGAATTTATCGAAATGAAAATGCGCAGCCATGTGGCGGGCACCGTTAAACTTAATCCGAGCGAATTAATTGATCGTAAAATTTATCGTTTCATGGGCGATGCTGCCGCCTATGCGTATCTTTCTATGAAAGAAGCCATCGAAGATGCCGGCTTAACGGAAGATCAAGTCTCCAACGAGCGCTCCGGTTTGGTGATCGGCGCAGGCACGGGTTCCGCCCATAACCAATTAATTGCTTGTGACGCCGTACGCGGTCCGCGCGGCGTGAAAGCTATCGGTCCTTATGCAGTAACCAAAACCATGGCGTCCAGCGTGTCCGCCTGTTTGGCAACCCCGTACAAAATCAAAGGTGTGAGTTACAGTATCAGCTCCGCGTGCGCCACTTCCGCACACTGTATCGGTAACGCTTACGAATTAATTCAATTAGGCAAGCAAGACATCGTTTTCGCCGGTGGAGCGGAGGAGCTGTCTTGGGAATGTGCCACTGAATTCGACGCCATGGGCGCTGTTTCCACCAAATACAACGACACCCCGACCAAAGCGTCCCGTGCCTACGATGCCAACCGTGACGGCTTCGTGATTGCCGGCGGCGGTGCAGTCGTGGTGGTGGAAGAATTGGAACACGCGTTAGCGCGCGGTGCGAAAATTTATGCGGAAATCGTGGGCTATGGCGCCACTTCCGATGGCTATGACATGGTGGCACCGAGCGGTGAAGGCGCAGAGCGCTGTATGAAGCAAGCGATGGCAGGTTTGGATGCGCCTATTGATTACATCAACGTACATGGTACCTCCACCCCGGTGGGTGATGTGAAAGAATTGGGCGCGATTAAAAATGTGTTCGGCGATAAAATCCCGGCAATTTCTTCCACCAAATCCATGACCGGTCACTCTTTAGGCGCAGCTGGCGCGCATGAAGCCATTTATACTTTGTTAATGTTACACAATGATTTCATCGCCCCAAGCATTAACATTGAGACTCTGGACGAACAGGCGCAAGGTTGTAACATCGTCACTGAAACCGTTGAAAACGCCGGTTTGCAGACTGTGATGTCTAACAGCTTCGGCTTCGGTGGTACTAACGCCAGCCTCGTGTTCAAACGTTACAACGGTTAATCTCTCGGGGTAATTTTTCTCTTAAAGTGCGGTCGAAATTCATTGTGTTTTTCGACCGCACTTTTTTGTCTGGGCAAAACTTCTCCGCGTATTTTCTGTAGGGTACAATACTCATCCTTTTTCTCTTGTCACGAAATGCTATGAAAAATCTTAAAGACTTTGTTCGACGCTATGTGGATTGGGTGATCCGTCTCGGGCGCATTCGCTTTTCTTTGCTTGGCGTAATGGTGCTGGCGGTGCTGGCACTTTGTACGCAAATTCTGCTTAGTTTGTTGGTAATGGGGAAAATTCTTTGGGCAGATGTGGCACGCTCCATTGTGTTCGGTTTGATTTCTGCGCCTTTTGTGATTTATTTTTTCACGGTATTGGTGGAAAAACTGGAACACTCCCGTCAGGCGCTTTCGTGTTCCGTAGAAGAGCTGCGCAGAGAAGTTCAAGAGCGGGTATCGGCGGAGAAGAAATTGTCGGAAGCTTTGGATAACCTGGAAAAAATCAACCGCGATAAAACCACCTTGATGACCACCATCAGTCACGAGTTACGCACGCCGTTAAACGGCATTATCGGCTTGAGCCGTATTTTGTTGGAAGAAAATCCCTCCGAACGACAACAAAATTATCTTAAAACTATCAACAGCAGTGCCCTTTCTCTCGCCCATATTTTTAGTGACATCATTGATTTAGAAAAAATTGATGCGAAACGTATTGAACTCAATCGTAAAGCCACGGATTTATACGCGTTGCTCAATGACATTGCCAATTTCGCGTTATTAATGACGGAAGAAAAGCATTTGCAATTTCAATTGGTTTGCCCGCCGACGCTACCTAATTGGCTGATGTTGGACGGCGTGCGGTTAAACCAAGTGCTGTGGAATTTGATCAATAACGCGGTGAAATTCACTCAACAGGGCAGCGTTACCTTATCTGTGGAGCAGACAGCAGAGGAAGAATTTGCGTTGCGCGTAACAGATACCGGTATCGGTATTGTCGAGCAGGATTTGCAGAAGATTTTTGAACTATATTATCAAGCGGGTTCTGATGCTAATAAATCCTTAGGCAGCGGCATCGGGTTGTCCGTGTCAAAAACCATTGCACAACTGATGGGTGGCGATTTAACCGTCAGTAGCGAAGTGGGCAAGGGTTCGACCTTCTTATTTACGTTCAAAGCCCGACAAGCTATCAAGCCGGTAGAAGAAGATGAACATTTGCCGCTAAAACTAAACATTCTTTTGGTAGAAGATATTGAAGTGAATGTGGTGGTGGCGAAATCTATGTTGGAGAAATTGGGTTATCAAATTGATATCGCCATGACCGGCGCCGAAGCCATTCGCAAATTTGAACAAAATTACTACGATCTGGTGTTTCTGGATATTCAGCTGCCCGATATGTCAGGCTTTGATATTGCCGCCCACTTCCGCCAAAACTACGAAAACGGCGTTTATGATTTTCTCCCGCCGCTTATTGCGCTGACGGCAAATGTGGTGCAGAAAAAACAGGAATATCTGGCGCAAGGCATGGACGATGTGATTCATAAGCCGCTCTCTTTAGAGGAACTGAGACATTGCCTGCATGATTATTTCGGCGAAGAACTGACTCAATTCAACCTGCCGAGCAATAAACCGCAAGCGGAATCTGTGGAGTTGGATACGAAAATGCTCACGGAGTTGGTGGAAATGCTGGGGGCGGATTTCGTGAAAAACAATCTCATTTTATTCGAGCAAACCATGCAGGATTATGTCGCCGAGCTACAACAGGCTTATCAGGCGTATTTGAACGATCCGCACACTCAACCGGAGGTGCTATCCATCGTGCATAAAATCAAAGGCGCACTGGCTTCCGTGGGGTTAAAACGCTTACAATGGATTGCCGCGCAGGCACAGAATGCCGACACGGCAGACTGGCAGGGCAATATCGCTCATTGGGTGAATTTGCTGGCAAAAGAATGGCAAACCGATGTAGCGAAATTACGGGAGTGGTTGGCAGGTTATTGATCGAAAAACGGTTGGAACAACGACCGCACTTCAAAAAGTACGGTCGTTGTTTATGGCGTTTTTCTGTAGAAAATTATTTTTTCTTCGCGTATTTCAAGGAGTCGATGGCAACGGCAAGGATGATGATGCTACCTTTGATGATGTATTGCCAGTAAGGGTTGACGCCGATGTAGGTTAAGCCGTAGTTGATGACGGTGAAGATAATCACCCCGGTGATAACGCCGATAACCGTACCCACACCGCTGGCGAAGGAGACGCCGCCCACTACGCAGGCTGCGATGGCGTCTAATTCGTACATGAAGCCGAGGTTATTGGTCGCACTGCCGATACGACCGGCCTCCAACATACCGCCGAAGGCGTAGAACATCCCGGCGATGATGTAGATTACCACGAGGTTACGCGCTACATTAACACCGGACACTTTTGCCGCTTCCGGGTTGCCACCAATGGCGAAGATGTTTTTTCCGAAGCGGGTTTTATTCCACATGACCCACACCAGGAAGGCACAAATGGCGGCGTAAATGGTGATGTAGGAAAGTTTAAATGAGCCGATGCGGAAGAAACCTTGAGCGAAGGTGGAGAAGTTTTCGCTGAAACCGGCAATCGGGGAACCGCCCACGGTATCGTAATAGAGGGAGTTGAAACCGTACACGATGATCATGGTGCCCATGGTGGCGATAAATGGTGTCACGTTCAGATAAGCGATAACTAAGCCGTTGACCAAACCGATAACCGCACCCACGGCACAGACCGCAAGAATGACTACCGGAATCGGAATTTCGCCCAAATCCGGGAACACGCGGTTTATGTTTTCCATGGATTGCAACATAGTGGCGGAAATCACCGCCGCCAAACCAACCTGACGACCAGCGGATAAGTCGGTGCCTTGTGTCACCAGTAAGCCGGCAACCCCAAGGGCGATGATTAAACGCACGGAAGATTGGGTAAGAATGTTACTGAAGTTCATTAAGTTAAGAAATGACGGATCCTGTGCGATGATGATGCCAAGTAAAATCAATAACACAAAATAAATCGCATTCTGTTTCAGAAAATCAAAGGATTTATTTTTTTCTAAAGCACTCATAATGTATTCCTTTCCTATTTATAAATATTTTGCCGCAAGTTGCAAAATTTCTTCTTGTGAGGTGTTCGCGGTTTCCACAATACCGGCGACTTTACCGTTACTCATCACCAAAATTCGGTCGGTGACCCCAAGCAATTCAGGCATTTCGGAAGAAATCATAATGATGCCTTTGTCTTTTTTGGCGAGTTCCTGAATGAGTTGGTAAATTTCAAATTTCGCACCGATGTCGATACCACGGGTCGGTTCGTCCAGCATGAGAATTTCCGGTTGGGTAAGTAACCAGCGTCCGATAATCACTTTTTGTTGGTTACCGCCGGAAAGGGAACCGATCGTGGTTTTGTGGGACGGTGTTTTCACGTTCATGGAATCAATCACCCATTGGGTGTCGCTGCGCATTTTTTTGTTGCTCAGTAATTTCCAGGAGGTGAGATAGGATTTCATATTGGAAATCAAAGAATTGAATTCAATGCTTAAATTGGAATAAATCCCGGTGGAGCGGCGTTCTTCGGTCACCAGCGCAAAGCCGTTATTGATGGCTTCAAGTGCGGTGTGATTTTTCACTGTTTTTCCGTGCAAGGTAATGGTGCCGCTTTTCAGTTCACGCACGCCGAAAATGGCTTCCACCACATCCGTACGTTTTGCTCCGACCAAGCCGGCGATACCTAAAATTTCACCTTTGCGCAAATCGAATGACACGTCCTGAATGGACGGTTGATTAAGTGCGGTCAGATTTTCTACCGTTAAAATCACTTCTTTCGGCGTATTGGTTTTTTCCGGGAAGCGTTGGGTCAGCTCACGACCCACCATCATGGAAACAATTTGTTCCATGGTGGAACCTTTCACCGGCACGGTGTTAATCCATTTGCCATCGCGTAAAATGGTGATTTCGTCGCAAATTTTGAAGATTTCATCCATTTTGTGGGAAATATAAATAATGCCGCAACCGCGATCTTTGAGTTTTTGAATGATTTTAAACAGATGTTCCACTTCTTTTTCGGAAAGGGAGGATGTCGGTTCATCCATAATCACGATTTTGGCGTTATAAGAAAACGCTTTCGCAATTTCGATCATCTGCATTTGAGAAACGGAAAGTTTCGCCACTTTTTCTTTCGGATCAATATCAATATCCAACTCGTCAAAAATGGCTTTGGTATCACGATAGATTTTGGCGTGATCCACAAACGGTCCTTTCAGCGGATAACGTCCGAGTCACAGGTTATCCATTACGCTGGTCTGACGCACCAGATTCAATTCCTGGTGCACCATGGAAATGCCGTTTTCCAGGGCTTCTTTTGAGGTTTTAAAGTTAACGGGCTTGCCTAAAAATAAAATATCGCCTTCATCTTTAGCATAAATACCAAATAAACATTTTAGCAGTGTGGATTTACCCGCACCGTTTTCCCCCATCAATGCGTGTACAGAATGTGAACGGACGGTCAGATTCGCCTGATCTAAGGCTTTTACGCCCGGAAAGGATTTACTGACATCCTTCATCGTAAGCAGCACTTCACCGCTTTGACTTTGGTTTCCGCTTGGACTTTGATTTTGTTCTGTCATATCCAACCTCACAAAAAAGGGGAAGAGACTTCATCAGTGTCTATGCCTTCCCCTCTGAATTTAAAACAAATGATTTATTTTAAGAATTGAGACAAGTTGTCTTTATCTACGCCAACATAAGGAATGCGCACAACGCGATCTTTAAGCTCCCATTTGGTGCCTTCGGTAGCCGGTTTGCCGTTTGCCAGGTTGTTGGATAAATCCACAATCGCTTTACCTTGAGTCGCGCCGTCATTCAATACGGTACCTGCAATGTCGCCTTTCTTGATGAGTTGTAATACTTCAGGCAACGCATCTACCCCGAAAATCGGTAATTTTTTGCCGTGTGCTTTGGTTGCTTCCAATGCGCCCATCGCCATGCCGTCGTTGTTGGAAATAATGACTTCAATGTCATTGGCTTTAGAGCTGGATAACCACGCATCCATTTTGTCTTTTGCCAGTGCCGCATCCCACATCCCGGTGTCGATAAAGAGTTGTTCCGTTGGAATGCCTTGCGCGTTTAGTTGCTCAATCACATACTTGGTACGTGCTTCCGCATCAGGGTGGCCCGGTTCGCCTTTTAATAACACATATTGGATTTTGCCGTCTTTATTTAAGTCTAATGCCGGCATGGCTTTCCATTGTTTAGCGATTAAATCCCCTTGGATTAAACCGGATTCTTTCGGATCCGTACCTACATAATAAGCGTTTTCATAGCTGCCAATGACTTTTGCACCCGGATCTTTGTTGAAGAACACCACCGGGATATTATCCGGTTTGGCTTTGCCGATAATTGTCGGTGCGGCGGAAGGGTCAACCAAGTTAATGGCAAGCGCTTTCACACCTTTGGAAAGTAATACGTCCACCTGGTCGTTTTGGATAGATTGTGCGTTTTGAGAATCATTCATCAGCAGTTTTACGTTTTGTAATTGTTCTGCATTTTTTTGAATTTCTTTACGCATTAAAGACATGAAATTGTCATCATATTTGTAAATGGTTACACCGATACGGGTTTCTGCTTGTGTTGTACTGATGCCGATACCAAAAACTATCGAGAAAACCACCGCACTTAATACTGTTTTTTTCATACTAGATGTTCTCCATTGACTGTTTTAAAATTGGAAGAGGTATTTAACATGATAATTTTTAAGGAATTATTATCAATTCTTACCTTTTTACACTGCAATCGGTACTCAGGTAATTGGACGTAGCATACAGGTTTTTATGTTTCAAGACTGTGATCATATTCACATTTATGAAAACGATTACATCTTTAATGTAAAAAATAGTTAAAATTTAGCGTTATTCTCCCGTGTGATGTATATTTTCGACGGAAAAACGTTGAACCAAGGTCGGATTGAATTGGGGGTTAATGGGCAGGCAAATGTCCATATCTACCAGACCTAGTGCCAGTTTTGCTGCATAATTCGCCATGAGATCAATGGGATAGCGAATAGTAGTTAATTTCGGTACCAAATAGCGGGCGATAGGCATATCGTCAAAGCCGATAATGGAAAATTGCTTCGGCACTTTGATATTGTTTTCATTTAAGACGGATAACGCGCCCGCCGCCATGGAATCGTTATACGCCACCACTGCCGTGAGATTGTCGTTATAACTCAAGAGGTTAATCATGGCTTCTTCCCCGCCTTCAAAATCCGGTGAATTATGCACAATGGCGTTTTCTACTATAGGAATATGGTGTTCGGTCAGCGCATTCAAATAACCTTGTTTACGTTCTGTTTCATCGTTAATTTTATGATTGGAGCCGATGTAACCGATATGTCGATGACCGGCTTGAATCAGGGTGTTGGTGGCGATAAAAGTGCCTTTTCGATTGTCCAGGCTGACGCAGCGGGATTCATAACCTTTAATGCAGCGATTGATAATCACCATGCCGGGAACTGAATCCAAGTATTCCGCCAGGGTTTGATCATCCAAAGCTTTAGAATGCACCACCAAACAATTGCAACGTTTTCGTAACAGGGTATCGATTGCATCACGTTCTTTTTCCGCCTGATGGTATCCCATGCCGATCAAAATATTTTTGCCGTGCTCCATTGCCACATGATCTACCGCTTTAACCAAAATGGCGAAAAACGAATCCGTGACATCGGTGACCACCACGCCAAGAGTATCAGAACTTTGCGAAGCCAATGCCTGCGCGTTGGCGTTAGGGCGATAGCCTAATTGCTCAATGGCATTTAACACTAAATGGCGGGTCTTGTCCTTCGTTGAAGGATGATTGTTTAATACTCTGGAAACCGTTGCGACAGATACGCCGGCTTGGTTGGCGACATCTCGAATTGTGACCATGGAATACCTTTATTATGTCGTTAAAATTAGGCAAATCATAATCCTAAATTTTTCTTTTTGAAAACGCTTACTTTAAAAATTGCCGGGTTCGTCACAAAATTTTCCGTTTTCTGACGTGTTTTTACGATAAAGCATGGGCGAAATGTATTTTTGTGATCCCGCTAACAGTTTATTTCGTTAAATATGGTATGGTATGACATATTTTTTGTAATCGTTTTCATAAGCTAAAAATCAATTTATCGAGGCACATTATGTCAACCGTTTTTGACCCGACAGAACACCCCCATCGCCGATATAACCCGTTGATTGACCAATGGGTTTTGGTTTCCCCCCACCGTGCCAAACGCCCTTGGCAAGGACAACGGGAAAAAGTGAGTGAAGAACAAAAGCCGAGTCATGACCCGAGCTGCTATCTTTGCCCGTGTAATAAACGCATCACCGGCGAACCGAATCCGGATTATCACAAGCCTTATGTATTCAAAAACGATTTTTCCGCACTGTTGGAAGATACGCCGGCACCGCAGCAGAACGACAATCCACTGTTCCAAAGTTCGCAAGCCCGTGGAGAAAGTCGTGTTATTTGCTTCTCGCCCGACCACAGCAAAACGTTGCCATTATTGACCGCACTTGAGATCGAGGAAGTCATTAAAGTGTGGCAGGAACAACTCCGTGAACTGGGGCAAAAATACCAATGGGTACAGATTTTTGAAAACAAAGGTGCCGCAATGGGCTGCTCCAACCCACACCCGCATGGTCAAATCTGGGCGAACAGCTTCCTGCCGAACGAGGTGGCTAGGGAAGATAAAGCACAATGTCAATATTATGAAAAACATGGTGCCGTGCTGTTGGTGGACTATGTTCAACAGGAATTGGAAAGAAAAGAGCGCATCGTGGTAGAAACCGCGCACTGGCTTGCCGTCGTGCCTTATTGGGCGGTCTGGCCTTTTGAAATCCTATTGCTACCGAAAGCCCACGTTAAACGCTTAACGGAATTAAGCGATGCGCAGGCGAAAGATTTGGCGGTGATTCTTAAAAAGCTCACCACTAAATATGACAACCTGTTTGAAACCTCTTTCCCGTATTCCATGGGCTTCCACGCCGCCCCGTTTAATGGCGAAGAAAACGCACATTGGCAACTGCACGCCCACTTTTACCCGCCGCTTTTACGTTCCGCCACCGTACGCAAGTTTATGGTGGGCTACGAAATGCTCGGCGAAAGCCAACGCGATTTAACGGCGGAACAGGCGGCAGAAAGATTGCGTGCGTTGAGTGAAGTACATTATAAAGTGCGGTGAAATTTCACATCGTTTTGTAGGGACAGGCTTAAAGCCAAATTCACGAAAATTCAAAAGGATATATTTATGCTCCCAATTGAAAAATCTCAATACATTTTCACCCAAAAACACCATAAGCAGTCTGAACTCACCGTTTATGCGCCCGGGCGTGTCAATATCATCGGTGAACATACCGACTACAACGACGGTTTCGTGATGCCTTGCGCCATTAACTACGGCACGGCGATTGCCGGGGCGAAACGCAGCGACCATATTTGGAACGTCTATGCCGCGGATTTGGATTTATCCGATGAATTTTCCCTTGATGGCCAGCTCCCTCAAAGTGAACAAAAATGGGCGAATTATGTGCGTGGAGTAGTGAAATTTATTCAGGAGCGTTGCCCGAATTTCAAACAGGGCGCGGATTTGGTGATTTCCGGCAACGTGCCGTATTCTTCGGGCTTGAGCTCATCGGCAGCGCTTGAGGTGGCAACAGGAAAGTTCTGTCAGCAACTGGGCGATTTGCCTTTAAGCCATACGGAGCTTGCGCTCATCGGCCAACAAGCGGAAAACAAATTTGTCGGTGCCAACTGCGGCAATATGGATCAGCTGATTTCCGCCCTCGGGCAACAGGATCATCTGTTGATGATTGACTGCCGTAGTCTGGAAACCCTGCCGACACCCGTGCCGCACGATGTGGCAGTGATTATCGTGAACTCCAATGTGCCGCACGATTTGGTGACGGGCGAATACAATACTCGTCGTCAGCAATGTGAATGCGCGGCGGCGTTTTTCGGCGTGAAAGCCCTGCGTGATGTTTCCGTCGCTCAATTTAAGGAAAGAGAGGCAGAATTGACCGCACTTTATCCGCTGGCAGCCAAACGCGCCAGACACGTTGTGACGGAAAATCAGCGGGTGCTGGATGCGGTGGAAGCCTTGAAGCGTAATGATTTAACCCGTCTCGGCGAGTTAATGGGGCAGTCACATGATTCCATGCGCGACGATTTCGAAATCACCGTGCCGCAAATTGATTATCTGGTGGAATTGGCACAATTGGTCATCGGCAAAAATGGCGGCGCACGCATGACCGGCGGCGGTTTCGGCGGTTGTATTGTCGCCCTTGCGCCCCATGACAAAGTGGACGCGGTGCGCAAAATCATTGCGGAGAATTATGAAAAACAAACGGGCTTGAAAGAAGATTTCTACGTTTGCACCGCTTCACAAGGAGTATGCGTATGCTAGAACAACGTGCACAAAGCACTGCACCGGACGGCTTGCCGTTTAACCTGTTTATCTTGCAAAACGCACAAGGTATGCGCGTGCAATTTACCGACTGGGGTGCGACTTGGATCTCTTGTTGTCTGCCGGTCAACGGCGAATTGCGTGAAGTGCTGTTGGGCTGCAAATTGGAAGATTATCCCGTTCAACAAGCCTACTTAGGCGTGAGCGTAGGACGCTATGCCAATCGTATCGCCAACGCGCAATTTCCGTTGAATGGCAAAGTTGTGCGCTTAACCGCCAACCAAGGCAAACACCAACTGCACGGCGGAAACGGTTTCGATAAACGCCGTTGGACGTTGGAAAAGTGCGGTGAAAATTTTGTGTGTTTTTCATTGTATTCCGCCGACGGCGATCAAGGTTTCCCCGGCAATGTGAAGGCGACGGTAACTTACACCTTGACGGAAGATAATGCGGTTAAAATCGAATATGCCGCCCAAAGCGATCAGGATACCGCACTGAATTTAACCAATCACGCCTATTTCAATTTAGAAAATGCGATGCAGGGCGCAGATGTGCGCAACCATAGCTTGCGCCTCAACGCCGATTTTTATTTACCGGTGGATAGCGAAGGCATTCCTAACTCGCCGCTCAAACATGTTGTCGGCACCGGCTTTGATTTCCGCATAGCCAAGCCAATTAAACAGGATTTTTTGCAAGGAGAACAGCTTGCTGCCAAAGGCTACGACCATTCTTTTATTGTGAATAAAGCCTGGCAAAAACCTTGTGTTCTGCTCACCTCTCCAAACGGCGATTTAAGCCTGGAAGTGCTGACTTCACAAGCCGCCTTACAGGTTTACACCGGCAACTTCCTCGCCGGCACGCCGACCCGTGAGGGTGCTCAATATGCCGACTACCACGGCATCGCCCTGGAAACCCAATGCCTTCCCGATACCCCAAATCACCCCGAATGGCAAAATTACGGCGGCATTGTAAAAGCAGGCGAAGAATATTACCAATGGACGGAATATCGATTTAAGGGAAATTAAAAAACAAAAAGTGCGGTAAAAATTTCATGTGTTTTTTGATTAACGGTTTTTATTTTTGTATAATCGGCGACGTTTTAATGCGTTATCGCAGAATCTTATGTCCGTGTGGTGGAATTGGTAGACACGTTAGGTTCAGGTCCTAATGCCTTAATCGGTGTGCAGGTTCAAGTCCTGTCGCGGACACCAAATCAAAAACGGTGCAGATCATCAAGGTCTGCACCGTTTTTTATCCTTGTTCAGCGATTTTATAATGTGAGTTGCTATTTATTCTTCAGTTAGAGAATAAAGTAAATTTTTGCCTTTTTCATAGCTAAGAATTTGCATTACACCATGCTTGAAAGTAATCCCCTGAGGGTTTTCAATACCATTAAATTCATAAACATGAGTGATTTCTCTTGTGATTGGATTTATTTCTAACACTTGAGAAAATTGCTTGCTTACTGCGTATAGATTTCCATTATAGGCAGTTAATCCTGTGATGTAATAATCACCTATACTTTTTCCTTCTGTTAGCGCTATTCCCTTTTTTACTTTCGGGGTGAATTCCTCAGAAAGAATATTGTCACTTTTATCGAAGCGGGAAATTATGAGCTTCTGATTTTTGGAATTCGGTACAGTAGCTGTATAGATGCTATTGTTTTCCGGTAAGTAAGCCATTGATAGAACGTGAAATAGGCGCGAGCGTACAGTGTTATAAGCACCACGGGCAGTTACAACATAATTATTTAGGCCTTCTATAAAACTCGGGTAGTTTTCTTTTGCAGTACGATTTGCATCTTCTTTAAAGAATACAAAAATTTTGTTCCACCCTAGTACGCCAAACTCATTTTCATTGAAGAATGCACTGCCTACCGGAATACGTCCATTAGCTCCGTTTAAATGATCTAACACGGAAAAGCGTTGAATTTCACTTAATGTATCATTAAGTAAGTATAATCCCCATTTTTCGGTGGAAATAAAGTATTTATCCTTTCCGTTATAAGCAATATCTGTTGCAGGGGCGTTTAGTGGTATGGTTATGGCTTCTTGTTTTTGAATCACTAATTTTCCGGTAGAAGACAATGGAGCTTGTCTTGCATCAGTCGTAAATTGCATAGCGGTTGTTGGTTGACTTGGCAAATCCGGTGCTTCTACATGCCAAGTATTGCGTAATGATGTCGGTCTGCTAAGACGTTTCCAGCTTTCAGTAGTCCAGTACCAATAATCGGAATTAAACGATAATCTTGCAGGATTACTAACTCCCATATTCGGAGGAAGTCCTGTACTTATGAATGCCTGAACCATATTGCCACAGATGACAATCATGAATATAGCCATACATGTTTTACTTAATATGTTCAATTGTTTATGAGATTGACTAACAAAGTTGTAAATATCTTTAGTAAAACAAAAAATTAAGGCGACAAAAATGAGAACTACAGCATGGATTACCATTGGCCAGCTATAAGTATGAGCACCTAAAATTTCAGCCCACCAACCTTGATGAATATCCCATGCAAAGCTGCCGGAGGAATGTCTAAAGCCGGCAAATATACCAAATACCGCGATAAATATTACCCAGCCGATATATTTAGGTTTTGGTCCATATCGTATTATTAGGAAAGTAAACATTACTTCAGCGAACATTAGCATACGGTGAGCCCAGCAAAGAATACAGGGGGACTCTTTATCAATAAAGCCCAGATAAAAAGAGGCAACACCCAAGACCGTTGCAATAGAAAGCGCAGATAAGCTTAGTATTCCATTGAATATTTTTTCATTCATGTTTTGCTCCTTACTCAATCAATAGGTAACACCCGGAAGAATCATTGTTTTCGTCGCCATAAAGAATACAAAAAATGCACTTAATACGACTACGCATGTAATCCTATAGGCTATTTTTTCTCCTTTGGGCTTAGAAAAAATTAAATAAGCCGCAGTCAAATATAAAAAAAGCTGTAACATTTCCATATATACTCCTTAAATTTATCTGTATTAAACGATATTTAGCGGTTAGTAAGTGAAGATAGAATCATTTTAGTTATTCTATATTTTTCTTACAACTAAGCTAAATTGAACAGGAATTCCCACCACGCCATACCGATAGTTAAGTGGACGATTAAGCTGCCGAAGGCAATGATGGCGCCGGCGGTCCACCAGGATTTGATGTCGTTATAGCCGGCTCCAAATGCAATCGGACCCGGACCGCCGCCGTAGTGCGTGACGGAACCACCGTAGGAATTGGCAAATAACAAGCCTAATGCCAATAATTCTGTAGGTGCACCGGCAACGTGACCGACGGTAGCGAATACCGGTACCATGGCGGCGACATAGGCACCGCCGGAGGCGAACAGATAACGCACGGCAACGCTGAGGGTTAAGATCACAATAAGGGCTAAAGTGCCTTGTCCTTCAAATTGTAGAACGGATTTTAAGGATTCGGCTAACCAGCCGAAGAATTGGGCTTTTTCAAGCAAGCCGGACATCCCGATAATACCGCCATACCAAATTAAGGTGTTCCAGCCGCCTTTGCTTTTTAGAATGTCATCCCAAGACACGATGTTCAGCACGATACAACACACCATAACAATTAATGCTACGATGGTCGCGTTGACGTTTAACGCAGAGGAGAAAATCCAGCCGAAGAGGGCAATGACGAATAACACGATTAACGCTTTTTCGCGGAATGACATTGGGCCGAGTTCTTCCAAGCCTTTTTTCGAGATGGCTTTGTTATCCACCTCTTTCATTTCCGGCGAGGAAACCCAGTAGCAGATTAACGGAATCACGAACAAGCACAGTAAACCAGGCACGGACGCGGCTAAGAACCAATGTAACCAGTCAATTTTGAAACCGAGAATCGGCGCCATTAAGGAAAGAGCGAGTGCGTTCGGCGCCATGGCGGTTAAGAAAATATAAGATGTAGTTTTTACCACCATGTACACGTTCATCATCAAATAGCGACCGGCTTTTTTCGGGCTTTTTTCCGGGTCGGAACCTAATGCCACGGCCACACTGTTGATGATAGGGAAGATAATCCCGCCCGAACGCGCGGTGTTGGACGGCGTTGCAGGGGAGAGCAGTAAATCCAGGAACATGGTCACATAACCCAAACGTAATGTGGTGCTACCCATGGCGCCGATCATGTGATAAGCAATACGTTTACCGAGACCGGTGATAACGAACGCGGAGCTTAATGTGAAGGCGGTAAAAATCAACCACGTGGTGCCTGATTTATAACCGTTGAGAATGTCGCCGGCTTTCAGAAATTCTGCTGCACCGCTAGTATTACCGATAATCGCGCCGGACACCGCAACCGCCGCCAGCAAGATTACCGGTTCGCCGTACGGTTTTAACACCAAGCCGACTATGGTGGCGATATAAACCCCAAGTAAACGCCAGGCGATCAGAGAAAGTCCCTCCGGCGCCGGCAAAATAAAGGTGACCAACGGTATGGCTACCAAGATCGCCAGTTTTGCATTTTTAGATAATGCCATGTGAATTACCTCTTAAAGTTTGAAAGAAAATCATCAGCGCCAACAAATCGGCGCTACCGCCTGCGCTTAAATTTCGCGCAATGCAGGCAGCATCAAATTTCATTAAGGCTTGTGTCAGTTTCACTTTATCCGACACAACGGTTTGATCTGCAAGCAGATCTTTCGCTGTTTGCTGCACAAAATGCAATCCTTCCATACCGCCGCGATGTACTACGTTCGTGTCGGCATTGGTCGCCATTAAATGCAATAACAGAATGAGTAAACGATGTTCCCAATCTTGTTGATGATCCTCATCCAACAGGGGCAACAACGTTTGAATTTGTTGAAAACCACTTTCCGCTTCGCCGCGCGCGCCGGTTAAACCGAATTGACGGAATAATCGCACGCCGGCGGTGATCGGCAAATGGTCGGGATAATGTTGTAGCTCGGCAGTTAAGCCTTGCGCAAATTGCGCCACCAAATCACAAATGGATTTAACCTCAAAAACCACCGCACTTTGCGATAAATCCTGCTGTTGCAACAAGCGCCCGATGGCGGCGCATACCAAACCAAAGGAAAAAATCGCGCCTTTGTGCGTATTCACGCCATGGGTTGCTTTAAACATCGCCTTTTCGGCAAGAACACCCAACGGACGAACCTGCGCTAAGATTTGCGATGGTGGCAGAGACGCCGTTTGCATCCCTTTTAATACGAACGCCGTAAAAAAAGGTGCCAAACTGACCGCACTTTGCTCGAAGGTTTGCAGGTTCATGTCCTTGTGCGCCCCGTTATTGATGGCATCCACCAAGCCGGGTTTCGGCGACAGTCGGGCTTCCTGAATTAATGCAGAACAAACTGCGTTGCCGATTTGTTCCGCCAAATCATGTTGTTGCGCCCGCTTGTGCGTTTCCGCCAGAATATCCGCAATACCATGGGCGCGCGATCTGGCACAGACTTTGGCATCCGCACCGCACACCAAACAGGTTCGCGGCGGCATACCGAAATCGCTTCGGCTAAGCAGATTGCCCTCATGATCAAACACATCCAAGTCCCAAAGACGGGCGAGAGGAAGGCTTTCTTCCAGTTCGATCATTGCCGCTTTCAGTGCTTTGGCGTCCATCGGCAACACAAAAAACGCTTCATGCCCCGTTTCCAACGGACGAATCCGTTCTGCGCTTGGGGTGATGGCTAACTGCGTAAAAAGTGCGGTGAGTTTTTCCAGCGTTTTTGCAAAGACATAATCCAGCAGGGCATTTTTTTTCACCCCGCCCACCGCGGTCAACGTGACGCAAAGCAACGTTTGACCGTACTGCGCCAATAGCTTTTGTTGCAGCAACGTACGCGCTTCCCGCGCAGATAAAAGCTGTTCAAGGGAGATTTCAGTTCCAGTGGTGGAAAAATGTTTTAGGGATATTGTCATAAAAATAACTGTAAAAATGACCGCACTTTATGAATGTTTAGTAATCGCTACTTATTTAGTTACTGTTACTTATTTTAGTAACCGTGACTTATTACGATGGAGCGCGTTTCCCGACGCGTGCCTTCATTTTCTTATTTTTTATCAGCGCGCGTCAGAAGGCGCGTGCTATCGGTTGAGCGAAGAAAGTCGCTCTTTATTCTTTCACCTGATAAACCGTATCAATCACCGTTCCGTCGCGATACCGCACGACCGCTACCGGTTTATCGGTAAACTCGATTTCTTTCGGTTTGCCGGTGAGGCTGTAAGCGCGTTCACACAGTTGCTCAATGGTGAATAACGGAATGCCGGCGGCGGTTAATGCCTCGATGAGATCCGGACGTTTCGGATTCACGGCGACGCCGTGGTCGGTGACTAAAATGTCGATATTTTCGCCCGGGGTCACGCAGGTGATCACGTTTTCCACTACGGTCGGGATACGTCCGCGTACTAATGGCGCAACGATAATCGCCACCGGCGCGGAAGAGGCGGTGTCGCAGTGACCGCCTGACGCGCCGCGAATCACGCCGTCGGAGCCGGTGAGTACGTTCACGTTAAATTTAGTGTCAATTTCCAAGGCGGAAAGAATGACCACGTCCAAACGTTCTACGGAAGCCCCTTTGGAGCTGTAGTTGGCGTATTGGTTGGCGGACACTTCAATGTGGTTCGGGTTGCGCGCCAGGGATTCGGCGGCAATGGCATCGAAGCTTTGTACATCGATCAGTTTTTTGATTAAGCCTTTCTCGTGCAGATCCACCATGCTGGCGGTGATCCCGCCGAGGGCAAAGTCGGCTTTAATGTTGTCGCGCACCATTTTTTCTTCAAGGAAGCGGGTGACCGCAAGGGACGCGCCGCCGGTACCGGTTTGTAAGGAAAAACCGTCTTTGAAATAACCGCAGGCAAAAATCACTTCAGCACATTTGCGGGCGATAAGTAATTCGCGAGGGTTGGTGGTCATGCGGGTGGCACCGCCGCCGATTTTTTTCGGATCGCCCACGGCATCCACTTGCACGATAAGATCCACTTGGTCTTGACCGATGCTAATCGGGTGGTGCGGATAGTCGGCGAATTCTTCCGTTAATAACACCACTTTGTCGGCAAATTCCGCATCCACACGGGCATAACCGAGTGAGCCACATTTGCTTTTGCCGCTGAAGCCGTTGGCATTACCGAATTTATCGCAGCAAGGCACACCTAAAAAGGCAACGTCGATTTTCAGTTCGCCGGATTTCACCAAATGCACGCGACCGCCGTGGGAGTGAATGTTAACCGGTTCGTCTAATAAACCGCGAGAGATTTGTTCTGCTAATTCACCACGAAGACCGGAAGAGTAGATTTTAGTCACTACGCCGTTTTTGATGTGTTCGATGAGCGGTGAGTGACTATCGATTAATGAACTGGAAGCGAGGGTTAAATTTTTGAAACCCATTTCGGTGATTTTATCCATCACCATGTTGACCACGAAGTCACCGGCGCGGAAGGCGTGGTGGAAGGACACGGTCATGCCGTCTTTTAAGCCGGAGCGTTTAATCGCGTCTTCCAACGAATCGCAGATTTTGCGATCTTTCGCCGTGCGGGCAAGGGATTCCGCTTTCGGTACTGCCTGATACACCGGACGATTGGCATTGAATTTTGCAATGCGTTGTTCTCTTGTTGTCATCTTTCTTATCTCCCTTACTCTTCACGAATGCCTGATTTGGCACGTTCTAACACGAGTTTCGCACGATCAATAATCGGCGCATCAATCATTTTGCCGTTTAATGAAACCACGCCGGACCCTTGGCGTTCCGCTTCTTCCGCCGCTTCAATAATGCGTTTTGCCTGATCCACGTCTTTTTGTGTCGGCGCGAACAAGTTGTGTAACAATTCAATTTGACGCGGATTGATCAAGGATTTGCCATCGAAGCCGAGCTGTTTAATTAACGCCGCTTCTTTCAAGAAACCTTCTTCATTGTTGGCGTTGGAATACACCGTATCAAAGGCTTGAATGCCGGCTGCACGCGCCGCTTGTAAAATGGAACAACGGGCGAATAAAAGCTCGATACCTTCCGGCGAGCGTTCGGTTTTCAGGTTGCGTACATAGTCTTCTGCGCCCAAGGCAATGCCGATTAAACGCTTGGAAGCAGTGGCGATTTGATTAGCTTGGGTGATGCCCAACGGCGATTCGATGGCAGCGAGCATTTTGGTGGAACCCACTTCACGTCCGCAGGCTTTTTCGATTTCGGTGATTTCGCGATCCATATCGATCACATCTTGCGCCGTTTCGGTTTTCGGCATCCGTACCACATCCACACCGGTACGCACTACGGCGTTTAAGTCTGCTAAACCAAATTCAGAATCTAATGGATTCACACGCACTACGGTTTCAATGTCTTTGTACAGCGGATGTTGCAGGGCGTGTGCCACCAACAAACGGGCGGTATCTTTTTCTTTCAACGCCACCGCATCTTCCAGGTCGAACATGATGGAATCCGGTTTATAAATAAAACTGTTACTTAACATTGCCGCATTTGAACCCGGCACGAACAGCATACTTCTTCTTAATTTCATAGCACCGCCTCCCAGTTAATGTTTTCGTCTGTGGCGCGTAACACCGCCGCTTTCACTCGTGCCTGTAACACGCAATCAAGGGCGCCCTTGTCTTCAATGATCACTTGCGCCGCGGTGACATTCAATTTGTTTAGCACCGCACGCACGGTCGCGTCAATTTGCTCACCGAATTGCTTGGCGACCGAGCTGTTGATTTCAATATCTAATGAATCAAAAGGCTGAATCCGTACTTGTGCGTCACTGGATTCCAGCGTGCCGGCAACGGCTGCTTTCGTTATCTTCATAGGTTTTTCCTTCTATTGGGTGATAATTAAAAAACGTTTTTAAAAACGACCGCACTTTTGCAAATAATTTAACGTGCTGCTTGGTACAAATTCCGCCAATGCCGTCCAATGCTTTTCGGCTAATAATTTTCTGACGACGGAGGCGGAAATGGCTTGCCCGTTGATGGTTTTACGCGGGATTTCGATGACGTCGATTTTCGGCGCGTCCATTTCGGCTTCCATCAGCCAGTAGAACATTTGGCGGTTGTATTCCGCGGTGACCGCGCAAGTCGGTTCCGTCCCCACAAAGCGGCGGTTAATGCCCAATGCGGGCGCGATATAACGGCGGAATAATTTCAAATCTACGGCAAAATAGCTGTCGTCGGTAATTTTTTGGTCTTTTAGGAAATAATCGGGAAAGGTGGCTCGGGAAATAATGTAGTCGGAGCCAGAATGAAGGGTGATATTGGTTAAATCGGCAATGCCTTGTTGGATTAATGTAAAACGTTCCTCGTAAGAAAATTGCGAGGCATCTTCACCCACCACGAATAAATGCAAGTGATCGCATTGTTGCAGCGCCCGTTCGATTAAATACCGATGCCCCAGCGTGAACGGATTGGCATTCATCACGATAGCGCCGATGTGCTGCCCGGGCACCCGCATGGCGCGCCATTTTTCGCATTGTTTTTGCAAGCGGGTGGCGCTGTTTTCCAGCAGCACGACGTAAGGATAAGCATCGGAGATGGTGTAAAAACCACAGGCGTTAAAGAGTTTTTCGTATTCGGGTTTGGTATAAATGAAGAGGTGGGGGCGATGGAGTTCGTAGGCGAGATTGACTAATTCGGTGCCGAGCTGCAAGGCAACACCGTTGCCGCGCTGGGATTCATCAATGACGACGCATTTGATGATGTTGCCCGCCAAACCGCCACAAACCGCAATCTGTTGCGCCTCGTCGTAGCCCACGATGAAATACTCGATTTGCGCATCTAAATCCAGTTCGTTTTTGGCTAAAAATTCGCGGATGGCACTGAGATCTTTATGCGCCGTAGATAGTCGCTCAAACTGCATTTGCCCTCCGAGAAAAAACGAAAAAAGTGGGCGTATTCTACTTGAGTTTCATCGTTTTTGCTAACACAAAAGGTGTATTGTTGATTTTATTCAGTTTTCTGCAGATTTTCTTTTTTGCCATGATTTTGTGACATAGCACAAAATTCGCAGAAAAAAACGACCGCACTTTTGTTCTTCCTTTTGCGCTTTCGGGGCAAATATGATACTTTTCGCCTGTCAATCCGACGGTAATATTTTTAATTTTTATGAACGAAGAACACTCGACCAACCAATCTGAAGTTACTAAAAAATCTTTTTTCCAATCCCTTTTCGGACGTTTCTTTCAAGGCGAGCTTAAAAATCGCGATGATTTAGTGGAAGTAATCCGAGATTCCGAACAAAACGATTTAATCGACCAAAATACCCGCGAAATGATTGAAGGCGTAATGGAAATCGCCGAGTTGCGCGTGCGCGATATTATGATTCCGCGCTCTCAAATCGTGTTTATCGAAACCGATCAAGATTTGGATTCCTGTTTGGACACCATCATCGAATCCGTCCACTCGCGCTTCCCGGTAATTGCCGATGCGGACGACCGCGACAATATTGTCGGTATTTTGCACGCCAAAGATTTATTGAAATTCCTGCGCGCCAATGCGGAAGAATTTAATTTGCTGACCATGATTCGCCCGACCATGATCGTGCCGGAAAGCAAACGAGTAGACAGAATGCTGAAGGATTTCCGTTCCGAGCGCTTCCACATGGCGATTGTGGTGGATGAATTCGGCGCGGTGTCGGGTTTGGTGACCATTGAAGATGTGTTGGAACAAATCGTCGGGGATATTGAAGACGAATTCGATGAAGAAGAAGTGGCGGATATTCGCCAGCTTTCCCGCCACACCTATGCCGTGCGGGCATTGACGGACATTGCAGATTTCAATCAACAATTCAATACCCAATACGCCGATGAAGAAGTGGACACCATCGGCGGTTTGGTGATGCAGGCATTCGGCTATTTGCCGAAACGCGGCGAAGAAATTACGCTGGATAACCTGCATTTTAAAGTTACCTCCGCCGACAGCCGCCGCATCATCCAACTCCGTGTCACCGTGCCGGACGAGCATTTGCCGGAGATGGAAAAAGAGGAAGAGGTTGTGGCGTAGTTTCTTCTTTCCCCTCTTTAGAAAAGAGGGGCGGGGGGAGAGTTGAACGATAACGGTGGCGCGCGTCTCCCGACCACAGCCGTTCGAAACATTATAATTCATTGATATTTTTAAATATCTTGCCTTCCTCCGTTTACGGGCAAGGTGCCCGAAGGGCGGAAGGGGGGATTTATCTTGATTTTTTCACAAGATCATGCTTAAAAATTGAGATTTTCCCCCCCCTCAGGGCTTCGCCCAGCTCCCCCTGTGAACGAGGGGAGCCAAGTTTTTTTTCTTTTTATATAAGTAGTTACAATGTTTCGAACAGCTGTGGTTTCCCGACGCGTGCCGTTTATTTCATTAAATAACGAAAATTTAGGAATTGCGTGAGAAAACGCGCGCTATCCCGCTTATGAACAAATATTTCACTTATCTTATCGCACTCATTTTCGGCGCTGCCGGCGTGTTTGCCTTTGCACCCTTTTATTATTGGGGCTTGTCTTACATCTCCCTGTTCGGTTTGATTTGGGTGATAAAAACACCGCAAAAATCCACCGCACTTTTGTCTGCCTTTTTATGGGGCTTGAGCTTTTTTACCTTCGGCGTGAACTGGCTGCACGTCAGCATTCATCAATTTGGCGGCGCGCCGTTGGCGTTGAGTTATTTCTTGGTGGTATTGCTGGCAGCGTATTTGTCGTTGTATCCGCTCCTGTTCGCCTATTTAGTACGTCGTTTGCAGGTACAACGGGCGGTACTTTACCCCGTGCTGTGGACGTTTACCGAATTCCTACGCGGTTGGGTGTTTACCGGTTTCCCTTGGCTGCAATTCGGTTATACCCAAATTGACAGCCCCTTTGCCAGAGTAGTGCCGATTTTCGGCGTGACGGGTTTAACCTTCTTCGTGATGTTTATAAGTGCGGTCATTTTTAACATCGTTTCTGCACTGACAACCCCGCCGAAAAAAGCCAATGTGGCGGTGGCGAATGCGTTGATTTTGATGGTTATCGGTGGCGTTGCCGCTTACACGTCGCAACTCAACTATGTAAAAGAGAACGCCGAAAAAGCCCTTAATATTACTTTGGTGCAGGGCAATATTGAGCAAAATCTGAAATGGGATCCCAATTATTTGTATCAAACCATGGAAAATTACGGGCGTTTGATTGGCGATAATCTGGGCAAAACGGATTTGATTATTCTGCCGGAAGTGGCGTTTCCGACCTACGAAAATGACATTCAGCCTTTTTTCCAAGCCTTGCAATCATTGGCGGAAAAAGCGGATACGGAAGTGATGGCGGGCACGCTTTATCAGGATGAAAGCGTGGGTAAATCGCTTAATTCCATTGTGGTGGTGGGCAACAAATCCGCCCCTTATAGTATGCAAACCGAGAACCGTTACAACAAACATCACTTAGTGCCGTTCGGCGAATATGTGCCGCTGGAAAGCATTCTGCGCCCCCTCGGTTCGGTGTTCAATTTGCCGATGTCCGCTTTCCAAAGCGGCGATGCGGTGCAGAAACCGTTACAGGCGAAGAACCTGAACTTCACGGCGGCGATTTGTTACGAGATTATTTTAGGCGCGCAATTACAACAAAATCTTACGGCAAGCAGCGATTTTATCGTCACCATTTCTAACGATGCCTGGTTCGGCAACTCCATCGGTCCATGGCAGCATTTGCAAATGGCGCAAATGCGTGCGCTAGAGTTCGGCAAGCCGGTGATTCGCGCCACTAATACGGGCGTTACTGCCTTTATTGATGCTCAGGGTAAAATCGTGGCGCAGGCACCGCAATTCGTGGAAACGGTGTTAACCCGTAAAATTGCACCGACCGAAGGCAAAACGCCGTATGCCGTGTTTGGCAATATGCCGTTGTATACCTTAAGTGCGGTGTTTTTCTTGTTGCATTTACTGGGAATGTGGCTACAGCGTATCATGCTGAGAAAGGCGCAAAAAGACTAAAGAAAAAAGTAAAAACACCGGATAAATGCCGGTGTTTTTGTTTTGGGTGATTAAGCCGACAATTAACGGCTGCGGAAAATGATGCGGCCTTTACTTAAATCGTATGGCGTCATTTCTACGGTGACTTTATCGCCGGTTAAGATACGGATGTAGTTTTTACGCATTTTGCCGGAAATGTGAGCAGTTACCACGTGACCGTTTTCCAACTCAACGCGAAACATGGTATTTGGCAAGGTTTCTAAAATCGTGCCTTGCATTTCAATGGAATCTTCTTTTGACATTTAATCCTCTAAAATAATTAATCAGTGCTACCGCCGGTTTCCGTTGGCGGAATCTTGTACAAAAATTCGGTGCGGATTATACCGTTTTTGTTGATGGCAAGAAAGTTTTTTAAATCAAGAAGCCTGCCGGAATCGGTTTTTTCTTCGATTCATGGTGAGAAAATCCGTAAAAGCTGATATATTAAAAACGATTATCATTTGTTTCCAATGGGAGAAATTATGTCCATGCAAGTTTTGCTTTCGAACCAACCGGCATCTGCCGCGTGGGGCGAAAAAGCGTTAATCAGTTTCAACGAAGATAAAGCCACCATTCATTTAACCGATTTTTCCGACCGCACTTCCGTACAAAAAGCCGCACGCAAATTACAAAATCAAGGCATTTCCAATGTCACATTAAGTGGCGAACATTGGCAGCTGGAAAATTGCTGGGCGTTTTATCAAGGCTTTTATAATGCTAAGAAACACTTCAAGGTTCAATTCCCGACCTTATCTGCCGCACAACAGCAGGAACTGAATCATCGCATTCAATGCGGCGATTTCGTTCGTGAAATCATTAATTTACCTGCCGCTATTTTAACCCCGGAAGAACTTGCCCAGCGCGCGGCGAAGTTTATCGTTCAAACGGCAGAGCAACAGGGCAAAAAAAGTGCGGTTGGTTTTTCCATCGTTTCTCGTGAGGAGTTGCTTGAGCGCGGTTACCACGGCTTATGGCAGGTGGGAAAAGGCTCGCAAAATCTGCCGGCAATGTTGCAGTTGGATTTCAACCCGACGGGCAGCCCTGATGCGCCCGTGCTGGCGTGTTTGGTAGGCAAAGGCATTACCTTTGACAGCGGCGGTTACAGCATTAAACCGAGCGACGGCATGAGCACCATGCGCACCGACATGGGTGGCGCGGCGTTATTAACGGGTGCGTTGGGGTTGGCAATTTTACGCGGCTTAAATCAGCGGGTGAAATTATTCCTTTGCTGCGCAGAAAATTTGGTCAGCAGTCGTGCCTTTAAATTGGGCGACATTATCCAGTATCGCAACGGCGTGACCGTGGAAATTCTGAACACCGACGCGGAAGGACGCTTAGTGTTGGCGGACGGTTTAATTGACGCCGATGCGCAACAACCGCAATTTATCGTGGATTGCGCCACTTTAACGGGTGCCGCAAAAGTCGCCGTCGGCAACGATTATCACAGTGTGTTGTCTATGGATGATAACTTGGTCGGCGAATTATTCCGTTCTGCCGAGCAGGAACAGGAAGCGTTTTGGCGTTTGCCGTTTGCGGAGCTACATCGCGGACAGATTAAAACCGCCTTCGCCGATATTGCCAACACCGGCACGGTTCCCATCGGCGCAGGTGCCAGCACTGCCACCGCTTTTTTATCCTATTTCGTGAAAAATTATCAACAGCATTGGCTGCACATTGATTGCTCCGCCACCTATCGCAAAACGCCAAGCGATTTATGGGCGACCGGTGCCACCGGTATTGGTGTGCAAACTTTAGCCAATCTATTAATTACTAAAGCAAATCAACAGTAAGAGGAGGTTACATGAGCTTACAACGAACATTATCCATTATTAAACCGGATGCGGTGAAACGCCACTTAGTCGGCGCAATTTTGGCGCGCTTTGAGCAACAGGGTTTTAAAATTGTGGCAGCAAAAATGTTGCATTTAACGCAGGAGCAGGCGGAAGGTTTTTATGTCGAACACCAAGGCAAACCTTTTTTTGTGTCGTTGGTGGAATACATGACATCCGCCCCTGTGTTGGTTAGCGTATTGGAAAAAGAAAACGCCGTGCAGGATTACCGCACTTTAATTGGCAGTACTAACCCTGAGAACGCTGCCAAAGGCACGATTCGCCGTGATTTTGCCTTAAGCCAACAGGAAAACTCCGTACATGGTTCCGACAGTCCGGAAAGTGCTGCCCGTGAAATCGCCTATTTTTTCGTGAGCGATGAGATTAGTCATTATTAGGATCGAACAATAAGCCCTTTCGTGAAAACAGAATGGCTTTTTAACAGAGAAGTGTGCTCTGTTTTTTTATATTAATTTAATTATTTAATGAGAGTAAGTTAGCAAAAGGTTACAAAACTTCTACAAGGAATTTTTATGAATTATATTAAGAAAATTATTTTATCTCTTTTCCTACTGGGACTATTTAGCGTGTTGAATTGTTGCGTAAAAGGCAATTCCATATATCCGCAAAAAATAAGTACCAAGCAGACCGGATTAATGCTGGACATCGCCCGACATTTTTATTCACCCGAGGTGATTAAATCCTTTATTGATACCATCAGCCTTTCCGGCGGTAATTTTCTGCACCTGCATTTTTCCGACCATGAAAACTATGCGATAGAAAGCCATTTACTTAATCAACGTGCGGAAAATGCCGTGCAGGGCAAAGACGGTATTTATATTAATCCTTATACCGGAAAGCCATTCTTGAGTTATCGGCAACTTGACGATATCAAAGCCTATGCTAAGGCAAAAGGCATTGAGTTGATTCCCGAGCTTGACAGTCCGAATCACATGACGGCGATCTTTAAACTGGTGCAAAAAGACAGAGGGGTCAAGTATCTTCAAGGATTAAAATCACGCCAGGTAGATGATGAAATTGATATTACTAATGCTGACAGTATTGCCTTTATGCAATCTTTAATGAATGAGGTTATTGATATTTTTGGCGACACGAGTCAGCATTTTCATATTGGTGGCGATGAATTTGGTTATTCTGTGGAAAGTAATCATGAGTTTATTACGTATGCCAATAAACTATCCTACTTTTTAGAGAAAAAGGGGTTGAAAACCCAAATGTGGAATGACGGATTAATTAAAAGTACTTTTGAGCAAATCAACCCGAATATTGAAATTACTTATTGGAGCTATGATGGCGATACGCAGGACAAAAATGAAGCTGCCGAGCGTCGTGATATGCGGGTCAGTTTGCCGGAGTTGCTGGCGAAAGGCTTTACTGTCCTGAACTATAATTCCTATTATCTTTACATTGTTCCGAAAGCTTCACCAACCTTCTCGCAAGATGCCGCCTTTGCCGCCAAAGATGTTATAAAAAATTGGGATCTTGGTGTTTGGGATGGACGAAACACCAAAAACCGCGTACAAAATACTCATGAAATAGCCGGCGCAGCATTATCGATCTGGGGAGAAGATGCAAAAGCGCTGAAAGACGAAACAATTCAGAAAAACACGAAAAGTTTATTGGAAGCGGTGATTCATAAGACGAATGGGGATGAGTGAAAATAGATTGCTAACGCGTGTTCAAAATAAAAGTGCGGTCAATTTAAAAAACATTTTTCAAATCGACCGCACTTTTTATCTATCCCTTCCTAATTCACTTCTCGGAACATAATTTCACTCGGGATTACGGAGCCTTGCCAGTAGAGTTCGCTTGCGACTTTTTCTGCTAATTGTAGGAAGCTGTGGGCGATTTCGCTGTCCGGGGCGGCGATGACGGTCGGTTCGCCGCGATCCAGATCTTGACGGAGGCGGATGTGCAACGGTTGCTGACCCAATACTTTGATGTTGTATTTATCCGCGATGCATTCCGCGCCGCCGGTGCCGAAGATGGCTTCTTGGTGACCGCAGTTGCTACAAATATGCATGGACATATTCTCTACAATGCCCAATACAGGCACGGAAACCCGTTCAAACATGGCGATACCTTTTACCGCATCCAATAACGCAATGTCTTGCGGTGTGGTGACGACCACCGCGCCGGTGACCGGAATTTGTTGGGACAAGGTGAGCTGAATATCGCCGGTGCCCGGAGGCATATCGATGACGAGGTAATCCAAGTCCGGCCATAAAGTTTCTTGTAATAATTGGCTTAAGGCACTGCTTGCCATCGGGCCGCGCCAAATGGTGGCGTTATCTTCGTCCATGAGAAAGCCGATGGAGTTGGCGTATAAACCGTGTGCTTGAATAGGGGTGATGTGTTTGTTGTCCGGCGATGTCGGGCGTTGGTGCGGTGCGCCGAGCATATGCGGAATGGACGGTCCGTAAATATCCGCGTCTAAGATGCCCACGCGTGCACCTTGTAGGTGCAAGGCGATGGCGAGGTTCACGGAAATGGTGGATTTGCCCACGCCGCCTTTGCCGGAGCTCACGGCAATAATGTTCTTCACGCCTTTTACCGCCGGGTGATTGTTGGCGCGTTTTAAGGTGGCGATTTGGTAGTTAAGCTGCCATTTCGCGTTTTTTGCGTCCGCTATCTGTTTTAACGGTGCGGTCAAAGCATTTTTTAAGTCCGCAAAGGCGGTGTTCCATGCAAAAGGCATGGTGATTTCAATGCGTAAGGTGTCGCCGCCTTTTTCAACTTTCTTTAAGGTATTGAGGGAAATGAGATCTTTTTGCAGGGTAGGGTGTTGAAAGTCTTTGAATAACCGAACAATCCGTTTCTTTTGTTGTTCCGTTAAATTTTCTGAAAATAACGTCGCCATAATGTCGTCCTTTCTAATGTAGCAAATTAGTTCGCTATATTTAATCACTCCCGCCTTTATCTGTTAAGTTAAAAATGTCTAAACCATGATTAAACTAGAAAAAATACCCTCAATAAGGTAACATAAGCGCCAATTTTTTCCCTGTTTTTCACGAATTCTTAAGGTTAATATTATGTCGAATAATAAACGTAAAATCCTCGTGACTTGTGCCTTGCCTTATGCCAATGGTCCGATCCATTTAGGGCATATGCTGGAACATATTCAAGCGGATATTTGGGTGCGTTTTCAACGAATGCGCGGCAATGAAATTCACTTTGTTTGTGCCGATGACGCGCATGGCACGCCGATTATGTTAAAAGCCGATCAAATGGGCATCACGCCGGAACAATTGATTGATGATGTGCGCCAAAAACACATGGCGGATTTTGCCGGCTTTAACATCAGTTTTGATAACTACCACTCCACCCATAGCGAAGAAAATCGCGAACTTTCCGAATTAATTTACAACCGCTTGAAAGAAAACGGTTTTATTAAAAGCCGTACCATTTCTCAATTATATGATCCGGAAAAAGGGATGTTTTTGCCCGATCGTTTCGTAAAAGGCACTTGCCCGAAATGTAAATCGCCTGATCAATACGGCGATAACTGTGAAGTGTGCGCGGCAACTTACAGCCCGACGGAATTGATTAGTCCGCGTTCTGTGGTTTCCGGTGCGACGCCGGTGATGAAAGACTCCGAACATTTCTTCTTTGATTTGCCGAGTTTTGAAGCCATGTTGAAAAACTGGCTGGGTTCCGGTTCCTTGCAATCGGAAGTGGTGAATAAAATGCAGGAATGGTTTGAAGCGGGTCTGCAACAGTGGGACATTTCCCGTGACGCGCCGTATTTCGGCTTCCAAATTCCGAATGAGGAAGGCAAATATTTCTATGTGTGGCTGGATGCGCCGATTGGCTATATGGCGTCCTTCAAAAATCTGTGTAAACGCGAAAGCCACATTGATTTTGACGGTTTCTGGCGCAAAGACAGCGACGCGGAACTGTATCATTTCATCGGCAAAGACATTATGTATTTCCACAGCCTGTTCTGGCCGGCAATGCTGGAAGGTGCCGATTTCCGTAAACCGAGCAATATTTTCGTGCACGGCTATGTGACGGTGAACGGTGAGAAAATGTCGAAATCCCGTGGCACTTTCATTCAAGCGGCAACTTATTTGAAGTACTTGGATCCGGAATGTTTGCGCTATTACTACGCGGCGAAACTGAGCAATCGCATTGATGATTTGGATTTGAACTTAGAGGATTTCGTACAGCGCGTGAATACGGATTTGGTGAATAAACTTGTTAATTTGGCTTCCCGTAATGCCGGCTTTATTCAAAAACGTTTCGATGGAAAATTGGCAGCGAGTTTGGACGATCAAGCCTTATTTGATGAATTTATTGCTCAATCGGAACAGATCGCCGCTTATTATGAAAACCGCGAATTCGGCAAAGCCATTCGTGAAATCATGGCGTTAACGGACAAAGCCAATAAATACATTGATGACAAAGTCCCTTGGGTGATTGCCAAAGAAGCAGGCAAAGACGCGGAATTACAAGCGGTTTGCTCTATGGGCATTCAGTTATTCCGCGTGCTTATGGGCTATTTAAAACCGGTGTTGCCGAAACTTGCCGAACGGGCGGAAGCCTTCCTGCAATCTAAATTAACTTGGGTGAATTTGGCGCAACCATTGCTAAATCACCCAATCGCCCCGTTCAAAGCCTTGTTCTCCCGTTTGGACGGCAAACAAATTGAAGCCATGATCGAAGCGTCCAAAGCGGAAAATGCACAGGTCAATGCACCTGCCACGGCGAAAAGTGCGGTCAAAAATACCGGTGAATCTGCGGGCGGCATTGAGCCGATTGCGGAAACTATCACCATTGACGATTTTGCCAAATTGGATTTACGTGTGGCGAAAGTGTTGAAATGCGAAGCCGTGCCGGAATCCAATAAATTATTGCGTTTTGAATTGGATTTAGGCGATCACAAACTCCAAGTGTTCTCCGGTATTAAAGCGGCTTACGACAAACCGGAAGAATTAGAAGGGCGTTTTGTGATTATGGTGGCAAACCTGGCACCGCGCAAAATGAAATTTGGTGTATCCGAAGGCATGATTTTAAGTGCGGGAACGGGCGGTGCCGATTTATTCTTGTTGTCTGCCGACGAAGGCGTGACGGCGGGAATGCAGGTGAAGTAGTCAATAATGACAAATTTATCGGACAGACTTTATGTCTGTCCGATAACCCGATGATATGAAAAGGACAGGCATAAAGCCTGTCCTTATAGTTAAAGTCTGCGATTAAAGTGCGGTTGCTTTTCCGAGAGAATTTTTACTCGTACTCTTCCAACCACTTCAGCAAAATGGCTTCTAAAATGGATTCGTTAGATTTTTGCGGATCGTCATCAAAATTGTCCAGCTCACAAATCCAGCGGTGCAGATCGGTAAAACGCACGGTTTTTGGATCCAAGTCCGGGTTATTGTCATACAAGGTTTCGGCAATTTGCTGCGTGTCAGTCCATTTCATTAATGCGCTGCCTCATTTGCGTGGTTGATGTTATATTTCGGAATTTCCACCACTAAATCTTCATCACCGATGATACATTGGCAAGACAAGCGGCTGTCTATTTCCAAGCCCCAGGCTTTGTCTAACATATCTTCTTCCTGGTCGCATGGTTCATTTAATGAATCGCCGCCTTCGCGCACCACCACGTGGCAGGTGGTGCAGGCGCAGGAACCGTCACAGGCGTGGTGAATTTCCACGCCGGCGTTATGGGCGACCTCTAATAAATTGTCACCGGCGGCGGCATCAACCACCATGCCTTCCGGGCAAAACTCTTCATTGGGTAAAAAAATCACTTTTGGCATGCTAAACGTCCTCATTTTCCTACAATATCTTCAACGGATTGACCTGCCAGCGCGGCGCGAATAGATTTATCCATACGGCGTGCGGCAAAGTCCTGCGTTGCCAGATCTAATGCTTTGATTCCTTGCTTGATAGCAATGTAATCTTCTTGTTGTTTTAACTGTTCCAACGAAATAATCGTATTTTTGACCGCACTTAATTCGTCGTCATCTAATAAATCATAATCTTGCGCCAGTGCCGAACGCACGCTTTCCAGTACGCGCTCTGCTTCCACCCGTTGTTCCGCCAATAAGCGCGCTTGAATGTCCTCTTTGGCATTTTCCATGGAGGCCTTCAACATATTGGCGATTTCATCGTCCGTTAAACCGTAAGACGGTTTTACCTGAATGGACGATTGCACGCCGGTGGTTTTTTCCATGGCAGTGACGCTTAATAAACCGTCCGCATCTACCTGATAAGTCACGCGAATATGCGCTGCGCCGGCTGCCATTGGTGGAATGCCGCGCAGGGTGAAACGGGCAAGGGAGCGACAGTCGGTAACCATTTCCCGTTCCCCTTGTACGATATGCACGGACATGGCGGTTTGCCCGTCTTTAAAGGTGGTAAATTCCTGCGCTCGCGCCACCGGAATGGTGGTGTTGCGCGGAATGATTTTTTCCACCAAGCCGCCCATGGTCTCAATGCCGAGGGACAGCGGAATCACATCCAATAACAACAAATCAGAATCCGGTTTGTTACCGGCAAGAATATCCGCTTGAATCGCCGCGCCTAATGCCACTACTTTGTCGGGGTCAATGGAAGTTAGCGGTTGTTTTTGGAAAAACTTACCCACTTGTTCACGCACGTAAGGCACGCGGGTGGAGCCACCCACCATGACTACTTCGTCCGCTTCTACGCCGGCGTCTTTTAAGGCGCGACGGCAAGCTAACAGCGAACGTTTGACTAAAGGCTGAATCAGTTCGTTAAATTGTTCGCGGGTGATGTTGCCCAACCAATTGCGGTAATGGATCTGTGTTTCCGTTTCGTGGCTGAGGGTTAATTTAAGTTGATTGGCTAATTCAATGAGTTCGCGGTATTGGCTGTCGTTTTCCGGTTTCATCGCGGATTGTTCGATAATCCAATTCGCCAATAATAAATCGAAATCGTCGCCGCCCAGCGCCGTGTCGCCGCCGGTTGCTAACACTTCAAACACGCCACGGGAAAGGCGTAAAATTGAAATATCAAATGTGCCGCCACCCAAATCATACACCGCAATGACGCCTTCTTGTCCGCTATCCAAACCGTAAGCGATGGCGGCAGCGGTGGGTTCGTTGAGTAAACGTAGTACATTTAATCCGGCGAGTTTTGCCGCGTCTTTGGTGCTTTGGCGTTGTGCGTCGTCAAAATAGGCGGGGACGGTAATCACCGCGCCCACGAGGCTTCCGCCCAAGCGCTGCTCACCAAGTGCGGTCAGTTTTTTCAGTATTTCTGCAGAAATTTCAATGGGGCTGCGGGCGCCTTGTGTGGTTTGCAGTAAAGGCAAGCCGTTTTCGCTGGCAACAAATTGATAAGGTAAATTAGGGTAGCGTTGTTGAATATCTGCCAGGCTGCGACCAATTAAACGTTTGACGGAAATTACGGTATTTTGCGGATCATGCACCGCAAGTTCAGCAGCTTCATAGCCCACGATAATCTTGTCATCGCCGCCAAAATGCACCACGGACGGCAACAACGGGCGATCTTGCCCGTCGAGTAAAATTTCGCTGTGGCCATTGCGCACGGAGGCAATGAGGGAATTGGTGGTGCCGAGATCAATGCCTACCGCCAGTTTATGTTGATGCGGTGCGGCGCTTTGACCGGGCTCTGCAATTTGAAGTAATGCCATGTTATATCTCGATGTTTTTATTATAAATCAAATAGATTTTCTTCAACCCGTTCAATTTCGGCTTGGAGTTTTTTGATAAAACGTAATTTATCCGTAATCGCCCGCGCCGTTTGCCATTGTTGTTCGTTAAGTGCGGTGGATAATTCCGTTAAAATGGCGCTGCGGGTTTGCTGAATTTCTTGGCTGAAAGCGGTTAATTCGTTGGCATTTTTTTGCTGTTCGATATTTTCCAGGGTTTCCCGCCATTCCATTTGCTGCATCAAAAAGGCAATATCATTGGTGCTTTTTTCTTCTACGTTTTCCGTTTCGCCGGTGTTGATGTCGATAATGCTGTCGGCGCGTGCGATGGGATCTTTTAAAATGCGCAGGGCATCATTAATTTCCGCCGATTTTTGAATAGCGAGGCGCTGTTCCTGTGCGGAAGCCGCGGAGAAATTATCCGGATGTAGGGATTTTTGCAGCGCCAGATAACGTTCGTTTAATAACGCCGCATCCACTTGAAACGCAACGGGCAAATCAAATAAAGCAAAGGGATTGTTCATAACTGTCTCAATTATACGTTAAAGCTTTCACCGCAACCGCATTCGTCTTTCACGTTCGGATTAGCGAATTTAAAACCTTCGTTTAAGCCTTCTTTGGTGAAATCCAATTGGGTGCCGTCTAAATACACTAAACTTTTGGTATCGACGATGACTTTCACGCCGTGTTGCTCAAACACCTGATCGTCTTCGTTTAACGCATCCACAAATTCCAGCATATAAGACAAACCGGAACAACCTGAGGTTTTGACGCCTAAGCGCAAGCCGATACCTTTTCCGCGTTTTGCTAAAAATGTTTTCACGCGATCTGCCGCGCTTTCGGTGAGAGTGATAGACATATTTTATTTCTCCAAAACTAACAAATCGGACGATAACCGCGATCTTTCTTAATTTAGAAAAAGACAAAAGTGCGGTGGAATTTTTCGGTGTTTTGAAAAACATACAGAAAAGCGACCGCACTTTTATGTTATTAAGAACCTTTTTTCGCTTTGTAATCGGCAATCGCCGCTTTAATGGCGTCTTCTGCCAAAATAGAGCAGTGAACTTTTACCGGCGGTAATTCAAGTTCTTCGGCAATTTGGCTGTTTTTGATCGCACCCGCTTCTTCCAGGGATTTGCCTTTCACCCATTCGGTGATTAAGGAGCTGGATGCGATGGCGGAACCACAGCCGTAGGTTTTGAATTTCGCATCTTCAATAATGCCGTCGTCGTTGACGCGGATTTGTAACTGCATAACGTCACCACAGGCCGGTGCACCGACCATGCCGGTGCCGACGGCGCTGTCTTTTCTATCCATTGAACCGACGTTGCGTGGGTTTTCGTAATGATCGATAACTTTGTTACTGTATGTCATTTTTCTGTTCCTTTCCTAAAATAATGTGGCTAATCAGGCGGCTTCCATCGCCCGTCGAATTAGTGGGCTGACCACTCAATGGTGTTTAAATCAATGCCTTCTTTGAACATATCCCAAAGCGGGGATAATTCACGCAATTTTTCTACCGCACCTTTCATCAGGCTTACGGTATAGTCGATTTCTTCTTCCGTGGTGAAACGACCTAAGGTGAAACGAATAGAACTGTGTGCTAATTCGTCGTTACGACCTAATGCACGTAGGATATAAGACGGCTCCAGGCTGGCGGAAGTACAAGCGGAACCGGAGGAAACCGCGATGTCACGCAACGCCATTATTAATGATTCACCTTCTACATAGTTGAAACTGATGTTCAGGTTATTGGCGACGCGGTGTTCCATAGAACCGTTCACATAGGTTTCTTCGATGTTTTTTAAGCCGTTGTACAGGCGATCGCGAAGGGCTTTAATGCGAGGAATTTCCGTTGCCATTTCTTCTTTAGCAATCCGATAAGCTTCGCCCATGCCGACGATTTGGTGTACTGGTAAGGTACCGGAACGCATACCGCGTTCGTGTCCGCCGCCGTGAATAATGGCTTCTAAACGAATGCGTGGTTTCCGACGCACATATAAGGCGCCGATGCCTTTTGGTCCGTATAATTTGTGGCCGGACATGGACATTAAATCCACCGGCAATTCGGCAAGATTAATTTCCACTTTGCCAACGCTTTGGGTTGCATCTACATGGAAAATAGTTTTGTTGGCGCGGCACAGTTCACCGATAGCCTTGATGTCTTGAATCACGCCGATTTCGTTATTGACGTGCATGATTGAAGCTAAAATGGTGTCCGGGCGTAATGCCGCTTTGAATTTTTCCAAATCGATTAAACCGTCGGATTCCGGTTCCAAGTAAGTGACTTCAAAGCCTTCGCGCTCCAATTGACGGCAGGTATCGAGCACTGCTTTATGCTCGGTTTTGCAAGTGATAATGTGCTTACCTTTGGTTTGATAAAAATGCGCAGCGCCTTTAATGGCGAGGTTGTCGGATTCCGTTGCTCCGGAGGTAAACACGATTTCACGGGAATCGGCACCGATTAAATCGGCAATTTGATTACGGGCAACGTCGACCGCTTCTTCCGCTTGCCAGCCGAATTTGTGCGAACGGGAAGCAGGGTTACCGAAAACACCGTTGATGGTTAAATATTCCATCATTTTTTTTGCTACACGTTCATCTACCGGACAGGTTGCCGCATAATCTAAATAAATGGGTAGTTTCATTATTCACTCCTAAATAGTTATAATTTGACCGTACCTAGCTATTTGGTGGGTCATTAGCCGTTTACCACGACTAAATTTTCAAAATTCTGATTTTTATTAGGGGAGGCAACGCCCTGTTGTCTGCCTTTTTGTTGGAGTACTAATTCTTCCAAGGTAATTTCACTTAAGAAATCTTCAATGCGTTGACTCAATTTTTCCCATAAGGAATGGGTTAGGCATTCGGAACCGTTGCTACAGTTGCCATGTCCAAGGCAAGCTGTCGTTTCAATATTTTCGTTGACGGCAGTAATAATCATCGCAATGGAAATCTCACTTGGTGCAAAGCCCAATTTGTAACCGCCGCCCGGTCCGCGCACGCTTTTCACCACATTGTGCCGACGCAGTTTGGCAAACAATTGTTCTAAGTAAGATAAAGAAATATGTTGTCGTTCGGAAATATCAGACAAGCTCACAGGACCATCATTGGCATAAAGAGCAATGTCTAAAATTGCGGTTACCGCATAACGACCTTTGGAAGTTAATTTCATGTTTTTGTGTTCCTAATAAAATTATGAATGCGAAAAATCTTTACATTGTTGACTTATTTAGTCAACTATTATCCCTGTCAAGATTTAAGTTTTTTTCTACCGCACTTAACATACCAAGCAGAATGTTTAATTCTGTTTTTTCTATCCCTGCACGGTTGTATAAACGTCTTAGCCTTTGCATAACGCCCTGATTCTGAATGAACCCAACAGAACGATAAAGCTGCTCCGTATGGCTAAAAAAATATTCTAATTCCTCCATCTGCGGGTAAATATTCGCGTTATTGCGGATATTTTGGGAAGGTGATGCAATCGTTTGAGTCAAATATGCCATTCTGATTTCATAAGCGATTAATTGCACCGCCATGGCAAGATTAAGTGAGGTATAATCGGGATTAGCGGGAATAGTCACATGATAGTGGCATTTGAGTAATTCTTCATTAGTTAAGCCGACGCGTTCGCGCCCGAACACAATGGCGACTTTCCCGTTTGTTGCGTAAGCAACGGCTTTTTTGCCGCACTCACGCGGTTCAATAAGCGAATTCTGCAAATGGCGCAATCTTGCGCTGGTACCGATGACTAAAGAGCAATCGGCGACCGCTTGTGAAAAGCTTTCCGCTGTGACCGCACTTTTCACCACATCTTCCGCACCGGCGGCAAGGGCGATAGCCTGATCATCCTCGCTTTGTTTCGGCGCGACCAACACTAAATCCGTTAATCCCATTGTCTTCATTGCCCGTGCAGCAGAACCGATGTTGCCGCTGTGTGAGGTTTCAATTAAAACAATCCGAATATTTTTTAACATTATTTTTACTACATGATTTAATATATTAGCTATTCTAACATAATACCCTTTATTTTTAGTCAACAATTCTAGAGATTTTTCTGATAGCTATTTCCTTATAAACTGCTTATAATTTGAGATCCGATTGTTCTTTAAAATCTGGTGGAATTTATGAATCCAATGTTAAATATCGCGATTCGTGCAGCACGAAAAGCGGGCAATATTATTGCGAAAAACTATGAGCGTCGTGACGATATCGAAACGATGGAAAAAAGTAAAAATGATTATGTGACGAATGTTGATAAAGCGTCTGAAGCAGCGATTATCGAAGTCATCAAAAAATCCTATCCGGAACATACCATCATTACCGAGGAAAGTGGTGCACTGGAAGGGAGCGATAATGACGTGCAATGGGTGATTGATCCGCTGGATGGCACCACCAATTTCGTGAAAGGCTTACCGCATTTTGCCGTTTCTATTGCCATTCGTGTTAAAGGCCGCACCGAAGTGGGCGTGGTTTATGATCCAATCCTTAACGAACTTTTCACTGCCGTGCGTGGCGAAGGCGCAAAATTAAACGAATTACGTTTACGCGTTGAAAACAAACGCGATTTAAACGGCGCTATTTTAGCCACCGGTTTTCCGTTCAAACAAACCAAATATATGTCGATGCAATTCAACATGATGCAAAGCCTGATTGCCGACGTGGCGGATTTCCGTCGTGCAGGCTCCGCTGCGTTGGATCTTTGCTATGTTGCGGCAGGTCGCGTCGATGGCTATTTTGAGTACGGTATCAAAGCTTGGGATGTGGCGGCAGGCGATTTAATCGTGCGTGAAGCGGGCGGCATCGTCACCGACTACAACGCCGGTCATGCCTATTTGAAATGCGGCCATATCGTGGCAGCCGCTCCGCGGGTTTTAAAAGAAATCCTCGGCAAAATCCAACCTGCTGTTGCCGACGACTTAAAATAAGATTTAAAACGACCGCACTTCAAATAAAGTGCGGTCGTTTTCTTTGGTGTTTTTAGTTGTTCGGTTTTTCGATTTGATTTGGTTGAACTGCTTCTTGTTTTTCACCCTCTGATTGAGGCGGTATTTCCACTTGCGGTTTTACTTCCTCCGCTTCCTCTTGCGGTTCAACTTCTTCCGTTTGTTTTAATATTTCCTGCCGGATTTCTTCCTCGGTTTTGCCGTTAATAAACGTGCCTTTGTCGGTTTTTTCCAGTTTAATTACGTAATTATCCTTGTCTTCCAGGAACAACGGCGAAAGTGTGTCTTCCGGTTTTATTTCCATTTGAAGTTGTTGCCAGAATGGCGAGTCATTTTTGATTTTTAGGCTTTGCTCATTGGTATCGTCGATTAAGCCCTTATTAAGGGTGATACTGAGTGAGCCTCTGAGGTTTTGGTCGAGTGTATCCAATGGTGTTTGGTTATCTTGTTGTGATTTAATCGCGCCGTTGATATCCAGTTTAAGCGGATAGGCTTTGGTACCAGGATAGGTGTTCAAATTCAGCGTAATTGTTGAGTTGTCTATGCTTAAATCTAATCCTTTCCATTGGTTTTCAATATATTTTTCTATGGTTTCTGAGGTGAAATAGGCAGAACACAGTGGCGCTGCCAGACCGGAACAAAATTGCGCTTCTGCCAGTTTCGGGTAATTGTTGACGGTAAGTGGAAGACTGACGGCAAGATCTTCAATTTGTATTTGTGCTTCAGGTAGTGCCAGTTTTTGCATGGAAAGTGTGGATGCGCCGCGATATTGATGGTTTTCTTCCATTGATTGGCTTTTTACGGATAAGTTCCCAGACACAACATTGCCATAATTGAATGATTGCAATGCAATTTCCGCGTTGCTATTGCCACCGGATTCTTTTGCCCATTTCTCTTTCAATTTTAACAAGACTTTGTTGTCTTCTTTCGGTGGGGTTTTTACCGTGAAGGAATCCAGATAAAAAGGAATGAATGCTAACTCATTTTCCAAGTTGTAATTTTCCAAGTGATAGATAATTTTGGCGCCTTTCGCCTGCCATTGCTTGTTTTGATCTTCCGGTGTTTGTTTGACGTTACCGACATTAAGTTGCAGATTAATATCTGCATTGTCGAGATGACGATTGTCCATTTTGAGGCTGAAGGTCGTGTCATTCAAATTGAAATAAGGTTTTTGATTTTTCGGGGCTTCAACGGATTTTACGGTAAGCGAACCTTTGAGCTCTTCATTTTGGGTCAACACGGCAACCAAAAAATTGACGGCATTTTTTATGCCTTGGTTATCATTGGTGAGTTTTTTAAATTCATCGGCAAAATCGACCGCACTTTTCACGCCTTGTTGGGTGAGATTGAGGGATAATCCGTTAATGGTGGTCTGGCTTTCTTCTGTGGGGCGTTCTTTGTTGGCAACGCGGAGAATATCACTGCTGAATTTGGTGGTTAAATCGCGCTGTTGTGCTTCTTCGTTTTTCTTAATATCAAACTGATATTTCGCACTTTTAAGCTGAATTTTAGTATTTTCACCGTTCATTAAATTTAATTCGGCATTTTTTATGTTAAGTTCAATGGAGGAAATATCATATTGATTATCACCCACAGGTACGAAATGAAACTGCCCGTTAATTTGTTCCAGTTTGCTGTTTTTATCGTAATTGAAGCCGCTTAAATCGGTTTTAATGTTGACATCTTTGTTTTCTGCGTTGAAATTTAGGGTAACGGCAAGGTTTTGTGATTTATTGGTGAAGTCACGGAATCCGGTTAACACATACGATTGCAGGTAATCTCCCATCGGCGAGAATTTACTGTTAATGGTATTTTTATCAATAGTGATGTTGAGATTTTTGTTTAATTGGTGCACCAGTTGATCGGACAGTTTGGATTCCGCTGTGATAAAAAACGGGAGAGCAGTAAGCTTGGCAGAAATCACATCGGTGGTTTTGCCATCAGGATTTTCAAGGCTAAAGGTTAAATGGCGGCTGAAAAAATTGTTATTCGTTTCGGTTACATTGAGGCGAAGTTGATTATCCAAGGAATAAGGGAATTTTTGTAGCACCTGCTCCACTTGTTGATTGGTGTAAATTTGTGCACCGCTACCGATAGCAACGATGATAGCGGCAAGTGTTAACGTGACTTTTCTTTTTTTGCTCATGTTGTCCTCAAGTTTGAATTTTATCGGTTCCCCAAAGGGGAACACCTATACCCAACCATAGGTAATTTATTACCTATGACAGTTTCTAAAACGTCGTAAATGATTACTCATAAATCACAAAAAGTGATTTATTCGCCCCTATGGGGCCGCTGGCAGAGCCAACGTTCAAAAAACGTTGTTTTTTGTGCCCGCACTTAAGGCTTGTGTGCTCATTAAAACACACAAGCCCTAATCTTTTGAATACAAAGTGCGGTTAAAATTTCAATTATTTTTTAATTTTATTCATTTTTTAACAGGAAAACCCCTTGTTCGGAAAGTTGAATATAAGCTTCCTGCAATGTCGGGTTGAAGTGTTCCGGGCGGCTGTTAATCAACAAATCTTTGCCGTGCCATTGCGCCACCACTTCCCAATGGTTACCCATGTACACCGCACTTTTAATGGTGCAACGTTGGGCTTCGCTGCCGGTTTCGGAAAGATAAACCGCTTCCGGACGAATCCCCACCAGGCAATCACTATCTGCCAAATGAAATTGTGCAGCGTCTTTCAGGGTTAACCCATAGCCGTCAATATTGACGGTGTTACCTTGCAATTTTGCCGGGAAAATGCTGGATTCACCCATGAAGTTGGCAAGAAATAGCGAGTTCGGGCGTTGATAAAGATCTTTCGCAGACGCTTTTTGCATAATTTTGCCTTTGTTCATTACGATAACTTCATCAGACACCGCGAAGGCCTCCGTTTGGTCGTGGGTCACATAAAGCGAAGTGATGCCGAGACTTTGTTGTAATTCACGGATTTTTTCACGCATAGCGCGACGTAAGTTGGCATCCAGGTTACTTAGCGGCTCATCGAACAATAACACTTTTGGTTTGAGCACAAGCGCACGGGCAAGTGCCACACGTTGCTGTTGACCGCCTGAGATCTGATCCACATAGCGCTCTTCAAACCCGGCTAGATCCACCAATTCCAAGGCTTCTTTCACCCGCTGTTTACGTTCTTCTTTGCTCACGTTTTGCATACGCAAGCCGTAGCCCACGTTATCGCCGATGCTCATGTGCGGGAATAAGGCGTAGGACTGGAACACAATACAAATATCGCGGTTTTGAATGGAGGATTTGGTGACGTCTTCGCCGTCAATAAAAATTTGACCGGATGTCGGGTTTTCCAAGCCTGCAACCAAGCGTAAAACTGTAGTTTTACCGCAACCGGACGGACCGAGCAGGGTGACCATGGTGCCACGTTTAATGGTTAAATCCAAATTATCAATGACGACGGATTTGCCGAAAGATTTGGTGATATTTTTTAATACTAAGAAATCATTGTTCATATTTTTACCTACAACTTAATTCATTTTTTTCGCTTTGGAACGGGAAATGCGGGTGTCACCGACAATCCAGTCGAAGAATAAAATAATCGCCATCATTACCACGATTAAGAGGGAACCATATGCTATCGCGATACCATACTCGCCGTCTTCTACGCGGTTTAAGATATATGAGGTAGCTACCCTGGTATCTGCAGTAACTAAGAAGACAATCGCACTAACAGTTGTCATTGCACGAACAAAGCTTGTTACTAACGCAGATAGCAGCGCCGGTTTTAATAGCGGGAAAACAATAAAACAAATTGTTTTGAATGAGCTGCCTTTAAGAGATAAAGAGGCTTCATCTAATGATTTGTCTAATTGCCCTAAACCTGCAATTGCAGCACGCATACCTACAGGCATATTACGCATGATCATTGATAGAATAACAATGAGGCTGGTACCTGTAATGTAAATAGGCGCGTCATTAAAGGCAAGAATATAAGATACACCGGCTACCGTGCCCGGTACGGCAAAGCAAAGCAAAGTGAGAAACTCTAATGTTTTCTTACCTTTAAATTCTCTTCGTACAGTAATGTATGCAATTAATAAACCAAACAATGCAGTGATCGGTGCAGCTGTAGCTGCGAAGATAACGGTTTGAATCAATGATGGCCATGCTCCATCGCTGAAGCCTTGTCCAAATAAGGTAATGTAATTTTTCAGTGTTAGAGTGTAGTTTACACCCCAGTTTACGGTGAAACTACCGTAGAAAATACTACCGTACAATAATATGTTAAATACTACCCAACCCCCTAAAATAAAGGTAATGGCGTATTTCATTGTGGTTGGTAATTCTTGTACATCACCTCGATAAGATTTACCTGATACAGTTGTATAGGAACGATTGCCTATCCACCAATATTGGATGATAAAGATACCTAAAGAAAAGACTAACAATATTGTACCCAAGGTACTTGCAGAGGCGTAGTCCAGTTGGGAACCGGCTATATAGAAATAAATTTGTGATGATATAACATCAAAACTACCACCTAAAACTAATGGTGTACTAAAGTCAGCGATAGACTGGATCGCAACGACTAAGAATGAATTAGCTAATGCCGGTTTCAATAATGGGAAAATAATATTAAAGAAAGTTTGATAGCGATTAGCTCTTAACGTATAGGAAGCTTCCTCAATAGATGGATGAATAGACTTTAATGCCCCTTCTAAGATCATAAAAGACATTGGTGTTAATGCAAGAGTATGGGCAATAACAATACCTGTGAACCCATATAACCAATTACTATCAAATCCCAAGTATTCGACTAGATACCGGGTAATGTAACCGGAGCGTCCTAACATTAGAGTTACCCCTAATCCAACTACAAATGGTGGGGTGACAATAGGTAATATAGAGAATATTTTACCTATTACGGCACTACGTTTGGCAATTCTTGTTGTGTATAACGCGAATATCAAACCAAATGCTGTAGCGAGTACGCCTATTGTGCCGGCAACAGACAGTGAGTTTAGGATGATTCTGACAACATAAGGCTGCTTTATAATATCTATGACTTGCCCGGGAACAAAATCTGTCCCTTTATAGAACATTGATATAAAGATCGCCAATGTTGGATAAACGATAAAAAAGAATATTAATAGGACAATGCTAATTAAAGAGCCAATGATGAATTTATCACTTTGCATGACTTTCATTTTGGCAAGTGCATTCGTAGAAACTCCGATTAGTGCTATGGTGAGAACAAAAATAGAATAGCCCAAACTGATTTTTGCAATTGTGGCTGAGACCATCACAAATCCAAAAATTATACAGGATAAAATGAACTCTATTTTTCCCTGATACACAGCTCCTTTCTGTTTACATAGACGAGAAAATATAGGAATAAGGAATAATGAACCAAACCATAGCCAACTTAAATTAGGTTGACTCCACCCCATTGCGGCAAGTATTTCATCCGAAGTGGAATCCGATATTCCGTAATATAATGCCAATGATGGCAGGAAAATAAAGCCTGCCATTGCTAACATTACCCAAAAGAGATTGGAATTGAGAAAATTATACTGCTTTCTCATAAAGCCTCCGTTTCCAGGTTTACAATTTTATTTATTTAATTTGACTTCATGTACCCAACGATCAATCAAACGACTCCGTACATCGGAAGAACCAAATTTATCAAAATCATATTTAATTAAATTCAATTCATTTGATTTTAATGCGTAAGGAGAACCCTCGGCATTTATATTGGTTAAAATATGGTGAGATTGTCCTGTTTTCCAAGAGAGTTCTTGAGACTCTTTAGACATAGCCCAGTCAACAAATAATTGAGCATTTTTTAAATTACGGGCGTTTTTAATAATGCTTACACCGCCTAGCTCGTAACCGGTACTTTCGCAAGGTACGATGACTTCAATTGGCGCGCCATTTTGTTTTTCAAAAGAATAATTTTGTAAGAATCCAATTCCTACTGTGGTTTCCCCACGGGCTAAATTATGTGCGGGAACCGTCCCTGCTTTTGGATACTGAGAAATATTTTTATCAAGATCTTTTAAATAGTTAAATGCAGCATCTTCGCCCCAAAGTTGAACAAAAGTGGCAATAGCAGTATATGCGGTTCCTGCGCTTTGAGGATCTGAAATTTGAATTTCATTTTTGAATCTTGGATCTAATAAATCTTTCCAACATTTTGGAACATCAGTAATACCAAGTTTCTTTAATTTCTCTGTATTAACACCAAAACCCAGAACTCCCATATAAACAACAGAGCTATAGTTGCCTTTACGGCGCCCCGGGTCTTTGAATTCCGGCATAACTTCCTTCAATAAAGGAGATTGATATGCTGTTAATAAATCCATTTCAGCTGCCTGTGAGTGGGGATCAAACGTTCCGCCATACCATACATCGGCTTGTGGATTATTGGTTTCTGCTTTTATTTTGGCTAGGGTGCTTCCTGAACTATTACGGATAAAAGTGGCATTTACATCGTATTTTTTAGCAAAAGCTTGGACCTGAGTTTCACACACTGAATTCTGCGCACTGCAATAGACGACTAATCGCCCTTCAGCGAGGGCATTAGTTGAGAAAAAAATGCCACTAAGTACGGTTGCAGATGCGGATACTGTTAATGCGATTTTCGAGAGTTTCATTTGAACACTCCTGTGTTTTTTATTTTATGATGGCGTGCGTCTCCTGACGCGTGTCCTCGGGATAGTGATAAGCGTGTGTCAGGAGACGCACTATCAAACTGCCCCTACGAATAAAAGTGCGGTTAAAAAAACACATGGATTTTTAACCGCACTTTTCAGCGCTATTTCGCTAATTTTACCTCTTGTACCCATTTTTCAATCAGGGCTTTTCGTTGTTCGCTGGCGCCGTATTTTTCAAAGTCGTAATTAATAAGGTTGAGTTTGTTCGGGTCAAACGCTGTTGGAGATTGTTCTGCGGTGGTGTTAGTTAGAATTTGTAAGGAATCCCCTTGTTTCCATGCCAATTCCTGCCCTTCTTTGGATAACGCCCAATCCACGAACAATTTGGCATTGTCGAGGTTGCGCGCGCCTTTCAAGATGCTCACGCCGCCTAATTCATAACCGGTGCCTTCACACGGAACCACCAATTCCAACGGTGCACCTTGGCGCTTTTCCAGAGCATAATCGTGTAAGAAACCGATTCCTACTGCGGTTTCGCCACGGGCGGCGTTACGGGATGGGGTGACGCCGGATTTGGTGTATTGGGAAACGTTCGGATGTAAGGCTTTTAAAAAATCAAAGGCTTGTTCTGTGCCCCACAATTGTACGAAAGTAGCTAACGCAGTGTAAGCAGTACCTGCGCTTTGCGGATCGGCAATTTGTACTTCACCTTTAAAACGTGGATCCGTTAGGTCTTTCCAGCATTTCGGTATGTCTTTAATACCTAACTTTGCAAGACGTTCGGTGTTCACACCGAAGCCCAAAATCCCCATGTAAATGGCGGAGACGTAGTGACCTTTGGTTTTTGCCGGATCGCGGAAGCGTTCTATGATTTCGTCAATGTGTTTGGATTGATAAGGCTCAATCAAACCGAGTTCGGCAGCTTGTGCTTGCGGATCGAAAGTACCGCCGAACCAAACATCTGCTTGCGGGTTATTTTTTTCTGCTTCCACTTTGGCGAAGGTGCTGCCGGAACCGTTGCGGATGAAGGAGGTTTTTACATCATATTTTTCGCTAAAGGCTTTGGTAGTGGTTTCACATAAAATGTTCGTTGCACTACAGTACACCACCAAGCGCCCTTTGGCGGTTGCCGCTTGTGAGGCGAGTAATCCGCCGGCTAAAAGTGCGGTGGAAATGGCGAGAGAAAGTGATTTTAATTTCATACGAATAACCTCTTTAATTGTCCATGAGATATAAAAATTTAATGCCAACCTGCGTTGGCATTTTGTTTTAGGTTATGAAGAATATTAACGAAATTTTTTCAGAATTAATGTGATAATTCTCACAAAAACAATAATTTTATGGAGTGAATTTATCGTTTCAGCTTCTGATTGTAGAAATTTTGTTTATCTATGTTGCTGTAAGGCAGCTGAATTCTAGACAGTAGCTCTATAAAAATCGGATTTTTTTCTTTATAATTCCCCGAATTTATTTACGTGCCTATTACACGCCAAAAGGGAAGGAAATCGGTATGTCAGATACTCAAAATTCATCTTGTATTATTATCGCCATCGCGGGGGCGTCCGCCTCCGGAAAAAGCTCTATTGCGTCCACTGTTCATAGAGAACTGTGCAATGAATTAGGCTGCGAAGAAATCGGCATTATTGCGGAAGACAGTTATTACAAAGATCAAAGCCATCTGGAAATGGCAGAGCGGGTGAAAACCAATTATGACCACCCCAATTCTATGGATCGCGATTTGCTCATTCAACATTTGAAATCCCTCAAGGTCGGCAATGCCGTCGATATTCCTGTTTATAGCTATGTTGAACATACTCGTACCGACGACGTCACCCATTTCACCCCGAAAAGAATCGTGATTTTAGAAGGCATTTTGTTATTAACCGATGAACGTGTGCGTCAGTTGGCGGATATTTCCGTGTTCGTAGATACGCCGCTGGATATTTGCTTTATTCGTCGTTTGCAGCGTGACATGGAAGAGCGAGGGCGTTCTCTGCAATCGGTGATCGACCAATATCGCGCCACCGTGCGCCCGATGTTCCTGCAATTTATCGAACCGTCCAAACAATATGCCGATATTGTAATCCCACGCGGCGGCAAAAACCGCATTGCCATCAATATGTTAAAAGCGCAAATTATGCAGTTATTAAGCCGAAAATAGGAGGCGCCCATGAGATTATGTGATACCGACATTGAACGTTATCTGGATGAAGGGCTAATCTCCCTCAATCCGCGCCCGTCGAACGATAAAATTAATGGCGCCACAATTGATGTGCGTTTGGGCAATTCCTTCCGCGTATTTCGTGAACATTCCGCCCCTTACATTGATTTGAGCGGTCCGAAAGAAGAAGTGTCGGCGCAGTTGGAATCGGTCATGAGCGATGAAATGATTATCGGTGATGACGAAGCCTTCTTTTTACATCCCGGCGTGCTGGCGCTTGCCACGACTTTGGAATCAGTAAAACTGCCGGCGAATATTATCGGTTGGCTGGACGGGCGTTCTTCTTTGGCGCGTTTGGGGTTGATGGTACACGTCACCGCCCATCGTATCGACCCAGGCTGGGAAGGCAAAATCGTGTTGGAATTTTACAATTCCGGCAAATTACCGTTAGCGTTACGCCCGAATATGATTATCGGCGCCTTGAGTTTCGAAGTGTTAAGCGGACCGGCGGCGCGTCCGTACAGCAGCCGCAAAGACGCAAAATACAAGAACCAACAAAATGCCGTTGCCAGCCGCATTGATGAGGACAAATAAATGAAAAAGATCGCAATTATTACTGTGGTCGTCATACTTGCGATCTTTGCATTTTTTGATGTCCAAATTCAGAAACTGGAAACGGTGGTTTCCGCGAAACTGGCGCAACATGAAACCCAATTTCAAGTATTTAGTCTAGGGTTTTTCCCACAACCTTACCTTGCTTTTGAAAACGTTAAACATAACCAAATCAGCATTGAAAAACTGACCGGTAAATTTCCGTTATCCGCGTTGTTTTCTGGGAATGTCAAATTACAGGCGCTGGAAATCCAAAACGCCAAATGGTCTAAAAACGCGCAGAATAGCGCCGATATTCAAATGCGTTTTTCCGATTTCTCCCTTGATAATATTTCTTCCGATGGCATTGTCTTTAGCGGCGATAATTCAGTTACGGTGGAATTGGCAAAACCCTTGTACGGCAACAATAAAATGTTTAATTTTCGTTTTATTAATGGCGTGCTTCAGCGTAGCGACGAGCGAGAATTTACGGCGCAGTTCGATCATGCCGTTTTAAATGAAGAAACTTTAGGCTTTATTCAGGCGGATTTGGATTTATCCCAATACACCAAGCACCTGACCGCAGACATTAATTCTTACTGCCTGCCTGATTCGCCTTGTACCGCACGCTTGGATTATGTCAGTGAGCCGGAAAAAAGTGCGGTCGGTTTTTCCGCTAAAAATTATCCGCTGGAACGCCTGCTAACCTGGCTCACCTTCCCGAAAACCATTACCGGCAATGCCGATGTGGACATCGCCGTGCAATTCGCCCATTCCCAAATTATCGACGGTAAATTCTATTTTGATGCGAGAAACGGCGAATTATTGGGGCTAAATTTGCTGGAACTGGCAGGACGACATTTGCCGATTAACTGGGATGTTTCAGCGTCAAAAGACAGATATAATACTAATACCAAATACGACCGGATGACCAGTAGCTTCCGTTTACAGGGGCATCAACTTGATATTGAAAAAATGATCTTGAAAACCACCGCACTTTTAGGTGAGGGGCGTGGTCGGGTGAATTTGCAATCCATGCAATGCTATGTTGACCTGAACCTTCGTCCAACCGATGAAAAATATACGGACATTGTGCTACCGATTCATTTCTTTAATAGTTGCTATTCGCCGCAATATGAAGTGAATATCGACAAAGCATTTCGCAATAAAATCAAAGAACTTCTTCGACGTAAATTAAAACCATAATATGGTCTCTTTAAAAATTGTGCGACGCCTGAAATTTTTTCGCGTTGTGTTATTGGCATTTGCCGCGTTTATTTTCAACACCACCGAATTCTTACCCGTCGCCTTGTTATCCGACATTGCGCAAAGTTTTGAAACCCCGGTGCAGCAAGCAGGGCTGATGATCACCGTTTATGCCTGGATTGTTTCCCTGATGTCGCTGCCGTTTATGTTAATGACAGCAAAACTGGAACGGCGCAGCCTGCTGATTAAACTCTTTATTGTGTTTGTCGCCAGCCATATCCTTTCCGTTGTGGCGTGGGATTTTTGGATTCTGCTGTTATCCCGTATCGGCGTGGTGTTTACCCACGCAATTTTCTGGTCCATTACCACATCCCTTGCGGTGCGGGTGGCACCGAAAGATAAAAAAGCACAGGCGATCGGGTTGCTGGCAATGGGTAGCGCGTTGGCGATGGTGCTAGGCTTGCCCCTTGGACGGGTTATCGGACAGTATTTTGGTTGGCGTGAGGCATTCGGCATTATCGCGTTCCTGGCGTTTGCCGTGTTAGTATTGCTTTATCGCTTCCTGCCGCACTTGGCGAGCCTCAATGCCGGTTCGTTGAAATCCGTTCCTTTGCTGTTTAAACGTCCGCTGCTGGTAGGATTATATGTGCTGACCATTCTGATTATTTCGGCGCATTTCACCGCTTACAGTTATATTGAACCGTTTATTGTGCGTATCGGCGCAATGAGCGATAGCACCGCCACGGCGATCTTATTGATTTTTGGCTTATCGGGCATTACCGCCAGTTTGTTGTTTAACCGCTTTCACCGTTTCGCACCGGCAAAATTTTTGTTGAGCACCATGGCTATTTTAGTCCTTTCTCTGCTGCTGTTATTGCCGTTCAGTCAAAATCAAATCGCCATGTTCCTGTTGGCGTTTATTTGGGGCGTAGGCATTTCCGGTATCGGTTTAAGTTTGCAGGTGCGGGTGTTGCAACTGGCACCTGATGCCACCGATGTGGCAATGGCGATTTATTCGGGGCTTTATAATATCGGTATTGGCGGCGGCGCATTATTAGGCAACCAAGTCATGCAACATCTCGGACTTGCCAACATCGGCTTCTCAGGCGCCTTGTTTGCAGCGCTTGGGTTGATGTTGTTTGTGTCTATCCATTTTCGTTATGGAAAAGCTAGTAGCGAAAATTTAACGCATTTATAATGAACCGAATTATTCATTAATAGATTAGAGAATATAAAAGTGCGGTGATTTTCCACCGCACTTTTTGCTTTATCTTTTCGCTTTCTTAATAAACTTCATCAAACGTTTACGCTTACGTAATTGGTTCGGTGTGAGTTTATTGCGTCTGCCGGCAAACGGGTTGTTGCCTTCCTGGAATTGCAGGCGAATCGGCGAGCCAATGATTTTCAGGCTACGACGGAAATGGTTGGACAAATAACGCTTATAAGAATCCGGTAATTTATCCACTTGGTTGCCGTGAATTACAATAATCGGCGGGTTGTAACCGCCGGGGTGGGCGTATTTGAGTTTTACCCGACGACCGCTAATCATCGGCGGTTGATGTTCCTCCGTGGCGATTTGCAGAATGCGCGTCAGCATGGAGGTAGTCATCTTTTGCGTGGCGCATTCGTAGGCTTCTTTGATGGAATCAAACAAATTGCCGACGCCGCTGCCGTGTAAGGCGGAAATAAAATGCACGCGGGCGAAATCAATGAAATCCAAACGGCGATCCAGTTCCGATTTCACCCGATTTTTTACTTCTGTATCCAAACCGTCCCATTTATTTACCACGATAACCAGCGAGCGCCCGGCGTTTAAAATAAAGCCGAGCAGGGATAAATCCTGATCAGAGATGTTTTCGCGCGCGTCGATGACCAGCAGCACCACATTGGCATCCTGAATGGCTTGCAGGGTTTTGATAACGGAGAATTTTTCCACCGCTAAATGTACTTTGCCCCGTTTACGCACGCCGGCGGTGTCGATTAGGGTGTAATCCTGATTGTCGCGTTCCATGGGAATATAAATGCTGTCGCGGGTGGTGCCAGGCAAGTCGTAAACTACCACGCGATCTTCGCCTAAAATGCGGTTGGTCAGCGTGGATTTACCGACGTTCGGGCGCCCTACAATGGCGATTTTGATATTTTTCTTGTCGGGCGTCTGTTCCTGCGCCAGCTCTTCGTCTAAAAGTGCGGTGTCTTCTTCATTTGAAAAATCAAAATCCTCGTCCCATTCGTCGAATTCGGCAGTGTCGGCATCATTGGAAGAAACGTCGGGATTTTCCACTGCACTTTCTTCCGTCATTTGCTCTGCCAGCGGGCTGAGTACCTGTTCCATTAAACTCACAACGCCGCGCCCTTGAGAAGCGGCGATTTGGGCAACGTCGCCCAAGCCTAATTGGTAAAATTCGGCGCAGTGGGAATCCGCATCAATGCCGTCCACTTTATTGGCGACCACCACGGTGGTTTTGTTTTGGCGTTGGCGTAAATAATTGGCGATGCCAATGTCCGCCGACGTTAATCCTGCGCGGGCATCCACCAAAAAGAGAACAATATCCGCCTCTTCAATGGCGAGCAGCGATTGCTCCGCCATTTTTTCTTCTACACCTTCTTCCGTGCCGTCGATACCGCCCGTATCAATGACGATAAAATCATGGCCGGCAAGGTGGGCATGACCATATTTGCGATCGCGGGTTAAACCGGGAAAATCGGCGACGAGGGCGTCGCGGGTACGGGTCAGACGATTGAATAGCGTGGATTTGCCGACATTCGGGCGACCCACCAAGGCAACTACGGGAGTTGTCATAAAAACCTCTCATAAATGAAATGTGCCACGGGAAGATTGATATCGGCACTTGAAAAACGGCAGGCATTATAGCGGATTTTAGCCATGATGAGAAATGACAAGGCTTTGGCGTGATAATTTATTTCTAAAAATCACTTTAAAAATTTTCTGTCGGCATTATATTAACCAGGTGAAATTTTATACTGGTCATCTCATCAATTCATTAAATGCTCTGAGTCGTTCTTGTACTTAGCGGCGAATCAAACCGAATAATATAATTTATAAACATTAAGCAATTAAGGATAACTATGGCAAAACAAAATTATTACGAGATATTAGGCGTGGATAAAAATGCCGATCTCGATGCAATTAAAAAAGCGTATCGCAAATTGGTGCGCAAATATCATCCCGATGTCAGCAAAGATCCTGACGCGGTGCAAAAAACCGCCGAGGTGAATGAGGCTTATGAAACCTTGAAGGATACGCAGAAACGGGCGGAATACGATGAAATGCTGGCAAACCCGTTTGGGCGCGCAGGGCAAGGTAATCCGCTCGGCGGTGCTTATCAGGGCAATCCGTTTGAAGGCGCGTATGACGATGGCAGTGGCTTCCGCCGTTATGAATTCCATAGTGGTGCGGGCGGTGAGCCGTTCGGTCAGGGGGATTTCCACTTTGAGGATTTATTCTCCGCTTTCGGTCGTCGCGGTCAGCAACAATCACAAACGCGCCAAACCGGTCCGATAAAAGGCGAGGATCAACACGCCGAACTCAGCATTGATATTTCGGCGGCGTATCACGGTGCGGAGCGTTCTTTAAGTCTGAATATGCCGACCATTGACGAGCACGGGAGAATTATTCAGCAAACCAAAACCCTGAATGTGAAAATTCCGAAAGGGATTGCCGAAGGGCAACAAATCCGCTTGTCAGGTCAGGGCTTACCGGGCATCAACGGCGGTACAAACGGTGATTTGTATTTGAAAATCCGTTTCCATGAACAGCCGGATCTCTATGTGAAAAACAAAAAAGACGTTTGTCAGACTATTGATATTTTCCCATGGCAGGCAGCGTTGGGCGGTAAAACCGTGGTATCCACTATTGCCGGAAAAATGCAAATCAATCTGCCGACGAACAGCCAAAGCGGTAAAAGCATTCGTTTGAAAGGCAAAGGTATTCCGGCAAAAGAAGCGGGCGATTTGTATTTGAATATTCGCATTGTGGTACCGACAGTGGAAAATGACGCGGATCGTGCCGCATGGGAACAATTAAGCGCGCATTTTGCCGCGAAGGCGTAACATCAAGTAAGGAATTTACGTTATGAAACAAAATATTGATATTAAACTGAGTTTTAGTGAAATGTTGAATGTGTGCGCCGGTGAGCGGCAGTGGTTGCTGGCATTGATTGACGAAGGAATTATTTCCGTGGAAGGGCAGCCGGAACAGGCAGTATTTAGTGGCTTTCAAATGGCGCGCGTTCGTCGCGCTCATCGTTTAAGCCATGATTTTGAAGCCAGCGTGCCTGCTTTGAGTTTGATTATGCAACTACTTGATGAGGTGGAGGAATTGCGTAAGCAAACGCGCTCCATTTCGTTGTTAAGCGATCATTAAAAAACATTTGAAAAACACACCGCACTTTGAAAGTCTGAAAGTGCGGTCGTTTTTCTATGCGTTTTTACACGGCAAATGGGTCTTGCAGAATCATGGTTTGTACGCGATCCGGTCCGGTGGAAAGAATGGCTACCGGTACGCCGGTGACTTCTTCGATGCGTTTGATGTAGTCGCGGCAGGTTTGCGGCAATTGGTTAACATCGGTGATGCCGAAGGTGTTTTCTTTCCAGCCCGGCAAGGTTTCGTAAATCGGTTCAACGCCTTCCCAATCTTTCGCGGCGAGCGGGGCGTATTCCACGATGTCACCGTTCGGCATTTTGTAGCCGACGCAGATTTTCACTTCATCGAAACCGTCCAGCACGTCTAATTTGGTCATGCAGAAACCGGAAATGGAGTTCAGTTGAATAGCGCGACGAATTGCCACCGCGTCAAACCAACCGCAACGACGCGGACGACCGGTAACCGCGCCGAATTCGTTACCTTTACGGGCGATTTCAGCACCTGTTTCATCAAATAATTCCGTAGTGAACGGACCGCCGCCCACGCGGGTGCAGTAGGCTTTGATGATTCCCAACACATAATCCAGATTGCGCGGACCGAAACCGGAGCCTGTCGCTACGCCGCCGGCGGTGGTGTTGGAGCTGGTTACATACGGATAGGTGCCGTGGTCGATGTCCAACATGGTGCCTTGCGCGCCTTCAAATAAGATGTTGTCGCCGTTTTTGCGTGCGGTATCTAAGATGGTGGTGATGTCGGCGACCATGCCGGTGATAATATCGGCAACGGCGAACACGTCATCTAAGGTTTTTTGATAATCAACGGGTTCGACTTTGTAGTAATTGACCAGTTGGAAGTTGTAGTAATCGAGGATATTTTTGAGTTTTTCGGCGAAGGCGGCGCGATCGAATAAATCTCCTACGCGTAAACCGCGACGTGCCACTTTGTCTTCATAGGCAGGGCCGATACCGCGTCCGGTGGTGCCGATGGCCTTTTTGCCCAACGCCGCTTCACGGGCGTGATCCATGGCAACGTGATAGGGCAGAATTAACGGACAGGCTTCGGAGATTAATAAACGGTCGCGCACATTCACGCCACGACTTTCCAGTTCGCTCATTTCCTGCATGAGTGCCGCAGGGGAAAGCACCACGCCGTTACCGATTAAACAGGTGACATTATCGCGCAGGATGCCTGATGGAATTAAACGTAGAACGGTTTTTTCACCGTTGATGATTAAGGTATGACCGGCATTATGACCACCTTGGTAGCGCACCACATATTTCACGCGATCGGTGAGCAGGTCAACGATTTTCCCTTTGCCTTCATCGCCCCACTGAGCGCCGAGAACGACAACACTTTTACCCATAATTTTCTGCCTTTTTTAGCTTGAGGTTATAAAAATCAACGGTTGCCTACTTTACTCTTTTCGGCTTGGAATCTCAATGCAACTCCTTTATTTATTCGCCAAAAGGACCGCCCTTTTAGGCGCGGGATAGCCTTCGATGGTTCTGCAATAATCATTGGGATCGAGAAAATCCGCCAGTGATTCATTTTCCAGCCAGTCGGTTTTGCGCTGTTCTTCCAATGAGGTTACCGCCACATCCACACAACGCACATGATTAAAACCAGTTTTTTGTAACCAATGAATTAACGCGGCAACGGAAGGAATGAAATACACATTTTTCATTTTGGCATAGCGATCCATCGGCACTAACACAGTGTTTTTGTCGCCATCCACCACTAAGGTTTCCAGCACTAATTCGCCGCCTTTAACCAGTTGGGCGCGCAGTTGGGAAAGATGATCCAACGGCGATTTGCGGTGATACAGCACGCCCATGGAAAACACCGTATCAAACGCCGCTAGGGGCTGCATTTGTTCAATGCCGAGAGGAATCAGATTGGCGCGGCGATCGTCGTTTAGCAATTTACGCACTGCTTCAAATTGGCATAAAAACAGTTCCGTCGGATCAATGCCGACCACCATTTTCGCCCCTTCACCCACCATGCGCCACATGTGATAACCGCTGCCGCAGCCGACATCTAAAATAATGCGATCCTGCAACGGTGCAAGATGGGGCAGCACGCGATCCCATTTGAAATCGGAGCGCCATTCGCAATCCACATGAATGCCAAGCAAATCATAGGGGCCTTTACGCCACGGCATGAGCTGTTTGAGGTGGTGCACAATACGTTGCCGTTCGCCTTCGGAAAGAGGAGAAACGCTTTCAGATTTGACCGCACTTTTCAAGTCAATGCGGGATGCTGCTAAGTGCGGTAGAAATTCCAAGACTTTTGCCCATTTGGCATAGTCGCCATGGGTTTGTTGCTGCCATTGTTTGAGTTGCAGGGGCAGCGTTTCAAGCCATGGCGAAAGGTTGGTGGTGGCGATTTGTTGATAAAAAGGACGAAAATCGATCATTTTGCTATCTCGCTTATAAAGCTTCTTTGTACGCCTTTTGGGCTTTGTCAAAGGTGTCGGTAATTTCCGCATCCGGTTTTGCCGACAGCAACGAAACCACGAAAATAGCAACGGTTGCCAGTAAAAAGCCCGGAATCATTTCATAAACCTGAGCCAATTCCGTGTCTTGCGGCAACCATTTTTTCCATGCAATCACGGTGATGGCACCGGTCAACATGCCTGCCATGGCGCCCGAGGATGTCATGCGTTTCCAGAATAAGGAAAATAACACGACGGGTCCAAAAGCACTGCCGAAGCCCGCCCAAGCGAATTCCACCAGTTTTAACACCAGGCTTTTTTCATCTTGTGCAATCCAAATAGCAATGCCGGCAATCACCAACACCATGGCGCGACCAAGCCAGATAAGTTCTTTTTCCGACGCTTTCGGGCGAATGAAGCCTTTGTAGAAATCTTCTGTAATCGCCGTGGAGGAAATGAGTAATTGCGCACTTAAGGTACTCATTACCGCTGCAAGAATAGCGGATAGCAACACGCCGGCAATCCACGGGTTAAACAGAATGCGGGATAATTCAATGAAAACCTGCTCCGGTTCTTTATTGACCAGGGCAGCCGATTCAGTGCCGGCGTCGGCGTAAAAATAAATTATGCCGAAGAAGCCGATAGCGATAGCGCCCACCAAACAAAGCATCATCCAGGTCATGCTGATTTTGCGTGCGTTGTTGAGAGAATGGACGGAATCTGCCGCCATGAAACGGGCGAGAATATGCGGTTGTCCGAAATAGCCCAAGCCCCAAGCGGCAAGACTTAGCAAGCCGACGGTGGAGGTGCCGCGGAATAAATCCGTAAAGTCTTTTTGCGCGCTAATTTCCGCTTGTTGTAAGACGTTTTGCAACTCGTCAATGCCGCCAATGGAAATCACCACGAAAACCGGCGTGAGCAATAACGCGAAAATCATTAACGTGGCTTGAATGGTGTCCGTCCAGCTGACGGCAAGGAAACCGCCGATGAAGGTGTAAATGATGGTGGCGAGCGCGCCGTACCAAAGTGCGGTGGAGTAGTCAATTAAAAACAGATTGCGGAATAATTTCGCACTGGCAACCACGCCCGAGGCGCAATAAATAGTGAAAAACACCAGAATAATGGTGGCAGAGACGATCTTCAATAAGTTATGGGACGTGCCGAAACGGTGATGAAAATATTCGGGCAGGGTTAAAGCGTTATTATTGAATTCTGTGTAAACGCGCAGACGACCGGCGATAAACAGCCAGTTCAGGTACGCACCGAGGGTTAAACCGATGGCGATCCACCCTTCAACCAAACCGGATAAATAAACTGCGCCGGGCAAGCCCATTAACAGCCAGCCGGACATATCGGAAGCGCCGGCAGACATGGCGGTGACGAAACTACCCAAACGGCGACCGCCGAGAATGTAGTCGGAGAAATTTTGGGTGTAATAGTAAGCGGCAATCCCGATACCGAGCATGCCGACGATATAAATAACAAATGTGATAATTGTTGGATCTAATCCAAACATCGTACCAACCTTAGTACATAGACTGCTGAAAAATGTGAAAAGAGGCGCATTTTACCGCATTTGCCCCTATTATTCTATTTTCCTTTTCGTTAGACTTATTAGACGAAAAAAATTAGCAAACTTAAGAGCAGGGACATTATGGATTCGGTCGAATTATTGGTCAATGTGACACCCAACGAAACTCGCATTGCCCTTGTAGAAACAGGTATATTAAAAGAAGTACATATTGAACGCCAAGGCAAACGCGGTATTGTGGGAAACATTTATAAAGGGCGCGTGACCCGCGTGCTGCCGGGAATGCAGTCGGCGTTTGTGGACATCGGCTTGGAAAAAGCCGCCTTTTTGCACGCCTCAGACATCGTCTCACACACTGAATGCGTGGATGAAAACGAACAAAAGCAATTTGTGGTAAAAGACATTTCCCAGCTGGTGCACGAGGGGCAGGATATTGTCGTGCAGGTGGTGAAAGATCCTCTCGGCACCAAAGGCGCGCGCCTTACTACGGACATTACGCTGCCTTCCCGCTATTTGGTGTTCATGCCGGAAAACAGCCATGTGGGCGTATCGCAACGCATTGAAAGCGAGGAGGAACGCGCCCGCTTGAAAGAACTGGCGCTGCCGTTATGCGACGAGTTAGGCGGCTTTATTATTCGCACCGCTGCCGAAGGCGCAAGTGAGCTGGATTTACAACAAGACGCGGAATTCCTGAAACGTTTATGGCGCAAAGTGCTGGAACGCCGCGCTAAATACCCGACCCGCTCCATGTTATACGGCGAACTGGCGCTTACCCAGCGCATTTTGCGCGATTTCATCGGCGCCAAATTAGATCGCATTCACATTGACTCCCGTCTCTGTTTCAATGAAGTCAAACAATTCACCGAAGAATTCATCCCGAACCTCACCGACAAACTGATTTTATACGCGGGAAATCAACCGCTCTTTGATGTCTATAGCGTGGAAACGGGCATTCATAACGCGTTGGATAAACGGGTGAATCTCAAATCCGGTGGCTATTTGATTATTGAACAGACAGAAGCCATGACCACCATCGACATTAACACCGGCGCTTTCGTGGGGCATCGCAATCTGGAAGAAACCATTTTCAATACCAACATCGAAGCTACCAAAGCCATCGCCCAACAGCTCCAACTGCGCAATCTCGGTGGCATCATCATTATCGATTTTATCGATATGCAAAAAGAAGAACACCGCACCCGCGTGTTGGAATCCTTGCAGGAAGCCCTTGCCGGCGACCCGGTGAAAACCAATGTCAATGGTTTCACTCAGTTGGGGCTGGTGGAAATGACCCGCAAACGCACCCGCGAAAGTTTGGAGCGCGTGCTATGCGGCGATTGCCCCGCCTGCCAAGGGCGTGGACGGGTGAAAACCGTGGAAACCGTGTGCTATGAAATCATGCGCGAAATCATTCGCGTACACCATGTATTTGCCAGCGAACAATTCGTGGTTTATGCCTCTCACGCCGTCGCCGATTATCTGATTAACGAAGAATCCCACGGCTTACTGGCTGAACTGGAAGTGTTCATCGGCAAACAAATCCAAGTAAAAACTGAAGTGTTTTATACTCAGGAACAGTTTGATGTGGTGGTTATGTAGCCTTGACGATGTAAAAGTGCGGTGGATTTTGCCGGCGTTTTTAGGTCGTGGAGAGGCATTAAAAAACACTGCCAAAATCCACCGCACTTTCCGTGAAAACCAACAAAGGAGATCTTATGAAGCTTTATGTTTACGACCATTGCCCGTTTTGCGTGCGCGCCCGCATGATTTTCGGCTTGAAAAATGTTCCCGTTGAACTCGTGACCATCTTAAATGATGACGCGGAAACGTCAATCCGACTGGTCGGCAAAAAAGTGGTGCCGATTTTAGTGAAAGAAAACGGCGAAGCCATGCCGGAAAGTTTGGACATTGTGCGCTATATTGATGAACGCTATGGCGAGAAAATGTTATCGGAAACGGTGCGCCCGGAAGTAGAAGCCTGGTTAAAGCAGGTCGGCAGCTATCAAAATCATCTGGTCATCCCACGCTTTACCCGCCTAGGGCTGCCTGAATATGCCACCCAAAGTGCGGTAGATTATTTCACCGAAAATAAAGAAAAATCCATCGGTGATTTTGCCGAAAATCTTGCGAATACCGACACCTATTTCGCCCGCCTCGCCCCTGACTTAGTGCAACTTGCACATTTAATCCAGTCGGACACTGCACTAAACGGCAGCCTTTCTCTGGAAGACATTCTTGTTTTCCCAATCCTGCGCAACCTCACCTGCGTAAAAGGCATCGTTTTCCCGCCGAAAGTCAACGCCTATGTGGAAACCATGTCCCGTTTGAGCCAAGTGCCGTTGTATTGGGATAAAGCGATTTAAACGAGGAGGAAAAATATGAAACCCATTTGTGTCGTCCTAAGCGGCGCGGGCATCAGCGCTGAAAGTGGTATTCCCACTTATCGCGCGGAAGACGGTTTATGGGCAGGGCATAAAATTGAAGATGTGTGCACGCCGGAAGCCCTGCAACGGAACCGTAAACAGGTGTTGGCTTTTTATAACGAACGCCGCCGAAATTGCGCCGAAGCCAAACCTAATGCGGCGCACAAGGTGTTGGTGGAATTGGAACGCTCCTATAATGTACAGATCATCACGCAAAACGTGGAAGATTTACACGAACGCGCGGGCAGCACCAACGTGCTGCATCTGCACGGCGAATTAACCAAAGCCCGTAGCAGTTTTGACCCTGATTACATTGTGCCTTGCATGGGTGATCAATCGGTGAACGACAAAGATCCGAACGGACATCCAATGCGCCCGCACATCGTCTTTTTCGGTGAAAGTGTGCCCGTGTTGGAACCGTCCATTGATTTGGTTTCGCAAGCAGACATTGTGCTGGTCATCGGTACATCCCTGCAAGTTTACCCGGCAAACGGTTTGGTCAACGAAGCTCCCAAGAACGCTCAAATTTACCTCATCGACCCAAACCCGAACACAGGGTTTATTCGCCATAACGTCAACGTAGTAAAAATGAAAGCAGGCGAAGGCGTGCCTAAAGTGGTGGCGGAATTATTGGAGAAGGCAAAAAACGGTTAGAAAAATGACCGCACTTTGATCTGCACCCCAAAAGTTGGACATCACACCCAACCAATTAAGGTGCAGATTTTTATGGGCAAACATTATTCACTCAAATTCAAATATCACATTGTCAAGCTTGTCTTAGAAGAACATTGGGGCGTTCGTGAAGCCGCACAGCACTTCCATATTGCCACCCATTCTTCCGTTGTCGTCTGGTTGCAACGCTTTGAAAAATACGGTATCAATGGACTTCACCGTCAATGTAACAAAGCGAGAAAAAACCAAATGCCAAAAGCCAAGAAAATCCTCTCCTGTGAGAATCCTCAGGATATCAAAGCATTATTAAAGGAACTTGAGTATTTAAGAGCGGAGAACGCCATCTTAAAAAGTTCAAAGAGCTGGACCAACAAAAAGCCCGACAGAAAAAAGGGACATCGTCAAGGCGATAATTTCCTGATTGGCTAAGTCCATCATAGGAGAAAGATACAGTTTCTCACGTCCCACCCGAAGTTCGGTTACATCCGTCACCCATTTCTCCTTCAACTTCGTCGCCGTAAAATTACGTTGCAGTAAATTCGGTGCAATATGGCTCGTTTTCCCCGCGTTCTTACGTCGTTTCACTTTCACACAAGAACGAATCTCCAGCGCCCGCATGTGCGACAACACCGTTTTGCCACTGAGAAAAATCCCTTCCCGCTGTAACTTGAACCGAATCATGTGGTAACCATCCCGCCCCTGATTTGCCTGATAAAGGTCGAGGATACGCTGTCGAATGGCGTGATGGTCTTCTTTTGCCTGCCGGCTGTAATAGAACGTTGAGCGCGCCAGCCCTATAATTTTTAGTAACAAGCGAGGGTTATGCTGTGCTTTTAACGTGTTTACAACGGGACGTCGCCCGACATTTTGCTTGGTTTCGTCAATGTTGAAAAAGACGCTGATTCAGTTAAACCTTTGTGACATCTAAAGCGTTATAAACTTGTGACTGAATACGGTTATTCCTCCTAAATGGGAGTGGTGATGGGTTTCTGAGGCAGGTAACAATTGAACAATCTCAGCATAGCGTTCAATTGGTTTTTGGTATAGCGACTCAAACATATCTTGAGTCATGGATACTTGTTGCCAAATTAGATTTAAGTATTTTTGGCGTAATTCACTTTTTAATAATTCCACCGCAGATAATGGGCTGATCCAACCATCATTATCAATCACCGACAGTGTTGGCTGGGTAGAAATACCAAGGGATTCGGTATTACTTTTTTTACTTAGCATTTTATGAAAAATAGAAAACATTATAGTTGCTTCATGTTTTAGTAAGGGGAACTGTTTAATGTTGCAGAATACAAGTGATGGACATCAAAACAACAAATAAGTGATCATTAAAAACGAACAAATATAGTGAGTGTAGTTCCAGCCTTTTGAAAAGGCCTTTTGACCTTTTTAGGTAAGACCTTTCCCTTGGGAAGGTTATCCTTAAATTTTACCCTTAGCCCGATAGGGCTCCCTTGGGCCTTTTACCTTTTGGCAATTTTGTTGTATGATTCCAAGATAGATCATTATTACAATCCGCGCGCGTTGGAGAAAATATGTTAAATCAAGCTAAATCAAAAAATGGGCAAACTCATCTTCAAGAAAGAGTTTTATCAATGTTTGAGCAATCCTTAACAGAAGAGCAGCGCTTTTTACAAGGTGTCTTAAATGGAAAAATTAAGACTTACTCACATGAAGATGTAATGAAAGATTTGCGCAAGGCATTGAAGCGATGAAACAAGACTACATTGTTCAATGGTCTGAAATGGCTAGATTTCAGCTTTTAGATAAAGCAGAATATATTTACACACAAAGCCAAAATAAGGAAGTAGCTGACAAATTCATTGAGGAAATAGAGTGTCTATCAGAAAAACTTAGTTATATTGCTGATGCCTATACCGACGGGAAGTTTCATATTTTCCCTCTTAAAAATGGGCATTCAGTAAAGTTTCTTGTTGTTGGAACCTATATTATGATTTACGCTTTTTTGCCAAAAGGTGTGAATCATTAAAGGAGAAAGTGTGTATCATTGGGAGCGGAGCATTTAGAATGTTATTTAAAGAACCCGAATATGAAGAGTTTTTGGTTCAAAAAATTCAAACGGGGTTAGCAGACCTTGCTGAGGGGCGTTACTCAACTGCTGAACAATTTAAGCAAGAAATGGAACAATTATTAGTTCGTAAGGAACGTGATTTACAGCAATTAGAAGGTAATATCACATATGGCTAAGCCGAGGGTTATTTCTGATAATGCTAAGCGTGATATTGCTGAGATTTTAGATAACGCTATTGAGTATACGACTCATACTGCTATTGGTGTAGGGGCACGCGGGTAAATATTGCCTCACGTATCTCCATCTTACCCATTTCTCGCATTCTCGGTGTAAGTCATAACTCTGGATAAACGGTATTGTCTAAAAATTGAGATATGGCCCCCTGCGGATGTTCAATAACATCCACATTCTTGAAGACCATTTGCGAATATTGTTTGGTTACCGGTTTATTCTGGTATGCTCCCTGCCCCTCCCCCTTTAAATACCGTTGCCTAGGCTTCCGACTTCAGCTCAGGGATTTTGTCCTCTGTGATTATACTTGGATACAACCTGTTCCGGTAAAAGTGTGTATTTTGCAACCAAAGTTTGTACGAAACAGCCAGTAACACATTCCCCAATTTTGTAATCTGCGCATTGTGGAGAAGCGCTGGCAGCCATAGAAAATTATTTTTTAAATTCGATAAAAAAAGATTGAAATGGTGATATTAAAGTAGTATCATCATTAAAAATGATAGAGGAGGTTTTTTATGCAATTGAGACAACAAGCAACGTTAGGTCTGTGGGGAAAGTGTATCGGTTTACGATTAACAGGCAATTTACGTACAGTCCCTCAGTTTTCAGCGGGTGATATTGTGGATATCGAGATTTCTGAAAATGGTTTGTACATTTCAAAAAGCCAAAAAAAACTGACTGAAGCTGATTTATTAAAAGGAATAACGACTTATAACGCTCATGCAGATGAGTTTAACGTCGCTGCTTTACCGCAGGAATTGGACTATTAAGTATGTATGTACCAAAACGTAACGACATTGTTTGGTTGGATTTTGAGCCGAAGAAAGGAAAAGAAATCGGGAAATATCGCCCGGCATTCGTTTTAAGCCACGAAATTTATAATAAATCAACCGGGTTGATTATTTGCTGTCCAATCAGCACGAGTATTCGTGGTGCGGTAACGGAAGTGCCTATCGAAGGATTAGATAGTCCGAGTGTGGTTGCAACTACATTAGTCCAAACATTAGATTGGCGTGAAAGACATATTAAATTTATTAAACAGGCTGAACCACACATTTATGATGAGGTCCTCAAACGGGTAATCCTGTTACTGGGTGGTGAACGTCTTTTGCGATAAACAGATAAGTTTTGACTCTTTTATGGTTATAGCATACGTTGTGGCATATATATCAATCTTGGACTTAAAATACAGGAGGAGACATGGAAAGAACTGCGAAATTATTCAGAAACGGACGCAATCAAGCCGTACGGTTACCGGTGGAGTTCGAATTTGATGCTGAACAAGTATACATTCGTAAAGAACAAAATGGAGATATTGTACTTTCATTGACTTCTTCAAGAGAAGCTTCTTGGCAGCGGTTGTTTAAGTTACTTCCCAAAATAAAAAATTGTGATGATTTTCTCAGCAAAGAAGAGCGGAATCAAACGATTACGACCCGTTACCCGTTTCCCGGGATAGGTGAATAATAGATGTATATGCTTGATACTAACACGGTAAGTTATATTTCCTACTTAACAGATTTATTCATATTTTTATTTCAACAGATTTCAAAAACTATATTGAATCAAAAAACAATTCCTCTTCCTTTTTTATATATTTTATCTAGTTTTATTTTATCAAAAAAAGGATAAAATAAGAAAAATTTGCCCTTTTAAATTTAAGGATGGATCTAAGGAGAGGTACAATGAAAAAGTTTTTACCTGGTCTTTTATTGATGGGTTTAGTGGCTTGTTCGTCAAATCAACGAATGAGTGACTATTCTCAGCCTGAATCTCAATCTGATTTAGCACCTAAATCTTCAACAACACAATTCCAACCCCAACCCCTATTATCAAAAGCATCTTCAATGCCATTGAATTTGCTCTCTTCATCCAAGAATGGACAGGTATCGCCGTCTGAACCATCAAACTTTATGACTTTGATGGGACAAAATGGGGCACTGTTGACTGTCTGGGCGCTAGCAAAACGCAATTGGTTATGGGCTTATCCCAATATATATTCGCAGGACTTTGGAAATATTCGTAATTGGAAGATAGAACCTGGTAAACACCGTGAATATTTTCGTTTTGTTAATCAATCTTTAGGTACATGTATTGAAGCTTACGGTAATGGTTTAATTCATGATACTTGTAGTCTGGACAAATTAGCACAAGAGTTTGAGTTATTACCTACTGATAGTGGTGCGGTTGTCATTAAAAGTGTGTCACAAGGACGTTGTGTCACTTATAATCCTGTAAGTCCAACATATTATTCAACAGTTACATTATCAACTTGTGATGGCGCAACAGAACCATTACGTGATCAAACATGGTATCTCGCTCCTCCTGTATTAGAAGCAACAGCGGTTAATTAAGCTAAGGAGTTTATATGCAATGGGTAAAGCAATTAAATGTGGTTTTCTGTACGATGTTATTTAGCTTTTCAAGTTATGCTAATTTGAGTGATTTCAAAGTAGCAACTTGGAATCTGCAAGGTTCTTCAGCTGTAAATGAAAGTAAATGGAATATTAATGTGCGCCAATTATTATCGGGAGAACAAGGTGCAGATATTTTGATGGTACAAGAAGCGGGTTCATTACCAAGTTCGGCAGTAAGAACCTCACGAGTAATTCAACATGGGGGAACGCCAATTGAGGAATATACCTGGAATTTAGGTACTCGCTCCCGTCCAAATATGGTCTATATTTATTATTCCCGTTTAGATGTTGGGGCAAACCGAGTGAACTTAGCTATCGTGTCACGTCGTCAAGCCGATGAAGCTTTTATCATACATTCTGATTCTTCTGTGCTTCAATCTCGCCCGGCAGTAGGTATCCGCATTGGTACTGATGTATTTTTTACAGTGCATGCTTTGGCCACAGGTGGTTCTGATGCGGTAAGTTTAATTCGTAATATCTTCACTACTTTTACCTCATCACCATCATCACCGGAAAGACGAGGATATAGCTGGATGGTTGTTGGTGATTTCAATCGTGCGCCGGTTAATCTGGAAGCTGCATTAAGACAGGAACCCGCCGTGAGTGAAAATACAATTATTATTGCGCCAACAGAACCGACTCATCGGTCCGGTAATATTTTAGATTATGCGATTTTACATGACGCACATTTACCACGTCGAGAGCAAGCACGTGAACGTATCGGCGCAAGTTTAATGTTAAATCAGTTACGCTCACAAATTACATCCGATCATTTTCCTGTTAGTTTTGTTCGTGATCGCTAAGGAGAATACTATGAAAAAATATTTATTGAGCTTCTTATTAAGCATGATATTGACTTTGACGAGTCATGCAGAATCAAATCCTGATCCGACTACTTATCCTGATGTAGAGTTATCGCCTCCTCCACGTATTAGCTTGCGTAGTTTGCTTACGGCTCAACCAATTAAAAATGACCATTATGATTCACATAATTATTTAAGTACACATTGGGAATTAATTGATTACAAGGGAAAAGAATATGAAAAATTACGTGACGGTGGTACGTTGGTTCAATTTAAAGTGGTCGGTGCAGCAAAATGTTTTGCTTTCCCAGGCGAAGGCACAACTGATTGTAAAGATATTGATCATACTGTGTTTAACCTTATTCCAACTAATACAGGTGCGTTTTTAATCAAAGATGCCCTATTAGGATTTTGTATGACAAGCCATGACTTTGATGATTTGAGGCTTGAACCTTGTGGAATTTCAGTGAGTGGTCGAACCTTTTCGTTGGCGTATCAATGGGGAATATTACCTCCTTTTGGGCCAAGTAAAATTTTAAGACCACCGGTGGGGAGAAATCAGGGTAGCTAATATTTTACATATAATTTTATTTCTTCAAATCAAGATGCTTAGTGGGGCGAGGGAATGTAATTTTATTATTATGCTTATTTCATTTTTGCTTTGAGACAGGAAGTAAATGACACAGTTAATCAAGTCTTAATTCTTCAAATGCATACTGTTCAGAACCAAACTTATCAAATCTAGCCACACCATCACGATTTAGCCGATCTTTATGTCCGGTGGCATGCATTCATGCAGCAAAGTCGCATAGTAGTCATCTGCCGAGTTAAATTTCGCAAAATCCGACATGACAATGCATTTAGGCATATAACAAGCGAGAGATTGCGCTTTATTATAAATGTGCATTCCCATTTTGGCGGGCAGTACATCTAAATCTAGTCGAGGGATCATTTCAAGTGATACCCCAAGTACGAATCCAGAGCATTGGTGCCTTCTTCCAGTGCAGTAATAATTTGATCAGTAATTTGTTGATATAAATCTTTGGGGGAGTTTGGTTTTTCATGACTGTTCTCCTATGAAAAATAAGGGAACAGCCCCAGCGGGAAACTGTTCCCGCCGAGATGAAAATGAGATAAGTTGTTTTTGCATTAATGTGGATTGTCTTGCAATCTAAATTTATGGTTTATTACTAAGTAGCTCATTTATTCTACTGAAGTCATCAACAACTTCTAGCAATTCAGGTGAAATATAATCTAAAATCTTTTTTAATTGGGAATACTGATGTGCTAGATTAATCTTTCTACCATCAAAAATTGGTTCATGATGACAAATTCTATTTCTTAATAACCGAATATCTTCTGTAATTGAATGAATATCTGTGATTATTGAATCGTGTTGTGTAGAGGGGATGTTAGTAAATCCTCTACTAACAGAATAATACAGCTTTGTAAATTTTTACATATCAATCCATACGAGACGACTTCATCAAAAATAGCAATTTCAGAATTGAGAAATATTGAAAAACTGATATGCGAACATCCCGAGTTAGAAAAAAGAATAGCTCAATTCTTGCATGAAGCATATAGCTTGGTGAGATATGGAATAAATATTAAGTCATCAACAAATTAGATAATTAGAGGATAGGATGAAATTTATTGATTTATTTTCTGGTCTAGGAGGGTTCCATGTTGGCTTATCTAATAATGGTCATCAATGTGTATCTGTATCAATCAGTAAGGTTCTTAAACCATGGTCTGCACAAAATGCACCGATATTAGCAGCATTAGTGCTTTTGGCAGAACCACCTTTGGTACAGGCGATTGTAATAATGTAAGGTTTTTTAGAAGTGTGGTTAATGCACATATTTTACTCACTTAACAGAAGATTAACGTTAAGGAGTATCGACTTTGGGCAACCGGTCCGGAGCTTTAACTTTTTGGTGGGTCGTGAAGGATTCGAACCTTCGACCAACGGATTAAAAGTCCGCTGCTCTACCGACTGAGCTAACGACCCGTGTGCATTTTTCTTTGGAGGGTAACTATTTAATAAGAAAGGTATTATTAAATGGTGCCCGAGGCCAGACTTGAACTGGCACGCCTCGAAAGGCGAGGGATTTTAAATCCCTTGTGTCTACCGATTCCACCACTCGGGCTTGGAGCGGGAAACGAGGCTCGAACTCGCGACCCCGACCTTGGCAAGGTCGTGCTCTACCAACTGAGCTATTCCCGCATCACTATTTGGTAGCACCAAATAACGGGGTGCATTTTACGGATTTCTTTCTGTTAGTCAAACGGAAATTTTAAAAATTTATTTAACTGATTAAAAATAAATCAAATTTAAGTTATGATCAGTGGCAGTTCGTTAAAACACCTTGAAAAAGGACCGCACTTTATTTGTGGAAGTCTTCCAACAAGCTGTCTTTTGCTGCAGTGAGATATTGCAACATTGACCAAATGGTTAAAATCGCAGCAATATAAAGCAGGACAATGGCAATTACTTCCATGGCAAAGTTATAACGCCATAACAACCCGCCTAACGCCAACATTTGTGATGTGGTTTTGACTTTTCCCAACCAAGATACCGCAACTTTGCTACGACTGCCTAATTCTGCCATCCATTCACGCAACGCGGAGATAATAATTTCGCGGGAAATAACCACAATGGCCGGCAATGTGATCCAAAAAGTGTGATTGTATTCCACAACCAATACAAGCCCGGCAACCACCATGACTTTATCCGCAACGGGATCCAAAAATGCGCCGAAGCTGGTGGTTTGTTTCCATTTGCGTGCTAGATAGCCGTCCAACCAATCGGTCACTCCGGCGATGAAAAAAATTAGAGTAGTTAAAAATGGCGCCCAATCAAAGGGGAGGTAGAAAGCGATGATAAAGAAAGGAATTAAAATAATCCGAAATAGCGTCAGAAAAATGGGGATGTTAAATTTCATAGGATTGCTTTAGGTTGCCATTGATTGGAGAGTTATTGTAAATCAGATTATGCCTTTTTTAAATGGTAATTTCGTAAAATTTTGTCGCAAAAAGGGTTTTGTTATCAGACCGGATTAGCGTTAATATGCTTGTCAACTTATGTATAAATCATCAAAGTAATTTATTTGCTCCGCCAGAGTTGTTAGCTATGCCAACGTTTAAAAAATGTAAATTTTGGTGACCGCACTTTTTCTTTGATTTTATAGGACTCTCCATGTCAAAAAAATTCTCTTTAGCCACCACATTCGTTCATGCCGGCAGAAAAAAACGTTATACCCACGGTTCCGTCAATCCGGTAGTACAACGCGCTTCATCGTTGGTATTTGATTCTTTAGCGGATAAGAAACACGCCACCATTAATCGTGCCAAAGGTGAATTATTTTATGGCAGACGGGGAACCTTAACCCATTTTGCCTTGCAAGATGCGATGTGTGAATTGGAGGGCGGGGCAGGTTGCTATTTGTATCCGTGCGGTGCGGCTGCCGTGACTAACAGTATTCTTTCTTTTGTACAAACCGGTGACCATATCTTGATGACCGGTGCGGCATATGAACCGACGCAGGATTTTTGTAATATCGTGCTTAGAAAATTAGGGGTAACGACCACCTTTTATGATCCGCTGATGGGAGGTCAAATTGCGCAATTGATTCGACCGAATACAAAAGTATTGTTCCTTGAAGCACCAAGTTCGCTCACCATGGAAGTGGCGAATATTCCCGCGATGGTGAAGGCTGTGCGGGAAGTCAATCCGGAAATTGTCATTATGATTGATAATACTTGGGCGGGCGGTGTGCTATTTAAAGCCTTAGAACATGATATTGATATTTCCATTCAAGCGGGCACAAAGTATTTGGTAGGGCATTCCGACATCATGATTGGCACGGCGGTATCCAATGCGCGCTGCTGGGATCAGCTACGGGAACATTCCTATTTAATGGGGCAAATGGCGGATGCTGATAGTGCCTATATTACAGCGCGTGGGTTACGCACATTGGGCATTCGCTTGAAGCAACACGAAGAAAGCAGCATAAAAATAGCGCAATGGTTGACGCAACAACCGGAAGTTAAGGCAGTTTATCATCCGGCACTACCGAGCTGTCCCGGGCATGAATTTTTTAAACGGGACTTTCTCGGCGCCAGTGGTTTATTTTCTTTTGAATTAAAACAAAGACTTACGCAACAACAATTGGAGATTTTTATGAATCATTTCCAATTATTTACCATGGCATATTCTTGGGGCGGTTTTGAATCGCTCATTCTTTATAACCAACCGGAAGAGATTGCAAAAATTCGTTCGAATATTCAGAGAAAATTAGAAGGCACATTAATTCGGCTGCATATCGGATTAGAAAATGTTGATGATTTAATTGCAGATTTAAGCGCCGGATTTATGCGTTTAAAATAATCAATTTATGATTATTTTTTCTTCATTTTTATGTGTAAAATGTGATCTGTATCAGAAAATTGGAACAAAAAAGTGAACTTCTGATTGACACTATTATTTTTCTTTGCCAAGATTGCGAGGCTTCAAAAAGGAAGTAGCTTGAACTCTTCATCATCAAGTGAAGAGTTCAATTTTTATCCTATAACAAGTGATTTCTGAAAAGGAATGAAGATTATGAAAAAGACAGTAATCGCATTAGCAATCGCTGCATTAGCAGCAACCGGCACGGCAAGTGCTGTAAAAGTTTATAATCAGGATGGTACGAAAGTTGAGCTTGGTGGTTCAATGCGTATCTTCTTAGGCAAGTTAGGTAAAAATCAACGTGGTGACCTTGTAAATGATGGTTCCCGTATTAAAATTAAAGCGTCTCAAGAATTAGATAACGGCTTATCTGCATTTGTTAGTTATGAGCTTCGTTTCGAAAGAGAAGCTCTTAAAAACAAGCAAAAGGCAAGTAATAATTTTGGTGATCCGACAACTCGTAAATTATTTGTTGGTTTAGGCTTCAAAGATGTGGGTGAGTTAAGTTTTGGTCGCCAGTCTACTAATGCAGATGATGTTTTGGGTGACAGCCTATATTATGGTTCAGGCGATTTAAGTGACTTGACCACTCGTTCTGACAAATCTGTTAAATTCCGGTCTGCAGATTTTAATGGGTTTAGTTTTGGTGTGGATTACTTATTTGGTAATGCAGAGAAGTATAAAGGAACAGCTAATGCGAATCGCTATAAGAATGGTTATGGTGTAGCGGCTTTTTACAATTATGATTTTGCAGAAAATCATAAAATTGACTTTGGTGCTACTTATGCGGTTGACCAATATGATACGTTGACAAGTTCATCAACCAACCGTAAAGAACACAAGTGGTTGCTTGCAACTCACTATCAGCTTGATGCATTGAAGTTAGGCGTAGCATATGGACAATATCATTCTAAAACTAAAGGTGTAGAAGCTGTTAAAACTCGTTATATTTTCTTAGAAGGTAAGTATGACTTGAATGAACTTACAGGTATTCCAACAACCTTTGGTTTACAATGGGAAAGAAAGAGTGCAAAACAAACTTCAGCAGCGCCAAGCCATATTGAAAATCACTATATTGTGAATGTTGATTATGAATTTAATAAACATGTAATTCCTTATGTGTCATATATTCGTGCAACTGATAAAGATGATAAAATCCGTAAAAACGAAAATATTTATGGTGCAGGTTTGCGTGTATTTTTCTAATTTGAGTTAAATCTCATTGAAAAGACCGACTTTAAGTCGGTCTTTTTTTGCTTATTAGGAAAAAGAAGTGTTTTTGGGCTGTACTTGATTTTTGTTCTTATTAGGCTAAAATGTATCACAAAATGATACGTTGAGGTGAGGTAATGAATACAAGACTAGAAATTAAACAATGGGGAAATAGCAAGGCAATTCGCTTACCGAAAGATTTTATTCATACACTAAATCTTGATACGGGTGATTTTTTAGAATTAAACCAAGTGGATAATAAATTTATTTTAACGGTTATTCCTAAAAACAGCCCAAAGAAACGATTAACCTTAGATGAACGTTTGCAAAATGAAAACTATCAGATTTTAAATGATTGGGACAATTTTCCTATTGCCGGTGAGGAGTTAATTTAATGTATATTCCTGAACGTGGCGATATTGTAAGAATTTGTTTAAATCCGGTTGTTGGTAATGAAATTCAGGGGGAACAACGACTGGTTTTAGTCATTAGCCCCAAACGTTTTAATCAATATGGATTAATTTTAGTCTGCCCGATCACGCAAGGTGAAGCCTCAATTTCTAGAAAAGGTGGCTTTTATGTGAGTTTAATGGGATATGGTTTGGATACATTAGGTGGCGTTGTAGCCAATCAATCCAGAACATTAGATTGGCGTAATCGAGCGATTAAGAAAGTGGAAACTGCACCCATTGAGTTAGTGCAGGAAGTCCAAGATATTATCACGGCAATCGTTAATGATTGAGGGCGAAGATAATGCGAATAAAAAGTACGGTAGAAACACCAAAAATTTCTACCGCACTTTTCTGTTTTTAAACTGGTTTACTTCGTCAGATCATCAAAGAAACGTTTTACGCCATCTAAGAAGCTGGAGGATTTCGGACGTTGCTTGGTTTGTCCTTCCAGGCTTTCCTCCAGTTTGCGTAATAATTCTTTTTGCTCCTCGTTTAATTTAACCGGGGTTTCTACAATAATTCGGCAAGTTAAATCCCCTGCGTAGCCGCTTCGGGTTGACGTGACACCTTTCCCGCGCATACGGAATAATTTTCCGGTTTGGGTTTCTTCCGGGATTTTTAACTTCACACGACCATCCAGTGTCGGCACTTCAATTTCTCCACCAAGGGCAGCCATGGTAAAACTGATCGGTACTTCACAATAGAGGTTGCTGCCGTCACGTTCAAAAATATGGTGTTCTTTAACATGAATCACCACATATAAATCGCCTGCCGGGGCGCCGTTTTCACCTGCAGCGCCTTCACCTGAAAGACGTAGTTGATTGCCTGTGTCCACGCCCGCCGGGATTTTAACGGAAAGATTTTTCGCTTTATTGACTCTGCCGTCACCATGGCAGGTTTTACATGGTTTCTCAATTTTCTTACCGGTGCCATGACAGAAATGACAAGGTTGTTCTGTTACAAAGAAGCCCTGTTGACGACGTAAACGACCGGCACCATGGCAATGCGGACAGGTTTCGACTTTCGAACCCGCTTCAGCGCCTGTGCCGTGACAAGTATCACATGGGGCTAAGGTATGAATTTTTATGTCTTTTGTAGTGCCTTTTACAGCTTCTTCCAGCGTAATTTCAATGTCGTACCGCAAATCGTCACCACGCACGACGCGTTGGCGCCCACGTCCGCCACCACCGAAAATATCTCCGAACATATCGCCGAAAATATCCCCGAAATCCGCACCGCCAAAACTGCCGCCACCAAAGCCAGTTCCTTGTTCAAACGCCGCGTGCCCATATTGATCATAGGCAGCGCGTTTTTCTTTATCGTTTAGCACTTCATAGGCTTCTTGAATTTCTTTGAATTTTTCTTCTTTCTCTTTATCGCCCTTGGTTCTGTCAGGGTGATACTGCATCGCGAGCTTTTTATAAGCACGTTTGATTTCTTTTTCATCGGCGGATCGGGAGATGCCGAGGAGTTCGTAGTAGTCTTGTTTTGCCATTAGGTGGTTTCCGTTTTGGTCTTGGTTTTGTTCTCTGTTTGAGGAATTTTTCTTCGTTAATTAGTATCGGGTTTCGCCGATGGCGACCTACTTTTCTTTGCTTGTGCAAAGCAAAGTAGGCAAAAGAAACACACCCCGGATAAGCCGCTTTTCCTCTTTCCAATAGGATTTTCCTTACGGAAATTTTCGAACTCGCTACGCTCAAACAAGCGAAAATTTCCTAAAAATCCTATCTCCATTCGGGCGTCTTATACGGGGACCCCGTTTTATTCTTTCTCCGAATTTTCCCCTCTTTTGTAAAGAGGGGGGGGAGATTAAAAGTGCGGTTAAAAATCATTTAAAATTTGACCGCACTTTTGTTTATCGGTTAGTTATGAGTAAATACACGAAAAGGGCGTAATAATACGCCCTTTGTTATTATCTAACAAATCAATTACTTGTTATCTTTCACTTCTTCAAACTCTGCATCAACAACATCATCATTTGGTTTGCTGTTGCTTTGAGCTTGTTGTGGATCGCCGTGTGGTTGAGCGGTTTGTGCAAGTTTTTGTGCAACTTCGGCTAATGCTTTGATTTTTGCTTCGATAACTGCTTTATCTTCGCCCTTCGCCGCTTTTTCCAAGTCACTTAATGCGCTTTCGATGGTGCCGCGATCTGCTGCAGGTACTTTGTCACCGGCTTCGTCCAATTGTTTGCGTGTGCTGTGGATTAAGTGATCCGCTTGGTTGCGGGCTTGTACCAATTCTTCAAATTTACGGTCGGATTCGGCATTTGCTTCAGCGTCGCGTACCATTTGTTGAATTTCTTCATCGCTTAAACCGGAAGAGGCTTTAATGGTGATTTGTTGTTCTTTACCTGTGCCTTTATCCTTCGCAGAAACGTGGATAATACCGTCTGCGTCGATGTCGAAGGTCACTTCAATTTGCGGCATACCGCGTGGAACCGGATTGATGCCTTCAAGATTGAATTGACCTAACGATTTATTGGCTGACGCTTGTTTACGCTCACCTTGTAACACATGAATGGTTACCGCACTTTGGTTATCTTCCGCTGTTGAGAACACTTGTGATTTCTTGGTAGGAATCGTGGTGTTTTTCTCAATTAAGGTGGTCATTACGCCGCCCATAGTTTCGATACCCAATGATAATGGGGTGACGTCTAACAATAATACATCTTTCACATCACCGGCTAACACACCGCCTTGTACCGCAGCACCGATAGCGACCGCTTCATCCGGATTCACGTCTTTACGTGGTGCTTTGCCGAAGAATTTTTCAACTTCTTGTTGAACAAGCGGCATACGGGTTTGACCGCCGACTAAAATCACATCGTCGATTTCAGACGGGGATTTGCCTGCATCTTTTAATGCAATACGTACAGGCTCAAGGGATTTCGCCACTAAATCCTCAACCAAAGACTCTAATTTTGCACGAGTCAATTTGATGTTTAAGTGTTTAGGACCGGTTGCATCCGCTGTGATGTAAGGAAGATTTACATCGGTTTGTTGGGCGGAAGAAAGCTCGATTTTGGCTTTTTCTGCCGCTTCTTTTAAACGTTGCATTGCAAGCGGGTCGTTGCGTAGGTCGATGCCCTGTTCTTTTTTGAACTCATCCACTAAGTAGTTGATGATACGGTTATCAAAGTCTTCACCACCTAAGTGTGTATCACCGTTGGTTGCTAATACTTCAAAGGTTTTTTCGCCGCCTACTTCATCGATTTCGATGATAGATAAGTCGAATGTACCGCCACCTAAGTCGTATACCGCGATGGTTTTGTTGCCGGTGCCTTTGTCTAAGCCATAAGCTAATGCCGCGGCGGTCGGTTCGTTGATGATACGTTTAACGTCTAAACCTGCGATACGACCTGCATCTTTTGTTGCCTGACGTTGTGCGTCGTTAAAGTATGCCGGCACAGTAATAACCGCCTCGGTAACCGGTTCGCCCAAATAATCTTCGGCAGCTTTTTTCATTTTTTTCAATACTTCAGCAGAAATTTGCGGAGGCGCTAATTTTTCTCCTTTCACTTCAACCCACGCATCGCCGTTGTCTGCTTTGGTAATGGCGAACGGCATAATGTCGATATCGCGTTTTACTTCCTCATCTTCAAAACGACGGCCGATTAAACGTTTGATGGCGAATAAGGTATTTTTCGGGTTGGTTACCGCTTGGCGTTTTGCCGGTTGACCGACTAAAGTTTCATTGTCATTTGTATAAGCAATGATTGACGGAGTAGTACGATCGCCTTCTGCGTTTTCGATAACACGAGGTTTTTCACCTTCCATGACGGCAACGCAAGAGTTGGTTGTACCTAAGTCAATACCAACAATTTTTCCCATTTGTTTTCTCCTAGTGAAATTTAATTCTGTGTAATGATTTACAAATTGTAAGATGTGGATGCTTTTCCGCATTTCAAGTCATATTTTTAAAAATTTTTGACAGAGGAAAAGTGCGGTCGATTTCCTGTTCGTTTTCGTAGAATAAGGTTAAAAATATGAACTTCAAGGGAAAATGAAATTTTTTTCATTTTTGTTTTGTGAATGAATTGATCCCTTTTTTATTTATGTTAGATTAGCCGAAATCATTATTATTGCGTATCATCTATTATATAAAGGACATATTGTATGAAAAAATCAGCGTTAGCTTTAGGGGTGGTTGTGGCGTTAGGAGCGACTTGGACCGGTGGTGCTTGGTACACTGGCAAGGTGGCAGAAACGGAATTTGCCCGTCAAGTGGATATTGCCAATAAAGATCTTAACAAATCCGCCTATTCTTTAGGCTTAGATATTCGATTTGATAATGTTTCTTTTGAACGCGGCTTATTCAGCTCTAAAACCAAATATAAAATTCTGGTTTCTGAGCTTGATAATCCCGGTAAAACCTGGACATTGCCGTTTGAAGGCACTTTATACCATGGTCCGTTGCCGTTAAATCAACTTTCCCACTTTAACTTCATGCCAAGTATGTTCTCGAGTGTAGATTTCATAACCAAAAACGAAACCACAACGCCTTGGTTTGACGCCACGAAAGGTAAAACGCCGGTTATGTTGACGACCTCCGTCGGCTATAACCAAAGTGGTTCATCCAAGGTGGAGCTGGTACCTTTTGAGGCACTAATGAAAGACGGTACATTAGCAGCTAACGGTTTTGATGTGAAATTCGGCTTTGTACGCGAAGGCATTAATAAACTGGATTTAGACCTCACCAAACTAGTGTATAGCAAGTCGGATAGTAAAGATTCCATTGAGTTGAATGATGTAAAAATCGACGTGGATTACCGGCGTATTCCGGAGTGGGAATATCTTCCTATCGGTAAAAAATTTTTGTCCGGTGGCGTAATTAAAATTAACGACACAGATGCCGAAGGTAAAACCAATAATGTTGAATTTAAAAACTGGAAAATTGATTTCGATACGGCCAGAAAAGACCAATTTCTGGATTTCGGTGCGAAAATTGCATTTAACGGCATGACTATTCGTGGTATGGGCTTTGGTGATTTGACTATTGATTCTGCTTTTAATCACGTTGACGGTGAAACTTTTAATCAATTAATTCAGGTTTATACCGAGGCGGCGAAAAAGCAGCAAGAAGAATTTGCCGAAGCCAAATTACAGGCAGCGAAGAAATTCCTTGATACTCAACCGCAATTTGTGTTTAGTCCGACATTAACTAATCAAGTCGGTAAAATTGCCTCAAATTTAGATATTTCTATTGCAAGCTCTGATTTTGAAAATTCTATTAGCAAAGGAAAAATCTTCAATCTATTTAATCACTTTATTTTCAAAGTGGATGCGAACAAAGATGCTTTAATCGAAGAAATGGCGAACGCACTGCAATTGAAAAGCCCGGATAGAGAGCAAGCAATGAAAATGGCAGCCACACAAGTGAATGAAGGTGTGAAAAGCGGTGTTCTGCAAGGTGTATTGGTCGAAGACGGTAAACAAGTAAAATTGGATCTCGTATTGGAAAAAGGCCAGCTGAAATTAAATGGTCAGGTGATTTCGGAAGAACAAGTGGCTTCTATGTTATTCTTAGCCGCGATGTCAATGGGACATTAATTTCTCGTCTGGCAAGAACCGAAAATTCGTTAATTTAATTAAAGTGCGGTCATAAAAAATATTATTTTTTATGACCGCACTTTTCATTTGTAAAGCGAACTTTAGTTAAGGTAAATTTTTTGTAAAACAGTAGGTTATGTCACATTTATTCGCAATAATGGTTTGCCTTCCAGTCATTAATTGAGTATCCTTAGCCGCAACAAAAACAAGTGCTATATAAATAGCCAAACATATTTTGCTTTCCGAGTAGTGCCTCCTGTGAGGCACTTTTTTTATCCGATTTTTTCTCAATAACCTAGCAAGTTCCAAAATAAAAAATCCCGCGCTGAACGAACGGGATCTTTTGGAATTGGATGAAACTACATTCTCTCGACGGTTTTAATGCCCAGTAAATCTAATCCTTGTTTTAAGGTTCTTTCTGTTAATAACGCCAGTTTTAAACGGCTGAGTTTTACCTGTTGGTCTTCGTTATTGAGAATCGGGCAGTGCTCGTAGAAAGAAGAGAACACGCCTGCCAATTCATATAAATAGGCACAAAGAATGTGTGGCGTACCGTCTTTTGCCACGAGTTGAATGGCTTCTTCAAATTGCAGTAATTTGATTGCCAACGCGCGTTCTTTTTCATTCGTTAAGGTTAATGGCGCCTGTTTTACCTTTCCGGGGCTGATTTGGCTGCGGTTAAAGATAGAACGAATGCGAGTGTAAGCGTATTGCATATAAGGCGCAGTGTTGCCTTCAAAGCTTAGCATATTGTCCCAATCAAACACATAATCGGTGATACGGTTTTTGGATAAATCTGCGTATTTTACCGAACCGATACCTACCGCCTCGATCACATCGGCTTTTTCCTGCTCGGAAAGTGCGGTGGATTTTTGCGATATTAATACGCCGGCACGTTCAATGGCTTCGTCCAATAAATCCGCCAGTTTTACGGTGTCGCCACTGCGGGTTTTGAATGGCTTGCCGTCTTTGCCGAGCATCATGCCAAAATTTTTGTGTTCTAATTGGAAACTGTCCGGCACATAACCGGCCTTGCGGGTAATCAGCCAGGCTTGTTGCATATGTTGGCTTTGGCGGGTGTCGGAGAACACCAATGCACGGTTGGCTTTTAAGGTTTCATAGCGATATTTGGCGGCGGCAATATCGGTGGTGGTATAAAGAAAACCGCCGTCTTTTTTCTGCACGATAACGCCCATCGGGCCACCGTCTTTATTTTTAAATTCATCTAAATAAACCACCCATGCACCGTCGTCTTCTACGGCGAGACCTTGTTTTTTAAGACCTTCTACAATGCCCGGCAGCATTGGGTTATACAGGCTTTCACCCATGACATCTTTTTCGGTTAAGGTCACATTTAAACGATCGTAATTGTGTTGATTTTGTTGCATAGTGATTTTTACCAGCTTTTGCCACATGGTACGGCAATATTCATCGCCGCTTTGCAGTTTCACTACATAATTGCGGGCTTTCTCGGCAAATACCGGATCTTCGTCATAATGTTTCTTCGCTGCACGATAAAAGGCTTCCAAATCGCTGAGTTCCATTTCAGAGGCGTGTTCGTTTTCCATTTTTTCCAAATAGGCAATTAGCATGCCGAATTGTGTACCCCAATCGCCTACATGGTTAGCACGGATAACATGATTGCCTAAAAATTCCAACGTACGCACTACAGCGTCGCCGATGATGGTGGAACGTAAATGCCCCACGTGCATTTCTTTGGCAACGTTCGGGGAAGAATAGTCTACCACCACTGTTTGTTTATCCTGATGGTGAATGCCTAATTTCGAATCTTTCACAGCGTTGCCGATATTCTCCGCTAACCAGCCGTCTTTCAGAAAAATATTAATAAACCCCGGGCCGGCAATTTCGGTTTTTTCCGCAATATCTTGCAATTCGGCCTTCGCTAACACCAGTTGCGCAAATTCACGCGGGTTTATGCCTAATTTTTTGGCAGCAGGCATGATGCCGTTGGCTTGATAATCGCCGAATTGCACCTTGCCCGATTGGCGAACCAACGCATTACATTGTGCATCGGCGCCGGCAGCAAGCATCGCCTGTTTGATTTTTTCGGATAAAATAGATTGAATATTCACGGTTAAACCTTAAACTTTTTAAATAAGTTGGGCTGATAAAAATAGCTGGGTATAATACCGCTCTTTAACGTTTCAGAAAAGCCAAAAAGGAAAATTATGTCGTTTCGTTTCCCTCATAAAATGTTTGAAAAACAGACCGCACTTTTCACTGATTTTGAAGATTTTGAACAAAAAATTCATACTTTGGCGCAACGGCTTGATTTAAATTTGTCGGAATATGAAATTGACCATCTTTCTTTACGTGTCAATACCGAGCAAGCGGCGCAAGCATGGTTGGCGTTATTGTTAAAGCAAGGTTCGGTGTTACGTGATAATGTAGTGAACGGGCGTGTGATCTATCTTATTCAGCTTAATGAGCCTATATGCTTTGTCGGGCAATGGGTGGATGTGGTGGAGTTGCCGCTGCCGAAAGATAAGCATTACCCGCAAGAAACCTGGGAGCATATTGAGGTGGTTGTGCCGTTTTGGGCGAACGAAACAGCAGATGAATGGGTAGCACGCATAAAAAAATCGTTTTTGCGGAACCAATTTTCAGATCTGACAGTCAAAGCGAGCAAACCAAAAGCAAGCGGTGAAATACTGGATAATTTATCCGTGGCGGTGAGTTTTTTTGATAAAACACACAACCATACTTGCATTAAGTTTCATCCATATAGTATCAAAAAAATCATTAATGCGGTATGATAGGTCTGGTTTAATAACTTCATAATTTTAAGGAGCATTTTATGAAAAAAATCGTATTAGCTGTTTTAGTGGGCTTAACTGTTGCCGGTTGTGCTAATCAAGATGTTTATAGTGGCAGTGTGTATTCTTCGGGACAAGCAAAAGAAGCGCGTTCTATTAGTTATGGTACCATCGTTTCAACCCGCCCGGTGAAAATTCAGGCAGATAACCAGGGCGTGATTGGTACTATTGGCGGTGGTGCAATTGGTGGTATTGCCGGATCTGCAATCGGTGGTGGTACAGGTAGAGCGCTTGCAACGGCTGTTGGAGCAATTGCCGGTGCAGTTACCGGCAGTAAGGTTGAAGAAAAAGTCAGCCAAGTTAGCGCCTTGGAAATGGTAATCAAAAAAGATGACGGAAAAGAAATTGTTGTAGTGCAAAAAGCCGAACCTAACTTAGTGCCGGGTGCGCGGGTACGTATCGTCGGCGGTTCACGTTTGAACGTTTCTGCACTTTAGGTGCTACCTATTCCTAAAAGGCTTTTGGCGAAATCCGAAAGCCTTTTTTACAGCCTAAACTTCAACAACATTTTCATTCTGTGCTAGAATGCTCCGATTTTTTTATTTCCTTTTCTATTTTCCTTCTGAAGGTCAAATAATGAAACCCTCTATTATCAATAAATTAGATAGCTTAAAAGAACGTTATGAAGAGCTGGAAGCCTTGTTAGGCGATGCTTCCGTGATTAGCGATCAGGACAAATTCAGAGCCTATTCCAAAGAATATGCACAACTTGAGGATGTTGTGAAAAGTTTTAACCGCTGGAATCAGCTCAATTCCAATCTGGAAGAAGCGCAGCTTTTGCTGGACGATCCCGAAATGAAAGAAATGGCGCAAATGGAGATCGAAGAGTCCAAAGCGGAACTTGAACAGGTTGAACAGCATTTACAAATTCTCTTATTGCCGAAAGATCCGAACGACGAATATAACTGTTATCTTGAAATCCGCGCCGGTACCGGTGGCGATGAGGCGGGCATTTTCGCCGGTGATTTATTCCGTATGTACAGCCGTTATGCGGAAACCAAACGTTGGCGTGTTGAAGTGCTCAGTGAAAATGAAAGCGAGCAGGGCGGATTTAAAGAAATTATCGCGTTGGTCAGCGGTGACGGCGTGTATGGTCAGTTAAAATTTGAATCGGGCGGCCACCGCGTGCAGCGAGTGCCGAAAACTGAATCACAAGGGCGTATTCACACCTCTGCCTGTACTGTTGCCGTGATGCCGGAATTGCTGGAATCGGAAATGCCGGAAATTAACCCGGCGGATTTACGCATTGACACCTACCGCGCGTCGGGTGCGGGCGGTCAGCACATCAATAAAACCGATTCCGCGGTGCGTATTACGCATATTCCGACGGGCATGGTGGTGGAATGTCAGGACGAACGTTCACAACATAAAAACAAAGCCAAAGCTTTATCGGTGCTGGCCTCCCGTCTGGTGCAACAGGAACAGGAAAAACTGGCGCAGGAGCAAGCTGACACCCGTCGTAATTTATTGGGTTCCGGCGATCGTTCCGATAAAATCCGCACTTACAATTACCCGCAAGGGCGCGTTACCGATCACCGTATTAACCTGACGATTTACCGCTTAGACGAAGTGATGAACGGCAAAATTGATGACTTGATTCAACCGATTATCACCGAATATCAAGCGGATCAGTTGGCGGCGTTGTCGGAGCAGAATTAACCATGAGAACGAGCTTAACGGCTCGTTCATTTTTTAACGATGAACTACCAACAATGGCTGCAACAGGCCATACAAGCGTTAAATCAGGCGAATCCCTCGGAAAATGGCAAAACCGATGCACAGGTGTTATTGCAATTTGTGACGCAAAAGTCTCGCGCTTTTATTCTGGCTTTCGGTGAAACGGCATTGGATGAAAAAACGCTGGAAAAACTGACCGCACTTTTAGCCCGCCGTTTGCAGGGCGAACCCATCGCTTATATTCTCGGTGAAAAAGAGTTTTGGTCGTTGCCGTTAAATGTTTCGGCAGGCACGCTGATTCCACGCCCCGACACGGAAATATTGGTGGAGAAGGCAGTGGCGATTGCCATTGAAAAGCTACAAAAGTGCGGTCAAAATTCGCAGCGTTTTCGCATTCTCGATCTTGGCACCGGCACCGGCGCGATTGCTTTGGCATTGGCTTCGGCGTTAAAACCTATTGCACAAAAACACACGGTTCAGTTGGATATTATTGGCGTTGACCTCACGCCTGAGGTGGTGGCATTGGCGAAATCTAACGGGGAAAAAAATCAATTGAATGTGGCTTTTGTGCAAAGTTGTTGGTTTGAAAATGTTACGGGGACATTTGATTTAATCCTGAGTAACCCGCCGTATATTGATGCCCATGACGAACATTTAACGCAGGGTGATGTGCGTTTTGAACCCTTGTCCGCATTGGTTGCAGCGGAAGAAGGTTACGCGGATTTACGCCATATTATCGCCAATGCGCCGAAATTTATGCGGGAAAACGGCTATTTGTTGGTGGAACATGGTTGGCAGCAAGGGGAAAAAGTGCGGTCGATTTTCCAAGAGAATTTTTGGTCTGCGGTTGAAACTTTGCGGGATTACGGAAATAATGAGCGCGTCACATTAGGTTGTTGGGCGCAAACTGAAAATAAATAAGGAAGGCGTATGCAAAATAAACTCATTCAATTAGGCGATATTCAAATTGCCAACGATAAACCCTTTGTTTTATTCGGCGGCATGAACGTGCTGGAAAGTCGTGACATGGCGATGCGCGTGTGCGAAAAATATGTGGAAGTGACGCAAAAACTGGGCGTACCTTATGTGTTCAAAGCCTCTTTTGATAAGGCGAACCGTTCTTCTATTCATTCTTATCGCGGTCCGGGCATGGAGCAGGGGCTGAAAATTTTTGCCGAGCTCAAACAAACTTTCGGTGTAAAAATCATTACCGATGTACATGAAATTTATCAATGTCAGCCTGTTGCCGAGGTAGTGGATATTATTCAGTTGCCGGCATTTCTTGCCCGTCAAACGGATTTGGTGGAAGCCATGGCGCGCACCGGCGCGGTGATTAATGTGAAAAAACCGCAATTTTTAAGCCCGGGACAAATGGGCAATATCGTGGAAAAAATCGCCGAGTGCGGCAATGATAAAGTGATTCTGTGCGATCGCGGCACGAATTTTGGTTACGATAATTTAGTCGTAGATATGTTGGGTTTCAGCGTCATGAAAAACGTGTCGAAAGGCTGTCCGGTAATTTTTGACGTGACCCATTCATTGCAATGTCGCGATCCGTTCGGTGCGGCTTCCGGCGGACGCCGTGCACAAGTTACCGAACTTGCCCGTTCCGGTCTGGCGGTAGGATTGGCGGGGCTGTTCTTAGAAGCCCATCCGGATCCAAGCAACGCAAAATGTGACGGACCATCGGCGTTACCGCTAGATAAGCTGGAGGCTTTCGTGAATCAAATGAAAGCGATAGATAATTTGGTGAAATCTTTCCCCGAATTGGATACGGCGAATTAATCCTTTCAGCATTCGATATACATTCAACATATAGTGCATAAAATTCCATTTATGCACTATATATGCTAAAAAGTACGATATTTTTATTAAATTAAAGTGGATTTTTACTTAAATTTACGATATTATCCCGCTCAGTTCTATAAACGTAAAAAACCTATTTAAAATAACTACTTAAATTTATGTTCAAAAAATTATTGATTATTATCCCTTTACTCGTCTTAACCGCTTGTTCAACCGGCACAGCCTCATACCAACCGGATCAAGATGAAGAACAGCTTAATCAATTAATTGCCTCCCAATTAAAAACCAACAAACCCCGTCAATACTCCGGCATTATGGACAAACGCCTTTCCAAAATTTATCAGGAATGGGCAGGGACCCGTTATCGTTTTGGCGGCACCACAAAAAATGGCATTGATTGTTCCGGCTTTATGCAAACCACCTTTTTAGATGCGTTTGGTGTGACATTGCCGCGTTCGACTTCCGAACAGCGTTATGTCGGTAAAGCGATTCAAAAGAAAGAACTGAAAGTGGGCGATTTGGTTTTTTTCCGTAGAAATAATCATGTAGGCGTATACGTCGGCAACGATCAGTTTATGCATTCCAGTACAAGCCGAGGCGTGATTATTGAGTCTTTAAGCGACAATTACTGGGCGAGAACGTATACCCAATCCCGTCGGGTTCTTTAAGTTTGATTAGATTGAATAAAAAGTATTCTGCATCCCAATCAGATACCACAACCAACTAAACTATGGATTTTTATGGTCAAACATTATTCAATCGAATTCAAACATCATATCATCCGCCGACGTAAGCAAGCGGAAAAAAACGGTCATATTGCGTCAAACTTACTCACGTGCAATCTGATTACCAGAAACTCAAAGAGAAGTTAGCCACAGACTCAGCTGAGTTTTTGGCAGAGAGTGAGAAACTGTATCCTTTCCTCAATGTGAGCTTAGCCAATCGGGAGATTGACTCCTTTACAACTGTATGGTGCCTGACTTTCGGCTTAGTCTCGCCAATGCTGGAAAGCGATATTTAATTAGGTTTATTTATCTATCCAAGTTTTTGGGTGCAGAGCACTTTTAAAGACTAAACAGCCAATCATCTTTCTTCGGTGTTTGCAAATAAAAGCCTTTTTCCCTGATATTTTGCAAAACCTCCGTTTTGTCTGCATTCACCAGCGGCTTTTCGCCAGTCAGGTTAAACAACATGACAAAAATTGGTTTTCCAAATATCTTTAGCAGCGCCTCAGGTACACCATCAAAATGACTGCGCTTTTCAATATAAAGATACATGCCCGCTTCCTTCGGGCTTTTATAAATGGCACATAACATAATTTTGCTCCAAAATGAGGTTCGAGTTGCTGATTTTGCAATAATTCTTTATTATTAGAAACTCTTTTTCTTGGAATTTCGTGATGGCTCAAGATATTATCGAACTACGAACAGGTCAATTTTCCGCCGTATTTATCAGTATCAACAGTTCAAGCTTAACGGCGATCAAACGTGCGCTGGCAAAAAAAGCTAAAAACGCACCGTCTTTGTTTCAGAATATTGAAGTGATTTTACAGTTCAATCCGGTGTTGGAAAAAGTCAATTTAACCGTGTTGAAAGCCTTACTTGCCGAATACAACATTCATGTCATCGGTGTAGCTGACTGGCAAAACCATCTGCAAAGAGAATTAATCCTCAGCGCCGATTTACCGATTCTCGGCAACATTGATAACCTGTCTGAAATTCTTCCCGAACCGCGCTATCAACCGACTAAAGTTATCGCCCACAACGTGATTGGTAAACAGGTGATCTACGCCAAAAACAGCGATTTAATCATTCACGGTGATGTGGAGCATGGCGCCGAAGTGGCGGCAGACGGCAATATTCACATTTACGGCGAATTATTAGGGCGCGCCATGGCGGGCGTCAACAGCAGTTCAGGATCTATTTATGCACAATATTTAGATGCCGAATTCGTGGCGGTAAATAGCCGTTTTCTGTACAAAGAAAAAATCCCAACTGAATTTTTATATCGTTCAGTCAGGATTTTTGCGGAAAAGGATAAATTAGTTTTTGCCCCGTTTTAAAAAGCAGTTTAGACTGCTTTTTTATTTGCTTTCAGTTTCGCTTTTTACCGCGTCTTTCATTTCATCAGTTTGCGTTGCGGTGGCACCCATTTTTTCAGATACGGCATCTTTCACTTCGGCCATTTTATCTGCCGCTGCGTCTTTTGCATCTTTGACTGCTTCAGCTGCTGTATCTTTCATTTCATTGACTTGTGTTGCCATGGCATCCATTTTTTCAGATATGGCATCTTTCACTTCTGCCATTTTATCTGCCGCTGCATCTTTTGCATCTTTGGCCGCTTCAACTGCAGCATCTTTCATTTCACTGGCCTGCGTTGCCATGGCATCCATTTTTTCAGATACGACATCTTTCACTTCGGCCATTTTATCGGCTGCCATGTTTTGTGCATCTTTGGCAGCTTCAACTGTAGCATCCTTAACATCATTTGCGGCGTTTACTACAGCATCTTTAGCCTCGGAGACACTTGTTTTCGCCTGCTCGGCTTGTGGTGAAGTTTTGCTGTCATCACAACCGGTTACACTTAAAGTTACGCCTAACACTAATGCGGCTAATACTGATTTTTTCATCGTTACTCCTAAATTAACAATTGAAAGATAAACGCCTTACAATATTGTTCTGTAAGACACCTATAGTGTGTAACAAAAATTTACAAAGGCAAGTATTTTTTTGTTAAAACTTGCTTAAAAATAGCAAAGTACAATTAATAAAAAGTCACAATAAGATGAAATATATCGTTTTTTAGATTTTAATTTTGAAGCAAAATAAAATTTACAAAAAATTTAATATAGGTCAAAATTTATCCAAATATTTAATTCCGATGACCTCAGCGCACTCATCACCGAGATAAATTTCCGCAATGGTTGCCGGGTAAAAACTCGCGGGATTTCGACCGCACATTTCTTTCACAATGTCGCCAACTAAAGGCAAATGAGAAATGATTAACACATTTTCCACACCTTCTTCAGCTAACACGGAGAGATAATCGCTCACAATGCCGGAATCGCCGTAAGGCGTGATACCATCCCAAATTTTCAGTTTGTCGGTTAGCTTTTGTTCATAAACTTCATTAATTTGATTAAAGGTCTCCAACGCGCGGGTATAAGGGCTGACCAACACTTTATCCAAGTCAAGTGCGGTGGATTTTAACCAAGTTCCTTGCAAAGTGGATTGTTCCTTACCGCGCGCATTAAGACGGCGTTCCTTATCAGAATTCACCATTAATTCCGCTTCGCCGTGACGCATAACAAATAAACGCATGACCATTAAATCCTAGTTGGCTTCTTTTACTGCTGCTGCAATTTCTTCTGCACATTGCTGTGCCAAAGTGCCATCTTCACATTCCACCATGATGCGGATAAGCGGTTCGGTACCTGATTTACGCAACAAAATTCGCCCTTTGCCCGCCAACCGTTTTTCCATCTCGGCAGCAACCATTTTCACCGCACCACTTTCCAACGGATTTTCACCACCGGCAAAACGTACATTGATTAGCACTTGCGGGAATAATTTGACCGCACCCGCCAATTCATTAAGGGACAAACGATGTTTTGCCATCGCAGCCAATACGGCAAGAGAAGCAATAATGCCATCCCCGGTAGTGTTGCGATCGGCAATGATAATATGACCGGAGTTTTCTCCGCCTAAGCCCCAACCGCGTTCCTGCATTTTTTCCAATACATAACGATCGCCCACATTGGCACGCACAAATGGAATCGCTAATTGTTTTAACGCCAATTCAAGGCTCATGTTGCTCATTAATGTGCCGACCACACCACCTTGCAAACGACCTTCACGCAACGCTTCGCGGGCAATAATAAATAAGGCTTGGTCTCCATCGACTTTATTACCAAGGTGATCCACCATAATTAAGCGGTCGCCGTCGCCATCATACGCCAAGCCGACATCCGCATTGGTTTCTACCACTTTGGCTTGTAACGCCGCGATGTCGGTTGCACCACATTTTTCATTGATGTTCATACCGTTCGGATGCGTCCCGATTTCAATGACTTCCGCGCCCAGCTCGCGCATGACATTCGGCGCAATGTGGTAAGTCGCACCGTTGGCACAGTCCACCACGATCTTGTAGCCTTCCAGACTCAAATGCGCCGGGAATGTACTTTTACAAAATTCGATATAACGACCCGCCGCATCTTTAATTCGGCTGGCACGCCCTAATTCGGCAGATTCCACGCAATCCATCGGTTGTTCTAACATGGCTTCGATTTCTTCTTCCACTTCATCCGGCAATTTCGTGCCTTGCGTAGAGAAAAACTTGATTCCGTTATCGTAATACGGGTTATGTGAGGCAGAAATTACAATGCCGGCTTCAGCGCGGAAAGTGCGGGTTAAATAAGCCACTGCCGGGGTCGGCATTGGTCCGGTAAAAGCGGCAGACAAACCGGCAGCCGCCAAACCCGCTTCAAGCGCGGATTCCAGCATATAACCGGAAATACGCGTATCTTTACCGATTAACACCACGCGGGAGCCATGATTTGCCAGCACTTTGCCCGCAGCCCAACCGAGTTTTAACACAAAATCAGGGGTAATCGGATGAGATCCCACTTTCCCACGCACCCCGTCGGTGCCGAAATATTTACGTTCAGCCATGTTTAATTCCTTTTTTTAAATACGTTATTTAACTGTTTAGGGTTGCCTGCCAGATTTTTAACGCATCGGCAGTTTCGCCGACATCATGTACGCGCAAAATACGGGCGCCATTCATCGCGGCAATTAAAGCAGCGCTGACACTACCGACGGTTCGTTGTTCCACTGGTTTATCCAGCACCGCGCCAATCATTGATTTACGGGATATGCCCGCCAGTACAGGATACCCCTGCTGGCAGAAAACCCAGAGTTGTTGCAATAAGCGATAATTATGTTGCACGCTTTTGCCAAACCCGAAGCCCGGATCCCAAATGATGTTATCTTGTTTGATTCCTGCCGCCAGACATTGTTCCGTACGTTGCTGCATAAATTTTAAAACGTCGGCGACCACGTCCTCATAGTGAGGATTTAACTGCATAGTGCGGGGCTGCCCCTGCATATGCATAATGCACACCGGCAACGCCAGCTGTGCGGCAGTCTCCAACGCTTGCGGTTCCTGCAATGCACGAATATCGTTAATCAAATCCATGCCGGCATTTGCCGTTTCACGCATGACCTGCGGTTTTGATGTGTCTACCGAAATCCAGCAATCGAATCGTTGACGCACTGCCTCGACTAAAGGCACAACACGTTGCAATTCCTCTTCCAAAGTGACTTCATCCGCCATCGGTCGGGTGGATTCGCCGCCGATGTCAATAATCGATGCGCCCAGCCTTAGCATCTTTTCCACTTGTGCTAACGCTTTGTCTAACTGAAAAAACTTGCCGCTATCGGAAAACGAATCGGGGGTGAAATTGAGAATCCCCATAATTTGGGGAGTAGAAAGGTCTAAAACTTTATTGTTGGCGGTTAACTTCATGAGGAATTCACTTGCTTGTCTATGCAAAAATGATACGCAAACCTATGCGTAAAAGTGCGGTGCATTATAGCGGAGTTTCTTAACCTTGCCAAAATAATCCGAAGCATGATGTGCGTTATGATTCAAGTGTCAACAGTAAGCGCTAAATCATACACTCATCACAAAACCCTTACCACAGGCTCATTTGTTCCGATTGTTTTTCTTCCGGCAAAGTGACGTGCAAGCCGATTAAACGCACACTGCGCCCTTGCTTGCGTTGCCAAATTTGTGCCAACAGCAGGCGAAAATTTTCTTCGGAAAAATCCACCGCACTTTTTTCCAAGGTAGTGACCTGAAAATCTTCAAATTTTAGCTTCACCCCGATTTTGCGAAATTGCGCCAGCGGAATATTCGGACAGGCACGCTGCACCCGCGCCACTAATTGAGAATACAGTTTTTTCAAAACATCATCTCCTTGGGCAAGCTGCTCAATATTTTCTAATAACGTGGTTTCCACGCCCACCGATTTACGCTCCCGATGAGGTTGCACCGGGCGTTCATCAATGCCATGGCTATATGCCCAAATGTGCTGTCCCACTTTGCCGAACAAATTAAACAGCGCATTGCGATCGTATTTTTGCACATCGGCACAGGTCGCCAGACCCATTTGCAGTAATTTTTCCGAGGTCACTTTGCCCACGCCGGGAATCTTTTTCAACGGTAATGCGGCGACAAAATCCGCCACCTCTTTCGGTTCGATCACAAACTGCCCGTTCGGCTTGTTTTGATCAGAGGCGATTTTCGCCAAAAATTTCAACGGTGCCACGCCCGCCGACGCGGTTAAATGTAATTCATTAAAAATCGCCGACCGAATATCTTGTGCAATCCAAGTGGCGGAACCGGCACATTTATCGCAATCCGTGACATCCAAATAGGCTTCGTCCAGAGAAAGCGGTTCAATAATAGAAGTATAACGTTGAAATATTTGATGAATTTGCTGCGACACTTCGCGATACAGCGGCATATTGACGGGTAACAGAACCAGATTCGGGCATAATTGCAGGGCTTGCGCGGTAGGCATGGCGCTATGCAAGCCAAACTCGCGCGCTGCATAATTGCAAGTGGTCAGCACGCCGCGTTGCTCCGCTCTGCCGCCTACCGCAACAGGTTTATCGGCGAGGGAAGGATTTTCACGAATTTCAGTGGAGGCATAAAAGCAGTCCATATCAATGTGAATAATTTTTCTGGGTTTGCGCGTAGTCCTTTTAATTTTACTTGAATACATTCATGGTTGTAGTAATGAACGTATTCGTGGAGCGTTTTCTCAAGTTGCGCGAAGGTTTCAAACCGCTTGCCATAATAACATTCGGTCTTTAATCGACCGAAAAAGCGCTCCATTGCACGATTATCAAGGCAGTTACCTTTTCCCGACATACTTTGCCTAATGGCCTTTTCCTTCAATAAACGCTGATAACCTTGCATTTGATATTGCCATCCTTGGTCTGAATGAAGAATTGGCGTAGTGCCGTCCAACTTTAACATCGTCTGTTCCATCATTCTTGTTATCTGTTCAAAATTCGGACTTGGCGACAAGTCATAGGCGATAATTTCGCCATTGAAGAGATCTTTAATTGGTGATAAATAGAGCTTGCCTTCATCGCATTTAAATTCAATCACATCGGTGACCCATTTTTCATTAGGTTTCGTCGCACTAAAATCCCGCTGTAACAGATTGTCTGCAATCTTACCGACTTCGCCTTGATAAGAACGATATTTTCGCCGTTTGCATTTTCCCTTCAAACCTTAGTAGATTGAGGATTAGTCCAACTTTTTGGTGGGCAGATCAGAATCCTCTCTTTTTTAGTATCTACCAGTTGGTATGTGTGGCTCGTAAATGTCAAAACTCTTGTGTTTATTTTGATTATAGTCAAAATATATTGTTGTTGTGTTTTGATTATAGTTGTGTTACCTTGCTCGAGTTTGTAAATTTTGAATAGGAGTGTAAATTATGCTAACAACAGAAAGAAAAGCCCAAATGGTTGAAAGTTTGAAAAAAGATTATGTGGTTTTAACGGACATTGTCTGTGAGGTGGTTGCGGATATTGAAGCTGATATGATCGTTCTTAGTCGAGAAAAAGTCGAAACCGAAGAGCTAAAAAAAGACGAAATGTTATTGCATAAACTTGATCGTATATATGATATTTATGTCAGAGAAGCCCCCGAAAAGGCGGTTGATGTCATTGAACAAATTTATGAATTAAGCGAAAAATATGACAAATTAAGAACCTCAGCGGAGCTTTAAGATGGCAAAAGATATTAAAGTAAATTTGGATGATGTAGAAAGCATTTACACAAAAGAAATTCTTAAAAGAAATCTAAAAGGTAATGATAATCCTTATGTGATTTTTATTACAGGTGTTAGTGGGAGTGGTAAATCAACTCTTATAAAGGAATTAAATGGTAATTTCATTAAAATACAGGCTGATAATTATAGAAAATTGTATCCCAAAATAAATGAAGTCAAAGAAAAGATTGGGAGAAATGAAGCCTATAAGAAAACAGGTAATTATTCTTTTGAGTTTGCTAAGAAATTAAGAGATAAATCAATAGAAAAAAAGTTAAATGTAATATTTGAAGCGACCTTTTCAAAAATAGAAACAGCTCAATCACTTATAAAGCCTTTCATTGAAAATGGTTATAAGGTTTTTGTAGTGAAATTGCCTATCGATATTGAGTTAAGCTTTCAACGCAATATTACTAGATATGAAGAAAAAAAGGCTCAAGAACATACCATACCAAGAATAACAAGCCGTGAAGATATTGAAAAAATGGCGGGTGGTTATGGTGATACATTAATTGAAGTAAGTAAACAAGGTATTAAGATTGTAGATAAATCTGAATTGAATGACTTAGTGGCAAATTTGAATAAACTTGAGTCTTCAAGAGACTTTAAAAAGAATGTTGAAGCTGTAAAGCAAAATTTAAGTGAGAAAAGTCAATCAATCTCTACTGAAAATCACTCAATAAAATTCAAGCTATAAGAGATAAAATAGGGTAGGATATTTTTAAATTGAGATATTAGATGGAAATATCAAATTCCCATTTACATAAACTTCAAAGTTTTTAAGAGCTAGTGGATTTTAAGAGGTATAGATCGGGCTTGTTGGATCCACCCGTGCCAGTACCGTTTGGCAAAATTATGAAGAGCAGATTAAACAACTTAAAAATGGAGGTTGTTTTAAAATTTTTACAGGCAAGAATTCTGGTTCAAAAGCTAAAAACCGTGCAAGACTTGATGAATTATTAAATTTCGTGCGATAAGGGAGTACCGTTGTAGTAAAAAATTAGATCGCCTTGGTCGTAGTACTAGTCAAGTTCTAAATCTTTATGAAGAACTCGAAAGCCGTGGTATTGGACTAAAAAGTCTTGATGGGATAATCGATACTGAAAAGCGTACAGATCTATTTGATAAAGTGAAGTTTATGTTTATGGCTGCATTAGCAGAAATGGAACGTAATTTAATTCGAGAATGAACTGTGGAGGGGCGTTTAGCAAAAGGTATAGAAGGAAAAGGGAGAAGACCGAAAGCACGTATCGAAGAGCAAGAACAGTCCTTCTTGCTTGATGTAAAAAAGCATTTTTCGTTAGCACAATTATCTCAAAAGTACGGTATTTCAAGAGTTACAGCATATCGTTTAAGAAAAGCACACAAAGCATCTTGAGAGGATATCATGACTAGACTTTATAAAATGAATGAAAAATGATCTGCCCCCAAAAGTTGGACTAACTTCCAACCCACTAAGGGCAGATTTTTTATGACTAAATATAACCGACTCTTCAAACAACAAATCATTGATTTTTATCTCCAACATAATAAAAATCAGTCGCTGACACTCAAACAATTTCATCTCAAAGACAGCACATTACGCCGTTGGATTGCCCAATTTAACCATAGCGGAATCAATGGTTTAGCCGTATTAGGTCGCAAACAAATCTATTCCACCGAATTTAAATTAACCGTCAACCATGAATGTATTCAAGTAAAATTAAAAGGACTAATCAATAAATGACTTGAGAATGAGGAATCTGATGAAGTTTAGCCACCTCACGGATACCAAATCCTGTTCGGTGACCTGTTTGATAACTTTTAGATGAAATTGATAAGAGTAGGGCATAATCTGCACTTCAAATTAGATGCCCGGGTTTGGGGGCAGATTAAAGTGCGGTCAGTTTGAAAAAAGTTTTTTAAACCAACCGCACTTTTTAGGCGTTGAATTAGCTCATGCGGTAATTCGGTGCTTCTTTAGTGATCGTCACATCATGTACATGGCTTTCTTTAATGCCGGCGCCACTGATGCGCACAAATTGGGCTTTGGTGCGTAATTCATCAATGGTGGCGCAACCGGTTAAGCCCATGCAGGAGCGTAAACCGCCCATTTGTTGATGGATAATTTCTTTCAATAAGCCTTTATAAGGAATGCGTCCTTCGATACCTTCCGGCACCAGCTTATCCGCCGCGTTGTCCGATTGGAAATAACGATCGCTGGAGCCTTTCGCCATGGCGCCGAGGGAGCCCATGCCGCGATAAGATTTGAACGCACGTCCTTGGTACAATTCAATTTCACCCGGTGCTTCTTCCGTGCCGGCAAACATCGAACCTACCATCACGCAGCTGGCGCCGGCGGCAATGGCTTTGGCGATGTCGCCGGAATAACGAATCCCGCCGTCGGCAATGACTGGAATGCCACGATCTTTTAATGCTTCTGCGGCGTCGGAAATGGCGGTAATTTGCGGCACGCCCACGCCTGTTACGATACGGGTGGTACAAATTGACCCCGGGCCGATGCCCACTTTCACTGCGCTTGCACCCGCATCCGCTAAGGCAATGGCACCTTCGGCTGTCGCGATATTGCCCGCAATAATCGGTAAGTTAGGGTATTTCGCGCGGGTTTCACGCACGCGTTGCAATACGCCTTCGGAATGCCCGTGAGAGGAGTCGATCAATAGTACGTCAACACCGGCTTTTACTAAGGCATCAATACGTTCTTCATTGCTGGCGCCCGCGCCAACCGCCGCACCTACGCGCAAACGACCGAATTCGTCTTTACAGGCGTTCGGTTTTTGTTCGGCTTTTTGATAGTCTTTTAAGGTAATCATGCCTTTCAATTTAAAGTTATCATCCACAACCAAGACTTTTTCTACGCGGTGTTTGTGCATGAGTTGGAAAATTTCTTCACGTTGCGCGTCTTCTTTAACGGTTACCAAACGATCTTTCGGCGTCATAAAATCGGCAACGGTTTTATTGACATTGGATACGAAACGAATGTCACGACCGGTAATAATGCCCACTAAATTGTTGTCGGCATCTACCACGGGATAACCCGCGAAGCCGTTTTTTTGCGCAATGGCTTTTAATTCGCTGATGGTTAAATTAGGCGGAACGGTAATCGGATCCGACACCACGCCGCTTTCAAATTTTTTCACTTTACGCACGCGGTCCACCTGGCGTTCGATCGTCATGTTTTTATGAATAAAGCCAATACCGCCTTCTTGCGCTAATGAAATTGCTAATTTGGCTTCAGTCACAGTATCCATGGCGGCGGATAACATTGGAATGTTCAGGCGGATGGTGGAAGTGAGTTGGGTGGAAAGATTAGCAGTGTTCGGTAACACGGTAGAATGAGCGGGCAGGAGAAGAACGTCGTCAAACGTCAATGCCTCTTTTTGTATGCGTAATGCCATTGCAATATCTCTCTTAGTTGAGTGTTTAGGGAAAAATATTGCGGGAGAATTATACAGATTTTACGTTAAATTGGGAACAAAAATTTATAAAAAATGCCATTTGGCGTATGATAGAGGCAATTCTTTCAACAAGGAAACAGTATGGCGAAATTATTAGAGTTATTGGTGAGCGGCGTTGAAAATTCATTGGAAAATCTGACCGCACTTTTAGGCTGTGACGCGCAGCAATTGCAACAGGAAATCCTCCAATTGGAGCAGCAGGGGATATGTTTTGAGGTGGAAAACGGTCATCTTTATTTGATCCCCGAAATGCCGCTATTAGATGAAGCACGTTTGACACAAGCTTTAGCGCCTTATGGCGTAACGCTTAAACCGGTGATTTCCTCGACTAACCAATATTTGTTGGATCACTTGGAACAGTTACAAAAGGGGGATTTATGCTTGGCGGAATATCAAACCACAGGGCGTGGACGCCGTGGCAGACAATGGATTTCACCCTTTGCAGGGCAAATAATCATGAGTTTTTATTGGCAGCTGAATCCAACAAAATCTCTGGATGGATTGAGCTCGGTGATTGGTCTTGCCATTGTTCAAGCATTGGCGGAGTTGGATATGTACGGATTCCAAGTGAAATGGCCGAACGATATTTTAGTTAATGATCGAAAACTGGCGGGTATTCTGGTGGAGATCGTTAATCGCAAAAACGGCATGTTGAATCTGATTGTAGGCATCGGCATGAATATTTCCCTCGGACAGAATAAAAAAATCGATCAACCGTGGGCAGAATTAAGCGAATTTTTCCCGCAGGTTGATCGTGAACAAATTATCATCAAAATGACGAAAACCATTTACCGTTACCTCGAACGTTTTGAACAACACGGCATTGATGCCGAACTGCAACAACAGTGGCTTAATCACGATGCGTATTTCGGCGCGGAGGTCAATGTTATTACGGAAAAAAGTGCGATTTCCGGTACTGAACAAGGCATTGATGCTGCAGGACATTTATGCGTCATTACGGAAAACGGCAGACAATATTTCAACGCCGGAGAAGTGTCCTTACGCAAAAAATAAACTTTTTCATAAAAGCCAAGTCTAAAGCGGTGGGTAACAACGAGAACATTACTCATCTTATTTTAGTAATTTAATGAGGTTTTAAAATGAAAAAACGGGTTCAAATTCTTGGCATCGTGACGTTAGCCGTGGCTTTAACCGGCTGCCATAATTTAAGCAGAACACAAAAGAATACCGCTGTCGGCGCTGCAATCGGTGGTGTTGCCGGTAACGTTATCGGCGGTTCAACCGGTGCCACTTTAGGTGGTGCGGCACTTGGCGGTTTGATTGGAAGCCAAGTGGGCAAATAATTTATTTTACTTAACTCGGAAAGCCAAAAGTGCGGTCAGAAATTCAAGCGTTTTTCTGACCGCATTTTTTTGATCTCCATAATTTTTTATCTCAAAGGAAAACACAATTTGGCGAGTTTATGAGCAAATAATAAAAAAGTTCAATTTTTTGTAAAAAAACTCTTGCAAAGAATTAGTAAATACCTATAATACGCGGGCACAACGACGCGCCGTTGTAGGGTTTTATAGACAGCGCGTCGTTTTTTGTTCTTTAACAATCAATCATACAAACTGTGTGGGCACTTATAGATTCGTTTTAAATAATTTTAAGATTGAACTTAATAGGTGCCGGAAGATTCGTTTATTTATATTATTTATAATAGATTAATTAAGTCAGCTATTGAGGGATTAAGCTTTTTGAATTGAAGAGTTTGATCATGGCTCAGATTGAACGCTGGCGGCAGGCTTAACACATGCAAGTCGGACGGTAGCAGGAGAAAGCTTGCTTTCTTGCTGACGAGTGGCGGACGGGTGAGTAATGCTTGGGAATCTGTCTTATGGAGGGGGATAACGACGGGAAACTGTCGCTAATACCGCGTAGAGTCGGGAGACGAAAGTGCGGGACTTTATGGCCGCATGCCATGAGATGAGCCCAAGTGTGATTAGGTAGTTGGTGGGGTAAAGGCCTACCAAGCCGACGATCGCTAGCTGGTCTGAGAGGATGGCCAGCCACACCGGGACTGAGACACGGCCCGGACTCCTACGGGAGGCAGCAGTGGGGAATATTGCGCAATGGGGGCAACCCTGACGCAGCCATGCCGCGTGAATGAAGAAGGCCTTCGGGTTGTAAAGTTCTTTCGGTATTGAGGAAGGTTGGTGTGTTAATAGCATGCCAAATTGACGTTAAATACAGAAGAAGCACCGGCTAACTCCGTGCCAGCAGCCGCGGTAATACGGGGGGTGCGAGCGTTAATCGGAATAACTGGGCGTAAAGGGCACGTAGGCGGACCTTTAAGTGAGGTGTGAAATCCCCGGGCTTAACCTGGGAATTGCATTTCATACTGGGGGTCTGGAGTACTTTAGGGAGGGGTAGAATTCCACGTGTAGCGGTGAAATGCGTAGAGATGTGGAGGAATACCGAAGGCGAAGGCAGCCCCTTGGGGATGTACTGACGCTGATGTGCGAAAGCGTGGGGAGCAAACAGGATTAGATACCCTGGTAGTCCACGCTGTAAACGGTGTCGATTTGGGGATTGGGGTTTAGCCCTGGTGCCCGAAGCTAACGTGATAAATCGACCGCCTGGGGAGTACGGCCGCAAGGTTAAAACTCAAATGAATTGACGGGGGCCCGCACAAGCGGTGGAGCATGTGGTTTAATTCGATGCAACGCGAAGAACCTTACCTACTCTTGACATCCGAAGAAGAACTCAGAGATGGGTTTGTGCCTTAGGGAGCTTTGAGACAGGTGCTGCATGGCTGTCGTCAGCTCGTGTTGTGAAATGTTGGGTTAAGTCCCGCAACGAGCGCAACCCTTATCCTTTGTTGCCAGCGACGTGGTCGGGAACTCAAAGGAGACTGCCGGTGATAAACCGGAGGAAGGTGGGGATGACGTCAAGTCATCATGGCCCTTACGAGTAGGGCTACACACGTGCTACAATGGCGTATACAGAGGGTAACCAACCAGCGATGGGGAGTGAATCTCAGAAAGTGCGTCTAAGTTCGGATTGGAGTCTGCAACTCGACTCCATGAAGTCGGAATCGCTAGTAATCGCGAATCAGAATGTTGCGGTGAATACGTTCCCGGGCCTTGTACACACCGCCCGTCACACCATGGGAGTGGGTTGTACCAGAAGTGGATAGCTGAACCGAGAGGGTGGCGTTTACCACGGTATGATTCATGACTGGGGTGAAGTCGTAACAAGGTAACCGTAGGGGAACCTGCGGTTGGATCACCTCCTTACATACGAACGACTTTAAGTGTTCACACAGTTTGTTTGATGATTGTAGGCAATGGAAGAACAAAGGAAAAAGTGAAGGAAAGATAGTATCTTTACATGTTGTCCCCATCGTCTAGAGGCCTAGGACATCGCTCTTTCACGGCGGTAACCGGGGTTCGAATCCCCGTGGGGACGCCATTTAAAGATGATTATCCGTCTTATCTGTTCTTTAAAAATCCGGAAACAAGCTGAAAACGAGACTTTCAAGGAAGTCTGAGCGAGTGATTGAGAAAAGGCGATTACTCGACTTTAATTTAAAACTGTTATTAATCGCAGCGCGGGTATGCCACTTATGGTGAATATACTAATATCCTATGAGAGGGCAAGAATACTTGAGGTTGTATGGTTAAGAGACAAAGCGTACAAGGTGGATGCCTTGGCAATCAGAGGCGAAGAAGGACGTGCTAATCTGCGAAAAGCTCGGATGAGTCGATAAGAGGCGTTTAATCCGAGATATCCGAATGGGGAAACCCAGTGGGTGAAGAACCCACTATCATTACCTGAATCCATAGGGTAATGAGGCGAACCGGGAGAACTGAAACATCTAAGTACCCCGAGGAAAAGAAATCAACCGAGATTTTGTGAGTAGCGGCGAGCGAAAGCGAAAGAGCCTGTTAGTGATAGCGACAGAGACAGAGGAATGTGCTGGGAAGCACAGCGAGACAGGGTGATAGCCCCGTACTCGAAGTCTGGGTCGTGGTACTAAGCTAACGAGAAGTAGGGCGGGACACGTGATATCCTGTTTGAAGAAGGGGGGCCCATCCTCCAAGGCTAAATACTCCTGATTGACCGATAGTGAAGCAGTACTGTGAAGGAAAGGCGAAAAGAACCGGGGTGACCGGAGTGAAATAGAACCTGAAACCTTGTACGTACAAGCAGTGGGAGCCCGAAAGGGTGACTGCGTACCTTTTGTATAATGGGTCAGCGAGTTATATTTTGTAGCGAGGTTAACCGGATAGGGGAGCCGAAGGGAAACCGAGTCTTAACTGGGCGCTTAGTTGCAAGGTATAGACCCGAAACCCGGTGATCTAGCCATGGGCAGGTTGAAGGTTGGGTAACACTAACTGGAGGACCGAACCGACTAATGTTGAAAAATTAGCGGATGACTTGTGGCTGGGGGTGAAAGGCCAATCAAACCGGGAGATAGCTGGTTCTCCCCGAAATCTATTTAGGTAGAGCCTTGAGCGGACACCTTTGGGGGTAGAGCACTGTTTCGGCTAGGGGGCCATCCCGGCTTACCAACCCGATGCAAACTACGAATACCGAAGAGTGATACTCAGGAGACACACGGCGGGTGCTAACGTCCGTCGTGGAGAGGGAAACAACCCAGACCGCCAGCTAAGGTCCCAAAGTACTAATTAAGTGGGAAACGAAGTGGGAAGGCTTAGACAGCTAGGATGTTGGCTTAGAAGCAGCCATCATTTAAAGAAAGCGTAATAGCTCACTAGTCGAGTCGGCCTGCGCGGAAGATATAACGGGGCTAAAATTAGTCACCGAAGCTGCGGCATCAGGCGTATCACTAATACGCCTTACGATTAACAACTTGCGAAACGAAGAGAAGCAAGTTGGTCAAGCGCCAAACACGTTGAGACGGAAGTCATGACGGGAAGTGCGGTTGGGAATTGAGGAATATTAGTGATACGCCTGTTGGGTAGGGGAGCGTTGTGTAAGCGGAAGAAGGTGTATTGAGAAGTATGCTGGACGTATCACAAGTGCGAATGCTGACATAAGTAACGATAAAACGGGTGAAAAACCCGTTCGCCGGAAGACCAAGGGTTCCTGTCCAACGTTAATCGGGGCAGGGTGAGTCGGCCCCTAAGGCGAGGCTGAAAAGCGTAGTCGATGGGAAACGGGTTAATATTCCCGTACTTGGTAAAGCTGCGATGTGGGGACGGAGCAGGTTAGGTTAGCGTACTGTTGGATATGTACGTTTAAGTTGGTAGGTGGGGAGCTTAGGCAAATCCGGGCTCCTGTTAACACTGAGAGATGATGACGAGACTCTACGGAGTTGAAGTAACCGATACCACACTTCCAGGAAAAGCCACTAAGCGAAAGGCTTTACTAAACCGTACTGAAAACCGACACAGGTGGTCAGGTAGAGAATACTCAGGCGCTTGAGAGAACTCGGGTGAAGGAACTAGGCAAAATAGCACCGTAACTTCGGGAGAAGGTGCGCCGGCGTAGATTGTAAGGGCTTGCCCCTGAAGGTTGAACCGGTCGAAGATACCAGCTGGCTGCAACTGTTTACTAAAAACACAGCACTCTGCAAACACGAAAGTGGAGGTATAGGGTGTGATGCCTGCCCGGTGCTGGAAGGTTAATTGATGGTGTAATCGAAAGAGAAGCTCCTGATCGAAGCCCCAGTAAACGGCGGCCGTAACTATAACGGTCCTAAGGTAGCGAAATTCCTTGTCGGGTAAGTTCCGACCTGCACGAATGGCATAATGATGGCCAGGCTGTCTCCACCCGAGACTCAGTGAAATTGAAATCGCCGTGAAGATGCGGTGTACCCGCGGCTAGACGGAAAGACCCCGTGAACCTTTACTATAGCTTGACACTGAACATTGAATTTTGATGTGTAGGATAGGTGGGAGACTATGAAGTAGTGACGCCAGTCATTATGGAGTCGACGTTGAAATACCACCCTTTAACGTTTGATGTTCTAACGAGACATCGATTACAGGTGTTCGGACAGTGTCTGGTGGGTAGTTTGACTGGGGCGGTCTCCTCCCAAAGCGTAACGGAGGAGCACGAAGGTTTGCTAATCACGGTCGGACATCGTGAGGTTAGTGCAATGGTATAAGCAAGCTTAACTGCGAGACGGACAGGTCGGGCAGGTACGAAAGTAGGTCATAGTGATCCGGTGGTTCTGCATGGAAGGGCCATCGCTCAACGGATAAAAGGTACTCCGGGGATAACAGGCTGATACCGCCCAAGAGTTCATATCGACGGCGGTGTTTGGCACCTCGATGTCGGCTCATCACATCCTGGGGCTGAAGTAGGTCCCAAGGGTATGGCTGTTCGCCATTTAAAGTGGTACGCGAGCTGGGTTTAGAACGTCGTGAGACAGTTCGGTCCCTATCTGCCGTGGGCGTAGGAGAATTGGTTGGGGCTGCTCCTAGTACGAGAGGACCGGAGTGGACGCACCGCTGGTGTTCCGGTTGTGTCGCCAGACGCATAGCCGGGTAGCTAAGTGCGGGAGAGATAAGTGCTGAAAGCATCTAAGCACGAAACTTGCCAAGAGATGAGTTCTCCCAGACTTTAGGTCTGTAAGGGTTGTTAAAGACTATGACGTAGATAGGCGTGGTGTGTAAGCGTAGTGATATGTTGAGCTAACACGTACTAATTGCCCGAGGGGCTTAGCCATACAACGCTCAAGTGTTTTTGCGGGGGGCAGGAGCGCAGGGGATGTATTGATAAGAATAACGGTATTAGATTAAATTAAAGAGAAAGATAAAGAGAAAGAGAAGAAAAAGGATTGTAGCTCAGGAGAGGGAGTTGAGGGAAGGAAGTTGGTTTGAGGCTTGTTTTTGGAGAGGACGCGTATAGCGTGCAGGAAAGGAAGTAAGAAGGGAAAGAACGAGAGAAGCGAAGAGCGGAATAAGAAAGCGAAAGCGCGGAAAGGAGAGAGGATAGTCATCAAAGAATATTGGCGGCGATAGTGCGGTGGTACCACCTGAAACCATACCGAACTCAGAAGTGAAAGGCCGTAATGCCGATGGTAGTGTGGGGCATCCCCATGTGAGAGTAGGTCACCGCCAAATTTATTACTTTAGTTTATTCAGTCTTGTTAGTAAGCTAAAGTAATAAAAATTTTAGCAGTTATAGTGCAGTAGAGCCACCTGAATCCATACCGAACTCAGAAGTGAAATGCTGTTACGCCAATGGTAGTGTGGGGCATCCCTATGTGAGAGTAGGTCACTGCTAATTCTCATTCTGGAGTGGTAGTTCAGCTGGTTAGAATACCTGCCTGTCACGCAGGGGGTCGCGGGTTCGAGTCCCGTCCATTCCGCCAACTTTTGTAACCTTTTCAGGTTATACATACCAATAGGGGCGTAGTTCAATTGGTAGAGCACCGGTCTCCAAAACCGGGTGTTGGGAGTTCGAGACTCTCCGCCCCTGCCATTTACTTCATCCTAAACTGAAAATTGTCTCTATCCGTTTTAAATCTAATTTCTTTAAAAAAGAAAACTGTACTTTAAAATCAGATTAAAAAAGTGATTTGAGCCCCAAAAGTTGGACAGATAACTAAATATTGAGCTCTATATTGCACAGGGTTTAAATCGTCTAACCCGAGCTTAATTTGCTCCTAGGTATAATAACGAATATATCATGTATCATCCATTCTGATTCATCAATGTCCTTAAACTGACGGTAATCAACGTGCTGAAAAAACTCTTTATCACCGCATTATCATAACCGTCTCCTCCGTCGGCCCATGTTCTGGATGGCATAAGGCGAACCGTTATCCCGTATCAACATCTTACGCCAACGGGCACGTCCGTAAAGGTAGCCCCGGTCGGTGTGTATAATCGGTAAATCCGTTTCCTTTAATTGCCTTAATGTCTTTTTCAACATTGATGAGACCAAACCGAATATCGGGCGTCGTCCCGTTCTAAAGGCGATAATCTCCTGATTGGCTAAGTCCATCATGGGGGAAAGATACAGTTTCTCACGCCCCACCCGAAGTTCGGTCACATCCGTTTTAGCTCCGGGCATTACCCATTTCTCCTTCAACTTCGCAGCGGTAAAGTTGCATTGCAGCAAATTCAGCGCCATATGGCTCGTTTTCCCCACTTCCTTACGTTTTTTCACTCTCACACAAGAACGAATTCCCAATGCCAACACTGTTTTACCACTGATGAATATCCCTTCTTTACGTAGTTTTATTCGAATCATTCGATACCCATTGCGCCCTTCGTTTTGCTGATAAGGGGCTAAAATACGTTGGCGCATGTCGCCGTGGTCTTTGGGTTTCGGCGTGTAATAGAAGGTCGAACGGGAGAGCTCGATAATCTTCAATAACAACAGTGTTGAATGCTGACCCTTTAACGCGTTAACGATGTTCCTTTTTTCTATCAGGCTTTTTGCTCGTCCAGCTCCTTGAACTTTTTCAAGGTGGTATTCTCCGCTCTTAAATACTCCAGTTCCTTAAGTAATGCCTTAATATCTTGAGGATTATTGCAAGGTGACGTTTCTGTTCACTTGGTATTTTCATTTTTCTCGCTGTGCTAGGTTGACGATGTGATTTTTGAATTCGATTGAATAATGTTTACCCATAATAATCTGCACCTTAATTGGTGAGCTGTGGTGCCTAGCTTTTGGGGGCAGATCAAAGTGCGGTTTGGTCTTCCCTTTCATTGAGAAAAAGCCGACTTTCCGCTACAATACGCGCCATTCTTTTTAGCAAGCAAAGCACTATGTCAGAAATCAAACTTATCGTCGGGATTGGCAATCCCGGTGACAAATATGCGGACACCCGTCACAATGCAGGTGTGTGGTTAATGGAGCGTTTAGCGCGCCGTTTTAACGTTATCTTAAATCCGGAAAACAAATTTTTCGGCTACACCGCGCGTGCCGTGGTGAACGGCAAAGAAGTGCGTTTTTTGGTGCCGACGACATTTATGAATTTAAGCGGCAAAGCAGTGGGCACACTGGCGAATTTTTACCGTATTAAGCCGGAAGAAATTTTGGTTCTGCACGATGAGTTGGATTTACCGCCCGGCACGGCGAAACTCAAATTGGGTGGCGGACACGGCGGGCATAACGGGCTGAAAGACATCGTGGCGCAGCTGGGCAATAGCAATAATTTTCACCGTTTACGCATCGGCATTGGTCACCCCGGGCATCGCGATTTGGTGGCGGGTTATGTGTTAAATAAGCCCGCGCCAAGCGAACGCGACGCGTTAGACAAAGCCCTGGACGAAGCGACGGATTGCGTAGAGTTGCTTTTTAAAGACGGCATGGTGAAAGCCACCCATCGGCTAAACAGTTTTAAAATTTAATGAACAAAAAGTGCGGTCGTTTTTACGATCGTTTTACTCGGGGCTGTGGACGTTTCATTTTGCATTTGAATTGTCGCCTAAAGGCACAACCCAAAGGGCTAGGTTTATTTTGCCTTGTTATCATAAAAATAAATGCTAGCTCAAATGCAAAATGAAACGTCCACAGTCCCCAAACATAAGGAAAAATTATGGGATTCAAATGTGGCATCGTGGGCTTGCCGAATGTGGGCAAATCGACGCTTTTCAACGCTTTAACCAAAGCCGGAATTGAAGCGGCGAACTATCCGTTTTGTACTATCGAACCGAATACCGGCGTCGTGCCGATGCCTGATCCGCGTTTGGACGCGTTGGCAGAAATTGTCAAGCCGGAACGCGTGTTGCCGACCACCATGGAATTTGTGGACATCGCGGGCTTGGTTGCCGGCGCAAGCAAAGGAGAAGGCTTGGGGAACAAATTCTTGGCGAACATTCGCGAAACCGACGCGATCGGTCACGTAGTGCGTTGCTTTGAAAACGACGACATCGTGCACGTTGCGGGCAAAATCGATCCGTTAAATGACATCGACACCATCAACACCGAACTGGCGCTCGCCGATTTAGACAGCTGCGAACGCGCTATTCAACGTTTGCAAAAACGTGCCAAAGGCGGCGACAAAGACGCGAAATTTGAACTTTCCGTGATGGAAAAAATCCTGCCGGTGCTTTCCGAAGCGGGCATGATTCGTTCCGTGCCGTTAGACAAAGACGAATTATTGGCGATTAAAAGCTACAATTTCTTAACCTTAAAACCGACCATGTACATCGCCAACGTGAACGAAGACGGTTTTGAAAACAATCCGTATCTCGACAAAGTACGGGAATTCGCCGAAAAAGAAGGTTCCGTGGTGGTACCGGTATGTGCCGCAATCGAGGCGGAAATCGCCGAACTGGACGATGACGAGAAACTGGAATTCTTACAGGACCTCGGCATTGAAGAACCGGGCTTAAACCGCGTGATTCGCGCAGGTTACGCCTTATTGAATTTACAAACCTACTTCACCGCCGGCGTGAAAGAAGTACGCGCGTGGACGGTTTCCGTCGGCGCCACCGCACCGAAAGCCGCCGCCGTCATCCACACGGATTTCGAAAAAGGCTTTATCCGTGCGGAAGTGATCGCCTATGAAGACTTTATTCAATACAAAGGCGAAAACGGCGCGAAAGAAGCAGGCAAATGGCGTTTGGAAGGGAAAGATTACATCGTGCAGGACGGCGATGTGATGCACTTCCGCTTCAACGTATAAAACATTTCAAAAATCGATCGCACTTTTTAAGTGCGGTATCTTTTTATTTCATTTGAGGAAAGCAAAATATGTCAAATATTACGATTCTCGACGGTGCTTAGACAACATCCGGACGATCTCAACCCGTAGCAATATCCCGCCTGGGTAAAAATAGATGGACAACGGCGCGACCATTGTCGACGGTTGCGGCGTTGGCGGAAGCGTTTGAATGATTGAACCAAATCCCCCCCTAACTCCTCTTTACAAAAGAGGGGAATGTTTTTCAGATATTTATGTACCGAGATAAAACTACTGTTTAGGAGAAATCCATGGCTACCTTCACCCAAATTAAACATGCCATCATGTCTGATCTGCAAAATCAATCCTTTACCGAGCGCGGTATTGAACCGCTGTTTGCGGCACCGACAGGGGCGCGCATTAATGTTGTCGGACAAGCGCCCGGAGTGAAAGCGGAGCAAACCCGTTTGTACTGGAACGATAAAAGCGGCGATCGATTGCGTGAATGGTTGGACGTAGATCGTGAGACCTTTTATCATTCCGGGCTATTTGCCGTGCTCCCCATGGATTTTTATTATCCGGGTAAAGGTAAATCGGGGGATTTGCCGCCGCGGAAAGGTTTTGCGGAAAAATGGCATCCATCGATTTTAACAGGTTTGCCCAATATCGAACTGACCATTGTGATCGGACAATATGCGCAACAATATTACCTGCCGCAGAATAAACGCAACGTCACCGAAACGGTGAAAAATTACCGTGAATTTCTACCGCACTTTTTGCCGTTGGTACACCCTTCACCGCGTAATCAGCTCTGGCTGGCTAAAAATCCGTGGTTTATGCAGGATGTGGTGCCAACCCTGCAACAACTGGTCAAACAAATTCTCTTCCGTTAATTTAAAGCAAGCAATATGGCGTACTTTCGTTAACCGTGTCAGCAAACAAGTAAAAAACATTATGCTCATCACGTTATGGGTGTTCACCGGTGCGAGACCGCCCTGTGTTATCTGCACACGCCAAAAAAACGCGATGTGGGTTTGGTAACTGTGCCGGGCAGCACCATTGCATTAAATTTATATGCCGCCATTACCATGTTATTCCTCGGTATGCGATCGTAAAAATTTCCGATATGTCCATGGTGGGCTTGGGGGAAGCCATAAACAGCAGTGAATGTGAATCAGGGAACATTTCCTCTCCCCAAAGAAGCCGGCTTATTCGTAATCCAGGGTAATTTTTACCCTAGATTACATGGCATTGGTTTGCTATTTTACACTAGTAAAAGTGCGGTCATTTTCATGAACGTTTTTCAACAGGCAAAGTCGTTAATTAACAATGTATTAAACCTCAATTCCATTAAAAAGTGCGGTACTTAAATAGCGTTCGGCAGCAGACGGTAGGATAACGACGATCAGTTTGTCTTTAAATTCGGGCAGGTTCGCCAAGCGGTCAGCAGCCGCTACAGCAGCGCCGGAAGAAATCCCGGCAAGAATCCCTTCTTCCGCCATCAAACGGCGGGCGGTGGCAATGGCGGTGTCGCTATCTACAGTTTCCACACGATCCACTAAGGAAAGATCTAAGTTTTTCGGAATAAAGCCTGCGCCGATACCTTGAATTTTGTGTGGTCCCGGTTTCACTTCTTCGCCCGCGAGCGTTTGAGTGATAACCGGAGATTCTGCCGGTTCTACGGCAACGGAAGTGATTTGTTTACCGTGATCTAATTTGATTGCGCGGGAAATGCCGGTAATCGTACCGCCTGTGCCTACACCGGCAACCAATATGTCAATTTTGCCCTCGGTGCCTTTCCAGATTTCTTCACCGGTGGTTTTGCGGTGGATATCCGGGTTCGCCGGGTTTTCAAATTGTTTTAACATCACATAACGATTCGGATCGGACGCCATGATTTCTTCTGCTTTAGCAATGGAACCTTTCATTCCTTTGGCACCTTCAGTCAGCACTAAATTTACACCGAGACCACGCAACAAACGTTTACGCTCGGTACTCATGGTCTCCGGCATGGTAAGGGTGATTTTATAACCACGCGCTGCCGCGACATACGCCAATGCAATCCCGGTATTACCGCTGGTAGCATCAACGATTTCTTTGCCTTTCGTCAGCCTGCCGTCTTTTTCCGCCTGCCATATCATGTTAGAACCGATGCGACATTTTACGCTGAAACTCGGGTTGCGCCCTTCAATTTTCACGACAATATTGCCGTTGCCGAAATGTTTTAAACGTACTAACGGGGTATTGCCGATAGAATAAGAATTGTCACTGTAAATAGTCATAATATGTTCTCCTGAGGATAAATAATGAAGTGGCGTTAGTTTTAGCATGAGAACCGCCGATAAAACAATAGCTATTTTTTATAAATCATATAACCAAAAGCTATTTTCTGACGATAACACCGTCGCCGGAAGAGCGACGATTCACATTCACTTCAGTGCCGGTTTGCCCTTGTTGCGAGCGCTTAAATAAAGCACGGTATTCCGTTACCCACATTGCCGTTGCGCCACACACTGCCACGGGAATAATCACCAGATTCACCACCGGCACAAAAGTACAAAGCGTCACCAAACTGCCGAAGGTCATCGTCACATTGCGCTTAATCGCCAGTTCGTTTTTCATTATGCCGAAAGGGATTTTGTGGTTATCAAAAGGATAGTCGCAATATTGAATCGCCATCATCCATGCGGTGAATAAAAAGGTCGCTACGGGAATCATGGTTTGCCCCAGCAAAGGCACAAATCCCAATAAAAACAACGCGATGATTTTTGGCAAGCTGTAAACCAGCTTTTGCCATTCCCGTACCAGCATCCGCGGCACATCTTTCATAAAATCCCACAGGGACATATCCTGCAAATTTTCTCCGGTCAGCATTTTTTCCACTTTTTCCGCCAGCAAGCCATTAAAAGGCGCGGCGATAAAGCCCGACAGCGTGGTAAAGACGAAGTAAAACAGAACGAGAATCATAAGAATGGAAAGCAGCAGCAAAACGCCGCTCAACCAACTCAGCCAATCGGGAATGTAGGAAATAATGCCGTCAATATAACCGCCGATTTGGTTCACAAAAAGCCAAAACAGACCGCCTAATAACAGCATATTTAACAGGATCGGCATGATCACAAAACGGCGCAGCCCTTTCTGTAAAATCAAATGCCAACCCATCACAAAATATTCAAAACCGGATTTCATTTCCGCGTGTTTCAACATAGCGTTATCCCTAAGAAAAAAGAGGTTCAGGATACAAAGTGCGGTGAAAAAAATCAAACTTTGTCTATCATCAATTTTGCAAAAATATGATAAGCTTACGCCCAGCTTGCGTGAATTTTGTATGATTGGAGAGTCGGCAATGGATTTAAATACAATTTTGATTATCTTGGGCGTTATTGCATTATTGGCATTGGTTGCGCACGGAATTTGGTCAAACCGTCGCGAAAAATCCCAATATTTCAAAAACGCCAATACCTTTGCACAAAATCAGCAGCCAAACCGTTTTAATGCGCCGAACCCAACGGCGCGCCCCGTCACCGACGCACCTATCGCCGAAAAACCAAAACACGCCTTTGTCGAAGAAACCCCGCCACCGCAACAACAAGCACTGGATTTTGAAGAAGCGGCGGCACCAAGCGCGGCCGAAAACCAATCTATCGAACGCGCCGTAGATGAAATTAAAATCACGCTGCCGAGTGGGGTGTCAAACGCATTTCATCAGGCTGAACCTGCACCGCAATACGCGCAGAATGAGCAAGGGCTACAGCGACCACAATATCCGCAAGCGCCCCAAAGCAGACCCAACGACACGCCGTTTCAACCTTACGGCGAGCCTTCGCCTTACGCCGATCCGAACCGCGTTTCCATCACGCAAATGGAAGAAGAATACACCACACCGACGGTTTCTTTGACGCCGTTGGAACAGGAAAGCCACGAACCAACCACCGAAATGCAGGCAACGCCGCAACCGACGGAAAGCAAGGGGGAAAATCCGGCGAAACCGTCTTTCATTATGTTGTATGTGGTAGCACCGGAAAACCGTGAATTCAACGGTGGGCGCTTAGCACAAGCCTTGGACGATTTAGGTTTTATTTTCGGCGATCAGCACATTTATCACCGCCATTTGGATTTAACCTCCGCCAGTCCGGTGTTATTCAGCATCGCCAATTTACAACAGCCCGGCACCTTTGATCCTTACGACATGGACAATCTGTTCACCGTGGGCATTGCGCTGTTTATGCAATTACCTTCCCCGGGCAACGACACCGTCAACTTAAAAACTATGATTCGCGCTGCACGCAATTTGGCGGACGAATTAGGCGGTTTTGTGTTGACCGACAAACAGGAAATTTTCAACGACCATGCCGAACAGGAATATTTAGCCAAAGTGGCTTAATGATAACGGCGGCTTAAAACGTTTTCAAAAACGACCGCACTTTTCGCTCACCGAGCACCTCAAAGTGCGGTCATTTTTTTCGGTATTTTTACGGAATAACAATGACAACTTCAATTCAACAACAAATCGACGACCTTAGAAAAACCTTACGCCACCACGAATATCAATACCACGTTTTAGACGATCCGCAGATTCCCGACAGCGAGTATGATCGCCTGTTTCATCAGCTTAAAGCGTTGGAACAACAACATCCCGAACTGGTTACCGCCGATTCGCCGACCCAACGCGTGGGTGCGCGTCCGTTGTCCGAATTTGCACAAATTCGCCATGAAATTCCCATGCTGTCCTTGGATAACGCCTTTTCCAATGAGGAATTTTTCTCCTTCGTCAAACGCATTCAAGATCGCCTGGCACTCGTGCCGGAACCGCTGACCTTTTGCTGCGAACCGAAACTGGACGGTTTGGCGGTCAGCATTTTGTACGTGAACGGCGTATTGTCCCAAGCGGCAACCCGTGGTGACGGCACCACCGGTGAAGACATTACGCAAAATATCCGCACCATTCGCAACATTCCGTTGCAACTGCTGACGGATAATCCGCCGGCGCGTTTGGAAGTGCGCGGCGAGGTGTTCATGCCGCACGCGGGCTTTGAGCGATTAAATGAACGCGCATTGGAACACGGCGAGAAAACCTTTGCCAATCCGCGCAATGCGGCGGCGGGCTCACTACGTCAATTGGATCCGAAAATCACCAGCCAACGCCCGTTAATGCTCAATGCGTATAGTATCGGCATTGCCGAAGGCGTGGAACTGCCGCCGACCCATTTTGAACGCCTGCAATGGCTGAAATCCGTGGGTATTCCGGTAAACAATGAAATTCAGTTGTGCGACGGCATTGAAAACGTGTTGAATTTCTACCGCACTATTATGGCGAAACGCAGTTCCCTCGGTTATGACATCGACGGCGCGGTGCTGAAAATCAACGATATTGCGCTGCAACAACGCCTTGGTTTTATTTCCAAAGCACCACGTTGGGCGATTGCTTATAAATTCCCCGCAGAAGAAGTTAGAACAAGATTATTGGATGTTGAATTCCAAATTGGTAGAACAGGAGCTGTTACTCCCGTTGCTAAACTAGAACCTGTTTCTGTTGGAGGGGTTACCGTAAGTAACGCAACTTTACACAATAATGATGAAATAAAAAGATTAGGAATATCCATTGGTGATATTGTCTTAATAAGACGCGCTGGAGACGTTATTCCTCAAGTTATTAAACTCGTACATAAAGCCAAAAAAGGGAATAAACCAATTGTGTTTCCGACACACTGCCCCGTTTGTGATTCTTTGATTATCCGTATCGAAGGTGAAGCCGTCGCACGCTGCACCGGCGGATTATTCTGCGCGGCGCAACGCAAAGAAGCGTTAAAACACTTTGTGTCACGCAAAGCCATGGACATCGACAGTGTGGGCGGCAAGCTCATTGAACAGCTGGTGGATCGCGAATTGATTCATACCCCGGCAGATTTGTTCAAGTTGGATTTAACCACCCTCACCCGCCTTGAACGAATGGGACCGAAATCCGCCGAAAATGCCTTAGCCAGCTTAGAAAAAGCGAAAAATACCACCCTTGCCCGTTTCATTTTCGCCTTGGGCATTCGTGACGTGGGCGAAGCCACCGCGTTAAATCTGGCAAATCATTTCAAGACCTTGGAAGCGTTGCAAAATGCCGATTTGGAACAGTTACAACAGGTGCCCGACGTAGGCGAAGTGGTAGCAAATCGGATTTTTGTGTTCTGGCGTGAAGCGCATAATGTCGCCGTGGTGGAAGATCTCATCGCCCAAGGCGTGCATTGGGAAACCGTTGACGTGCAGGAAGTGAAGGAAAATCCGTTCAAAGGCAAAACTGTGGTGCTCACCGGCACCCTCTCGCAAATGGGACGCAACGACGCCAAAGCCTTGTTACAACAACTCGGCGCCAAAGTCAGCGGCAGTGTTTCCGCCAAAACCGACTATGTTATCGCCGGTGAAGCCGCCGGCTCAAAACTAAGCAAAGCGGCGGAGTTAGGGGTGCAGGTGTTGAGTGAGGAAGAATTTTTGGGCTGGATCAACGGATAATAACAGGACAGACTTGATGTCTGTCCTTATAAAAAACATTTGAAAAAACGACCGTACTTTTCCGCCGCTACTCCGCCATTCTCTCCTTATAATGCAAACGGCATACAGAGAGATAGCTGTCGTTGCCGCCGATTTGGATTTGATCGCCTTGTTTAACCACTTCGCCCTGTTCGTTAAGACGTAACACAAAATTGGCTTTGCGACCGCAGTAACAAATGGTTTTGAGTTCTTCCAGCTGATCCGCCCACGCCAGTAAATAGCGACTGCCTTCAAATAATTCCGCTTGGAAATCGGTGCGCAAACCGTAGCACAACACGGGAATATGTAGTTTATCCACCACATCGCTCAGTTGATAAACCTGTTCTTTGGTTAAAAACTGTGCCTCATCCACCAAAATACAATGAAGCGGCTCCTGCGCCAGATGTTGTTCAATTTCAGCGAACAAATTCGTATTGCGGGTAAAGGTATTCGCCCGTTCGCTAATCCCGATGCGGGAAGTCACCTGCCCTACGCCGAAACGATCGTCTATCGCCGCTGTATAAACCAGCGTGTTCATGTTACGTTCGCGGTAATTATAGGAAGATTGCAACAAGGTGGTGGATTTTCCTGCATTCATGGTGGAATAGTAAAAATACAATTTAGCCATGTTTATTTAAGCACCCAGCGCCAGAAATGGTAGCAAATGAAGCCGGTCACCGGTGGCAGCGCGGCTAAAATAAGCACGCCGATGGTGGTGCGCCCGCCTGCCATTTTGCCGACTTCCGTTAAGAAATCGATCAGCACGTCCGTGGGCGTGGTAAACACGAAAAAGGCGATAATCGCTAACATAACGAAACAGCCGATGCCGGCGGCACGCATTGCTCTGAATTTGATTTTGTCCATGTGTTTTCCTTTTTATTGAAAGTGCGGTGAAAAATTTATGTGTTTTTTCCACCGCACTTTTGGGTTAAATCGTGGTTAATTCGGTCATCGCCCAACGCGGACGGACTTCAATTGCCAACCCCTGTTGTTGCCCCTGTTTTAAACGTAAGAAACCGGTATAGGCGATCATGGCGCCGTTGTCCGTGCAAAATTGCGGCTGCGGGTAAAATACCTCGCCGCCCAGTTGTTGCATAAGCTCCGCCAAGGTTTGGCGCAACTGTGTGTTGGCGCTCACGCCGCCCGCAATCACCAAGCGTTTCAAACCGGTTTGTTTTAACGCACGCTTACATTTTATTGCCAGTGTGTCCACCACCGCTTCCTGGAAAGCATGGGCAATATCCGCCTTGCTTTGTTCGCTCAGATTGCCCTCTTCTTGTAATACCTGATGAAGGGTGTTGGCGGCGAAAGTTTTTAAACCGGAAAAACTGAAATCCAAACCGGGACGATCGGTCATCGGGCGCGGAAAAGCAAAAAGATTCGGCGTGCCGTTAAGCGCTAAACGCGCTAGTGCCGCACCGCCCGGGTAATCCAAACCGAGCAATTTGGCGGTTTTATCAAAAGCTTCACCCGCCGCGTCATCAATGGATTCACCCAGCAATTCATAACGCCCTACGCCGTCCACCCGCACCAATTGGGTATGCCCGCCGGATACCAGCAAAGCCACGAAAGGAAAGTGCGGTGGATTTTCCTCAAGCATGGGCGCCAACAAATGCCCTTCCATATGATGTATGCCGATTGCCGGTACATTCCACGCATAAGCCAAGGCGCGCGCAACGGTGGCGCCCACCAACAACGCGCCGACCAAGCCCGGACCGCTGGTATAAGCCACGCCGTTGATGTCTTCGGGAGTTAAATTCGCTTCTTTTAATGCGGCTTGTAATAGTGGCGCCAGTTTGCGGATATGATCGCGCGACGCCAGTTCCGGCACTACACCGCCGTAATCTGCGTGCAGCGCAATTTGGGTGTGGAGTTGATTGGCGACTAAGCCTTTTTCTTCGTCATAAATGGCAACGCCCGTTTCATCGCAGGACGTTTCAATGCCTAAAATTCGCATTTGAGTTCTCTTTTTATGGGTTTTATTGGCGCTGAATTTTACCCGCTTTACACGATTTTAACCAGTTTTCCGATGCGGATTTCAGGAAAACGTCAATCTGCCCTTTACTTTCATGCGTGATTTGGATTAAAATTGCGTCCTTTATTGAATCTGCCGCAGGCGCGGCAACAAATAAAAATTTAAATTGCAATTAAATTAATTAAACTCATTGAGGTGATTGGCTTATGCCTGTAATTAAAGTTCGTGAAAATGAATCCTTTGACGTAGCATTACGTCGTTTCAAACGCTCTTGCGAAAAAGCTGGTATTTTAGCAGAAGTTCGTGCGCGTGAATTCTACGAAAAACCAACAACTATTCGTAAACGTGAAAATGCAACTCGTGCAAAACGTCACGCAAAACGCTTAGCTCGTGAAAACGCACGCAACACACGTTTATACTAATTAACAGCATTTTTAACTCGAGTTATAAAAACCGTGAATCTTCCCAGGCTCACGGTTTTATTTTCTCTCAATCTTATCAGTTAGACTCATATTTCGTTCACAATAAGAGGCAGAATACTCGATGAAAGGCTCCATTCCACGCACCTTCATAGACGATATTTTAACCAAAATTAACATCGTCGATTTAATCAATTCCCGCGTAAAACTGAAAAAAGCCGGTCGCGATTATCAAGCCTGTTGCCCGTTTCATCACGAGAAAACACCGTCTTTTACGGTGAGCGACAAAAAGCAGTTTTATCATTGTTTCGGTTGCGGCGCGCACGGTAACGCCATTTCCTTTTTGATGGAATATGACAAGCTGGAATTTGTGGAAGCGGTGGAGGAACTGGCGGGCTTTCTCGGTTTGGAAATTCCCTACGAGAAACGACCGCACTTTAATGATGGCGGCAAGCAGGTTAATTTCCAAACCAAGCGAAATCTGTATGAATTAATGCAGGAAATCGCCAAATTCTACCAACAGCAGCTGCCGTTAAATATTCCCGCGCAAAGTTATCTGCAACAACGCGGACTGTCGGCGGAGGTGATTGAACGCTTTCAAATCGGCTATGTGCCGAACGCCATGGATTCCGTTTATCGCCAATTCGGTAAAAACCGCGAGGAGCAACAAAAACTGTTCGATTTGGGGATGCTGTCGCGTAACGATCGCGGCAATGTGTACGATAAATTCCGCAATCGAATTATGTTTCCCATTCGCGATCGGCGCGGTCGCACCGTTGCTTTTGGCGGACGGGTTTTAACCGATGAAAAACCAAAATACCTGAACTCTCCGGAAACCGTGACCTATCACAAAGGGAGCGAACTTTACGGTTTATATGAAGCGCTTCAAGCGGACGATTCACCGCAAAAATTGCTGGTCGTCGAAGGCTATATGGATGTGGTGGCGTTGGCGCAGTTCGGCGTAAATTATGCGGTGGCGTCTCTCGGCACGTCCACAACTTCGGAGCAAATTCAGCTGCTTTTCCGTTCCACAGAACAGGTGGTGTGCTGTTATGACGGCGACCGAGCGGGACGCGATGCGGCTTGGCGTGCCTTAGAAAATGCGCTGCCGTATTTGGAAGACGGTCGTCAGCTGAAATTTATCTTTTTACCCGACGGCGAAGATCCTGATACGTTTATTCGCCAATATGGCAAACAAGGGTTTGAGGAATATCTCGACAACGCGCAGTCTTTAAGCGAATTTTTATTTGCCCATTTAACGCCGCAAGTGGATTTTTCCTCAAAAGAAGGCAAAGCCAAACTCGCTGCGTTAGCAATTCCGTTAATTAAACAAATTCCCGGCGATGTGTTGCGTTTGGATTTACGCAATACGCTCGCTAAAAAATTGGGGATTTTGGATCCCGCGCAATTGGAAAGCATGCTCCCGAATCAGGTAAAAGCGGAAGGGCCCGTCGCGCCAACCATGCAATTCAAACGCACTCCAATGCGTATTCTGATTGCATTATTGTTACAAAATCCGGAATTGGTGAAGTTTGTGCCGGATTTGGAACCTTTAAGAAATCTTAATGAACCGGGTTACGATTTGCTCGCGGAATTGACCGCACTTTGTCGTGAAAAAGTGGGGATTAGCTCGGGGCAATTATTGGAATATTGGCGCGATACAACACAGCAAAGTACGCTTGAAAAATTGCTCGCGTGGAACCATTTGATTGAAGACGATAAGATTGAAGACACGTTCCGCGAAACATTACGTTATTTCTACCTGCAACTCGTTGATAAACGAATAAACTGGCTCATCGCTAAAGATCGCGCGGAAGGCTTGGATCTGAACGAGAAAAAAGAACTTTCACATTTGTTAGTAAAAAAACAAGAAAAGAGATAGTTAAACCATGTTAACGATGATAAAATCCCCAGCATTTTATCTTTTCCAAATAAGCAAGCAAGGCGGATATTAAATATGGATCAAAATCCACAGTCTCAATTGAAACTACTCATCGCACAAGGGAAAGAGCAAGGTTATTTAACCTACGCCGAGGTCAATGACAGCCTCCCCGAAGAATTAGTCGATGCAGATCAAATTGAAGATATTATTCAGATGATTAATGATATGGGGATTCAGGTGTTGGAGACCGCACCGGATGCCGATGATCTGATGCTCAATGAAAATATCACCGATGAAGATGTCGTTGAAGAAGCAACCCAAGTATTATCCAGCGTGGAAGCAGAATTAGGGCGGACTACCGACCCTGTACGTATGTATATGCGTGAAATGGGTAGCGTAGAATTGCTTACCCGTGAAGGCGAAATTGATATTGCCAAACGCATTGAAGAAGGTATTAACGAAGTACAAAGCGCCATTGCCGCTTACCCTGAAGCCATCACTTACTTAATTGAGCAATATGATTTGGTAGAAAATGGCGGTGTACGCTTAGCCGACTTAATTACCGGTTTCGTTGATCCTAATGTGCTAACCGAATCCGAGACTGAAGAATTGGCAGAAGATTTTAATTCCGAAGAAGGTGGCGATATTGATAGTGAAAGCGAGGAGGAAGAAGATAACGAAGGGGGAAGTAGCGATGACAGTGATAGTGATAACAATGTTGATCCTGAAATTGCACGGGAAAAATTTACCGCACTTAAGCAGCAACATCAAAAGACCTTAGAGAGCATTGCAAAACATGGTCGTACGGCGAAAAAAGCAAAAGATGAAATTCAAGTGTTATCAGACATCTTCACTCAATTCCGCTTAGTACCAAAACAATTCGATATGCTAGTGCTATCTATACGTGGTATTATGAAACGTGTTCGCGGTCAGGAACGTTTCATTCAGCGGATTGTGGTGGACAATGCCAAAATGCCAAAATCCGGTTTCCAAAAAAGCTTTATAGGACATGAAACAACTGATACGTGGTTAGTGAAAGCCTTGTCTGCCGGTAAATCCTGGTCGGAAAAATTGGTACAATATGAAAACCAATTACGCCAAGCCATCACCAATTTGGTGCAAATCGAACAAGATACCCATCTGACGATTCCACAAATCCGAGAAATCGGTGAGCGCATCACACAAGGTGAATTAAAAGCCCGTCGTGCAAAAAAAGAAATGGTAGAAGCAAATCTGCGCTTAGTAATTTCTATTGCTAAAAAATACACCAATCGCGGATTACAATTTCTTGATCTTATTCAAGAGGGTAATATCGGCTTAATGAAAGCAGTGGATAAATTTGAATACCGGCGCGGCTATAAATTCTCTACTTATGCCACTTGGTGGATTCGTCAGGCAATTACCCGTTCTATTGCCGATCAAGCCCGCACCATTCGTATTCCGGTACATATGATTGAAACTATTAATAAACTCAATCGTATTTCCCGTCAAATGCTGCAGGAAATGGGACGCGAAGCCTCGCCGGAAGAACTGGCAGAACGCATGGGCATGCCGGAAGATAAAATCCGTAAAGTGCTGAAGATTGCGAAAGAGCCGATTTCGATGGAAACCCCAATTGGCGATGACGATGATTCCCATTTAGGCGATTTTATCGAGGATTCCACTTTAGAGCTTCCGTTAGATTCCGCGACCGTGCAAAGCCTGAAAGCAGCAACGCATGAAGTACTGGAAGGTTTAACCCCACGGGAGGCTAAAGTCTTGCGTATGCGCTTTGGTATCGACATGAATACCGATCATACTTTAGAAGAGGTGGGTAAACAATTTGACGTAACCCGTGAACGTATTCGCCAAATCGAAGCCAAAGCGTTACGTAAACTGCGCCATCCAAGCCGTTCCGAAACTTTACGCAGCTTTCTGGATGAGTAATTCATAATACAATAAAAAAGCCAAATTATTCGATGATAATTGGCTTTTGAAAAACACTGAATTAATTGACCGCACTTCTGGAAACGGTTTTCTTACGACGACCGCTTTTCACTGCCGAAATTGGATCCAGCTTGACAAACTCAACGCCTAACGGCGGATTTTCCAGTGCAAGGCCTAGCACTTCGTCGATGGTCTCCACCGCATGAATCTTCAGATCACGTTTTGCATTTTCCGGAATATCTTCCAAATCCTTCACGTTATCTTTCGGAATAATCACGGTTTTAATTCCGCCACGGTGTGCCGCCAGCAACTTCTCTTTTAAACCGCCAATCGGCAACACTTTGCCGCGCAGACTGATTTCACCGGTCATCGCCACCTCTGATTTCACCGGATTGCCGGTTAAACAGGAAACCAATGCGGTGCACATTGCAATCCCTGCGCTCGGGCCATCTTTCGGTGTGGCGCCGTCCGGCACATGGATGTGAATATCACGTTTTTCGTGGAATTCAGGGTTAATGCCCAGTTTATCCGCACGGGAGCGCACTACGGTCATCGCCGCTTGAATGGATTCTTTCATCACATCACCAAGAGAACCGGTATAGCTGAGTTTGCCTTTGCCCGGCACCGACGCGGTTTCAATGGTGAGTAAATCACCACCTACTTCCGTCCATGCCAAGCCGGTGACTTCACCGACGCGATTTTGCGTATCGGCACGACCGAATTCAAAGCGTTTTACCCCAAGGTAATCATGCAGGTTCTTCGCATTCACTTTGATGGATTTTAATTTCTTATCTAACAGTAAGGTTTTTACTGCCTTACGACAGATTTTCGAAATCTCACGTTCCAGATTACGCACTCCGGCTTCACGGGTATAGTAGCGGATAATATCCACAATCGCACTTTCATCAATGGTTAATTCACCCGTTTTTAAGCCATTACGCTCCATTTGTTTGGCGATTAAATGACGGGTGGCGATATTTAATTTTTCATCTTCCGTATAACCGGATAAACGAATCACTTCCATACGATCCAACAATGGGGTCGGAATATGCATGGAGTTGGACGTCGCCACAAACATTACGTCGGATAAATCATAATCCACTTCCAGATAATGATCGTTAAAGTGGGCATTTTGTTCCGGATCCAATACTTCCAACAAAGCAGACGCCGGATCACCGCGCATATCGGAAGACATTTTATCAATTTCATCTAACAGGAAGAGCGGGTTTTTCACACCGACTTTCGCCATTTTCTGAATAAGTTTGCCCGGCAGTGATCCAATGTAAGTTTTACGGTGACCGCGAATTTCCGCTTCGTCACGCACGCCCCCCAGCGCCATACGCACATATTTACGCCCTGTTGCATTGGCGATAGACTGTCCTAAAGAAGTTTTACCTACCCCCGGTGGTCCCACCAAACAAAGAATCGGGCCTTTCAACTGATTTAAACGGGTTTGCACCGCAAGGTACTCCAGAATACGTTCTTTCACCCGCTCCAAACCGTAATGATCGACATCTAAAATTTCCTGCGCTTTGGCAAGATCTTTTTTCACTTTACTACGTTTGTGCCAAGGCACTTGTAACATCCAATCAATATAACTGCGCACCACCGTTGCTTCCGCCGACATCGGCGACATCATTTTTAATTTTTGTAATTCGGCTTCGGTTTTCTCGTGCGCTTCCAACGGCATTTTCGCCTGTTCAATTTTTTGGCGCAGGTGCTCAATTTCACTCACGGTATTTTCTACTTCACCGAGCTCTTTTTGAATTGCTTTAATTTGCTCATTCAAATAATAATCGCGCTGGCTTTTTTCCATTTGTTTCTTAACGCGACCGCGAATGCGTTTTTCGACCTGCAATAAATCCGCTTCCGATTGCATCAAACCAAGCAAATATTCAAAACGTTCCACTACGTTGTTCATTTCCAGCACGGTCTGTTTTTGTGCGACGGAAACCGGCAAATGAGACGCCAAGGTATCACTTAATTGTTCAAGATTTTCAATTTGCTGTAATGCGGAAAGAATATCAGGCTGAACTTTTTTGTTTAAATTCAAATAGTTTTGAAATTCATCCAACGCTGCTTTGTGGACGACCTGCAATTCTTTCTTATTGCCAAGCGTACTGTTCAACGGCTCAATCTGTGCCTGAAAATGCACTCCGGAATCTTCAATATGATGAATTTTGGCGCGTTGTTGCCCTTCTACCAACACTTTTACTGTGCCGTCCGGCAACTTTAGCAGCTGAATAATGTTGGCAATAGTGCCCACATCATATAAATCTTCAATGCCCGGCTCTTCCAATTCCGCCTGTTTTTGCGAAACCAACAACAGCTGTTTTTCATTATTCATGGCTTCGTCAAGACTGCTAATGGATCGCGGTCTGCCGACAAATAACGGCATCACCATGTAAGGAAACACGACAACATCGCGTAATGGCAATACCGGTATGGTTTGTAATTCTGATTTTTTTGCTCTCATCATGTACTCTCTTATCTAAATTCCGCTGGCTTGGCTCTATATTGGGATGGATTATGTTAATTCAAGACCTAAAACAGATATGCCGGCACAGAAAAGTGCGGTCGTTTTTTTCAGTGTTTTTTATTATTGAAACGGCTGTCAGTATAACCGAAATTGATTGGTGTAAGGCAAAATAAAATTCATTAAGAATGGCGGTGAGAGGGGGATTCGAACCCCCGATGCAGTTTCCCGCATACACGCTTTCCAGGCGTGCTCCTTCAACCACTCGGACATCTCACCGTGATTAGGACTTGCGCACTATAAGGATTTCATTGAGCCTCGTCAAGTATTTTTGTAATTTGTATGATTAGAAGATAAAAATTTCACCAACAATCGGGTAAAATAAGCGCGATTTAAAGGGCTATTCCATTCACTCTCACATCTGATTTTCATTATGTTAAAAAAATGGTTTCTTTCTAAAAATGTGTTCTTGGCGGTTAAACCTTTCAGCGCGCTAAAAGACAGTTTTCGTGCGGGCTACAGCTCCCGTCATTTGGTCAAAGACATTATCGCCGGTCTCACCGTCGGGATTATCGCCATTCCGCTTTCCATGGCATTGGCAATCGCCAGCGGTGTGCCGCCACAGCATGGGTTATATACGGCCATTGTGGCGGGGATTATTATCGCCCTAGCCGGCGGTTCCCGCTTTAATATTTCCGGACCGACCGCCGCCTTTGTGGTGATTTTATATCCCGTCACCCAACAATTCGGGCTAAGCGGCTTATTGATGGCAACCCTGCTGTCGGGCATTATTCTGGTACTCATGGCGCTGTTCCGTTTAGGGCGATTAATCGAATATATTCCGTTGCCGGTCACGCTCGGCTTCACATCGGGTATCGGCATTGTTATCGCCACCTTGCAAATCAAGGATTTTCTCGGTTTAGACATTGTCCAAATGCCCTCTCATTACCTTGAAAAAATACAAGTAATTTTGACCGCACTTCCAAGCATCAACTGGGCGGATACCGCCGTCGGCGTCGTCACGCTGTTTGTCTTAACCCAATGGCACAAACTACGCCTGCCGATTCCGGGGCATTTGCCTGCGGTCATTATCGCCACCTTGTTATCGCTAGGGCTAACCCATTTCGGCTTTTCCGTCGTAACCATCGGATCTCAATTTCAATACACCCTATCCGATGGTAGCACCGGTTTTGGCATTCCAAGCGTTCTGCCGGAATTTGTCTTGCCGTGGAACATTCCCGATGCACAAGGTAATCTGATTAACTGGAACTTCGACACCATTCAAAGTTTGCTTCCTGCCGCATTTTCCATGGCGGTATTGGGTGCTATCGAATCCTTATTATGTGCGGTCGTATTAGACAATATGACCGACACCAAACACCATTCCAATAACGAACTGTTGGCGCAAGGTTTGGGCAATATCGCCTCCCCGTTCTTCGGCGGGATCACCGCCACTGCCGCCATCGCCCGTTCGGTGGTGAACGTCAAATCCGGTGCGGTCTCGCCGCTTTCCGGTGTAGTGCATGCGTTATTGGTGCTTTTCGCCCTGTTATTCTTCGCACCGGCACTTTCCTATTTACCGTTATCCTCCATGGCGGCGTTATTATTAGTCGTCGCCTGGCACATGGCGGATTTACCGCAAATCATTCAGCTCATCCGCCGCTCCGGACGCAATGAAATCACCGTGTTATTGGTTTGCTTGGTGCTCACGGTGCTTTTCGACATGGTTATCGCCATCTCGGTAGGCGTCTTACTGGCGAGTTTATTATTTATCCGCACCATTGCCGAAATGACCAAATCCATCAGCATTGCCGTGCCAGAGGATTTAGACGACGTGTTAATTTATCGTATCAGCGGACCGCTCTTTTTCGCGGCGGCAGATAATCTCTTCGCCGATTTGCACGATAAAACCGTGCACACGGATCACGAAATCAAACATATCGTTTTACAATGCGATGCCGTGACCGTGTTAGATACCGGGGGCATCCATGCCCTCACCCGCTTTGTGCAGCATATGCTTCCGCATCAACAACTTTATATGTGCAATATGCAATTCCAACCGCTGCGGACGATTGTCAAATCCGGTAGCCTGCCGGAAATCAAAAAAATCAACTTCGCCACGGATTTGCCGGAAGCATTGAATAAGATTCGGGAGTTTGAGGGAATCGAGGTGAAGAGTGAGAGTTAAATGATTGGTTAAAACGAGAGTGCTTTTAATAAAACATACCTTTATTTGTTCTTCGTTTTAACATCCCAGGAAAACAATAAACAATAAGTGCACTTAAAATCAGAATACAACCTAACATTTTTTGCCTGCTCATAGACTCATTCAATATAATCGTACTAAAAACCATTGTCCAAATAAGTTCTAATAACATGATAATAGCTGCATTATTAATATCACAATGCTTTTGCGCGACTGTTTGTAAAAACACTCGCAGATTGGTAGCTATAAGAGTACTGCCAACAAACCAAAACCAAGTATTTTCAGGAATAGGAAAATACCATTTTTCAAAAATTAACGAGTAACTTCCAGCTAAGAAACCAATAACACCTAATTGAATCGTAGTTAAAGATAAGGTTGGGATATTTTTAGAAAATTGATTATTTAAAACAAAATATAAGGCTGCAGAACATGAAGCTAGTAAAAAGAGTATATTACCATACGAGAGATGTAATCCCTTTCCGTCTTCATTTGAAAGCAAATATAAACCAGAAATTGCAAGTGGTAAACAAAACCAAAAAACATATTTAGGCTGATATTGAAACAATATCCAAGATATCACTGGCGCAATCAGCATTGCCAAACTATATAAAAAAGCACCTTCTCCCAAATCTTCACTATAAATTAATCCGGTAATCCATAGAACCATATTGACAATATAAGCCAAACCTACAGATGCCGCTTTTAATTTTTGAGAAGTAGTGAGTTTAATTATTGCTTTAAAAGATAATGGCAGAAAAATTAGACATGCCAACGTGAAACGCAGGCCAATAAATCCCATTGTAGGCATGCCTTCTAAAGAATATTTAGAAAAGAACCAGCCTGATGCAGCAATGAATGTGACGATAAAAAGGAGAAGCTCGCCGGTGTATTTTTTCATTGTGTCCACCAAATAAAATCAGCACTCCTCAAAGTGCTGATTTCCTCTCCATCTTATTATTTTGATCTATAAATTAAAATTGCACGATCATCAAAGGTGTAGTTCCCTTTCATAACACCTTTCGTCGATGGGTTTTCAATACGCAATGGATCTGACTGTAATTCAGATTTTAGTTGATTTTCATAGCTTTCAATCGTTGCTTCTTTAGCATAGGTTTCATATCCATCTGAAGATAATTCAATTACTTTTGGTTTTTTATCAAACTTCCAAGTTTTTAGTTCATTTTCAGAGATGTTAAAACCATCGATAGCCCAATATTGAAATGCTTTTGGCGCATTTGGGTTGTTTTGAAATTCTGATTGTCTTTGTAATAATGGAATAATATAGAAACGACCGAGGTCATTTTCTTCTATTTGTTCAGGTGTAAATTTAAGATCTTTCAGATTTCAGAATTTTTACTCTTAATGCACTATTTAAAACATCTACATATTTAGCCTCATCATTGTAATTCACGCCATCAATTCTGGCTTTTGAATCACCAATTGCAACCAATTCATTTGAATCTAGGTTGTACCAAATTAATGTTGCCGTTGGTCTAAATAAAGGATTTTTCTCAAAATCCATATCGGAGTTTTTGTTATAAAACTCTCTGAATTTCTCATTGATTTTTTGCAATACTACTTTTTTATCAGTATTAGGAGGTAACGATTGAAAAACATCTTGAATAATATCACGACTAACGCGTCCACTTTTTTTACTATCATATTTTTTGCCTGATTTATCAGTAGCACCATCAAAAACGGCAAGATAATGATCGTTAAAAAACAACCCATCTTCACAAATTTGATTATTTTTCTCTCCAGGACCACCTTTCCCTTGGATAAAATAATCAATAGAGCCACTTTTAATTATGCTTTGGACAGGTTTATCATAAGTCAGATTATCCTGTGCTAAAGCGGCTAACGGCAGAAGTGGGAGAATAAACAACGCTTTTTTTATAGTTTCCTCCTTGATAGAAACAATGTTATTTATTGAAATACACTTTTTTTAATGCCATTTCTAAACCACGAAATTCAGCTAAACCTTTTAATCGACCGATAGCAGAATAGCCAGGATTGTTTTTTTTATGTAAATCATCCAACATTTGATGACCATGGTCAGGACGCATTGGGATTAAACGAGTTTCGCCGTTATCTAATCGGCGATATTCTTCAGTTAATAAGGCTTTTACCACGTTGAACATATCCACATCACCTTCTAAATGGGCGGCTTCATGGAAACTTAATGGGTTATCTTCACGTTGAGTCGAACGTAAGTGTGCGAAATAAATTCGGTCGGAAAATTGTTCCGTCATTTTCACTAAATCATTATCAGAACGCACCCCATAAGAACCGGTACACATTGTAAAGCCATTAGCCGGTAATGGTTGAGTTTCGACAAACCATTGCATATCTTCAATGGTGGATACAATACGTGGTAAACCTAAAATTGGACGTGGTGGATCATCAGGGTGAATCGCCATTTTAATATAGACTTCTTGAGCGACCGGTACAATTTCATTTAAAAAATAAGCTAAGTGAGTGTGGAACACTTCAGGTGAAATATCTTTATAGCGATCTAACTGACCTTGAAATTCATCTAAGGTATAGCCTTCTTCTGCCCCCGGTAAGCCTGCAATAATATTACGAGTAAGCTGTTGAATATCTTGATCACTCATTTTTTCGTAATAGGCTTTTGCTGCGGCTATTTCGTCTTTGTTATAGGTTTGTTCTGCACCTGGGCGTTTTAAAATATGAAGCTCAAAGGCTGCAAAGGCGATTTGATCAAAACGTAACGCTTTTGAGCCGTCAGGGAGCTCATAAGCTAAGTCGGTTCTTGTCCAGTCCAAAACCGGCATAAAGTTATAACAAACTGTATCAATGCCGCATTTTGCTAAATTGCGTAAGGTTTGTTTGTAGTTATCAATCCATTTTTGATAATTGCCGGTTTGGGTTTTGATTTCTTCGTGAACTGGCACGCTTTCGACCACCGACCATGTTAAGCCGGCATTTTCAACCTCTTTTTTACGTTTTTCGATTTCTTCAATGCTCCAAATTTCACCGTTAGGGATATGATGAAGTGCGGTGACAATACCGGTTGCTCCGGCTTGTCGAATATCTGATAAAGAAACGGGATCTTTAGGGCCATACCAACGCCATGCTTGTTCCATATTTAACTCCTATTTATTTCTAACGTTCAACAACAATTGGACTCATGTTAAACAAATAGCCATCAAAATTAGGATCATCTACATCTGATAATTCAAAGAGCTTTTGTTTAACATTTTCTAAATGTTGCCACATTGCTTTTTTAGCCATTGCAGGATCTTTTCTTTGCAATGCTGTAATAATATTCTCATGATCTTGCAACCAGAGATGTCGATAACTTTGATTTGGAATATGGAGATGAAGCCCTTTCCACATTTGGCTATTAACACGGAGATCCCAGAGCGCTTTTTGCATTTGTACAATCACTTCATTTTGAGTAATTTCAGCAATGGTGCGATGAAAATCTTCATCGGCAACATAGTCTTCATTACCCTGCTCAAGTGTTGCTCGTTCTGTTGCTAGAATATCTTTCAATTTTGTAATATCTGCTCTTGTTGCTTGTAATGCAGCAAATTCAGCCATACTGCTTTCTAATAACTGACGGGCTTGTAATAATTCAAAAGGGCCTACATCCACTTTATCCAAAAAATCATCATTGCTTGCAGCACGCTGAGGTAAGGCGATGACATATACACCAGAACCTTTTCGTACTTCGATGAGATTTTCAATTTCAAGCATGATGAGTGCTTCTCTGATGACTGTACGACTAACATTAAAATATTCAGCTAGATCTCGCTCAGCAGGTAATTTACCACCTATTTGATATTGATGATTGGCAAGTTGTTCTTTTAATTCATTTCCTATTTTTTTATAGGATCGTAAGTCATCTAAGTTCATAATTTTTCCTAAATTTAGTTTGATAAACTCAATTTATAGTTTTGATTAGCTAATTTACCATTAATGATTAATTTTCTTCTTTCATTTTCAGGAAGACGGAAATTAATTTCTGTGTATTTAGGTAAATAATCACCTGATTTTTCTAAATTGAGTTCTATTGTTTGGTTCGTGCATTTTAGATGAATGTGAAGCTCTAAATATTTACCTTTGAGATAATCAAAACTTTCGCCATCATCATCAAACACTGTGATATTTCTTTCTCCTTGATTAATAAAAGGCATAATTAATAATTCTCGATAATCATCAGATAATGTATTTTTATGACCTTTTCTCGCCATTGGAATGACACTTCCAGCTCTTAAAAATAAAGGGATCCTTTCTAATGGTGTATCTACCGTGATTTTTTCGCCGCCATTAAACCATTTATGAGTGTAAAAGTCATACCAGCCTGCAAAATTTTGTGGAAGATAAACATCCCGTACTCTTTGATTTGGTTCTACCACAGATGCGACTAATAAATCTTCACCAAGAAGATAATCATCATTTTCTGCAAATGTGTTTTTATCATGTTCATGATCAAGGAAAGTTGGACGCAATATAGGTTCGTTATCTTGATGTGCTTTCCAAAGTGTATTGTATAAATAAGGCATTAATACATAACGTAGTTCAATTGCATCACGAATAATATTTGTCACTTGTGGATACATCCAAGGTTCGTTGACGGTTTTGTCATCATTCCAAGAGTGAATGGTAAAACGTGGGTGCATCACGCCATTTTGAACCCAGCGGACAAATAACTCCGGATCTGGCTTCTCGCCTGAAAAACCACCAACATCATGACCGACGTTATAAAGGGCTGAGAGACTCATCCCTAATCCCATTTTGATGTTATAGCGTAATGTATTCCAGCTTGTACGGTTATCACCAGACCAAGTTTGAACATAGCGATTCATGCCTGGAGAACCTGAACGAGAAATTAAATATGGGCGTTTATTTGGTGCATACTCTAATTGCGCTTCATAAGATGATTTCATCATCAATAGTGGTTGTAATGGGCGTAATAAGTTAATTGGCATACCTTTTCCAAAATAATGGCATTTGGCTTGGTTATCCCACACTTCAAATTCATTATTGTCATTCCATGTAGAATCAATACCATAATCCAGTAATTGCTGTTTTACATTTGTTTTCCACCAATTGACAGTATCCATATTAGTAAAATCTAAATGTGAACCTTCATCATCCCAAAACATGGATCTTTCAGGGCTATCAGATTCAGAATCTTTAATAAATAGTCCTAATTTTTCCACTTCTTGATAGCGTGGATGGTCTTGTAATAAACAAGGTTTAATATTTGCAGCTAATTTCATTCCAGCATGGTGGAAATGTTTTGTTATTTCTTTTGGTTGTGGAACTTTGTCATAATTCCAGTTAAAGACATAACGTTTCCCATTAATAGATGTATAACCTGATGAGAGCTGGAATGAATCACAGGGAATGTTATGTTCATCGCATAAATCTACGAATTTTTTAAGTTGCTCTTGTGCATCAGGTGCATCGGTGTAATACATTGTAGAACCGCTATAACCCAAGCTCCATTTGGGGCCGAAGATAGTGCCACCGGTTAATTGGCAATATTTTTTCGTCACATCTAAAATTTTAGGACCTAAAATGACGTAGTAATCAAGATTTCCGTCTTCTGCTTTGTAAGTGCGGTAATAAGCGTGGTAGTTATCAATTTCACTACCTAAAATAAACCAACATGGCGCAAGATTATCGTAATATAGACCATAACTAACATCTTCTGTGTGAGTAATATAAAACGGAATATGTTTATAAAGTGGATCGGTATATTCTGCGTTATAGCCCATCGCATCAAGGTTACGCATTTCAAATCGACGACCGTGACGGTTGAGATTACCGGCTTTTTCGCCAAGACCATAATAGTGATCTTGGACACTTCTTTGTAAATAATGAGAGACTTCTGTACTTGAAATACCCATTAAATAAGCACCGGTTTTTCTATCAGCAAAGAGTGTTTTCCACTCCCCATCTTGTTTATATTCCCATTCTAAATAGAGTGGTTGATGAATAGTTACCCTTAAAAGTGCGGTTGAAATTTCAAGTGTTTTTTCTGTTTGTTTGATTTCATAATCAGGACATGAGAAACCAACTAATGACCATTTATCACGACCTTGCCAATCAACATCGGTTTGATTTGGTGTAATTGCCCAAGTATGTGGCACTTTAAATTCATTATTTTTCGTGAAAGCAACTCGCAACATGTCATTTTCTAATACGAAAATATGAAGTTGGTAGCCATGATCACAAGAAATATAAATGCGATGATTATGATTTTCTACAAAAAGCCAATTTTTAATCGTTTTCATCTCTATTTTCCCCTGTCAATAAATTAATAACCTAATAACATTCGTGGTAATGCTAAACTTAATGATGGAACATAAGTCACCAGTAATAACGTCATAATGAGGGCAAAATAAAATGGTAACAATGGATTAATAACCTGATTAATTTTTATGCCGCCAACAGAACAACCGATGAATAATGCACTACCAACCGGTGGAGTACAGATACCGATAGAAAGGTTGAATGCCATTAATACACCAAAGTGAACCGGATCCATACCTAATTCAGTGACGATAGGTAAGAAAATTGGAGTGAAAATAAGTAATGCAGGTGTCATATCCATGAATAGCCGCATCAAAAGGAATTGATAGCATAATGGTAAGAAGTGATGCGATACCGATAGAAAATGAAATTGGTACACCAATAAATAGCAGCATGAAGAAACTAGAGCAAAGTATAATGATATTTGACCATTCCATTTTATTCTCCTTGGTGAGCTGCATTCATGTTGTGGATGTTATTAATGATATCTCTGAGAAGGTAAAGGAGCATAAAGCCTCCGCTTAGTGGAATTGCCAGATAAACAAGCCCCATTTGAATGCCTATCACTGGTGATATCTGTCCGTTATTTACCGTATCTATAACGAGTTTAAATCCACCATAGCACATAATAACGGCTGCAAATGAGACACTGATAAGGTTAATGATAAGTTGTAAGCGATTTTGATTAATTGGAGAATTTTCAAATTTGTTGACTAAAAGATCAATGGCAAGGTGTTTCTTCCGACCTAATGCATAGGCGGCCCCCATTAATCCTACCCAAATAAAGAGAAAGCGCGCGATCTCATCAGTGTAAGTACTTGGTGTGTTAAGAATATAGCGAGACAAGACTTGCCAAACTACACAGATAACTAAAAATGAACTTAATGCAACACAGAGTGTTGATAAGGCCCAATTTATGACAGATATGAACTTGTTCATTACGACTCCTTTTTGCCGTTAAATTTAAATTGGTAAACCAATTATGCTTTAAAATTTCTTTTCTGCAAGTTTTTTTGTTTAAAAGTGTGATCTGGCTCACCAATTACAAATAATTGGATTGACCACTTGATTTTTTTGGGTCTATTATCTTCACAACCTCCTAGTTGTTAGAGGGTTGTTCTTTAATTTACTTACTATGGGAGATGCGTTATGCAAATCAAAAAAAATGTTTTTTCTTATGCATTGGTCTTGGCGTTATCAGCTGGGATGGCGTTCTCAGCTTCTGCTAAAACCGTACTAAAATTAAGTCATAATAATGACAAAACTCACCCTGTGCATATTTCGATGCAATATATGGCAGATGAAGTTAAAAAATTAACAAATGGTGAAGTGGTGATCCGAATTTACCCAAATAGCCAGCTTGGTAGCCAGCGTGAATCAATGGAATTATTGCAATCCGGGTCACTAGATATGGCAAAATCAAACGCAAGTGAATTAGAAGCATTTGAGCCATCTTATGGTGCATACAATATTCCGTATCTTTTCCATAATGTTGATCATTATTATCGTGCTCTACTTGATCCTGAAGTTGGGCAAAAAATTCTTGATTCATCAAAGGGCAAAGGTTTCATTGGGTTGACTTATTATGATGGTGGTGCGCGTAGTTTCTATGCGGGTAAGGCAATTAAATCGCCTGCGGACCTCAAAGGTATGAAAATTCGCGTTCAACCAAGCCCAACCGCAGTAGAAATGATCAAATTAATGGGTGCTTCTCCAACACCTTTAGCTTATGGTGAACTCTATACCGCACTCCAACAAAAAGTGGTTGATGGCGCGGAAAATAACCAAACAGCATTAACCTTAGCTCGTCATGGTGAAGTGGCTAAATTCTTTAGTGAAGATGAACATACTATGATTCCTGATGTGCTCGTAATTGGTCAAAAATCTTGGGATAAATTAACTCCAGAACAACAAAATGCACTTAAAAAAGCCGCTGATGATTCAATGATGTATCACAAAGATTTATGGCAAAAAATGATTGCTGAAACCACTCAAGAAGCTAAAGATAAATTGGGTGTAGAATTTGTGAAAGTAGATAAACAACCTTTCATTGATGCAACAAAAAGCATGCATGATGCGGCAAAAGCCAATCCTTTGCTTAAAGAATACATTGAACGTATTGATAGTTTGGCAACCAAGTAGTTTATGTCAGAAGGGTGCGCTTTCGCGTATCCTTTCATTTTTGTTGGGGCAAATATGAAAAAAATAGCATTTATCGGCGAGTGCATGATTGAACTGAATGGAAAGCCATTTGGCGAAATGTGGCAAAGCTATGGTGGAGATACATTAAATTCGGCCACTTATCTTAGCCGAATGAGTTCGCCAAATGACATTCAAGTTTACTATGTTTCTGCGTTAGGCTCGGATAATTTAAGCGAGCAAATGCGAATGCATTGGCAAGCGGATGGGGTGAATACGGATTGGGTGTTAAAAGATGAAAACCACCAACCAGGTTTATATCTTATCCAGCTTGATGAACAAGGCGAGCGCACTTTTCTCTATTGGCGTAACCAATCTGCTGCTCATTATATGGTACAACATCATGATTTTTCACAGGTTTTATCAGCACTAGAACAAGTGGATATGATTTACTTGAGTGGCATTTCACTTGCGATCTTACCTAAAAATGACCGCACTTTTTTGCTTGAACAGCTTATAAAATTAGCTAAAAAAGGCGTGCAAATCTCTTTTGATAGTAATTTTAGACCTAAACTCTGGGATTCATTCCAAGAGGCTCAAGATTGTTATTTGCAATTATTACCTTGTGTGAGTCTCGCGCTTGTTACCTTTGATGATGAGCAATTATTGTGGAACGATACAAATGAACCGGCCACGCTAACGCGCTTACATCAAATTGGCATACCAAAAGTAGTTGTAAAGTGCGGTCGAAATGGTGCGATTTTTTCAGATTCTCAAACTTCTCAATATGGACAAGTTGTGCCGAAACCTATTTCAAATGTTGTTGACACCACATCAGCAGGAGATTCTTTTAATGCCGGCTTTTTGAATGGTTATTTACGAAATAAACCTTTAGACATTTGCTGCCGACAAGGCAATTATGTCGCGGGCATTGTGATTCAACATAAAGGCGCGATTATTGATAAACACGCCACTTCTCATCTTCAATCTGAATTTAATTAACGGAGTACAGTATGAATATTGCAGCTAACCATAATTTAGAAAATAAATTGATCGTCATTACCGGTGCTGGCGGTGTGTTGTGCGCATTCTTAGCTAAACAACTCGCACACACTAAAGCAAATCTTGCTTTATTGGATATTAATTTTGAAGCGGCCGACAAAGTCGCACAAGAGATTAATCAAGCGGGCGGTCGTGCAAAAGCCTATAAAACAAATGTGTTAGAACTTGAAAATATTAAAGAAGTCAGAAATCAAATTGAAGCCGATTTCGGCACTTGTGACATTTTAATTAATGGTGCCGGTGGTAATAATCCAAAAGCGACTACCGATAATGAATTTCATCAATTTGACTTGAATGAAACAACAAAAACGTTCTTTGATTTAGATAAGTCAGGCATTGAATTTGTATTTAATCTCAACTATTTAGGTACATTATTACCTACACAGGTTTTTGCGAAAGATATGATTGGTAAAAAAGGTGCAAATATCATCAATATTTCAAGTATGAATGCCTTTACACCACTAACAAAAATTGCAGCTTATTCCGGTGCTAAAGCTGCAATTAGTAACTTCACGCAATGGCTTGCCGTTTACTTTTCTAAAGTAGGTCTTCGTTGTAATGCCATTGCACCTGGCTTTTTAGTCAGTAACCAAAATCGTGCATTGTTGTTTGATGCAGAAGGTAAACCAACCGCTCGCGCGAATAAAATTTTAACCAATACGCCAATGGGGCGTTTTGGTGAACCGGAAGAATTACTTGGTGCATTGTTATTCTTGATTGATGAAAATTATTCAAGTTTTGTCAATGGTGTGATCATGCCGGTTGATGGTGGGTTCTCTGCTTATAGCGGTGTGTAAGGGGATAATATGAAACAATTTATGGATGAAGATTTCCTTCTTTCAACAAATACAGCTAAAACGCTTTATCACGACTATGCAAAACATCAGCCTATTTTTGATTACCATTGTCATTTAAGTCCAAAAGAAGTGGCTGAAAATCGCCAATTTAAAGATTTAGCTGAAATTTGGTTAGAAGGTGATCACTATAAATGGCGTGCTTTACGCACAGCGGGTGTGCCGGAAGAATTAATTACAGGTAAAGCGAATAATTACCAAAAATATTTGGCTTGGGCAAGGACTGTTCCGCTTTGTATTGGCAATCCAATTTATCACTGGACCCATTTAGAACTACGTCGCCCTTTTGGTATTACCAACACATTATTTAATCCGCAAAACGCAGATAAAATTTGGCATCAGTGCAATGAAATGTTGCAACAGCCTGAATTTTCAGCGCGTAGTATTATGCAGCAAATGAATGTGAAATTGGTTGGAACAACAGATGATCCAATCGATTCATTGGAATATCATCAAGCGATAAAAAATGATGACAGCTTTGATATTGATGTCGTGCCAAGTTGGCGTCCGGATAAAGTCTTTAAAATTGAATTGCCACAATTCAATGATTATATCGCTCAGCTTGACCAAGTCACCGATGTTGATATTCGCTCATTTTCTGATTTACAAAAAGCATTAGTAAAACGCTTAAACCATTTTGATGAACAAGGTTGCAAATCGGCTGATCATGGTATGGAGATTGTTCGTTTTGCCCCAATTCCGGACGAATCTATACTCGATGCTATTCTTCAAAAACGTTTGCAAAATCAACCGCTCTTAGAAGAAGAAATTGCGCAATTTAGTACAGCAATTTTGGTATGGCTAGCTTCTGAATATTGTAAACGCCAATGGGTGATGCAAATGCATATTGGGGCAATCCGTAACAACAATAGTAGAATGTTTGCGTTGCTTGGTGCGGATAGTGGATTTGATTCTATTGGTGATCGTACTTATGCCGAGCCACTTTCTCATTTATTGGATGCAATGGATTGCCAAGATCAGTTACCAAAAACGATTTTGTATTGTTTGAATCCGCGTGATAACGAGGTGATTGGCAGTATGATTGGTAATTTCCAAACCGGTGGGGTAGCTGGCAAAATTCAATTTGGTTCAGGTTGGTGGTTTAATGACCAAAAAGATGGTATGGAACGTCAACTACAGCAACTTTCTCAATTGGGTTTATTAAGCCAATTTGTAGGTATGCTCACTGATTCACGTAGTTTCTTATCCTATACTCGCCACGAATATTTCCGTCGTATTTTATGTGAAATGGTCGGAAATTGGGTTGAAAATGGTGAAGTGCCAAACGATATCCCTTTATTAAGTAAAATGATTGAAGATATTTGTTTTAACAATGCAAAACGTTACTTTAAATAGGAAGATTTATGTCATACACAACTAACCAACTCATTGAAAAATTTCGTCAATTAAAAGTCGTGCCGGTGATTGCTTTAGACAACGCGGAAGATATTTTACCTCTGGCAGACACCTTGGCGCAAAATGGTTTGCCGGTGGCGGAAATCACCTTTCGCTCCCCTGCCGCCGCAGAAGCCATTCGTTTATTACGTCAACAGCGCCCGGAATTTCTGATTGCGGCGGGAACCGTATTGACCGCCGAACAGGTCGTCGCCGCTAAAAACAGCGGTGCAGATGTGGTCGTCACACCGGGATTTAATCCTAAAATCGTGCAATTATGTCAGGATTTAGCGTTGCCCATCACACCGGGGGTAAACAATCCGATGGCAATTGAAGCCGCGTTGGACGTCGGTATTGAAACCGTGAAATTCTTCCCGGCGGAAGCCTCTGGTGGCGTGAAAATGATTAAAGCCTTGTTAGGCCCTTACGCACAGTTGCAAATTATGCCGACCGGCGGTATCGGTATGCAGAATATTAAAGACTATCTGGCAATTCCCAATGTGGTGGCATGTGGCGGTTCTTGGTTTGTAGAAAAGAAACTTATCAATGAAAAAAGCTGGCAGGAAATCGGTCGGTTAACCAAAGAGGTGGCGGAATGGATCAACACTTAATCATGAATTAATCAATAAACTCAACCGCACTTCAACATCAATGTTAAAGTGCGGTGGTTTTTCGTTGCGTTTTTATAACGCGCTATTATTTTGCTGCTTTATAAGGCTGGCGATAGAATTTCAAATAATAGTCGTTAACCATTTTATCTAAATCCACATCGCGAAAAAGCGCCGGGTAAAGTTCTTTGGCAAGCCATACTTCGCCCAACGCAATCGCTTCAGGCATCGGATAGCCCCAGGCTTTGGCATATTCGGGCATTAACAATACGCGATGATTTTTTACTGCCTCAATGGTCTCCCACACGTTGTCGTTTACAATGTCATCCACCACTTTCGGATAACGATCCTGCACCAAAATAACGGCAGGATTCCATTTTAAAACTTCTTCCATAGAAACCGTTTGAAAGCCTTTTACGCTTTCCGCCGCCACATTATATGCCCCCGCATGCTCCAGCATTAAACCGGTATATTTGCCCGAGCCGTAAGTCCCGAGATTCGGGTTGGCAATATAAGTGCGTACGCGTTTTTCCGCCGGAATATTGCCCAAGCGTGCCGCCAGCATTTCGCGATTGGCGAATGTGGCTTTAATCAATTCCTCACCTTGCGCTTTTTTATCAAAAACATCGGCAATAATTTCAATCCCGCGTTTTAACCCTTCGTTGTAGGCATTGTTTTCATCGGCAAGGGTCGGGTTGAGTTTGCTTTGTTCGGTTTTATCGCCGCTGCGTAACGAAATGGCAATCACCGGCACGTTCATTTGGCTGATTTTTTCAATCATTTCTTTCGGCGCGTAATTGGTCACGAAAACAACATCCGGTTTGATTTCCATTAGGCTTTCAATATTGACCGTATTCAAATCACCGGGCATCGGTAAATTTGCCAATTCCGGCGCAAGGCGCACGAAGTCTTTGCCCAGCTGTTTTTGCCAGTTGGAAAGCACGCCCGCAATTTGTTTGGTGGCATCCAGTTGCACCGCGAGATTTAAGGTCTGGTGCTGTAATATCACAGCGCGATGAATATGGTCGGGGATGGTCACTTGTCGATCAAGTTGATCGGTAATCACGCGATCAGCCCAAACGGAAGTGGAAAACACGCTCAATAAGAGCGCGCCAAGTAGCGTTTTAAACTTCATAGAATATCCTTTAATCGAAGTGAAAGAGACCTTTATTACCTAAAACAAAGGGAAAGTGCGGTGATAAAAAATCATGTTTTTTAAACGCCCTGAATTCTATCAAAACGCTATATATTTTTGAATATAATTAGCAGGATTTCATAGGAGCAATCTTGTTATAGAATGGGTAACGCGATTGCCATCAGGACGTGATGTTGAGAAAGAAGAAATATTTTGCGAATCGAATATGTCGTTTTTGATTAGGCGCACTAAAAAAGTGCGGTGGAAAAACACAATGAATTTCCACCGCACTTTTTATCATGACTAATATTAAAACAACACCCGTGCACGAATGGTGCCGTCGATTTCGCGTAATTTCGCCAATAACGGTGCGGTATCTTCCGTTTCCACGTCAATGACGACGTAACCGATTTTCGGGTCGGTTTGTAAGTATTGTGCGGCGATATTCACGTTGGCTTCCACGAAAATCTGGTTGATGCGATTGAGCACGCCCGGACGGTTTTCGTGAATGTGCAACAAGCGTTTGGAGCCTGCGTGTTCCGGCAGGGAAACTTCCGGGAAGTTGACGGAGGACAGGGTTGAACCGTTGTCGGAATATTTCACGAATTTACCTGCCACTTCAAAACCGATATTTTCCTGCGCTTCGGCAGTTGAACCGCCGATATGCGGGGTTAATAGCACGTTGTCGAATTTGCGTAACGGTGAAACGAATTCTTCATTAATGGAAGCCGGTTCTTTCGGGAACACGTCAATTGCCGCACCACGCACTTTGCCTTCTTCCAAAGCTTTTGCTAATGCGTCAATATCCACCACCGTGCCGCGTGCCGCGTTAATTAAAATGGAATCCTGCTTTAACTGCGCGATGCGCTCCGAGCTGATTAAATTACGGGTGGAAGGCAAATCCGGCACGTGCAGGGAAATCACATCACAGGATCCGAGCAATTCCTCCAGGCTACGTACTTGTTTGGCGTTACCGAGCGGGAGCTTGTTTTCAATGTCATAGAAATGCACATCCATCCCCAAAGATTCGGCAATGATGCTCAGCTGGGAGCCGATATGACCATAACCTACGATACCCAGTTTTTTGCCGCGCACTTCGTGTGAACCTACGGCGGATTTATTCCATAACCCACGATGCACTTCGGCATTGGCTTGCGGGATGTTGCGCATTAATAACAAAATTTCGCCCAGCACTAACTCCGCCACGGAACGGGTGTTGGAGAACGGTGCATTAAACACCGGAATGCCGCGCGCTTTGGCGGCGTTTAAATCCACTTGGTTGGTGCCGATACAGAAACAGCCCACTGCAATAAGTTTCGGCGCGGCGGCAATCATGTCGGCGGTAAGATTGGTGCGCGAACGCAAACCGATGAAATGTGCATCTTTGATCTCCTCTTTCAACTCATCGCCGTCCAAGGCTTTTTTATGGTAATCGATATTGGTGTAACCTGCGTCGTGCAAGGTGTCTAAGGCGCTTTGGTGAACGCCTTCCAATAACACGAATTTGATTTTAGATTTATCTAATGAAACTTTGACTGTCATGTCTATCTCCGGTTATTTTTAAATGATTTTTGCGCCATTCGGGGTGCCGACAATTACCGTATCCGCCGACCGTAACGCGAAGATGCCGTTGGTCACCACACCCGCAATGTCGTTTAATTCTTTTTCCATCGCCACTGGATTCATAATCTCAAAATTATGCACATCCAAAATAATGTTGCCGTTATCGGTCACCACGCCTTCGCGATATTCCGGTGCGCCGCCTAACGCCACTAATTTACGCGCCACCTGCGAACGCGCCATAGGAATCACTTCGATTGGCAGCGGGAAAGTAGAGCCTAACACATCAACCTGCTTGCTACTATCCACAATGCAGATGAAATTTTTTGCTAGTGCAGCCACAATTTTTTCACGTGTCAGCGCCGCACCACCGCCTTTAATCATCATTTTTTGCGGATTGATTTCATCGGCACCGTCCACATAAATATCCAAACCTGAAACATCATTGGTGCTGAACACCTCAATGCCTTGTTGGCGCAACAATTCTTCCGATTTTTTGGATGCCGCAACCGCACCTTTAATTTGATTTTTTAACGCGCCCAAGGCTTCAATAAAACAATTGACGGTAGAACCGCTGCCTACGCCCACGATCATTTCCGGCTTCACAAATTGTAAAGCCGCTTGCGCGGCGATTTTTTTCATTTCAAGTTGATCCATTTTTGCTCCTTAATAACAAAATTACGCGATGTTATCTCGCGTAAACGTTTGCATTTACTTTAATCAGTTTTCCGGGGATAAACAAGTGGCAGGCAAATTTATTCCGGCAAAAAGCGTTCCAACAGTTCATTTAAAAATAATTTGCCGTGCTCGGTGATCTGCCAAGTGCGGTCGGTTTCCGTGATGAATTTTTGCTCCTGCGCCCACACGATGGCATTTTCTACCGCACTTAAAGGCAAGCCGGTAAGCTGCTCAAAGTCGCTTTTCGGGACGGGTTCCAACAAGCGGAAGCGATTCATAAAGAACTCGAACGGACGATCTTCCGCGCTCACCAGTCGTTCCTCATACAAATACTCTCCGCGCATATAGCCTTTCGGGTGCTTGGTTTTGCTGTAACGCAGAATATTGTCATTAGGAAAATTGAGCTTGCCGTGTGCGCCGCAACCGATGGCAAGATAATCGCCGAATCGCCAATAATTTAAATTATGTTGGCACTGAAAACCCGCTTTGGCGTAGGCAGAGGTTTCGTATTGTTGATAACCGGCGGCAGTGAGTAATTGATGCCCTTGCTCGAAAATATCCCACAGTTCGTCATCGTCGGGCAGCGTCGGCGGGCGATAAGCAAACATGGTGTTCGGTTCGATGGTGAGCTGATACCAAGACAAATGCGGCGGCGCCAGTGCAATGGCTTGGCGTAAATCGTCCAGCGCCTCGTTTAAGGTTTGATTCGGCAAACCGTGCATTAAATCCAGATTGAAACTGCGTAGATGCGAAACGCCGGCAAAACCCACCGCACTTTTGGCTTCTTCGGCGTTATGAATGCGCCCCAGCTTTTGCAATTTTTCATCGGAAAAACTTTGAATGCCCATGGAAATTCGATTCACGCCCGCCTGCGCATAACCGCGAAAACGCGCCGCTTCCGCCGTGCCGGGATTGGCTTCCAAGGTGATTTCGATATTCGGCGCAAAAGGAATGTGTTGTTCTATCCGCGCTAACAAATACGCGATGGTATCCGGGGAAAACAGGCTCGGCGTGCCGCCGCCGATGAAAATGGAATGAAGCGGACGTTGTTGCACGCTTTCCTGATAACGCGCCAAATCCGCCGTTAAATCCGCCAGCAAATGCTGCACATAATCCTGTTCGGGAATCACGCCTTTTTGCGCGTGCGAATTGAAATCGCAGTACGGGCATTTCTGCACGCACCACGGAATATGAACGTATAAACTCAGCGGAGGCAACACCAAGGGATTTAAAGTCATCGCCGACATTAACGCACAACCACGGCGGTGCCGCTTGCCACGATCATGAACATACTTTTGGAATCGGAGGTGATGGTGGTGTAATTCACTTCTACCCCCACAACCGCATTGGTGCCCAAGGCTTTGGCATTTTTCTCCATTTCATCCAAAGCGTCTTTGCGCGATTTGGTGATACGCGATTCATACATACCGGAACGTCCGCCGATAATGTCGGTGATGCCGGCAAAAAAATCACGGATAAAATTCGATCCGGCGACCACTTCGCCGAAAACCAGTTGTTTGTATTCCACGATTTGCTTGCCTTCAATGTGAGGTGTAGTGGTGATAATCATGTTGCTTCCTTAAATTCATTGCGAAAAACGACCGCACTTTATGCGCTCAACTTCGTTTTAAGCACCGCTAACGCGCGGGCGCGGTGGGAAATTTTCTTTTTCTCGACGGTATCCAGTTCGGCGAAGGTACAACCCTGCTGCGGGCTGAAAAATAATGCGTCGTAACCGAACCCGTTTTCGCCTTTTTCTTCAAAAGCAATGACGCCATGGCATTCGCCTTGCGCGATAATCGGTGACGGATCCGTTGGATGCTGCAACAACACGATGGTGCTGACGAATTTGGCTTTGCGCTGTTCAGCCGGCACATGGGCTAATTCCGCCAATAATTTGGCGCGATTTTTCGCGTCATTGCTCTCTTCGCCGGCATAGCGTGCGGAATATAACCCCGGCGCGCCGTTCAACGCGTCAACCACCAACCCGGAATCGTCGGCAATGGCAGGTAAACCGGATTTTTCGGCGGCATAACGCGCTTTTAAAATGGCATTTTCAACGAACGTCAGCCCCGTTTCTTCCGGGCTGTCGATACCCAAATCCGTCTGCGCAATCACGTCAAAACCGAAATCCGCCAACACATCCGCCATTTCTCTGACCTTGCCTTGGTTGCCGGTCGCCAATACAATTTTTTGCTTCATGTTTGTTCTCTCAAGTGCGGTTGAAAAATGCCCCGTATTATAACTGCGCCCAATAAAAAAGACGAGGAACATTGCCTCGTCTTGCATTAAAACAACAACTAAAGGGAAAAGATTATAAGGCGATACGGTCGCGATTTTTTTCTAAGGTCGCTTTGCCGATGCCCTGCACTTCCAGCAACTGCTCCACGGCGCTGAAATTACCGTGTTTTTCACGATACTGCACCACCGCTTCCGCTTTTTTCGCACCGATGCCTACAAGGGCTTTTTGAATTTCCGCAGCACTGGCGGTGTTAATATTCACTTTCTCACCGACCGCTGCCGTTGCCGCCGGCTGCTCCGTTTGTACCGCCGGTTCAGCCGCTTTTTCCGCCGCCACGGCAGAACCCGCAAACACCGAACCTAACACGAACAGCGAAGCCAAAAGATGTTTCATTGCTTTCATAGTGATTCCTTTTCTGACTAAAGTTAAAACAAACGTTGAATCAATCAACGGGCATACTTTGCCGAAAAGCGAAAAAACGCGCGAGAAAGTGACCGCACTTTTGGGATCCCGGTCGCAAAATCAAGAAAAGTGCGGTGGGAATTTGGGGGTGTTTTGAGGCATAAAGTGGGTTAATGCCTCGTACTATAAGGTCTTAACCCACTTTTTACCAATTAATTTTCTGGTATACCAAGTAATTTTGGCGGCAATAAAAAAGGCATCTGAAGATACCCTTTTCATGTTTAATCAATTATTTACTTGGTGATTGCATAAAACGGAAGAAGTCACTGTCCGGTTTTAAAATCAACAAATTGTCCGAGTTGGCGAAGCTGCTTTCATAGGCTTTCAGGCTACGAATGAAGCTGTAAAATTCAGGCTCTTTACCAAAGGCATCGGCAAAGATTTTGGCTGCGGTCGCGTCGCCGTCACCGCGTAATTCCTGTGCGGTTTTTTCCGCATTGGCGATAATTAAGGTGACTTTACGATCTACATCCGCCTGAATAAATGCCGCTTTTTCTTTACCTTGAGAGCGGTGTTCACGGGCTACTGCATCCCGTTCGGCGCGCATACGCTGGTAAATGGAGGAAGACACTTCATCCGGCAAGTTAATTTGTTTAATCCGTACGTCGAGCACTTCAATCCCCAGTTCGGCGGTGCTGTCTTGCCCACTGTTGAGCGCTTTTTTCGTGCCTACCATGAGTTCGCCTCGTGTACCGGAAACGATGTCTTTAATGGTGCGGGAACCGATTTCGGAACGCAAACGGTCATTGACTTTACGACGTAATAAGTTGGCTGCTTGTGCATAATCGCCACCACCGGTCGTGGTGAAGAAACGACCTAAATCATTGATACGCCATTTCACGTAGGAATCCACCAAGAGGTCTTTTTTCTCAACAGTAACGAAACGATCCGCTTGCCCGTCTAAGGTTTGAATACGTGCATCAAGCACTTTCAGGTTATCAATAAACGGGATTTTAAAATGCAGTCCCGGCGTGTAAATGGCAATTTTATTGTCGGCATCGCGTTGTACTTTGCCGAAACGCAACATAATACCGCGTGTGCCTTCGGTGACCACCACGATACTGGAGTAGATGATAGCGATGATAACTAAAATGACAGGTAATAACAGTTTACGCATTAGTTAAATCTCCCTTGACGACTACTTTCATTTCCGATTTCTGATGGACGGTTCGGGGTGTTTGCCCGATTTTCGCTGCGGGAAACAGGCGCAGAATTGACCGCACTTTGTTGGATTTCTTCACCATTGGCGTTGGCGGAATAGGTTTTTTTGCCTTTGAGTAACTGTTCCAACGGTAGTACGGTGAGGTTATTGCCGTTAGCGGCATCCAGCATCACTTTCGGTGTATTCGCCATAACTTTTTCCATCGATTGAATATACAAACGCTCACGGAAAACATCCGGTGCGGCTTTAAATTCAGGTAACAGCGGTTGGAAACGTTCCACTTCCCCTTTGGCATCCAGCACGACACGATCTTTATAGGCCGTCGCTTCTTCCAAAATGCGTTGGGCGTTACCGCGTGCAATCGGTTCTTTCTCACGGGCATAGGCTTCCGCTTCACGAATATAACGTTGTTCGTCTTCCTGTGCTTTAATGGCGTCGTCGAAGGCGTCTTTTACTTCTTCCGGCGGACGGGCGGATTGGAAGTTCACATCAATCACTTCCAAGCCCATATCATACGGCTCGATAATTTGATTCAGTGCCTTCCAGGTATTTTCACGCACCACGGAACGACCGGTAGTCAAAATATCGTTCATAGTCATGTGACCAATAACATAACGCAATGCACTGTCGGTGGCTTGGTTTAAACTGTCGTTGGCATTTACGGCACTGAATAAATATTTTTCAGGATTTTGCACGCGATATTGCACGGTCATTTCCACTTTCACCATGTTTTCATCTTGTGTCAGCATGGAGCCTTGAGTTTTTAATTCCTGTACGCGTTCCACATTGACCGGAATGACGCGATCAATGAAGGTCGGTTTCCAGTTTAAACCCGGTTGTTCGATGGAATGGAACTGCCCCAAACGCAACACCACGCCGCGCTCCGCTTCTTTGATGGTATAAAAACCGCTGGCGCCCCATAAAATCACGCCTGCCGCAATGGCAATCGGCAATAATTTACCTAAGCCGGAAGGCAAATTAGCATGATTGGAATTGTTATTTTTGGCGCCTTTCCCGCCCATTTTTTTCAATAAATTATTGAAAACTTCTTCTAAATCGGGCGGTGATTGCTCGTTCTTTTTTTGTGAATTGGAAGAACGATCCCAATTGGACTGACCTTCGTTTTTATCGGAAGAGGAGTTTCCTGACGATTGTCCGTTTTGCGTTGGTTTGCCCCAAGGATCTTGATCTGAACCGTTTAACGACATTGCTTTCTCCGTTTGTCAAAAAATTGTTACAAGTCTAAACAAAATCGAGTGTTAAGTCTAATCATTAATGGGGGTAATGCGCGGATTTTAAAGGGCTAAATGTTCACATCGTAGCGAATTTTTTGCAAAGGTGTTTGCGCCTCAAATTGTTTTCCATTCCAGAGAAAGTAATGCAATGAATGCGGCGGATTTTGATTGACGAAAAACGCTAAATAAAAAGGCAGTTCCGCAGTAAAAATCAATTGCCCGCGCGGGCAGTAACGGGAATAAATCTCTTGCGTGTCTGGCAAATGGGTGACTTCCGATAATTTTACAATGCCTGCGCCTTGGGATTTCAGCACCGCTTCACGCAAACACCAAATGCGATAAAACGCCGATTTTTCATTGAGTTGTTGTTGAAACCAGCGGATTTCTTCAGCCGGCGCAAAATGTGCCAAAAGGGCTAAGTAAGGGCGTTCTTTACGTGGCGATTCGATGTCAATTCCGACCGCACTTTTTTCGCCGTTGTCGTTAATATGAAAAATCACCGCGACCCAATCGCCGGAATGGCTGATATTGAAATCAATGTCGGGAACGGGAAAGTAGGGACGACCGCTTGCTGTGCGGGCAATTTGTCCTAAAATTGCGGTTGTTTTTCCCGACGTTTTTAATAACTGCCACAACAGAAAATGCGCCAGCCGGCGACATTGCCAACGTTGTTGCACGCGCGGGTTATCACTGTTTAAGGCGAGTAAATTTGGCGGAACGAGCGCCGACGGTATATCTTGAAAAGGGAAGGGCGTTTGAATGTTTCCCCAAGCGATGAGGGTAGTCATAGGCAGTAAGAAAAGTGCGGTCAAAATCCGTTGAATTTTGTCACCGCACTTTTTCGTATTATTTCAACAAATAAGCTCTTAACTGCGCAAAATCGTTTTCCATTTCATCGGATAACAACGGCAGTTTGTTATGTTTATCCAAGGCTTCCGGCAATGGCAGGGTTAAATCCAGAATGCGCTCAACAGATTCCTTGAATTTCGCCGGGTGGGCGGTGCAAAGGAATAAACCGGTTTCACCCGTTTGTAAATCCTGTTTAAGCACCTCATACGCCACCGCGCCGTGCGGCTCGCATAAATAACCGAGTTTGTGCATTGCGCGTAATGTTTCTTCCGTTTGCCCATCGGAAATGGCGGCGGAATGTAATTCGGTTAATGTCCAGCCGTTACGTTTGAACAATTCTTCCACACGCGGCCAGTTATTCGGGCGGGAAACGTCCATGGCGTTGGAAAGGGTGGCAACGGTGGCGTTCGGTGACCAGTTGCCACTGTGTAAATAGCGCGGCACGGTGTCGTTTGCATTGGTGGCGGCGATAAAGCGTTTGATCGGCAAGCCAAGGGTTTTGGCGATTAAGCCGGCGGTGAGGTTGCCGAAGTTGCCGCTTGGCACGGAGACTACGAGATTTTCACGCTGTTTTTTCGGTAATTGCGCCGCCGCTTCAAAGTAATAGCACACTTGCGCCAATAAGCGGCTGATATTGATGGAATTGGCAGAGTTTAAGCCGATGGCTTGACGTAATTCGGCGTCATCAAAAGCTTGTTTCACTAACGCTTGGCAAGCATCGAAATCGGCGTTGATAGCGACGGTGCGAATATTGCCGCCGAGGGTGCAGAAGAGTTTTTCCTGTAACGGGCTGATTTTGCCTTTCGGATATAAAATCACCACTTCAATATTGTCTAAACCGTAGAAGGCATGCGCTACCGCCGCGCCGGTGTCGCCGGAAGTGGCGGTTAAAATGGTGATTTTGCCATCACCGCGTACGGTGGCTAAAGCTTGCGCCATGAAGCGTCCGCCGAAATCTTTAAAGGCGAGTGTCGGTCCGTGGAATAATTCTAGCGCATAAATATTGTCTTCCACTTTCACCACCGGCGCGGGGAAGGTGAAGGCGTTGCGCACCACTTGTTCAAGCTGTGCCGGCGGGATTTCTTCACCGATTAACGCACCGAGAATTTTTTGGCTGCGTTCAATCAACGGCAATGCCAACAGTTCGTCGATATTCGTTAAGTGCGGTATGTTTTGCGGGAAAAATAAGCCTTGATCTTTGCCTAACCCTTGGCGCACTGCTTGAGCGAAATTGACTTGTTCTTCGGGGTGTTTGATGTTGTATAAATTCATGGTTAATTCCGTGCTATGAAAATGAACGGCAGCCTGTACTGCCGTTGCAGGAAAATTACTTAATTCGGTTATACGATGTGACTTGTGGCGGATTGGTCACTAATGCGACCATCACATAATCGGTTTTTTTATCTAAAGTTAACCCGCAGAAAGCGAACGCCATATTGTGAATGCAGCTGACATCTGTTCGGTTTAGTACTTGCGGATATTGCTCAAAGAAGCGTTCGATTTCCGCTTTGGAGGATGTCTCCAGTTTGCATTCGCCACTGACTTCGCACACAGGCGACCAGCTTTTGCCGGCATTTTGGGAACCGTCTGCCAGCCATTGTTTGCCTTTAAGTTTTAAACGAAATTGTATATCCGTATTGTTTTGATGCGGGTCCAAGAACACATAATCACCAGCTGCCTGTGGTGGTAAACCATCAGACAAGGTTTCAGCGTTTGTGAGAGGGGAAATGAGACAACTGCAAAAAAGTGCGGTAAGAATTTTTTTCATTTTTTTATCCTTGGTTATATTTGCCGGTTAGCCCAGTTCTCTGGTACCGGCATTATCGACTTTGCAGATATGTACAAAGCCTTCATTGTTTTGTAAATAGTGGTTCTCTAAATAAGTTGCCAGTTTGGTAGCATAAATTAAATCCGGTGCGATAGCGAAAATCGTCGGTCCGGAACCGGAAATCCCGGTGGCTAGTGCGCCTAAATCACGGGTTGCCTGTTTGACTTCCGGGTAGTTCGGCAGCAAAGCTTCACGATAAGGTTCCGCGATGACATCTTTCATCATCATTGCCGCCAGATTTTCCTGCTGCGTATGGCAAGCGTGCACAAATCCGCCAAGGTGGCGACCGTGTGCAATCACATCCTGACGGGTGTAGCTTTTGGGCAAAATGGCACGGGCTTCTGCCGTGGAAACTTCAATGCCGGGGTATGCCAACACCCAATACCAGTGGTCAAAAAATGGCAATTTCTGGCAAATATTGCCGAGGGATTGCACCATAAACTGTACACCGCCTAAATAGCAAGGTGCAACATTATCATAATGAATGGAACCGGAAATCCGACCTTCCAATTCGCCCATCATTTCTAATAATTCCATTTTGGAAAAAGGCTCATTATGGTATTTGTTCAGCGCCACCAGAGCCGCAACGATAGAGCAGGCGCTGGAGCCTAAACCGGAACTGATCGGCATATTCTTTTCTAAGGTTAGGCGTAAGGACTTCACCTTCACATTGCGTAATTTGAGCCGTTCGGTGAATAGCACATATGCCTGATAAACGATGTTTTTTTGCGGTTCTTTCGGTAATTTACGCACAAAATAGCCCGCACTTTCCAGTTCAAAACCGTCGGCGATAGGTTCAATTTGTACCACATCGCCCAACAGTGAACCGTCAATCGGCGAAATTGCCACGCCCAGCGTGTCGAAACCGACACTGATATTGGCACTGGAAGCGGGCGCATAGATTCGTAACATGGGGACACCCGTTTAGTGTTTCAAGGTTCTTAAAATGTCGGCGAAAATACCGGCGGCAGTCACTGCATTACCGGCGCCGTAACCGCGTAATAATAACGGAATTGGCTGGTAATAACGAGTATAAAATGCAAGGGCGTTTTCACCGTTTTTCACTTTGTATAGCGGATCTTCTTTGCCTACTTCAACAATAGAAACTTTGCATTTGCCGTTTTCGATTTGCCCCACATAACGTAATACTTTTTCTTCTGCCTGCGCTTTTTCGATGCGAGCATTGAATTCGTCATCCAACTGCGGCAATAATGCCATGAATTCTTCGGCGGATTTCCCTTCGGCAAAGCCTTTTGGTAACACGCCTTCTACGTCTACATCTTCCAGCTCCAATTCTAATCCGCTTTCACGGGCTAAAATCAGTAATTTACGTGCAACATCCTGACCGGAAAGATCGTCGCGTGGATCCGGTTCGGTGAAGCCTTTTTCGCGGGCAAGTGCGGTGGCTTGGGAAAGGGTTAAGCCTTCTTCCAGTTTACCGAAAATAAAGGAAAGGGAACCGGATAAAATCCCGTCAAAGCGTTCTACTTCATCGCCTGCCGCCAATAGATTCTGTAAGTTTTCAATGACCGGCAAGCCTGCGCCGACATTGGTTTCATACAGGAATTTACGTTGGTTTTTATGTGCCAGTTCACGTAATTTGTGATAATAATCCAACGCGCGGGTATTGGCTTTTTTATTCGGAGTCACCACATGGAACCCTTCCGCTAAGGCGCGTTCGTATAAACCGGCCAAGGATTCCGCCGACGTGCAATCCACGAAAACCGGGTTCACCACATGATGCAATTTAATGAAAGAGAGCAGTACGTCGAAATCCGATGGTTGGGTGGCGTTTTCTAAGTCCGTTTGCCAATGATCTAAATTTAAGCCGTTTTCATTGAGCAACATTTTGTTGGAATTCGCGAGGGCGCAAACGCGAATTTCAATGTCTTTCTTTGCTAAATACTCTTTTTGGTGTTTGATTTGCTCAATTAATTCGCCACCGACACCGCCGACACCCACAAGAAACACTTCAACGATCTTTTTGTTATTAAATAACGCTTGGTGCGTTGCTTTTACGGCCTCAATGGCTTTATTTTGCGCCACCACGGCGGAAATTGAACGTTCGGAAGAACCTTGGGCAATGGCGTTAATGCTGATGTTTGCCTGTGCCAGCGCAGAGAAGAAGCGCGCGGCAATGCCTTTAGCTTGGCGCATACCATCGCCTACTACGGAAATAATGGATAAATCTTTAATCACTTCAATCGGATCCAATTGATGGGCTTTTAATTCCTGCGCAAATTCCGCTTCTAAGGCTTTTAACGCCACATCAACGGATTTTACCGGCACGCAGAAGCTGATGCTGTATTCGGAGGAGGATTGGGTGATTAAAATCACCGAAACTTTCGCATTAGACATAGCGGAAAATACGCGGGAAGCCATGCCTACCATGCCTTGCATACCCGGGCCGGAAACATTGAACATCGCCACATTATCTAAATTGGTAATGCCTTTTACCTGTAAGTCTTCGGATTTGATGTCGCCGGCGATAACCGAACCCGGTGCACTCGGGTTGCCGGTGTTTTTAATTAAACACGGAATGTTCGGGCGTACTAACGGACCGATGGTGCGCGGATGAATGACCTTGGCGCCGAAGTAGGAAAGCTCCATAGCTTCACGATAAGACAGGCTCGGTAATAGACGCGCATCCGGCACTAAACGCGGGTCACAGGTGTAAACGCCGTCAACGTCGGTCCAGATTTCGCATACGCTGGCGCCCAAACAGGCGGCTAAACAAGCGGCGGAGTAGTCGGAACCATTACGTCCCAATAACACGAGTTCGTCTTGATCGTTACAAGCGGTAAAGCCCGCCATTAACACCACTTTATTTTTGCCGATGGATTTGGCATCCACCCGTTTGGTGGATTCTTCAATATCCACGGAAGATTCCAAATAGCTGCCTTGGGCTAATAATTGTTTCACCGGATCAACCACATGCACTTCATAATCGTTGGCTTCAAACCAGGCTTTCATCATGGCGATGGAAAGTTTTTCACCGCGGCAATCGATGGTCGCTTTGAGCGCATCGTCTACTTTGCCTTCCTGACGGATTTTTTCTAATAATGACGCAATTTGTTGGAATTCTTGATCGATGATTTGTTTGGTGCCGGCAAGATCAAAATGGTTATTTTTGGCGTGTAAACCGTTAATGATGGTGTAGAAAATATCTAATGCTTCGTTGAAATGAGAATCGGTAGGTTGATTTAAACTGGCTTTTTCGGAAAGGGCGACAAGGTGATTGGTGATTTTTGCAGGTGCCGATAAAACGCCTGCAGCCTGTTCTTCCAAATGGGCCTTTTCGATAAGCTCCGCCGCCTGCAAAAACCGTTCCGGATTGGCTAAGGAAGTGCCCCCAAATTTAAGTACGCGCATGATATTCTCCTGATAAATGATGTTTGAATTTGCATAAAAAAACCCGCTCTCGGGAAATGCGGGTTCATGAATTCTATTCTTCAACGCACTAGCCCGCCCCATTGATCATAATCATGGTCATGGTGGTTGGCATCATAATAAAAGTGCGGTTGTTTTTCATGGTGTTTTTGTGTGAAAAAAGAATGTGCTTAGAAATACCGAAATTTACTTTTATTGTCAATATGTTTCTAAATAAAATTAATGAATTGAATGTTATTGGGAGAGATTAGCGTATTAAATTTTGAAAGATGGCGTTAATACTGAAAAGTATATGCTACAATTCGAGTGGTTATGTATGTATTATTTTTATAGGTGTAAAATGTATACTTCAAATCTAACGAATTTAATTCTAAATACAGATAGTTATAAAGCATCTCATTGGCTGCAATATCCGCCTGATAGCGAATATGTCTCTTTTTATATCGAAGCCCGTAAAAGTGAGTTTGATGTTGTTTTCTTCGGATTGCAGGCCTTTCTCAAGGAATACCTAACTAAACCGGTTACTCTACAAGATATAAATGAAGCTGAAAATTTATTGATTGCACATGGCTTACCTTTCAATCGACAAGGGTGGCTTGCTATTTTGGAAAAATATAAAGGTTATCTTCCGCTTCGAATTCAGGCTGTGGCAGAGGGGTTAGTATTGCCTGCCGGTAATGTGGTGTGCCAGGTTGTTAATACAGATCCGGAATTTTTCTGGTTATCAAGTTATTTGGAAACGGCACTTCTGCGTGGTATTTATTACCCTGCTACGGTAGCAAGTCTATCTTATTATTGTAAACAAATACTTAAACGCGCATTGGAAAGATCTGCTGATGATCTGAGTGGTTTGCCGTTTAAATTACATGATTTCGGTGCACGCGGAGCCAGTAGTTTGGAGTCGGTGGCTCTTGGCAGCTTGGCGCATTTGGTAAATTTTTGTGGAACAGATAGTCTCAGCGGTATTATTGGTGCAGCCCGTTGGTATGAGGTCGAAAATATGCCGGCATTTTCAATTCCTGCGGCAGAACACAGTACAGTTACCAGTTGGGGAAAAGAACATGAGATCGCAGCCTATGAAAATATATTTCAGCAATTTGCCGGTAAATATCCTGCATTCGCCATTGTGTCTGACAGCTATGATTTATGGCAGGTGGTTAATGAAGTTTGGGGGGAACGATTTAAGCAGCAGATTTCACAAATGTCGGGAACTTTGATAATTCGTCCTGACAGCGGTGAACCGGGCACGGTAATTTGTCGCGTACTGGATATTTTGGCTGAAAAGTTCGGAACAAGAATAAATAGTAAGGGTTATAAAGTATTGCCGGATTGCATTCGTGTCATTCAGGGGGATGGAATTAATTATACTTCATTGACACACATACTGGATGCTGTCATGGCACATGGATTCAGCGTGGATAATGTGAATTTCGGTATGGGAGGCGGCTTGTTGCAACAGGTTAACCGTGACATGATGGGCTGGGCGATGAAGGCAAGTGCGGTGAGTGTTGCAGGCAAATGGCGTGATGTATATAAAGATCCCGTTACCGGTGCGGAAAAACGTTCGAAAAAAGGACGGCTTGCCTTAGTCAGAAGAAATGGCGAATATCTAACTTTGCGCGAAGAAGAAGTGGATAAGCAAGAAAATCTATTGCGTACAGTGTATTTAAATGGAAAACTATTACATATTGAAACACTTGAACAAATCAGGCGGCGTACCAATGGATAATATTCGACGTAATTTACAGCTGGTTCAGCAAAAAATAACCCAAATCTGCCATATGATTGGGTCCTCACCAAGTGCGGTTACTTTACTGGCTGTTTCTAAAACCAAGCCCGTTGAAGATATTTTAACAGCGTATGAAGCGGGACAGGAGGCATTCGGAGAAAATTATGTACAGGAGGGAGTGGAAAAAATTCAATTCTGCCAACAGCACAATATTAACTTGGAATGGCATTTTATCGGCCCGTTGCAATCCAATAAAACCCGTTTGGTGGCGGAATATTTTGACTGGATGCAAACCCTTGATCGCGCCAAAATCGCCGATCGTTTAAATGAACAACGTTCTCCGCATAAAGCGCCGCTCAATGTCTTAATTCAGGTGAATATCAGCAATGAAGCCAGTAAATCCGGCGTCCAGCCCGGTGAAATTTTAGACCTTGCAAAACACCTGGAAAACTTACCGCACTTATGCCTGCGTGGCTTAATGGCGATTCCCGAACCTACCGATGATGTGGCTCGGCAGGAGCAAGTGTTTTATCAAATGCGTGTGTTGTTTGAACAATTACAACAAGCCTTGCCGAACGCCCAAATCGACACCTTATCCATGGGCATGACCGATGATATGCAGATGGCAATCAAATGTGGTTCCACCATGGTTCGTGTAGGTACAGCAATTTTTGGAAAACGGGTTTAACTTATATAACAGTATGATCAGGCAGTAAAAATATAAAAATATAACTGTATTGTTAACCATTACGTGCTAGCCATTTCCGTACACTTGCTTGTTCAGTCTTACTTAATTGCTCATATTGCATAATCACTTTCTCTACCGTTAACGCCTGTTCAGACGAAGCGAATAGCGATTTTACGTAACTATTGGCAGGCTGTTGCTGGATTTCGTTTGGTGTACCTACTTGTACCAGCTTCCCATTCTGCATGACGCCAATGCGACAAGCAAGTTTTAAGGCTTCTTGCATGTCATGAGTAACGAACACGATAGTTGTGCCGAATTTTTTATGGATCAACGAAATTTGATCTTGTAAGGCAGCCCGCACCAGTGGATCAAGTGCAGAAAATGGTTCATCCATGAGCAATAAATGGGGATTAGCAGCAATAGCCCGTAAAATGCCTATCCGTTGTTGTTCTCCACCGGAAAGTTCGCGCGGATAGCGATCCTGATATTGCGCAGGTGGCAAATTCACTAATTCAAGTAATGTATTCACACGGGATTTTCGCTCATTTTTGTGCCACCCAAGAATATCGGGCATTAAGGCAATGTTTTGCGCTACTGTCATGGTGGGGAATAGGGCGATTTGTTGTAATACATAACCGATGCGATGACGTAAGGTATGGATGTTGTAATCTTTGATCCGTTTACCTTGAAAATATACATCTCCATCTGTAGGTTCGGTGAGGGCGTTGATCATGCGCAATGTTGTGGATTTACCGCTACCTGAACCTCCGACCAATACGAAGAATTCGCCTTGATAGATGGTCAGATTTAGCGTTTGCACTGCATGTTGTCCGTCATAATATTTGCTTACGCCGCGAAATTCGATAAAAGGTGTGCGATTACTTTTCATATTCTACCTTCATAACCGCTTTAAAGGTACATAGCGCGCTTCCAAGTAATTGTGCTGAATCGGGGGAGAGCATTATAGAACCGTGTACTGATAAAACCGGTATCCCTTTTCGTTCGATTAAACAGCGTGTGGCCATATTGCCGATTGAGTTTGTAATACCACGTTCCGTGATTTTTTCTGTTATGTTCATTTATTTGATCTCTCTGTATTCTCCCGTATCAGTCATACAGGGTTATATATTCCTCAGCCTTTTTAAGTTCATTATAAGTTGTAGTATGGCTTAGATAATCCGGCCCGGTACCGTTTGTCTAAGGCTATAGCAATTTCATTTTCTTCAAATACTCCCTCGCCACTTTCTCCGGGCTTTCGCCCAGTACTTTAACTTGATAATTCATTTCACTCATTTCTTGTTCGGAAATACGATTGGCGAGGCGGTTAAGTGCGGTCAGAACCTGCGGATTTTTTGCTGCAAAATCGGCTTTCATTAGTGGCGCACCTTGATAGGCAGGGAATAAATTAATGTCGTCTTTCAGTAAGTGGAGCTGATGTTGTTTGAGTTCTGCGTCAGTAGAAAATGCTTCGATTAAATCAATTTTATTGTTGAGTAACGCCGTATAACGCAAAGCAGGTTCAAGGGTGACAATATGAACTAAAGTAATGCCTTGTGATTTTATTCCTTTATAGCCATCGACTCGATCGAGAAATTCCAGTGTGAAGCCGGCGCGAATGTCACCTGCCACATGATGTAAATCGCTGATTGTTGCAAGCCCATGTGTTGCTCCATAGGCTTCTTTCACTGCTAATGCATAGGTATTTTGATATGCCATCGGCGGTAAAAATTCAAGCCGGAACTGTTCCGCCAGTAATTGTTTACTCAGCTGATAAGTGGTTTCAGGAGAGCGGTGATGATTTTTTTGTTCGGGTAACACTTGCACTAAGGCTTCCAGCACTGTGCCGGTAAATTCAGGATAAATATCAATTTCACCGCTGTTGAGAGCATTGAATAAAAAAGAGGTTTTGCCGAAATTCGGTTTAAGCTCTACTTGAATAGTTTTGTTTTCCTGCTCAATCAACAGTTTGTACATATTGATAAGAATATCAGGTTCACTGCCAAGTTTACCCGCAATCACTACTTTTTGAGTTTGGGATGTGAGAGAAATTTGCGAAAAACCAACCGCACTTAGCCCTAAAATCAAAACGATAGCAAGGGGACGTTTGCATCGTACTTTTTGTAAAATAGCAATCAAACCGCTTACTCCGACTGCCAATAATGCAGAAAGTAAGGCACCGGTAAAAATCATCACCATATTATTGCGATCGATACCGAGTAAAATAAGACTGCCTAACCCGCCCGCCCCGATTAATGCCGCCAGGGTTGCAGTCCCGATAATTAATACTGCCGCCGTACGGATGCCCGACATCATTGCCGGCAAGGCCATCGGCAGTTCAATTCGCCATAACGATTGCCACCGAGATAAGCCGAAAGCGGTGTAAGCATCTTGAATAGATTGATCGATTTGGCTTAATCCCAAATAGGCATTTTGGAAGATCGGTAACAGAGCATAGAGTGTTAGGGCAATTAGTACCGGTGGTGAACCAATGCCAACAAAGGGAATCAATAAGCCAAGCAGAGCGAGAGATGGAATGGTTTGCAGCACATTAGTAAATTGTAACACTATTTCCGCCATGTGGCGTTTGCGTGACAATAATACTGCAATAGGTACAGCAATTACTACTGCAATTAGCAATGCCGATAAAGAGAGCCATAGGTGGGTAAGTAACATTGCTCCTACTTCAGGCAAGGTGAAAGGAAGCATTTCAAGCATCAGTTAGTCCTTTGAATCGATAATGGAACTATTATATCGGGTGTTAACCAATAAGGAAAATAGGCTTCGCAATAAGATATAACAAAGCAAAACGCCACTTTCCTTTGAAAATGGCGTTTGGAGTTTAAATCAAATTATTTTGCCAATACATTCTGCAACGCTTGATAAATAAGCTGTGCCTGTTCGCCGGAGAGGGCGGTTTTATTTTCGTCGGAAATAACCACCGCACTTTGTTTACCTACAGCGGCAAGCTGCATTTGGTAAGTGCCTTTTTCCAAGTCCGGCAGCTGCATTCCTACACGGCGCCATTCTTCTTGTGATAAAGGTTTGTACTCTAACTCGCGAATGCCTCGGCTGCCGGTTTCTTCCTGAATTTCAAAGCCCAGTTTCGGCAGAGCGGAACCTAAACGCTGCCAGGCGTTATCAAATGATGTCTGCGGTTCTGCCGTTGGCGTCGGTGGCGATGGCGGACTGAATTGGTGAGGAGGCTGCGCCGTTAAGATCCTGCTGTTGTTTTTGGTAAGCGGAATTCAATTCCCCCACCAATTGATTTAAGCGATCGGAGGCGTAGCGTTGCCTGTCCGTAAAATCCGGCGTGAAAATGGTGTCATCACGTTTCATTTGCAACACGGAAACAACCAATGCACTGGCGTGCGGGGCATTGATTTCTTCAATTTGGTAGCGGATTTTGGTGTTTTCCAAATCGTCGGCACGACCGGTATTCGCCCAGTCGGTTAATAATTTATTGCCTTCGACGGTGTAGCTGATGTCTTGTTCTTTGAGCAGGCGTTCCACTTGGGTTAGATTGTAAACTCTTTGTTTGTCCGGCGTATAAGCGATCAGTGCACGTTCGCCGTCAAATTGTGTGACGGAATTACTGATGATTGCCAATGGCAAGGATGGCGGACGAATATCTACACCGTCGGTTCTGCTGATTTTAACTGGTGGTAATTGATATTCCGCGCTTTGTGCCGGCAGATTCACGCCGCCACTGGCTAACGGAGTAAAATATGGTAATTCGCTGTTGGATTTTTGATAGGTATCACCTGCTTGTTGTTTACTTTCGTTACCGGTGGAGCAGGCGCTGAGTGCGGTGACGATTGCTACGGTTAATAGCCATTTTTTCATAAATTACCCTTTTGCTTCATGATTAGGATGTTGCGTAAAAATTGTTTTTTTTCGACAGAATAATGTGTGAACAGTTCGGGGCCTATATGAATAGGTCCTGATGAATACTGCGTTTAAAGCAAGCCGGCGGCTTTTAATGCATCTAAGACTTTCGGCTGTGCCTGTTCGCTTAATGTGGTGAGCGGCAGACGTAATACCGGCTCCTGAATCAAGCCTAATTTGTAACACGCCCATTTCACCGGAATTGGATTTGATTCGACGAACAGATTTTTGTGTAGCGGCATTAAGCGTTGGTTGATTTGTTCTGCCTCATCAAATTTACCCGCGCGGGCGAGATGGCACATTTTTGCCATATCGGCGGCAGCCACGTTGTTCGTGACGGAAATCACGCCTTGCGCGCCCAGTTTCATGGCTTCCAAACCGGTAGCATCGTCGCCGCTTAAAATGATGAAATCTTCGCCGGCAAGTTGTTTGATCTTTTGTACACGACTGACATCGCCGGTAGCTTCTTTAATCCCCACAATGTTGCTGATTTTTGCCAAACGACCGATGGTTTCAGGCAATAAGTCACTGCCGGTGCGTCCCGGTACATTATAAAGAATTTGTGGAATATTGGTGCATTCGGCGATGGCTTTGAAGTGTTGATACATGCCTTCTTGAGTCGGCTTGTTGTAGTAAGGCACAACGGATAAACAACCGGCAATGCCACTGTTGTTGAGTAATTTGGTCATGGTGATGGCCTCGCTGGTGGCATTAGCACCGGTGCCGGCAATAACCGGAATACGTCCATCGGCAAATTCAACGGTTTTTAAAATAGCTTTTACATTTTCATCAATGCTCAAGGTGGCAGACTCACCGGTGGTTCCGACGGAAACGATAGCATCGGTGCCGCTCTTGATGTGAAATTCCACTAATTTTTTTAAGGTTTTAAAATCGACTTCACCATGGCTGTCCATTGGTGTCACTAATGCAACAATACTGCCTTGAAATAAAGGATGATTTGACATAAAAGCCTCCGTTTTATTTGTTATTTTGTCATAACGATTCGAATAAAAAGGATCGAAAACCGTTGTGTTTGCTTGCTAATAGCTATTTAAGATCGCTAAAATAGCCTTAATTTGCAAGAGATTTTTTTATTTTTTTGTATTTTAAGAAGGATTTTAAATGGAAACATTAAAAGCCGGTGAAAATGCACCGCACTTTACCTTGTTGGATCAACATAACCAATCGGTTTCTTTAACCCAATTTCAAGGTAAAAAAGTATTGGTTTATTTTTACCCGAAAGCCTTAACACCTGGCTGTACCACACAAGCCTGCGGTTTACGCGATAGCAAAGCGGAATTGGACAGATTAGGTGTGGTTGTTCTCGGCATTAGCCCGGACAGCCCGAAAAAATTAGCCCAATTTGCAGAAAAGAAAGTATTGAACTTCATTTTATTATCCGACGAAAACCATCAGGTCGCGGAACAATTCGGTGTGTGGGGCGAGAAAAAATTTATGGGACGCACATATGACGGCATTCACCGGATCAGCTTTTTAATTGATGAACAGGGAAAAGTCGAACAGGTATTTGATAAATTTAAAGCGATGGATCACCATCAAGTGGTGCTGGATTATTTGCAGAAGTGAGTTATTCATCGAACTAAAACGAAAGACCGCACAAAAGTGCGGTCGTTTTTTTCGGTGTTTTTACTACCAGTAGTAATTCAGTTTTACACCAAGTTGGTTTTGGCGTTCCCCATGTTTACCCTGGTTCACAGCTGCGTAGGCAGATATTTTCCAATCTCGCAAACCAATGCTTAAACTTGCGTTATTATGCCAATAAGGACCAATAGCGACACCAAACTCTTTACCATTAATATTTTGGCTATAAGATTTTCCTAATGTTGTTACATAATAGGTTGAGAATGCCGGCGTCACTTCAATACCATCAACATTGTAGGTATTACTGAATTTTAAGCCTGTATGGTAAGCGACCAGACTAAAGCCGGGACTTCTCACGTTTAACCCGTTGATTTCACCACCGGTAGAGCTTAGATGGTGATAACGAAGTCCCCAAATTGGCGTCACTTTGAAATCTTTAAGTTCGAAGTCGTAGGCAAAATTCATACCGACACTAATGATTTTACGTTTCAATTTGCTATTGCCAATTTTACTGCTTGACCAACCATAACCAATATCAAGTGCTTTACTGTATTGATCAAAGTTTTGTTTAGCGTAGGCTGTGATTTTAGTGAGGGTATCTTTTCCACTCAATGGACCGTATTGGTTATCGGTTTTGGCATGAGTAAATGTGCCGCCTAAAACCACGCCGTTATCCAATTGGGCTTCATCATTACCTAACGTAATTTGGTTACTTTTAGCGCGGTAATTATTGGTATCACCACCGTGACCGTGCATATCGCTATTAACGTATTCAACCCAAACACCACCAAGAGTGCGGTAGAAACTTGTTCTGTCTAATTTTCTGTCTAAGCGCCCGGAAAGATCTAAATTTAATGTATTCAAGATTGCTACATTGGAAGCGATCGCATTGGCAACGAGAATTTCATTTGGGTTATATATCGTTGGGGCTTGTGGTGCTACTTCTGTTTCCTCAGATTCCCTAACTTCCGAATTAGCGATAACCTCAGCGTCAGCCACACTAGGTTCAAGATTGGCATGTATTGCCGATGCGATTTCTGTAGTTAAACGTTTAACCACAGAAATGGTTTCTTCAGCATTCAGTTGATGGGCTGTTTCTTCGTGAGAAGCGACAACTTGTTCTACCGAAGCTTGTTCAGCTACTTCAGGCTGACTGTTACTGCTCTCCTGCGATTCTAGTGTGCTATCTACTTTTAGCGCAACGTCTTCAGTTTTAGTTTCCGAGTTTGTTTCATCATGAATCATCTCAATGTGTTCTTTAGGCGCTACAGTAACGGTTTTTTCGACACCACTGTTTTCTCCTTGAATGTCCTCAAGATCTAATGGTGCCATATCACTAGGTAAATCCGTAGGGGCAGTAGAGCGAACAAGAATAACAGGGCTTTCTTCCGGTTTTTCTTCAACTTGTTGAGCTGCAATTTCTTGCTCACGGGCTAGACGGTCGGATTCTTCACGTTCGGCACGTTCGCGTTCAATACGGGCATTTTCTTCCTGCTGACGTTGCGTTTCAATAGCGCGTTGGTGTTCTTCTTCCACCGCTTTTTGACGGGCAATTTCCTGCTCACGGGCTAGACGGTCGGCTTCTTCACGTTGGACACGTTCGCGTTCAATACGGGCATTTTCTTCCTGCTGACGTTGCGCCTCAATAGCGCGTTGACGTTCTTCTTCCACTGCTTTTTGACGGGCAATTTCCTGCTCACGGGCTAGACGGTCGGCTTCTTCACGTTTTGCACGTTCGCGTTCAATACGGGCATTTTCTTCCTGCTGACGTTGCGCTTCAATAGCGCGTTGACGTTCTTCTTCCACTGCTTTTTGACGGGCAATTTCCTGTTCGCGGGCTAGACGGTCGGCTTCTTCACGTTTTGCACGTTCGCGTTCAATACGGGCATTTTCTTCCTGCTGACGTTGGGCTTCAATAGCGCGTTGACGTTCTTCTTCCGCTGCTTTTTGACGGGCAATTTCCTGTTCGCGTGCCAAACGATCACGCTCACGGCGGGCAAGTTCTTCAGATTTTTTGCGGGCTTCTTCTGCCTTTTGATTTGCAATTTCTTCCTCGCGGGCAAGACGTTCCGCTTCTAAACGCTTGCGTTCTGCATTCGCCAATGCTTCTTTTTTGCGCTGTTCTTCAATCGCTTGTTGGCGAAGTATTTCATCTTCTTTTTGAGGTGAAATTACTTGTTTTTGCTCAATAAGAGTGCGCTTTACTCGGGCAACTTCGGCTAATTTACTTTGTTCGTTAATGGCACGTTGAAGCTCATTTGCTTTAATTTTTTTGCGGGCGATTTCTTGTTCATTAGCCAAACGTTCCGCTTCTTTCTGTGCTGCCAGCTGCTCTTTAGTTAAACGTTGTTGGGTGGAATTCTTTAGTTTGACGGCCGCAAGTGCCTCTGCTACTTTACGATCTTCTTCTGCCTTCTGGCGTGCCATTTCTTGTTCACGGACTTGACGCTTAGCTTCTAAATACTCACGTTGAACAAGTTCCGCCTTTTTCTGTTCTAATTCTTGTGCTTTAATTTGGCTTTGTTGACGTTTCTCTTTTACTTGTGCTATTGCACGGGCTTCCGCTTCTTTTTGTGCCATTTCAGCTTTTTGACGGGCAAGTTTTTGTGCGGCAGTGATACGCTGAATTTCCGTTTGATAAGTATTAACGGATTCTTTTGCAGAATTAGATATGTTGTTCTGCATATTTTTTTTAATATTGGTTTTACTTTTTGTTTTAGCCTGAGAAGACGGTTGATTATTTATTTGAGCATTAAACTCTGACGCAAATGCCGGTTGATTAAATACCAATGCGATGGTTGTTGCTATAACAGAATAGCGGAAAGGTTTCAGTAAAATTTTCATAGAGTTAGGATTTATAGTTATATAAAAATAAGATGTTAAATATATTACAATGCAGTACTTTTTTGAAAAAGAACACAACTAAACTTTCTTCATTATATCCTCAATATTCTTTTTTTTGAATATATTTTTAATAGGAAATAGAAATGTAAATTATAGATATAAAAGTGCGGTATGTTTTACAAAACTTTTACAAAACACACCGCACTTTTTCTCTATCAAAATTAATTAATGTGTGCTGGTACTGGTTGTGGTTCTGTTCGCACGTTTGCGATCCGTTTCCGTTAATAATTTTTTACGAATGCGGATAGATTGCGGGGTAATCTCAACCAATTCGTCGTCATCAATAAATTCAATAGCTTGTTCAAGACTGAATTTAATCGGTGTGGTTAATGCAATAGCATCATCTTTACCGGAGGCGCGCATATTGGTGAGTTTTTTCCCTTGCAGGCAGTTTACGGTTAAGTCGTTGGAGCGGCTGTGAATACCGATAATTTGCCCTTCATAGACTTCGGTACCATGATCGATCATCAATTTGCCGCGTTCTTGTAAGCCCCATAAGGCATAAGCCAAGGCTTTGCCGGTAGCGTTGGAAATTAATACGCCGTTTTTACGCTGCCCGATTTCGCCCGGTTTTACATCATCGTAATGACTGAAACTGGAGTAGAGCAGTCCGGTGCCGGAAGTCATGGTCATAAATTCGTTACGGAAACCGATTAAGCCACGGCTTGGGATCACGTATTCCAAACGAGTGCGACCTTTGCCGTCCGGAACCATGTCTTTCACTTCGCCCTTACGGATACCTAGGGCTTCCATGACCGCGCCCTGATGTTGTTCTTCAATGTCAATCGTCACTTGTTCAAAGGGTTCTTGTTTATGACCATCAACTTGTTTGAAGATAACTTTCGGGCGGGACACGGCTAATTCGTAGCCTTCGCGCCGCATGTTCTCGATTAACACGGATAAATGCAATTCGCCGCGACCGGAAACGCGGAATTCATCCGGGTTAGGGGTTTCTTCTACGCGCAATGCCACGTTGTGTACAAGCTCTTTGTTCAAACGCTCTAAAATTTGGCGGGAAGTCACATATTTGCCTTCTTTGCCACAAAACGGCGAGGTGTTGACGCAGAAGAACATGGTGACGGTCGGTTCATCAACACTTAATGCCGGCAAGGCTTCTACATTATTGATGTCGCAGATGGTATCGGAAATATTTAGCTCGCCTAAACCGGTAATCGCTACGATGTCGCCGGCGCTGGCGATGTCTTCTTCGTAACGTTGTAAGCCTAAATGCCCTAACACTTGCCCGATTTTACCGTTGCGGGTTTTACCGAAACTGTCGATGATGGTGACGCTTTGGTTCGGTTTCACCGTACCGCGCTTAATGCGACCGATGCCGATAACACCCACGTAGCTGTTGTAATCCAACTGTGAAATTTGCATTTGGAACGGCGCGTTGAGTTCGACTTTTGGCGGTTCAACGTGTTCTACGATGGCTTCAAATAACGGCGTCATGTCGGCTGCCAGATCTTCGTGATCCAAGCCGGCTACGCCGTTTAACGCGGAAGTATAAATAATCGGAAAGTCTAGTTGTTCGTCGGTGGCGCCAAGGTTCACGAATAAATCGAAGACTTGATCCACTACCCAGTCAGGGCGGGCGCCCGGGCGGTCAACTTTATTGATGACTACGATAGGTTTTAAACCGTGGGAGAAGGCTTTTTGCGTAACAAAACGGGTTTGCGGCATCGGGCCGTCGAAGGCATCCACCATCAATAATACGGAATCCACCATGGAAAGTACGCGTTCCACTTCGCCACCGAAGTCCGCGTGCCCCGGGGTGTCTACAATGTTAATACGGTAGCTATTCCAGTTAATGGCAGTATTTTTCGCTAAAATAGTGATGCCGCGCTCTTTTTCTAAATCGTTGGAATCCATGACACGCTCATCGGCATCGCCACTGCGGGAGGCTTCTAGTGTGCCGGATTGTTGTAATAATTTATCCACTAAGGTGGTTTTGCCATGGTCAACATGCGCGATAATTGCGATGTTGCGTAATTTGTTAATATCGATTTGATCTGTCATTGAAAATTCTTGGAGTGAGTTAAAAATTCTGTGTTTTTCCACCGCACTTTTGTCCTGTGGAAGGCGGAAGGGCGCAGATTATACAACGTTTTAACATGATCAGCTATTAAATAATGGTGGAAAATTTGAACGAAATCAGAAGAAAAGAGACAAAAATGGTGATCGTGATCACATTAAAGATTCATGAAATTAAATAACGCGTATATAAAGAATAAGGTTGTTTTTGATTTTTTATATTGTTAAATTACAATTTTATTGTATTTTATCTAAGTATTTATTTTTATCATTAATTTTTGTTTAAAAATAACTTGAATTTTATGAATAGTATGCTATTTTTGTAGCGTTTCTTTTTCATTTTACTCATGTCTATTATAGAGGATTTACTTATGCCCAGCGCGATTGAGAATGTATTTAAACTCATTGAAGAAAATGACATTAAATTTGTATTACTGCGTTTTACCGATATTCAAGGCAAAGAACATGGCGTATCTCTGCCGGTGAATTTGATTGATGAAGATTTATTTGAAGACGGCAAAATGTTTGACGGTTCTTCTGTAGAAGGCTGGAAGGCGATTAATAAAGCGGATATGTTATTAATGCCGATTGCCGAAACCGCCATAGTTGACCCTTTTGCACAAATCCCGACACTTTCACTTCGTTGTAGTATTTTTGAACCGACCACTATGCAAAGCTATGACCGCGACCCGCGTTCTATCGCTATTCGTGCGGAAAACTATATGCGTTCTACCGGCGTGGCGGATCAAGTGTTCTTCGGGCCGGAGCCGGAATTCTTCTTATTTGATGACGTTCGTTTTGATGTATCTATGAACGGCAATTCTTACCAAGTAGATGATATTGAAGCCGCATGGAACAGTAACAAACGTTATGAGGACGGTAATAACGCTTATCGTCCGTTGAAAAAAAGCGGTTACTGCGCCGTGGCGCCGAATGATACGGCGCATGATATTCGTTCTGAAATGTGCTTATTAATGGAAGAAATGGGTTTGGTCATCGAAGCGCACCACCATGAAGTGGCAACTGCAGGACAAAATGAAATTGCAACCAAATTCAACAGCCTCACTTTAAAAGCAGACGAAACCCAGATTTATAAATATATCGTACGTAATGTGGCATATGAACACGGCAAAACCGCTTGTTTTATGCCGAAACCGATTACTGGTGATAACGGTTCAGGTATGCACTGCAATATGTCTTTAAGCAAAAACGGCAAAAATATTTTCCAAGGGGATAAATATGCCGGTCTTTCCGAAACGGCACTTTATTACATCGGCGGTATTATTAAACACGCCAAAGCCTTAAACGCCTTTACCAACCCAAGTACCAACTCTTATAAGCGTTTGGTACCGGGCTTTGAAGCACCGGTATTGTTGGCCTATTCCGCTAGTAACCGTTCCGCTTCCATTCGTATTCCGGCGGTGACTAGCCCTAAAGCCATTCGTATTGAAGCCCGCTTTCCTGATCCGCTTGCTAACCCGTATTTGGCATTTGCCGCATTATTAATGGCAGGTTTGGATGGTGTCATAAATAAAATTCATCCGGGTGATGCCATGGATAAAAATCTGTACGATTTACCGCCGGAAGAATTAAAAGATATTCCGGCTGTTGCAGGTTCTTTGGAAGAAGCGTTGAATGCGCTGGAGAATGATTTTGAATTCTTAACACAAAGCAATGTGTTCACCAAAGACTTTATTTATGCCTTTATCGGTATTAAACGCAAAGAAGTGGAACGTTTAAATATGACACCACACCCGGTAGAATTTGAAATGTATTATTAAGTTGCGTCAAACAGAAAAGGCGGTTTTAGACCGCCTTTTTTATCGCTGTTTTATCATAGAAAAGTGATCTGCCCCCCAAAAGTTGGACAGGTTAGTTAACTTAAATATTGAGCTCGGTATTGCACCGGGCTTAATCCTTTTAAATCAAGTTTAATTCGTTCTTGGTTGTAATACACCAAATATTCTTCAATTTCCGCCTGTAATTCGGCAATCGAAGTATAAGTGCGTGAGTAAAAACACTCAGATTTTAATATCGCAAAAAAGCTTTCAATCACCGCATTATCATAGCAATTCCCTCGGCGACTCATACTTTGTATCGCCTTGCCTTCCAACATCTTTACCCATTCTGCTGAGCCGTACAATACCCCTTGGTCGCTGTGAATAATCGGGCATTCGCTCGGTTTTAGTTTGCCAAGTCCTTCTTCCGGCATTCTTTTTACCAATGAGAACTTAGGGCGTTTCGCAAAATTATAGGCAATAATTTCCCGGTTCGCTAAATCCATCAACGGTGAAAAATAGAGCTTTTCTTCCCCAACTCGAAACTCAGTGACATCGGTTACCCATTTTTGATTGAGCGCCGTCGCTGTAAAATCACGATTTAGCACATTCGGGGCAATATGCGATGTTTTGCCTCGTTTTCCATGTCTTTTCTTGCGTAAAATAGAATGAATACCTAACGCATTCATCAGTTTTAACACCGTTTTATGATTCAAATGGAAACCCATTTGACGTAATTTGAGTGTCATTGGGCGATAGCCATCTCGTTTTCTGTTCTTTTTATACCGCAACAAGATAGTTTCTTTTATCTCACGATAATCGTGTTTAACTTGCTGATAATAAAAGGTAGAACGAGGCATTTTAGCCACACGAAGTAAGTCATTTAACGCGTGATTTGGCTTCAATCTTTCAATGATTTTTCTTTTTTCTGTCGCTGTTTTTGACGGTCGAGTGCCTCCAACTCCTTTAGGTAAGCAATCTGTGCACGTGCTAATGCCAGCTCTCGTTGCAGCTTTTTAAACGCTTTTGGGGAAAAGTCTGTTTGTTCCGGGATTTCAATCGCTTTCTTTTTCATCTTTGGCTTCACTATTTTAGGGCGTTGAGGGTTTATATAAGGGGATTTTACGCCATTAAGCCCTCTTTCACGAAAGGCTTTTCCAATAAATGACTTGAGAACGAGAAATCTGATGAAATTTAGCCACCTCACGGATACCAAAATTCTGCTCGGTGACCTGTTTGATAGTTTTTTAACGAAATTGATAAGAGTAAGACATAATCTGCACCTCAAATTAGGTGTCCAGGTTTTGGGGTGCAGAGCAAAGTGCGGTTGAAATTTAATGTGTTTTTCGACCGCACTTTTGTTTCTCTAAATTTTAGCGCCCAAGCGTTTACGCATTTGGGTATTGAGAATTTCCACAAATACGGAAAAGCCCATAGCGGAGTAAATATACGCTTTCGGCACATGGATGCTGAAGCTCTCGATAATTAAGGTGACACCGATCAGGATCAGGAAGGCGAGTGCTAAAATTTTAAATGTCGGATGATTTTCAACAAAATCGCCGATAGGTTTGGCTGCGAACATCATCATACCAACGGCAATGACAATTGCGGTCACCATGATTTCGATTTGATTTACTATGCCGACGGCAGTGATGACAGAATCTAACGAGAAAACAATATCTAATAAGGCAATTTCAATTAATACTCCGAGGAAACTAGCTTTTTTGCTGATTTGGTGATGTTCTTCTTCTGTGTGTGGTGTCATGGCTTCACGAATCTCGTTAGTACTTTTTATAATTAAGAATAATCCACCAAAAAATAAAATTAAATCCCGACCGGAAAAGCCTTTGCCGAATAACTCAAAGAGCGGTTCGGTAAGGTGTATCATCCAAGAAAGAGTCAATAGCAGTAAAATGCGGGTTCCCATAGCCAAGGTTAAACCGATAATACGTCCCGGTTGACGTTGTTTTGGTGGGAGTTTGGAGACCAAAATGCTGATTAAAACAATGTTGTCAATACCCAGTACGATTTCCAGTGCTGTCAGGGTGAATAAGGCGATTAGCGCCTCGGGACTCAATAGCCATTCAAACATAATTGCTTCCTTAAAATACAAACAGGTGCGCGATCATATAGTTTTGAGAGATAAATGAAAAGGGTTAAATAGCTTGTTGCACAAATTGTTGTAAAATTTGGTAGGTAAACTCTTTGCGCAAATAAAAACCGAGGGGGAGAGTGTCAATAATTTCGCCATTTTTACCAATACCTTTGGTGAGCGCCTTACTATTGGCGGCTTTCGGGCGAAGCTGTAACACCTCGCCTAAACGAGCATTAATTTTATCCAATTGACCCAGCACGATATAATCCATCAGCTCTTCCCAATCCTGTTTTAACAGAGCTTCTTGCCGCTCGTTGGGTTGCCACAAAATCGGTGTTCCGATATGTCGCTCCGCGAGCGGAATATGGCGGCTGCCTTCAATGGGAATCCAAAGAACGCGGGATAATTTATGGCGGACATGGGAATTTTGCCAGTTCACGCCACTGTTTTGAATAAGTGGCGCGAGACTCACAAAAGTAGTTTCCAGTGGATAACCTTGTTCATTGATGGGCAGGGTTTTCAGCTCAATGCCTAAATGGGTGAAATCCTGTTCCGCTTTACTACCTGCGGTGGCGCCTAACGCCGTTTCAAGCAGCATACCGACCCAGCCTTTATCACGTTTTAAATTCGGTGGCACAGAAATATGCCATTGCGCCGCCAGTTCACCGAAGGTGAGACCGGCAATAGACTGTGCGCGGGAGAGTAATGCCTCGGTGGTTTGCGGGATCATTGGCGATACTTCTTGAAAAAACGCGGTTTAACGATCTCTTTGCCTTTGTCGATATAAGAAATATTTTCCAGTTGCAACAAAAAGCGCTTGGCAACCAAACCGCCACCGAAGCCGGTAAGCGTTCCGTCTTTGCCCAAAATGCGATGGCAGGGAATGATAATGCTGATAGGGTTGCTACCCACCGCACCACCTACCGCACGCACCGCTTTCGGATTATTGATGCGTTTTGCCAACTCACCGTAACTGGCAGTTTGTCCATAGCCGATTTGACGCAATGCCTGCCAAATTTGTTGTTGAAACTCGGTGCCTCGTGGTGCCAGCGGAATATCCGCGAAGGTTTCCGGTTCTCCATTAAAGTAGTGGTCAAGTGCCGCGCATACTTGCGTAAAAACAGGTAATTCATTCTTTTCCTGCCATTTGGGATTCGGTGCTAATTGCTCCAGTTCAAAATCCAGATGAGTGAGATTTTTGCCATCAGATAGCATTAATAAATTACCCAGAGGTGAAGGGTAGTAACGATAAAAAAGTGCGGTCATATTTTCTCCTGTTTAGGAAAAACAAAAGCGTACCGGAGCACGCTTTTATTATGTATTCTTCGAAATTTTGCCTCGATTAGAAACGGTAATTTAGATTCAAACCGTAGAGGTTAGCGGTGGCTTTAGTGGTGTAATCCGCCTCAACAAGCAATAACCCCTTGATATTTTGGGTCTCAACAAAATGTTTCTTCTTACCACGTAAATGAGCGAAGCCGACATCAACAGATAAATTCGGGGTGAATTTATAGGTGGTTCCTATACTATACCACATACGGTCGGTATCAGGAATGGACGCAGATAAATGCGTTTTACTCGCGGCTTTATCGTAAGCCAAACCTGCACGTAATGTTAAAGCATCATTTAGGCTATATGTTGTACCAATAGCAAAACGGGAGTTGTCTTTGTATTCCTCTTTCTTGGTAAAGGCCTCATAGCCGGAACCATCTTGATATTTGCCGCGTAATTCTTTAAAACGACTCCATTCTGTATATTTATAGCTATAGTGGATAGCCCATTGATCGGTTAATTGATGGAATCCTGATAGTTCCCAGTAAGCCGGTAATTTTAAGGTTAAACTGCCTTTACCGATATAAGGACCTAGTACACCATTATGTTGTTGTAAACTGAGTGCATTGCGATCTTTAAAATCAATATCGACTTTGGAATGGTAGGCGAGACCAAGACGATTATCTTGATCAAACTCGTAAACCAAACCTGTATTCCAACCGAATCCCCAAGCATTGTCTCTTAGGTGTACAAGCGAATCTGCTTTATCCAGATTTTTTAAATTATTGATAGTTATTTGTGCTAAACCGTCAGCAATAGCCTGCGGAATTGTCGGATTTTTGGCTCTTATTCTCGCGCTTAATAATCTTTTTACATTGTCCTCACCCATAGAATTCAGTGCATTTTTGACGCCGGTAATGGCGATACCGGCAGTGCGATCAAGTTCTGCTTTCGCATAGACACCATTTAAACCGAAACCGGCAGTTAAATTATTAGTAATACGGTATGACCCACTAAGATTCAGACTAATGGCGGTTAAATCCGTTATACCGCCAAAAATACCGGCATCATAATCGCGGGAATATTCACTCTTTAAACCAAAGTTAACATTCATTCCCGCACCTAAAGTAAACTTATCATTGATAGGTGAGATAAAATACATATTTGGAATGAATGCACCTGGAACAACGCTATGGGCATTAGCGCTTCCGGAAGCAACTTTTTGTCCTCTGATATAAGCAGTTACAGGACCATTTATATGAATTCGCGAATCCACATAAACGCCACCGGCAGAAAATTCGTTTTGTTTGAACAGGCTCATTAATGCCGGGTTGGTGGCGACCACAGCAGCATTGTCTGCGATGGCGGCTTCACCGGCATAGGCACGACCTAAACCGGAGGTGGAAATTTCTGCTAATTGGAATGCCGCGGCGGACGCACCTCCGGCAGCAGTTAATAACAGCGTGGATAGAAGGGTTTGAGTAAATTTGCGGGTTGTCATTTTTGTACCTTTTATTGAATTGGTTATCGTTTCTTAGGAAAACGTATCGTTCTAAAAAACAGGGGAATGTGGAGCAATCCTCTTTTCATATTTTGCGTAGTGTTCAGACCAGTGGACAAAGAAAAGTGCGGTCGGATTTTGTATTAAATTTGAATAATGCTAAAATAGTTGAAAATTTCAATTCTTTTTACAAGGAGATATTATGAGCACATTGAAATGTCAGGCGGAAGAAGCAAAAGTTTGCTGTTGTGTCGAGGTGGGTACGGTGATTGACGGTTCTGACTGCACGGTGGATTTTGAACAGGTTTATGCAACGGAAGAAGCAGCAAAAGAAGCATTAAGCTATTTAACCGAAAAAGCCAAAGCGGCGGAAAGTGATCCATGCAAAATCAGTAGTGAAATAAGTGTGGTGGAAAATGGCTTCAAATTAACTGCCAAATTTGAATTTAGCTGCCAGGCGGAATCCATGATTTTCCAACTTTCTACCCGTTAATTGATTGATATAAATAAAAAAGGCTTAAGTCGAAAACTTAAGCCTTTTTTATTATAACTCGATGTATTCTATTTACGATGAAATTAACTTTTATTGAGGATTTTTACTATCGGGTTATTTCATTCTAAAGCAGTGCTAAAGTAAGTCTTTTGAATAATTATATGTATTATTATCTTTCCCTGCAGGTGTTTTGTGCATCTAGTTTAGAGTAGATTTTTACTGTAGAGGTGTTTATGAAAGAGTTAAAAAATCAATGTTTGCATGGGATTTTTGGTGGAGCAGATAGTTTCAATCCACATAATTACTGTTGTGAAGAATGTCTTAAAGCAGGATTATGTGATCCTCCGGATTCTAAATCGGAACCTAATTATGCTAAAGCATGGGCTGAATTATCATATATTATGGCTGCAGGTTTTAATCTTGATTGTGGTGGGGCTTCTTACTTTTTAAAAGGGGGCGGAGCTAGAAACACTGGAACGGATTTGCATTGTTAATTTTCCTATGCGTAGTCTTATTGAACGTTATTTATATAGTCCTCTTATATCTAGTATGGAAGGAGGGCTATCTTCGGTCTCTACCAAAAAAGAAGGGCTTTCAGTATGTATTATAGTAAGGAATGAGGAAAAATGTATCTTAAGGTGTATACAAAGTGTTGTTGATATTTCTGATGAGATTGTTGTTGTAGACTCAGGATCTACTGACAACACTGTAGATATAGTCAGGGAAATAAAATCCGGTAACATAGTGCTTAAGTACAAAGGTTGGAATTCTAATTTTTCTGAATTAAGAAATTTTGCTCTGGAATGTTCTGGCTATTCGTGGGTATTTTTTATAGATGCTGATGAGTGGGTTGATGGCAGAGCGTACAGAGACCTTCGAGACTTTCTTATTATGTATGGTAGATGCAACGACGCAACAGTTTTTTGCCCTAGGTTTTTGGATTCTAAAAATAATAAAAATTATGGTGTTGGGAGAATATTCAAAAATAATGGACTCATTAAATACAATGGAAGAGCGCATGAATACCCATATTCTAAAAATAACATAGTTAATATACCTATAAAAATTGATAGAAATATAAGGCTATTAGAGATAAATCAAATAGAGGATCCTTATAATATAAGATGGAAGTTTTTTCTCGCTAGGGATAATTTTAATTATAAAAAAGATGTTTCTTTTTTGATTGATTTTTTGGATTTTTTTTATTCATTTAATTTCCCTGATACAGGGTATTTTAAACGGGCATATATTATGCTTATTTTTAATTTTTTAGAAGACGGGCGTGTAGATAAAGCTATTGGGCTTATAGAAAGATATGATCATTTTATAGATGATAAAAGTATAAATTTTTATTTTGTTAAAAAAATATCTCTAATTAAGTTATCTTTAGGGACCGTTTCATTGTTGGATAATGTTATTAACGAGTCAAATAAGGTTAAAAATTCATTTTTGGATAATGAATTATATAGGTTTTCATCAATAAAATCTGAAGGGAGGCATTTAGATGAAATTATCATGTTTGCTAACGAATTAAGAGACTTTTTTAAATTTAAGTTTGGTTTTTAATTAAGAGGGTATTATATGTGCCAATATATTAATTCAGATTTGTTAAATGAAATTAGGAATGGAAATAATGTGTCTTTTAACGATGTTGAAAATATCTCTTTACTTTATGATGAATTAAGCCATTATTTTTATAGTAATGGGATAAAATATAAACTTTATACCGATGATTATTCATCAATGTTCTATAATACAGGACTAGCAAATGCATTACATCCCGGACTAGCTATTTTATTTAACTTTATTGGGTTCTTTTCGGTTTTTTTTAGGAATATCTTTATTAAAAGTGAACTGTCCATTTATATAAGTAATAAAAATAAAATGCTTGAAATAAGATATTCAAATTAATTATAGATTTATAGTGTATTTTGAATTTTTATTTAGTTTATCTAGCTCAACACAATAGTCTGCTGAGTCAATAGTAGATTGCCTGTGAGCTACTATAACCCGAGTAATATTTAACTGGGAAATTGAGATGTTAATTGCTTTTTCATTTTTCTCATCTAAGTAGCTAGTCGCTTCATCCATAAATAAAATATATGGTCTTTTGTATAGAGCACGAGCGATAAATAACCTTTGGCGTTGGCCCCCGGAAAGGTTATTTCCTAGTTCTCCTAAACGAGTTTCGTAATTCATTGGCATTTTCATAATTTCATTATGAATCTTAGCTAATTTTGCACACTTAATAGCAAATTCCAGATCATATTGATCTTCAAAGCTGACAATATTCTCAATTATTGAGCCTGAAAAGAATTTATCCTCTTGTAAAACCATAGCAATTTTTGAACGATAATTTGGTAATCCAATCTGATTAATATTTATACCATCAAAATAAACTTCTCCTGATGTAGACTTTAATAAACCTGACATCAACTTAAGTAATGTTGTTTTTCCAAAGCCTGATGGCGCTTTAATAGCTACACTTTTACCTGCAGGAATGATTAAACTAATATCTTTTATTATCGGTTTATCAAATTGATTATAAGAGAATGTAAGATTCTTTAGTTCGAGTGTTGCTACTTTTTTAGGTATATTCGTCAAATTCTGATAAGTATCTTCTTCTGCTTCATTTAGTGCTATATCTGCAATTCGTTCTCTATACAGAGCTAAAATTCTTATATTGAAGAAAATATTAATTAGGTTTGTCATACGTGAAGAAAATAAACCTCGGTAAGAATTAAAAGCAACATACATACCCAATGTCATTGTATTTTCAATTACTAGGGTTTCACCAACCCATAAAATTAGTATTTGTTCTAAAGCCGCAATAGAGGCATGAATTCCAGAAAATAGCATGTTTAATTTTGTAACTTTAATAGGTGGAAAAAGAAACTTGCAGTCTATTGAAAATTAATTAAATAATCCACTTTCAAAGAAATCCATGCCTTTAGCATACTGACTGATGAAGTGAAAAAATGTGAATAAGCGAAGCCCCAAGCAAATTATAAAGAGTAATGATTTATTTTTCGAGCTCATTACATGATCCATTACGAGTTTTGTTCCTACCAGCATTAATAGTCCAACTAACTCAATTAGTGTAGAGAGTGAAAATACCTTAATTTTAACTTCCGACATATGTTTTAAGATTTCATATAAGCTGATTTGTTCTGACTTTCTGACTTTCCTTTCTTAAATTTAACCTTAGACCATATCTCTAAAGTAACACCTGTAAATGAATTGGATAATTGTTTTATAGAAAATTTTCTTTTACCTATCGTGGGATCATGAATAGTTGCATAATTTTTAGTAATTTTGGTTAGAACAACAAAATGATTAAAATTCCAATGTGAGATACAAAGAAGCTTTAATTGGCAAATCTCCTCTAACTAACTGTACCAGTAATAATCCCATTTCTTACAGCTACGATTCCCACCCACTGTAAATTTGCTTAAGTGTTTTCATTTATCCCCCAACACAAAAATAAACAGGGAGCTTTCAATCTTTCCAAAGTTATATCTACTAAATGAATATTGTAGCCCCGACTACAATTAATAATAATTCGAAAGATAAAAACAATTATAAACAGATTTCTTGGGTAATTTTAATTTATTCTATTTCTTCCGAAAAACGTTCAATACGAGCGCCTAAGCCGCGGAGCTTTTCTTCAATATGTTCATAGCCGCGGTCGATATGGTAGATACGATCCACAATGGTTTCACCGGTGGCGATACAGCCTGCCAGCACTAAGCTGATAGAAGCGCGCAGATCCGTTGCCATGACTTCTGCACCGGATAAATGGGAAACCCCATGGCAAATGGCGGTGTTGCCTTCAATTTCTGCTTTACCGCCCATACGAATCAGCTCTGGAATGTGCATGAAGCGATTTTCAAAAATGGTTTCGGTGATGATGCTGGTGCCGTTGGCAACCATGTTTAATAAGGTGAATTGCGCCTGCATATCGGTCGGGAAGCCCGGGTAAGGTGCGGTACGAATATTCACCGCTTTCGGACGATTGCCCCACATATCTAACGTGATGGTATCTTCGGTGACATCCACCTGCGCGCCAGCTTCGCGTAATTTATCGATCACCGCGTCTAAGGTGTTGGCTTTGGTGTTTTTACATACAATGCGACCGCCGGAAATGGCGGCTGCCACTAAGAATGTCCCGGTTTCAATGCGATCCGGCACGATGCTATGCTCACAACCGGTTAAGCGATTTACGCCTTCGATCGTGATGGCATCAGAACCTGCACCGCTGATTTTGGCGCCCATTTTATTTAAGAATTCCGCCGTGTCGGCAATTTCCGGTTCACGGGCGGCGTTTTCGATAACGGTGGTGCCTTTTGCCAAAGTCGCCGCAATCATAATGGAGAGGGTGGCGCCCACGCTCACTTTTTCCATCACGATACGGGTGCCGTTTAGGCGTCCATCCACATAGGCTTTTACATAACCGTCTTCAAGGGCGATTTTTGCGCCAAGGCGTTCTAAGCCGCTAATGTGCAAATCTACCGGTCGGGCGCCGATAGAGCAACCTCCCGGTAAGGAAACCTGACCTTGATTGAAACGTGCAACTAGTGGTGCCAATGCCCAAATGGAAGCGCGCATGGTTTTCACCAACTCGTACGGCGCGATGAAATGATCGATTTTAGAGGCATCTAAACGAACCGTACCGGGTTCATTTTGTTCTACGACTACACCTAACTGACGTAAAATTTTCAGCGTGGTTTCGATATCTTTTAGATCCGGCACATTAGTTAAGGTGACCGGTTCCGTTGCTAAAATTGCGGCAAATAAAATCGGCAATGCCGCATTTTTCGCACCGGAAATCTCCACGGTTCCTTTTAAACAAGATTGTCCGTAAACTCGAAATTTTTGCATAATAATTTCCTATGAATTAGGCGGGTTGATTAAGTAAACGTTCACGTTTCCATTTTTCGACGGTATAAGTACGGATGGAAAGCGCATGAATTTCATTGCTGGAAATGTGGTTTAAGAGCGGAGCATAAATCATTTGTTGCTGCTTGACTTTAGAAAGCCCTTCAAATTGATCGCTCACAGCGATTACACCGTAATGTGCGTCTTCACCCTGTACATACACCTCATCAAGATTCAGTGCTTCTTTTAAGATTTTTTCGATTTCTTGAGTTTCCATTAACTATTTCCATCGGTTTTGCTAAATTGCGCAATCCAGTCCGATAAACCAAACAGATCTGCGAGTGTCAATAATTGGGACGGCGGATTTTGCAAAAGTTGTTTCCGTTCGTTTGTTAATAAGGTTTGATTATGTTGCAGAAAATCGCATAACAACGCAAACCCTGCGGAATCAATGCGATTGACTTGGGACAAATCCCAATGAACATCAAGCGTTTCCGTTTTCCGTGCCAATAAAAAAGAAGCACGTTGCTGCCAAAGCGGCAACAACGTGTTTCGAGATAGCTCCCCTTTCAGGCGAAGCGTTATCTTATCATCATGTTGGTTTGATTCCCAATGTAAACTTTGTGTTGCTTGCATTGATTATTTACTCAACGTAATTGGAGTGTCGGCAGATTTTTGTAATTTTGCGGTCAACGCATCCAAGCCTTGTTTACGGATAATCGGGCTCCATTCCTGCTGTTTGGTATTGACCATGCTGGCGCCGCCGGCGGTCATGTCATACACTTGCCATTGCCCGGTTTTGCTGTTTTTATACCAGTAAAAATCCACATTTAACGGCGGTTGATTATTTGGTTGTGCCACTTTTACGTTCACGATGGCAAGGCTGCCGGATTCTTCTTTCATTTTGCCGACTTGAATGTTTTGGTCGGTATAGAGCGTTAATACTTGCGCATACACTTGCTCAATGTACTTATCCAATACAGCGAAATAACGTTCGCGTTCTTCCTGAGTGACAGTTTTGTAGTTTTGTCCTAAAATTTTTGAACCGGCATATTTAACATGCACATACGGCATTAAATCCTGACGTACGATGGTTTTTAAATAGTTCGGATCCTGTTTGATTCGGCTTTGATTCGCTTTAATGTCGCTGAATAATTTATCGGAAACCTGTTGTGTTAAGGTTTGCGGGTTATCTTCCGCCATGACCTGTTGCATCGCAAAAAGTGCGGTGAAAATTACCAGCGTTTTTGTTAACCAGTTTTTAAACTTGATTTTTAACATCCCTCTTGCTCCTTTTAGGTTGAGTGAACTAATTACTTTCTGTGGCATCGTTTGTTTCCTCTGCCGCCTTTTTGTCTTTGTCACCGTATAAAAATTGTCCGATCAGATCTTCCAGCACTATGGCGGATTTGGTATCGACAATTTTGTCGCCATCTTTCAACATCGCAATTTCGCCGTCATTAAAACCGATGCTTAGCGCAATGTATTGTTCGCCCAATAAACCGGAGGTTTTGATGGATAACGAACTGGTTTCCGGAATTTCATTGTATTCCTGATTAATGGCGATGGTGACTTTCGGTAAATACGTTTGCGGATCCAATGTGATTTCGGATACCCGCCCAATCACAACGCCGCCCACTTTAAGCGGGGCGCGTACTTTTAGTCCACCGATATTATCGAAAGTTGCATAAACGTGATAAGATTTTGCTTCACTGAAACCTTGCACGTTCGCCACTTTTAAGCCTAAGAAGATAAGCGAACCGATACCAAGGAGTAAAAATAAACCGACCCAAAATTCATATTTAATTGTTTGTCGCATAACGTTTCCTTACAAACAGAGATTAATTCGCACCGAACATGATGGCGGTCAGTACGAAGTCTAAACCTAATACTACTAATGACGCGTGTACAACGGTTCTGGTGGTGGCTTTGCTGATGCCTTCCGAAGTCGGAATACAGTCGTAGCCGTTAAACAATGCAATCCAAACCACCGCAATGGCGAAGAACAGGCTTTTAATAAAACCGTTAAGAATATCGTGGCTCCAGGTAACAGAGCTTTGCATGACCGACCAGAAACTGCCCGAATCCACGCCTTTCCAATCCACGCCCACTAAGGAACCGCCCCAAATGCCGATGGCGATAAAAATAATGGAAAGAATCGGCATGGCAATCACTCCCGCCCAAAAACGCGGGGCGATAACCCGACGTAGCGGATCCACCGCCATCATTTCCAAACTGGATAATTGTTCCGTGGCTTTCATTAAGCCGATTTCGGCAGTTAATGCGGAACCGGCGCGTCCGGCGAATAAAAGTGCGGTCACTACCGGACCTAATTCGCGCAGCAGCGATAATGCTACGAGTTGCCCTAAGCTGGTTTCTGCCGAGAAATCCACCAATACCACATAGCCTTGCAAACCTAACACCATGCCGATAAACAAACCGGATAGCATGATAATCAATAAAGACTGCACGCCGAGGACATGGAGTTGTTTGATTAATAACGGGAAATGCTTGTTAATTTGCGGTTTGCCGATAAGCGCGCCGAATAGCAAAAAGCCTGCACGACCCATTGCGCGGGCAAAGTTAATAGCGTTACGTCCGAGGGCTGAAATTAAATTGGTTAGCATTCAAACAACTCCTCAATGTAATTTGGCGCAGGGTAGTGAAAACGTACCGGACCGTCCGCCTGACCTTGTAAAAACTGTTTCACTTGGGGATCTTGGCTCGCCAATAGCTGCTCCGATGAGCCTTCGGCAATCACATGCTGATCGGCGATAATATAGGCATAATCGGCGATGCTCAATACTTCCTGCACATCATGGGAGACCACAATAGACGTTAAATTCAACGCTTCATTTAGCCGTTTGATTAAGCTGATAATCACGCCCATGCTGATGGGATCTTGTCCCGTAAAGGGTTCGTCGAACATGATTAAATCCGGATCTAACGCAATGGCACGGGCGAGCGCGGCACGACGCGCCATCCCGCCGGAAAGTTCGGAAGGCATTAAATCGGCGGCACCGCGCAAGCCCACCGCTTCGAGTTTCATTAATACTATTTTTCTAATCAACGACGGAGGCAGATTGGTGTGCTCTCGAATAGGAAATGCCACATTATCAAAGGTGGAAATATCGGTGAATAATGCGCCGGATTGAAACAGCATACCCATGCGTTTGCGCACATCATAAAGTTCACTGTTGGATAGTTTGCAAATATCTTGCCCGTCGAACAGAATTTCACCTTCGGAAGGCATCAGCTGACCGCCGATGAGTTTCAAAAGGGTGGTTTTACCAATCCCTGACGGTCCCATAATGGCGGTAATTTTGTCGCGGGGAACGCGCAAATTCAGATCGTGGTAAATAATCCGTTCACCGCGTTTAAACGTAAGGTGTTTTACTTCAATTAACGTTTCGTTCATAAAACTGCTAGGTTACGGCTTGAATTGCCTTTAATGAATAAAAATAGGTTGTGATACTCTACGAAATCCGAATGAATGTCAAATAGAATTACATTTTTTAATCTCTCAAATACCCGTCCTTGGACTGTTTTTTTGTGAAATGTTCCTGACCCGGGCAAGGAAATCTTCTTATAAAAAACGTCGGCGAGGGCGACCGTACTTTATATTGCTTTTTTATCGTTTTCAGCAAAATTATGCTATCATTGTGTCTTATTATTAACCGTTATAACGGAATTTGTATTGTATGAATATTCGTTTGAATATTATCTTAGCCGTGATTGCGCTGGGTTTATTGGCCTGGTTTTATAGCCTGAATAAAGAGGACGGAAGTTTGAAAGATCTGATTAAAACGGCAGATAGTCCGGAATATGTCGGGCAGAAAATGAGCACTACCGTGTATTCGCCCACCGGCAAAAAACAATATTTGGCGACCTCCGCAAAAGTGGAACATTATACCTCGGATGGACATACGGATTTTCAACAACCGGTCGTGTTGTTGTTAGATATTGAAATTCAAAATACGGATAAAGAAAGCTGGAAACTCAGCGCTGACAAAGCACGATTGACCAAAGACAATATGCTGTATCTGGATGGCAATGTCATCGCACAAAGCCTTTCCGCGCAATCTCGTTTGCAACGCATTGAAACCCAACGCGCGGTGGTTAATTTGACAACACAGGACATCAGCTCGGATCAAATGGTAAAACTTAACGGGCAGAATTTTAATTCCACAGGCTTAAAATTAACCGGCAACTTGCAGCAACAAGTGGCTACATTAAAAGAACAGGTGAAAACATATTATGAAATCAGTAAGCAATAACATTTTTTTTGCTTCCATGTTAATGCTGGTGTCTTTGTCTACTTTTGCATTGAAAGACGATACCAATCAGCCCATTAATATCGTTTCCGATAACCAATCCTTAGACATGACCAGTCGGGTAGTGATCTTTACAGACAACGTTGTCATTACTCAAGGTTCTATCGTGGTGAAAGCGAATAAAGTGATCATCACCCGTCCGGAAGAAAATTCCAAGAAAAAAGACACTGTTGAGGCGTTTGGCAATCCGGTGACATTCCATCAGGTAATGGACGACGGCAAGCCCGTGGACGGCAAAGCCAATAAAGTGTTTTATGATTTAGGCACGGAGTTTTTAACCTTAACCGGTAATGCCGAATTAAAACAGCTGGATAGCAAAATCAACGGTAATGTGATCACTTATGATGTGAAAAAACAACAACTCAAAGCCAACGGTTCTTCCGGTTCACGCGTCACCACCGTGTTAATTCCGGTTCAACTCAATAATGCAAAAGGGAAATAGAATTCATGGCGATTCTGTATGCTGAAAATTTAGCGAAAAGTTATAAAAACCGCCAAGTGGTTTCCGATGTGAGTTTAACGGTGAATTCCGGCGAAATCGTCGGTTTGTTGGGGCCTAACGGTGCCGGTAAAACTACCACCTTCTACATGGTGGTGGGCTTGGTAAATCATGATCAAGGAAAAATCCGCATTGACGAGGAAGACATCAGTCTGTTACCGATACACAATCGAGCGCAAAAAGGCATCGGTTATTTGCCGCAGGAAGCCTCCATCTTCCGCCGTTTAAGCGTGTACGATAATTTAATGGCGGTGTTGGAAATACGCAAAGATTTGACCGCACTTCAACGCCGCGAGAGAGCTGACGAGTTAATTGAAGAATTTAATATCAGTCATATCCGTGATAATTTAGGGCAATCTTTGTCGGGCGGGGAGCGCCGTCGTGTGGAAATCGCCCGTGCGTTGGCGGCAAATCCGAAATTTATTTTGTTAGATGAGCCTTTCGCCGGGGTTGACCCGATTTCGGTGATTGATATTAAGAAAATCATTAAAGACTTGCGTGATCGCGGCTTGGGCGTATTAATTACCGACCACAATGTGCGCGAAACACTGGATGTGTGTGAGCGCGCTTATATTGTGAGCGCCGGTAAAATGATTGCCACCGGCACACCGCAAGAGATTATGAACAACAAATTGGTAAAAGACGTTTATTTAGGCGCCGATTTCCAACTTTAGCTTATGAAATTTACTGAATTATTAACACCGGAAAGTATCCGTCAGGGCATGATTTTGTCCAGCAAAAAGCGTGTGTTTGAGTTAATCGCACACATTGTGGCTGAAAAATTGCAGCTGGAAAACGGTGAACAATGCTGTTTTGAGTGTTTGTTCAGCCGTGAAAAACTGGGCAACTCCGGTCTCGGCGGCGGCGTGGCAATGCCAAAAGGACGTTTGCCGGCAGAAGCCCAACCTATCGCCGTATTCATTCAATTAGACTCGCCTATTGACTATGAGGCAGCGGATCACCGTGAAGTGGATTTAATCTTTGCGGTGTTGATTCCGGAAAATATGTGTGCCGCGTATGTTCAGTATTTGCCTAAATTAGCGGAAAATTTAACGGATAAATCTTTGTGCAAGCAGTTGCGGGCGGCGAAAAGTGCGGATGAAATTTTGCAAATTTTTTTTCATTATGATCAAACCGATGTGAATGAAGCGGTTCCTACGGAACAGGATGTAACGGAATCGCAGCGTAATTTTACTTAACGAAAAAGCCAAATTAGTGGGGGTGCTGTGGAAATTATTATCATTAGCGGTCGTTCCGGGGCGGGAAAATCCGTTGCATTAAGAGCCTTGGAAGATATGGGCTATTATTGTGTGGATAATCTCCCTCTGGATTTATTGCCCCAGCTGATTCAGATTTTGTCCGCCGGGCAACCTGCCGTTGCCATTAGTTTAGACATTCGCAACCTGCCGACTTCCCCGCAAATCCTGGAAAATACGATTAATGATTTGCAGCAGAAACATAATGTTAAAATTATTTTCTTGGATGCCGATACCGGCACATTAATTCGCCGCTATAGCGATTCCCGCCGTCTGCACCCGTTATCCACACAGGACCTTTCCTTAGAAGCCGCCATTGAAGAAGAACGTAACCGTCTTGATCCTCTCGTGCAACAAGCCAATTTGCTGATTGACACTGCCGCTTTATCTACCCACGAATTAGCGGAGCGATTGCGTGAGTTTTTGAGCGGGCATTCCGATAAAGAATTGAAAATAGTGGTGGAATCTTTCGGTTTTAAATATGGCATTCCGTTAGATGCGGATTACGTGTTTGATGTGCGTTTCCTGCCGAATCCGCATTGGAATCAGGGGTTACGCCCGCTGACCGGTTTGGATGAAGAAGTGGCGGAATTCTTAAATAAGCACAATGAAGTGCATCAATTTATCTACCTCACCCGTTCTTATATCGAAACCTGGCTGCCGTCGCTGGAACAGAATAACCGCAGCTATTTGACCATTGCTATCGGTTGTACGGGCGGCAAACACCGTTCTGTTTACATTGCCGAACAACTGGGGAAATATTTTCAGGATAAAGGTAAAAATGTCAAAATTTTGCATTGCTCACTGGCAAAGCATAAAAAATAGTTCGCTTATTTCTTCTCTAACCGATTAATCTGGCTGATGATAATCCCGTCGGCAACGCGTGTTTGGATTTGCTCGCCGATGTTCACCGCATGAATTGATGTAATGGCTTGGTTATGTTGATTTTGGGTGATGGAATATCCCCGCGCTAATACCTTCAACGGGCTTAAACTGTCTAATTTGCCACATAAATGCGCCAGTTGTTTTTGTTGAAGCCCCACCTTCAAATTCATCTCGGAATTTAACCGCACTTTAAGTTGCGCCAGCAGTTGTTTCTGTTGTTGTAACTTTAACGGCAGCGGATTTTTATATAACCGCGCCGAAAGTGCGGTCAGATTTTCCGCTGTTTTTTGCCGGTGATGACACAGACTTTGCTGCAAGCGATGACGTAATTGGGCGATAAGTTGCTGTTGAATACGTAGTTGCGCTTGTGGGTGTTGGTTTTGCAGACGTAAGAAAAGATGCTGTAATTGCCGTTTCTTCTCGATAAAAATGCGATCCAAAGCGATTTCAATGCGTTGTTGACGATATTGTAACTGCTGTAATAATTCCGTTTGATCGCGGCTCACCAGCTCTGCCGCGGCAGAAGGGGTCGGTGCGCGTAAATCGGCGACAAAATCGGCAATGGTAATATCGGTTTCATGACCGACAGCGCTAATGATTGGAATGACGGAATGAAACATCGCGCGCGCCACAATTTCTTCATTAAAGCACCACAAATCTTCCAGCGAACCACCGCCGCGCCCCACGATTAATACATCCGCCTCTTGTCGCCGGTTGGCGATTTCAATCATTTGTGCGATTTCAGCCGCCGCATCTTTACCTTGCACGGCTGTGGGATAAATAATGACTTTCAGACTCGGATCACGACGTTGTAGAATATGCAAAATATCCTGCAATGCCGCCCCGGTTTTAGAGGTAATAATGCCTACCGCTTGACTAAAGTGCGGTAGGTTTTTCTTGTGATTTTGAGCGAACAATTCTTCTGCCGCTAATTTGAGTTTCAGCGCTTCAAATTGCTGCATCAGTAACCCTTCGCCGGCAAGGTGCATACTTTCGATAATCAGTTGATAATCACCGCGCGGCTCATACAAACTGACACTAGCACGCACCAATACCTGCATGCCATTAGACGGACGAAAACCCACGCGCAGATTTTTCATGCGGAACATGGCGCAGCGCACTTGGGCGTTTTCGTCTTTTAAACTTAAATACCAATGCCCCGAAACTGGTTGGGTAAAGTTAGATATTTCCCCGGTGAGCCAAACTTGTCCGAGCTGATTTTCTAACATCAGGCGAACGGATTGGTTTAATTGGCTGACCGAGTAAATGTTATCGCTCATGGAAGATTACTCGGTTAACAACGCCCAGCCGTCGTCCAGCCAATTGCAAATGCTATCGACCAACACTTCCATGGAAATCTGTTGATCCTGCAGGCTGCCGATTAAGCGGGTTAAAAAAGCAAAATCAACGGTTTGACCATCGGCAAGTTGTTTCAAAATTTCCGCTTCGGCGTAGGTCAATTCATCCAGCCATTCGCCGTTGGCATAAATTCGGAACGGATCTTGGGTATAAACCAATTTGCAATTGTTGTCTTGACGTAATCTGCCGCCATGTTCAAAGCTTTCCAACACGTCTTCCGGATCGGAAAAACCGGCGACTTCCAGTAATTCATAGCGCCGACGGCTGACGGTTGTTGCAAGCGCTTGTTGGAATAAGGTGTCGAACTGTGCAGAATTTGCCAGCTGTTGTAAAAATAACGCTTTCATTTGTTGTACGTCTTGCGGTGTCAATTCGCCGGTTTTTTGTTCTGAAGGACTTAAACGGAACGGGATAGCCAGTTCATTCACTTCCAAACTTGGATGGTAAAGGTGATTTCTAATACTTTCCAGTAGTTCCGATGTATTTGGGTAGCGCAACCCGAAGGATACGGTTAAGCAGTCATCTTGCGCTACGCCGTAGTGAACCAGACGGGAAGGCACGTACAGCACATCGCCCGGCGCCATCACTTCGTCTAAAATCAGTTCGCCCATGTCGTCAAAAATACGAATCGGTTGGTTCGGTTTGAATTCTGTGGTCGGTTCGCACCATTTGCCAAGCTGCCAACGGCGATGACCGTAAGCCTGCACCAGGAAGACATCGTATTCATCATAATGTTTGCCGACAGAACCGCCTTGTGGCGCGAAAGATACCATGATGTCATCACGTTGCCATTGCGGAATAAAGTCGAATTTTCGCCATAAATTGCCTAATAACGGCGACCATTGCTCCATATCTTGCACTAAAACCGACCATTTTTCAGGCAGGTTATCAAAATCTTCTTTGGATAACGGACTGGTGCGCAATTCCCAATTGTCATCGGAATGTTGCTTGATCAAGCGCGCGACCACTTCTTCCGTTTTGGCTAATTCGGTGATGTCGCGTGGTTCAAGCATACCGATAATTTCTGGTAAACCGCGTCGAATTAATAACGGTTTTTTCTGCCAGTAATCGCGTAAAAAGATTTCCGGTGTAATATTTTGAGGTAAACAAAATTTGTTCATATACATTCCTTCAATGTGTTGAATAAGTGTTATTATTTTTTCTTTGCTTGTTCTTCCGCACGTTTGCGTCGAATTTCTTTCGGATCCGCCAACAGCGGGCGATAAATTTCAATGCGATCGCCGTCTTTCAGCTGATCCGTTAATTTCACGGGACGGCTGAAAATGCCGATTTTATTTTCGCGTAAATCAATGTCGGTAAATTGTTGTAAAATGCCGGACTGTAAAATGGCGGTTTGCACCATAGTGCCTTCACCTACACTAAACGATTTCAGATAATGATGATCAGGAAACGCATAGGCAATTTGAATATTGATTTTATTAACCATAAATTTGTTTTGCTCGCTGTTTCAATGCATCAATCATTTTATTGGTTAAATGGGTAAAGATCTGACCGAAGGCAAATCCAACCGGTGGATTTGAAAATTCAGATGCTAAATAAAGTCGAGTCTGACAGCTTTTTTTATCCGGATCGGTAAACTTTTCACCTTGCAGAAATTTAAACGGACCGTCAACGAATTGCATTCTAATTGATTGATTTTCTTTCATTGTATTACAGGTGGTAAACTTTTGTCGAATGCCCGCCTTGCTGATTTCCGATTCACCGGTTAATTGCACCGCACTTTTATTTAACGTGCGGTTGCCGACACAGCCTGGCAAAAACTCGGGATAACGCTCATAATCATTTAAAAGCCGATACATTTGTTGCGCGTTGTATGCAACGAGCGTCGATTGATTAACAATAGCCATACAGATTAAGGTTGTGGATGAAAAAGTTGGTATATTATAAAGGAAATATTGCAGAAACATGAGGAGATTAAAATGAATTGGGTCTGGTTTGCGATCGGTTCCGCATTTTTTGCCGGATTAACGGCAATTTTAGGCAAATTAGGTGTGGAAGGCTTGAATAGTAATTTAGCGACATTTATTCGTACAGTAGTGATTTTATTTGTGATTGTGGCGATTATTTCGATGCGTAATGAATGGCAATTGCCTCAACATATTGCGACCAAGCCGGTTATTTTCCTTGTGTTATCCGGGGTGGCGACGGGATTTTCCTGGCTTTGTTACTATCGCGCTTTACAACTTGCGCCGGCATCTTGGGTCGCACCTATTGATAAACTCAGCGTGGTTATTGCCATTGTGTTAGGTGTGACTATCTTGGGCGAGCCGGTGAGTATGAAATTATTGATTGGGGCAGGATTGATTCTTTCGGGCGTGTTGGTCTTGGCGTTTTAAAAAACACATTGAAAAAGCACCGCACTTTTTAGGTTTTACGGATAAAAAATAGCTCCCAAACGGGAGCTATTTTCATGTTCGGATTTCTCAGAATTAGCCCTTGTAGTTGTAAACGTGTGCAACTAAGTCTAATACTTTGTGAGAATAACCGGCTTCGTTGTCATACCAAGATACCAGTTTTACGAAAGTATCGGTTAATGCAATACCTGCTGCCGCGTCAAATACGGAAGTTAAGGAACAACCGTTGAAGTCGGTAGAAACTACGGCATCTTCAGTGTAGCCTAAAACACCTTTCATTTCATTTTCGGAAGCGCGTTTTAATTCCGCACAGATTTCTGCGTAAGTTGCAGGTTTTTCAAGGTTAACGGTTAAGTCAACAACGGACACGTTTGTAGTGGGAACACGGAACGCCATACCGGTTAATTTACCGTTTAATGCAGGAATAACTTTACCTACGGCTTTAGCCGCACCGGTTGAAGATGGGATGATGTTTTGGGAAGCGCCACGACCACCACGCCAGTCTTTTGCAGATGGACCGTCAACGGTTTTTTGTGTTGCGGTTGTAGCGTGAACGGTTGTCATTAAACCGTCTTTGATACCGAATTTGTCGTTGATAACTTTTGCTAATGGCGCTAAGCAGTTAGTTGTGCAAGAAGCATTGGAAACAATGTCTTGACCTTTATAAGCATCAAAGTTTACACCGCGTACGAACATTGGTGTGCTGTCTTTGGAAGGACCGGTTAAAACCACTTTTTTCGCGCCGGCAGTGATGTGTTTACGGGCAGTTTCGTCAGTTAAGAATAAACCGGTTGCTTCAACTGCAACATCAACACCGATTGCACCCCAGTTTAAGTTTTCCGGATCACGTTCAGCCGTTACGCGAATCGCTTTACCGTTTACGACTAAGTTGCCGTCTTTCACTTCAACTGTGCCGTCGAACCGACCGTGAGTTGAATCGTATTTCAACATATACGCCATGTATTCAACGTCGATTAAGTCGTTGATACCTACTACTTCAATGTCATCACGAAGTTGAGCTGCACGGAATACGATACGGCCGATACGACCGAAACCATTGATACCAATTTTAATTGCCATAAGATTTCACCTTATTATTTTTAAGTTAAACGAAAAGGTTTAGGTTGGCTATGACCCTGCCTACCAATTTTGCGGGAGATTATAACACGCTTTCTTTAATTTGAGAATGCGTCTCTGATCGGATGAAGAGAAAATTTCCTTGGCAGGAGAAGAAAAAACTCTGTAAAAAATGACCGCACTTTTGCTGATTTTTTATCGGTTTAGGGGCATAATAGGCAAAATTAATCACAAGAGAAGCATTATGTTACAAGGCAATTTGTATATCATTTCGGCACCCAGCGGTGCAGGTAAATCTTCATTAATCGCCGCATTGTTAAAACAAAATAATAACCATAAAATGATGGTATCCGTTTCCCACACCACCAGACAGTCGCGCCCGGGCGAACAAGAAGGCGTGCATTATTATTTTGTTTCTCAAGGGGAATTTGAAACCTTAATCGAACAAAATGCCTTTTTGGAATACGCGAAAGTCTTTGGCGGCAATTATTACGGCACGTCTTTATTCGCTATTGAAGAAAATTTAGCTAAAGGCATTGATGTTTTTTTGGATATTGATTGGCAGGGCGCACAACAAATTCGCAAAAAAGTGCCGAATGTTAAGAGTATTTTTGTTTTACCGCCGTCGTTGGATGAATTGGAAAGACGCTTAATCGGACGCGGTCAGGACAGTGCGGACGTGATTGCCGACAGAATGGCGAAAGCGATGAGCGAAATTTCTCATTACAATGAATATGATTATGTGATCGTCAACGATAATTTTGAACAGGCGCTTGTGGATTTGCAGGCAATTCTGCGTGCTGAGCGATTGACATTGGCGCATCAGCAGCAAGAAAATCAAGGCCTGATTGAACAACTACTGGAAAAATCAGCTGCATTCTAGTACCATACTGACCCTTTATTGAATTCAAAAAACAGATTTAGCAAATTGGAGTAATTTATGGCTCGCGTAACCGTACAAGACGCAGTAGAAAAAATTGGTAACCGTTTCGATTTAATTTTAACCGCTGCCCGTCGCGCAAGACAATTACAGTTGCATACGCGTGAACCTTTGGTGCCGGAAGATAATGATAAACCGACCGTTATCGCACTGCGTGAAATTGAAAAAGGTTTAATTAATAACGAAATTTTGGATGCGCAAGATCGTCATGAACATTTGGTGCAGGAAAGAGTGGAAGTGAACGCCGTTTCTTTGTTATCCGAATAAAGTGCGGTTGGAATTTACAACGTTTTTTAGTCGGTTGGGTGTGCTTTGTATTTATTCGAAGGTTTACATCACATTATTCAGGCATATTTGCCGCCTGAACAAATTGAATTAGTCAAACGTGCATTTGTGATTGCCCGCGATGCACACGAAGGACAATCACGCTCCAGCGGCGAACCTTACATCACCCATCCGGTTGCCGTCGCTTCGATCATCGCCGAAATGCGACTGGATCACGAAGCGGTCATGGCCGCCTTATTACATGATGTCATTGAAGACACGCCTTACACGGAAGAACAACTGAAAGCCGAATTCGGCGCCAGTGTCGCGGAAATCGTAGAAGGCGTTTCAAAACTCGACAAACTCAAATTCAGAACCCGTCAAGAAGCGGAAGTGGCAAATTTCCGTAAAATGATCCTTGCCATGACCAGGGATATTCGTGTGGTTCTCATCAAACTTGCCGACCGAACCCACAACATGCGCACCCTCAGCGCATTACGTCCCGATAAACGCCGTCGTATCGCCAAAGAAACCCTGGAAATTTATGCACCGTTGGCGCATCGCTTGGGGATTGAGCACATCAAAAACGAACTGGAAAATCTTGGTTTTGAAGCCATGTATCCGCAACGTTATGCGGTTTTGCAAAAAGTCGTACAGATTGCGCGCGGTAATCGCAAAGACATGATTGAACGAATTTCCGACGAAATCAAAGGGCGTTTGCAGGATGTGGGTATTCAAGCGCGGGTATTCGGGCGTGAAAAGCATTTGTATGCCATCTACCAAAAAATGCGCTTAAAAGATCAGCAGTTTCATTCCATTATGGATATTTACGCGTTCCGCACCGTGGTGAACAACGTGGATACCTGCTATCGTGTGCTTGGACAAATGCACAGCCTTTATAAACCGCGCCCGGGTCGGGTAAAAGATTATATTGCCGTGCCGAAAGCCAATGGCTATCAGTCCTTACATACGTCGATGATTGGTCCGCACGGCGTGCCGGTGGAAGTGCAAATTCGTACCGAAGAAATGGATCAAATGGCGGAAATGGGGGTCGCGGCGCATTGGGCGTATAAACAGGGCGGTCGTAACGACAGCACGCCGGCACAAATTAAAGCGCAACGTTGGCTACAAAGTTTAATTGAATTACAACAAAGTGCGGGTAATTCTTTTGAATTTATCGAAAGCGTAAAATCGGAATTTTTCCCGAAAGAAATTTATGTGTTTACACCGAAAGGGCGCATTGTAGAGCTACCGAAAGGCGCAACGCCGGTGGATTTTGCCTATGCCGTGCACACAGATGTGGGCAGAAATTGTGTCGCCGCCAATGTGGATCGTAAACCTTATCCGTTATCGCAAGCCTTGGAATCCGGGCAGACCATTGATATTTTAACCTCGCCGAATGCCAAACCTAATGTGGCTTGGCTTAATTTTGTGGTGACCGCCAAAGCTCGTTCCAGTATTCGTCACGCTTTAAAAGATTTGCGTCGTGATGAAGCCATTGAATCCGGTAAGCGCCAATTAGCGCACGCTTTGAGTCCGTTAAAATTAGAAGAACTCAATATTGAATATACCCAAAATGTCTTAGCGGATCTGAAATTAGCAAGTTTAAATGATTTATTTATGGAAATCGGTTTAGGCAACCAAATGAGCACCGTCATTGCGCATCGTTTGCTGGGCGAATCCATTGAAATTGATACGGACGGCAACCCTGACAACCACACCGGTCCGTTGGAAATCAGCGGTAACGGCGGTTTGTTGACTACCTTTGCGCAATGTTGCCATCCTGTACCGGGCGATCCGATTATCGCTTATGCCAGCCCGGGTAAAGGATTGGTGATCCACCATGAATCCTGCTCAAACTTGAAAGATCGCGAAGATAATACGAAAAATTATATGTCCGTTGATTGGGAAAAAAGCGATACGCAAATTGAATTTGAAGCGGAATTGCGTATCGAAATGATTAATCAGCAAGGCACGTTACCGCACTTGATGTCAACCATTTCCGCCATGGACAGCAACATTCAAAGCATTTGGACGGAAGAACAGGAAGGGCGTTTGTATCAAATCATCGTGCTGTTAACGGTCAAAGACAAAAAACACCTTGCCCACATCATTCGCAAAATCAAATCAATGCCTGAACTAATCAGCATTGAACGCAATATTAATCAATAGATGAGCACCCAATTATTAGATGCGATTCCGTTAACGGCAATTTCCGGTGTTGGTGCCGCTGTGGCGGAAAAGTTAGGTAAATTGGGGATCTTCAATCTGCAAGATCTGTTATTTCACCTTCCCCTCCGTTATGAAGATCGCACCCGCATCACACCCATTGCCGATTTGCAGGCAGAGCAGTACGCCACTATTGAAGGCGTCGTGCAAAGTAGCGAAGTGCAATTCGGGCGTCGTCCGATGTTGATGGTCTATCTTTCCGACGGTACCGCCAAATTGGCGTTGCGCTTTTTTAATTTTAACGCCGGTATGAAAAACAGCTTGCAGCCAGGTGCTCGGGTGAAAGCCTTTGGTGAGGTGCGTCGCGGGCGTTTCATGGCGGAAATTCATCATCCTGAATATCAGATTATTCATGACAATAAACCGCTGGTTCTGGCAGAAACCCTCACGCCCATTTACCCTGCTACGGAAGGGTTGAAACAAACCGCTTTGCGAAAATTAATTGCGCAAGCCTTGTTGGTGTTGGATAAAACGCCCATAGCCGAATTGTTACCGGCGGAATGTAATCCGCATCCTTTTGATTTAAAATTCGCCATTCAGTTCTTACATAACCCGCCACCCGATGTGTCATTAACGACCTTGGAAGAAGGTAGACATCCCGCCCAGCAACGACTGATTTTTGAAGAGTTGCTGGCATATAACCTGGCGATGCAAAAAGTGCGGTCAGGAATTCAAGCGAATTTTGCCGAGCCTTTGTCGTATCAATCAGATTTAAAAGCACGTTTTTTAGCGCAGTTGCCGTTTCAGCCGACAAATGCACAGTTGCGTGTGACGGAAGATATTGAACGGGATGTGGCGCAACCTTACCCGATGATGCGTCTGGTGCAGGGGGATGTCGGCTCCGGTAAAACCTTAGTGGCGGCGTTAGCGGCACTGCTCGCCATTGATAACGGTAAACAGGTGGCATTGATGGCGCCGACGGAAATCTTAGCGGAACAGCACGCCGTGAACTTCCGCCGTTGGTTTGAACCGCTTGGCATTCAAGTGGGCTGGCTGGCAGGAAAAGTCAAAGACAAACAACGGGTTGCCGAGCTAGAGAAAATAAAAAGCGGTGCGGTACAAATGGTGGTGGGAACGCACGCGTTATTCCAGGAAGAGGTGGAATTTCATCGTTTGAGCTTGGTGATTGTTGACGAACAGCACCGTTTCGGCGTGCACCAACGACTCATGCTGCGGGAAAAAGGTAATCAGGCAGGCGTGTATCCTCATCAGTTAATCATGACCGCCACACCGATTCCACGTACGCTTGCCATGACGGTGTATGCGGATTTGGATACTTCGATTATCGACGAATTGCCACCGGGGCGCACGCCGATTACCACCATTGCAATTTCCGAAGATCGTCGTGCAGAGATTATCGAACGGGTGAATGTGGCGTGTACGCAGGAAAAACGGCAGGCTTATTGGGTTTGCACTCTGATTGATGAATCGGAAATGTTGGAGGCGCAGGCGGCGGAAGCGGTGGCGGAAGATCTCCGTAAAATTCTACCGCACTTACGCATCGGCTTGGTACACGGGCGAATGAAACCGAATGAAAAACAAGCGGTAATGGCGCAGTTTAAGCTTGCCGAATTAGATTTACTGGTCGCTACGACCGTGATTGAAGTGGGCGTGGATGTGCCGAATGCCAGTTTGATGATTATTGAAAACGCTGAGCGCCTTGGCTTGTCCCAGCTTCACCAGTTACGTGGGCGGGTCGGGCGTGGCAGTACAGCTTCGTTTTGTGTGTTAATTTACAAACCGCCGCTCGGTAAAATTTCGCAAAAACGCTTACAAGTCATGCGCGACACGCAGGATGGTTTCGTGATTTCGGAAAAAGATCTGGAAATTCGTGGTCCGGGGGAAGTGCTTGGCACGAAACAAACAGGAATTACCGAATTTAAAGTGGCGAACCTCATGCGCGATCGCAAAATGCTGCCGACAGTGCAGTTTTATGCAAAACAACTAGTACAGAAATATCCGCAAACGGCGGACTTGTTGATTCGCCGCTGGCTAAATAATCGTGAGATTTATAGCAATGCCTGATTCTATTTTTGCCCAGCTGCATTGGTTGGCGGAAGATGCGCCACAGGCGAAGCAACTGCCGCGTTCAGTTCACTGCTGGTTGTTTGATAAACAATCGCTGACCGTTAAATTAAAACAGACTTGTGCACGATTTGACGTGAAAGTGCGGTCAGAAAAATGGATAGAAAAAACATTTGAAAATGAGACTGCACTTTTGCCGGCGGGAGCCTATTGGTGCCGTGAAGTTTTATTGCTTGGTGACGGCAAACCTTGGATCGAGGCTCGAACGCTCATTCCCCAGACGCTATTTGTCTATCACCAAGAACTGTCAATGTTAGGCAAAAAACCTATCGGCGAATGGCTATTTCAGCAAACACCACAAAGGCGGTTAATCCAATGGGCGCAAGATCCTCAAAGCGGATTATATGCCCGTCGTTCCTTGTTTTGGGTCCAAAACATACCGATGTTAATCAGCGAGCTTTTCCTTGAGAACCGCTTTATAAGCGAATAAAATGACGCAAATTTTTCCATCAAACTGATTATGGACATTCAAACAAAACCCACAATTCTTTTTTTTGATTCCGGCGTCGGCGGCTTTAGTGTTTATCATGAGGTTAAGCAACTTTTGCCTGACTATCACTATTTGTATTGCTTTGATAACGCTTACTTTCCTTATTCCGAGAAGCCTGAAGAAAAGATCATCGAACGTACGTTAAAAATCTGCCAACGCATAGATCAAATGTATCCGTTGGATCTTATTGTCATCGCCTGTAATACGGCAAGCACCGTTGTGTTGCCCTCATTGCGCGAACATTTTTCAATTCCGATTGTAGGCACCGTGCCCGCGATTAAACCGGCAGCAGCGCAAACAACCACGAAACATATCGGGTTACTAGCCACCAAGGGAACGGTAAACCGAAAATATTTATCTGATTTGATTGATAAATATGCCGCTGATTGCCGTGTGGAAAAAATTGGCAGTACGAAGTTGGTAGAATTGGCTGAACGTAAATTTCATGGTTATCCTATTGATTTAAATGAAATTAAATCTGAAGTGCTAACGTGGGTTACAATGAGTGATTTAGATTGTGTGGTGCTGGGATGTACGCACTTCCCTCTGATAAAATCAGAGATTCAACAATGTTTGCCGCAAGTCATCTATTTTATTGATTCGGGTGCTGCCGTTGCGAAACGGGTGGAATCCTTGCTTAGTGACGTAAAAGTGCGGTCAAAAAATCAAACAAATAATCAAGTGTTTTGCACAAAAATGATCTCACCGGAAGACGGTTTACCAAATTTAATTCAGTCTTTAGGATTTGAAACGCTGCGTTTATTAGATGTCGATAGTGAGGTTTTGAGAGAAATTTGACAAAAAATAAGCAATCAAAAAGATTTTTAAATTTTTTGTAAAAAAGTACTTGCAAGGTAAGGATAAAAGCCTATAATACGCGGGCACAACGACGCGCCGTTGTAGGGTTTTATAGACAGCGCGTCGTTTTTTGTTCTTTAACAATCAATCATACAAACTGTGTGGGCACTTATAGATTCGTTTTAAATGATTTTAAGATTGAACTTAATAGGTGCCGGAAGATTCGTTTATTTATATTATTTATAATAGATTAATTAAGTCAGCTATTGAGGGATTAAGCTTTTTGAATTGAAGAGTTTGATCATGGCTCAGATTGAACGCTGGCGGCAGGCTTAACACATGCAAGTCGGACGGTAGCAGGAGAAAGCTTGCTTTCTTGCTGACGAGTGGCGGACGGGTGAGTAATGCTTGGGAATCTGTCTTATGGAGGGGGATAACGACGGGAAACTGTCGCTAATACCGCGTAGAGTCGGGAGACGAAAGTGCGGGACTTTATGGCCGCATGCCATGAGATGAGCCCAAGTGTGATTAGGTAGTTGGTGGGGTAAAGGCCTACCAAGCCGACGATCGCTAGCTGGTCTGAGAGGATGGCCAGCCACACCGGGACTGAGACACGGCCCGGACTCCTACGGGAGGCAGCAGTGGGGAATATTGCGCAATGGGGGCAACCCTGACGCAGCCATGCCGCGTGAATGAAGAAGGCCTTCGGGTTGTAAAGTTCTTTCGGTATTGAGGAAGGTTGGTGTGTTAATAGCATGCCAAATTGACGTTAAATACAGAAGAAGCACCGGCTAACTCCGTGCCAGCAGCCGCGGTAATACGGGGGGTGCGAGCGTTAATCGGAATAACTGGGCGTAAAGGGCACGTAGGCGGACCTTTAAGTGAGGTGTGAAATCCCCGGGCTTAACCTGGGAATTGCATTTCATACTGGGGGTCTGGAGTACTTTAGGGAGGGGTAGAATTCCACGTGTAGCGGTGAAATGCGTAGAGATGTGGAGGAATACCGAAGGCGAAGGCAGCCCCTTGGGGATGTACTGACGCTGATGTGCGAAAGCGTGGGGAGCAAACAGGATTAGATACCCTGGTAGTCCACGCTGTAAACGGTGTCGATTTGGGGATTGGGGTTTAGCCCTGGTGCCCGAAGCTAACGTGATAAATCGACCGCCTGGGGAGTACGGCCGCAAGGTTAAAACTCAAATGAATTGACGGGGGCCCGCACAAGCGGTGGAGCATGTGGTTTAATTCGATGCAACGCGAAGAACCTTACCTACTCTTGACATCCGAAGAAGAACTCAGAGATGGGTTTGTGCCTTAGGGAGCTTTGAGACAGGTGCTGCATGGCTGTCGTCAGCTCGTGTTGTGAAATGTTGGGTTAAGTCCCGCAACGAGCGCAACCCTTATCCTTTGTTGCCAGCGACGTGGTCGGGAACTCAAAGGAGACTGCCGGTGATAAACCGGAGGAAGGTGGGGATGACGTCAAGTCATCATGGCCCTTACGAGTAGGGCTACACACGTGCTACAATGGCGTATACAGAGGGTAACCAACCAGCGATGGGGAGTGAATCTCAGAAAGTGCGTCTAAGTTCGGATTGGAGTCTGCAACTCGACTCCATGAAGTCGGAATCGCTAGTAATCGCGAATCAGAATGTTGCGGTGAATACGTTCCCGGGCCTTGTACACACCGCCCGTCACACCATGGGAGTGGGTTGTACCAGAAGTGGATAGCTGAACCGAGAGGGTGGCGTTTACCACGGTATGATTCATGACTGGGGTGAAGTCGTAACAAGGTAACCGTAGGGGAACCTGCGGTTGGATCACCTCCTTACATACGAACGACTTTAAGTGTTCACACAGTTTGTTTGATGATTGTAGGCAATGGAAGAACAAAGGAAAAAGTGAAGGAAAGATAGTATCTTTACATGTTGTCCCCATCGTCTAGAGGCCTAGGACATCGCTCTTTCACGGCGGTAACCGGGGTTCGAATCCCCGTGGGGACGCCATTTAAAGATGATTATCCGTCTTATCTGTTCTTTAAAAATCCGGAAACAAGCTGAAAACGAGACTTTCAAGGAAGTCTGAGCGAGTGATTGAGAAAAGGCGATTACTCGACTTTAATTTAAAACTGTTATTAATCGCAGCGCGGGTATGCCACTTATGGTGAATATACTAATATCCTATGAGAGGGCAAGAATACTTGAGGTTGTATGGTTAAGAGACAAAGCGTACAAGGTGGATGCCTTGGCAATCAGAGGCGAAGAAGGACGTGCTAATCTGCGAAAAGCTCGGATGAGTCGATAAGAGGCGTTTAATCCGAGATATCCGAATGGGGAAACCCAGTGGGTGAAGAACCCACTATCATTACCTGAATCCATAGGGTAATGAGGCGAACCGGGAGAACTGAAACATCTAAGTACCCCGAGGAAAAGAAATCAACCGAGATTTTGTGAGTAGCGGCGAGCGAAAGCGAAAGAGCCTGTTAGTGATAGCGACAGAGACAGAGGAATGTGCTGGGAAGCACAGCGAGACAGGGTGATAGCCCCGTACTCGAAGTCTGGGTCGTGGTACTAAGCTAACGAGAAGTAGGGCGGGACACGTGATATCCTGTTTGAAGAAGGGGGGCCCATCCTCCAAGGCTAAATACTCCTGATTGACCGATAGTGAAGCAGTACTGTGAAGGAAAGGCGAAAAGAACCGGGGTGACCGGAGTGAAATAGAACCTGAAACCTTGTACGTACAAGCAGTGGGAGCCCGAAAGGGTGACTGCGTACCTTTTGTATAATGGGTCAGCGAGTTATATTTTGTAGCGAGGTTAACCGGATAGGGGAGCCGAAGGGAAACCGAGTCTTAACTGGGCGCTTAGTTGCAAGGTATAGACCCGAAACCCGGTGATCTAGCCATGGGCAGGTTGAAGGTTGGGTAACACTAACTGGAGGACCGAACCGACTAATGTTGAAAAATTAGCGGATGACTTGTGGCTGGGGGTGAAAGGCCAATCAAACCGGGAGATAGCTGGTTCTCCCCGAAATCTATTTAGGTAGAGCCTTGAGCGGACACCTTTGGGGGTAGAGCACTGTTTCGGCTAGGGGGCCATCCCGGCTTACCAACCCGATGCAAACTACGAATACCGAAGAGTGATACTCAGGAGACACACGGCGGGTGCTAACGTCCGTCGTGGAGAGGGAAACAACCCAGACCGCCAGCTAAGGTCCCAAAGTACTAATTAAGTGGGAAACGAAGTGGGAAGGCTTAGACAGCTAGGATGTTGGCTTAGAAGCAGCCATCATTTAAAGAAAGCGTAATAGCTCACTAGTCGAGTCGGCCTGCGCGGAAGATATAACGGGGCTAAAATTAGTCACCGAAGCTGCGGCATCAGGCGTATCACTAATACGCCTTACGATTAACAACTTGCGAAACGAAGAGAAGCAAGTTGGTCAAGCGCCAAACACGTTGAGACGGAAGTCATGACGGGAAGTGCGGTTGGGAATTGAGGAATATTAGTGATACGCCTGTTGGGTAGGGGAGCGTTGTGTAAGCGGAAGAAGGTGTATTGAGAAGTATGCTGGACGTATCACAAGTGCGAATGCTGACATAAGTAACGATAAAACGGGTGAAAAACCCGTTCGCCGGAAGACCAAGGGTTCCTGTCCAACGTTAATCGGGGCAGGGTGAGTCGGCCCCTAAGGCGAGGCTGAAAAGCGTAGTCGATGGGAAACGGGTTAATATTCCCGTACTTGGTAAAGCTGCGATGTGGGGACGGAGCAGGTTAGGTTAGCGTACTGTTGGATATGTACGTTTAAGTTGGTAGGTGGGGAGCTTAGGCAAATCCGGGCTCCTGTTAACACTGAGAGATGATGACGAGACTCTACGGAGTTGAAGTAACCGATACCACACTTCCAGGAAAAGCCACTAAGCGAAAGGCTTTACTAAACCGTACTGAAAACCGACACAGGTGGTCAGGTAGAGAATACTCAGGCGCTTGAGAGAACTCGGGTGAAGGAACTAGGCAAAATAGCACCGTAACTTCGGGAGAAGGTGCGCCGGCGTAGATTGTAAGGGCTTGCCCCTGAAGGTTGAACCGGTCGAAGATACCAGCTGGCTGCAACTGTTTACTAAAAACACAGCACTCTGCAAACACGAAAGTGGAGGTATAGGGTGTGATGCCTGCCCGGTGCTGGAAGGTTAATTGATGGTGTAATCGAAAGAGAAGCTCCTGATCGAAGCCCCAGTAAACGGCGGCCGTAACTATAACGGTCCTAAGGTAGCGAAATTCCTTGTCGGGTAAGTTCCGACCTGCACGAATGGCATAATGATGGCCAGGCTGTCTCCACCCGAGACTCAGTGAAATTGAAATCGCCGTGAAGATGCGGTGTACCCGCGGCTAGACGGAAAGACCCCGTGAACCTTTACTATAGCTTGACACTGAACATTGAATTTTGATGTGTAGGATAGGTGGGAGACTATGAAGTAGTGACGCCAGTCATTATGGAGTCGACGTTGAAATACCACCCTTTAACGTTTGATGTTCTAACGAGACATCGATTACAGGTGTTCGGACAGTGTCTGGTGGGTAGTTTGACTGGGGCGGTCTCCTCCCAAAGCGTAACGGAGGAGCACGAAGGTTTGCTAATCACGGTCGGACATCGTGAGGTTAGTGCAATGGTATAAGCAAGCTTAACTGCGAGACGGACAGGTCGGGCAGGTACGAAAGTAGGTCATAGTGATCCGGTGGTTCTGCATGGAAGGGCCATCGCTCAACGGATAAAAGGTACTCCGGGGATAACAGGCTGATACCGCCCAAGAGTTCATATCGACGGCGGTGTTTGGCACCTCGATGTCGGCTCATCACATCCTGGGGCTGAAGTAGGTCCCAAGGGTATGGCTGTTCGCCATTTAAAGTGGTACGCGAGCTGGGTTTAGAACGTCGTGAGACAGTTCGGTCCCTATCTGCCGTGGGCGTAGGAGAATTGGTTGGGGCTGCTCCTAGTACGAGAGGACCGGAGTGGACGCACCGCTGGTGTTCCGGTTGTGTCGCCAGACGCATAGCCGGGTAGCTAAGTGCGGGAGAGATAAGTGCTGAAAGCATCTAAGCACGAAACTTGCCAAGAGATGAGTTCTCCCAGACTTTAGGTCTGTAAGGGTTGTTAAAGACTATGACGTAGATAGGCGTGGTGTGTAAGCGTAGTGATATGTTGAGCTAACACGTACTAATTGCCCGAGGGGCTTAGCCATACAACGCTCAAGTGTTTTTGCGGGGGGCAGGAGCGCAGGGGATGTATTGATAAGAATAACGGTATTAGATTAAATTAAAGAGAAAGATAAAGAGAAAGAGAAGAAAAAGGATTGTAGCTCAGGAGAGGGAGTTGAGGGAAGGAAGTTGGTTTGAGGCTTGTTTTTGGAGAGGACGCGTATAGCGTGCAGGAAAGGAAGTAAGAAGGGAAAGAACGAGAGAAGCGAAGAGCGGAATAAGAAAGCGAAAGCGCGGAAAGGAGAGAGGATAGTCATCAAAGAATATTGGCGGCGATAGTGCGGTGGTACCACCTGAAACCATACCGAACTCAGAAGTGAAAGGCCGTAATGCCGATGGTAGTGTGGGGCATCCCCATGTGAGAGTAGGTCACCGCCAAGCCTGATAGGGAGCCCTGATGTGAGAGCATCGGGGCTTTTTGTTATAGCTAGACGTTGTCTAGCTATAAAAACCGTACGCTATTGGTTTTCATATGCCCTTTGAAGGGCATGTGAAGTACTAGGTCCTTATAGAGTAGCCTAAAAACCGCACGTTTTACGTGCGGATTGGTTTTTGAATTTTGTGTGCTGGATCACGATTTAACGTTTCTTAAAGATAAGCACCAACAAGGCGAGGACAATACCCGTGGTGATGAATCCAAGTAAACCGGAATAAGTGAAACCAACTACAATATAGCCTGCAATGCTCGCGGTGGCGATGGTGATAGCATAAGGCAATTGGGAAGTGACATGATCCATGTGGTCGCATTTTGCACCGGTGGAAGACAGAATAGTAGTGTCCGACACTGGTGAACAGTGGTCACCACATACGGCGCCTGCCATGACCGCCGATAAGCATGGTAACATAAATTCCACGGAACCATGCATCGCGTGGGAAGCGATGGCCGCGGCGATGGGCAGCATAATTCCGAAGGTTCCCCAACTGGTGCCGGTGGAAAATGCCATAATGGCGGCTAAAACAAAGAGCAGTGCCGGTAAGAACGCAAGCGGTAAGGCGTAGGATACCAAGGAGGCTAAATAAGTGCCGGTTTTTATATCGCTGACCACGTTATTGATTGTCCAGGCAAAAAACAGAATTAAAATGGCGCCAAGCATGGATTTCACGCCCAGTACCCAGGCTTTGACATATTCATGCAGGCTTACCAGACGATCGGATAAAATACAAATGGACGCAATAATCACCGCACTTACACCACCGGTGACTAAAGATACACCTACGGTGGTATTTTCAAAGGCATCAAGTATACTGAACGGCTTTCCGCTAGCTGTTAAGGCTAGGTTACCAGTGTATAGCATGGCAGAAATTGTTATGATAATAAGGGTGATAATTGGTAATACTAAATTGCGTACATGACCGTTTATGCCTGAAAGCGCTTCTCCTTGCGTATTTTCTGTTTCCAATGCCAGCCTTTCATGTCTTGCCATGGGACCGATGTCAAAGCTGAAATAGGCTACGAAGAACACCATTAAAATAGAGAAAATAGCGTAATAGTTCATAGCACTCATTGCCATAAATGCACCGATTGGTGAGTAGCTTGTGATGGAATAAGTGGCTAATAAGCCAGCGACTAAGGTAATGATATATGCGCCCCAACTAGATACCGGCATGAGTACGCACATCGGTGCAGCGGTGGAGTCAAGAATATAAGCTAATTTGGCGCGGGAGACTTTGAATTTATCGGTAATCGGGCGGGCAATAGCACCTACGGCTAAACTGTGGAAATAGTCATCGATGAAGGTGACGAAGACTAACGAAGCGGCAACCAATTTTGCCCCACGGCGATCTTTAATCTGTTTTTGTGACCATTCTGCAAAGGCGCGGTTACTGCCGGACATACTTAAAAGGGCGGTCAAAATTCCGAGTAATAATAAGAAAAGAATAATGTTGATATTGTTGGTATTTAAACCATCTTCCTTGACGAAGAGGGAGGATACGTTATTTTTTAAATAAACTAAGGTACTTGTTAGATTCACATCTGTCAGCATAATAGCACCGACAAAAATACCTACGCTCAAAGAGAGCAATACGCGGCGGGTAATGATGGCGAGTAACAACGCAAATAACGGTGGTAATACCGACCAGACTGATGACGAATAATCAATGAGTTCCATTTGTTCTTCCTAATATTAAGGGAGAACCACTGACTTTAAATATTTAATCGGGGTAGAAATGATTTAAAAAAGGATAGGCAAAATAGGACCTAACCTAACAGTAGCGCTCCATAGTTGTTTACAGACTATGACAGTGACGGTTCTTTCGAAGACGTCACCAACCAATTAAAATGACTTTTAACTGATTTCGGCAAACGTTCCTTTCCATTTTCTTCACCGTTATCCACTCGGAAAATATACTTATAACGTTTGCACCTCTACACAAGTAGGATGAGCTAAAGATTACAATAAAAAATGAGAAAAACCAATCATTAAATAAAATTTAGATAAAATGGTTGAACTAATTTAATTAAAAATGGTATTTACCTATGTGGGTAATTTGTTTATGATAGCCTAGCTTCGTGTATATTAATTTAATTGTGTCTAGAGGAGAAAATTTAATGTCCGATGTATTAAAAATATTAACGAATATTCGTAGCTTGCGTATGGTCGCGCGTGATTTAGCATTAGAACAGCTTGAAAGTATTTTGGAAAAATTGCAATTAGTCGTTACGGAAAAGAAAGAAGATATTTTAAAGGCTCAGCAAGAAGAAAACGAGCGACAAGAACGTATTGCCAAATATAAAGAATTATTAAAGCAAGAAGGTATCACTGCAGACGAATTAGCAGAGATTTTAGGTTCTAATGCGGTTCGTAAGAAAAGAGATACTCGTCCTGCAAAATATCAATATGTTGATGAAAAGGGCGTAACGAAAACTTGGACAGGTCAAGGCAGAACACCGAAAGCAATCCAAGCACAATTAGATAAAGGTAAGTCTTTATCTTCTTTTAAAATTTAATTCAATTTCTATCTTAATAAAAGAAAACCCAATAAAAGAAAACCCATTTTTATGGGTTTTCTTTTTATCTTAATGTTACGCATTATGATTCAAAATAAAATCTTACTGACCGATTGCCCTGACGATAAAGGGCTCATTTCTAAAATTACCAATATTTGCTATAAACATCAGTTGAATATTGTGCACAATAATGAGTTTGTTGATTTTGAAACCAAACATTTTTTTATGAGAACGGAATTGCAGGGTATTTTTAATGAAGAAACCCTGTTAGCCGATTTGGAACTGAGTTTACCGCCGGGAACGAATTGTCGTTTAATTAGCACAAAATATAAGCGAATTGTCATTTTAGTTACTAAAGAAGCCCATTGCCTCGGTGATATTTTAATGAAAAACTATTATGGTGGTTTGAATGTAGAAATTGCAGGGGTGATTGGTAATCATGAAACATTACGCAGTTTGGCGGAGCGGTTTGATATTCCATTTTTCTGGATCAGCCATCAAAATTTAACCCGTGAAGAACATGATTATTTGTTAGCCGAAAAAATTGACGAATTGGCACCGGATTATATTGTGTTGGCAAAATATATGCGGGTCTTAAATCCGAAATTTGTAGCGCGTTATCCTAATCGGGTGATTAACATTCACCATTCGTTTTTGCCTGCATTTATCGGCGCAAAACCTTATCAGCAGGCTTATGAGCGCGGTGTAAAAATTATCGGTGCGACGGCGCATTTTATTAATAACGAATTAGATCAAGGTCCGATTATTATGCAGAATGTGATTAATATTGATCACACCTATAGTGTGGAAGCCATGATGAAAGCCGGACGAGACGTGGAAAAAACAGTATTAAGCCGTGCACTGGATCTTGCGTTACATGATCGTATTTTTGTGTATAAGAACAAAACGATTGTTTTATAGACCGCACTTTGGTTGTGATTCTTTCAAACCATCTTCAGTATGTATGAAGACGGGTTTTTTATTTATGATATTCGGGCTTGAAAAGCGAAATGCCAGCCTTAATATACAATAACATTGCAAAATGAAGATAAATTATGGGCAAGAAAAAACGTTCGGCGAGTTCAACCCGTTGGTTAAACGAGCATTTTAAAGATCCTTTCGTACAAAAGGCGCACAAGCAAAAATTGCGTTCCCGAGCCTATTTCAAACTGGATGAAATTCAACAAACCGACCGCTTATTCAAGCCAGGTATGACGGTGGTTGATTTAGGTGCAGCGCCGGGCGGATGGTCGCAGTATGTGGTAAGCCAAATTGGGCGCAATGGACGGATTATTGCCTGTGATCTTCTGGAAATGGATCCTATTGTAGGCGTGGATTTTCTACAAGGCGATTTCCGTGATGAAAATGTGTTAAACATTTTATTGGAGCGGGTCGGTGAAGGCAAAGTAGATGTGGTGATGTCAGATATGGCACCGAATTTCAGTGGGATGCCATCAGTGGATATTCCGCGTGCGATGTATTTGGTAGAACTTGCGCTTGATATGTGCAAGCAGATTCTCGCTAATAAAGGAAGTTTTGTAGTAAAAGTTTTTCAGGGTGAAGGTTTTGATGAATACTTAAAAGAGATCCGTTCTCTGTTTAGTGTAGTCAAAGTTCGTAAACCTGAAGCCTCCCGAGACCGATCTCGGGAAGTTTATATTGTTGCAAGCGGTTATAAACACTAATCAAATTAAGTTACCAATAAGCTCAATTGATTTGATAACTTTAATTTTTGAGATAAATATAGTAACCTTACAACACGTTGTTAACTTATAAATAAGAGGTAATGCCTTGAACGATATGGTAAAAAATTTAATTCTTTGGGTGGTTGTGGCCATTGTCATGATGACTGCATATCAAAGTTTTAATACCACTTCCGGCGGAGGGATAACGGATTATACGACATTCATTTCGGATGTTGAAAATAATCAGGTACGTCAGGCTAAATTTGAAGATAATGAAATTTTAGTCACTAAAACCGACGGCACTAAATATACAACAGTTATTCCATTGGAAGACAAAGATCTTTTGAATGATTTGTTGAAGAAAAAAGTGAAAGTTGAAGGCACGCCGCCGGAAAGAAGAAGTTTGTTATCCCAAATCCTGATTTCTTGGTTCCCGATGCTGTTATTAATCGGCGTTTGGGTTTTCTTCATGCGACAAATGCAAGGCGGTGGCGGCAAAGCGATGAGCTTTGGTAAAAGCCGTGCACGCATGATGACACAAGAGCAAATCAAAACAACATTTGCCGATGTGGCGGGTTGTGATGAAGCAAAAGAAGAAGTGGGTGAGATCGTTGACTTCTTGCGTGAACCGAAAAAATTCCAAAATTTAGGTGGTAAAATTCCAAAAGGGATTTTAATGGTCGGACCTCCAGGTACCGGTAAAACCTTATTAGCAAAAGCTATTGCCGGCGAAGCGAAAGTGCCGTTTTTCACCATTTCAGGTTCAGACTTTGTAGAAATGTTCGTTGGTGTTGGTGCTTCCCGTGTTCGTGATATGTTTGAAAAAGCGAAGAAAAATGCACCATGCTTAATTTTTATTGATGAAATTGATGCTGTTGGTCGCCAACGTGGTGCAGGTCTTGGTGGCGGTCACGATGAACGTGAGCAGACCTTAAACCAAATGTTGGTGGAAATGGACGGTTTCGAAGGCAACGAAGGTGTTATTGTTATTGCCGCAACGAACCGCCCGGATGTTCTGGACCCGGCTTTAACCCGTCCCGGACGTTTTGATCGTCAGGTTGTTGTCGGTTTGCCGGATGTAAAAGGTCGTGAACAAATCCTCAAAGTGCATATGCGTAAGGTGCCGGTTGCGCCGGATGTGGATGCCATGACTTTGGCGCGCGGAACTCCGGGTTATTCCGGTGCGGATTTGGCGAACCTGGTTAATGAAGCTGCGTTGTTTGCTGCACGCACTAATAAGCGCACGGTAACCATGGTAGAGTTTGAAAAAGCAAAAGATAAAATCAACATGGGACCTGAACGTCGTACTATGATCATGACCGATAAGCAAAAAGAATCCACCGCTTATCACGAAGCCGGTCATGCTATTGTTGGTTATTTAGTGCCGGAACATGATCCGGTACATAAAGTTACGATTATTCCGCGCGGACGCGCTTTAGGTGTTACCTTCTTCTTACCTGAGGGAGACCAAATCAGTATCAGCCAAAAACAGTTGGAAAGTAAACTTTCCACGTTATACGCAGGTCGTTTGGCAGAAGATTTGATTTACGGTGAAGAAAATATTTCTACCGGGGCGTCCAATGATATTAAAGTGGCAACCAACATCGCCCGTAATATGGTGACTCAGTGGGGTTTCTCCGATAAACTTGGTCCAATTCTTTATGCCGAAGACGACGGGGAAGTATTCTTAGGGCGTTCCATGGCGAAAGCCAAACACATGTCCGATGAAACCGCACATGTGATCGATGAGGAAGTTCGTGCTATTGTGAACCGAAATTATGGTCGCGCGAGACAGATTTTAATCGATAATATGGATATTCTACACGCGATGAAAGATGCGCTGGTGAAATACGAAACTATTGAAGAAGAACAAATCAAGCAGTTAATGAATCGTCAACCAGTGACACCGCCTCCAGGTTGGGAAGAACCAAAGAATACAGATAAAGCCGAACCTCAGCAGCCGAAAGCTGAAGAGCCAAAAATGGCAGATGATGCGCAGGGCGTGGAAACACAAAGTGCGGTGGAAAAAAATGATGATTCCAAATCTTTTAATAGCTAAAAAAGAGGCTTTTTGAGCTAGTTGCAAAGACTTTATGATTACAACCCGCTTTGTTAAGCGGGTTTATTTTTAGGCGTCAGTTTTTCGGGAGTCGATATGGAACATAAAATCGAAGATTTAATCCATATTTTTAATCAATGTTTTGAACAGGAATACAACACCAAATTAGTCAAGGGTGGCGATGAGCCTTTGTACGTGCCGGCAAATGAAGATTGTCCTTACAACGCTATCTATTTTGCCCGCGGATTCTACAGCAGTGGATTACATGAAATCGCCCATTGGCTGGTTGCAGGCAAAGAGCGTCGCAAACTGGAAGATTTTGGTTATTGGTATGAACCCGACGGGCGATCGGAAGAGCAACAACGCTTATTTGAAAAAGTGGAAGTGAAACCGCAAGCGTTGGAATGGATTCTAGCCACTGCCGCCGGTTTTCGTTATTACGCCAGCGCCGACAACCTCAACGGACAGCCGGGAGACACCCGACCGTTCAAACAGGCAGTATATGAACAAGTGAAAACCTATGCCGAAAATCCGATCGGATAACGCCATGGCTTCCGATTGATCGTGTGTAACGTAAATAATGCTAAAACCGAATTTACGTTGCAATGCTTTGATTTCAAAGCGCATTTCTTCCCTTAAATGCGGATCCAGACTGGATAAAGGTTCATCCAGCAACATCACATCAGGATTCAGGGCCAAAGCGCGCGCCAGCGCAACTCGCTGTTTACCGCCGCCTGATAGGTCATCAGGGCTTTTTTTCGCCACATTCAACAAATTGGTGTGACGTAAGGCATCGTTAGTGCGTTTTTCAATTTCCTGTTTGGATAATTTTTTTAGGGTCAGCGGAAACGCTACATTGTCATACACCGTCATGTGTGGCCAGACGGCAAAGGCTTGGAACACCATGCCGAAATGGCGTTTTTCCGGCGGTAAATAAAAGTTGGTGGCTTTTGAAGACAGCACTTTGTCACCCACTTTAATTTCGCCGGAGTCCAAATCTTCAAAGCCGGCAATCATACGTAATGTTGTGGTTTTACCGCAACCGGAGGGCCCCAACATGGAAAAACATTCGCCTTTTTCAATAGAAAGATTGAGATCGGGAATGGCTATGACATCGCTGAATTTTTTCATTACGTTATTTAGTTGAATATAACTCATTTTATTCTCCTTAATATTCGGCTATTTCTGCGTTTTCTTTTCGGCATAGCGTTTAATGACGGTTTGACCAACCACGATGATGATTAACGCAATGCCTGCAAGTGCGGCGGAATAAACGGTTTCTCCGTCTTCATTCAGGGTATAAATGGCAACCCCGATAGTGCGGGTGGAAGGGCCATACAACATCACGGAAACCGTTAATTCGCGCAGCGCAGGTAAGAAAATTAAGAAGAAGGCGGCGATCATCCCCGGTCTGACCAACGGAATGACGATGTCTTTCAGCGATTGCCACATACTGGCTCCGCAAGCGCGTGCAGCTTCTACCAAGGAATCATGTACTTGTTCCAAGGCGGCGGAATTTGCTTTCAAAGAGAATGCCATGTAACGGGCGATGTAGGCGATAAGGATAATCCAGACCGTGTTGTAAAGGTTGATACCGAATTTTCCACTCCATGCCAAAATGACCCCTAAAGCGATGACGGAGCCCGGTACGGAGAATGGCAGCATCCCCAAGAACTCCAGAATAGCTTTGCCTCTGACCCGCATTTTAACGATTACATAAGAAATCATCACACCGGCAAACATGGTAATAACGGCGGCGGCTAAACCTAAGGATACGCTATTGCGGATAGCGTCTTTGGTTAATTGCCATTCAGACAGGATGAATTTGTAATTTTCCATGGTAAGATTTTCCCAGGTGATCGGTAAACCGTAAGTTTTTAAACCACCCACTAAGAAAATGGTTGCTGTCGGTAGCACAATTGTGAAAGCGATATAAAGCAGGCAGATAATTAATAACGGCATACGCAAGCCTCTGAGCTTCACTTCCACCGGGCGGAAACTTTTACCGGCGATGATTTGGAAACGTCCGCGGTTCAATACTTTATTTTGCAGCCAGATGATAAAGGCGGCGGTGAATACCAGCACGGTGGCTAACACCGTCCCTGTCCGAATGGCGTCAAAACTACCCGCACTTTGGTGAATGCGTTCGTAAATTAAGGTCGGAATATTGAAGATACCGTTTTCAATCCCTAATACCGCCACCGTACCGAAATGCGCCATAGAATAGAGCATAATCAGTAACGCGCCGGAAACGATGCTCGGCATCACCAACGGAATGGTGATTTTGCGGGTTATAGTAAATAAGCCGGCACCGGAAATTCGGGCGGATTCTTCCAAGGTCGGATCCATGCGTTCTAACGCTCCGCATACCTGAATGAAGACGAACGGGGACCCTGTTCATAGCGTACAGGGATGAAATTCGCCAAGCCCATAAACTTAAACACGGTTTCATTGGCGGATTTTTCATAAATTTCCCAAGGTGTACCGATCTGCTCAATGGAACCGTCCGTTGCCATAATTGCCAGTCGATCAGGAAATTGCCAAGGCAATTTCCTGATCGTGGGTAACGTACATGATTGTAATACCGAGTTTTTTCTGTAACTCTTTAATCTCAAAACGCATTTCCTCACGCAGATTGGCATCCAGATTATTCAGCGGTTCATCCAATAACATGAGTGATGGCTTGGCAACCAATGCTCTTGCCAACGCTACACGTTGTTGTTGACCTCCGGATAATTGTGACGGAAGGCGTTGTTCCAATCCGGTGAGATTAACCAGCCCCACCACCTCCATGACTTGCGCTTTAAGTGTTTCTTTGTCCAGGTTTTTAAATTTCAACGGATAAGCGATATTGTCAAATACTGTCATATGCGGCCACACGGCGTAGTCCTGAAAAACGACGCCTAAACCGCGTTGATCCGGCTGAATATCAATATGTTCGGCAGGATCACTTACGACCGTCTCATCAATTAAAATCCGCCCTGAATCAGGCACGTCAAAGCCGGCAAGCAAACGTAGCAATACCGTTTTCCCACAGCCGGAGGGACCAAGCAAGGTAAAGCATTCACCGTCTTTTACGGTTAACGATAAATTCTTTAGCACTTGATGGGAGCCAAACGCTTTAGAAATGTTTTCAAATGTAATTGTTGCCATAAAGCACATCCTTCAAGCAGATTAATTGCGACCTTGTAGAATTTGAGTGAATTTTTTCACGGTTTCTTCTTTGTTGGCGATGACGCTCTTATAATCAATCGGAATTGCGCGACTCATGGCTTCTTCGGCAGATGGCAGACCGAATTCAGGATTCGGGGCAATGTCTTTTCGTACCGGTAAAGTACCTTCGTGGGCAACAATTTTTTGTGCATCTTCTGAAAGTAAGAAATCAATGAATTTTTGGGCGCCGGAGAGATTTTTTGTCCCTTTAATAATGGCTGCAGGGCTTGGAATGACTAACATTTCTTTCGGATAAGCGAGTTTTAAGGACGCGCCTTTTCTGATTTTATCATTGGTAATGTAGTCAACGGCCGATGATGCCAGTAAGTCACCGGAAGCGGTATCATCCACGACCTGACCGGCGCCTTTACCGATTTTGGTTTTATTTTCTTTTAACTTTTCAAAGAATTCCCAACCGAAAGTCGATTTCAATAATGACACACTCATATATGAAGTACCGGATAGGGCAGGGTTGGCAATACCGAATGCGCCTTTAAATTGCGGAGTAAGAATATCCGCCCATTGTGCCGGCGGTTCTTTTTTCACAAAGCGGGTGTTGTAGGCGATACCTAATGTGCCTAAGCGTATCGGCGTAAAAGAACCGTCGAAATCGGGAATCGGATTAATGATATTTTCTACTTCGGGCGAAATATAAGTTTCTAGCATGCCGGTTTCTTTCATATTGAAGAAGTCAGGGACTTCACTGGTCCAAATAACATCTGCCATAATCTGACCGGATTCTTTTTCCGTGGCAATTTTTGCCATGAGTTTGCCCGCACCGGCAGATTGATAGTCCATCGCAATGTCCGGGTATTTTTCATTAAATTTGGCTTTTAACGCCCCGATGAGGGATTCTTTCATGGAGGTGTAAACGATGAGTTTGTCTTGGGCGACAGCCATACCGCTGATGGAAAGTCCTAAACTGAGTGCAATTAAGCCTGAGGTGAATTTCTTATTCATAATCAATTCCTTAATTTATCGATGTGAGTGTATGAGAGGTACTGCTTGATGAGTTATTCACTGAACAGAAAGTGAAATTCAAACGTACAATAGCACTAATACAAAATAAGAAAAGCGGAGTCAAAGAATAGAAATGAGGCATTTTTGACTCAAATATAGCCTTTTGCTTAAGCTTTTTTGACTCATTTATGGTTATTATCGGAAATATGACCTAAGAAAATTGCCATGCGTAACTCAAAATATCGAGAATAGCTAAATTTTAATTATTTGAAATGGATCACAAAAAATATGAATGGATTGGTATTTTATAGAATTTGAGTGGAATTCAAGGTTAGAATCATTTTATTCAACATATTTCGTATAGGTGATTTATATGTCAGGGATAAAACGAGGTTATTTTCATTCTCTGCTTGTCGTGCCGGTCATCGCTTTATTCTGTTTAGGAAGGGCGTATAGCAATGAATTGGTCATTGGTACGACATTTTCACCGGAGTCCCTTTCTTATTTAATTACCGAGTGGGAAAAGCAACCGAATGCCACGTCGATAAGAATGCTAAACAGAACAAGCAACTCATTAAACAAACTATTTGATGACGAAAAAAACGATAATATTGATCTTGTTTTAAGTTCCTCTCCTATGCTGTTTTATCACTTGCAGGAAAAACAACGATTGGCTGCTTTGCCGGATAAATTCAGCCAAGGAAAAAAATTCGTACCGGAGATTTTACAAAAAACAACCGTAGCATTTTCACTATCGGGATGTGGTATTTTTTCCAATGTAGCACTACTGGAAAATGCAGAAGTGGATGTTCCTACTGACTGGTCCGGGCTTATTTCTCCCAATTTGCAGGGATTGGTTATTATGAGTAGTCCGAGCCGTTCCGATACGACGCACATTATGATTGAGGCATTATTACAGAAACAGGGCTGGCAGCAAGGTTGGGCATTAATTCATCAAGTTATGGCGAATGTCGGAACCATTTCCTCCCGTAGTTTTGGTGTCGTTGATAAAGTTCAGGCAGGGTTAGGTGCCGCAGGGATTACCATTGATAATTACGCAAATTTGCTCACACATTACAATGTAGATCCGCATTCAGCTTTGATTTTTAAATATTTTCCGAATTTCCCCGTTTCTCCGACGTTTATCGCAATAACAACAAATAGTACCAATAGCCGGCAAGCATCGGCGTTTATCCATTTTCTTTTAAGTGATCCTGGGCAAAGTACGTTATATCACAGCAAAATGGGAAAATATCCGATTATTCCGTTAGCCAAATCCCATCCGCTATATGCAACTCAACAATTTTTATTTTCCCAACCGACGATTGATTATCAGCTGCTGTTAAAACGTCAGGAGGTGGTTAAACTGATGTTTGAGCATCAGATCATTCATCGGTTAGCTCAAATTCAAGAAAACTGGAAAATTCTTTATCAAAAGGAACAACAAGCAGGACATCCATTGCCGGAATTGCGGGAAATTTTGACCGCACTTCCTATAACGGAAAAGCAGGCTACTGACGAAAATTATTTGGAAACGTTTAAGGCAAATGAGGCGTTACTGCATTGGCAACACTTTTTCATGTTACAGCAAATGCGATTTGTCGATACAGTGGAAAAATTATGAAAAAATGGCTTAAACGCTTGGATATTAGCACAAGTTTACAACTATCACTTATTATCAGCGCGTTGTTTTGCCTGTTTATCGGTGCCGTCGGTTTATATACATGGCATCAGCAACGGATAGAAATTGATCTTGCTATTGATCAGAATTTTCCAAAGATTCAAGCCGCTTTCCGCATGGAGGAACAAATTAATTTATTGGAAAATACATTATTAAATGCAAATAATATTCGAAATACAGAAGAAAAAATTAAATGGTTTAATGCGTTACAGAAACAAATTAAAACGCTAAAAGACATGACCCAATCATTAAATGAAGATTTGAATGATGAAATTTCCACTATCGTAATTGAACAAGCCAATCTTCTACAAGAGTTATCATTAAATATTGATAATCAATTAATCTTAAATACGAAATTTAATAAAACGTTATCGGAAATAAATTGGTTGCATAATGATTTTCGAGATGAATTTACGGCGTTGTTGCAGGAAATTGTTTGGCAACAAACAACATTAGCCAATCATCTTACTGATAATTTAACTAGATCTAAACAAATCGAACAACTTAGAGAATTCCAGCATGAATTATTGTTACTTTATGATTTCCTTACTTATGAAGAACAAATTGTCACGGAACTAAAACAACATATCGTCAGCCGCTCTGATTATTCATTAGTTGCACTCACAAATTCCCTTAATTATTTAAAGAATTTAATTGATCAAAAAGTTAAGTCTTTAGATAAACATACTTCAAGTTATACGATTAAACAAATTATTGAGTCCTTGCTGGCTATCGGAGAAAATGAACAATCGTTACCTCATTTATTAGTTGAAAGAAAACAACTGGATATTTCCCAACGGCAATTAATGAATGAAAGTGAATTGGTCATTTCTAAATTAAGAAGGAAAATTAACAGTCAGATTGGTGATAATCAAAAACAATTAGAATTGTTTCATTATTTAATAAATAAAAGCACCAGAATAAATGGCTTGATTATTCTGTCTGCCGTCTTATTTGTTTTTCTTTTTGTTGCAGCAATTAATTTTTATTATATTCGACGGAGATTAATAGGGCGTTTTCAATCTCTTAATCAATCTGTTGAACGGCTTATTAACGGCGAATCTTCCGTTAAAATTTCAGTTTATGGTAATGATGAATTAGGGCGTATCGCAAAATTATTGCGATTATTTTTATTTGAAGTTAACACAAAAAATGAAGAATTAGAAAGAAGAAATCAAATTTTATTAAATGAAATTAGTGAACGTATTGCAATCCAGGAAAAACTTATCAATACACAACAAGAACTAATTCAAGCGGCAAAATTAGCGGTAGTAGGACAAACTTTGACATCTATTAGCCATGAAATCACACAACCGCTAAATGCAATGAATGCGTATATTTTCAGTACAAAAAGAGCGGTAAAAAATAATGATGTTTTTTCTGCGAATAACTATTTAGAGAAAATAGAAAATTTAGTGGAGCGTACGGCGCTGGTGGTGAAAAGACTGCGCCATTTTTCCCGCCAAACCACAAATACATTACAGAAAATTAATTTATTGATGTGTATAAATAATGCGTGGGATTTACTTGAGCCAAAACATAAATATCTGAATGCTCGGTTATCTCTTCCTACAGATTTACCTGATGTATTAGGTGATGAAATTTTATTAGAGCAAGTATTTGTGAATATTTTCCTGAACTCACTGGAAGCTATGCAGCATGAAAAACCGGAGATTGAGATAAAAATACAAAATATATCGGATCAGAGAGTAGAATTATGGGTTTCTGATAATGGTTCCGGTTGGCCGTTGTCAGATAAATTACTACAACCTTTCTCCAGTAGTAAATCCATTAATTTAGGCTTAGGATTATCAATAAGTCTATCCATTATGCAACAATGTCAAGGAAACTTATTAATTGCTTCTACATTGACAAAAAATGCGCTGGTTATTTTGGAATTTAAGGTGGTAGATAATGTTTAATTATCAGAATAATGTTTTATTAATTGATGATGATTTTGATATTTTGGAATCGTATGCCGATTTATTACAACAAGAAGGCTATTCTGTATTTGCAACTGCCGAACCTAAAGAGATTATTAATCAAATTCCGGAAAATTGGTATGGCGTTGTGATTTGCGACGTATTATTGCTGGGCATTTCAGGATTAGATGATTAGATCGAATGATTGAAATGGATAGCCAAATTCCGGTGATTATGATTACCGGGCATGGTGATGTTCCCATGGCGGTAGAAGCTGTCAAGAAAGGGGCGACAAATTTCTTTGAAAAACCGGTTTCCCCTGAAAAATTACTTATTCAAGTCGATAACGCTTTAAAAAAACGGAAAAAGGTGATTGAAAAGCGCCAATGGCAAATGGAAAAAATTAATGACGTTTTTATTGGCAGCAGTGTTTGGATTAACGAGTTAAAAAAACAATTACAGAAGCTGGCCAATTCGAATCTACCGGTTTTTATTTGGGGAGAGATTGGCACCGGTCGTCATTTAGCGGCTACTTATCTGCATAAATTAAGCGATCGAAAAACACTACCGATGGTTTTTCATGAATGTACACAAAATGATAATATTAATATTATTGAGCTAATTAAAGAAAAAAAATCAGGGACTTTAATTATTAAGAATGTGCATTATCTTCCTGTTGAAGAACAACAATATTTAATTCAGATTTTACATCATGACGAGAGTCAATTCCGTTTAATTTTGCTTAGTGATATAGAACTTAACGAATTAATTCGCTGTCGGCAGATAAGTGCCGAGTTTTATTATTTTTTTATTTATACTCAAATTGAAATGCTGCCGTTACGTAAACATATCACTGATGTGGCAGATATTTTTACTCATTATGTGAAAAATATTTGTGTCAGATTAAATAAACCCATCGTAATCCCGGATAAAAAAATGTTGCAAAATTTACGCAATAAAGAATGGCATGGAAATGTGAAAGAATTGATTAACGTCGCGGAACTTTATGCAATCGGCTTACTTTCTCATATTACTTTGGTGGTTCCTCCTGTATTTAATGATTCGCAGATGAGTTCTTTAGATGAACAATTGAATCAATATGAAAAACAACTTATTGAAGATGCTCTGGTTTTTTATCAGGGGAAAATTAATGACGTAGTTAAACACCTCAATATTCCCAGAAAGAAACTTTACTTACGCATGAAAAAATATGGGTTGGATAAGAAAAGTTATAAATTATAAATCGAAAAGTGCGGTCAAAATCCATGGCGTTTTCTAACCGCACTTTTTTACTGCCGTGCCAGTCGTAAATTCGGTGGTAAAGGTTCAAAGTTGGAGCGGTATGGGTTGATGTCCAACCCGCCGCGGCGGGTGTAGCGCGCGTAAACGGTGAGTTTTTCCGGTTTGGCGTAGTGCATGAGATCGCAGAAAATGCGTTCGACGCATTGTTCGTGGAATTCGTTGTGTTGACGAAATGAGATGATGTAGCGTAGCAGTTGTTCGCGATTGATTTGCTTGCCCACATAATGAATTTGCAGGCTGCCCCAGTCCGGTTGTTGGGTAATAAGGCAGTTGGATTTGAGCAAATGGCTGACCAGCGTTTCTTCCACAACATCGCTGCTCGTGCAATCTTTCAGCCATTCCGCATTAAACGCATAATCCTCAATATCAATATCCAGCCCGTCAATACAGTCGCCATGTAACATCGCAATGGGTTGATCCGTATAATTCGCCAGTGAATTTAACCGCACTTTGACTTCACCCTTGGCGCAATCTTGTAAATCCTGTTGCAAAATGTGCTGAACATCAGCTAAATCGGCAAATTTTGTTTGGTTGAAGCTGTTTAAATACAGTTTAAAACTTTTCGATTCGATCAAATTTTCACTGCGAAAATCAATTTGCACATCGGCGATCGCCACCTGCGGCACGCCTTTCGGGTTCAGCCATGAAATTTCATACGCGGTCCAAATGTCGGCGCCGGTGGAAAACGGCTGGATTTGCGTAATGCCCAACGAGTCACGATTGAGGTGGCGTGGCACGGGTTGTAATAAAGTGCGGTCATATTTTTCCGCATATTTTGTTTGCTGACCGAGTTTTAAGGCGTTCAGGCTGGGGTCTTGGTAGTGCATAATTTTTCTTATTGCCAATGCCATGAGAGGTTTGAAACGAGGCGACAATGATCACATTTAAAATATAAGAAGTCAAAAAGCGGGTGGCTTAACGTCCATTTTCTTTTACATAACGGACAGCGTGATTGCAGCTCCGCTTCACAGCTTTTTCCACCGATGCGGTATAAATAATAGTAAGTAGGAATGCCGCTGTGTCGCTCAATTTCCTGCGTTAGATGGTAACCATGCTTAAACAGCGTGCTTTGGGTGTCTGAAATTTGCACCAAAGCCTGTTGTTCCAACACGGAACCGTTCATTTGCAATTGATCGCACGCCTGCCAATTTTCCTGCCATTTAACCAAATCCATTGCTAAGTGCGGTATGTTTTTCAGTTGTTTATACAGCGGAATCGGTTGCAGGGATTCACCGCTTTGCAGGGGAGAACAAGACTGCAAATAGGTGGTGTAGAGCAGTTGCCAAGCGGGTGTTTCCGTGGCGGTGATTTCAGAATTGAGATCTTCCGCCACAATATGAAAACTCTCAAAAGATACACCGCACTTTTCTGCCGTTTGAAGGGCATCGTTCACCGGTTGATTGTTAAATTCCGCTAAAAGAGAGGTTTGCTCGGGGCAGGTGACACGCACTGCCAAGCCTTGTTGGTTTTTCTGTTCGGCGACAAATTGCGGAATTTCACGCCCGATAATTTGCCCGTTATAACGCCATTGCTCGATAATTTGGTTAACGCAATGGCTTTGTTGTTCCAAGTGAAATTGATTGTTTTGGCGAGAGAAAAAAGCGTCGATTAAATACATAGCGGATAACATTAAATTTTAAAAAGCGAATTCTACACTAAATTCGTCGCGCTGGCGTAAAAACGGCAAATCTTCTACAATGAGCCGTTTTTTACGAGGTATTTTTATGTATCAACAAACCCGGTTACATTTACAAAATTTGCAGAAAACCATGGAGCGTTTGGCACTGTGGCAAACCATGCCGCCGCAGGAAGACGCTTTTTTGAGTGAACAACCTTTTGCGTTGGATACCATGAGTCCGACGGAATGGCTGCAATGGATTTTTATTCCGCGTATGTACGCATTGTTGGAAAGCCAAGCGCCGTTGCCGAGCCAAATTGCCATCAGTCCGTATTTAGAGGAAGCGTTAAAGGAAGATGGTTATTTGGCGGAGTTATTGCTCCCGATCATTGAAATCGAAAAGTTGCTGCAACAACAATGAATTTAGCGATTTTGTATCAGGATGATGTACTGGTTGCGGTGAATAAGCCGGCGGGGATGTTGGTGCATCGCAGTTGGCTTGATCGCCATGAAACACAATTTGTGATGCAAATCTTGCGCGATCAAATCGGGCAGTTGGTGTATCCCATTCATCGTTTGGATCGCCCTACATCAGGCGTATTGTTGTTTGCGTTGAACAGCGAAACGGCAAATTTGGTATGTCACCAATTTGAGCAAAAACAAACGGAAAAACAGTATCTAGCAGTGGTTCGTGGCTATGTGACAGGGCAGGGTGAAATTGATTATCCGTTGAAAGTGCAGTTGGATAAAATCGCCGATAAGTTCGCACAGCAGGATAAAGCACCGCAAAGTGCGGTTACTTTTTACGACGGATTGAAAACCGTTGAAATGCCTTATGGCGTGGGGCGTTATGCCGCTTCTCGCTATTCGTTGGTTCGCTTAACGCCGAAAACTGGGCGCAAGCACCAGCTTCGTCGTCACATGAAACATATTTTTCATCCGATTTTAGGTGATACGCAATACGGCGATTTGCATCAAAATCGCGCTTTAACGGAACACATCGGTTGTTCCCGTTTAATGTTACACGCCGAAAAATTAACCTTTGTTCACCCGCTGACAGGACAACCGATAACCATTGAAGCGGGATTGGATGAACAATGGAAACATTTAATGCGGACATTTCAGTGGTAAAAAACAGTTAAAAAAACGACCGCACTTTTTGTATAAATAATAAAGGAAATGCAATGTTAGATAACGATTTATTACATTTAACCCATGAACAGCAGCAACTTGCCGTGGAAAAAATTCAGGAATTAATGGCGCAAGGCGTGGGCAGCGGCGAGGCTATCGCTTTAGTGGCAAAAAAGTTACGGGAACAAAATCGGGCAGATAAAGCAAAAGAGAAGTAATTGCTGAAGTGTTTTTGCAGCAAAATTTTAATAATTTTTGTGATCTATGTTTGATTTTGAGACTTTTTTTATTGCGCAACCAACAAATTTACTTAATATAACTGCCAGCAAATCAAGGTGATAGGGCATTTTGTCTTATTGAAGTAAATGTAGTTCTATAAGGACTAAAAAACCATAAGAGGTTTGAATTATGGAAGTTGGTGTTGTTAAATGGTTTAATAATGCAAAAGGATTTGGCTTTATTTCCGTTGAAGGCAGTGATACCGATATCTTTGCACATTATTCAGTGATTGAAATGGAAGGGTATCGTTCATTAAAAGCAGGTCAAAAAGTCCGGTTTGAAGTGATTCACGGCGACAAAGGTTCTCACGCGACAAAAATCATTCCCGTTGTAGAATAATTAAAGATTCCTTATTAGTAGTCATTAGAAGTACAAAGACAAGCCCTTGATGGACTTGTCTTTTTTTATTTCAGTAGATCTTTCAAGCCCGCTTTCATGGCGGACATTTGATTTTCGTACAAGGCTTTTTTCTCGCGCTCGTCAATCATGTAGGAAATGGTTTCCGACAGCGTCATTTTCATTTTGCGGGAATATTTGGACAAACGCAGCCAAACGGCATATTCCAAATCAATGGATTTTTTCTTGGTATATTGTTTTTCACCGTTGAAAAAACGTTTTCTTCTGGCACGAATGGCTTGGTCTAGCTTGATCACCAATTTCGGCGCCAAATGGGTTTTTATCCATTCTTCAATTTTTTGCGGGTAATTTTGACAGCCGATGAGTTGCTTAACGATGTCTTCCTGCAAACTTTTTTCTTCATAACGGGTAACGTTTTCGCCTTCACGGGCTTTTTTCGTTAAATAAGCCCATTTCCAATGGGCTTCTTGATTTTCTAACTTTTGATATTTCATTTTGCCAAACCGTTTTAGTGACGTGGTAACTGTGTCACTATACGCTTTTTATCATGGATTTTCTAGCAAATTTTTACGCGAGATTAATAAAGACGCGAAGAAATATGCGATAATGCGCGCAAATTAAATATAACCCAGAGATTAACGTGATTTTATCTTCTTTATCTAATAACACATTGCCTTGGCAGGCGTTACGTCCGGAATTAGCCGTGACTGAAATTCCCTCACAACCTCAGGACTTTTTCTCTCTACAACCCCGTGCGGGCAAAGCCATCCGCAATTTCATCCGAAATTCCCACCGCACTTTATTGGTGCTGAAAGCCGATGACCAAGCGGAGTACGCCACTTTATTAGAAAGTTTTATTGCAAAACAACAACCGGAGCTTGCGGTGAACGGCGTGCAATACATTGTGGAACAGGGCGACTCTTTTTCTTTCCCGCGTGTTTATACGGAACCGGCGCAATCGGTAGAGGACAATTTTGCCGCACAGAAAACCGTCGCAACGGCATTGTATTTCGATCAATTTCAGTTATTCGGTTCCGTTAAAATTCATGCGTCTTCAAATGATATTCAGCTTCATACCGGCTTGGTTCATCAGCTGAATCACGGCGTGTTGATTATCAGCGCCGGCGCGTTATTGGCGCAATTTAATTTATGGCAACGCCTGAAACAGATTTTAACGACAGGGATGTTTGATTGGTATTCCGCCCATCCGTTTAAGCCCCTGCCTTGTGAAGTTCCAAGCTATCCGTTGCAATTGAAAGTCATCGTGCTGGGCAATCGCACGGAATTAGGCATGTTGGAAGAATTGGAAGAAGGGCTTTATCATCTGGCGGATTACGCGGAAATTGAAAGTTATTGCAGTGTGGAAACGGCGGAACAGCAGCAACAATGGATGAATTATGTGCAAACCGTTGCACAGCAAAATCACTTACCGCCGTTAGATTTAAGCGGTTTTAATAAACTGTATCAATTGTTGGTGCGTGACAGTGAAAATCATCATTTGATTAATGTGTCGCCGTTGAAATTAAAAACGTTGCTCACAGAGACCGCACTTTTAAGCGAATCCGATTCACTAAGTGCGGTGGATTTTGAACGGTATTTTTTACATAAAACGGCACAATATGGCTTTTTGCGTGAACAAACCTATGACGCTATTTTGCAGGAACAAATTTATGTAGCGACCGAAGGTGAAATGGTTGGGCAAATTAACGGCTTATCGGTGATTGAATATCCGGGCACGCCTTTATCTTTCGGAGAACCCTCTCGAATCAGTTGTATTGTGCAATTCGGCGACGGCGAAATCGTCGATGTGGAAAGCAAAAATGAACTGGCGGGCAACATTCACAGCAAAGGCATTATGATTGCCGAAGCCTGTTTGGCGAATATTCTCGAATTTCCGTCACAACTACCGTTTTCCGCTTCTTTGGTGTTTGAGCAATCTTACGGTGAAATTGACGGTGACAGTGCCTCACTCGCCGGTTTTTGTGTATTATTGAGCGCATTGTCCGCTTTGCCTCTGCCGCAATCTATCGCCATTACGGGCGCTATTGACCAATTCGGCTTGGTGCATTCCGTGGGGGGCGTGAATGACAAAATCGAAGGGTTTTTCACCCTTTGCCAACGTCGTGGCTTAACGGGCAAACAAGGCGTGATGATTCCGAGTGCGGTGCTTAATCAGCTAAGCTTGTCCGAAGCGGTGGTAAGTGCGGTTAAAAATCAGGAATTTTTTATTTATCCGGTGGAAACCGTGGATCAAGCTTGTGAGATTTTATTACAACGGGATTTGGTGGAGCAGGAGAATAAAAAGTACGATTTCAGCACACTGCCATTGTCCCGTTTGATCAATCAGCGTATTGAGCAATATTCCGAGCAACAATCTCACAAGCACGGTCTTTGGGATTTATTCTTCGGCAGAAAAAATCGTTAAATCGCTATTTCCATGAAAAAATAACTGATCGGACAAGTTAGGCGTACAAGTGTTAGCTATTCTAAATGCCGGAATGCTCTGTTAGAATCCCACCCGCATTCAATTTTGAATCGCTTAAACAAATTTTATAGGATGATTAATAATGAACACTTGTACTCCAAATATCAAAGACAGTTACACTTACGAAGATTTATTGGCTTCAGGACGTGGTGAATTGTTTGGCAAAGAAGGCCCGCAATTGCCGGCACCGACCATGCTTATGATGGATCGTATCGTAAAAATGACTGAAGACGGCGGTACATTTGGCAAAGGCTACATTGAAGCCGAGTTGGATATTCATCCTGATCTACCGTTCTTTGCCTGCCACTTTATCGGCGACCCTGTCATGCCGGGGTGTTTGGGTTTAGATGCCATGTGGCAATTAGTCGGCTTCTTCTTAGGCTGGGTCGGCGGCAAGGGCAAAGGCAGAGCCTTAGGTGTTGGCGAAGTGAAATTTACCGGACAAATTCTCCCGACGGCAAAAAAAGTCGTTTATCGCATTAACATGAAACGCGTGATTAACCGCAAATTAGTCATGGGCATGGCAGACGGCGAAGTGGAAGTGGACGGTCGTGTTATTTACACCGCAACGGACTTGAAAGTCGGCTTGTTTCAAGATACCTCAAGTTTCTAATTCGCAGTCTTAAAAAACACTGAAATTTTTCACCGTACTTTTTTCTGAAAGAAAGTGCGGTTTGTTTTTTCGGTGTTTTTATCTTCATAATGAACTGGTTAATTTTTTTGCAATCATCAGCCCAATCAAATAAAAAACTTGTTTTAGCCCGAAAAGCTAGCTATCATTAGCGCACTTTTCACTGCGACCGTAGCTCAGTTGGTTAGAGCACCACCTTGACATGGTGGGGGTCACTGGTTCGAGTCCAGCCGGTCGCACCATTGTTTATTTCCCCAAATCCGTCGCAACGCCACCAGTTTTTTGCTAAAATCAGCCGAAAATGCCTTTCTTAACTTTTTATCGTCTTTATTTTTTCAGGTTGGAAATCACAATGGAAAATTAATATTTTCTACTGTTTTTGATTAAATTAAATAGGTTAATCATTATGCAAAAAATTCTTTTTATCTTAAATGACTCGCCATACGGCGGTGAAAAAACTTTTAATGGATTACGTTTTGCCATTAACTTGCAGGAAGATCACGGCAAAGAAGTGGACATTAAAGTGTTCTGTTTCTCCGATTCGATTTTAAGCGGTCTTGCCGGTCAAAATCCGAACGAGGGATCCAATGTGCAACAATTAATGGATATTTTGATTGCACAGGGCGCAGAAGTGAAACTTTGCACCAGTTGCGTAAAAGCACGCGGGTTATTGGATGCCAAATTAATTGACGGCGTCACCCTCGGCACCTTGGCTGATGTATCAGACTGGACCTTATGGGCTGATAAAGTCATCAGTCTCTAATGAGGATATTGGGCGGAGCGGGTTTCCGCCCTTGTTTTATTCAATATTTTATTTTTATTCACCGGTAACCATGCAAGCACTCAATCCGATTTCCATTCCGTTAAACGCCATCAGTCTTATTGAAGCCTCTGCAGGGACGGGCAAAACCTACACCATGGGTTCTCTTTATTTGCGTCTGTTGTTGCAGGCGGGGGAAAATGCCTTTCCTCATGTGTTAAATGTGGAGCAAATTTTAGCGGTGACCTTTACCGAAATGGCAACGGAGGAACTGAAACGTAAAATTCGCGAGCGGATTTATGACGCCAAACAAAAATTGACGGCGTATCAACAAACGCAGGATCCGACGGTGTTTGAACAAGATGACTTTTTACGCCAATTAGCCGATACCATCACGGATTTCCCTCTTGCCATTCAGCGCCTGACTTTGGCGGAACAAAACATGGATTTGGCGGCGATTTATACCATTCATGGATTTTGCCGTCGAATGCTCATGCAATATGCGTTTAATTCGGGCATTCATTTCAACTTGGAATTAAGCGGTGAAGAAGACGAATTGTTGCTACATTTGGCGCAAAAACTGTGGCGGGCACATTTCTATTCGCAGCCTTATGCCGTTGCCGAGTTTATTCAAAAACACCTGATTTCACCGGCAAACGTCATTCATAATATTAAAAAGTTTGCCGGCACGGAATTAAAACTCCCGCAAAATCGACCGCACTTTTTTGACGGCGCATTGCCGGATTTTCTCGCTAAACTTGCCGATTATTCGCAACAACTTTCCGCACAAATTGCGGAAGTGAAAGAGAATTGGCTAAAAAATGAAGAGGAGATTACGCAGTTAATCGAAACGGAAGTGAATACCAAGTATAAAAGCGCAAAAGAACAAAAATTAAACCGACGCAGTTTTACCTCCGCAACCCGCCCGAAATGGCTTGCCATGATGAAAGCTTGGGCTGAAAGCGATAAAGCGGATTTTCCGGATTGTTTTTCCCGTTTCGGGCAAACGGCGATAAATGCTCAAAAGGGCGAGGAGGCGAAAGACGCCTTAACCCATTCGCTTTTTGTGCAAATTAATGCCTTGTTGGCACTGTCCGAGCAAAAGGCGTTATTATCCCAAGCCTTGTGGTTCCATTATTTACAAATGCTGAATGCGCAGCTGGTGGAATATAAACTTAACCACAGCGAAAAAAGTTTTAACGATTTGCTACGCTTGCTGAAAGAAGCCTTGTATCACCCGGATAACACGGAATTTGCCCGCCTGATTCGTTATCAATTTCCTTTTGCCATGATTGATGAATTTCAGGACACGGATGCGGTGCAGTATCAGATTTTTTCTAAAATTTATGTGGAACAACCTCAGACAGACGCTCAATCTGATAGCGGCTTTATTATGATTGGCGACCCGAAACAGGCGATTTATAAATTCCGTGGCGCCGACATTTTTACTTATTTCCAAGCCACCCGCCAAGCGCAACATCGTTTTAATTTAACGAAAAATTACCGCTCCCATCAACACGTGGTGGACTGTGTGAATCGGTTGTTTGATTTTAGCGAACAACCGCCGTTTCTCTATAAAGACATTCAATTTATGCCGGTCGGCGCAAGAACGGATCACCCGCAATTTTGGTTAAGCGGGCAGCCGGAACCTGCGGTGCGTTTTTATGTGGATGAAGCCTCCGTTAAAGAAAACATGGCAAAAGCTTGCGCCGTTTCTATCCAATATTGGCTACAAAGTGCGGTGGAAAACTCTGCCGTTTTTCGCCTTGATGATGGTGACAAAAAAACGCTGAAACCGGAAAGTATCGCCGTGTTGGTGCGTAGCCGTAAAGAAGCCGAGTTGGTGAAAAATGAATTGCGTCACTTGGGCATTGCCTCCGTGTATTTGTCTGAAGACAGCAATGTGTTCGACAGCAGCGCGGCAAAAGATTTGTTAATGATTCTCACGGCGTGCCTCAATCCGTTTTCCGAACGCCATATTTTAAACGCCATTGCCACAGCAATTTTTGCCCAAACCAGCGCCGACATTCAGCGCATTCGTATGGATGAAACCCGCTGGGAGCATTGGGTGGAGAAGTTTATTCATTACCAAAGAACCTGGCAAAAACAAGGCGTGTTGGTGATGTTACATCAGTTGTTCCAGCAGGAAAAAATCACGGAAAAACTTTACCCCACGGTGGACGGCAAACGCTTGGTGACGGACTTGCTGCATTTGGCGGAATTGCTGCAGGAAGCGGCTACCCTGAACGAAAGCGAAGCGGCATTGTTACGTTGGTTTGAGAAACAAATTCAAGGGGAAAATCGCCAAAAAGAGCAACAGGTTAGGTTGGAGAGCGAATTGCAGTTGGTGAAAATCGTCACTATTCATAAATCCAAGGGGTTGGAATACGATCTGGTTTGGTTGCCGTTTATCGGCTATGCTTCCACCTTCCGAGGCGATCGCATCACTACTTATTATGACGAAACACAAGGCGCGGTGCTGTGGGATTACGATAAATCCCATGAAGCGTTGGTGCAACAGGAAGATTTTGCCGAACAGCTACGCCTGCTTTATGTAGCGTTGACCCGCGCCAAATACCAGTTGGTGATCGGCGTGCCGCAAACCTTTGAGACGAAATGGAGCAGTTTGTTATATGTGCTGACCCACGGAGCGATCCAAACGCGCGAAAAACCGAATGCTTACGACAGCCTCTCTTTATTGGAAAAACTTGTGGCGCGTGCGCCGCAGGGCAGTGTACAAATTGCCAACACGGCAGATCTGACACCGCTGGCATTGCAAGCCCACGCCGAAGCACAGATACCGTTACATGCGGCAAAATTCACCGGTAACATCGAACAAAACTGGACGGTCACCAGTTTCAGCGCCATAGAAGCCATTCATCAGAATAAAGCCTATTTCAAAGCGCAACAGATGGCGGAAAGTGCGGTCGATTTTCCAAGTGTTTTTGACTTAGGGAAAGACTATGATTTTAACGAACAAGGGAAATCAACCGAGAGTATTCAGGAAACGGTTGCCGACGAATCCGCCTATCCTTTCGGCTATTCGCCTTTTGATTTCCCGCACGGTATTAACATCGGCACGGCATTACACCGTTTTCTGGAAAAAACGGATTTTGATCGCCCGTTAAACGAAGACAAAATCCAAAAACTCTGCCAATGGTTACAGTTAGAGGAAACCTGGCTACCGTCTTTACAGCAATGGATAAACGCCATTTTGCATACGCCGTTAAGCACGCAGGATTCTACTTTGCAACTGGTGAATTTAACCCGCCAATATTGCGTGAAAGAAATGCAGTTTTATTTGAAGTTAAATCAAACATTTGACGTGGCGGTGTTTAATCAAGCGTTACAACAGCATCACCACTTACCCTCAGAACCCCTGCAATTTGAAGCGATTAAAGGAATGTTACGCGGTTTCATGGATTTGGTGTTTTATCATAACGGAAAATATTATTTGGCGGATTACAAATCCAATTTTCTTGGCGTGGAAGCGCAAAACTACGTCGGCACAAGCCTTCAGCAAGCCATGCTAACTAATCATTACGACTGGCAATATTTATTTTACACGCTGGCATTGCACCGTTATTTACAACAACGTGACGCAAACTATGACTATGACACCCATTTCGGCGGTGTGTTTTATTGTTTCTTACGTGGCATGAACGGCGAAAATCAAAACGGCGTGTTTTTTGATAAACCGGATTACGTGTTAATTCAGGCTTTGGAGAATTTGTTCTAATGTTAGCTTTATTATCCCAACTCAAAGAAAAGGGCATCATCAACGCCGCTGACTATTATTTCGCCGAGTTTATTCACCGCAAACAACAGCCTTTTCACTATGCATCGTCTATCCAGAACCTGGCGGTGCTTATGGCGGCGTTGTGCAACTTCAGTTATCGGCAGGGCAACACCTGTATTTTACTGAATCACGCCACGGAGCAGGATTTGTTCGGTTTACAGGATTATTTTAACGAACGCGTTTATTTAACGGATATTCAGCAAAAAATTGATTATTTGCCCATTGAACGCTGGCAGGCAGCCTTGCTGGCGGCGCAACATATCGCTTTCACCGCCGCGCCTTTGCAACAGATCGCGCCCCTGGTGTTGCAGTTTGAGCGCTTGTATTTTTATCGCATCTGGCAGGATGAGTTTCGTATCGCCGATTACTTTAAAAGTGCGGTCCGTTTTCAACACGTTTTTTCAGCCGAACAGACGGCGCAAATCGCCCCGATTTTGAACCGCTATTTTTATGAAGAACAGGGCATCGACTGGCAAAAAATCGCGGTGGCGATGGCATTGCGTCAACGATTTTGCCTCATTACCGGCGGGCCGGGCACGGGCAAAACCACTACCGTCACCAAACTCCTATTGACCTTGCAGGAGCTTCATCAAAACGGCTTGCGCATTAAACTTGTCGCCCCGACAGGGAAAGCGGCGGCGCGGCTTACGGAATCCATTGTGGACGCGGTAGATCGCCTGAAACAGACTTTTTCCACGGAAAAACACGAGCGAGAAATCATCGAAAATCTGCGCATTCCCATGAATGCGGAAACCATTCATCGCTTGCTCGGCGTGCGTTTTTTCAGTGAGGAAACCCGCTATCATGTCGACAATCCTTTGCCCGTGGATGTGTTGGTGGTGGACGAAGCATCCATGATCGATTTAACCTTGATGGCGAAGCTGCTCAATGCCCTTAAACCGGAAACCAAATTGATTTTATTGGGTGATAAAGATCAGCTGGCTTCTGTAGAAGCCGGGGGGATTTTGGGTGAATTAGGGCGTTTCGTGAATGCGTCGGCGCCGACGTATAGCCTCGTAATGACACGATATTTACAGGCGACCACGGGCAGTTCTCTTGCTGCGTCGGATAGCGTCAATCCTATCGGTGATAGCATTTGTTATTTGCAGGTCAGCCGCCGTTTCGGGGCAAATCCGGAAGTGGGTGCGTTGGCGGCTGCGGTGAATTCAGGCGACGCGGTGAAAAGCTGGCAGTTATTGCAGCAATATCAGCAATATCAAGCAAAAAAATGCGGCGTATATTTAACGGATTTTGCTCATTATTTAAATAACAAAGAAGATATTCAGCAACGTAAAACCTGCGTGAAGCTCATCGTGGAACGTGCGGCAGAGGAATATCGCCGTTATTTGCAGTTGATTTTACAAGAAGGGCAGATGGATGAAGAAAAAGTGCGGTCGATTTTCGCGGCGTTTAACGGCATTCGTTTTTTAGCGGCGTTGCGTGTGGGCGAATTCGGCGTGGAGCAATTAAATCTCGCCATCGCAGAAAAATTACGCCAAAAACGCCTGTTGCAATTTCATCAGGAACGGGAATGGTACATCGGCAAACCGATTATGGTGACGCAAAATGATGGCAATGTGGGCTTGTATAACGGTGACATCGGCATGTATTTGGGAAACGGACGGGTATGGTTCGAGCAGGGACAAAACAGTTATAAAACTGTGCTGGCAAGCCGCGTGCCGAATCATGAAACCGCCTTCGTCATGACGGTACACAAATCCCAAGGTTCGGAATTTCCGCATACTTTCCTGATTTTGCCATTGGAAAACAGCCCCGTGTTATCCAAAGAACTGGTTTACACCGGCATCACCCGCACCAAGGATTTTTTAACGGTGTTCGCGCTACAAAGCGTATGGGAAAGTGCGGTGAAAAATCCGGTGCAACGGCAAAGCGGATTGGGTCAATTACTGGAAATCTAAAAAGGAGAAACTATGACAAAATGGGATGAGCGTTATCAAACGGAAGACTATATTTTTGGTACGGAACCCAATGAATTTATCGCCAGAATTCAATCTTATCTGCCCACTTCCGGGCGAGCATTGGATCTGGCTACCGGAGAAGGGCGTAATGGTGTCTTTTTAGCTTTGCATGGATTGGAAACGGAAGGGGTTGATATGTCTAAAGTGGGTTTGCTCAAAGCGCAAGCGTTGGCGCGTAAGCAAAATGTTTCGTTTACTACAAGATTGGCCAATATTGCAGAGATGGATATGCCGACAGCATATTATGCCGTAATTACTTCCGTTTTTTGTCATTTTATGGAACCGCAAAGAACGCAAGTGATGCAACGTATTGTGAATGCATTGCAACCGGGTGGGTTATTTGCCGGCGTGTTTTATCATCCGGACCAAATTCATTATGGCACCGGTGGACCCGGTCAGGTTGAAATGTTGGGTACATTGGCACAGATGCAGCAGGCGTTAGCAGGCTTGGAATGGCTTATTGCAGAGCATAGCGTGCGCGAGATGAATGAAGGAAATCGCCATATCGGCACCAGTTCGGTAATTTGTCTGTTGGGACGTAAGCCTTAAGTATTTTTGGCATTATGGTGAATGAAAAGAGAAAAAGTGCGGCTAAAATTTATCATGTTTTCCGGATAAACCGTTAGCTTTTCATTGAAACTTTTTGTATAATCGCGCGACCCTGTGAATGCTGCGGATTCCCACCGCGTATTATTTTGTCGAGATCGCACTCGAAGGGGTGAAGATTAAGATAACTGGTTGTGCTTTTTTAAGCACTGGGTATTAATATTATTATATTGGTAATTAATTAATGAAAACTTTTGTAGCAAAACCGGAAACGGTTAAACACGACTGGTATGTAGTTGATGCGACAGGTAAAACTTTAGGTCGTTTGGCGACTGAATTGGCACGTCGTCTTCGTGGTAAACATAAAGCTGAATATACGCCGCACGTTGATACAGGTGATTACATCATCGTGATTAACGCGGACAAAGTTGCTGTAACCGGTAACAAAGAAAGCGATAAAATTTACTACTGGCACACAGGCTATGTAGGTGGTATCAAACAAGCGACTTTCAAAGAAATGATCGCGCGCCGTCCTGAAGCAGTGATTGAAATTGCGGTTAAAGGTATGTTGCCAAAAGGTCCATTGGGCCGCGCAATGTTCCGCAAATTAAAAGTGTACGCAGGTGCTGAACACCAACACGCTGCACAACAACCACAAGTATTAGACATTTAATCACGAGGTTTAGGATATGGCAGAGAATCAAAACTACGGCACAGGTCGCCGCAAAAGCTCTTCAGCTCGTGTATTTATCAAACCGGGCAATGGTAAGATCACTATCAACCAACGTGAATTAGACGTTTACTTCGGTCGCGAAACTGCACGCATGGTAGTTCGTCAACCGTTAGAATTGGTTGAATTAACTGATAAATTAGACCTATACATCACTGTTAAAGGTGGTGGTATTTCCGGTCAAGCGGGTGCAATTCGTCATGGTATTACCCGTGCATTGATGGAATACGATGAAACCCTACGCCCTGTACTTCGTGCAGCAGGCTTCGTTACTCGTGACGCACGTCGCGTTGAACGTAAAAAAGTGGGTTTGCACAAAGCACGTCGTCGTCCACAATACTCCAAACGTTAATTTTATACGTTTTTCAAAAAGCAGAGAGCGATCTCTGCTTTTTTTATCCGCAACATTCGGCAAAAAGTGCGGTCGGTTTTCAGAATGTTTTTGAGAACGTTTCTGCGATTCGCCAAGCCTTGCTATAATGCACGCCATTTCAACAAGATTAAGGCAAAACATGAAAATCGCATTAGGTGTGGAATACGACGGAAAACATTACTTTGGCTGGCAACGACAAGAAAAAGTTGCCAGCATACAGGCGGAATTAGAACGGGCGATTTCCGTAATTGCCAATGAGGACATCGGCATTTTCTGCGCCGGTCGCACCGATTCCGGCGTGCACGCCACAGGGCAAGTGATCCATTTTGAAACCACGGCACAACGCCCTGAAAAAGCCTGGAGTTTCGGTGTGAACGCCAATTTGCCCGATGATATCGCCGTGCGTTGGGCGAAAGTCGTGGAGGACGATTTTCATGCCCGCTTTAGCGCTACTGCGCGGCGTTATCGTTACATTTTATATTGTAATAAACTGCGCTCGGCGATTTTGCCGCAAGGCGTAACCCATTGCCATTTAGAACTCGATCATCAATTAATGCACGACGCGGGACAGGCGCTGCTCGGCGAAAATGATTTCAGCTCCTTCCGCGCCGCTCAATGCCAATCCAACACCCCATGGCGCAACGTCCATCATTTAAACGTCACTCGTCAGGGGCAGTACATTATCGTGGATATTCAAGCTAACGCTTTTGTGCATCACATGGTGCGTAATATCGTCGGCAGCCTTATTGAAGTGGGCTGTTGCAATCAACCCGTTGAGTGGATGAAATGGTTGTTGGAGCAAAAAGACCGCGCCCTCGCCGCGCCCACCGCGAAACCGGAAGGGTTGTATCTGGTGAATGTCATTTACCCCGACAACTTTAATCTGCCGAAAATGCCAATGGGACCGTTGTTTCTGGCGGATTGATGATTGAATAGATTAAAGCCTGCTTTTGGCTTTGGTATAAACAAAATTTCGATCGCGTTTTCCTACGGCGATGATTTTGACCACAATGCGTTCATCAATAACCTGATACACCAAATGATACCCTACATTGCGTAATTTGATTTTATAGCAATCTTTCATGCCGTGTAATTTGGCGGATGGCACTCGGATTTTCGGCACGTTCTTTTAATTTTTCAATGAATTGTTTACGCAGATTAATATCGAGTTTGCGGAATTCTTTTTCAGATGATGGGATAAACTCAATGATGTAACTCATTGTAGTAAATCCTCTAAATCAACAGGATAACTTTTTTCATGTTGACGTTCTTCCACAATTTTTGCTAATTCGGCATCATCGACTAATTCCATCAGATATTCATAAATTGCCGGTGGGACGCAATAAAATGCGGGTTCATTACGGTTTAAAATTGCCAGCGGTTTTCCACCGGCTTCACGAAGTACCGCCATGGGATTGGTTTTTAATTCGGTGATGCTGGCGACAACATCGGTTAAAACAAGGCTTGTCATAAAACTCCTTTGAAAGACTGCTTCTTGGCGCTGATAATAGCGCTTTTCTATGGGTTTTCTCAAATGTTAGAGAAAAAGTGCGGTAGGTTTTACGGGTATTTCTGGCGGATTGATTGAAAAACACCGGAAGAAATGACCGCACTTTAATTTGAAAGAATAATGTGCGGTCGTTTTATTGTGCGAATTTTATGCTATGAGTAAAGCTGCGCTTCTTTTACCACCAACCCAATAATTTCATCCATAACCCGCCTGCACCGAACCAGATAATGAGGGAAATGATGGAGGTGACGAAACTCACGCCCCACCATTGACTGGTTGAGTTATAGCCGGATCCGTAAAGTGCCGGACCGGGGCCGCCGGCATATTGGGTTAAGCTCATGGATAATGTGGAGGTGTAACCTAAGCCGAGTGCGGCGATAATCGGCGGTGTGCCGACAGAGATGGCGGCAGCGACGAAAGCCAAATACATAGCAGAAATATGCGCCACGGCGGAAGCGAAGAAATAGCGGGTGTAAAAATACACCAAGACTAAAATCGTAAAGGCAACCGGCCAACTGAACGCGCCAACGGAAGAGGAAATGTGGCTGGAAATCCACGCAATAGCGCCGTATTTATTGAGTGCATTCGCCATCATCACTAAAACCGCAAACCAAAACATAGTGTCCCACGCGGTGGTTTCTGCAACGATGTTTTTCCAACTCATGATATTGGTGAGCAGCAATATCACTAAGCCGATAAAGGCGGAAACGGTTGCGGGAATATGGAAAATCAAATCGCCCACTGTCCATAAGAACAACAATAAGATGAAATCCAGCGCTAAGATCCATTCCGCTTTGTTCATTGGTCCCGTGTTACGCAATTCTTCCCGCGCCATTTCTGCCATTTTCGGCGTATCTTTGAGTTCCGGCGGATAGATTAAATAGACGAAATACGGCAACACAATGAGGCTAATCACACCCGGTACGATGGCGCCCAAAAACCAGGTCATCCAAGTGATTTCAACACCTTGACCTTTCGCCAATTCGGTGATTAACGGGTTACCTGCCATGGCGGTGAGAAACATGGTACACACGATGGTGTCGATTTGTGAGACGGCGATCGCCAAAAATGCGCCGGCACGTCTTGCGGTCGGACCTGGTTTGGAATCATAAGCATCGGCGATAGATTGCATAATCGGGTACATAATACCGCCACCACGCGCCGAGGCGGAGGGAATGCCCGGACCGATAACCACATCGGCTAACGCCATGCCGTAAGCCACGCCCATCATTTTTTTACCAAGGCGCGCGACGAAGTAGAGGGCGATGCGTTTCCCAAGCCCTGTTTTGATCACTGCGCGGGATAAAAACATGGCAATGGCGATTAGCCAAATTGTTCCGTTAGCAAAGCCCGATAACATACCGACTTCGCCTTGTTTTGGCGAAAGCGGTGTGAGACCTGTCAGCCCACTGATAACTAATGCCACTAAGGTCGCTGCACCCATCGGCATGGCTTTGGCGATAATGGCGACAATGGTGGCGACGAATAAGGCAAGCATGCCCCAGGCTTTGGTTGATAGCCCTTCCGGTATCGGTATAAACCAAATCGCCAAACTGACCAAAACCGAAAGCAATAATCCTTGCCATTTGAAGCCGAGTTTTACTTCTACCGGCGTTATTGTTTTACCTTCCATTTTGAAACCTCCCGGGTTGATAGACGGAATGTTAAGTGCGTGCGAATAATCCCTTACGCTTTGTAATCCTTTTGTCCATCATATGTCTATCTTCGCAAGATGTTAAGATGAAAAGCCAAATAAAGTGCGGTCGTTTTCAGCGGTGTTTTTTAAGGGCGATCAAGACCGCCACAATCCAGCCGTTTTGGCGTAGAATAGAACGATAAACAATCTGAAGCGAGGTCCAAATATGGCAAAACAACCTTTAACCCAACAACTCCTGGATTACGTTTTAAAACAATACGGTACGCAGCCGGAATACTTGTGGAAAAGCCATCCTGATTATGCGGTGTTGCGCCATGGAGATAATCGCAAATGGTATGCCATAGTGATGAACGTGGAAAAAAACGCATTGGGGTTAAGCGGTGCGGGGAAGATGCCGATCATGAATGTGAAATGTTCCCCGGAGATGCTCAGTTTATTTTTGCCGCAAGCGGGATTTTTGCCGGCGTATCACATGAATAAAAATCACTGGTTGACGGTGTTGCTGGACGGTTCGGTGGACAAGGAGACAATTCTGTTTTTGTTGAATGCCAGTTTTGATCTCACCGCTAGCCGACAGGCGAAAAAGCAACTGGGTATCGCCCGTTATACGGAATGGATCGTGCCCGCTAATCCGAAATATTACGATGTGGAAAAAGACTTGCGCGAAGGTGGCGAGCTTCATTGGAAACAGAGTAATAACATTGCGGTGGATGACATTGTTTATATGTATGTCACCGAACCCACCGGTGCGATTCGCTATAAATGTTTGGTGCTGGAAGTGAACATTCCTTATCGTAAAAAACGAACGGACAATTTGCAGGTGAAACGGGTGATGAAAATCCGCTGTCTGAAAGAATACGACAAAACCCTCATTCCCCGCGCTAAAATGGCACAATTCGGCGTGACCGCCGTGCGCGGACCTCGGCACATGCCCTATGCGTTAAAGCAGGAAATTGCGTTATTGAGTGGGGAAGGGGAGCGTTAAAAAAACACCCCAAAAACAAACCGCACTTTGATCTCATTAATCAAAGTGCGGTTGTTTTTTTATCGCGTTTTTACGCGGCGTGTTTCGGTTGTTTAAACACAGTGACTTCAGGGGCTTGACCGACAAATTTTTCTACCTGCACGATACAGGTATTCGGTGAGTTACCTTGTGCCAGTTTGGAAGTGCCTTCGTCGCGGGTGAGCACGTTCGGGCAGCCGTTTTTACACAATGGTTTTTCGCTTTCGCCTAAATCCATCGGGTCGTACCACGCGCCTTCATGCAAGGCAATGGTGCCCTTGATGATGTTTTCGGTGACCACGGCGCCGGCAAGCACTTGTCCGCGTTTGCTGTGAATGCGCACGATGTCACCGTCTTTGATACCACGCGGGGCGGCATCTTCCGGGTGGATCATCACCGGTTCACGATCATTCACCGCATATTTTTGACGCAATGAAGTGTGCGCCAATTGGCTGTGCAGTCGGTAATACGGGTGCGGTGTCACTAAGGCAAGCGGATATTCTTCCGTCACATTGCCGGCAAATTCTTCCGGTTCCATCCAACTTGGGTGACCTTTGCAATCGTCGTAATTCATTTTGGCGACCACGTCGGAATAAATTTCAATTTTACCGGACGGCGTGCCGAGCGGATTTAACAACGGATCTTCACGGAATTCGCCGTAGCGTACCCATTTTTTCGCCGCGTCATTGGCTTCAAAACGTAACGGTTTATTTTCCACCCAGAATTTTTCAAAGCGCGGCATGGCAACGCGGTTAGCCCGCGCTGCGGTGAAGGCGGCTTTATAGAATTCTTCCAGCCATTCCATTTCCGTTTTGCCTTCAGTGTATTGTTCTTCCACGCCCGCACGTTTTGCCAGTTCGACGAAAATGTCGTAGTCATTTTTCGCTTCAAATTGTGGCGGCACCACCTGTTTCATTGGGTAAACGCTCATCATGGAATAATCGCCCGCCATGGTGAGGTCGTTACGTTCGTAACTGGTGGTTGCCGGCAACACAATGTCCGCCATGCGTGCAGTCGGCGTCCAGTTCACTTCGTTCACAATGACCACATCGGGTCGTTGGAAGGCTTTCACCAAGGTGTTGGTGTCTTGATGGTGTACAAACGGATTGCCACCCGCCCAATAGACGGCTTTGATGTCCGGATAGGTGATTTCCGTGCCATTATAGTGAATGGTTTTGCCCGGATTGAGCAACACATCGGCAATCCGTGCCAACGGGAATGCAGACTTAGAGGTGTCGTCCAACCAGGTTTTCGCGCCGGCCTTGGCGGATGGGCTGGCGGTGATGGAACCGATAATCCCGCCGGTTGCGCTTGGCACGCCGCCGTTGGAATAATGGTAGCTCAAACCGAATCCGCCACCCGGCAAGCCGATTTGTCCGAGCATGGCAGCGAGGGTGACGAGCATCCAGTGGCTTTGTTCGCCGTGGCGTTGGCGTTGCATGCCCCAACCGCCCATTAACATGGTGCGGTTGCTTGAGAAATCTTTCGCCAATTGTTTTATGGTGTCTGCCGGAATACCGCAGATTTTGCTCGCCCACTCCGCATCTTTCGGTTGCTGGTCGGTTTTGCCCAACAGGTAATCTTCAAATTTGCCATAACCGGCGGTGTATTTTTTCAGGAAGTCTTTATCGTGTTTATTTTCGCTGACTAAGGTATGCGCAATGCCGAGCATTAACGGCACGTCTGTTGCGGTATTGATCGGCAACCATTCTGCGTTCAGCATCTGGCAGGTTTCACTTTTTTGCGGATCGATACAAATAATGCGTTTGCCGGTGGCTTGGAATTTTTTGAAATAGTCAATGCCGTGTTGATCGGTGGACATCCACGCAATACGCATGGTGGTGAGCGGGTTTGCCGACCAAAGTACGATAATATCGCTGTGTTCCAGCACGGATTCCCAACTGGTTTGTTGCTCATACACTTCGATGGTGCCAAGCACGTGCGGCATAATCACTTGCGCCGCGCCGGTGGAGTAGTCGCCTTTATGTCCGACAAAACCGCCAGTGGCGTTCATATAACGTTGTAATAAGGTGCGGGAAGCGTGTAATGCGCCACAGCTAAACCAGCCGTAAGAACCGGCGAAAATGCCTGTCGGGCCGTGTTCATCACGCACGCGTTTTAATTGTTCGTGCACCAAATCCAGCGCTTCATCCCAAGACACGCGCACCCATTCGTCACGTCCGCGCATGGTGGTGTCGCTTTTGCCCGGCTTGTCTAAGAAGCCTTTACGCACCATCGGGTATTTCACGCGGGTTTCGCTGTAAAGCTGATCCGGCACGACCGATTGCAATTCGTTCGGTGCAGCAGGCTCAATTGCCGGGCCGGATTTCACCGCTTTGCCGTCTTGTACCACCACGCCGATAGGCCCCCAGTGGGCCGCGGTGACCACGGTTTGCATGCTTTTTTCGGCAGCCGCCGCCTTCGGTGATACAACGGAACCGACCACACCGCCGGAAAGCGATGCCCCTGCTACACCGAGAGAGGTTTTTTTCAAAAACTCACGGCGGGTATGATTAATGTTGCTGTTTTTCATTTAAGCCTCGTTTTGTCGTCATTAAACTCATGCCAAGATTTGGGATTTAATCGATCCCTATTATTTTGCTTTCATATCTTTGGCGTTGCGTTGTAAATAAATCGTCACGGCGCGTACTTCGTCTTTGGTCATGGACGTGCGATCTTTCATGGAATTCACCACGCCGATCCATTGGTTCGCCGTATAGTGATCGGCACCGATTGCAGCATGGCAACCGCTACAGTTGGTTTGATTCAAATGGTTGCCGTATTGATTAAGTGCGGTCAAATCTGAAGACATTTTTTCTTTCGCCACATTTACGGCAAAAGTCACTTCTTTCCATTCGGAATCGGTCACATCGTCATGTTTGGTTTGCAACACTTGTGCGTTACTGCGAGCGTCTTCATCCACCAACGCCACTGTAATCCGTTTGCCTAAATCCAAATACACCACGGATTCCGCGCCCACTTGTTGCCAGCCGTGTAACGTGCCGTGGATTTGATCTCCCTGCGCCTGCCATTCCGTCACTTCGGCAAAGGGCATTAAGCGAACTTCACCGCCTTTCGCCCCTTGGGCTTTCACCATTTCGGTGGCGTATAAAGTGGTGTTTTCGGTTATCATTCTGCCCTTCGGTGCGCCGGATTTTGCCGTCGTTTGATCGGCGTGAACTTCAGGCAAAAAATGCACGATGCCTTTGTGGCAATCGATACAGGTTTGTCCGTTGGCTTTGGCGTCAATATGGGTTTGTTTGGCTAATTTTGTTTGGGCGGAAAGCTCCATAGCATCGAAGCTGTGACAGCTGCGACAGGTTTCCGAATCGGTGGCTTTCATATCGTTCCACACGCGCTGCGCCATTTCCGCACGGTGTTCTTCGTATTTTTCTTTGCTGTCCAATTTGCCCTGCATTTCGTACCAAATATCTTTCAACGCAATGAATTTGGCTTTGACATAATGCCAGCCTTCTTGCGGTACGTGACAATCCGCACATTCGGCGCGGATGCCTTTGGCGTTGGCAAAATGGCTGGAACCTTCCCATTCCTGCTGCGGATGGCTCATGGAATGGCAGCTGACACAAAATTCCGGCGTGCCGGTTTCGTGCATGACAACCTGCGTTCCCCACAACGCACCGGCACCCAGCCCCATCAGGCAAAGTGCGGTTATAATTTTTTTTGTTTTTGACATGGAATCACTCCGATGTTTGAGCGTTTTAATAACTAAAAGGAATTTATAACTACAACGAGTTAGTGTTGATTCTAGTGTATCTAAATATAAATACTTTGATTTCAGTCAAGTAAAATAAATTAATTCCTTTATTTCCTTATAAATCAGTAAATTAATTTCATTTCTGTGATAACAATTACGATATAATCAATAGTTATATATATTTTTATATTAAGAGGGTTTAAAAGGAGTTTGAGCCAATGGTAATTTTTGTGCTATCTGCTAAAATACGCCCCATTTTTCTATGGGTTAAAAAGTGAATTAACATGAAATTTATCGTCAAATTATTTCCTGAAATTATGATTAAAAGCGAATCCGTGCGGAAACGGTTCGTGAAAATTCTGACCGGCAATATTCGTAACGTATTGGCAAAGCACGATGACACCATCGCCGTGGTGAAACATTGGGATTACATCGAAGTGCGGTCAAAAATCGAAGAGAATTTACCGATGCTCATTGAGCAGTTGCAACGCATCCCGGGGATTCATCATTTTCTACAAGTGGAAGAAAAACCCTTTAGCAGCCTCCATGATATTTTTGAACAAACCCTGTCTGATGTGGCTCCGCAACTGGAAAACAAGAGTTTTTGCGTGCGGGTGAAACGTAAAGGCAAACATGAATTTAATTCGCTGGATGCGGAACGCTATATCGGCGGCGGGCTGAATCAACATATCGCCAGTGCCAAAGTGCAGCTGAAAAATCCTGACGTGACGGTACGCATTGAAATTGAAGACGACAAAATGATGCTGGTACGCGCCCGTTATGAAGGCATCGGCGGCTACCCAATTGGCACGCAGGAAGACGTGCTGTCGTTGATTTCCGGCGGGTTTGATTCAGGTGTGTCCAGCTATATGCTGTTGCGTCGCGGTTCGCGCGTACATTATTGCTTCTTTAATTTAGGCGGCGCGGCGCATGAAATCGGCGTGAAACAAATGGCGTATCACATTTGGCAACGTTACGGCAGCTCGCACAAAGTGCGTTTTGTGGCGATTAATTTTGAAGGCGTGGTGGGCGAGATTCTGGAAAACGTGGATAACGGACAAATGGGCGTGGTGCTTAAACGCATGATGGTACGTGCCGCGTCTAAAATTGCCCAACGTTTCGACATTCAGGCGATCGTCACCGGTGAGGCGTTAGGACAGGTTTCCAGCCAAACCTTAACCAATTTACGTTTAATAGATGAAGCCGCCGAGGGATTGGTTCTACGCCCGTTAATCACGCACGACAAAGAACAAATCATCGCCATGGCGAAACACATTGGCACTGATGATATTGCCAAATCTATGCCGGAATTTTGCGGCGTGATTTCCAAAAATCCGACGGTAAAAGCCATCAAAGCGAAAATCGAGCAGGAAGAAGGCAATTTCAATTTTGCCGTGTTGGAAAGTGCGGTGGAAAATGCGCAATATTTGGATATTCGTCAAATCGCCGAGCAGACGGAGAAAGAGGTGGTTTCCGTCGATACCATTTCCGTGCTGGGCACCAATGACGTGATCATCGACATCCGCAGCCCGGAGGAAATCGACGAAAAACCGCTACATATTGAAAAGCAAACGATGATTTTGTTGCCGTTTTACAAACTGTCCAATCAATTTGCCGAACTGGATCAAAGCAAAAACTATGTGCTGTATTGCGAACGCGGCGTGATGAGCAAATTGCAGGCGCTGTATTTGAAAGAGAGTGGATTTAATAATGTGAAGGTGTTCAAAAAGATACTTTCCTAATGCCTTCCTCGAATCAAAAGTGCGGTGGGTTTTCACGATGAAAAAACGTTGGGAAAACCGACCGCACTTTTTTATTTCAATCATTACATTTCAAACACGGAACCGGCAGGGATTTCATGTCGTTGCATATTTTCACTAAAACGCAAAATGTTATGATCGCCGAGGGTTTTCACCTGGTTGCCGTTAATTAACAACGCCGTGCCTTCCGGAAGGGCGTAAATCTGCGCTGTCGGATTGACCAGTAAAAATTCCTCAAATCGTTCTTCTCGGCTTTCGCCGTTATGTCCCGGGACTTTGCCGGAAATGAAATGCGGATTAATTTGATAAGGGAACAGATTAAGCGCATCAAATGACGGCGGGTACGTAATGGGCATATCGTTTGTAGTCATAATGGATTTGCTCGCTACATTGGCGCCGGCACTCCAACCGAAATAAGGCGTGCCGCTTTTGACTTTTTCACGAATAATGCTCAATAAATCATGCTCATACATTTGCTTTAACAAACAGAACGTATTGCCGCCGCCGATAGCGATCACATCCGCCTGTTCAATAATGGCACGATGTGGCTTGCCGTGGTGTACCGACTGAATTTCCATGTTCAACGGCGCCAGAATTTGTTGTACTTTTTGCTCATATTGATCGTTGTTTTGGCGCACACCCGCGTAAGGTACAAAGGCGATTTTCTTGCCTTGATACGCTGCTAAAAAATCTTGTAGCCACGGAATCGTGTGTTCCAAATACCCCGTATTGCCATATCGTGAACCGCTAAGCAGTAACATTTTTTGCATAATGAATCCTCCGGTGAAATAACCTTACCATTATGCTGACTTGGTTATTTTTATTAAGCAAAAAATGTGAATTTTGTGATCTGCGTAGCGATTTAAGTGCGGTCATCTTTTTCGGTGTTTTGCTTTTCTGATAATCTATTGCTGATTATATTGAGTCGGTTTATGGCATAAGGATTAATTCAATGAATAACCAAATACAAATTTACACTAGTCAGGACGGGAAGGTTTCGTTAACCGTGTCTTTTGAGAAGGAGACGGTTTGGCTTAGCCAGTCTGAAATGGCGAAATTATTTAGTACAAGTATAGATAATATTAGCCTGCACCTTAAAAATATATATTTGGAGCATGAGCTTGATGAAATTTTAACTACCGAGGATTTCTCGGTAGTTCGACAAGAAGGTAAACGTAAGGTTAAGCGTACAATTAAATATTACAATCTCGATGCTATCATTTCCGTCGGATATCGAATTAGTTCTAAGCGGGCAACGCAATTCCGTCAATGGGCTACACAAACCTTGAAGCAATATTTGTACAGGGTTACGCATTAAATGATCGACGCTTACAAGAACGAGGGATTGAATTTGAACAAGTGATAGGTTTGCTTGGGCAGACCTTGAGTAATCAATCTTTGTTATCTGACGAAGGCAAAGCCGTATTGTCTGTTGTGCAGGATTATGCTAGGAGTTGGAGTTTGTTACAGGCTTACGATGAGCAAAGTCTAACGGCTAATCAGCATAAGCAAAATAATATGGTTCTGTTGGTGTTAGATGACGTATTACAGGCAATTTCTCAATTAAAACAGGCGTTAGTGGAAAAAGGGGAAGCGACGGCGTTGTTTGGACAACAACGAAATTCCGGTTTAGCCTCTGCCATTACCACGATTGAACAAGGATTCGGTGACACGCTTTTTTATCCGAATGTTGCCAGCCGAGCGGCGAATTTATTGTATTTTATTATCAAAAATCATCCGTTGACCGATGGCAATAAACGCACGGGATCTTTCCTGTTTTTATGGTATTTGCGGTTGAATCAACACTTATTGGCAAGGCCGGTAGAACAATTGATTAATGACAATACTTTAGTGGCATTAGCATTGCTTGTGGCGGAAAGTTTGCCTGAACAGAAAGAACTCATGATTAAGTTGATTGAGCATTTTATTTTGCTAAAAAACTAGCATTCAAACTTTAGAATAAATAAAAGTGCGGTGAAAATTCTTTGTGTTTTTTCACCGCACTTTTTTAGATATTAATGGCTTCCAAATGTTCTTCGTCGTCGTGCGATTCCAGCAGTTCGCCCAATAGCTCGTCAATGGCGGAGCAGAGGAGGGCGCGGTCGTGGCGGTAGGTGATGTCGTCGGCGTTGAGGCGACCGGCGAGGATTTTGATGTCGTGCAGATTTTCCGGTGCGTTGTCAAAAGGAACAATGGCGGCATCAATGATCGGTTTGCCGATGGTGTCGTTAATCCAACGGATGCGATCAGCAAGGGAAAGCCTTGCTGCGGGGCTGCGTTCGATACCGAGATTATCAATAAAAATTTTCTTGGCTTGGCTTTGTTGCAGTTGTTCAATGACTTCAGACAAGAGAATCGGCGGTAGAATGCTGGTTAAAAAACTGCCGGGACCGAATAAAATCACTTCAGCTTCTTTTAATGCGCTAATGGCTTCCGGCGTGGCTTGCACATAGGGAACAAGAAAAATGGATTTTGGTAGTTCGGTTAAGCTGTCCACGCTCACTTCGCCTACCACGCTGGCGCCGCTGCCTGAAATAGCGGCGAGATGCACGGGCTGCTCCGACATTGGGATGATGAAGGATTTGACATCAAGCAAATCACGAATCAGATTAACCGCTTCCATCGGGCGAATATGTAAATCTTCCAATGCTTTTAGCATCAGATTGCCGAGATTGTGTCCCGCCAGTTCGCCGTTGCCGCTGAAGCGATATTCAAATAAGGCGGAGGCAGTGCTCGGCTGCGTAATGATTTGATTTAAACAATTGCGTAAATCGCCCCAGGCTATGCCGCCTTGAGCGCTACGAATGCGTCCGGTGGAACCGCCGTTATCGGTGGTGGTGACAATGGCGGTGAGGCGTTCGTTCATAAAACTTAAGGCTGACATGACCCGACCTAATCCGTGTCCTCCGCCAATCGCCACGATTTTTTTTATTTTGCTCAGATTTTCGTGTTGTTGATAGCCGTTAAAGTCCGCCATTTTATTTTCCTTTATTTTGTTTTCGGCAATAGTAACGATGATTTTAAATCGTAAGTTTATAATTATTATGAGGTAGATAAATACCTTTTATTGTTATTTTTTATCGTTATGTAATTTATTATATAATTGATTTTAAAGAATTTTGTTATTTTATAATCTAGATCAAATTAATTGATTGCAATTGCCGAATTTAATCTTTTACAATACGAAAAACTTAATTTAACGCATATAACTCCGAGCTTACTTAACCTACGTTTTGGTCTCAAAATAGGGTGGTAATGCCAATAATACGCAGTTCGTATTATTCAGGGATACGTTGGAAACGATTTATCCTCTCCGTTTTTAGAAAGGTGTCAAATGCAAACCATTCCAATCAAAAATGTTGGGGCGACTCAACTAGTTGATTCGTTCCAACGTGCGTATTACTATTTGCGACTGTCAATTACCGATGTGTGTAATTTCCGTTGCAATTATTGTCTGCCTGACGGTTATCAACCGGAACCCAATAAGCCGAGCTTTTTGACCTTAGATGAAATTCGTCGTTTGGTGAATAGTTTCAGCATTATGGGAACGGAAAAAGTACGCCTCACCGGCGGCGAACCTACGCTCCGCAAGGATTTTCTCGCTATTGCTGAAACGATCAGCCAAATTGAAGGTATTAAACAAATTGCCTTAACCACCAATGGATTTCGTTTATTAAAAGACGTTGAGCACTGGAAAAATGCCGGCATTACATCCATTAACGTAAGTGTTGACAGCTTGGATGTCAGAATGTTCCAACGGATTACCGGCGTAGATAAATTTGATGACATTATGCGTGGCATTGATCGCGCTTTTGAATGCGGCTATCAAAAAATCAAAGTAAATTCCGTGCTGATGAAAGACTTAAATGACAAGGATTTTTCTGGTTTTCTGGCGTGGATTAAAGATAAGCCCATTCAGATGCGTTTTATCGAATTAATGCAAACCGGCGAGATGAATGCTTTCTTCCAAAGACATCATTTATCCGGGCAGGTACTGGAACAAAAATTACTGCGTTCAGGTTGGCAGCTGCAGATGAAAAATCGCTCTGATGGTCCAGCAAAAGTGTTTCGCCATCCGGATTACGTAGGCGAAATTGGCTTAATCATGCCTTATGAGAAAAATTTCTGCGCCAGCTGTAACCGTTTACGGGTTTCCGCCAAAGGGAAATTGCACCTTTGTTTATTCGGCGAGGAAGGCATTGAATTACGCGATTTGTTACAATACGATAAGCAGCAACTCATTTTGCAATCAAGAATTTTTTCTGCGTTACAAGGTAAGCGTGAACATCATTATCTGCACATCGGCGATAGTGGCGTACGTAGTCATTTGGCAAGTATCGGCGGTTAATGCACGCCGATTTTGAAAAACAGCAAGAAAATCAACCGCACTTTAATTATCATGGCCACATTTACTCACATTAATTCCCATGGGGAAGCCAATATGGTGGACGTTTCCGCCAAAGCCGAAACCGTCCGTGAAGCCCGCGCTGAGGCTTATGTTTGTATGGCGCCCGAAACCTTACAAATGATCCTGTCCGGTCAGCATCACAAAGGCGATGTGTTCGCCACCGCCCGCATTGCCGGCATTCAGGCGGCAAAACGCACGTGGGAATTGATTCCCTTGTGCCATCCGTTATTGCTTTCGAAAGTTGAAGTGAGCTTAACGGCACTTCCTGAAACCAATCAGGTGCGTATTGAAAGCCTGTGTAAATTAACCGGTAAAACAGGCGTGGAAATGGAAGCCTTAACTGCGGCGAGTGTTGCCGCCTTGACGATTTATGATATGTGCAAAGCGGTGCAAAAAGATATGGTGATTGAATCCGTACGCTTGCTGGAAAAGTGCGGTGGAAAATCCGGGCATTTTATCGCGGAGGAAAAATAATGTTACGCGTTTTATTTTTTGCGCAAACCCGAGAATTAATCGGCTTGGATTTTATTGAAGTGGAAAGCGATTTCACAACGGCAGAAGATGTGCGCCAATACTTAGTAGCTGAGAAAGGCGATAAATGGGCGCTGGCATTGCAATCGGATAAATTATTGGTTGCTATAAATCAAACTCTGATGCCGCTGGAAAGTGCGGTCAAAAATGGCGATGAAATTGCGTTTTTCCCGCCGGTCACCGGGGGCTAAATGGACGATATTCAAATTTCCGTACAGGAGCAGCCTTTTGATCAAAATGCGGTTTACCATTGGTTAAGCGGGCAACATTCCGTGGGCGCTGTGGTGATTTTTGTAGGTAAAGTGCGTGATATGAATTTGGGCGAGGAAGTCAGCAGTTTATATTTGGAGCATTACCCCGCCATGACCCATAAAGCCTTGCTGGATATTGCGCAACAGGCGAAAGTGCGGTGGAATTTACAGAAGATTTCCATTATCCATAGGGTCGGATTATTGCATACGGGCGATGAAATCGTGCTGGTGGGAACGGCTTCGGCACACCGTGGCGATGCTTATCACGCCAATGAATTCATTATGGATTATTTAAAAACCAAAGCGCCTTTTTGGAAAAAGGAACAAATAGAAAAAGGCGAGCGTTGGATTGAAGAGCGAGATAGTGATTATGTCGCTGCCGATAAATGGAAATAAGGCTGAACCTATTTTATCCCTAACGGAAAAATCCTTGATTTCTTCATGAAACAGGGATTTTTTTCGGGCTGAGCGTAAAATCTCGTGGTTTTCTTGGAAAAGAACGGTCGCTTTATGCTAGAATAAGCGACCGTTTTTCTTGGTATCGGGTGATACCAATTGAATATTTTAAAATTATTTTGAGTCGTCGGAGGAATAGATGACAAGCTCTGCAAATAAACGTTCTGTAATGACGCTATTTTCAAACAAAACCGATGTTTATTGCCACCAAGTGCGCATCGTGTTAGCAGAGAAAGGCGTAGCTTATGAAACGGAAATTGTAGATCAGCAAGCATTATCAGAAGATTTAATGGAACTTAATCCGTATGGTACCTTGCCGACTTTAGTTGATCGTGATCTCGTCTTATTTAATTCCCGTATTATTATGGAATACCTGGATGAACGTTTTCCACATCCGCCGTTAATGCCGGTTTATCCTGTTGCGCGCGGCAAAAGTCGTTTATTAATGTTACGCATTGAACAGGATTGGTATCCAACCTTAGAAAAAGCACAATGCGACTTATCCGACACAGAGCGCGCCGCTGCATTGAAGCAATTGAAAGAAGAAATTCTGGCTGTTGCGCCGATTTTTAATCAGAACACCTATTTTATGAGTGACGAATTTAGCTTAATCGACTGCTATATGGCACCGTTGTTATGGCGTATGCAGGAATTAGGCGTAGAATTCAGCGGTGCCGGCAGCAAAGCGATTAAAGCCTATATGACCCGCGTGTTTGAACGGGATTCTTTCCTGCAATCCGTGGGCGAATTAGCGCCGAAAAATCTGATGGATGAAAAATAATAGGTCATCTCATGGAATATAAATCCTCACCGAAACGCCCCTATTTATTAAGGGCTTATTACGATTGGTTAATTGATAACGACTTCACGCCGTATTTAGTGGTAGATGCCACGTATTGGGGCGTAAAAGTGCCGGTGGAGTATGTCAAAGACGGACAAATCGTTTTGAATTTGTCTGCCAATGCCACCGGTAATTTACAATTGACTAATGATTTTATTCAATTTAACGCGCGTTTTCGTGGTGTGTCTCAGGATATTTATATTCCGCTTGGCGCTGCATTAGCGATTTATGCCCGTGAAAATGGTGACGGTGTGATGTTTGAACCTGAAGCCGCTTATGAACACCCTGAGCAGGCAGAAGAACAACCGACAGGTTTTGAAAATGCCGTAGATAAAGCGGATCAAAAGGATAAATCGGATAAACCAAAATCAGGCGAGAAAAAATCCACCTCCCATTTACGCATTGTAAAATAGTTGTTCGATCATCAAATAAAAAACACTGAAAAAAGATACCGCACTTTGGTATCTTTTTTGTTATCGGGGAAACAAAAGTGTGGTCGTTTTTTCCGGCAGTTTTGAAAGTATAAAAAAATCGCCTTGCTATATAAACAAGGCGATTTTTACGTTTATGATGAATTAGAAATTTGCGTTACGCGGAGCACGTGGGAACGGGATCACATCACGAATATTTTGCAACCCTGTCACATAAACAATTAAACGTTCAAAGCCCAAGCCAAAGCCGGAATGCGGAACCGTGCCGTAACGACGCAAATCACGATACCACCAATAATCTTCCGGATTTAGCCCCATTTCCGCCATGCGTTTGTCTAATACGTCTAAACGTTCTTCACGTTGCGAGCCGCCGATAATTTCACCAATGCCCGGCGCTAAAACATCCATTGCCGCAACGGTTTGTCCATCGTCATTTAAGCGCATATAGAAGGCTTTAATTTCTTTCGGATAGTTTTTCACCACAACAGGGGATTTGAAATAATCTTCTGCCAAATAGCGCTCATGTTCGGAGGAAAGGTCAATGCCCCAAGAAACCGGGAATTCAAAGGTTTTACCGGATTTCAGTAAAATCTCAATGGCGTCGGTGTAATCCACTTGTGCGAAATCGGAGTTAATGAAACGTTCCAAACGATTAATCACATCGCCGTCAACGTGTTTGGCAAAGAATTCCAAATCATCGCGACGTTCTGCCAATACGGCACGGAAGACGTATTTCAACATATCTTCGGCAAGTTTGGCATTATCGGCAAGCGTGGCGAATGCCACTTCCGGTTCAATCATCCAGAATTCCGCTAAGTGACGGGTTGTGTTGGAGTTTTCAGCGCGGAAGGTTGGCCCGAAGGTGTAAATTTTACTTAATGCGCAAGCATAGGTTTCACCGTTTAACTGACCGGACACTGTGAGGAAAGATTCTTTACCGAAGAAATCCTGGCTAAAATCCACCGCACCTTTGTCGGTACGTGGCAAATTTTCTAAATCTAAGGTGGAAACGCGGAACATTTCACCCGCACCTTCGGTATCGGAAGCGGTGATTAGTGGGGTGGCAACCCAGTAGAAACCTTGTTCATGAAAGAAACGATGAATGGCTTGTGCCAAGCAATGACGAACACGGGCAACTGCACCGATAATATTGGTGCGCGGGCGTAGGTGCGCCACTTCGCGTAAATATTCGATAGAGTGACGTTTTGCCGCCATCGGGTAAGTTTCCGGATCTTCTACCCAACCGGTGACTTCCACTTTTTCCGCTTGTAATTCTACTGCCTGACCTTCTGCCGGCGATTCGACTACGGTGCCGGTGACAACCACGGAACAACCCGCCGTTAAGCGTAAAACTTCAGATTCATAATTGGCAATGTCATTATTTACAATAGCTTGAATGGGTGCGAAGCAAGAACCGTCATAAACGGCAAGAAAGGATAGGCCTGCTTTGGAGTCGCGACGGGTGCGCACCCAGCCGCGCACAGTCACTTTTTCGCCAATTGCAATTTTGCCTTGCAGCACATTTACAATTGATGCAATTTTTGTCATATATACCTCAAAATTAATACATTTTTGAAAACCGGGTTAGTTTACCTCAAGTTGGAAAAATTACCAAAATCTATCGGAATTTTTTATTTTTGTGACAGGGAACACAGATTTGACTTAAATTTCTTGAATAAAAGCAATGAACTGGTATAAATAATTTCACTAAATAAATTATTATAAAAAATACGGAATTATTTAATGAAAAAGGAAGACAAAACCCCATCTCGTTTAATTCAGCTTGGTAAAATTTACCGTTTAATAGAGCAGTTTGAAGAAATCTCACGTATTGAATTATCAAAACTTTCCGGTTTAGCGCCGGCATCCATTACATCGTTGAGCCGTTCCCTCATTGAAAAACGATTGATTATGGAAAAAACCTCAAGAAATACCGACAACCGCGGACGTCCTGCCATTGCCCTGTGTGTTTCGCCGTTTTATTGGCAAGCTTTATGTGCCACGTTAATGGAGGATCGGTTTGAAATTATTTTGAGTGAATTGGACGGCGTAATTATTGAACAAAGCATTTTCCCCTTGCAAAAAGATGATTTAGAATGTCTGGATAAATTTCTGGTAAAAAGCGTCAAACAATTTCTGGCTGAAACCCACTCACTTGCCCGCCCGATAACCTTTTCCGTTACCGTGGGCGGTGAATTGGATAAAAATGGTTATTTAATTAAACTGGGATGTACGAAATTCGCCCATTTGGATCTGAAATCCTTGTTTACACCGTATTTCAATATTCCGATTTTAATTGCCGAATATTTCAAAACCTGGTTATTGGCGGAATCCACCTTGGGTAATGTGATCAACTGTGATGATGTACTGTTTTTACAGTTGGACGATGAAATTAACCTCAGCGTGTTATCAGAAGGGGAGCTGTTATTTAGCAGGGAACAGGACAAAATCAATATTAATCATTTGATTGTGCCGCGCTTAAACGAGCTTCAAGCGCTCATTAATCACGATTTACCGGAAGTTGAGCGTTACCAGGTACAACATCAAGTCACCCATCGGGCGATTGCACAGTTTATTGATGCCCTTTATCCGAATCGTGTTTTCAGCAACAATTCCGAGAAAATGAATTTCCTGTGTGAACAGATTCAATTAAAAGATAAAAACGCGTTGCGGATTATTGAACATATTACCGATTGCCTGGCTTATATCTTAATGAATCTGGTTCATATTTTTTCCGCGCGGCGGGTGATGCTGAACTCCAGCTTGCTGCAACTGAAAGATTTCCTGCTCGAACAGCTTAATCGTAAATTAAAATCCTATTTAGTCGATAACATCAGCACAGTTTCGGTGATTGCCGGCAAATATGAATGGAATAGCCCGATCGTCGCTGCTTCTGCGATTAAGCAGGGCATATATGACGGAAGTTTGCTGACTTCGTTGGTAAAACAAGAAGAAAACATCATAAATTTCTAAAACTTTGTTTTAGCTCAATATTACGCATTGTAATTTCCTTTAGAATCTATCTTACTAGTATGAGAAGGGGGATACAATGAGTAGTTTTTTTGTTACCGGTACGGACACCGATGTAGGTAAAACTGTTGTTAGTCGCGCGATTATGCAGGCTTTACAGAAAATCGGCATACAGGTCGTCGGTTATAAGCCAATTGCATTCGGTCAAGAAGACGTGATTTATCCCGACAGCCAAAAGCAAACTGCCGGCGATTATGACAGGAAAGACAATCCCGACGTATTAACGTTAATAAACAGTACTAAAGAAAAAGTGCATTACGAAGACGTCAACAGCTATACCTTCCGGCATTCCATGCCCATTTTGAATGAAAGTTGCAAACGTGTTCAAATTAATAAGCTAAATGTGGATTTAGCACGTTTGTGTTCCCGTTACCAATCTGTTTTAGTAGAAGGCGCCTTCGGTTGGCTAACACCGATCAATAAGGATTACAGTTTTGCCGATTGGGCCGGTGAGCAAAAAATGCCTGTTGTTTTAGTAGTGGGTTTTAAAGAGGGGTGCATTAATCACACATTATTAACCGTGCAATCGATTCTTGAACGTGGTTTACCGCTGCTCGGCTGGGTCGCAAACCGAATAAACCCGGGTTTAGGACATTATGCCGAAGTGATCGAAACCCTAAAACAAAAAGTCGATGCGCCACTGCTGGGTGAGGTTTCTTATATTCACAAACCGGAAGAACAAGATCTCAGCCGTTTCATCACCGACATCGACCGCTTGACGTATATGCAAACGGAACCGGTGGCATAAAAGTGCGGTGGGTTTTACCGATGTTTTTTACGGTATATCAACAAAAAATCGTAGAGAGTTGTCCCCCCTACGATTTTTTTATCGTTCGCTACAACCCTGGTGCCTTCCACAAAGAAGTAGTTAATCCGCTATCAACCAGTTGTAATTGTTTTTTATAAGTATCTGCCCATTGTGCTTTGTGAGCTTGGTATAAAGCATAGTTATCGGGATTCGGTTGATGTTGCCGTTCAAATTTAACCAGTTTTTCCCCCACCTCGGCTAAGGTCGAATAAATGCCGACTCCGACGCCTGCGGCAATGGCACAACCCAGCGCTGTAGCTTCTTTGACAATCGGAATGTTTACCGTTAATCCGGTGACATCGGCTAAGATCTGGCTCCATAATTTGCCTTTAGACCCGCCGCCGGCAAAGACAATGGAGGTTAATTTAACTCCTGAGAATTTTTGCACCTGATCCAAATTGCAGGAAGAAACGATAGCAGCATTTTCTTCCAAGGCGCGGAATAATACGGCTTTGTTGCATTTGTCGGGATCGATAGAGAGATTAATAAAAGACGGTGCGGCGTGATACCAGGCTTTAAAATGCATGGCATCGGAGAAAATCGGGATCACGTCATTGGCGCCGACGGGCACGCGTTCCGCCATTTGTTCCAGCAACGCATAAGCATCGGTACCCAGTTTTTCCGCCAGTCTCTTTTCTTCTTCGCAAAATGCATCACGGAACCAGCGCATGGTTAATCCGGTGAAAAAGCTAATGGATTCCGCCTGTACTAACGGCGGGATAACGTGCGGGTTAATACGTACATTCATTTCCGGGTCGGTCACCGCCTGCGGTAAATTCACCACTTGTTGCCAGAACGTACCGCCGATAACTGCCGCTTGAGCGGGCTCGGTGACGCCTAAACCAATACAACCTAACTGCACGTCCCCGCCGCCGACCACAACCGGTGTGCCCTGTATTAAACCGGTTTGTTGTGCAACTTCTGAAGTCACTTCACCTAAACGCGTACCGGTTTCTTTTATCGGCGTCAGAATATTTGAATTTAACCCCGCCATATCCAGTAATTCCGGCGACCATTGACGTGTTGTCAGGTTCAACATGCCGGTCGTGCCCGCATTGGAAGGTTCCACCGCCAGTTCGCCGCTTAACATAAATGCCAGCCAATCGCTGATCATGGAAATGGCTTTAGTGTGGCGATAAATATCGGGGCGATGATGTGCCAGCCATAGTAGGCGGGGAACGGCGCTCAGTGCCAACGTTTGACCGGAGACGGAATACAGCTGTTGTTCAAACGTATAGTTATGTAGCGTTTTTAGCTCTTTGACTTCTTCCACCGCACGGGCATCTACGTTACCACACGCCCAAATCGGTGTTTTATGCTCATCGTAAAGTACGATTCCTTCACTCATGGAACAGGTGGAAATGGCGGCAATTTGCTGTGGCTGAACTTGAGATTTATTCAATACTTGACGAATACAATCGCAGGTTAACTGCCAATTATTGGCTAAATCAAATTCCATTGAACCGGGAATATCGGGATCGGATAAGTGCGTCCATTCCCGTTGAGCGGCGGCGATTTGATTACCGTCTAAATCAAAAATAACCGCCCGAACACTTCCTGTGCCGGCATCTAATGCCATCAGGTAAACAGCTTGATTGTTCATTATTTTCTCCTCTTTGTTTGGGAAGAAAATAAGCCCGCTACACCGCTTACTAAACCAACTGCGCCAACATCATTCGAGCCGTGTTTTCTTCCGTAACCAATGAATTAATATGATTACCCTGTAATGCGCTTAAAATCGCTTCGACTTTGTCTTCACCACCGGCGACACCGATAACATGCGGAATTTTTTTCAAATTTTCTAACGAAACGCTGATTAATTCCTCATGTAACGGCATATCCGGTTGTAAACTGCCGTCTTTACGCATGAAATAACCGAGAATATCGCCCACTGCGCCCTGATTCCGAATAATTTGTTGTTTTTCTTCGGTGATATAACCGGAGCGGAGCAGTGTCGCCTGTCCTTTTTGGCGGGTGGCGCCGATACCGACGATTGCCGCATTGGCACTACAAGCCGCCAGCATAATATCGCGCACACAGGCTTCCCGTTTGAATAGTTTTGCCGCTTCAATTGAAGACGCCCGCAAAGGTGCGGGAATGATACTTACCGAGCAGGAACCGTCTAATTGTCCGATACCTTTCATATAAGTTCCGACACCGCCCGATAAGGTGATTAATTTAATTGCATTGTGTGTGATGAATTCATTGGCGTATTTCAGCGTTTTCATAATGGTGTCGCCGAAACCGATTGCCAGCATCTGATTCGGTTTAAGCAACGACATCAGCATTTGTGCCGCGCCGACGCCTAATCGCTCATTGATTTCATGTTGTTCCAGCGTTGGCAGAATACGTATATGCTTTAATCGGAAGTGTTGTTGTAGCACTTCTTCCAGTTCCAGACAACCGGTAAAGCGGGAGTTGATTTGCACTTTAATAATGCCGGACTGACGCCCTTTTTCCAGTAGCCTGGATACTTTTAAACGCGGCAGTTTTAGTCTGTCGCCGATTTCGCTTTGTGTCAGGTTATCGTGATAATAAAACCAGGCAATTCGTGCCAACAATTCTTCTTCGCCGAAACTTTGGATCGTTTCTTGATTATCCGTCATTAATTCGTTCATATGATTTATTTGTTTTTATTGATTTTGGGTATTATTCATTTGTTTTTTATTATTATCAATTGTTCTTACCGTTTTTTTGTAAAAGCATGATGGAGATCACTTTTTTAAAAATTAAAGGCGATTTTTAGATAATCTTATCCAGATTTGTGATCTAGTTCTCAGAAATTTTGTGCATTCCTGACTAGTATTTTGAAAAAATGTTTTTTTTAAATACATTTGTTCATTCTATGCGGCAGGTAAAAGATGCAAACTCACATTTCAGAGCCAAAATGCTTAATATCCGCCCGAAACATCGGTAAGTCGTTTTCCGGCGTGGAAGTGCTGAAAGCCATTGATTTTTCCTTATATGCCGGTGAAGTGCACGCACTGCTCGGCGGTAACGGGGCGGGGAAATCCACGCTGATGAAAATTATCGCCGGCATTCAGCCGCAAGATAGCGGAGAACTGGAGGTTCGGGGTGCGACAAAATAAGCTTTCTCCGAATAAAGCCCATCAGCTAGGTATTTATTTGGTGCCGCAGGAACCGCTGTTATTTCCGAACTTAACGGTGAAGGAAAATATTTTATTCGGCTTAGCCCGTCATGAAAAAACATCGGAAAAACTGACCGCACTTTTAGCTGAACTGAACTCCCATTTAAAGCTGGATATGCCCGCGGGTTCGTTGGAAGTTGCCGATCAACAGCTGGTGGAAATCATGCGTGGCCTTATGCGTAATGCGTCTATTCTGATTCTGGACGAACCCACCGCCTCTTTAACGCCAATTGAAACGGAGAACCTGTTTAATAAAATTCGTTCGTTATTGGAAAAGGGTGTGGGCATTGTCTTCATTTCTCACAAACTGCCCGAAGTGTGGCAGATTTCTCATCGTATTAGCGTCATGCGCGACGGCTATATTGCACTAACCGGCAGTACTGCCGAGTTGAATAAAGACGATGTGATTACCGCCATCACGCCGAAGGCGAAAAATGCCCAATTAACGGAAAGCCAAAAATTATGGCTGGCGTTGCCGGGACATAACCGTGTGAAAGCTACCGATAAGCCGATTTTGCAGGTGCAGGATTTGACGGGCGAAGGATTTAAAAATGTCACTTTTGATATTTATCCCGGTGAAATTTTAGGCTTGGCGGGCGTGGTTGGCGCAGGGCGAACCGAATTGGCGGAAACCTTATATGGCTCACGTAAACAAAAGTGCGGTCAGATTTTCTTCGATAATCAGGAAATCAGCGGGTACGATATTAAAGATCGCCTACACCAAGGCATTGTTTACTTACCGGAAGATCGTCAGGCTTCCGGATTATATCTGGATTCGCCGTTAACCTGGAATGTCTGCGGGTTGACCTATAACGATATGGGATTCTGGCTGGACACGACGAAGGAAAGCGCTATTCTGGAGCGCTATTATCGCGCTATCGGCACTAAGTTCAGTGACGAGCGATAGGCGGTCAGAACGCTGTCCGGCGGGAATCAGCAAAAAGTGTTGATTGCCAAGTGTCTGGAAGCGGATCCGGCGTTATTGATTGTGGACGAGCCGACACGCGGTGTGGATGTGGGGGCGCGTGCGGATATTTATCAGCTCATCAAAAATATCTCCAAGCAAAATGTGGCGGTGCTGTTTATTTCTTCCGATTTAGAAGAAATTGAACATATGTCCGATAGAGTATTGGTCATGCATGACGGGCAAATTAGCCATTCTTTGGTCGGTGAGGCGATTAATACCAACAATATCATGCAAATGGCGTTCGGCAGTACGCACGGGTAAGGAGAGACGATGATGGGAAAATTGATGCTGAAACTGATTCAGGATAATCGTGAACTGACCATTCTTATTGCCATTGGCTTGTTATTTTTACTGTTAGGTTTTGTCGGAAACGGCTTTCATCTGCAAACGTTAAGCATGGTGTTTAATTCCGCGCAAATCGTGATTTTGCTGGCGATTGGCGCCACTTTCGTCATTTTAACCCGCAACATCGACGTGTCCGTCGGTTCTACCATGGGGCTTTGTGCGGTCATTGTCGGCAGCTTGTTAAACGCCGGTTATGGTTTAGTCTCCGCTTTTCTTATTACTTTATGCTGTGGCTTGGCGGCGGGATTATTAAACGGCGTATTGGTAACCACGTTACGCATTCCCGCCATTGTCACCACCTTGGGAACGCTGGGGTTATATAAAGGCATTATGTTGTTGATTACCGGTGGGAAATGGATTGAAGGCTTGCCGCAAGAATTGAAAATGCTCTCCGAACCGGTTTTTTTACATATTTCGCCTATCGGTTGGATCTTGCTTATCCTGATTCTCGCTACGTATTATTTCTTAACGAAACTCCCCGCCGGACGTAATTTTTATGCCGTGGGGGATAATCTGCAAGGGGCGCTGCAACTAGGCGTGCGTATTGATCAGGTGAGAATCGTGGCTTTCGCCATAAACGGCATGATGGCGGCAATTGCCGGGATTGTTTTTGCCTCGCAAATCGGTTTTGTGCCGAATTCTACCGGCAACGGCTTGGAAATGAAGGCGATCGCTGCCTGCGTACTGGGCGGGATCAGCTTGCTCGGCGGCACGGGGAATTTAATCGGCGCGGTGTTGGGCGCCTATTTCCTGATTCAAATCGATACGATTTTGGTGCTGCTTAAAGTGCCTGCCTATTGGAACAATTTTGTTGCCGGTATCGTACTGCTCGCCGTATTGGTGTTTGACGGACGGATTCGCGTGATGATCGCCAATAATTTGAAATTACAACGTTATGCCCGTTTTCTGAAAGATGAAAATAGCACGGGCGTTGATATAAAAGTGCGGTCGAAATAAGGAGGGAATAATTATGTTGACGTTGAAAAGATACGGCTGGGAATTGACGTTATTCTGTTTGGTCATCATTGAAATTCTCGGTTTCGGCGCTTTCAATCCGCGTATGCTGGATTTAAACGTGCTGCTTTACAGCACCAGCGATTTTATTTATATCGGTATGCTTGCCTTGCCGTTGACCATGATTATCGTCAGCGGCGGCATGGATATTTCCTTCGGCTCCACCGTCGGCTTATGTGCTATTACCTTGGGTGTGTTGTTTAAAGCCGATGTGCCGTTGATATTGGCGATTCCGTTAACTTTTGTTGCTGGCATATTATGCGGTTTGATTAATGCCGGATTGATTCTCTACACCAAAGTGAATCCATTGGTGATCACCTTAGGCACTATGTACCTATTCGGCGGTGGTGCGTTGTTGCTGTCCGGTTTTGCCGGCGCGACAGGTTATGAAGGCATCGGTGGCTTTCCTGATGCGTTGCTGGACTTCGCCAATCAAACCTTATTCGGCATTCCGACGCCGATCCTGTATTTTCTGTTAATGACGCTGATCTTTTGGTTATTAATACACAAAACCACCATCGGCAGAAGCACGTTTTTAATCGGGCAAAGTGAACGCACTTCCCGTTACAGCGCCGTGCCGATTCGTCGCACATTATTATTGATTTATTCCTTTATTGGCGTTATTGCTGCGTTTGTGGCGGTGTTGCTGGTGTCTTATTTCGGTTCCGCCCGCTCCGACTTAGGCAGTTCCCTGCTGATGCCGGTATTGACCGCCGTGGTGTTGGGCGGTGCCAATATCTATGGCGGAGCCGGTTCCATTATCGGCACGGCGATTGCCGCCATGCTCATCGGTTATTTGCAACAAGGATTGCAAATGATCGGTATTCCCAATGAAATTTCCGGTGCTTTATCCGGCGCCTTACTTATTATCGTGTAAAGCGGCAAGTCCGTCAGTTTGCATTATGGTGCTATTGTGCAATGGGTTCGTCGGCGAACCGAACGTCAGGCAGCAGTAGATTAAATTCAACTCAAGAGGAGAATGAATATGAAAACGCGTGTAAAATTATTCACAAACTCGATCTCTCGTTTGTTCACCCCTAACGGGGCCGTTGGCAAAGCCAACGTTCAAAAAACGCCGTTTTTTGTGACCGCACTTTCCGTGTTACTCGGTTTATCCGTTGTGGCGACGGCACAGTCAGCTGACCGTATCGCCTTTATTCCTAAACTGGTAGGCGTCGGCTTCTTTACCAGTGGCGGGCAAGGTGCTACCGAAATGGGAAAAACCTTGAGCGTAGATGTCACTTATGATGGTCCGACAGAACCGAGCGTGCCCAATCAGGTGCAACTGATCAATAACTTCGTGAACCAAGGCTACAACGCGATTGTAGTGTCGGCGGTTTCCCCGGACGGTTTATGTTCTACTTTGCAACGCGCCATGAAACGCGGTGTAAAAGTATTGACTTGGGACTCCGACACCAAACCGGAATGCCGTAGTCACTATATCAACCAAGGCACACCGGAACAGTTAGGTTCTATGTTGGTAGATATGGCGGCAAACCAAATCAGCAAACCGAAAGCCAAAGTGGCGTTTTTCTATTCCAGCCCGACGGTCACCGACCAAAATCAATGGGTGAAAGAAGCTAAAGCGAAAATTGCCAAAGATCATCCGGAATGGGAAATTGTAATCACTCAATTTGGTTATAACGACGCTATTAAATCCCTGCAAACCGCCGAAAGCATTTTGAAAGCCTACCCTGATTTAGATGCCATTATCGCACCGGATGCCAACGCATTACCGGCGGCTGCACAGGCGGCGGAAAATCTGAAAGTCAATTCCGTGGTTATTGTTGGGTTTAGTACCCCGAATGTGATGCGCCCTTATGTGAAACGCGGCACGGTGAAACAATTCGGTTTATGGGATGTAGTGCAACAAGGCAAAATTTCTGTGGCTGCCGCCAATGCCTTATTGAAAGGTGAAAAATTAAATGTGGGCGATAAATTGAACGTGCAAGGTATCGGCACGATTGAAGTCTCGCCGAACAAAGTACAAGGCTACGAATATGAAGCGGACGGCAACGGCATTATTTTATTGCCTGAACGCGTGGTATTCACCAAAGACAATATCGACAACTACAATTTCTGATTAGCGAAGAGAGGAGTATTTCAATGGCAGATTTAGATGACATCAGAGACGGTAAAGATTTCGGTTTGGATCGACCGCAAACCAATCAGGCGTTTTATTTAAAAGGTGCCGGCGCGTTGGATTGGGGAATGCAATCCCGTTTGGCGAATATTTTTAATCCGAAAACCGGCAGAACTATTATGCTGGCGTTCGACCATGGTTACTTCCAAGGGCCGACTACGGGGCTGGAACGTATTGATCTGCACATCGCCCCGTTATTTGAATATACCGACGTATTAATGTGCACCCGCGGTATTTTGCGTAGCGTCGTGCCGCCCTCCACCCGCAAACCTGTTGTGTTGCGTTCATCCGGTGCCAATTCGATTTTGACTGAATTATCCAACGAAGCGGTGGCGGTGTGTGTGGAAGATGCTTTGCGCCTGAATGTATCCGCCATGGCGGCACAGGTGTATACCCGGTTACTCAAAGATTCCGTACAACGCTCAATACAACGTGAATTGCAGGTAATTTATCCGCAGTGGCAAAAAGAACATCCTAAACTTGCCTATGAAGTCATAAAACAAAAGGAGATTGCTGAAAAAAAGTTTGATATTAACTTAAATAGAGAACAGGAGAGAGAAAACTGATGAAACTTCTATTACTTACATTTCAGGTTATTGTATAGTTACTTATTTCAGGTCGGTTAGCGTTTTTATTAACGCCTAATCTTTTTGTAGACAAAGAAATCTTTAGTTCAATGCTAAACACGGCATACTTCTGGTTAGTATGGCTTGGATTATTTCCTGTTGTGCTTCGAGTGCTTGATTTTGGTTTTTATGGCTATGGATACATTATAGAAAAACGATATTCATCTAAACTATTAGGCAACGCGGAAGAGATAACACATGATTAAGAGGATGTAACAACTAAACTCTCACCTAAATTTGAACTCTAAAATTCCAAAAACGGATCCGTTTTTATAACTAGATAATCACCTTTTCAAAAACTCCTCTAAAAAACTTCTTAATGAACTTTTTTAGAAAAATTATGAATTGTCGGTAAATTCTGGCGGAATCCTTTTCTTCTTAATTATATAACTTAGATAAAGGCGGACAGCGTCTGACATAGTTACTCCCATGGAATTTAACTCTTTAGCTGCCTGTTCCTTTAACTCATTATTGAGTCGGATTTTAATTGAAACATCTTTATTGTTTTTCATAACCCCTCTTGTTCTCTCATTGTACACACATAAAATTTAAAGTCAATAGAAATGTTACCACAGAAATATTTTTATTTGTCATGGAATTCTTGAATACTTTTGAGACTAAAGTATAGTTAATGATGAATTAAGTTAGGATTAGGAAATAATGAAAAAGTTTAGTCAATACAAAAATGCAGAAGCGTTAGCTCAAGCAAGAAAAGAAAACAGGGCGTTATTAGAAGGTTTTTTTGGTAAGGTTATTGATTATGAAAACCCTAAACCACTAAAGATAGGTTTCCTTGATGATATAGCAAATGAGGCTAAAAGACTTAATTTGCCATTTACTAAAACATTTTTTAGGAAATCTATCAAAGAATATACAATGCGTATTAGCATACTGTTACCCCCTCATTTGTGCTAAAGCACGATATAAACAAAAAGTGCGGTAAATTTCTACCGCACTTTTACTCTTATATGTTTAGTAATATTTATGTTTTTACATAAATATTATCTTTCCTTCTCTTGTTCTTTGATAGGTTCTTTTTAAAAGGCGAGCTGCGCCTTCAATTTATGATATGCTTCCACTGGATTTAACTTCATGGATTCATCAAAAGATTTATCCAAGGTTAATTCTTGTCATGTAATGTAATTTGATACTTTTACAGCTGTTTTTATGGCGTCTTTAAAATCATCATTTGTCAGTTTGTCCGCCATAATCCACCCGCGCAAATATGCCAATGAATTTTTTTCATCAGAAAAATCTCGTTTAGGATTTTGCACGGCAATTTGATACTTCCTGAAAAGTAGCATTGATGAAATTTCAGCAATCAGTTCTTCTTTGGCATACTCTTTTTAATTCATATTAAAAGAAAGTTTCCTATTTAGCCTGGTGTAGCGACGTAATCAAAATGAGGACAGGGCGCAATCAAAAAAATCCTTATTTTAATAGCAAATTTTGAGAAACAACCAAATACCGATGACCCAAAGTATGGATGAAGTGTTGAAAAGCCCAATTTCTCGCGCGGTAGTTGAGGAATGTGAAACAACCATTTGTTTACCTAACCCGATTGCACGCAAAGTAGATTATGTGGATGGTTTCGGAATCAGCGAAAAACAATTTGAAATTATCCGTGAATTACAACCGGATTCCCGTACTTTCTTAGTGCGTAAAGGGCTCGAAACCGCCTTAGCTAAGTTAGATTTAAGCGGTTTAGGGCGTGAAAACTTAAAAATTCTGTCAACCAGTAAGGATAACGCAGAAATCCTACATCAAATTATCGAAGAAGTCGGCGAAGCCGCTAATGACTGGATTCCGATTTATAAACAACGTTGTGTATAAGGAGAACGTGATGAAAATGTTTAAAAAACTCACTTTAATTGCTGTTTTATCTATGCCGGTATTGGTACAAGCCAGCGGTATTCCGGTTGTTGATGCCGCAGCTGCCGGTCAACGTCAAATGAGCATGCTTCAAACGGTGCAACAATGGGCAAAAGAGGCTAAACAGTGGACGGATACAGTTTCGCATTATAAAAATGAGCTGAAAGCGTATGCCGACCAATTAGCCTCACAGACAGGAATTCGTGATGTACAAGCCTTTATTGGTGAAGCGCATAGTTTGTATGGTGAAATAAATGGCTTAAAATCGGAGTTTACCCCGGTAATCGATTTAGTTTCCGGTGGGAAAAACGCATTAAGCGCGAATGCTAAAAGCCTGTTTGAAAAATACAACCTTTTTGACCGTTGTAAGAATTTACGTCAAGGTGAAATTACTTCCTGTGAAGCAAATATTGTTTCCACCGTGGAAAGTATGAGCTTCTTAGATTCGTTTGAAAGTAATGTCAATAGCAAACTTAAAGCAATTGATAAGTTAGCTAATCGTATGGCGAAATCAAACGATGTAAAAGAAAGCCAGGACTTAAAAAATGCAATGGACGTGCAGTTGGCCGCATTGCAATCACAAAAAGTCCAGTTGGATTTATTCAACGCACGGCAAACGGAATACCGACGCTTAATGAATGAGCAACAAAAACAGTTAGCGTCTCAACGTCGCTCAAACGTTAAGGGCGTTATATTCAATTAATACGGAGTAAAAGATGAAAAAACTTTTTATCGCATTATTTATATTAACTTTAAGTGCTTGTTCAGAAGAAGTTAAAAGTGTGGAGTATTACAAAGAACATACGACTGAACGTCAAAAAATGTTAGAAGAATGTGAGAAAAAAGCCGAACCGCTGATGGCAAATTCTAATTGTCGAAACGCAAATAAAGCACAAGCAAGTATTCGACGTATGAATACTCGAGGTGTTAATTTTTCTAATTAGGTTATCATTATGAGATTCTTTGAGAGTATCGATTCTTTCGTTATTCAGTTATTGGATTCAGTTAGTCAATCTATGAGTAGCAATTTTGCTAACTCACTTTTTACAATTATTGGCGTAACACTGACAATTTACTTTTTAGGAAAAGGATTTGCCGTAATATCTGGCAAGATTGAAGCTCCAGCAACAGCATTAATTTATGATTTTGCCACAAAAATGATCATTGTAGCATTTATGATGAATTATGGAGGGTATCTGGATAACTCTTTAGCGATAATTGATGATCTCAAAACTAGCTTAACCGGCTTTACCGGAAACGGTATAGCCGGTTTAATGGATGACCAATTGGAATTAGGATCGGATATTGCTGGTCAACTCTTTGATCTAGATAAATCTAAATATGTCCCCTTAGAAGGTGGAATTGCTTCATTTCTTGCCTGGATTGGTGTAGCAGTATCTTTATTTGTGCCATTTATTATTTTTATTACTACAACTATCACATTAAAACTATTGACTGTAACTGCCCCTATTTTCATCTTTTGTCTATTATACAATTTCTTACGCAATACCTTTAATCAGTGGTTACAGCTTATTTTGGCAAATATACTTACTGTTGTATTTATTGGTATTTCACTTCGCATGGGGATGTCATTTTTTGGCAAAAATATAAGTGGACTTATAACTCAAGCTAAAGAATTTAATTTAATATTGATAGGTTTTTACGTCTTACTATTTGGTCTTTTCATGGGGTATCTAGCTTATCTTTCATTAAATTATGCGTCTCAATTAGCCTCTGTCTCGGTCGAGGGTGTCGCTTATTCCGCCGGATTACGCGGAATAGGCGGAATCTTTAGCGGGGCTAAAAATTCCGTACAAAATGCCGCCCGTTTTGGCATGGGCGCAAGCGGTGCCGGATACAGTCGCGCACCGACCGCTTACAAGGTCGGTAGTGCAATACATCGAACGGCGCGGGCAGTCGCCAATTCAGTAAGGAATCGCGCCAACAAGTCTTAATTTTTTCCATTAATTTTTTATTATGCAATTTACTTTGTAGAGGTTTTTACACTTAAAAGAGAGGTTTTTACACTTAAAAGAGAGGTTTTTACACTTAAAAGAGAGGTTTTTATGCAAAAAATATACAAATTATGCTTATTTTTTGTACTTTTTAATCTGGTCGGTTGTTCGTCAAGTTGGCCGGATGATTTAAAAGGCACATCCTTTGAACCTGTTAATAAAACAATGCAACCGCAAGGAGAACATAAAAAATGACCAATATCGAACAAGAAATTCTTGACCAAAATCGGGATTTGGAAGCCAAAAACCAGGAGAACATCGAAAAATCGGAAGCCCGCGCCTGGAAAGTGGCCAGAGTATCCTGGCTGATTAGCTTCGTTCTCGGTGCGGTCATTGTCAGTATTTTACCGTTGCGTGAAGTTATACCGTTCCTGATCCGTGATAACGGTACGGGGATTCCGGATGTGATAACCCGCTTAGATGTGGAAACACTAACCACAGATGACGCGATGGATAAACATTTTATCAGCCAGTATATCAAGGCACGTGAAGGTTATTATTTCAATACCTTACAACAGGAATATGAACTTACGCAAATGATGAGTAGTGACGACGTTGCCAAAGACTACCGCAATATTTACGAAGGTAAAAATGCGCGTGATCAGCTTTTAGGTAACAGCAATACAGTTAAACCTGAAGTCATTTCCATCGTGCTATCTAAAACGGATGTCGGTACGGATGGTCAGGCTAATAATATTGCCACTGCCCGCGTTCGCTTAATTCAACGCAACCTTTCAAGTGGCGAAGAAACGGCAAAAAATATCGTAGTTTCTTTAACATACGAATATTTACCGGTAAAAAATATGATTGAAGGGTTCCGTATGGATAATCCATTAGGATTTATCGTGACACATTACCGGGTAGATAATGAGGCTTAATATGCGAATTTTAATCTGTTTATTACTTATCGTGTTTGGTACAGAAACTTATGCAGCCAGCACACCTATAAAATCAAAATATGATGACCGTATTCAGTCACAAGTTTATAACGCTTTAGATGTCACAAAGGTTTATGCAAAAGATGGATTTTCTACCGTAATCATTTTTGCCGATGATGAGCGTATTCTATACAAACACACCGGTTTTAAAGACGGCTGGGATATTACCGATAATGATAATTTTGTATTGATTAAACCAATGGCGGTAAAACAACAAAGCAGTGAGGGCGAAAACTACTTTGAACCGACTCCGGGGCAATGGAATACGAACTTGTTTATTAATACTAATAAACGCACGTACTCCTTTGATTTAATACTCGTACCGGAAAACTCAACGTCATCATATCAGGTAAATTTTTCCTATCCGACGGAGAAACAAAAACAGTTAGCCGCACAACGTCAAAAGAATAAACGCGAACGTGAACAACAAGCGATTGAAAAATCTTTGCAAAGTACCAAAACACCGAAAAATTGGGATTACGTAATGAAAGTTAAGGCCGGCAGTGAAACCATCACACCAAACTATGCTTATGATGACGGTATTTTTACTTATCTTGGATTTGCCCCAAATAAAACCTTTCCTGCAGCCTTCTTGTTAGAAGGCTCCACGGAAAGTCTGTTAAATACTAATGTTAAACAAGACGGTAATTATCAGGTATTAGTCATCCAAAAAACAGCAGAAAAATTGGTATTACGTAGCGGTGAAAAAGTGGTCGGCATTTACAATCAAAGTTACGGAAAAACACCGGTAACTTATAACACGACCATTTCACCAAATGTGGCAAGAGACGAACGATAGGAGGCAGAGATGAACGATAACAAAACCATTCAGCCGACGGATGACAAAACGGAAACCGATTATCAACCGGAAGTCAGCAAAATTGCCAAACGCGGTAAAAACCAAAATCTATTTATTTTTCTGATTATTGCACTGCTTGCCGTGGCGTTTTTGGGTTATTCCTTTTTGAATAAAAAGGATACGCAACCGGCACAGGTTAAGGAAAAAGAAGAATTCGGTACGACGGTGCGTTCAAAAACATTTACGGCACCACCGGCAGAAATCCCGGCGATTTTAAATCCGGAGCCACAACCAATTCCTACCGCAACCGCTCCAGTAGAAAATCATAGTACGACAGAGGCGTTAGATATTCCATCCGCCCCCCGTTTAATCAAAGGATTGTCTCCGGGTACTATCGATGGCGAAACGTTACAAGCCGTTTCAAATGTTCAGAATACAGATACAACTGACACGGTAACTAATCAACCACCGGAACCGGCAAAAGGCGATATGTTTGAAGATAACGTCAGTACGTTTAAAGCGGGTAAAGCGCATAAACTCCCGGTCAATGCCAATTTACTGTTGGCAAAAGGCACTTTTATTCAGTGTTCCTTACGCACAAAACTTGTTTCCACCGTGGCCGGCAATCTCGGCTGCGTTGTGGCAAACGATGTATATAGTGCAAACGGCACGGTACTACTGATTGAAAAAGGCTCTACCGTGTTCGGTGAGTTCCGTAGCGGTCAGATTCAGCAAGGCGAAGAACGTTTATTTGTAGTCTGGAGTGAAATCCGTACACCGAAAAATATCATCATCAACATTAATTCCGGCGCAACCGATGAATTAGGCGGAACCGGTATTCCGGGCTATGTAGATAATCATTTCTGGGAACGTTTCGGTAATGCCATCATGTTAAGCATGATCACCGATTCAACCAGTGCACTATCTACCCAATTAGCAAAACGCGGAACTTTCCAACCAACGGATACGGTACAAGCCGGCTCGGAAATTGCACAAAGTATCTTAGAGAAAACCATTAATATTCCCCCTACGCTTTATAAGAACCAAGGGGATTTAGTGGGGATTTTTGTTGCGCGGGATATTGATTTTGGCGATGTGTACGAATTGAAACAGAAATAGGAGGTATAAATAATGGTCATAAACTCTTCCGGCGATGTATCAATTTTACTTCATGCCAATAAATTATTCGGAGAATTGCTCGAAGACGAAGCCATTACAAAAATTGCGATTAATCGCCCCGGTGAAATTTTCTTTGAAAAAAAAGGCGTATGGCATTATCAAGACGCTCCGCATATTACTTATGATTTATGTGATTCTTTTGCTCGGGCGTTAGCCAAGTATCGCGGGGATTATATCAGTGATACCAAACCAATTTTATCTGCGGTATTACCGAACGGCGAGCGGACACAGATTATTCTTCCGCCCGCCAGTGAACGGGAAACCATCAGTATTACGGTGCGAAAACCGAATAAGTCTTTTTTTGACCTGGATTATTACATCAACAACGGCTTTTTTAGTCGTGTTATCAAGACGGAAAATCGTTTGTCAGATGATGACCGGACACTACTGGAAATTTATCATAAGGGCGATTATGCGGAATTTCTTAAACAAGCGGTTATCTGCGGGAAGAATATTGTGATTGCCGGGGAAACCGGCTCCGGGAAAACCACTTTAATGAAAGCCCTGGTCGATTATATTCCGTTGCATGAACGCCTAGGCACCATCGAAGATACTCCGGAATTATTCTTACGCCAACATAAGAATTATTTCCACTTATTCTATCCAAGCGAAGCAAAAAATGGTGATTTAATCACGGCTGCCTCTTTGCTGAAATCTTGCCTACGAATGAAACCGGATCGTATTTTACTGGCGGAATTACGCGGTGGGGAAACTTATGACTTTATCAATGTGGTTTCTTCCGGGCATAACGGGTCGATTACCTCTTGTCATGCCGGTTCGGTTGCTGAAACCTGGGAACGGCTTATTTTAATGACGTTGCAAAACGACCAAGGGCGCACGCTTTCCTATGATGTAATTCGCCGTTTATTACAACAAACGATAGATATTATTGTTCATGTTACCAACAGTCATGAACACGGCAGACACATGACGGAAATCTATTTTGATCCGCAAGCTAAACTGAATTCGCTCAAGGTAGGTTAATGATGAAAAAAGCCAATATTGCATTATTTCTGTTTGTCACTTTGCTTCCGACGTATTTTCTAAGTGGGCTTTTACTTCTACTGGCAAATAAAATTCGTCTGATTGAAGCGTTCAAGCGTTACTACCCTACTCTTACGCTGGATGCCATCCTGGGAAATTATCCGAAAATCTGGCAATCCTTATTGATTAGTTTTGTCGTCTGCCTACTGATTATGCTGAAACTCTTCTATCAGCCTAAAAAGAATCTTTATGGTAACGCCGAATTTGCGACTGCCTCGGAAGCGCGGGAAATGGGCTTGATGGAAGAAGAAAACGGCATTATCGTCGGCAAGCTCGGCAAAAAACTTTTACGCTTTATCGGTGCGCAATTCGTTTCACTGGCAGCGCCGACACGGGGAGGTAAAAGCGTAGGGATTGTTATTCCAAATTTGCTGGCATGGGAACAATCTGTGGTTGTGAAGGACATTAAAAACGAATGCTATCGTATCACCAGTAAATACCGTCAAAAAATATTGGGGCAAAAAGTCTATCGCTTTGCCCCGTTTGACCGTAACACGCACCGATTTAATCCATTGGATTGTATTGATATGCGCGACCGAGCACGCGCCGAACTCGATTTAAAAAATCAGGCTATGGGCTTATATCCGCTCACCGGCGACCCGGATAAAGACTTTTGGCAGCACCAGGCACAGAATCTTTTTGTAGCAACCACTTTTTTACTGTGGGATATGCGCCAAAAAAGCCTTACCGATATGATACTGACCTATGCCAATCTATTACGCTTACATGCCGGTTTTGATGAAACTCAAGAAGACGGTTCGATAGAACATATCGATTTTGCACAACATGCGCGCTTATGCGTTCAATCCGGCATTGCTCACCAGACTACTGCCGATAAACTCAATATTTATTTAATGGCGTGTGAATCCGGTAAAACAAAAAGCAGTATCGATTCAACCTTTATCAGTCCGTTAACCATTTTTCAAAATGAAATTGTTGAACACGCTACCTCTGCCAGTGATTTTGATTTACGCGCCTTGCGCCGGGAAAAAATCACGATTTATTTCCACATTTCGGCAAATGATTTAATCCTGGCTCCGCAAGTCGCTAATCTGTTTATGAGCATGGTTATTGCCAACAATATTGACGAACTACCGGAAACCAACCCAACATTAAAATATCAGTTATTACTACTCATGGATGAGTTTACTGCCGTCGGTATGTTGAGCATTATCAATAAATCGGTAGGGTTTATCGCCGGTTATGGTTTACGCCTATTGATTATTTATCAATCACAAGGGCAACTTCGTGCCGATAAGCCTAATGGTTACGGTAAAGATGGTGCTAAAGCTATCCTGGATAATATCGCCTGTAAAATTCTATATGCCCCCGACAATCAGGAGGACGCGGAAGAATATTCAAAAGTGCTGGGCAATCGTACTGTAGATAAATTAAGCCATAGTCGCGGAAAAACGTCCAGTCACAGTATTACCGACCATGGGCGACCGTTGCTTTTACCACAGGAATTTAGACTAATCGGAGAATTTAAAGAAGTGGTGATGTTAAACAACAGTAAACCGATACTGTGTAATAAGGCGGTGTACTACAACGATCCTTATGCCGACCATGGCGGTAACGGGCGTAGGTAAAGATATGGCGCGGGATCAGCGCTATTTTTCCTTGGCAACCCGTATCGCGGCGGAAATGGGTGCGCATATCATCAAAACCTATTATGTGGATAAAGGCTTTGAACGTGTAACTGCCGGTTGCCCGGTACCGATTGTCATTGCCGGCGGTAAAAAACTCCCGGAACAAGAGGCGCTGGATATGTGCTACAAAGCCATTGTTCAAGGGGCTTCCGGTGTGGATATGGGGCGTAATATCTTCCAATCCGACGCGCCGATTGCCATGTTAAAAGCGGTACATGCCATCGTTCACGGCGGTGAAAATGCAGAAAAAGCCTATCAATTATATCTGCATGAAAAAAATGCGTAGTATTTCTCATTTTTTGCAATAAGGAGTCTGTTATGTTTGCAATGTTGGTAGAAATTAATATCAAGGAAGGTAAAGAGCTGGAATTTCTCGACGTCTTTGAGCGTAATCATATCGGTACCCGACAGGAGCCGGGCAATTTGCGTTTTGATGTGTTACGTGATCCGGAAATTCGTACCCGTTTTTACGCTTATGAAGTTTATGTGAACGAAGCTGCTTTGGAAGAGCATCGCAAAACGACGCATTATCATCGCTGTGTTGCCGAGTTGGAACCCATAATGACCGGCAGTCGAAGTAAAAAAATCTTTGAATGGGTGTTTCCTGAAACCGTTAATTGATAAGCAACGCATGAAGTGCGGTTGAAATTTTCGGTGTTTTTTCTTCACACAAAAAAGGCTTAGAATTCTCTAAGCCTTTTTTATCTGTTTATCGTTACGTTAATTATTCAACGGTAAGGATACGACAGGTGTTGGTGTTGGAACCGCTGTTGGCGAATTCTGCACCTTGGGTTAATAACACGGTGTCGCCGGACATTAAGAAGCCTTTTTCTTTTAACAGATTAATGGCTTTTTGCGCGCCTTCGATGGTGCGGCTGACATCATCGTAATAAATCGGAGTTACACCGCGATACAACGCACACAGGTTTAAGGTATTTTGATTACGGGATAAGGCAAAAATTGGCAGACCGGAGCTAATGCGAGACATTAACAGCGGGGTGCGACCGGAACTGGTCATAGCGATAATTGCAGTCACGCCTTTCATGTGATTGGCAGCGAACATGGCGGACATGGCAATGGTTTCTTCAGGATTGTCGAATTCCATATCCATACGATGATGAGAAGTATTTACGCTAGGCATTTTTTCCGCACCTAAACATACTTTCGCCATGGCGGCAACGGTTTCGGCGGGGTATTGACCGGCGGCGGTTTCGGCAGAAAGCATTACTGCGTCGGTGCCGTCCAATACCGCGTTCGCCACGTCCATGACTTCCGCACGGGTTGGCATTGGGTTGCTGATCATAGATTCCATCATTTGTGTCGCGGTGATTACCACGCGATTTAATTTACGGGAGCGGCGGATTAATTTTTTCTGTACGCCGACCAATTCCGGATCACCGATTTCCACCCCTAAGTCACCACGGGCAACCATTATGATGTCGGAAGCCAGAATGATGTCGTCCATCGAAGCATCGTCAACAACGGTTTCGGCACGTTCAACTTTGGCAACGATTTTGGCATTTAAGCCGGCTTCTTGGGCTAATTGACGGGCGTAGTTTAAATCTGCGCTGGAGCGCGGGAAGGAGACGGCAAGGTAGTCAACGCCGATACGCGCGGCGGTAATGATGTCCGCTTTGTCTTTTTCGGTTAAGGCATTGGCAGATAAGCCGCCGCCTAATTTGTTAATCCCTTTGTTGTTGGATAACGGGCCGCCTACAGTCACTTCGGTGAAGACTTTCGCGCCTTCGGTGGATAATACTTTTAATTGTACGCGACCATCGTCTAATAACAGAATATCGCCCGGTACAACGTCTTGTGGAAGGGTTTTGTAGTCTAAGCCGACAACTTCTTGTGTACCTTCACCTTTCGGTAATTCTGCGTCTAATACGAATTTATCGCCGACGTTTAAGAAGATTTTGCCGTCTTTAAAGGTGGATACGCGAATTTTAGGGCCTTGTAAGTCACCTAAAATCGCCACGGTTTTACCTAATTTTTTGGCAATTTCACGTACATATTCTGCGCGGGCGATATGATCTTCTGGTGAGCCATGTGAGAAATTCATACGTACTACGTTGGCACCGGCAGCAATGATTTTTTCTAAATTGTTACCACGGTCTGTTGAAGGTCCCATAGTACATACAATTTTCGTTCTTCTTAGTCTTCTGGACATTAAGATTTCTCCGTAATTGGTTGTATTGTAAAAACTTTTTATTGCGGGCGCAGGTTTCAACAATTACCCACAAGAACCGGGCGGTATTATACGCCGAAAATAAAGTTAGATCGAGATCACATTTCAGGAAAAACCGTTGCAATTTTAGCCGATTTTATAAAGGTGTTTAGACATAATCGGTTACGGTTTCCCCATGAAAAAAGTGCGGTGAAAAAACACATTAATTTTCTACCGCACTTTTTGAAGCTAAAATAAATCGTCTGCCGTGATTTGTTTCATTTTTTTACTGTAATCGGTGGAGCGCTTGTTGAAGAAATCCGTTTCCTTGGTGGAGAGAATTTCAATGTCAAACCATTCCGTTTCCTTCAATTGCGCCGGATTGATGTTGTAAATCGGTTCCAAACCTAACGTCACAAGAGAGTTGTTGTAACGGTTGGCAATGTAATTTTCGACGGTGGCTTTGCTTAAGAAACTCAATTCGCCGTCTTCGAAAATCCAGTCCAAAATCGCTTTTTCTGCGTTGAAAGCTTGCTCGGAGAGTTCTTTTAATTCCGCATAGAACTCGTCGGTAAATAATTCCGGCTGTTCTTCGCGTAAAAGATGATAAAGGCTAATACCAAAACGCCCGTGAATTTCTTCTTCTTTGGATGTGGCTTCTACCGCATTAGAAATGCCTTTGAACAGGTTTTTATGTTTGTTGAAGCTCATCATGATAACAAACTGGCTGAACAGCGAAATGTGTTCCACGAACAGTGAAAACATCACCAGTGAAAGCACAAAATCCTGTTGGCTCACGTCTTTTTTACGCATGAAGGCTTCCATGTACTCAATGCGCGCCATGATGGCTTTGTATTGACGCACGTTGCGGAACATTTCATTCAACCCGAGTTTTTCCAGCAGGAAAGAATAGGCATCTTTGTGGCGAATTTCCGATTCCAGAAAACTGCCGCCCACATCTTCAATTTCCGGTTTCGGGAAATAATTATAGAGATTGCCCCAGAAGCGTTTGACGCTTACTTCAATTTGCGAAATGGCAAGCATGGTTTTGGTGATAACGGCACGTTCAACATCGCTGATATGGGTGCGAAAATCCTGAATGTCGCCGGTGAAATTAAATTCCGTGTGAAGCCAGTAAGAATGGCGGATAGCGTCTTTAAATTCAAGCAGTTCGGGATATTCGTAAGGTTTAATTTCAAAGCGTGGGGTAAATAAGCTGCGTTTTGCGGTGGCGTTCATTGTGCGATCCTCGTGATTCATGGAATAAGGCTTGATTTGCCGGTGTGTGCCGTAAAATTTGGCACGCGTTAAAAAACGCGCGCTATCATCTGTTTTGTTGTAAAAAGTGCGGTGGTTTTTTCTCGTGTTTTTTTAACCTTCACAACTGCTGCAATTAAGCAGGTTACGGTTAAACACTTGCGCCGCACTCATGCTGTATTGGTAATAAATGGATTTCAAACCCAGTTCTTCGGCGGTGAGGTAAAGCTGGTTTAAATCACGTGCCGGGGTTGCCGGATGCACCATGATATTAACGCTTTGCCCTTGGTCGATGTATTTTTGACGTTGTGCCGCCTGTTGAATCACGGAAAGTTGACTGATTTCCGAGAAGGTTTTAAACACCTCTTTTTCCTGTTCGGTCAGCTCGTTTAAATGCTGTACGGAACCGTCATTGAACAGAATGCTTTCCCAAATATCTTCGCGATCCAGGCCTTTTTGTTTGAGCAACGCTTCCAAAAACGGGTTTTTATAGACCACTTTAATTTTGGACAAATCTTTCACGTAGTAATTGGATTTAAACGGTTCGATAGATGGCGATACGCTGCCTAAAATAAAGCTGCTGGATTTGGTCGGCGCCACGCTCATTAAGGTGGTATTACGGCGACCATAACCTTTCAGAATTTCCGGTTCACCGAAACGATGGGCCAGCTCTTTCGAGGCTTTTAAGGTTTTTTCCTGTAACAATTTGAAAATCATATTGTTATATTGCATGGCTTCAAAGCTGTCGAAAGCGATATTTTTCGATTGCAAATAGCTGTGCCAGCCCAGCACACCTAAGCCCAGCGCACGATGACGACGGGCGAATTTATTGGCTTTTTCCATGTATTGAATATTGGCGCTTTGTGCAATGAACTCGCTCATCACCGTATCCAGGAAATAGGTCAGCACTTCCGGTGCGTCGGTGTCTTTCCATTCATCAAAATAGAGCAAATTCATAGAAGATAAACAACACACGAAACTTTCGTCTTCGCTGGACGGCAAGGCGATTTCACTACATAAATTGGAGGCGTGAATCATCATGTTGCGATCTTTATACACGTCCGGGCGACCGGCATTGGCGTTATCCTTGAAGAACAAATAGGGAATGCCCGTTTCCGTCTTACGTTGTAACAATTTTGCCCAGATTTGGCGCTTGTACGGATCGCCGGCTTTCATTGCTTCTAACCATTCGTGGCTGACGCACACGCCGTAATACATTAACTGAATCGGGTTGCCTTCGGTGTGAATATCCAGCCATTCTTCAATGTCGCCGTGGTCGATGTCGATATAACCGGCGAACATCCCTTTACGGCTGGTGCCTTGGCTGATGGTGTCAATAGTAGCTTCAAACAGTTTAGTGAAGGCGAAAGAACCGTTGGATTTACCGTTATTGGTGATGTTGGAACCGCGCGGGCGAATATCGCCGAAATAGCCTGAGGTGCCGCCGCCGAGTTTGCTCATCACGCCGATTTCCGCCACGGTGGACATAATGCTGTTGATGGAATCACCGATATAGGAACCGAAGCAGCTGATGCTTAAACCGCGGCTTAAGCCGAAGTTCGACCAAATCGGTGAGGAAAGGGAATAATAGCCGCGCGCCATGTAGTGATAAAATTTATCCGCATAGCCTTCAATGCCGAGTTTTTGTTCGGCGTAATCGGCGATGAAACGAATGCGCTCTAAGGCGGAGGTGCCTTCTAACAGATAACCACGTTGTAAAAACAATTTGCTGTCTTCATTAAGCCAGGCAAAATCCGGTCGATTCGGATCGGTAATTGGAAGAAATTGGGTGTGAGACATAATAACCTTGTAAATTAGTAAGAATAATCCCGTTTATGCTAACAGGATTTAATTGTGATGAAAATCAGGATTTTTATTCTCTTTGAATAGTGGTGAAAAATAAAAATAACCACAACATCTAGTGGTTATTGAATTCATTAACCCTAAATAGCGAAAACTATAGAAAAGAGAGTAGACCAGTGACAGGGTTTGTAAAAAGGCGGAAAATTCAGAAAAACGGAAAGGATTTTAACCGCACTTTCGTGACATTTCAAAAGTGCGGTTGTTTTTTTGGTTATTTCGTCGCCGCTTTCATATTGCGTACGAATTCGCCGAGTTCAGTTAAACATTGGGCGTGGTTATCCAAATTTCGCGCAATGATTTTCACCGTAGCGGAACCGGAAATCGCCCCTGCCGCGCCCAGTTGCAGTGCTTCTTTTACCTGCGCCGGTTGGGCGATGCCGAAGCCTTGCAGAATTGGCGCGGCGTGGTGGGCTTTGAGTCGTTCTACTAAGCTGTCCAGATTCGCCGTATGGCTTTGATTTTCTGCACCGGTCACGCCCGCGCGGGAAACCAAATACGTGTAACCTTCACTATTTTGCGCCACATCTTGAATGGTTTTTTCGTCTGCATTCGGCGGGCAAATAAAAACGGGTTGAATACCGTGTCTTTTCGCGGCGGCGACATAATCGTCTTTCGCCAACAACGGAATATCGGCAACCAACACGGCGTCCACGCCCACGTCGGCGCAACGCTGATAAAAATTATCCAAGCCTTTGGCAAAAATTAAATTGGCGCAAAGCAGCAAACTCATCGGAATCTCCGGATATTTTGACCGCACTTTTTCCAGCAATTTAAAGCTGTTTTCCGTGCTGTGACCGGCGTTTAACGCACGATTGTTGGCGGCTTGAATCACCGGTCCGTCCAATAAGGGATCGGAGAACGGAAAACCCAGTTCCAATGCGTCCGCCTCGTTATCCACCAGGGTGCAAATAATGTCAAAAGAACGGTCGAAAGTCGGGTCGCATAAGGTCACGAAAGGAACGAATGCGCCTTCATTTTGCGCGTGTAATTGGGCAAATGTGGTTTCAAAACGGCTCATGATTACATTCCTTTTTCATTTAAAATTTTATCTACGGTGAAAATATCTTTATCGCCGCGACCGGACAAATTCACCACCAAAATTTGCGCTTTATTTGGTTCCTGACGGATCATTTTTAAGGCTTGGGCGAGGGCGTGGGAGCTTTCTAACGCAGGAATAATGCCTTCGTGTTTTGCCAATGCTTGGAACGCGTCAAGGGCTTCATTATCGGTAATACTTGGGTATTCCGCACGACCGATGCTTTGTAAATAGGCGTGTTGCGGCCCCACGGAAGGGAAATCCAAGCCCGCCGAAATGGAATAGGATTCTTCCACTTGACCGTCTTCCGTTTGCATCAACGGTGATTTCATACCGAAATAAATTCCCACTTTGGCATGACCTAACGGCGCGCCGTGTTTGCCCGTTTCAATGCCTTTGCCGGCAGGTTCCACGCCGATTAAACGCACCTCTTTTTCGTCAATAAAATCGGTAAACATTCCGATCGCATTTGAGCCACCGCCGACTGCCGCAATTACCGCGTCCGGTAAACGACCTTCTTTTTCCAGCATTTGGCGTTTGGTTTCTTCCCCGATCATTTTCTGGAATTCACGCACGATAGTCGGAAAAGGGTGCGGACCTGCCGCTGTGCCGAGCAAATAGTGCGTATTTTCATAATTTGCCGACCAGTCACGCATGGCTTCGCAGCAAGCGTCTTTCAAAGAACAGGAACCTTTTTGCACCGGTACCACTTCCGTGCCCATTAAACGCATACGAAACACATTCGGCGATTGGCGTTCCACATCTTTCGCGCCCATATAAACACGGCACGGCATATCCAACATGGCGCAGGCGAGAGCAGTGGCGACACCGTGCTGTCCCGCGCCGGTTTCGGCAATAATGCGGGTTTTGCCCATGCGTTTGGCAAGCAAAATCTGACCTAATACCTGGTTGGTTTTATGTGCGCCGCCGTGTAATAAATCTTCCCGTTTTAAATAGATTTTGGCGTTGGTGCCTTTGGTGAGATTGCGACAAAGGGTAAGTGCGGTGGGTCTGCCGGCATAATTTTTCAATAAATCCTGAAATTCGCGCTGAAATGCAGGATCCGCCTTGGCTTCTACAAACGCTTTTTCCAACTGTTGCAACACCGGCACTAGAATTTCCGGCACATACATTCCGCCGAATTCCCCGAAATACGGGTTTAAAATCGTTTCCGCCATCTTGCTTCCTTAATCTAAATTTAAATTCCTTGCTACATTAAGCGGGGCGAAGGTTTGCGCCGTCGGCATCACTTCAATGCGGTTAATGTTGACGTGTTCCGGTTGTTGATTGAGCCACAACACGATATTGGCAATATCTTGTGGCGTAACATATTGTACGTTTTCGTAGAGTTTTTCCGCGCGGGCGTTATCGCCTTTAAAACGTACGTTAGAAAATTCCGTGCCGCCGCACAGTCCCGGTTCCACATTGGAAACGCGAATATTGGTTCCGGCAAGATCGGCACGTAGGTTTAAGCTAAATTGTTTTACAAAGGCTTTGGTACCGCCATAAACATTGCCGCCAGGGTAAGGATAGGTGCCGGTGATAGAACCGAAGTTGATAATGTGCCCCTGATTACGCGCCACCATTTGCGGCAACACTAAGCGGGTCATAGTGACTAAGCCTTTCACATTGGTATCAATCATTTTGTTCCAATCGTCTAAATTCACCTTATCGGCGGATTCCAAGCCTAATGCCAGCCCTGCATTGTTGACTAACAAATCGATTGCCTGCCATTGCGGCGGTAGGGTTTTCAACGCATTTTCAGCGGCGTGACGGTCAGAAATATCAAAGGTGAGAGGGAAGAAATGTTTGCCGTATTCTTGTTGAAGCTGCGCTAAACGTTCGCTTCTTCTGCCGGTGCCGATCACCGAATAACCGGCATTCAATAAGGTTCGGCAAATGGCGTTACCAAATCCGGCGGTGGCGCCGGTAACCAATGCGATTCTTGTCATCATTATTTCTCCTTATCTTGTGGAATTTGTACGTGATGAAAATTCATGTGGAAAAATCACCGCACTTTTGCTTGAATGCGAAACATACTACTCCACTAGTACAGAAAAATATAGAACTTTTATTAAGAAACTTGAAGGCGGGGAAGGAAAAGTGCGGTGAAGCATAACGTTACTTGATAAGTATCTTTAATGATATATAATGATAACTATTATCATTCGGTGTTATTGATAATAGCTTTCGCTGATTAATACTTATAGATTAAAAATGCGTTGAGCTTCTTCGTTGTTGGTATCAAATCAACAACACAAATACTGCTTAAGATGCTGAGTATGAAAATCGTCGTTGATTTCGTTTTTTGATAAACAGTACAGCGCCGTTTTTATTGCTCATTACTAAAGGGAAAATTGATGAAAAAGCAACACAAAATTTTGTGTTAACCTCATAACCTACCTTTTCGTTTCTTGTTATAGCTACGTCGGCTATGCCGCTACAGCCGATACAAAAAAAGAAGAACTTGAAACCATCGATGTCGTTACAGAAAAAATCAAAGACCGGAAAGACAATGAAGTGACCGGATTAGGAAAAGTTGTAAAAACAACTGAAACGATAAATCGTGAGCAAGTTTTAAATATTCGGGATTTAACCCGTATGATCCGGGAATTTCGGTGGTCGAGCAAGGTCGGGGCACCTCTTCCGGTTATTCCATTCGCGGAATGGATCGTAATAGAATTTCATTAAGTGTAGATGGTCTACCTCAAAGTCAGTCTTATGTGGTTCAAGGTCCACCGGCGGCCGGCAACGGTTATGCCGGTACAGGTGCAATTAACGAAGTTGAATATGAAAACATAAAATCCATTGAAATCAGTAAAGGTTCCAGTTCTTCAGAATATGGTAATGGTGCATTGGCCGGTGCTGTAGCGTTTCGTACTAAAACAGCGGATGACATTATCCAGCCCGGTAAAAACTGGGGGTTACAGACTAAGAACGCCTATGCCAGTAAAAATCGTGCTTCCACACATTCCATTGCAATAGCGGGAAAAAACGATGGGTTTGAGGGTCTATTCATCTACACGGATCGTCGAGGCAAAGAAGCACAAATTCATCGTGATGCACGCAGGGGAAGACAGCGTTATTCCCGCCAGGTTGCCGTACCGGGTACGGGCGGTACATATAACTATTTTCTTTTGCAAGAGGATTGTCCGTCCGGTAATGTTGATTTATGCAAAGGTTACATAAAGCCACTGGCAAGAGTTATTCCTGAGCAAGAAGAGACGGCTAGTCAGGGAGAGTATACCGGTGAGAATCGTGTTGCGCCGAACCCGATGAAATCTCGTAGTCAATCTTGGTTTTTCCGCCCGGGTTATCACTTTTCCGAGCAACATTATCTCGGGGCGGTTATGGAATATACTAAACAGCGCTTTGATATTCGCGATATGACATTACCTGCATATATCTTGCCTTATTCTCGTGAAAAGCCTCATATTGGTGGTTCCCAAGGGATCTATCAAGGACAAAATTACGGGCAATTCCAACGTACGAGACATAACCAGCTGGGCTTCAGTTATGGGCGGGGTAGGTTCTATGATGAACACCACAGAAAAAAACGTATAGGTATTGAGTATATTTATAAAAATGCGCAAAAAAGCTGGATTGATCAGTTGCGTTTAAGTTTTGATCAGCAAAAGATTGAACTTGATAGCTTTATTCCGTTCACGCATTGCGCAAAATATCCGTCAGTCAGTAAGTCTTGTCGTGCAGATTTATCCAAGCCGTTTTCATATCACCAAACAGAGCGCAATATTTATACCGAAGAACATAATTTACTTCGACTGGATGCGGATAAAAAACTTGAAACCAAATGGGGCGATCATCAGGTTTCGGCTAATCTGGGTTTAGATTATTTTACTTCTAAACTACAGCACGGTGATTTTGTGGAACAGCGAGTGGATCAGAAACAAGAACATTTAAAAGGGAGGGGAACGAAAGAATCACCGCACTTTTATAAAATTCATCCTCCGGTTCTGAAAACCACGGATTTTTGTGATTATAAAAGTACTTTAACCGAACTATCTTGTATTACACGCAAAATTAGAGGTAAGAATTACTATGTCGCCATACGTGACAACATGTCGCTGGGTAAATATGTTGATTTCGGTATAGGAGGACGGTATGACATTTATCGTGCCCATAGCGACGATCCATTAATCAGCCGGGCTGATTATCGTAATTTCTCATGGAATGCGGGTGTCGTACTAAAACCAACCGAATGGCTGGATTTTTCTTACCGTATTTCAACCGGTTTCCGTGTGCCGAGTTTCGACGAACTGTATGGCTGGAGATCGGGAAGCAAAAAAGTTTATGTGGCCAAATTTGAACCTGAAAAATCCCTTAACCAAGAGTTCGGTATTGTCTTAAAAGGCGATTTGGGTAGCTTTGAAATAAGTCATTTCCGTAATTCCTACAAAGGGTTGATAGCATTTGGCGAAAGTGTGCGAAAAGGCGGAAGATTAGGACTAATCGGTAGAGGCGATTATGGTTTCCGCAATGCACAAGATGCAAAATTAGTGGGTATTAATATTCTTGCACAATTGGAATGGCATAGTGTATGGAAAGCCTTGCCTTATGGCTTATACTCTACTTTTGCCTACAATCGTATTAAAGTAAAAGATAATCGAGTCAGACCGAATTTAGTTACTGTTACTAACCATTTATTTGATGCCATTCAACCGGCACGTTACGTTATAGGCTTGGGCTATGATGCGCCGACCGGTAAATGGGGCATGAATGCTATTTATACACATTCTCAGGCTAAGTCCGAAGATGAACTGACAGGTACTCGTAAACATATTCAACAATCACGGAAAGTTAAAGCGGCAAAAGTAACAACCTCATCTTGGCATACGGTGGATTTATCGGGTTATGTCACATTGGCCGACTTTATGACGGCACGTTTTGGTGTATATAATTTGTTCAATTCCCGTTATTCAACATGGGAGTCTGTCCGACAAAGCGCTACAGGTGCAATAAACCAGCACACCAGGGTAGGTAACTATAACCGCTATGTTGCACCGGGGCGAAATTATGCAATAACAATAGAAATGAAGTTTTAAAAATTTTGTTTTGATTGTTGCACACGCGTAAGTGTGTTTTAGCATACAAAAAAGTGCGGTGGGTGTTCTAGGTGTTTTTAGGCATTGAAAAACGCTACCGCACTTTTTAATTTTTAGTGATTGTGCATTTTTCTTAACCAATTCAATTTTCTAAACGCGACCCTTCAATTCGTTCAAATTCTCTTAACTTATTGCTAACCAACATCAATCCTTCGCTTGCGGCATGAGTGCCAACTTTTGGTTTGTATGTCGGGTAAAAGAAGAATTAAAGCATACCGGTGGGAAGTAAAAGTGCGGTGGGTTTTTAAATAGATTCTCGCGAAAGAAAAGGTACACGCCGGTGAAACGTGCACCATCTTATATTCATTAAAAAGTGCGGTCGGTTTTCGCAACGTTTTTACCGTTACAACATTGCGCCCACATATTTCAGCATCACCCCGGCGGCAATGGCGGAGCCGATAACACCGGCAACATTCGGACCCATGGCGTGCATGAGCAGGAAGTTTTGGTTATCCGCTTCCAATCCCACCTTGTTGGAGACGCGCGCTGCCATTGGCACGGCGGACACTCCGGCGGAGCCGATAAGCGGATTAATTTTGGTTTTGCTGAATTTGTTCATTGTTTTCGCCATTAACACGCCGCTGCCTGTACCAATGCAGAAAGCAACCACGCCGAGAATTAAAATGCCCAGGGTTTGCGGTTGCAGGAATTTATCGGCAATGAGTTTGGAACCCACGGACAAGCCAAGCACGATGGTGACGATGTTAATTAACGCGTTTTGGGTGGTGTCGCTTAAACGTTCTACCACGCCGCTCACGCGCATCAGATTGCCGAAACAGAACATACCGAGCAATGGCGCGGCATCCGGCAATAATAAGCCAACAAGCAACAGCAAAATCACCGGAAACAGGATTTTTTCCCGATTGCTCACATGGCGTAATTGCGTCATGCGAATTTTGCGTTCTTCTTCTGTGGTGAGGGCTTTCATGATCGGCGGTTGGATCAACGGCACTAACGCCATGTAAGAATACGCCGCGACGGCAATGGCGCCGAGCAATTCCGGCGCGAGTTTACTGGTGAGATAAATCGCCGTCGGACCGTCCGCTCCGCCGATAATGCCGATGGAAGCGGCTTGCGGCAGCGTAAATTCAATAATGCCGAAATAATTTAATCCTAACGCGCCAAGCACGGTGGCGAAAATACCGAACTGTGCCGCCGCACCGAGGAGTAGGGTTTTCGGATTTGCCAGTAACGGACCAAAATCCGTCATGGCGCCCACGCCCATGAAAATCACCAGCGGCGCAATGCCGTAGCCGATAGCAACTTTATAGAACAACGCCAGAATGCCTGCGCTGTAACCCATATCCACTGCCAAGGTTTCCAGCTGGTTAATCATGGAAGTCGGCGCAGAAGCAATGGCTGTTTTGATGATCGCCGGATCAGGCGCAACGCCTAATTGTGCGGCGATCACGGCGATTTGTTCCGGCGATCCCAGATGGAGCAGGTTTTCCAATGCGCTCATGGCAAGCCCGGCTTCCGGAATGTTTGACAGCAAACCGCCGAAACCGATAGGCAAAAGCAGCAACGGCTCAAACTTGCGGGCAATGGCAAGCCACAGCAGGAGCAGGCTGATACCAATCATTACCGCCTGCCCCCATTGCAGGTGAAATATCCCCATGCCTTGAATTAATGCAATAATGCTATCCATAGGGAACTCCTTACACGAGGGTCATTACGGTATCACCCACCGCCACGGCGTCGCCGGCTTTCACCACAATGCCACGCACTGTGCCGCCTTTCGCCGCCTTTATTTCGGTTTCCATTTTCATGGCTTCAAGAATGAATAACACATCACCTGCGACAACGGTTTGTCCTTCTGTTGCCACCACTTTCCAGATGTTACCCGCCATCGGCGCAGTGACCGGTGTGCCGCCGCTGGTTGGCGCAGGTGCCGGTGCGGCTTGCGGCGCTGCTTGTGGTGTGGTAGTTGCCATATGAGAAATGTCACCGCCTTCGCTCACTTTCACCACAAAGGCTTTGCCTTCCAATTCCACGGTGTAAACGGCAGATCCTGATGCCGCCGGTGCGGCTTTCGAAACAGGTTTATTTTCGACCGCACTTTCATTACTCGTCGGTGCCGGTTCAAAGGCGGCAGGATTGTTGCGATTTTCCAGGAATTTCCACGCGATTTGCGGGAAAAGGGCGACGATTAAGGCATCATCTACGGCATTTTCGGACAATTTCACCCCTTTCGCTTTGGCTTGTTCGGCGACTTCCGCTTCAATTTTTGCCATTTCAGGGGCAATGTGATCGGCAGGGCGGTCGGTCATCGGCGCAGCGCCTTCCAATACGCGGGCTTGTAGCGCGCTATCCACCGGCGCCGGTGTTTTGCCGTATTCGCCTTTTAAGATACCGGCGGTTTCTTTGGCGATGGTTTTGTAGCGTTCGCCTGTGAGCACATTAATTACGGATTGGGTACCGACGATTTGTGATGTCGGAGTCACCAACGGAATGTAACCCAAATCTTTGCGTACACGCGGAATTTCTTCCAACACCAGATCCAATTTATCGGAGGCGTTTTGTTGTTTTAATTGGTTTTCCAGGTTGGTGAGCATACCGCCCGGCACTTGCGCCACCAAAATTCGGCTGTCCACGCCGCGAAGCTGACCTTCAAATTTTGCATATTTTTTACGTACATTGCGAAAATACGCTGCGATTTTTTCCAGGCGTGGAATATCCAAGCCGGTGTCGTATTCAGTGCCTTGCAAGGTCGCCACGATGGATTCTGTAGCAGGGTGACCGTAGGTGGCGGACATGGAGGAAATCGCTGTATCCACACCGTCCACACCCGCTTCAATGGCTTTTAACAGGGCCATTTCCGCCATGCCGGTGGTGGAGTGGCAGTGTAAATGCAATTCCACGTCGAAACGTTTTTTGATTTCGCGTACTAGTTCTGCCGCCGCCATCGGATTCAAAATGCCCGACATATCTTTAATCACGAGGCTGTCGATCCCGATTTCAAGCAATTGTTCGGTGGTGTCGAGCCAGGTTTGCATGGTGTGAACGGGGCTGGTGGTGTAACTTAACGTCCCTTGCGCATGGCCGCCGAATTTACGCACCGCTTGCAACGCCGCTTTCATATTACGCGGGTCATTAAGGGCATCGAACACACGGAACACATCCATACCGTTCGCCACGCAGCGTTCCACAAAACGCTCCACCACGTCATCGGCATAGTGGCGATAACCCAGCAGATTTTGACCGCGCAACAGCATTTGTAGCGGGGTTTTCGGGCAGGCTTTTTTCAACTCACGCAAACGCACCCACGGATCTTCACCCAAAAAACGAATACAGCTGTCAAATGTCGCACCGCCCCAAGCTTCCAGCGACCAATAACCGATGTCGTCCAGTTCATGGGCAATCGGCAACATGTCATCAAGACGCAAACGGGTTGCAAAAAGCGATTGGTGGGCATCACGAAGCACCAGTTCGGTCACTTTAATTTTTTTAGTCATAGCAAAATCCTTGTTTTATTTGAACTGTTGGGTACGGCGATGGTGCGCGATAGCCGCTGTAATCACAGGGCGCAAACGCTCAAAATCGTCACTGGAAGCCGCAGAAAGTGCGGTGGGATTTAGCGGAGTTTTTGGCGAGGGTTGAGGCTCGGGAAAATATTTATTGATAAGTTTCGACATCAGCCCGATTGCCCAAATCAAAATGAGCAAAAAGACCAACACAAAACCCATCCCTGAAAACATCAGATTAATTCCTTCACCGAAAAGTTCTGCCGAAGTCATCAGTCGTTTCCTCATATTTTTGAAATGGGAGTTTCATTCTAGCGGATTCACTCCATCAAAACCGTGATTGAGATCATAATTTACGCCGATGGTACGGCTGGGCGTGGAAAGTGCGGTGTTTTTTTACGATGAATTTTAAACGATAGCGCACAAGCGTCCACACTTGTGCTGAAAATATATATTTGTAGAAATAAAAAAGTACAAGTGAAAAACGCTTGCGTCAGCAGGGGGGGGCTATGGGAAATTTCCTAATTACATAAAAATATATTAATAAAAAACTGTTCTATAATTTTGACTGTACTTTTTGTTCAATGTAATATGATGTATCTCAACGGTTGTACTAAAGACTTGGAGGTTATATATGATGGCTACACTGAAACGTTTAGTTGATTTAAGTATTGTCTCTCGTGTATTGCAAAATCCAACAGAGTATTCCGATATACATAATGGATTTGTTAAAGATCGGGCTAAATTACGTGGGGATTTTAATACCACAGTATCAAATTTAAATCGTAACACTAGAAAATATGGCAACGAAAAATACACAGGTTAAAGCAAAAAATTCTGTAGGGAATGAAATTAGCTTATCTCATAGCCAAACAGATAGTCCTATTCTTGATGTAAATTCTCTTGAACGCTTAAATACATTTCGACCTGATTTGGTTGATTTTGTTATTAAAGAAACTGGAGAAGAAGCTAAAAATCGCCGTAGACGTGAAGTTAAAATTGATTGGTTTACTTTTATTGAAAGAATGGGGGCGTTGCTTCTTGCAGCAGGTATAGCAACAGGTGGTATATTCGGTTCCATTTATGCTGCTGCAAATGGATATGAAAAGCTTTCTTGGATCATTGCGAGTACGTGTATTGGTTCATTGGCGATCGCTTTTCTAAAAAGAAATAGATAAAAATATGATACGTAATTTTTATTTCTGAAGTAATGGAAGATGTAAGTGTATAAATTTGTCTTCCATTTATTATTTGAAATTATAATTTATTCGTAAAAACCAACCGCACTTTTCCTCAACCTACCCCTGATTCAACCCCAAAAAATCGCCCACTTCATGTTCCAACTGACTCATGGCGATCAAAGCTTCTTGGGTTTGTTTGGCTTCTTCTTCGTCGATGATGCTCATGGCGAAGCCAACGTGGACGAGGACCCATTTGCCAAGGAGCAGTTTGGGGTCGTCGTTGCAGATTAATGAAATATTGATGTCGCGTTGAACGCCACACACGTCCACGGTGGCGAGTTGTAACGCGCTATCGCCGATTTTAACGATTTGTCCCGGCACACCTAAACACATAATTCATTCACTCCATTTGCAAATTGCGTTTATTTTATCATGGCGTTAAACAGGTTTCGGCGATCCGGATCAAATTTCGGTTGTTTTGTTGGCATAGATAAAATCATGCGCAGGCAATCCTGCGTGAGCTGCACCGCTTGAGCTTGAGTTAAATTCGGGTCGATAGGAGAATGCAGGGGGGGGCTTCAACACTGGTAAGCGGGGTAAAAAGTGCGGTGGTTTTTTTGTGGTGTTTTTTCGTGTCGGTATATGGTTGTTTATCAATATTAATAAAATTAAAGAATAGCAGAACCTTAAAGATGTACAACCAAAACATCGTCTACATTTTTCCCTAAGGACATCGTTTACATTTCGTTGGGTTGTACAATACTTTTGAAATATCAATATATTACAATGCTTCTACCAGCAGTGGTCTCCTGATGCGTGCCATCGTGCGTATTATGGTTTGACGATTTTACAAAATCTTCGCAAAAACCGACCGCACTTTTTCGGCATTTTTCACGCCCGGGGCGCTTTCTACGCCGGAATTGAGATCAACACCCACACAATGTTGTGCCAATGCGTCTTCAATATTACTCGGGCTAATGCCGCCCGCCAGAATAATTTTATATTTCAATTCCTGCGGAATCAGTGACCAATCAAAAGTCGCCCCCGTGCCGCCTTGTTGTGTACCTGATTTGCTGTCGAAAACAAAACGATCCACCTCAGAAACGTCGTCAAAATTAACCGCACTTTTATGCTTCACATCTACAGAAATGGCTTTCCAAATACGAATATGTTGCGGCAATTGAGCACGAAGTGCGGTGATAAATGCCGGCGTTTCGTCACCGTGTAGCTGAACGGCGTGGAGTTGTAGCTGTTGGGCGATTTTCACAATAAAATCAATGTTCTGATTTTGGAACACGCCCACAAAACGCAGTGGGGCGGCGGTCACCAATTCCTGCGCCTGACGTAAACTGACGCAGCGTTTAGACTGTTCGGCGAAAATTAGCCCACCGTATAAAGCGCCGTTGTCGTAAGCAGTTTTCACATCCTGCGCACGGGTTAAGCCACACACTTTGTTTTCACCGAAAATCACTTCGCGCACGGTGTTATTTAAATCCGCGCTGCCCATTAAGCTGCTGCCGATTAAAAAGCCATGGGCAACGTGTTGTAATTCACGCACTTGTTGATGATTATAGATGCCCGATTCGCTGATGATTCGCACATCCTCAGGGATTTTATCCGCATATTTGGCGGTGAGTTCCACCACGCGATTTAAATCTACCGTTAAATCATGCAGGTTACGATTGTTCACGCCGATAATTTTTGCGCCTAACGCCAAGGCGCGTTCAAATTCTTCCTCGTTGCTGGTTTCGGTCAGCACGCCCATGCCGAGGGAATGGGCCAAATCCGCCAAAATGCGATAGGTTTCGTCGTTCACCACGGAAAGCATCAGTAAAATGGCGTCGGCTTGATGAAAACGTGCCAAATAAACCTGATATTCGTTGATTATAAAGTCTTTGCACAACACCGGTTGCGTGACAACGTCGCGAACTTGCTGAATATAGGCAAAATCCCCTTGGAAATATTTTTCATCGGTTAGCACGGAAATCACGCTCGCGTAATTTTTATACACCTGTGCAATCTCTGTCGGTTTAAATTCACTGCGAATCAATCCTTTGGAAGGCGAGGCTTTTTTACATTCCAGAATATATGCCGGCTTTTCATGCGAACCTTGCGCCAACGCACCATAAAAAGTGCGGTCGGATTTTTCGATGTTTTTTTCAAAGGCACTCAACGGAAATTCTGCCGCTTTGGCTTTCACCCATTGAGCTTTGTCGAGAACGATTTTTTGTAGCACCGTCGCAGCTTCGAGTGGTTTGGAGAAGTCTTGTGTGATCATATTATCAGTTAATTAAATAATGGTTGGATGTTGAATACGGCGTGTTGTTGTTCAATTTGCCATAAATCGTAGTCTGCTTGCATACCCAGCCATAATTTCGGTGTTGTGGTATTCAATAATTCGCTTAATCGCACAGCCATTTCAGGCGTTATACTTGCTTTCCCATTAAGAATGCGGGAAAGCGTAACACGCGAAACACCTAATTTTTGGGCAACCTTCGTGACACTCACGCCATCAATATATTCTTTTAACAGTTCTCCCGGGTGTGGAGGATTGTGCATTCTCATTTTTTCTCCTTAATGATAATCCTGATAATCAACAACTTCAGCATGACCATTTTCAAATTTAAATGTTAAGCGCCAATTTCCGTTTACGGTAACTGCCCAATGCTCTTGCAAATCACCTTTAAGTTTGTGCAAATTCCAGCTGGGAACACTCATAGCAAGAGGCGTTTCCGCATTATTTAATGTGGCCAATTGCAGATTTAATTTCTTGGCGTGTTTGGCTTGAATTCCTGCGGTCGAACCGGTTTTAAAAAATTGTTCAAGTCCCTTATGTTTGAAAGATAAAATCATTATTTGCGCCTATTTGTATCGCTAAACTATACAATTAATATTTTACAGTGTAAAGTTCCTCTTTACGGAAAAAGGAGGCAATCCCTCCTTTTGATCAATACGCCGTCAATTTCTGCAACGTTTCAAACGGTTTACCTTGAGCAATGACATCTAACACCTGTTGTGCATTGTGTTTAAGGTCATCTTGTCCGAACAGTTTTAGCAATAAGGCGGTGTTCATGGCGACGGCTTGGTTGTGTTCCGCTTTGCCGTTGCCTTGTAACAGTGCGGTGATCATTTGTGCATTTTCAGCCGGTTCGCCACCGCGCAAAGTCTCTAAAGGTTTTGCTTGGAAGCCGAAATCCTGCGGCGTTAGGGTGTAACGTTCGATATTGCCGTTGCGCACTTCTGCCACTTGTGTGATGCCGTGGATTGCCACTTCGTCCAAACCGCTGCCATGTACGATAATGGTGTGTTCATGTCCTAATTGGGCGACGGTTTTGGCATAAACGTCAATGAGTTCGGGGGAATACACGCCGAGTAGCTGGCGTTTCGGGCGGGCGGGATTAATCAGCGGACCGAGGATATTAAATAGCGTACGGGTTTTTAAGGCTTGGCGCACGGGAACTACGTATTTGAAGCCCGGGTGATATTGTTGGGCGAATAAAAAACAGATGCCGATGTCGTCCAATGCTTTGCGGGCTTGTTCCGGTGACATGGCGATGTTGACACCAAGTGCGGTTAATAAATCGCTTGAACCGGTTTTGCCGGAAACGCTGCGGTTGCCGTGTTTTGCCACTTTCGCGCCGCAACTTGCCGCGACAATGGCGGATGCGGTGGAAATGTTAATGGTGTTGGTTCCGTCACCGCCCGTACCTACGATGTCGGCAAAAGGGTAGGCGGGTGTAGGGAACAGCTTGGCGTTTTTTACCGCGGCTAACACGGCGCCGTTCACCTCATCAATGGTTTCGCCGCGTACTTTTAAGGCAATTAACATGGCGGCGATTTGTTCGTTGCTTAACGCGCCCGACATAATGGCGTTAAATAGAATTTCACTTTCCGCTGCGGTTAAGGCGTGTCCGCCATACAGTTTTTCTAACAGGGCTTGGCTTTCCATCGTCGTTACCCTTATTTATTAATATCGTAATCCAAATCACGCGCTTCATCGCCGGTCATGCCACGGAAGCCCCAGCAATGTGCGGGTTGCTCCTTGATAGTGATTTCCACGTCAAACGGGCTGATACCTAATTTATATTCAAATTCGCTGAACAGCATTTTTATCAGGCGCTTTTTGGTTTGCTCCAGGCGTCCTTGCATTAAATTGATTTCAATCACCATGTAGTTATCGCTACGGTTGGCGGTGTGCGGATAGTAAAAATCATCATCTTCCAAGCAAATAAAACGGAGTGCGTGCTTGCCTTTTGCCACATCTAAACCGAGTTCCAGGCAGTTATAAATCACTTCCGCCACGGCGGATTTGCGCGGGGAAAGGGTGCGTTTTAAGCCATATACTGTGATCATTGTATTTCCTTTGTTCTTTGTTAATGGAGCGTTTTCTAACTATAGCTGTTGAATACTAAAGTGCGGTCAGAATTTACGGCGTTTTTCGCGCCAACAACCAGTTCACCGATTGTGCCAATAATTGCGCGCCTTGTACCGTTAAAATGGATTCGGGATGGAACTGGAAGCTGCAAATTGGCAACGTGCGGTGGCGAATTGCCATGTTTATGCCGTTGTAGGCGGCGTTCGGAATCAGGTCGTCGGGGAGATTGATGCCCATTAACGAATGGTAGCGCGCCACCGGCATAGGGTTGCTTAAGCCTTTGAACATGGCTTCGTTATCGTGTTCGATTCCGGATACTTTTCCGTGCAGAATTTCACCTGCATGAACTACTTTGCCACCGAACGCTTCAATTAACGCCTGATGTCCCAAACAAATGCCCAACATCGGGACTTTGCCGATTAAGCGTTTAATCAACGGAATCATGTTTCCTGCTTCGTCGGGTGCGCCCGGCCCCGGGGAAAGGGCGAGAATGGTATCGGGTTGCGCCAATGCGGTTTTTTCCAACAGATCTAAGTCGCAATCATTGCGGTAAATGTTCACCTGATGCCCTAAACCGCGAAACTGATCCACCAAATTGTAAGTAAAGGAATCAAAGTTATCTAAAAATAAAATGGTTGCCATGAGTTAACTCCTATTGATTCGCTTTGTTGTTGGTTTGTACGATGGCGTTAATTACCGCGCGGGCTTTGTGGCGGGTTTCGTCGGCTTCCATTTGCAGGTCGGAATCCAACACCGTGCCACAGCCGGCTTGTACGTGGGCAATGCCGTTTTGCACGAAAGCGGAACGAATCACGATACAGGTGTCAAAATTGCCGTCGGATTGCAGATACCCCACCGCACCGCCGTAACTGTGGCGTTTTTCCTGTTCAAATTGATAAATCAGCTGCATGGCTTTAATTTTCGGCGAGCCGGTTAGTGTGCCCATGTTCATACAGGCTTGATAAGCGTGCAACGCATCCAGTTCAGGACGGAGTTTACCCACTACGCGGGAAACCAAATGCATAATGTGCGAATAGCGATCTACCTGCATCAAATCCTTCACATGACGGGTTTTGCTTTCACATACGCGGGCGATGTCGTTACGCGCCAAATCCACCAACATCAAATGTTCCGCCTGTTCTTTGTGATCTAAACGTAATTCCAATTCCAGGCGGGAATCCAATTCCGGATCGATATTGCCATCAGCATCAAAACCGCGCGGACGGGAACCGGCAATCGGGTAAATTTCCAGTTGGCGGGTGGCTTGCGAATATTTCAAGGCACTTTCCGGCGAGGCGCCGAACAGGGTGAAATCCGCATCCTGAATGAAGAACATATAAGGGCTCGGGTTGTTTTGTTTGAGTTGACGATATGTTGCCAGGGTGTTCGGGCATTCTAGAGAAAAACGGCGGGAAGGCACGATTTGGAACACATCGCCGCAATAAATATGCTGTTTCAAACGCTCAATAATTTTCTTGAATTTATCATCGTTCAGATTAACGGAAACCTCCGTTGAGGCAGGTTTGAGTGGTAAGTGCGGTCGAATTTCCAAGAGTTTTTTGGCAATGTCCTGCGCTCCCTGTTGCAACGCATTTTCTTGATGTTGTGCAAAGCAGAAAGTTTGTAATTCCGCCTGTTGTAATTGACGGTCGATCACCAGTAATTGTTCAGCTAAATAAAAGCAATAATCCGGACAGGTAATGCCATCATCTTGCAACTGAATGTTTTTCATCGGAATAAAATTCGCCACCAAATCGTAAGCGAACAAACCGCCTAAAAATACCGGTAACGGGCTTGCCTTGTAGAGTTCGGTGAAGCAGCGTAAGCCGTCGAAAATGCTTGCCGCCAGCAATTTGCTGTCTTCATCGGCATTGTTATCGGCCGGGGAAAACTCCACGTCCAATTGCTCGCTTGTGCGGGATTTTACACTGACGTGCGCCGCTAATTTTTGCTCGATTAACGGCAATACCGCCGCGCCGTTCTGGGTTAATGCGTGAAACCTCACCCGTTGCCCCAAACAGGAAATTTTGATGGCGGCATTGACGAGTAATAAACTTTTTAAACTGTTTTTGCTGGAAATTTCGGCGGATTCTAAAAGCAGGGTGTTCGGTTTGTTTTCACATAATGTGGCGAAAATTGCGGTAGGATCGCTGTGATAAGGGACATTTTGCGTAAACGTTTGAATAAAAGCGGAGGACATTCTCATTTCCTTATAAAGCATGAAATAAATTTTGCACTATTAAACTAGTACAAGGGGTAAAAGTCAAGGGAAATAAAAATTTTGTTTAAGGTTTATGGAAATAGTTGAGGGGAAAAGTAGGGCGCGTTATCTGCGCCCGTAAAGTGCGGTTCTTTTTTCAAGCGTTTTTACTGTGCCATCTTCTTCGCTGTTTTCAAAAATCCTTGTGCGGAGCTGTAAATGTCGCTTTTGCCTTGGGCGTTTAAGATCATGTCGGACATTTCACGAAACGCCCCTTTGCCACCGCCTAAACCCAAGACGTAATCGGCACAATCTTTGACATATTCGGGGGCGTCGGCAACGGCAAAAGATATGCCACAAACGGCAAAGGCGGGGAGGTCAACACTGTCGTCGCCGATGTAGGCGGTTTGTTCGGGCACAACGCCGGCTTGGCGGCATAATTCCAAACAGGCGCTTTCTTTTTCCAATTTACCCAAAAAGAAGCGTTTAATGCCTAAATCGGCAATGCGTTTGCGTAAAATCGCCGAATCACGCCCGGATAAGACGGCGATCTGCACGCCGGCTTCCATCAACATTCGGATGCCTAAACCGTCGCGTACATGAAAACTTTTGATCGCTTCGCCGTTGGCATCGTAGTGCAATAAACCGTCCGTTAATACGCCGTCCACATCGGTGATGACGAACTTCACCCGTTTCAATTTTTCCTGTAATTCTGCTGTCATTAACTTGAAAACTCCACTAAACCGACCACGTGTTGCGCATCATCCACTACAACCAAAGAATGAATTTTATGCGCTTTCATGTAATTTTCCGCTTCCGAAATATAGGTGTCTTGGTGAATGGTCTTCGGATGAGACGTCATGAGCTCCTGCGCAGTTTTATTCAAGGTTTCTGCACCGTTTGCGGTGAGCGCGCGTCGAATATCGCCATCGGTAATAATGCCGCGCAGTTGCTGTTGTTCCATCACCAACGCCACGCCCATTCTGCCTTCGTTCATGATGCTTAAACAATCGGTGAAGGTAGTGGTTAATGCGGCGATCGGCAAGTGGGTTTGCATTTGATCTTTCACGCGGCATAACAAACGGCGTCCCAAACTGCCGCCAGGGTGGAATTTGGCGAAATCTTCTGGTTGGAAATCGCGGGCGCGCATTAAACAGACGGCTAATGCGTCGCCCAATGCCATGGTGACAATAACGGAGGTGGTCGGTGCCAGATTATTCGGGCAGACTTCGCGTTCTACGGTGATGTCCAACACATAATCCGCATGGCGCGCCAGCGTAGAATTTTTATTCGAGGTTAAAGCGATGATTTTATTACCGAAGTTTTTCAGGCTTGGAATGAGTTTGTTCACATCGTCGGTTTCGCCGCTATAAGATATGAGCATAACCACATCAATGGGTTTAAGCATCCCTAAATCACCGTGGAAAGCTTCCGTCGGGTGTAAGAAGAAACTTGGCGTGCCGGTGGAAGCGAAAGTGGCAACCATTTTTTTGCCTACCAATCCGGACTTGCCGATGCCGCCGATAACCAAACGACCTTTGCAGTTCAGAATCAAATTTACGACGTCGGCGAAAGTGCCGTCTAATCTTTGTTTAAGTTGCCCGAGGGCGTTTTCTTCCACACCCAGGGTTTCCTGAGCGATGTGTAAATAGTCCATTGCGGTTTCCTTATTAGCGCGGGGAAAGTGCGGTTTGTTTTCGGAACGTTTTTTGTGGCGCTCATTCTAGCCTAACTTTTTACTTAACACTATATTTCGCCAAGAATTTAGGCTATACTGCGCGCCTGAGTTGGTCAGGCAATCGCCGGTCTATTGAAGCCCCTAACGTCGCGCAAGCGTAAACCGGGGGACAAGTAGGCGGGAGGAAAGTCCGGGCTACACAGGGCAGAGTGCCGGATAACGTCCGGGGGGCGAGAGCCTACGACAAGTGCAGCAGAGAGCAAACCGCCGATGGCTCGCAAGAGATCAGGTAAGGGTGAAAGGGTGCGGTAAGAGCGCACCGTGCCGCCGGTAACGGTTGGCAGCAGGGTAAACTCCACTCGTAGCAAGACCAAATAGGAATCCAATGAATGGCCCGTTCAGGATTCGGGTAGGTTGCTTGAGCGTATGTGTAAATGTGCGCCTAGATGAATGATTGCCCACGACAGAACCCGGCTTATCGACCAACTCCATTTTTCTTTTCAAAAAACGTCCTTAAAACCGACTGCACTTTTTTGTATGTTTTCCCATTAAATTGCCACTCTTCCGTAGAAAATTCATCGGTACACTTGATTTTCCTGTTTTTATCGCCATTATAGCCAAGCATATTTTCATTATTATTTTATTTAGGGAGTTTTTATCTATGATGCGCATTTTACTTTTCTTAGCCACGAACATGGCGGTTTTACTGGTTTTCAACATCATTTTATCTTTAACCGGCATTCAAGCCCGTGACGCGTCCGGGTTAATGATTTTCGCGGCACTGTTCGGTTTTGCCGGTTCCATCATTTCCTTATTTATGTCTAAAACTATGGCGATTCGCGCCGTCGGTGCGGAAGTGATTCAACAACCGCGTAATGAAACGGAACGTTGGTTGGTGGATACCGTGTATTCGCAAGCAGAACGTGCCGGTTTACCGCGCCCTGAAGTGGCTATTTATCATTCCGCTGATGTCAACGCCTTTGCCACCGGTGCGAGCAAAAATAATTCGCTGGTTGCCGTAAGTACGGGGCTGTTAAACAAAATGACGCGCGGTGAAGCGGAAGCGGTATTGGCGCATGAAGTGAGCCATATTAAAAACGGTGACATGGTCACGATGGCATTACTGCAAGGCGTGCTGAATACCTTCGTCATTTTCTTATCGCGCTTAATCGCGAATGTGGTCGCCAATTCTCGTAATCAGGGCAGTGAAAGTTCAAGCAATTCCGGTATTTATTTCTTGGTGTCCATGGTGCTGGAAGTGGTGTTCGGTTTCTTGGCAAGCATGATCGCCATGTGGTTCTCCCGTCAACGTGAATTCAGAGCGGATGCCGGTTCGGCGGATTTGGTGGGCAAACAAAAAATGATTGATGCGTTAAAACGTCTGCAAAGTTTGCATGAACCGCAAGAATTAGAAGGCTCCGCCTTAGCGGCATTTGCCATTAACGGTAAACGTGGTGGCGGTTTGAAAGAGTTACTTTTAAGCCACCCGCCGTTGGAAAAACGTATTGAAGCGTTGCAACAGTTGCGTCAGTTATAAAATTTCATTTTACCGATACGGAATAGAGGCTTTTGAAGCCTCTATTTTTTTGTCTATGAAAAATAGCTTAATAGATTCAGCACTAAAATTTCCTGCAGGACAAAAAGTGCGGTCACAAAAAACAACGTTTTTTGAACGTTGGCTTTTCCAACCGCCCGTTAGGGGTGAAGAAACGAGAGAGCGAGTTTGTAAATAATTTTTTCGGGCGTTTTTTATCGGTATCCTTTTCTACTCACGAATAATTTGCGTAAAACGTGATAAATTGCGTGATTTTCTAAGCAGTTAATATTATCATTGCAGGCATTTTTTTAGATAAATCGAACATGACAGAGGATATATATGCAGCATCTTAAAGATCTTGTGGAGAAAGCAAGAAATGCTATAGACAGTATTGAAAATAAAAGCCTGGCGGCACTTGATGAAATTCGGGTGGAATATTTTGGTAAAAAAGGGCATTTTACCCAATTAATGCAAGAACTACGCAATGTGGCGGCGGAAGAGCGTCCGGCGGTGGGTGCAAAAATTAACGAAGCCAAACAAGCGGCGTTGGATTTTTTAAACGCGAAAAAAGCAGAGTGGGAACAAGCCTTATTAGACGCCAAACTGGAAAATGAACGCATTGATGTGAGCCTGCCGGGGCGTAAAGTGGAAATGGGCGGTTTACATCCGGTTTCCATCACTATTGAACGCGTCACCAAATTTTTCTCCGAATTGGGTTTCTCCGTGGAATCCGGCCCTGAAATCGAAAGCGATTACTATAACTTTGATGCCTTAAATATCCCGAAACATCACCCGGCACGCGCTGATCACGATACCTTCTGGTTTAATCCTGAATTATTGTTAAGAACCCAAACCTCCGGTGTACAAATTCGTACCATGCAAAAACAACAGCCGCCGATTCGCATTATGGCGCCAGGGCGTGTGTATCGTAACGATTACGACCAAACCCACACACCGATGTTCCATCAAATCGAATTATTGTATGTGGACAAACACGCCAATTTCACCGAATTAAAAGGCTTGTTACATGATTTCTTACGCGCCTTTTTTGAGGAAGATTTGCAGGTGCGTTTCCGTCCGTCTTATTTCCCGTTCACCGAACCTTCCGCTGAAGTGGATGTGATGGGGAAAAACGGTAAATGGCTGGAAGTGTTGGGTTGCGGCATGGTGCATCCGAACGTATTGCGCAATGTCGGCATTGACCCGAACGAATATTCCGGTTTTGCGGTGGGCATGGGTGTAGAACGTTTGACCATGTTACGCTACAACGTCACGGATTTACGTTCATTCTTTGAGAATGACTTACGCTTTTTGAAACAGTTTAAATAATTTTGAGTGAGAGATAAGTATGAAATTTAGTGAACAATGGGTACGTGAATGGGTTAATCCGGTAATTTCCACGGAGCAACTTTGCGATCAAATTACCATGTTGGGTTTGGAAGTTGACGGTGTGGAAAAGGTTGCCGGCGATTTCACTGGCGTTGTTGTAGGCGAAGTGGTGGAATGCGCGCAACACCCGGATGCGGATAAATTACGCGTGACCAAAGTAAATGTGAGCGGCGAACGTTTATTGGATATTGTGTGCGGCGCACCGAATTGCCGTCAAGGGTTGAAAGTGGCTTGTGCGGTAGAAGGCGCAAAATTGCCGGGCAATTTCAAAATCAAGAAAACCAAATTACGCGGTCAACCTTCCGAAGGTATGCTCTGTTCATTCAGCGAACTCGGTATTGAATCCGACGCTAACGGCATTATCGAATTGCTGCAAGACGCGCCGATTGGCACGAATTTACGTGATTATTTGAAATTAGATGATAACGCCATTGAAATCAGTTTAACGCCAAACCGTGCCGACTGTTTAAGCATTGCCGGGGTTGCGCGTGAATTGGCGGTGGTTAATAAACTCCACGAAAATCCACCGCACTTTAAAGCGGTTCAGCCTACTATCGACGATAAAGTACAAATTGATGTGCTGGCGCCGGAAGCCTGTCCGCGTTATTTATTGCGTGTGGTGCGAAATGTTAACGTAAAAGCCCAATCACCGATGTGGATGCAGGAAAAATTACGTCGTTGCGGCATTCGTTCTATTGATCCGATTGTGGACATCACTAATTATGTTTTACTGGAATTAGGTCAACCGATGCACGCTTTTGATATGGCAAAAGTGGCGCAACCGGTTCAGGTACGCATGGCGAAAGAAAACGAAGAGTTGGTGTTACTGGACGGCACGACCGCGAAGTTACAACCGAATACGCTGGTTATCGCCGACCAAAATGGCGCTTTGGCAATGGCGGGGATTTTCGGCGGTGAAGCCAGTGGGGTGAATGCGGAAAGCACAAAAGATGTGATTTTAGAAGCGGCATTCTTTGCACCGTTAGCAATTACCGGTCGCGCCCGTCAGTATGGCTTGCATACCGATTCTTCCCACCGTTTTGAACGTGGCGTAGATTTTGAATTGCCACGCAAAGCGATGGAAAGAGCGACCGCACTTTTACTTGACATCTGCGGTGGTGAAGCCGGTGAAATTTGCGAGGTGGTTAATGCGCAATATTTACCGAAACGCCAACAAGTCACATTACAACGTCACAAATTAGATGCGTTACTTGGACACCATATTGCTACCGAAACCATTACGGAGATTCTTCAACGCCTTGGTTTACAGGTTTCTTATGCCGCTGACACTTGGACGGCAATTGCACCATCTTGGCGTTTTGATATTGAAATTGCCGAGGATTTAATTGAAGAAATCGCCCGCATTTACGGTTATAACAGCATTCCGAATAATGCGCCGTTAGCACATTTGTGTATGCGTGAACATAAAGAAGCGGATATTGAACTATCTCGCATTAAAGCCGCTCTAACCAGTTGTGATTTTTATGAAGCCATTACTTATAGCTTCGTTGATCCGAAAATCCAAAGTTTGCTGCATCCTGATGTTAAACCGATGGTTTTACCGAACCCGATTTCCGTTGAAATGTCCGCCATGCGTGTTTCATTATTGACCGGTTTATTGGGCGCAGTGATTTATAATCAAAACCGCCAACAAAGTCGCGTGCGTTTGTTTGAGCACGGTTTACGTTTTATTCCGGACGAAAAGGCCGAATTCGGCGTGCACCAAGAGCCGGTTTTTGCCGCGGTGATGACAGGGTTAAAATCAAACGAACAGTGGAGCGAAAAAGCCGTACCGGCAGATTTTTACGACTTAAAAGGCTACATTGAAAACTTACTTTCGTTAAGTTCTGCTGGAAATCGGGCAAAATTTGTAGCAAAATCATACACAGCATTGCATCCGGGTCAATCTGCGGCCATTATGCTGGATGGTGAAGAAATCGGATTTATTGGTCAACTTCACCCGACTATCGCGCAAAAAATTGGTCTTACCGGAAAAGCATTTGTTTGTGAAATTTCGGTCGCACACATTTCTCGACGAGAAGTCGCCCGTGCCAAAGAAATTTCCCGTTTCCCTGCTAATCGTCGTGATTTGGCGGTTGTGGTTGCGGATAATATCCCTGCAAATGACGTGCTGGAAGTGTGTCGTACAGCAGGCGGAGATAAATTAACCCAAATCAATTTATTTGATGTTTACCACGGAACCGGTGTTGCTGCAGGGCATAAGAGCTTAGCTATCAGCTTAGTAATTCAAGATAATGAAAAAACCCTTGAAGAAGATGAAATTAACGCGGTAATTTCAACGGTATTATCTGAGTTAAAACAATGTTTTAATGCTTATTTGAGAGATTAAACTATGACATTAACTAAAGTAGAACTCGCCGAAAATCTTATTGAGAAATTCCATCTCAGTAAACGTGAGGCAAAGGATTTGGTCGAAAGCTTTTTTGAAGAAATCCGTGTGGCTTTGGAAACAGGAAATGACGTGAAATTATCTGGTTTTGGTAATTTTGAATTACGTGATAAAGCTTCCCGTCCGGGTAGAAACCCGAAAACCGGTGAAAGCGTACCGGTTTCTGCCCGTCGTGTGGTGGTGTTCAAACCGGGACAAAAATTGCGCAACCGGGTTGAAAAGGTCAAACCGAAAGCTTAATAAATTGGCTACCGCAAGCGATTGTCGGTAGCTTTTTGTTATGGATGATTTATGCGTATTTCTTTTAAATCTCTACTTATTTGTTGTTCTGTCCTGGCGTTAGCCGCCTGTTCCGGAGGACCGTCAAAATCCTCGCGGATTAATTACAAAGGGCAGATAAACGATCCTATTATAGCGATTGCGCTTTTAAGCGAACAGCAATACGAATGGGCGGGAACGCCTTATCGTATCGGCGGACAAAGTCGCAGTGGCGTGGATTGCTCCGGTTTCGTGCAAACCACCTTTTTCGATCGCTTCGGCATAAAATTGCCGCGACAAACCAAAGATCAGGCAAATTACGGTCAGTATATTGAAAAAGGCGATATTCAAACCGGTGATTTGGTGTTCTTTAAAACCGGTCGCGGTCCTCATGGCTATCATGTGGGCATTTATGTGAAGGAAGACAAATTTCTGCACGCGTCTACTAAGGGTGGCGTGATTTATTCCTCGTTGAACAGCGATTATTGGCGTAAGGCATATTGGCAGGCAAGACGAATTTAATCACATACAATTTCTAGAAAAATCGTTGCGTAAAAACCGCGATTTTTTGTTTGCATATCGCCGTAAAAGTGCGGTCATTTTTTCCGATGTTTTCCTACCGCACTTCCTTAAAGGCGATCATTTCATGCTCGCTGAAATCCGCCTGATCTTCATCATCAAATTGCATCGGCGTGATGTTTTCTTCATCAAATGCCGTATCGCCTTCCACTCCTTCAATCAATTGACCGTGTTTAATGCCTTTGAAATCAAAAAGTTTTGGATCACACAGGTGAGACAACGTAATGTTTTGCATGGCGCTGAACATGGTTTCCAAGCGTCCCGGATATTGGCGATCCCAGGTATTCAGCATTTCTTTTACCACTTGACGTTGCAGATTCGGTTGCGAACCGCACAGATTGCAAGGAATAATCGGAAAAGCCTTCGCGACGGCATATTTTTCAATGTCTTTTTCTTTGCAGTACGCCAACGGGCGAATCACGATTTGTTTGCCGTCGTCGGAAATCAGCTTCGGCGGCATGGATTTTAATTTTCCGCCGTAAAACATATTTAAAAAGAGGGTCGCCAACATATCGTCGCGGTGGTGTCCTAAGGCAATTTTGGTGGCACCGAGTTCCGTTGCGGTACGATATAAAATCCCGCGGCGTAAACGGGAGCAGAGGGAGCAAGTGGTTTTGCCTTCGGGAATTTTTTCTTTCACGATGCCATAGGTGTTTTCTTCCACGATTTTGTAACCCACCCCGATACCTTGCAGATACCCAGGCAAAATATGTTCCGGAAAGCCCGGTTGTTTTTGGTCTAAATTAACCGCCACAATCCGGAATTTTATCGGCGCATTTTGCTGTAAATTCAACAAAATATCTAACAGCGTATAGCTGTCCTTCCCGCCGGATAAACACACCATCACCTTGTCGCCTTCTTCGATCATATTAAAATCTGCAATGGCGTTTCCCACATTTCGGCGTAGACGTTTTTGCAATTTATTGAAATTATAGCTTTTTTTCTTCTCGGTTTGCGTTATTGTCATAGGGTTGTCTGTATCGGATTGCGTAAAAGGCGGCATATTATATATGAACCGACGGGGGTTGTGTAATCCAATTATTGAAGATTCGGAAAGACAGCTTTTTTCCAAGCTATATTGATAAATATGTAGCAATTTTGTTACAATAAAACAGCATTTTTTATATTTTTGAGGAGATTTAAATGTCTATTGTGAAAAAATTTAATCAACTTGTTGATTTACCTGAACTGGCTAAGCTTATTTTACGTGTTGGTTTTTCAGTGTTATTTTTACTACACGGCGTGCATAAATTAAAAACCGGTGTAGATTTCGTCGCTATGAAGTTTATGGAATTCGGTTTACCGGCATCATTTGCATATCTTGCTTATTTGGCGGAAGTCGTTGCACCGGTTCTAATGATTTTAGGGGTTTATACCCGTATCGCCGCGTTTATTGCTGCGAGTGGTTCGGTGGTCATCATGATTTTAATGTATTCCGCCGATCTCTTCACGTTAACTAAAGTTGGTTCATGGACTGCAGAAGGCATTGCGACTTTCTTGTTTGCGTTTGTTGCCGTTATGCTTTTAGGTTCCGGCAAATATGCGTTAAAAGCAGATTAAAAACGCTGAGAAAAGCAACCGCACTTTATTCCTTAAAATAAATTGAGCTTTGTCATTGCAAGGCTCAATTTTTATCGCTAAGCAGAATATTAAAAACGATATTTCAAGTTAGAAAAATACACTCGTCCCGCTTCCGGATAACCGGCTTCATAATAGTAGTTTTTATCAAACAGGTTGAATACGCCGGCTTCCACGATGAATTGTTCGGTAACGTTGTAAGTGAGTTTGGCATTGGTATTGCCGAAGCCGGAAAGTCTAACCGTCGGCGCCCGGCTGCCGAAACCATCTCTGCTATAACGACCGTGTTCCGCTTCTTGACTGACATAAAGGGAAAGGTTAGGCACAATTTTCCAATCCACATAAGCGAAGAATTTATGTTGCGGAATATCGCGCACAATAAAGTTCGTGTAGGTTTTATTTTTTGCGCGGGTATAAGTGTAGTTGGCACCCAATGTCAGGTTATCCGTCGCAAAAATTGCGGCGGCAAGTTCCACACCCTTAAACACTTCTTTGCCGTAGTTTTGATTTTGTTCTTTATTGGAAATTGTCGGATGCGCCACAAGTTCAATGGCATCACGCACTTCGGAATAGAACAACGCGCCGTCCAGTCTTAACCAATTGCCGAAGGTGCGCGTATATTCATCCGTTGCGTTTGGGGTAAACGCCACTTTCAAACTGAGTTTTTTATCCCGTTGTACGGAATTTTCCGCCCGTGCGCCATCATCACCGCTTGGTAAAACCCGATGATAATGACGCGACAGTTGAAGCCCTTGTTTTTCTAAAAATGAACCGCTTAATTGGGCATAAAAATAGTCTTGTTTTGAACCTAAATTAAAGTAGGTTTGATTGGTGCCCGTGCTGCCGCTTCTACCGTGAGCAAATCCGTAGCCGATAGTGCCTTCAAACGGTTTGGTCGGTTTTTGCGTAATGAGATTTACCGCACCGCCCAGCGTGTTGGCGCCATAAAGCACGGAACTTGCGCCCTTGGAAATATCAATGCGGGATAAATCGAAGGTGGTGAAGCGACCAATGTCCATATTGCCGTCATAGGGCACATACACCGGAATGCCGTCAATAAACACTGGCACGCGATTGGCTTTAAATCCGCGTACCAACAAATTATGTTCATTGCGTGCGCCGCTACGATCCAAAAATACGCCCGGTGTGGTTTTCGCCACCTCGGCGACATTGGTTTGATTGTTTTTCTGTAAGTCAGCCTGTTCAATGCGTGTGGTGCTTAAATCCGTTGATCTATCGGCAATCACCTCAATTTGCCCAAGGGTAAAAACTTCTTCGGCATACGCCGGTAAGCAAGCCATAGCGATGGCGGTATAAAGCAGTGTCTTTTTCATTTTAATGTCCTTTTAAGTTAAAAGCAGGGATAGGATTAATTAAACGAAGTTGCAGCACGATGGTGATCGCAGCAAAAATCTTTTCATCATTATGGGGAAAATTCTCCCGTAAAGTGCTGTGGGAATTTTTGACGTTTATTTTTCCTTCGGCGAGTTCTTTTAGCAGCGCATCCAAATCCAGGTTTAACTGTTCGGCAATTTGCACAACGGAAAAATGCTCGAACGTCATGATCAAGCGGTCTAAATTGCAATAACTCGGGTATTTATTGTGTAAGACCAAATCGGCAAATTGGGTATTGATTTTCGCCAATTTATTTTTGCGGTTCAGAATATGCAGTAACAACGCGGCGACCAGCAAAACGGCAAAGCTCACATGAATATTGAACAGCATGCTCAATTGCCAACCGTAGAATAATCCGGCGCCGCTTATCACAACACACAACAAACTGATAATCAGCACACACAACAACAGGAATTTGTAAATGACTTCAAATTTCATGATGTTACCCCAACAGAATGTGAGAAAAATATAACGATGTATATTTAAAAACATAGCGTCTTCATTATAAATAAAAATCGCGAAAAGTTCGCCAGTATATTTAAAAATATATAGCGTTTTAGTAAAATTCATGCCGTTTACACAAGTTGAACGTGGCAAAGAAAATTTCAAATTCGTTGGATTTTATGACCGCACTTTAAGGAAATTCCCATGAAAAAATGGTTTATGCTGTTACTTCCGCTGACATTTATCGGCAGCCTTTGGGCGCAGGAAGCGCCTTCCCCCTTTCTTGCCGGGGAATTACCGGCAGCGCAAAAAATCGAAAAAGTCTTAAGCGCCGGTAATCCGAGTGATGCGTTATTGCTGGCCGCCGCGCCGCAAAAAATGGTCGGACTGGCGGGCTTTAAGATGGCATCCAAAGGCGGCAAATTATTTCCTGTGCAACAACAAGCGTTGCCGACCATCGGCAAAATTGCCGGAAAGGGCAGTACGTTTTCCGCCGAAAAAATCGTGGCGCTTCAACCGAATTTGATTATTGATGTGGGCAATGTGGCGCCGAATTACATCGATCAGGCAAAACGCACCTTTGCGCAAACCGGTGTGCCTTATTTATTGCTGGACGGCAGACTCGCCGAAACGCCGAAAACCTTGCGTGAGTTGGGCAAATTGCTAGGTGCGGAAACCTTCACGGAGCCACAGGCGCAATACGCGGAAGAAACTCTTAAAAGTGCGGGGGATTTTGCCGGCGTTTTACAACAAACCGCCTATTTGGCGCGCAGTGCCGACGGTTTACAAACAGGGCAAAAGGGATCCATTCATACGGAGGCTATGGAGTTGGTCGGCTTGCGCAATGTGGTGGAAGGCGAGCATAAAGGGTTAACACAGGTTTCTATGGAGCAGCTTCTGCTGTGGAATCCCGACATTATTTTGACCCAATACGCCGAATTTTTTCAAACCATCAAAGACAATCCCCAATGGCAGCAATTAAGTGCGGTCAAAAATCAGCGCGTTTTTTTCATTCCCAATCAGCCTTTCGGTTGGCTGGATTCCCCGCCGGGATTGAATCGCTTGCTCGGTGTGCGGTGGTTACAACATTTATTAAGCAATAAACCGATGGACGATTTTGCACCCGAAGTGCAACGGTTTTATAAATTGTTCTACCACATTGATTTATCAAAAGCGCAAGCTGAGCAGTTGCTACAGGGACAATAATGCAAAATCTTATCCAACGTGCGCCACGCCTGTTCTTTTTATTGCTGACGGGAATTTTAGTCGGCAGTATTTTACTTGCCCTGAACGTGGGGAAATTTCCCGTTTCACCAAGTCAATTATGGCAAACGCTCGTTTGTTCCGTGAATTCACAATGTGACACAAACTCACCGATTCACACCGTGTTATGGCAAATTCGCTTGCCTCGCATTGCGGTGGCTTGTTTGGTCGGTGCCGCTTTAGCCTGCGCGGGGGCGACCTATCAGGGGATGTTTAAAAATCCATTGGTTTCGCCGGATATTTTGGGCGTATCCGCCGGCGCCGGGTTTGGGGCGTCACTGGCAATTTTCTACAATTTACCGATGTTTTATATTCAGCTTTTTGCCTTTCTTGGCGGCATTGCCACGGTATTTTGCGTTTCCCTTATCGCAACCCGTAGCAAAGACCAAGACCCGATTCTCGTTCTCGTATTATCGGGAATTGCCATCGGTTCGTTGCTTGGCGCGGGGATTTCGTTGTTGAAAATTCTCGCCGATCCTTTTACCCAACTGCCTTCCATTACTTTTTGGCTACTAGGAAGCTTAACCGCCATTAGTCCGCAAGATGTGTTGCAACTGGCGCCGATTTTATTGCTCGGTATGGCGCCGCTATTTTTACTTCGTTGGCGTTTAAATTTGCTTTCTTTAGAGGAAGAAGAAGCGCGCAGCCTTGGCGTACCGATAAAAATGACCCGCTACATTTTGATTATTTTTACCACCCTTTGCACGGCAAGTGCGGTGTCTATTACAGGCATTATCGGTTGGGTCGGCTTATTGGTGCCGCATATTGCCCGTTTATTGGTGGGCGCCAATTTTATCCTGTTGCTTCCGACATCTTTGCTTCTCGGCGCCGCTTTTCTGTTATTAACGGACACTTTAGCGCGCACCGTTGCCGACATTGAGCTGCCTCTTGGCATTTTGACATCTGCCTGCGGCGCACCGTTTTTCCTTTATTTATTATTGCGGGGCAGACGATGAATTTAGTGGAAACCCGTGATTTAGCCATTGGCTACGGCGATAAAATACTGGTGAACAACATCAATTTCCGTTTACAGGAAAAGCAAATTTGTTGTTTATTGGGGGCAAACGGCGCGGGCAAAAGCACCTTTCTGAAAACCTTGTTAGGGCTACAAGCTCCGCTACAGGGGGAAGTGTATTGGCGGCAACGTCCTTTATCGGATTACAGCCAAGGGGAATTGGCGTGCAACATTGCTTATGTGCCGCAAGCTCATCAGCATTTATTCCCTTTTTTGGTGCAGGATATGGTGCTGATGGGACGTTCGGCGTATCTCAAATGGTATCAATCACCGAAAGCCGAAGATCGTGATTTGGCGCTTTCCGCCCTTGCCGGTTTACAAATCGAACATCTCGCCAAGCGTTATTATCACCAACTGAGTGGGGGAGAGAAACAGTTGGTGCTGATTGCCCGCGCCATTGCGCAACAGGCAACATTATTGATCATGGACGAACCCACCGCGAGCCTGGATTTCGGCAATCAAATTCGTGTGTTGGAAAAAATAAAACACCTGCAAACGCAAAATATCGCCTTATTGATCACCACACATAACCCGCAGCAAGCGATGTATTTGGCGGAAAACATTCTGTTGCTCGATCAAGAATACGGTTTTCAGCAAGGCTCAAGAGAAGCGCTGTTGACCTTGGAAAACTTGGCAAAAATCTACCGCACTTCAGAACAGCAATTACGCCGGCATTTGTGTTTTTAGAAGATTTATTTGCACCTACCCATTTATGATTATTTATTATTTTATATAGCGATCGTATTATTGCTCGGTTTTTACTCAACCCCAAGGACGTACCATGAAAAAACTCCTGCCGTTCAGTCTGATTAGTTTGGCTGTCATTTCAACCTTTACCCACGCACACGCAGAAGACACGCAAAATTTAGATGAAATTCAAGTGACCGCCGAACAGCAAGTGAAACAGTCACTGGGCGTGTCCGTCATCACGGAAAAAGATCTGGAACGAAATCCCATTGAAAATGATGCGTCTGAAATCATCGCCAAACAACCGGGTGTCACTTTAAGTACCAATGCACCGGGCGGCGCACGCGGCAATAAACGCCAAGTGGATATTCGTGCTATGGGGCCGGAAAACACCTTGATTCTGGTGAACGGCAAACCGGTAAAATCCCGTAATTCCGAACGCTATGGCAGAAACGGCATGCGGAATACCCGCGGCGACACCAACTGGGTGCCGGCAGATGCTATTGAGTCCATTGAAGTCTTGCGAGGTCCGGCAGCAGCACGTTATGGTTCAGGCGCCATGGGCGGGGTGGTGAACATTAAAACCAAAGCACCAACCGCAGAATATCACGGCAGTTTAAATCTATTTACCGAGCAACCGGAAGACAGCAAAGAAGGCCATACCAACCGTCTGGGTTTTAATTTCAGCGGTCCGTTGATTAAAGATGTTTTAGGCTTCCGTTTATACGGCAACATTGCTAAAACAAAAGCCGATGCATTGGATATTAATTCCGCTGAAGATGCCGGGACCAATAATAATGCGGCGACACAAGACAACACCCGCTATGCCGGTCGTGAAGGCGTGCGTAATCGTGATGTGGCAGCCCAGTTAGTTTGGAACATCACGCCGGATCAAAAATTAACCCTTGATGCCACATACAGCCGTCAAGGTAATATTTATAACGGCGATACGTAAAATAGCTCCGTTTTAGTCAGCCAAGCCATGCAAACAAGCCGTCAACTGGCGTTACAAAAAGCGGAAACCTCAACGCTTTATCGTCAAAGTTATAGCTTAACGCACGAAGGTAAATGGGGTTCATTTGACAACCGCACTTATTTCACTTTCGATCAAACCCGTAACTACCATTATCCGGAAGGTTTGTTGGGCAGTACGGAAGGGGCTTACAACGGGTTAAATAAATCTGTTGGCTTTCTCAGAAATTACCGTTTCAGTAACGAACTTTATATTCCGTTTACCTTGGGCAGTACCGGCCATATGGTTACCATTGGTGCGGAAGCTTCCCGTTCAGAATTAAACGATGCCGCGTCTATGACACAAACTATGCAGGTTTACGCGATTGTGCCTTGGTTAGCGGATAAAGGGCGTAGTGGTAAAGTGGCACAAAATGAATGGGCGGCATTCTTGGAAGACAACATTATGTTGCCAAATAACAAAACCATTTTAACGCCGGGCATTCGTTTTGATTCCAGCACGAATTCTAAATCCAACTGGAGCCCATCATTCAACTTCTCCCACCAAGTCAGCGAAAACTGGAAAATTAAAGGTGGCGTGGCAAGAGCCTATAAAGCACCGAATCTTTATCAATCTTCGCCAAATTATTTATTGGTGAATGCAAGTAACGGTTGCCCGATTGATAGCGCAAATAACTGGAATAATCCGAATGCGTTAAATCCGACCGGTGGTAACGGCACTCGAAATAACCCTTATACAAACAGCAATGCCAAAGGGTTTGACTGGGGTCGTGCCTGCTATTTCCTGGGCAATGAAAACATCAAACCGGAAACCAGCTGGAATAAAGAAATTGGCTTTGAATATGAAAACGAAGGCAAGTTGTTCTCCTTGGCGTATTTCCATAATGATTACCGTAACAAGATCGTCTCTAACGGGGAATTCTTAACCACCATTGACGCGCCTGCAGGTGGTTACGATCGCGAAATTCGTGCAAGCAACACCCCGAACGGAAGCGCGATTTATCGTAACTACACGGCAACCAACGTTTATCGTTGGGGCAATACGCCACGCGCGATTATCGAAGGGCTGGAAGGCAATATTACCTTGCCATTCTTGGATGATGCCATTTTATTTAGCACCAATTTCACTTATATGCTCAAAAATGAAAACAAGCAAACCGGCAATCCGATTTCCCTTGTACCGAAATATACGGTGAACAGTAATCTTAATTGGAAAATTAATGATCATTGGGACATTAATACGTCTTACACCCGTTATGGCAGACAAAAAACCGTTGAAAATGCTGAAAACTTTATGCAGGTGATTTATACCACCGGTGAAAGCCTTGTTAACCAATATCATCTTGGTAGTTATGGTAGTTGGGGCGCTAATGTCGGGTATAAATTTAACGACAATTTAAGCCTACGCATGGGTGTGAATAATATTTTAGATAAACGTATTTATCGTAATGCAGGGACGGCACGCACTTATAATGAACGTGGTCGCTCTTACTTTGCTAATCTGAAATACAGTTTCTAATGAATGATATAAGAAAGTGCGGTGATTTTTCACCGCATTTTTTATGGAAGAAAAACACATAAAAAAACAACCGCACTTTTCAAATGCAGTTGTTTTATCGTCTAAAAATCGGTAGAAATTATTCTACACCGACCATCACGGAGGTGGCTTTGATAATCGCATAAGCGTCTTTGCCGACAGCTAAGCCTAACTCTTTTACCGCTTCAATGGAGATGGTGGAAGAAATCACGTTTCCGCCGCCGATGTCAATTTGAACGATAGCGTTTACGGAACCGGTTTCGATTGAAACGACTTTGCCTTTTAATTGGTTTCTCGCACTGATTTTCATAGATATTTCCTTATGATAAAGCCTAACTAGGCAGGTAAAAAACAGCGCGCATTCTACAAGAAATTCAATCGAATGCCAACACTACTTAAGCGGGGGTAGCCCTTTTAAGATTTGTTGTGCATTTTCTTTGCTCAAACTGTAATTGTAGTATCTTTGATAAAAATCCTGCGTTTTCAGCACTATATCCAAATCGCCGAAACGTTCAGGATGGAATAATTGTGCCGCCCAGAGAATTTGTAAGGCTTCTTCCGCGCTGTAACGATCCCAAGGGAAGGTGCCTGTCGGGTTGGCATAAATCCGATTATTTTTGACCGCACTTATGGATTGCCAGGTCGGATCCGCTTTGATTTTCTCAATTGCCGCTTGGGCTTTGTTGCCGCTGCTGCCGATGATAATCACATCCGGGTTGGCTTGCACAATGGCTTCCATGGTGACATTCACCATATTGGCTTCATCCGGTAGCACATTTCTGCCGCCCGCCATGCGAATCCAATCCCCGATCATGGATTTTCCGCCGTCAATTTTGAGCAAATCCGAGCCACTAGTGATGTGTAACACCCGTGGTTTTTGGCTGTCTTTGACATCTTTAACGCGTGAATGGACAAAATTGATGTTGTCGTTCAATTCTTTAATGTATTTTTTCGCCACTTTAGGCGCGTCGCCACCCAACACGTCTGCGGTAATGCGCACGGTTTTCTTTAATCCGTCAAAATCCTGAAAACTCACGTGTACGCCTTTTAAGCCTGCTTGGTTCACTTCCTTCAACATGGATTTTTTAGAAAGCAATACGGCATCGGGTTTTTGCGCCAATAATTCTTCAATTTGAATCGTTTCGCCGTTGGTCAAGACAGGTACTTCTTTAATTCTCGGATACACTTCCTTATACCAAGGATTCGCGCTGATCGAAGTCGTGGTTGCCACCAGTTTGTCTGCGCCGCCCAATAACAACACGATTTGATTATTGGCGTGCCACAAATCTGCCACACGTTCTACGCGATCAGGAATATCCACTTGATTGCCATCCACATCGGTGATGATTTTCGCCTGCACGGAAAATGCCAGCAGGGTAGCCGCAAAAAGTGCGGTGTGTTTTAACAATGTTTTTTTCATGGTCATAAGTACGTCCTCTTAAATATGCGTAATGGCACAGATTTTACGTTGTAATTCAGGTACATCAATTAACCGCAAATCCGTTTGGTAAAGTTCTCGCAGATTGTCTTCCGTGAGAATAGCCTCGGTGAAACCGCAATGCAATTTTCCCGATTTCGTTAAAATCGCTACTTTGCTGTTCGGAATGACTTCATTAAGCAACATCGGATGATCGGGGTTATGTGTTGTCATAATAATAGAAAATTGCTGATGTGATAACCCTTTAATCAGGCTTAATGTCTTAAATACATTGCCGTAATCTAACGCGGAGGTGGGTTCATCAAACAAAATCAGTTGCGGCTGTTGCACCAGAATTTTGGCTAAATTCACCAGCTGCTTTTCGCCGCCGCTCATTTGCATATAGATTTTGTCTGCAAAATGGCGAATGCTCAGTTGTGCCAGCGCCCGTTCCGCCAAATGATAATCTTCTTCGCGCGGTTTGCCGAACAAGCCTAGATGGGCGGCTCGCCCCAGTACCACGTAATCCAGCACCTTGTATTGATACGTCTGCGGCGAATGCTGCGAAACATAAGCCACTTGGCGGGCAATTTGTTTGGCGGAAAGTTGTTTGATTTCCTTATTTTGCAGAAAAATTTCACCGCACTTTGGTTTCAGTAAGCCGGCAATGCAATTTAACAGGGTGGATTTCCCCGTGCCGTTGGCGCCGAGAATAGTGAGCAGCTCGCCCGCCTTCAGTTCCAAATCAATGCCATTAAGCAACGGAATATTACGTTGATGCTGAAAGTAAAGTTGATTAATTTTTAACATTGTCATCAGTCCGCCACCTTTTGTTTCACTAACACCCAAGCAAAGAACGGCGCGCTTATAAAGCCCGTGAGAATACCGAGAGGAATTTCCTGCGTGTATAAATTGCGTGCCAAAGTGTCGATAATCAACAGGAAAATCGCGCCGATAAGGGCTGAAAGGGGAAGGGTGCGTAAATTGTTGTCGCCGATAAACATACGCGCCAAATGGGGAATAATCAAGCCGATCCAACCGATGGTGCCGCTTAAGCACACGGCGGAGGCGGTGAGCAACGTGGCGAACATCACCATCAGATTGCGTTCAAAACGAATATTGGCGCCGATGAGTTTTGCTTCCCGATCACCCAAAGACAGCACATTAATGCGCCAACGCATCATCAATAACGCCGCGGTGGTGAACAGAATCATCGGTGCAAGCAGACGCAAATTTTGATAATCCGCTTTAGTCAGGCTGCCCATTTGCCAATAAACAATGTCTGCGAGCTGGGTTTCCGGGTCGGCAAGATATTTCACCAACCCCAAACACGCCATCATAAAACCGGATATGATAATACCCGACAGCACCAAAATAATCGTCGAATCCCGTCGCACCAGTTTCGGCAGGCTCATGGTCATTAGCACTGCCAGCAAACCGCCCACGAATGCAAAACCCTGAATGGCAAACAAGCCAAGTCCCAGCAAAATCGCCACCGCCGCGCCGATACAGGCGCCGCCGGACACACCGAGCAAATCGGGCGAAACTAACGGATTACGGAAAATCCCCTGAAAAGTCGCCCCGGCAAGCGCCAGCGCCGCCCCGACCAAGAGCGACGCAAGAATGCGCGGTAAACGCAGGTTAAAAATAATGTTGTTCTGCACCTCGTTCGGGTTATTCCCCGTCAGCGTTTGCACCACATTCTCAACAGGAATGGCAAATCGCCCCCAAGACAACGAAAACAACGCCAGCCCGACAAGTAATAAGGCAAGTAATATAAAAATAAATCTGTTTTTATTCATCAGAAAAGTGCGGTGAGTTTTAAAAGTGCCCATTATACACATCTTTATGCTTTATTTTATATAGCGAGTTTGGGGTAAGGCGGGCGCAGTGAAAAACATCGGGAAAACCACCGCACTTTTACAAAACGCAAAAGTGCGGTCGATTTCGCAAACGTTTTTTTCATCGCTCGGACCAACCGCCACCTAGTGCTTTATACAAACTAATCAAATTCTTCGCCCCCGCTAAACGGCTTTGGATGAGTTGGTTTTGGTAATCCAGTGCGGTGAGGCGGGCGGTGAGGGCGTTGTCTAAGGTTTTTTCGCCGTAGTTAAATAATTTCTCCGTATTGCCTGCCTGCTTTTGCGCCTGTTGGCAGGCGGTTTGTAGCAATTGGGTTTGGCGATTTAATGCGGCTTGTGCCTGATAGCTGTTATCTACATCGGCAAGGGCTTGCAGCAAGCCTTTGTCGTATTGAAGTAAGGCAGCTTTCAGGCGGGCGTCGGCGGCGTCAATGTTGGCTTGAATGCGTCCGTTAGTGAAAATCGGCAGGCTAATGTCGAGGCTCAACAAATTGCCCCAACCTTTTAAATCGGGAATGTCCGTGTTGATGTCAATGCGCCCTATTTGTCCTAAAAATTGAATCTCAAAGCGCGGGTATAAATCCGCTTTGGCAGAAGCCAGTTTTGCCGCCAGCGCTTGTACTTGGGCGCGATAAGTGCGTAAATCGGGGCGGCGTTCCAATACATTGCCGGGCATTACACCATGCGGGGCGGCTGGTAAAACACCGAGAAAATCCACCGCACTTTTGTTAAGACGGAAGTCTTGCGGCGGTTTGCCGATAAGAATAGCAATGGTGCGTTCGTTACCGGCGATTTGTGCGTTCAGCGTGGCTTGTTGCGCCTGCACGGCGCTGATTCGGCTTTCCACCTGCAACACATCGTTGGCGTTCGCTTGTCCGGCGCGGAAGCGACCTTCCGCATAACCTTTCAATCGGCGTAAGTATGTTTCGTTTTGTTGTAACAGCGCATTTTGCTGATGTAAGGCGGCAATATTGGCATAACTTTCGGCGATTTGCCCGGCAACCAACATTTGGGCGGCATAAACCTGTTGTTGTGCGGCTAGGAAGGCAGCTTGTGCCGCATCGCGATCGCTACGTTTTTTACCGAAGAAATCCAACTCCCAGCTTGCCGTGATTCCCGCATGTTGCACATTTCCTGACCGATCATAAGTACGCTGTGTCAACGGATTTTCCCCATGAGAATGAATCATGCCCGCCGAACCTTGCGCGCCGACTTTAGGGCCCAGATCCGCCTGCGTATATTGACTGTTCGCCTGCGCTTCCTGCAAACGGGCTTTGGCGATTTCAATATCAAGGTTATTTTGTAGTCCCAGTTCGATTAATCGGGTCAATTGCGGATCCCGCCAGTTTTGCCACCAACGGGCGATTTCCTGTATGTTTTTAGAGGTCGCCGCATTTTGTGTTTGCTCAAATTGTGCAGGCATTTCCACTTGAGAAGATAAATCGACATTGGTCGTGCAAGCGCTGAGGGTGATAAACGCCGCGATGAATGTGAATTTAAAAGCGAATTTATTTGCCATAACGTTTTCCTTCTGAATCTTAGCCTTGGCGCGACAACATGGATTTAAACTGGGCAAGTGCGATACCTAAGAATAATGCGCCCAACGCCGCAATTTGGAGCAGTTTATCCCACACCACATCAAGCCCTGTGCCACGGAACAGCACATCTTGCGCATAAGCCCCGAAAATGGCGGTGGGGGAGAATTGGATCAGTTTTTGTACGAATTCCGGCATATTTTCCAACGGCGACATGGTGCCGGAAAGCAGATACATCGTGATATACACCGGCAGAACCAACAAACCGAATTGAGGCATGGTCGGGGCAAAAATCGCCAGCATAATGCCAAGGGAGGCAATAGAAAAAATAAACACTGCCGCGCCTAAAATATAAAGCGAAAAGGCACCTTGCGGCAGGGGCGTGCCGATGATTTTATGCACCACAAAATAGAGTGAAAACATCACGACGGTGAGCAACACCAGTTCGTTCGCCACGATTTTCGCCATAGCAATTTCGCTGGAGCGTACGGGCATCACCAAAATATGTTCCAGCGTGCCGCGCTCCCGTTCCCGAATGACAGCGGCGCCCACCAGCAACATGGTTAATAAATTCAAATAGCCCACAATGTTCATGCCGCCCATAAACCAGTTACCGGAAAAATTCGGGTTATAAAGCACATTAATGGTGGGTTGAATGAGTATGCCGTTATTGCTTTGAAGGTGCGGAAAATCGTTAATTTCACCGTGAAAAATTTGTGAAATATAAGCGGAACCGATGGCGGCTTGCGTCATTGCCGTGGCGTCGGATAATAACTGAATCAGCGGGTTACGCCCCGCAAGTACATCACGTTCATAATTCGGCGGAATATCTAAAATGAACGTATATTCTCCTGTGTCCATCAGGCGATCCGCCTGTTGTGCATGAATTGTATGCACTTTACGGAAGTTCGGCGGAATCAGGCTTTGTTGCAGGCGATAAGACAACGCCGAGTGATCGTTATCCACAATGGCAACGGAGGCATTTTTCACTTCCAAGGTAATCGAATTGGCAACGGTGTAAATAGCGACGGTGAACATATAAATAATTAACACCACCAGAACCGGATCGGAAAATAAACTGCGCAGTTCTTTGCCCGATAAATAAAACACATTTTTTATCCATCTGAACATATTATTTCTCCTGTTTCTTCAACAGGGCGACCGCCCCGCAGAAATACACGGCGTAAATCGCCAACAACGCGCCGTAGCTACTGAGAAAATCCATAAAACCCAATCCTTTCGTGAAACCGCCTAAGCTGATAATCAGAAACCAATAACCGGGGAAGAGTTGTGCGACCATATAAACATGAGGCGGCAGGGTGGATGTCGGATAAAGCATGCCGGAGAAGTTCATGGTCGGGATAATCACGATAATTGCCGTGGCGAAAATCGCCGCAATTTGCGATTTTACAAAGCTGGAAACGAACAGCCCGAACGCCGTTGAGGCGGTGATAATAAAAAGTGCCCCCAAGGTCATTGCCCACATAGAGCCTTTGACCGGCACGTTAAAGACCATCACCGACATCCACACCATAATCAGATAACTGATAAACGCCAGCAAAATGTAAGGCAGTTGTTTACCGAGCAAAAATTGCACCGCACCGGCAGGGGAGCCGTACAGATTCATAATGGAGCCGATTTCTTTTTCACGCACCACGCCTAACGCCGTCATCATGGACGGAATCAACATCATGGCAAGCATGATCACGCCTGGTGTCATGGCGAAAATGCTTTTAAAATCCGGGTTGTACACAAAGCGGGGTTCCAGCACGGTATTGTTCGGCACGTTAACGCCTTGTTGCGTTAAGGTTTCCTGCACATATTGGTTGATTGCACCCACCACGGAGCCGCGCAGATTTTCAGCGGTGGAAGGAAAGGCGCCGTCGATAAAAAAGCCCACTTCCGGCATTTGTCGTTGCAACACTTTTTTGCCGAAATCAGGGGGGATTTCAATCACCAGTTTCACTTTTGAAGATTGCAACACCTGATTAATTTCCTGCGGAGAATGAATATCCGGTTGGCGCACGAAATAGCGGGATCCGTCGAAATATTCGATAAAACGGCGGCTTTCCGAGCTGTTGTCATAATCCAGCACGGTAAAATTCGACGGATGTACGTCAAAAGAAATACTGGATGCCATGGCGAACAACATAATCACCGGACCGAGCAAGGCGAAAAATAAACGAATGCGATCCCGTAATAATTCTTTTCCTTCCCGTACCGCAAACGTCCACACCAACGACCACCACGCCAGTATGCCTTTTTCCGGCGAATCGGCAGAAACACCTGAAATATTGACCGCACTTTGATCGCGTTTATCCATTTTAGGCGCGGTAATGTCATCCGCCTGTTCTTCCAGATAAGCGATAAAGGCTTCTTCCAGCGTCGGGGCTTTTTTCTCAAGACGTAGCGATTCCGGCGTGCCTACCGCCAACACACGCCCACGGTGCATAAAGGAAATGCGATCACAACGCGCCGCTTCGTTCATAAAATGGGTGGTGACGAAAATGGTGATTTTATCTTCGCGCGACAGTTTAATCAGATATTCCCAGAACATATCCCGCGCGGCGGGGTCAACCCCTGAAGTAGGTTCGTCCAGAATCAGCACTTCGGGTTTATGCAAACAGGCGGCGGCAAGCTGCAAACGTTGCCGAATGCCAAGAGGCAGCGCGGAAGGGTATTCATCGGCAAGTTGAATTAAATCGAATTGCTGCATGACGGATTGCACATAGTGTGCCCATTGCGCGCGGGGAGTTTGATAGAGCTTGGCGTGCAATTCCAGATTTTGATAAACGCTGAGTTCTTCATATAAGGAAAACGCTTGGGACATATAACCCACCCGTTTTCGCGTGTCGATATTGCCCGCATCAATAGGCTGACCGAGCAGCGTGGCAGAGCCTTCCGTCGGATCCAGCAAGCCGGTAAGCATTTTCATGGTGGTGGATTTGCCGCAACCGTTGGAGCCTAAAAAGCCGAAAATTTCTCCTTTCGGAATGGTAAAACTGACGTTATCCACCGAAACGAAATCACCGAATTTCTTGGTTAAACCTTTGGCAACGATAACCGGCGGTTTCTCGGCATTGGGTTTAAAGGGCTGAATATGCAAGCCGTTTTCCGCACCGCGTTTTTCTGCCGGCAGCAATTTGACATAGGCTTCTTCCAGATTGTGACTTTGCGTGTCGGCAATCACCTGCTTAGTGGGCGCATTGGCGATGAGCTTGCCGTCATCCATGGCAAGAATATGTTCAAAACGTTCCGCTTCGTCAATGTATGCCGTCGCCACAATCACCGTCATGCCGTTTTCTTCACGGCGTAAATCCTCCACCAATTGCCAGAATTGACGGCGGGAGAGCGGATCCACGCCGGTAGTGGGTTCATCTAAAATTAATAAATCGGGGCTGTGCACCAAGGCGCAACAAAGGCTGAGTTTTTGCTTCATCCCGCCCGATAATTTGCCTGCCGCCCGATCGGCAAAAGGAGCTAACCCCGTGGCATTCAATAAGCGCTGAATGCGGGCTTGCCGTTGTGGTTTGTTTAATCCGAACAGGCGGGCGTGAAAATCAATATTTTCATAAATGGACAGGGTGAGATACAGATTTTTGCCCAGCCCTTGCGGCATAAAGGCGATTTTATGAGAAAGGGCATCCCGCGCTTTTTTCTCCGCGACATTTAAATCAAACACCTGCACGCTGCCGGTCTGAATTATTTTGACACCCGCGATGAGGGAAAGCAGCGTGGATTTGCCCACGCCGTCCGGTCCGATTAGCCCGACGGTCGCGCCACGGGGAATGCGCAGGCTGACATCATAAAGTGCGGTGGTTTTTCCGTATGAATGTGAGAGATGTTCCACCGCAACGGCAGGTCGAATGGCTGTCATGGCTATTCACCCTGCGGAAGTCTCACGTTTAACTGTGCCGGCCATTGCGCCTGCTGATCGTATTTCACATAGCCCAGCCCCGTCATGCCGCCTTTTAATAAAAGCTTATATTTCAGTGCAATATCCACGGGAAGCTGCAATTTCACCTTAAACATCAATTTGGCGCGTTCTTCCGTGGTTTCCACGGATTTGGGGGTGAATTGCGCGTTATTGGCGATGAACGTAATGTTGGCGGGGAAAACGGCATCCATGCCATCAATCACGATGCGGGCCTCATCCCCCAATTTTAGTTGATTCATTTGTGGCGCAGTGAGGAAAACATTGATATAGGTATCCGTCGGATCGAGCAAACTGACCACTTTGCCACCGGCACCGAGAACATTGCCTACTTCCGCAATTTGATATTCCACCCGTCCGTCTTTCGGCGCTTTAATCAGCATATCGGTATTTTGCGATTGCGCTTGTTCTAACTGCGCTTGCGCCTGTGCGACGGCGGCTTGTGCTTCGGCTTTGGCGGCTTGCGTGGTGTTCACGGCAGCGAGTGACGCCTTATAAGCGGCTTGACGGTGTTCTAATTCGCTGCTTGAAATCAGATTATCGAGGCGCAATTTTTGTGCGTTATTCAATTCCAATTTCGTTACGTTGACTTGTTGTTGGCGGGCATCAATTTCTGATAGGGCGCGGGCAACGGATTCTTCCGCCCGTTTCTTTTGTGCCTGTGCGGCGGAAACCTGCGCTTGCGAAATGCTGGAAGAAAGCCGTGCCAGTGGTTGATTGCGTTTTACTTCATTACCTTCCTGCACCAAAATTTCTTCTACACGGCCGGGATAAAGGGTGGCAATGTCCAGCCGTTTTAATTCCAAACGTCCGTTAACTGCCGCAATGCCGTTCAGTTCACTGGCCTGTAATTGCCTGTTTTTCCAAATGGCGAAACCGACGGCACCGATAATAATGAAACCGAACACGAAATATTTTGCTTTCATCTCTGTATCCTTACTTTAACGCGGTTTATGCGAATGATTATAGAGATCGGGTAAAAACCACTCAACCACCAAGAGGCAACGTTTTGTTGCTTAACCCTACAAAAAGGCGTAATTTGTTGCTTAATTCGGTAAATTTAAGGAGAGATGATGAATAATCAGGATGTTCGGGTGCTTCGAACCGATAGACTTATTCGTGATGCGTTTTTGACATTGTTGGCAGAAAAAGGCTTTGAAGCCATGACGGTACAGGATATTTTGGATCTGACGAAAATTAACCGTTCTACCTTTTATAAGCATTTCGCCAATAAAAACGCCGTGGCGAAAATGCTGGTGGAAGAGCTCAAAGCCTTGGTGGCGGAACGATTAAAACAGCGTTTTTCCGTGCCGACAAAGGAATTTATTCATAGCGTCCAACCGCTTTTTGAACAACATCACCAACTGATTTACCTGATCGGTCAAATCGAAACACCGAAAATTCATTTATATAACGACATTCATAAAATGGTTAAAGAAAAATATGTTGAACATTTGAAAACTGAAAAGGCACAAATCTCCCAAAATGCAGATTTGGATTTTCAAGGTCACCTGTTCGCTACCATGACGCTAGGCATAATGAAATATATTATTGAAAAGGGCGAAATGCCACAGGTGGAGGCACTGATAGAAAATGTGAATTCGGTGTTTGATATGTTTATGGTTCAAGAGGTGTAAAAACACTTTAAAAGACGACCGCACTTCTCTCATAAAAGTGCGGTTAAAAATTACAACACTTTTACAATGCTTTCGCAGAGGTAACGAATGTTACCTTCGGTAATGCCGGCAACGTTAATGCGTCCGGAACGCACGGCGTAAATGGCGAATTCGTTTTTCAGACGGTCAACCTGTTCAGCGGTTAAGCCGCTGAAAGAGAACATACCGTTTTGATTGATGATAAAACCAAAATCTTGTTGCGCGCCGTATTCTTTCAATAACTGCACGAAAAGGTGACGCATTTGTTTAATGCGATTGCGCATTTCGGTTAATTCATTTTCCCAATCGCGGCGTAATTGCGCGTCGTTTAACACCAAGGCGACGGCGGTGGCACCGTGTGCCGACGGGTTGGAGTAGAGGGTGCGGACGATGATTTTCACTTGGGTCAATGCCGTTGCGGCGATGTCGGCGTTTTCCGCTACGACGGTGAAAGCCCCTACACGCTCATTATATAACCCGAAGTTTTTCGAGAAAGAGCTTGCTACCAAGAGTTCTTTGTGATTTTTTGCAAAGGCGCGTAGGCCGTAAGCATCTTCCTGCAAGCCGTTAGCGAAACCTTGATAAGCAAAATCGAATAAAGGTAGCCAGCCTTTTTTCTCCGACATTTCCGCCAATTTATTCCATTGTTCGGGGGTCGGGTCGATACCGGTCGGGTTGTGGCAGCAACCGTGGAATAACACCACATCGCCTTCACCGGCCTGGCTTAAATCGGCGATTAAATTATCCCAATCCAAGGCTTTGGTTTGCGGGTTGTAATAACGGTATTCGCGAATGGTCATGCCCACGGCATTAAAAATGGCGTTGTGATTCGGCCAGGTCGGCGTGCTGATCCAAACATTTTGTGCTTTAGTTTGACGTTTAATAAATTCCGCTGCAATGCGTAATGCGCCGGTTCCGCCTAAACTTTGCACGGTTCTGGCACGGTTATTTTTCACGATGTCGGAATCGGCGCCGAATAAGAGTTCTTTGGTGCGTGCGTTGAAATCGGCAACGCCGTCAATCGGCAGGTAGTTTTTGGTATTTTCTTGTTCTAACAAGCGTTTTTCCGCTTCTTTTACCGCTTTTACGATAGGCGTATTGCCTTTTGCGTCTTTATATACGCCAATGCCTAAATTGATTTTGTTAGCGCGGGTCTCCGCTTTGAATGCTTCGCCTAAACCTAAAATCGGATCTGCCGGAGCGGCAACAATATTTTCAAACATAGAATAATCCTCGAGATGTTGTGTAAAAATCTGCTTATTTATACTGCCACGGCAGGGTTTTGACAAGCTGTCGTCAGCCATTTAACTCAATTTATTTTTGCCCATTGCAAACCGGGTTGATAATTTTGGGCAATTCAAGGAATAATTTATCTGATAGTTGAAGAAGGTAGCGAGGTTATAAAATACCTTAGAAATAAACCGCACTTTGATCGCATCAGCTAAAGTGCGGTCAGTCTTTTCGGTGTTTTACACAGCGTATTTAGGTTATTTAAACACAGGGATTTCAGAGGCTTTGCCGGTTTTAGGAAATAATATTTACACAAACGTTTGGATAAGGTTGCGGAAGAAAATCTATTTGCAACTTAGCGCTAAAAATCATATCCTTAACGGCAATTTTTAGCCCTTAGAATTAGGTCGTTTTATGTACGCTAAAGCCAAATACAGAAAAGATTACCAAACCCCCGATTTCACCGTCACCGATATTTATCTTGATTTTCAATTAGAACCGGAAAAAACCATCGTTGTTGCCACAAGTAAATATCAACGTCTTAACGAAAAAAGCACCACATTGCGTTTAGACGGACATGATTTTCAATTTTCCTCCATCAAATTAAACGGCAAACCGTTTTCACAATATCAGCAGGATCACGAAAGTTTAACTTTGGACTTGGTTCAAGTGGCTGCAGAGCAATTTGAACTGGAAATTACCACCGTTTTAAATCCTGCCGCCAATACGTCTTTACAGGGCTTGTATCAATCCGGCGACGCATTTTGTACCCAATGCGAAGCGGAAGGATTTCGTCAGATTACTTATATGTTAGACCGCCCCGATGTGTTGGCGCGTTACACCACTAAAATCACGGCGGACAAAGCCAAATATCCGTATTTGCTTTCTAACGGCAATCGCATTGCCGGTGGTGACTTGGATGATGGACGTCATTGGGTGGAGTGGAATGATCCCTTCCCGAAACCGAGTTATTTATTTGCCTTAGTGGCAGGGGGTTTTGATGTTCTGCAAGACAAATTCGTGACCAAAAGTGGGCGGGAAGTGGCATTGGAATTGTATGTCAATCGCGGCAATTTAGACCGTGCCGATTGGGCGATGCAAAGCCTGAAACGCGCCATGAAATGGGATGAAGACCGTTTTGGTTTGGAATACGACCTGGATATTTACATGATTGTCGCCGTGGATTTCTTCAACATGGGCGCAATGGAAAATAAAGGGTTAAATATCTTTAATGACAAATATGTGCTTGCCAATCCGCAAACCGCAACAGATGATGATTATTTAGCCATTGAAAGCGTCATCGCACACGAATATTTCCATAACTGGACGGGCAACCGCGTGACTTGTCGTGACTGGTTCCAATTAAGTTTAAAAGAAGGCTTGACGGTTTTTCGCGATCAGGAATTTTCCTCCGACACCGGCTCACGCCCGGTAAATCGCATTAATAACGTGAAATTCTTACGCACCGTGCAATTCGCCGAGGATGCCGGCCCGATGGCACATCCGATTCGTCCGGAAAAAGTGATTGAAATGAATAATTTCTATACGGTGACCGTGTATGAAAAAGGCGCAGAAGTCATTCGTATGTTGCACACCTTATTGGGCGAAAAAGGCTTTCAAAAAGGCATGAAGTTATACATCGCGGAAAATGACGGCAAAGCGGCGACCTGTGAAGATTTTGTTTCTGCGATGGAACGTGCCAATGAGTTGGATTTAACCCAATTTCGCCGTTGGTACAGCCAATCCGGTACGCCTGAATTGACCATCAGCGATCGTTATGACGAGAAAAATCATGTGTATCAATTGCAGGTTTCTCAATTAACTCCACCGACCGCCGACCAAATGGAAAAAGTGAATTTACATATTCCGTTGAAAATTGCGTTGTATGACGAAAACGGCGTCGCGCAAACCTTATATGATTCCGAAGGTGTGGTGGATAATGTGTTGAACATTACCCAAAAAGACCAAACGTTTGAATTCCACAATATTTACACCAAACCGGTGCCTGCCTTGTTGTCTGATTTCTCCGCACCGGTGAAATTGGATTATGATTACAAAACCAGCCAGCTGATTACTTTGGTAAAATTTGCTGAAAACGGGTTTATTCGCTGGGATGCGGTGCAAATGTTACTTAACGCAGAGTTACGACGTAACGTAAGTAACTATCAGCAGGGCATTGAGTTAGATTTATCTGCCGAAACGATTGCGGTGCTACAGCAAATTCTGACGAATTATCAAAAAGATATTGAGTTAACCAGTTTGATTTTAACCTTGCCGAAAGCAACCGAGTTCGCCGAATTATTTAAAACCATTGACCCGGATACCATCAGCGCCGTGCGTGAATTCATGGCGCGTGCCATTGCCGAAAATCTGCAGGAATTATTGTTTAAAACCTACAATCAAATTCGCTTGGATGAATATAAAATTGAGCGTCAGGACATTGCTTTACGCAAACTGCGCAACGTTTGTTTGAGCTATCTGGCTTACACCAATATGGGCAATAACCTGGTGAATAAACATTATTCCTATTCCAACAATATGACCGACACGCTTGCGGCGTTAACCGCTGCAACGCAAGCCAAATTGCCTTGCCGCGATAATCTGTTGGCGGATTTTGAACAAAAATGGCAACAAGACGGCTTGGTGATGGACAAATGGTTTGCTTTGCAAGCCAGCCGCCCGGAAGAAAATGTGTTGAACAATGTGATGCAGTTAATGGAGCACCCGAGCTTCAATTTCAATAATCCGAATCGTGTACGTTCGTTAGTCGGCACATTCGCAGGGCAAAATTTAAAAGCCTTCCATGTCATTGACGGTTCCGGCTATCGTTTCTTAACGGATATTTTGATTAAACTGAATAAAAGCAACCCGCAAGTAGCTTCTCGCTTAATTGAACCGTTAATTCGTTTTGTCCGTTATGATGCGCAACGCCAAACGTTGATGAAACGCGCCTTAGAACGTATCAGCGAAACGGAAGATTTATCCCGCGATTTGTACGAGAAAATCGAAAAAGCATTACAGTAATATCAAAAAGTGCGGTTAATTTTGACCGCACTTTTTCATTCCACAGTTAACTATCCGGAGAGATAAACGAGTATGTATTCTTTGATTCGTAAAGGGATTTTCGCCCTTGATGCCGAAAATGCCCATAACCTAGCCATAAAAACCCTTGCTTTGGCAGCCTATCCGCCGTTACATTTTCTGTTAAAACAGCTTTTAAATTGCCCGTCGGGTACGCCGAAAACCGTCATGGGTATTACGTTTAAAAACCCTATCGGCTTGGCGGCGGGCGCAGATAAAAACGGCGAAGCCATTGATGGTTTCGGCGCCATGGGATTCGGTTTTATTGAAGTGGGCACCGTCACGCCTTTAGCGCAAGAGGGCAATGCAAAGCCGCGTCAATTCCGTTTAATTGAAGCGGAGGGTATTATTAATCGCAACGGTTTCAATAATTATGGTATCGATCATCTCATTGAAAACGTGAAAAAAGCCAAATACGACGGTGTGCTTGGCATTAATATCGGTAAAAATAAGCTAACGCCATTAGAACAAGGCAAGGATGATTACATCATTTGCCTCAATAAAGCCTATAACTATGCGGGCTACATCACCGTAAATATTTCTTCGCCGAATACGCCGGATTTACGTCAATTACAATACGGCGATTATTTTGATGATTTGCTGCAAAGCATTAAAAGACGCCAACAAGCGCTGGCGGAACAATATCAAAAATATGTACCTATTGCGGTGAAAATCGCCCCGGATTTAACGGAAGCGGAGCTGGTTCAAATTGCCGATACGTTATTACGTCATAAAATGGACGGCGTGATTGCCACCAATACGACAATTTCTCGCGACAACGTCACAAATTTAAAAAATGCCGAACAGCAGGGCGGATTAAGCGGAAAACCGCTACAACATAAAAGCACGGTAATTATCGCCCGATTACATCAGGAACTAAAAGGACAAATCCCAATTATCGGCAGTGGCGGCATTGACGGTGTACAAAACGCACAAGAAAAAATCCGGGCGGGCGCCGAGCTTTTGCAAGTGTATTCAGGATTGATTTACCACGGACCGAAATTGGTGAAAACATTAGTTGAGGCGATTAAATAGGGGGCATATCAACATGACAAAATACGATTTACACTGCCACAGTACGGCGTCCGATGGGGTGTTGTCACCAACGGAGGTGGTGTTGCGGGCACATGAAAAGGGCGTAAATGTGCTGGCGTTGACCGATCATGATACCGTTGCCGGCGTGTCGGAAGCGCGTCAACAAGCGGAAAAATCGGGTATTCGGCTTATTAACGGCGTGGAGATTTCAACCTTATGGGAAAACCGCTCCATTCATATTGTGGGCTTAGGGTTTGATATTTCACATGAAAAATTGACCGCACTTTTAGCGGAGCAAGCGCGTTTGCGTGATATTCGGGCGCAGGAAATCGGGGCAAAACTGGAAAAAATCGGTGTGGAAAATGCTTACGCAGAAGCCAGAAAACTAGCCGGTGAAGGCGAAGTCACCAGAGCGCATTATGCGCGTCATTTAGTGCAAATCGGCAAAGTCTCTAACGACGGGCAAGCCTTTAAACGTTATTTGGGACAGGGCAAGTCTGCTTATGTGAAGCCGCAATGGGCGGACATTCCAACCACCATTGACATTATTCACCAAGCCGGTGGCGCTGCCGTGTTGGCGCATCCGTTGCGTTACACCATGACTATGAAATGGGTGCGAAAACTAGCGGAGAATTTTAAAAGTTGGGGCGGTGATGCCATGGAAATTTCCGGTTGCGGGCAACGTCCCGATCAATTTCAATTGCTGGTAAAACTGGCTGAGGAACACCAATTGGCGGGTTCGATGGGATCGGATTTTCACTTTCCTTGCGCGTGGGTGGAACTAGGAAAACTAAAACCGCTGCCGGAACACATTCCTTTTGTCTTAAATATAAAAAATGACCTTGCCTGAACAGCAGTCCATTAAAAATACCTTGTAAAACGACCGCACTTTAAGGTGTTACCCTGCACAAATCCAGCTGGCTGATGAGTCAATAAAGGCTTTGACCTTCGCCACCAAATTTTATCTAAATTGCGTTGAGTTTGTCCATTTATTGCGCCGTTTGGAAAAAAGTAGTTGACCTGCTTAAAGATAGTCAGCAATATAGCGGGCAATTTTACACAGATTAATTGAAATTAGGTAATAATAATGAGTAAATCCTTAGTTATTGTGGAGTCGCCGGCAAAGGCGAAAACCATTAATAAATATTTAGGAAACAATTATGTAGTGAAATCCAGCGTGGGGCATATTCGCGATTTGCCAACCGTGGGTTCCTCCACTGGAGAAAAAGCCAAAGCCATTTCCACCAAAGGGCTCAGTGCGGAAGAAAAACAGGCGATAAAACACAAAAAAGAACAGGAAGCTTTAGTCAAACGCATGGGCATTGACCCTTATCACAGTTGGAAAGCCAACTATCAGATTCTCCCCGGCAAAGAAAAAGTGGTTGCCGAACTGAAATCTCTCGCAAAAAAAGTTGATCATATTTACCTCGCCACCGATTTGGATAGAGAAGGAGAGGCGATTGCCTGGCATTTGCGTGAAGTCATCGGCGGCGATGATGAACGTTATAGCCGCGTGGTGTTTAATGAAATTACCAAAAACGCCATTAAACAAGCCTTTGAACACCCCGAACATTTGAATATGGATCGCGTTAACGCACAGCAAACCCGCCGCTTTTTGGACCGCGTGGTAGGCTTTATGGTCTCACCGTTACTTTGGAAAAAAGTGGCGCGCGGTTTATCTGCCGGTCGTGTGCAATCGGTGGCGGTGAAGTTAATCGTTGAGCGTGAACGTGAAATTAAGGCTTTCGTGCCACAGGAATATTGGGAAGTCTCCGTGCTCACCAATACACCGAAAGGCGATGAAATTCGCTTGGATGTGGTTCAATTTAAAGGTAAGAAATTCGAGCCGAAAAATGCCGAGCAGGCGCAAAGTGCGGTGGATTTTTTAAGTAAATCCGACTATGTGATTTCCGATTTGGAAACCAAGCCGACCAGTTCCCGCCCAAGAGCGCCGTTTATTACCTCAACCTTACAACAAACCGCTAGCACCCGTTTAGGCTTCGGTGTGAAAAAAACCATGATGTTGGCGCAACGTTTGTATGAAGCCGGTTACATCACTTATATGCGTACCGACTCCACCAATTTAAGCCAGGATGCGCTGAATATGGTACGCGGCTACATTGAAAAACAGTACGGTCAAACCTATTTGCCGGCAAAACCGAATTTTTATTCCAGCAAAGAAAATGCGCAGGAAGCCCATGAAGCTATTCGTCCGTCCGATATCAATGTGGGCTTGGATGACTTAGCGGGCATGGAAAAAGACGCGGTGCGTTTATATGATTTAATCTGGCGTCAATTTGTGGCATGTCAAATGCCTGCGGCACAATATGACAGCACAACATTAACCGTAACAGCGGGGGATTACAGTTTAACCGCGAAAGGGCGCATTTTACGTTTTGACGGTTGGACCAAAGTGTTACTGCAACAAAGTAAATCTGCAGAAGATCAGGCGTTACCGGCGGTTTCCGTTAACGATAAACTTAACTTGTCGGAAGTGCAACCGCAGCAATATTTCACCAAACCGCCGGCACGTTTCTCTGAAGCAGCGTTGGTAAAAGAATTGGAAAAACGTGGTATCGGCCGTCCTTCCACTTATGCAGCGATTATCTCTACAATTCAGGAACGCGGTTATGTACGCACCGAAAATCGTCGTTTCTATGCGGAAAAAATGGGGGAAATCGTAACGGATCGGTTGAATCAGTCTTTCGCCGATTTAATGAACTACGATTTCACCGCTAATATGGAAGACGTGCTGGACCAAATTGCTTCCGGGGATAAAAACTGGAAAACCGAATTAAACCAATTCTTCAAAGACTTCTCGACCCAATTGACCAAAGCGGAATTAGATGAATTGGAGGGCGGTATGCGCCCGAATAATTTGGTTGAGACGGATATTTGTTGCCCGACTTGCGGTCGCAATATGGCGATCAGAACCGCCAGTACAGGCGTATTCTTAGGCTGCACCGGCTATGCCTTACCACCGAAAGCACGTTGCAAAACCACCATTAACCTGGTTCCTGAAGCGGAACTATTAAATGTGTTGGACGACGCGTCGGAAACCAAAGCGCTAATGGAACGTAAACGCTGCCCGAAATGCGGTACGGCGATGGACAGTTATATTATCGATCCTCATCGAAAACTACATATTTGCGGCAATAACCCGAATTGTGACGGCTATTTAGTCGAAGAAGGTAAGTTTAAGATTAAAGGTTATGACGGCCCAATCGTTGAATGCGATAAATGCGGCGGTGATATGCACCTTAAACTGGGGCGCTTCGGTAAGTATATGGCGTGTACACAATGCGATAATACGCGCAAAATTCTGAAAAACGGCGAAGTGGCGCCACCGAAAGAAGAACCGATTCATTTCCCGGAATTAAAATGCGAAAAATCCGATGCTTATTTCGTCTTGCGAGATGGTGCGGGCGGGGTGTTTATGTCCGCGCATAATTTCCCGAAATCCCGTGAAACCCGTGCACCTAAAGTGGCGGAATTGGCGTTATATCGTGAGCGGCTGCCGGAAAAATTAAGCTATCTGGCTGACGCACCACAAACGGATCCGGAAGGCAGTGAAGCCATCATTCGCTTTAGTCGTAAAGAAAAACGTCAATATGTCACCTCCGAAAAGAATGGCAAGGCGACAAAATGGATAGTGGATTTTGTTGATGGGAAGTGGGTAGAGCGAAAGAAATAAAACAGATTTTCGTTCATGCTTCTTAAAAAGTGCGATTAAAAAAACAATTAAATTTTTAACCGCACTTTTTATTGATAAAAGAAATTAGTGATGGTGGTGATGTTCGTGAGGTTTATATTCCGCGCGTTTTTCTCCCACCGGCAATACCAGCGTCGCGTAATTTGCCGAATGTTGACACACTTTAGGGTCACCAAACGGAATCTTGTGTATAACTTTTACTTTCCATAAACCTTCAACTAACGGTAAGAAATTAACTTTGCCATCTTTGTCCGTTTTACTCGAAAAACCTTGTACTTCACGGTGGTCTTCCGCTGATTCAATATCTTTAACTAGCACGGTGTCAGCTGTTGCGATAACAACCTCGCCGGCTAATGGCTTACCTTTATAAAAAATTTGTAACGGGAAAACTTCACCAGCTTTGAGTTCTGCGGGACTTTTTAGTGGTACAATTTCTAACTCTTGCCCTAATTTTTCTTTATAAATTGTCGAATCTATTTTGCCACCGACAGTAACCAAACTTTTACCAAACATTTGAGTTTGCTCACAGTAGGTAGCATCTTTCATTTGTTGCATATTTTCTTGTTTCCAGCCTTTAGCATTTTGTGACCAGAAAATCGGTTTATAGGTAGCTGAGACCCAATAAGAACCCTCTGCCAACGGTTTTTCAGCGGTGTATTGATAATTTTCACCTTGTTGCTTCAATTCGGTGGTATTTCCGTTTTTATCGGTTAATTCAAGTGGTGCAAAAAAATGCAGTCGATCATCAGCAATTTTTTCTGCATATGGGAAATGATGTCCGTATCCTAAATCTGCTTTTAATATATCTTCCGCACTAATATGGGACGGTGCGGTCACCCATAGATCATGCGCTTGTGTTAAACTACTTAATCCTAATAGTGTAATTAGTAATGATTTTTTCATTGTTTTTCCTTCTGAGTTAAATAAGTTATGTTGAATTAATAGAAAGTAATTTTTTGAAGGAAAAAAAGTAAAGCAAAAAGAGGGCATAGTCAATACAAAAATGCCCGCTACGCCTAAATTTTTAAATTAATCATTGTTCTTTGACGGCTTAATCGCCAGCAAATTGGAGTTAAGCTTACTAATTACATGTTCTGCCGTATTGCCTAAAAAGGCAGCTGAAAGCCCGGTTCTACCAATAGTACCCAAAATCACTAATTCGGCTTCAATTCTCTCTGCGACCTGAGGGATGACATCTTCCGGGAAGCCTTCAAGTACATGAGTGTGATCCTCACTGATGCCATATTTCTGACGCAGCGCCTTCATATTGATTAAATATTGTCCACGCAAACCGGTGCTATATTCACCTGAACTGAATTCCGGCAAATCAATTACCATATTAATCGGTGTCGGTGGATAGGCTGTGACAAGATGAATATTGCCACGATCTAAAGAATCAGCTAAATCCATACTTAATGAAACCAGTTCATCATTAAAAGAACTATGGGCTTCATTTTCATCATCAGATACGTTCACGGCAACTAAAATCCGACGCTGATGTTTCCAGTCACCGTCTTTTACTACTAAAATCGGTACCGGGCATTTGCGTAATAATTGCCAATCTACAGGTGTAACAATAAGCGATTTCAAGCTTTCTTCAGCTTTCGTATATTTCACGACCAAATCATAGCCTTGCGTTTCAACTTCCGTTGTGATGGCTTCCGCTTCATTGCTTTTCCAAACAACGGTAGTAGCAAATTCAATGCCATCAGAAGCATATTTTTCAATATAAGGCCGGATAGCTAATTTACGCTGTTCAATAACGTTGTTATGCATTTCGGAGCGTTCTTCCGAAGAAAGTAACGCCGACATTTCATAAGATAAATCGTAAATTGCGAGGAAAAGGGTAATTTTGACAGGAGATGGGCTTTTTTGTTCTTGCGCCAGACGAACTGCTCTGGCAAGGGCATATTGTTTGTCATTTTCGGGGTTTAAAACCACCAGTATCTTATTGAATTTCATATACAACCTCCATTTATTGGTATAATAGGGTAGAACATTATTGAATAAATAACAAGGCAGGCAGTTTAAAAAGGTGATCCGATGCAATATTTTATATTACACCGGAAGAATGAACGGACTAAATAATCAGTTGAATTTTGTTTTTGTTGGTACCGGATAGTTCGATTAATTCCGCCATATTATTAATCGTAATGTATTTTCCTTGAACCGATAATACACCAAGTTTTTGGAAGCGACCGAGTAAACGACTGATAGTTTCAACGGTTAAACCGAGATAATTGCCGATATCACCACGAGTCATGGTTAAGCGGAATTCCCTGGCAGAAAAACCTCGGGCGGAGTAGCGTTGAGATAAGTTATAAATAAATGCGGCAAGACGTTCTTCTGCATTCATTTTAGAGAGTAATAAAATCATTTCCTGATCACTTTTAATTTCATTACTCATTAAACGCATAATTTGCTGGCGCAGTTTAGGCATTTTGCCGGATAAATCATCCAAAATATCGAACGGAATTTCACATACCATTGCCGTTTCTAACGCTTGAGCAAAACTCGGATGTTGCATATTCATAATGGCATCGAACCCCACCAAATCGCCCGGTAAATGAAAAGAGGTAATTTGTTCTTCGCCTGTTTCGCTAATGGTATAAGATTTGATTGTGCCGGAACGGATAGCGTAGAGTGAGGTCAGCTCATCGCCCGCTTTAAAAAGTACTTGGGATTTCTGTATAGGTTTTTTACGTTCAATAATATTATCTAACTGATCTAATTCGTGTTCATTCAAAGTAAAAGGAATACATAGCTGGCTAATGCTACAATTTTGGCAATGAATGGCACACCCCCCGGATTGAACTCGACGTCCTAATTTTGTTTCTGTCGCTAAAATTTTCATTTATGCCCCAAATTACAGAAAAATTGAAAAAAAATCGTGTAAAATTGATCTAGCTCAATAGTACCACTAATTCATTAATTTAAGAAGTATAAACATAAGTGAGGATATATGGCTGCTGAAAAACTGACTAAGAAACGCTTAATTCAAATTCTCATTATGCTGATAGTCCTGCTTACCGCATTTTTTTATCGCACGTTTTATTATGAAGCCAGTGGAACAGGTCAACCACCGGCAAAAACACTTGAAAAAAACACCGCACTTTCTGAGAATAAAAATTAAGTTTTGGAATGAGAAAAAGAAAGGCTAAATCAATGTGACTTAGCCTTTTATTTAAACCGGACTAGTTGCTTTCTGCTAAAGCGCCTAAATCTTTATCAACAAGGAATAAACCTTTTCCATCTTCGCCAAGAAGATTCAGTTTATCCAAAATTCCGCTGAATAATTTTTCTTCTTCGTGCTGTTCTTCAACGTACCATTGTAAGAAGTTAAAAGCAGAGTAGTCCTTCTCTTCAAATGTTCTACCAACCAATTCATTGATTTTGGCAGTAATCAATTTTTCATGTTCGTATGTTAATTCAAGTACTTGTTTTAACGAAGCGAATTGGTGTGGCGGTTCATCAATTGCAGTAATGACAGCCAATGCGCCGGTTTCATTTAAATAAGTGAACAGTTTACGCATATGTTGCATTTCTTCAGCTGCGTGTGCAGATAAGAATTTTGCCGCGCCTTCTAAGCCTTGTTGTTCACACCAGGCGCTCATTTGTAAATATAAATTAGAAGAATAAAACTCTAAATTCATTTGGTCGTTTAATAGTTTAACCACATCATTTGATAACATTTTATTTCTCCTCTTTTATAACGTTTTTAAATCACGATCAATGTAGTAAAGGGCAGTGCCGCTTTCGCCAAGAAGTTTAAATTTGTCCACAATGCTATTGAACAATTTTTCTTCTTCATGTTGTTCCGCAACATACCATTGTAAAAAGTTAAAACTAGAGTAATCTTTTTCGGCAAAGGTACATTCCACTAATTCATTAATTTTAGACGTAACTAACTTTTCATGCTCAAGGGTAATCTCGAAAACTTCTTTTAATGACGCATAGTCATGTTTAGGGGCTTTAATTTTACCTAATAATGGCATACCGCTGGTTTCGCTCACATAAGTGAATAACTTTTGCATATGCTCCAACTCTTCATCTGCATGGCGAAGTAAAAATGCCGCAGCACCTTCATAACCTTGCTTATAACACCACGCACTCATTTGCAAATAAACATTTGATGAGTAAAACTCCAGATTAATTTGCTCATTTAATTTTGCTGTAATCACTTTACTAAGCATAACCAACTCCTTTCCTTAATTTGTTAATAGATCGCAATACAACTTAATTTGTTGTGCGCATTTTATTCACCTTATTGAGAATAGTCAATCAAATTCTCATAAAATATCTTAGTAAGTGTTTAATTTAAAATGAATTTTATAATAACAACAATTCTCATTTAAGTAGTGTTACTGAAATAAATTCTCAATTGTAACTAAATTGTTAAGAGATTATTTAATGGAAACGGAAGGATGTACATAACGATAAAAACCCTCTATGAATATCAGTCGATTTTTATAAACCTAGATTCAGCTAGAGAAGTATTTTCACCTACCTCTAAAAACTCACGAATATCTCATCATCATAAACGCTCAAAAAATCAAATCTTCAAGAAATAAATTTTTTTACCCAGTCATTTTTAAAGAGAGCAAACCTCAAATTCCCAGAAGTGACTTACCATTTATTTTATTTAACATAATATAAGTTATGCGAAATTAGTGACAAAGTAAATGAACACTACGATTTAATGAAAACACAGAGTTATTCACAGGTCACTCTTACTAGTTAAACGTTATGAAAACTGAAGAAATAAAGCCTTGTAACATCAATAAATATTGATTTATCAAGACTTATTTAGAAGTGTAAGCATAAATTCAAGCACGTATCGCATTATCTAATCAGCAGTTATTACGTGCCTTTAGGGGTATTTGCAGGGGCGGGAAATTTTCATTTCTCGATTAAAATCATCAGCGCGCAACAAATAAAAATGCCCGAATAACATCGAGCATTATTTACCGGGCTGCAAGCCTTCGCCCTGCATTTTCCGCAAGCGGAAAATAGTTAGACAAGTTTCACTTGGAGTAAAATCACTATATCTGTCTTAGTATCATTTTTGGATTTTCCCGTTAAAAAACCTTTAGGAAGAAATGAAAAACCTGTTTCACCTTCCGTTATTTTATTTTCAGCCAGACCACCAAGAACAATCACATCGCCATTTTTTACACTTACATCTGTGACAATGTCGCGTTTTATAAGTGTCGGAGATTGATTAACACCTGTATCCGTCTTAACAAAATTAGATAGTTGTTGCTGAATTTTTATATCAATATTATCGGCTTTAATCGTCGGCAATATGTCAAAAATTACACCGCTTGAGCGGTATTCAATGGACTGCACCGGACGACCATTTCTATCATAAGTAACCGAGCCAAGAATAGGTACATCAGAGCCAACGCTAAAATTGCCCTTTGAGCCTGATTTAACGCGAATTGTCGGAGAGCTTACAACGTGAATTCGGTAATTTATACCAATCCGGAACAATTAAATTCGATACTGTAATTTCACGGGTTGAAACCACCTTAACAGGGCTAAATTTTGATAAATCACACTTGCGGGCTATATCAATGCCAATTTTACGAAGACGACCACGCATAACTTTTACCTGAGACTTAGATAGGTCAAAAACCTGACCATGCGACCACTGAAGCGCATACATTGCTGTAGTATTAGCGCTTCTTACCGTGTCAACTACGCCTGAATTTAAAAGTGTTTCCGAGATAGTTTCAAAATCCATAGCTGTTACCTTTAATTTTTCATCAATATTTATAAATTCATCACTTAATTTCTTTAACTTTGAATAATCACTTAAACCATAAAAATTTAAATTTTCTTTCTGTAAATATCTTGATTTTAACTTCTGTTCGAATCTTGCTACACCTTGTTCTTTGCAAAAATCAATTACTTTTAAAAGGTTTTTATATTCTTGAGATTGTTCACCAAATTTATTTTTAATTTTTACCAAGCTATGTAACTCTAATTCGTATGCTTTATTGTAAACACTAGGATAAATTAAATTTGCATTACCTTGCTTACTCAACCAATCAACCGTTTCTCCGTTTGTGTGTATTCAACAATACTAAGACAATAGAAATAAGCCTTATAAGGAAGTTATAACCTTATTTTAACGCTATATTTTTACTACAAAATTTTCCTTATCTTTAGAATAAATTGCGCTACGTGAATTCTGAGATAATTATCAGGTTCATATGCTGAATTTTTAAAATACATAATTATAAAAAACACGCTAAATTTCTTCAGCGTGTTTTAAGCTATATTCGTGACAGTGTCTCGTGATGTAAAATCACTAAAAATTTTGACCGCACTTTGATCTGCCCCCCAAAAGTTGGACAGGTTAGTTAACTTAAATATTGAGCTCGGTATTGCACCGGGCTTAATCCTTTTAAATCAAGTTTAATTCGTTCTTGGTTGTAATACACCAAATATTCTTCAATTTCCGCCTGTAATTCGGCAATCGAAGTATAAGTGCGTGAGTAAAAACACTCAGATTTTAATATCGCAAAAAAGCTTTCAATCACCGCATTATCATAGCAATTCCCTCGGCGACTCATACTTTGTATCGCCTTGCCTTCCAACATCTTTACCCATTCTGCTGAGCCGTACAATACCCCTTGGTCGCTGTGAATAATCGGGCATTCGCTCGGTTTTAGTTTGCCAAGTCCTTCTTCCGGCATTCTTTTTACCAATGAGAACTTAGGGCGTTTCGCAAAATTATAGGCAATAATTTCCCGGTTCGCTAAATCCATCAACGGTGAAAAATAGAGCTTTTCTTCCCCAACTCGAAACTCAGTGACATCGGTTACCCATTTTTGATTGAGCGCCGTCGCTGTAAAATCACGATTTAGCACATTCGGGGCAATATGCGATGTTTTGCCTCGTTTTCCATGTCTTTTCTTGCGTAAAATAGAATGAATACCTAACGCATTCATCAGTTTTAACACCGTTTTATGATTCAAATGGAAACCCATTTGACGTAATTTGAGTGTCATTGGGCGATAGCCATCTCGTTTTCTGTTCTTTTTATACCGCAACAAGATAGTTTCTTTTATCTCACGATAATCGTGTTTAACTTGCTGATAATAAAAGGTAGAACGAGGCATTTTAGCCACACGAAGTAAGTCATTTAACGCGTGATTTGGCTTCAATCTTTCAATGATTTTTCTTTTTTCTGTCGCTGTTTTTGACGGTCGAGTGCCTCCAACTCCTTTAGGTAAGCAATCTGTGCACGTGCTAATGCCAGCTCTCGTTGCAGCTTTTTAAACGCTTTTGGGGAAAAGTCTGTTTGTTCCGGGATTTCAATCGCTTTCTTTTTCATCTTTGGCTTCACTATTTTAGGGCGTTGAGGGTTTATATAAGGGGATTTTACGCCATTAAGCCCTCTTTCACGAAAGGCTTTTCCAATAAATGACTTGAGAACGAGAAATCTGATGAAATTTAGCCACCTCACGGATACCAAAATTCTGCTCGGTGACCTGTTTGATAGTTTTTTAACGAAATTGATAAGAGTAAGACATAATCTGCACCTCAAATTAGGTGTCCAGGTTTTGGGGTGCAGAGCACTTTTAACCGATTATTTTCGTTCCATATTCATAGACCTTTTGCAATAACATAAGATTTTCTTCATTGTTGGAATATTGTTCGGCTAATTCTTGAAGACGTTGTTCAAATTGCAAAGCCTCGGCATCTAATTTTTTACGGCAGTATTTTTGCCATTTAATTTGTTCCGCACGGTTCAATGTACGATAGAAATGTCTGGCACGATAATGGAACAGCAATTCAGGAATTCGTGGATCTTGAAAACTAAGATTATGTTTAGCCAATTTTTCGGGTTCCAAACTGCGTAAAATCGCCATATTGTTTTTATCGGCGTCACTAAAAAAGCCGTTATACAGTTCGGTTTCAACATTATCGGAAGCGTCAAATTCACGTTCCTGATGAAAAATATCCATTACTTTTTGGCGAATATCTTTTGCTTCCTGCAAACGTTGTCGGTTTTGCGCACATAACTCCTGATCAATACCTAAACGTTCGGAGTTTTGTGGCAACAAAGTTTTAGCCGGCGCAACAATCGGACATTTATTGATATGAATGAGCTTCAATGGCACAGGCAATGCACCGGCAGCCAATAAGGTCTCTTTTTTGGTGTAAAGATTTTCACGCAACTCCCCTACCGATTTTGTTAATAAATCATCAATATCGGCAGTTAAATCACAGACAATAACGGCATTTTTATTCGTCGGATGCCAGGCTAAAGGTGCAATTAACGTGGTATTTCCGCGATAATTCCCCAACATTCCCGACACATGTACCAATGGCATCATTTCTGCGGTATCGATGAGCTTTTCAACCTCCTTTTTACCCCGATTTTCAAAGAAATATTGGAATAATTTAGGCTGTTTCCGCTTGATGAGCTTTGCCATTTCAATAGTGGCATACACATCTGACATGGCATCATGCGCACTATCGTGCGCTATTCCATTGGCCTCTGTCAGTTTTTCCAGGCGGAAACTCGGCATACCTTCATCATCTAAAGGCCATTCAATACCGTCCGGGCGCAACGCATAGCAAGCACGCACCAAATCCAGTAAATCCCAACGGGAATTGCCGTTTTTCCAGCTGTATTCATAAGGATCGATAAAATTACGGTAAAACGTATAACGGGTCATTTCATCGTCATAACGAATGTTATTAAAGCCCATCACGCAAGTATTCGGACGGCTGAATTCCTGTAAAATTTTGGCGGCAAATTCGGGTTCCGACAGCCCTTTTTCGTTGCATTCCTGTGGTGTAATTCCGGTGACTAAAACCGCTTCTGGTGCAGGCAAATAATCGTTAGTTTGCTTGCAATAAAGAACAATCGGCTCACCGATAATATTAAAATCCTCGTCAGTGCGAATGCCACCGAATTGTGCCGGGCGATCCGTTGCGGGATTGACCCCAAAACTTTCATAATCATAAATAAAAAAACTAAAGTCGTTTTTTGCCATCATTTTTCTCAAATCTAAGCCAAAATTTTATCTAATAATACAAACAAAAGATTGCCGTTAAGCTAAATACAATACCTAACCAATTAATTTTGGTTATTTTCTCTTTAAAAATTAATGCGCCGGTGAAGGTGCCTAAACAAATTACACCGATATTCATACCGGCAAAAACCAACGTTGGATTAGAGCCAAAACTTTGATGCGCTTTAATGTAAAACAAAATATTAAAGAAATTCAGCACACCTAAAATAATGCCGCCTACAAAGCTCTCTATATTCCATTTGGTTTGTTTAAACAGCAAATAAATGAACATAATGCAGGCTGCCAATGAGAACGCGATAAACAAGGTTGTTGGGAATGCGCCGCCGCTTTTCGCTACTTGTTTGAATAAAATATCAATAATACCGTAGCCGAACCATACGCCAACCAATCCCAAAATACCACGAAGATCGACCGCACTTTGTGGATTCGGTTTGCTTAATAGACAAAATAACCCGATAAACGCCAACACAATTCCGACAAGCTTTGGTTGGCTTAAGGTTTCATGAAAGATTAAAAATGCGGCGAGAATCGGTAAGAATAAGGATAAACGCTGTGCCGCATCGGAACGTACAATACCGGCGAATTCCACCGCTTTGGACATAATAATAAATACGCTTGGTAACAAAATACCTAATGCCAAGAAAATCGGCATATTTTCACTTTGTGCGATGAAATCCGTAAATTCAAGCCCTTTGAAATCCGGTTTTAACAAAAACCAAGAAAGTGACAACGCAACAGTATAGTTAAATGCAATAGCTTGTTGAATAACGATATTACGCTTGCGGGCAACTTTCAATAGTACGGAAACCGCTACGCTACAGAGGACGGCGATAATGAGATTGTGCATTTTTTATTCCTTTTAATGAAATAAAGTGCGGTCAAAAAACACTTTATTTTTTAACCGCACTTTTTCTTTTACAAACTACTCTGTTGCGCCGAATCCGCGTAAGCCGACTACATGAACGTGTTCGTGATTACCGGAAATTTTCCGCACCAGTTTGTAGGTTGTGCCTTTTTCCGGGCTGATATTTTCCGGGGCGGCGATGAGCAATTGCATATCTAGCCGTTCGCACAGCTCGAATAAAGTGGAAATAGATTTGGCATCCAAACGCGCCGCTTCGTCCAAGAACAATAAGCGGCACGGCACAATATCTTTGCCACGAATACGGCGGCTTTCTTCTTCCCAGCTTTGCACCACCATTAAGAGGATGGACATACCGGTACCGATGGCTTCACCGGTGGATAATGCACCGCTTTCCGCGCGTAACCAACCGTCTGCGCCACGGTACACCTCTACTTCCAAATCAAGGTAATTACGGTAATCCAGTAATTCTTCACCGATGGTTTGTGCCGTGCGTTGTCCTACATCAATATGCGGATTCAGGCGTTGATATAATTTCGCAATAGCCTCGGAAAAAGTCATACGATTGTCGGTAAATAAATCCTGATAATCCGATTGGTTGCCGGAAAGCGCATCCAACAACATGGCGTGCGTATCACGAATATTCACCACCAAACGCACTGATTTCACCTGACCGAAGGCGATATTTTGCAAGCCTTGATTCAGCATACGAATACGATTTTGTTCACGTTGAATGGTTTTACGCATAATGTTTACCACGCTTTCAGAGCTGATCGCCAGTTTCTGTTCACGACCGGTTAACTCTTCCGTTAAGCGGGAAAGCTCGATTTCCATTTGCTCGATGGCATCAATCGGGTCGTCGGTTTTCAGAATATCCTGACGGATACGTTCGCGTAGATGTTGGTATACCGCAATAAAGAACCGCACTTTATTTTCCGGTTTGCGACTGTCTTCCGATAAACGTAAGGCATCGCGCAGATATTCGTTATCGGCAACCGCCGTACGCAACGCACCAAGGGCTTTGTCCGACATGGAACGTAGCTCATCGGCGGATAAATATGCCAATTCACGACGATTTAAGCGTTTTTCCACATCAGAATTGCGAGATAAACGCAGCACCACGCACCAGCTCATTTTAGCCGCCGTTACCAATTCGCGCTGGGTTTTGTAGTCCCGTTCCGCTTTACGAATGCGGCGGGTAAGATTTTCCGCTTCGCTTTCAATGAGGGTGAGTTGTTTTTCAATGTAAGAACGGCACTGACGATTAGTGGAAAGTTGTTGATACAACTCATCCCGACGGATTTTTGCACGTTCTTCCGCGCCTTCGTCGGCACGTACACCCAATTCGCCGATTTCCTGCATTAATTCCTGCAACATTTGGTTTTTACTGTTGAAAGAACTTTGCAATTGAATCAACACTTGATTGTATTGTGCATATTGCGCTTGAACCTGACGCAATTGCTCGCGCTGTGTTTCGCGTTGTTGTTGCATTTGCTCCAAACGGGCGCGCAATTGTTCGTTTAATTCGGAGGTTTCCGTTTGCACGCTTTCTGCGTAGTTGAAATGGGCTTTACGTTGCACCACATCCGCCAAAGCAAACACTTTTTGTTGCACCTGTTTTTGCAACTGAATGGCTTGCTCATAGTCGGCTTTTAAGTGTTCATAATTTTCCGGATCGCTTTGCAAAGTATTGGCAATCGGCTCTAATTGTGACAACGTGACGCCGTATTGACGAATAAATAACTCATCCTGTTCGGCTAAATCCAGCTGTTCGCGGCATTCTTCAATGCGATCGGTTAAACTGTCATCCGCCAATAATGGCAATTGCGGAATTAATTTATTCAACAACTGCATACGTTCTTTCGCATCATCCAAACGAATGCGAATTTGTTGTTCGCCGGTCAGGAATTGGTTTAGTTCGCGTTCAATTTCATTGCGCTGCTGATTGGTCCGAGCCATGACCTGTTCTGGATTATCTTGGAACGCTAATGCTAAATATAAACCGACAAATTGGCTGAAATGTTCGTGTAAACGCTGGCATTTTTGCACGTCAAAAGCGCGTTGAGCGTAATGTTCCGCCACTTCCTCACGTTTTGCCTGTAATTCTTCCAAATGTTTTTCACGAGCGGCACGACCAAACAACGGAATTTCCGGGAATTTAGAATAACGCAATTCACGATCGGACACTTGCACCACAACGCCCAGTTCCAATTCCTGTGCGGAAAGTACGCTATCATCAAACGCCGCCGGATCGCCTTCAATTAAATATAAATCCTCCGGGCAATCTTCCAGATTGGCAAGTTGTTCTTTTACCGCATTCAGATCACGCACGACAATAGCATGACGCGCCGGACCGTATAGCGCGGAGAAATAAGGCGCGTCTTCAATCGGCACATCATCATACAACTCGGAAAGCAACACGCCGCCGAAACGTTCCGCAAGTACGTTCAAACGGGCATCTTCGGATCCGTCGGGCTGACTTAATCGGCTGATTTGCTCATCTAATTGCTGACGTTGTAACTCAAGCTGATCGCGCTCCATGGTGAATTCACGCTCTTTAACCAACTGTGCCTGCATGAAATTCATCACGCCTTGGCTGTCGGCAAATTGCTCACCGCTTTGATCCTGCAATCGTTCCAACGCCGCTTGTGCCGTGAGCCATGCCGGTGCTTTACGGGCGTTTTCCTCATAAAGTGCGGTCAAATTTTCACGTTTTTGGCGAAGGGTTGAACGCTGCACTACCAAGTCCGAAAGTTCAGCCGACAAATCCTCAATTAAAGCTTCCTGTTCACCATAAAATTCTTCTAATTCATCTGCGGTTTCTAAAGACAAATTGGCGCGTTGATTAAAATCGTTTAATAATCTGACCGCACTTTGTTGTTGATTCAGACGTTGTTCCAATTCATGTAACTTGGCGCGTAGTTGCGGTGTTTGCTGTGCTTGCAGTTTTTGTGTCGGATATTCACGCAACAATTCTTTCGCACTTTCCCACGCAGCAGAACGAGGTACATCGCCGGCAATTTTGCAAACCAACTGATAGGCTTTGTCGAATTGCGTTTTTGCCGCTTCGGAAATAGACATTTTTTGTTCAAGTTCAAGCACTTTATCCGTTAGCACTTCCGCTTGCGCTTCAAATTCTTCGTGGTAAACATCCACATTTTTCACGGCTAAATCCGCCAAACCGCACAACGTTTTGGCTTTTTCTAAGGCTTGAATGGCTTGTTGATATTGCAATGCGCGGGTTTGTTGCGCATCCAACGCCTGTTGATAATCCGCCAATTGCGAACGTAGGTTGTCAACTTCCTGTTCCGTTTGTTCAAATTGCGCTTGGCTTTCTTCTAACTGCTCGTTGGCGGTTTCTACCACCATTTTTTGTTCTTCTAACCGCTCTGTCAGCTCGCCGACATTTTCTTGATAGCGGGAAATTTTTTCCTGATGACGTAACGCATTCAGCACTAAATTCAAATGATCTAACGCGCTTTGGTGATCTACTTCCAACGTTTTTTCATTTTCTGCCAATTCGGCAGCTTCGCGGCTTAAATCCACTAAGCGATGTTGAGATAAATCCTGTTCGGATTTGGCTTTATACCATTCCTGACGGAAATTTAACGCGCTTTCGATATTGCCACGGCGTTCATTGGCATTGCGCATATAATCCGCCGCCACATAATTAGTGGATTCGGTGATTAAATGCTTGAATAAATCGCGATCCGCTTGAGTCACTTTAATCGCTTCCAAAGTCATGCGGTTTTCGCGCAAAGCACTTTCCATATCTTGGAATGCTTTTTTCACCCCAAGATTTTCCGGCAATAAATAATCACGTAAAGAACGGGTAATGGCGCTGGAAATACCACCGTATAAAGAGGCTTCGATGAGTTTGTAGAATTTACTGCGGTCGGAAGAAGAACGTAAACGTTTCGGGATAATTCCCAAATCGAACATCATGCCGTGATAGTCGGTGATGGAATGGTATTGCTTAAATTGCGCGCCGCTTTGCTCCACTTTGTCTTTTAATTCGTTCAACGTAAGCACGCGGGCTTGGCGTTCATTGAGGGTTTCGGTGAAAAGTGCGGTCGGATTTACGGATAATTCTACGCCTTGAATAGAAAAGGTTTTTAAATCTACTTTTTTATCGCGTCCTGCCACCTGTTGTAGACGCACGCCGACAATAATCCGTTGATGGCGAGAATTAATGGTATCCAGCGCCGCGTAACAAACTCCCGGACGCAATTTTCCGTGCAAACCTTTGTCGCGCGAGCCGCTTGTTGCACCGGCTTCCGTGGTGTTACGGAAATGCAATAAGGTTAAATCGGGAATAAGCGCCGTCACAAATCCCGCCATAGTGGTGGATTTACCGGCACCGTTACCGCCCGATAAGGTGGTGACCAATTCGTCCAAATCAAAGGTACGAGCGAAAAATCCGTTCCAGTTGATAAGCGTTAAAGAACGAAATTTACCGCGTTCTACCCCACTGTTTTGGCTAAAGATAACAGGTGCGGCTTCAGCCGTCGTATACATTACGTCATTTTCCAGGGATAATTCTTCAGTCATTATTCTTGTTCCTCTTCTACGACTTCTTCTTCCACTTCCGCATCGTTTTCGCTGTTTTCGGCATCATTTTGTAACGCCAGTTTTTCTGCCTGTAAGGATTGCGGGGTTGCCGCTTCACCATCACGAATTAAACGTAATTGCGCTTCAATCGGATCATCGCCGGCGCGCACTTCGGCACCAAAGCGGAACACGGATTCGGAAATGGTAAATTTACCACTGTTCGGTTCACCCACCGTATAAATCATGCCTAAACGACGCAAACGACCGATCGCCGCACGCACTTTTTCCGCCAATTTTTGTTTATCCAAATCGGAACCGCTGGAACGCTGATTCACCGCCTTCAGCAATTTACTTTCATCGGCTAAATTCAACAGTTCGTCATACACTTCCTGGGTGCTGAAAATCCCCTGCTGTGCCAGGCGTTCCGGGCTTAAATACAAATAACACAACACTTTGCCCACTAACATTTCCAATTCCGTTAACACGGAACGCGCGATTAACGTCGTCGCTTTCGGGCGTAAATAGAAAAAACCTTCCGGCGCACGGATAAGTTCCACGTTATAACGACGATAAAACAAATCCAGCTCCGATTGAAAATCAAGTAAAAAGGCGTGGTTATCTAAATGCTCCGTGCCGATATGTTTACCGGAACGCAATTGGCTATCCACCGCCGGAAATAACGGATTGGCAATGGCGGCTGCCAATTTCGGGGAAATTACATCTAGGTTATTTTCTGTCATGTTGTTTCTCTGTTTTGTGTTTATTCGTTATTTTGCACTAATGCGACGGCGAGTTTTTTCGCCCCTTTGAAATCGACTTTACCACTTGCCAAGGTCGGAATTTCATCTACTTTAAAGACAAAAGACGGCTGCATTAACGGTGGTATGGCTGAATTTTTCAACATATTGACGACCTCATTAATATCCGATTCGGTTTTCACTAAAAGCACCACCGCTTCACCTTTTTTATCATCCGGCACATTTGCAGCGGTAAATTGCACATCGTCATTCAAAACCTGTGCAATTTGTTCTTCTACACTGCCTAAACTAATCATTTCGCCACCGACTTTCGCAAAGCGGGAATAACGGTCAACGATAGTAATAAAACCGTTCTCATCAATATGCCCTTTATCACCCGTTTTGTAATAACGCACGTCGTCAATTTCGGCAATGACGTCAGCGGTTTTTTCGGCATCGTTTAAGTAGCCTTTCATCACTTGTCCGCCGCCGATTAAAATTAGCCCGTCTTCTCCCGTTGCTAATTCCTGCAAGGTTTCCGGATCCACAATTTTAATAATCGTCCCCGGCAACGGCATCCCGACAGAGCCCTGTTTGTTAAACGTCAGCTCTTTTAACGTTTCTTTTTCCAAAATATTCGGCATATTCACCGCTGCAACCGGCGCGGTTTCCGTAGTGCCGTAGCCTTCGTAAATGTCTAAACCGAATTTCAAGCGGAACGCTTCTTTCACATCGGCTTTCAGTTTTTCCGCGCCGGCAACCACCATGCGGATATTCTGGAACATTAACGGATGCAATTTTTTATTTCGATTGTATAGACGGAAGAAGGTTGAAGTGCCGAACAAAATGCTGGCATTATGGCGCGCTGCCATTTTCCCTACTGCAGCACCGTCTGTCGGGTCCGGTACGCTCACCATTTTTACCCCTTCACATAACGGAAGTAACGTTGTCACGGTTAAACCGAAAGAATGGAAAATCGGTAACGAGTTTAAAATCACATCGTCTTTTCTGAAATTCAACAAATCGCTGATTTGGCGAATGTTGGTTAATAGATTTTTATTGGTTAATTCAATACCTTTCGGCTCCCCTTCACTGCCGCTACTGAATAAGATGGTTGCGGTGTCGTCTAAACTTACATCGGCAAAATTCAGTAATTTAATCCAGCCTGCCGGGACAAAAAGTGCGGTCAAAAATGCCAGCGTTTTTTGTGTTTTGCTCACAGACTTACCCAATGTTTCCATCATCACGGCTTTGTCGGCTAACAACGCCTGATAATCAAAACCTTTACCGCTTAATTTCGCGAGGAATTTTTCGGACGTAATCACCTGTTGAATATTGGCTTTTTTCAGCGCCAACGCCATACTTTGTTCGCTTAAGGTGTAATTCAGATTCACCGGCACTTTACCGTTCACAAATAACGCCATATTGACAATGGCACCCATGGCGGAGCTTGGCAGTAACACACCGATATTTTTCTCGTTGTTCAGGGTTTGTTTAAACAGTTTGCTGAAAACCAACACAGCACTGATAAATTTTGCATTGGTTAATTCCGTCCCCATGCTGTCGGCAACACATTCGCGGAATAAATTGCTTTTTGCCATTTCCAGCCAAGAATAGGTCAACGGCTGTTGACGGGAAATAAAGCTTTCCCAAGAAGAGAAAGATAACTCCACCACTTTTTGTTTCATGGCAACATGATCGATAAACTCACGAATCAGTTTGCCGAATGCCACGATAATGTCACGTTTACCGCGTTGCTTGGTGAGTTCTTTATAATGCTCGTCCGCACGGGAGAAGCTGGAACCCCATAAACCACGCAAATAAAACGGCACAACGCACACGTCTTGCCACTCTTTAATACTTAATTCGTAGCCACGTTGAAATTCGTTAATTTGTCCGTTATAGCTGATATGCCCTTCCGGGAAAAGCGCCACCACTTCGCCATTTTCCAAATATTGACGAATGGCTTCGATACTTTCTTTGCTGGAACCTACACCGATAGGAATTACCTTGAAGAATTTGAAAATCCAGGTGAGATACCATTTGTTGTAAATACCGCGATACATCACGAATTTAATGGCGCGCGGGCTGGCGGCTTGTAGTACTAACCAGTCGATCCAGCTGATATGATTGCCTAATAACAATACACCGCCACGTTGCGGTAAATTTTTTAAGCCTTCCACATGGAAGCGGTAGCCGGTTTTTAGGAAAAGTAATAAAAATAAGCGGGTGAATAAATGCGGCAATTGCAAAATGGCATATAAGGAACCGACAAAACAGACCACAGAAACAAAAATAAATAAGCCTGTGGTGGAAATATCCGCGTAAACAAAGGCGATACTTAACAACAAAAAGCCGATCATGGCGATGTTTTGGATGAAGTTATTGCCGGCGATAATTTTCCCCATTTTGGCTTCCGGTGCGAAGAACTGAATGGTAGCGTTTAACGGCACGATAAATAATCCGCCGAATAAACCGAAACAGAAAGAACAGAAGCTAATCAATGTTACATTCGTAGATGACGCTAAGAAAAATAAGGAAACAAACAAACCTAGCGCACCGAGGGGAACAATGCCTAATTCAATGTGGTGTTTGGACATGGCGCCCGCAATGTAGGAGCCGACAATTAAACCGATGCCGCTGACGGCTAAAATCATCTGAATGATTAACGCGTTATCATCGTTAAACAGCATTTTGTAATGTGCCGGAAATGCCGCCACAATCACCTGTGATACGCCCCAGAAAATGCTTAATCCGACAATGCTGAGCAAAATATTCTTATCGGCGCGAACTAATTTCATGTTTTCTCTTAAGTAGCTTAAAGAAAAATATTTTTTGCTGCTGAAATGTGTTTTTTCTTCACTTTCTGCCGGTGGAAAATAAGGCAATCTAAAGGCGAAAATGACTTCAAATGCGCTGAAAATCAACATTAAGAAACCGATCACATAAATACTGGAAAGTATATCCGCCGGGTTGTTGCTTGCCACATAAATGGCTTCAAAAAGATAAGAGAAGACAAAGGAACTGAATAAAATCGCCACGATGGTTAAGGCTTGGATAATACCGTTGGCGGCGCCCAGATTTTCCGTACCCACAATAGATTTGATAATCCCATATTTGGCGGGAGAATAGACCGCACTTTGCGCCGCCAGAATCAAGGTCAACAGGAAAGCAAGCTCAAATGCACCGAAAAAGTAGCTGAGGAAAATCGCAAAGGAAATTAACACGCTGGCAGTAGCGGCATAGCGAATGACTTTTGTTTGGGAATATTTATCGTTAATAAAACCGGCGGGCGAAAATAAAAACACGAAAGGCAACAAAATCATGGCGTTGACTAAAGCCGTCAGCACTACTAGCGTATCGCCGTCGAAACTTTTTAACAGCACGTTTTGAATATTAATTTTATGCGCCAAATCCACGCCCGCATTTAAAAACGCGATGGCGAGATAAGGTAAAAAGCCGCGGATTTTAAGTAATTCTTTCATATTTCTCCTTTATATTAATTTGTTCTTGCTGCCAAAAGTGTGGTGACAAAATCCAGCGGATTTTGAACGTCGGCTTTGCCGACGGCCCCGTAAGGGGTGCACAAGCGAACAAGTGAGATTGTGAATAAAATTTTAAGTGTTTTGTCGTTCATAAAAACACCTGAAAAAACGACCGCACTTTAGCTTTTATATTCATCAATGACGTTCGCCTGGACTTCTGCGCCGCGTTTGTTAATGCTTTCCCAAATCGGATAAATACCGCTTAAATCATCGCTTGCCATACCCAGACGTACCGCCTGATCCACGATAATTCGCGCCACATCAAAATGTTGTGACAGCGGATAGCTTTCCAGTTGTTGTTTTAATACCATACTCAAATTAATCGGACGTTGATGTTCACGATAGTCAATGAGCAAGGTTTGCATATGTTCCACAATTTGCTCGCGAATATCTGCCAAAGATTCGTATTGCAACTCTTTCGGTAATTCACCCAGCGCATCTTCTTCACGTAGGGTTAATTCCTCGTCGCGTAAATCGACCAAACGCTCTGCCTGAGCCGCCCATAAGAACCATGGGTGATCGAAATAATTGTGAATGGAATTGCGTAAACGCTGGGAGAAAACCCGATTTTTATCCATATCAATGGCGGTACGGATAAACTTGTGCACATGGCGGTCATAGCCGATCCACAAATCAATGGCTTGTTGTCCCCAACTGATAATGCGGTCTAGTTTTGTTTGTAAATTGGTGATCAGCTCATCAATAAAATACAGTTCACCGCGCCCGATAACGCAGTCCTGAATCCGCAATAATTGCGCCTGCAATTTGTCGCCGGCGGCGTTAAGGGTATCTTGTAGTTCCCGTAAATTGCCTGAGGTTTCGTCTAATAATTGTTCACAACTGGAAATCGCCGCCTGCCAATCTTTGGTTAATAAACCGGCAATTTCGTCCTTAATGCTCTGCTGGTTTTCGTCCATAATACGTTGCGATAAGTCGATGCTGTCGAAAATTTCTGCCACGGAATATTTTAACGGCGCAAAGACGTTACGACGCCAATAATGTTCGTCGCCATCTTCTTCGGCGGCGTCAGAGGCACGTTGAATTTCATCGGCGACAATGGAAAGCTGAACGGAAAGGCGCAAGGCGGAAAATTCGCGTTGACGAATGTAGTAATCGGAGACGCCGACACCCAGCGGGGTTAAGCGATAAATCGCCAAACCTTCGGTAAATTCACTGCTGAAGCGGTTAAGAAAGCGTTGTTTTACCAATTCGTTAATGGCGTTATTGGCGCGGGTAGCAATGGTTTCCTGGGATTGGTCAAAGGCGCCGGAAACGTGGCGAAAAATGTCCACCAGATCCGATTCGATCATTTCACCGTCAAAACGTTCGTTATTATAAATGGCAATTGCCAATAAAAACGCCAGACGATCGGTGGGTAAATTCAGCGAAAATTCGCGTTCTTTCGCCCATGAAACCAGTTCGGGGATTGTTTGTGATGTTTCAAGCATTAAGGGATCTCACAATGCATTATTTAAACAAAAAATTGCCTAGATTATACAGGATTTTGATCGTTCTAACAGCTTGAAAATAGCAAGTGTGGTGAAAATTTGAAGAATTTATAACGGTTTTCTTTTCAAGATAACGATTCTATAAAAATCGGCGAAAAAAGGGGCACAAGATCCCTTCTAGCCCGCCACTTTTCGGATTAATTCGTCCATTCCGGCTTAATCATAGCCCTCTTCATACTGCATATCATCCACAAAGTCTCGCAGCACCTTGCTGTTTAACGCGGTACAACCATATTTTTCCAATTTATTTTTGGTGAAACTGGAGCGATATGCCGAAGAACTGTTATTCAGGCTAATCACGCCGATGGTGGCACGATTATTGCAAGGCACTTTATTGACGAACACCAGATTGTAGCCCGATTCGCGAATGTAGCCGGTTTTATTGATTGCCGCACTGAACATTTCATCACGCACCAATTTGTTGGTATTTTTCACAAACACATTGCGTTTCCCGGCTTTCACATACGTGGAGGAAATGTTGGAAAATGCCTTGATTTCCGTTTTTTTCATGGAATATTTGGTAAGTTTCACCAAGTCCATCACGCTGGATACGTTATGGTTAGACAAACCCGAACTGTCGCTAAAACGGGTGGATTTCATCCCCAATTGTCTGGCTTTTTCATTCATTTTGCCGATAAATTGTAAGCGTGTCATACCGGCGGAGCGGGACAAGGCGTGAGCGGCATAATTATCGGAATGCACCAACATCATTTTCAGCAATTCACGGCAAGAAATCGGCGTATATTTAGGCAATTTGGTGTGCGTGCCTTTAATGTAGTCAAAATCATCATCAGTAATGGAAGCAGTATAGCGGGGGTTTTTGTTGTGTTCCAGAAATACGTTTGCTGTCATCAGTTTGGTGACGGAAGCGATAGGACGCACGGTATTCGGTGCACCGCTTTCCAATACTTTATTATGGGTAAAATCATACACCACATAAGACTGCGCTATGGCAACAGCAGGCAACAGAATCAACAAAGGAAAAACATTTTTTAACATAGGGCATTCAGGGAAACTAAAACTGTTGCTATTTTAGCAGGTTTCTTTCGACAGGGTTAAAAAACATTATCTTTTACAACCGCACTTTGGAGGGATAAAAAAATCGCCTTACTGCTCAACAATAAGGCGATTTTATTTCAGTCGGAATTATTTAGATTCTTGAGCCGGCGCTGCAGGTTCTGCTGTAGGTGCAGCCGGAGCAGGATTAAATTTTTGTTCTAAAGCGACGCTTTGTTTTTGTAGCTCTAACATCGCATCTCTTAATTTTTCTGCTTTTTCCATGTAAGTTTTCTGTTGTTCCGGTGTCGGGTTCGCTAAACTTACATTTGCTTGTTCAACCAATAAGTTGCTGGCTAAACCAAGTACGTTTTTGGTTTGTTCTTTCACCGCCTTCACAGAATCGGAACTGATATTCAACGCATCTAAACTGGCGATGGTGTCTTGTACGGATTTATTGAAAACATCAATAGCTTCTTGAACTTTCTTATCATCTTTCGCTTGCACTGCAGCAACTAAATCCTGCTGGAATTTTTGTTGTGCTTGAAGCTGGGTTTGTTCTTGAGATTTGTTCCAATCTACTAATTTTTTATAATCAGCCGTCTCATCGGCTTTTGCCGCTTCGGCAGTCGCCGGTGCTGATTGTGTTTGGGCTGCCGCTTCCGGTTTTGCATCCGGCGCTTTGTCTGCCGGTTTATCACAAGCAGTCAAGAAAAGAGCAAATAAAGCAGTTGCACTGATTTTAGTAAATTTGTTCATATTAAAATCCTTTATGAGTTTATGGATAAGTATTGATCCGATAAACGGACAAAACATGGGTCTTAGACAGAAAATTAAATTATTTGTTCCTAACCTTATTTCCGCCTAAAGAAAAAACTCCGGCAATAACCGGAGTTTTATCAATCATTAAACACGTTTGAAGTCAATGTGAACCAATTTTGGTTTGAACGGGTGACGTTGCATTGCCTGCACTTTTACGGCCACTTCTTTTTCATCAATCACTAGCGTAATCACGTCGGAATAGAAAGTATCGTGCACTTGTGCATTGTTTACATCATCATGATTTAAAATGATGGAAACCGGCGCTTCACTACCACCGTAAACGATAGCAGGAATTTGACCGTTATGACGCAGGCGGCGGCTCGCACCCTTACCTTGCGCCGTACGAACTTCAGCGTTAAATTTAAATGCCATTTTAATATTCTCTTAATGTAAAAAGATTTAAATAAAAAATCGCAGGCGACCCAGCGAGTTCACAAAATTTGCTCAAAGCCTGAACTTTGAGGTGGTGCATTATAATGAATTCGCAAATGTAAAGCAAATTAAAATCCCATAATTTCCCTAGATATTACAACAAAAAACAGGCTAAAATAACACGTTCTTTTTTATCGATTTTAAGAGTATGTAATGGAATTTTTAATTAGCTTTTTTACCGATTACGGTTATTTCGCCGTTTTATTCGTGTTGATTATTTGTGGCTTTGGCGTGCCGATTCCGGAAGATATTACTTTAGTTTCCGGCGGTGTCATTTCAGGTTTGGGCTACGCCAATGTGCACGTTATGTTGCTGGTCAGCTTCTTCGGCGTGTTGTTGGGCGACAGCACCATGTATTGGTTGGGGCGTATTTATGGCGTGAAAATCTTACGCTTTCGCCCGATTCGCCGCTTCCTAACAGTAGAACGCTTACGTTTGGTTCGCAATAAATTTGATCAGTACGGCAACCGTGTATTATTTATCGCCCGCTTTCTGCCGGGATTACGCGCACCGATTTACATGGTTGCAGGCATTACCCGTCGTGTCAGTTTTATCCGCTTTCTTTTGTTGGATTTATTCGCTTCCATTATTTCCGTTCCGATTTGGGTATATTTAGGCGATTTCGGTGCCAGTAATCTGGATTGGTTGCACGAACAAATAAAAAAAGGACAGTCGGTGATTTATATTCTGGTTGCCGTTTTAGTCATATTCGTTGCCTGGAAATGGTATAAAGCACGCAAAACAAAACCCGCCAACTAAAAGTGCGGTCGTCTTTGATGCACTTTTCACTTCAAAAACACTGAAAATTTCAACCGCACTTTTCATAAATAAACAAAACCCCGCTCAAATATGAACGGGGTTGATTTTTGATGACCGATTATTTTGCCGGTTTTAGCGGTTCAATATTCCAGATATTTTCCGCATATTCCTTAATCGTCCGGTCCGAGGAGAAATAGCCCATGTTGACGATGTTTTGAATGGTGCTTTCAATCCACGCATCTCGATTTTTATACTTCTCGTCCACCACTTTTTGCATATCCACATAACTGCGGAAATCGGCGAATGCCTGATAATAGTCGTGATATTGGAGACCCTGTAACAATTGCAGATAGCGATTCGGGTCATTCGGTGAGAACGCGCCGTTGATGATTTGATCAACCACCGTTCTTAATTCCGCGTCATTTTGATAATAATCAAACGGACGATAACCGTCACGGCGTAACTGCGCTACTTGCTCAACGGTGTTACCGAAAATGAAGATGTTGTCTTTACCGACATTTTCCAGAATTTCCACGTTTGCGCCGTCCAACGTACCTAATATTAAGGCGCCGTTAAGGGCAAACTTCATGTTACCGGTACCGGAGGCTTCCGTACCCGCCAGAGAAATTTGCTCGGAAATATCCGCCGCCGGAATGATTAACTGCGCCAGACTGACGCTGTAGTTCGGAATGAATACCACTTTTAAGCGACCGCGCAAACGCACATCGTTATTAATCACGTTGGCAACGTCATTAATCAAATGAATAGTTTGTTTTGCCGCGTAGTAAGCGGAAGCGGCTTTACCGGCTAAGATAAAGACGCGCGGCTGCCAGTCTTTTTCCGGGTGCGTCAACATCTCGTTGTAACGTGCGATGATGTGCAACACGTTGAGAATTTGGCGTTTATATTCGTGAATACGTTTCACCTGAACATCAAACAAGGCGTGCGGGTCAAGTTCAATACCCAATTCTTTTTTGACGTAATTGGCAAGACGCACTTTGTTATCGAATTTAATGTCGGCAATCGCACGTTTAAATTCGGCTTCATTGGCGTGTTCTTTCAGCAATGCAATTTGGCTTAAATCGCAACGCCAATCGCTGCCGATATATTGATCAAAAAGCGATGCCAATTTCGGGTTCGCTACGGCTAACCAACGACGTGGAGTAATACCGTTGGTGACGTTAGTGAATCGTTCCGGATAAATACGGGCAAAATCGGCAAAGGTTGAGGTTACCATTAAATCGGAGTGAATTGCCGCCACACCGTTGACTTTGTGAGAACCGACTACGGACAACCAGCCCATGCGCACTTTACGTTGGTCACCTTCTTCCACCAAAGATACGCGACGGATGAAATCCATATCGGTAGTGATGTAGGTTTTCACATATTCGAGGAAGTGATCGTTAATTTCAAAAATCATTTGTAAATGACGTGGCAGGATTTTCGCCATCATTTCTACCGGCCAGGTTTCCAATGCTTCGGACATTAAGGTGTGGCAGGTGTAAGAGAAAATACGACGGGTCATATCCCAGGCTTTTTGCCATGCGAAACCTTCTTCATCGATTAAGATGCGCATTAATTCAGGAATCGCCAATGCCGGGTGGGTGTCATTTAAGTGAATCGCCACTTTTTCCGCCAGATTTTCAATGGTGTTATGGGTACGTTTATGACGACGAATAATGTCTTGCAATGACGCGGAAACCAGGAAATATTCCTGACGTAAACGCAATTCACGACCGTTCCAGGTGGAATCGTCCGGATATAACACACGGGAAAGGTTTTTAATTGATGCACGGCTTTCCATCGCCACAATATGTTGACCACGGTTGAAATCTTCTAAATTGAACATTTCACCGGCGTGTGCCGCCCATAAACGTAAGGTTGCTGCAGAATCATTTTGATAGCCCGGGATAACTTGGTCATAGGCCAACGCTACGACGCGCTCACCGATGTCCCAAATACATTTTTTGTCTTCAAAGTGAATGCTGCCGCCGAAAGGAATAGTGAAACGTTTAGACGGGCGAATAAACTCCCACGGTGCACCTTTTTCCAACCACGCATCCGGGCGTTCTACCTGTTGACCGTCTTCAATTTTTTGCCGGAACATTCCATATTCGTAACGAATACCATACCCCATGCCCGGTAAGCCCAACGTTGCAATAGAATCCATAAAACAAGCCGCCAAACGACCTAAACCGCCGTTCCCCAAACCCGGGTCCACTTCCTTTTGAATAATTTCTTCCAAATCAACATTAAGCTCGGAAAGCGCATCGCGGGTGACTTCATAAAGCCCTTCGGCAATCATGGCGTTAGACAAAGTGCGACCGATCAAAAACTCCATGGATAAATAATAAACGCGACGTGAACCTTCCGTTCTGGCTCGGCGGGCTGTGGTGATCCAACCTTCCGTCACAAAATCACGCACTGCATATAAGGTCGCGTTTAACCAATCGCGCTGACTTGCCTCTTTAGGCGAGCGCCCGATAAGAAAAATCAGTTTATAGACGATCGCCTTCTTCAATGATGCCACATTGATTTCAGGATGATCGTACAAGAATGGAGAATCGAAGTTATCCATTATCATATAAAATAGTCCTCAGTTAACAATCAAAAAAACAGGTGAAATTTTAATCATTCGAGATAAAAAAACAATAATAATCTTCCGTTCAAGCCGTATTTTTACTTGAACGAAAGATTAACTATTTCATTACTTAGATAAAATTCGTTGATATAAATATTGGTAGTGGGTTGCAGAGATTTGCCAACTGAAATCTTGTTCCATTGCAATAACGCGAACACTTGCCCATAAGCGTTGTTTTTTCCATAAAGCAAATGCCGCTTGCAACGCATGACGTAAGTCATCAGCTGTTGCGTGTGTAAAGACAAAACCTGTTGCTGTTCGCGTTTGAATATTTTCGACGGAAGCGTTAACCACTGTATCCGCCAAACCACCGGTTGCGCGGACTAATGGTAATGTGCCGTATTTCAGTCCGTATAATTGGGTTAAACCGCAAGGCTCAAAACGACTTGGGACTAAAATCACATCCCCGCCGGCAAGCATTAAATGGGATAACGCTTCATCGTAGCCGATTTTCACGGCAACGTTCTGCGGATAATCTTTCGCTAATTTGCGAATTCCCACTTCCAAGTGCGGTGCGCCTGAGCCAAGAATCACAAGTTGCCCGCCTTGTTTAACGATTTCATCGGCGCTTTCCAACAGTAAATCCACGCCTTTTTGTTCCGTTAAGCGGGTGACCATCACAAACAACAGCGCATCAGATTGCTGCGGTAAGTTGAAATAAGCCTGTAGATCCGCTTTATTTTTCCCTTTTCCGCCCATGTATTTCAATTTATACGCGTGCTGAATGTATTGATCGCAATTCGGGTGCCAGATTTTTTCATCGACCCCGTTTAAGATACCCACCAAGCGACCCTCTTGATCGAGAGTGGACAATAAACCTTGTAAACCGTACGCAAATTCCGGCGTGGTAATTTCTTTCGCATAGGTCGGGCTCACCGCCGTGACCACATCGGAATAATATAAACCGGCTTTCAAATAAGAAATTTGTCCGAAGAATTCCAAACCGTTCACATGGAACATTTCTGCCGGCAAACCGATTTCAAATAAATGGCGATAATCAAACAGACCTTGATACGCCAGATTATGAATGGTGAACACCGACTTGGCAGGGCGACCTTTATGATATAAATACGCGGCGGTCAATCCGGCGTGCCAGTCGTGGGCATGCACCACTTCTGCGCGCCACCAGCTGTCCAAACCGATCGCCAGTTCTGCACCGACCCAACCCAACAGGGCGAAGCGTTTATAATTGTCGCCGTAATCGTTGTAATTGGCATCGTGATAAGGATTACCTTCGCGTGCGTACAAATACGGCGCGTCAATCAAATAAACGCCGATGCCGTTGTATTCACCATAACGTAAAATAATGTGTCCGGCGAAATTATCAAATTCTGCCACGACGGAAGTATGCGGAATACCGGCTGCAATAGCAGGATATGCCGGTAATACAATTCGCGTATCAATGCCGATTTCTTTCTGCGCAAAAGGCAAGGCGCCCATCACATCGGCTAACCCGCCGGTTTTCAGTAAAGGATATAACTCCGAGCAAACGTGTAATACTTTCATTTAATTTCCTAATGATGCTTGATTGATGGCGCATTTATACGCTCTACTCTAAAAAGTGCGGTTAAAAATTCAAGTGTTTTTTATTAATAATGATAGTGGTGCGTCTTTCGATGTGTGCCTATAATAAACGCTTTTATTTTAGACACATACAATAAAACATACACCATCATAATAAAAATCATCGTGAAAAACGACCGCACTTTAATCCAGGTGCTCTTCATCGACAACTTCACGCCCTTCTAATTTTTTCAACATAGAAGGGGTAACCAACACCACTTTACCGCTGGAACTGACACGGAAACGTTGGCGATCTAATTCTTTATCCACATCGATATGCATACCGTCCGGGATAATACAGTGGCGATCGATAATACAATGTGTTAACACGCAGTTTTTCCCGATTTCCACTTGCGGTAACACCACGGAATGATCTATTTGCGAGCCTTCGTTAATTTTGATGCGGTCAAACAACACGGAATAACTGATTGATGCATCGGTAATCACGCAGCCGCCACCGATAAGAGAGTTATCCACCGGTTTGATATTGGTGTTTTTATAAAAGAATTTAGATGGATAGGCTTGCACCGGATTACCACGAATCGGCCAGGTTTGGTCGTAAATATCCAATTGCGGACTTTCGGAAACCAAATCGATATTGGATTGCCAGAAGCTGTCCAATGTACCTACGTCACGCCAGTAAATATCGCCTTCGGTATTACGTCCCATGCAGGAGCGGCTGAACGGGTGAGCGTATAACGCGCCTTCTTCCAGACATTTCGGCAATACGTCTTTACCAAAGTCGTGAGAGGTGCAAGGCGTGTTGACTTCCCGATTCAGCATTTCATAGAGATAATCGGCGTTAAACACATAAATCCCCATGGATGCCAATGAGGTATCCGGTCTGCCTGCCATTGCCGGCGGATCTTTCGGTTTTTCCACGAAGGCTTTGACTTTCAGATTTTCATTTACCGCCATAACGCCGAATTCACTGGCTTCGGAACGCGGCACTTCAATACAGCCGACGGTACATTTCGCCCCGCTGGTCACATGGTCTAACAGCATTTGGCTGTAATCCTGTTTGTAAATATGGTCACCGGCTAAGATCAGGATGTATTTCGGTTTATAGTGATTGCGGATAATCGCCATATTTTGATACACCGCGTCCGCCGTGCCGCGATACCAGGTGGAATCGTCAATTTGCTGACGCGCCGGCAACATATCGATAAATTCGCCGCGTTCCTGCGGTAAGAACGACCAGCCTTTTTGCAAATGGCGCAACAAAGAATGGGCGGCATATTGCGTAACCACACCGATACGGTTTAAGCCGGAATTAATACAGTTGGAAAGTGCGAAGTCAATGATACGACGATTCCCCCCGAAGTAAAGTGCCGGTTTCGCACGTTTATCTGTCAGCTCATGAAGACGTGAACCGCGACCGCCGGCTAAAATAAGAACAAGCGTATCTTTAACAAGATCGTATTTGTTGGGTAATTGGGAAAGACTACTTTTCATAGCGAACTCCATTCTTTGTTATGTGGTTAATATTTCCGCAACACACAAAATGCCACCCCATCGACTTCCACCTGATTTTCGTGCAACGTTAAGTGTGTTGTCCCGCATACATGTTTCCATTGACTTACCGCTTGCATAGGCAATGTAAAATGTTGTTTTTCCGCTTTGGCATTGATTAAGAAAATCCATTGCTCATCTAATACTACTTGTAGCGTTTTATTTTCTCGATTGTGCCAATCATCAAGGCTCATCAGTTCCCCATGAGCATTAAGCCAAGACACATTTTCTTGTGACCACCAATGATCACTCAGTAAACTTGCAATTTTTTTTCGTAACGCGATCGTTTGGCTGGTTAGGTTAAATAAATCCTGATTAAATGACTGCCATTTTAACCAGGTGATTTCGTTATCCTGACAATAGGCATTGTTATTGCCGAATTGACTGTTGCCGAACTCGTCGCCCGCCAACAGCATCGGCGTGCCGTTGGAAAGCAATAAGCTCATGAGCAAACTGCCTGCCGTTAAAACTCGCTGATTTTCTACCGCACTTTGGTGCGGATCGGTTAAATCCAATTCGCTGCCTTCAAAGCCATGGTTATAACTGTAATTTTCATTGCGCCCGTCACGGTTTTCTTCGCCATTGGCTTCATTGTGTTTTTGGTTATAACTGGTTAAATCGCGCAAGGTGAAGCCATCATGAGCGGTAATAAAATTCAGCGACGTATGCGGCAGGCGCCGTTCCTGTTTAAAAATGTCGCCGGAGCCCGCCAGACGTTCGGCAAAGGCGCCCACTTCCCCACTTTTCCACAACCAGAAACGGCACATATCATCACGAAAACGGTCGTTCCATTCAGCGAAATAATGGGGAAAATTGCCTAATTGATAGCCATAATGTCCGATGTCCCAAGGTTCACTGATTAATTTCACCCGCTGCAAACTCGACGTTTGCGCAATGTCGTTAAACAACGCCGCATGGTGATTAAAATCCGGTGTTTCGCGCCCTAACGCAGTCGCCAAATCGAAACGGAAACCGTCTACATGGCATTCTTCCACCCAATAACGCAGGCAATCCACTACCCAGCGACGGGTAATGTGATTGGACAAATTCAGCATATTGCCGCAACCGGTCCAGTTTAAATATTCGTCTTGCGGGGTTTGCCAATAATAGGTTTCGTCATCAATGCCACGTTGACTAAAGGTTGGGAAGTATTTTTCCGATTCCGCCGTATGGTTGAACACCACGTCTAAAATCACTTCAATGCCTGCCTCATGCAAGGCTTTCACCATGTGTTTAAATTCATTTAACGGGTTCGCCATATTGGCTTGCGAGCAATATTTCGGTTCCACGGCAAACATGGCTAACGGGTTGTAACCCCAATAATTGGATAACCCTCTTTGTTGTAAGTGCGGTTCGCTTATCGCGTAATTTACGGGCAACAACTCGACTGCCGTTATACCTAACTTTTTCAAATACGCAATCGTTTGCGCATGTGCCAAACCGGCATAGGTGCCGCGTATTGTCTCTGGTAATTCCGTTTGTAATTTGGTAAAACCTTTCACACTCAACTCATACACAATGGTTTCGGTCCAGGGCGTATTCGGCGCTTTGTCACTCTGCCAGTCAAATGCACGATCAACCACCACCGCTTTCGGTGCATAGCGGGCGTTATCCCGCTCGTCGCTCAACAAAAACCACGCTTGCGTTTCAGGCGAGCTTAAACCCGGTTTGCCCACCACGGCCTTGGCATAAGGGTCCAGCATCAATTTCTGCGGATTTGCCGTCAAAGTGCGGTCATTTTTTGATGTGATTCTGAAGCCATATTGGGTTCCGTTTGCCACCCCGCTTAACGCCAAATGCCACACGTTGTCGGAATTAACCATGTTGAAACGGGATTCCCGCTCCTCTTCAAACAGACAAAGTTCCACCTGTTGCGCCGCCGAAGAATACAGGGCGAAGTTCGTGATCTGTTCGTCGCTTTCTTCGTATCGGCTGTAGCCGAAAGGATAAGGTTTACCGTTATTTTTTACTGCAATCATGCTTTACCCTGATATTTCAAATAAATGGTTGCCAATGGCGGAATAGAGACGGAAATGGAGTTCGCCCGATTATGGCTGGCGATGTCTTCGCTGTGTACAGCGCCTAAATTACCCACATTTGAACCGGCGTAATAGGCGGAGTCGGTATTTAAAATTTCGTGATATTCGCCGGCAACATTCACACCGAGACGATAATCATGACGCGGCACCGGCGTGAAGTTGCTGATTACAAGAATACGTCCGCCATCACGGCTGCGGCGTTCAAAAGCGAAAACGGAATTTTGTGCGTCATCTGCCACCAACCAATCAAAGCCCTGCGGATCGGAATCCAGCTCAAAGAGCGGTGCGTTTTCGCGGTAAATTTTATTGAGATCTTTCACCAGCTGTTGTACGCCGATATGCCATTGACCGCCGATGCCTTCATCTAGCAGGAACCAATCCAGACTTTCACGGTAATTCCATTCGCGACCTTGGGCGAATTCATTGCCCATAAATAGCAATTTTTTGCCCGGATAACCCCACATATAGCCATAATAGGCACGCAAATTGGCAAATTTTTGCCACGCATCGCCCGGCATTTTGCCGATAAGAGAACATTTGCCATGCACCACTTCGTCATGAGAAAGCGGCAACACGAAGTTTTCGCTGTATTGATACATCATGCCGAAAGTCATTTGGTTGTGGTGATATTGGCGATAAACGGGGTCTTTTTCCATGTAGGATAAGGTGTCGTTCATCCAACCCATGTTCCACTTGAAATTAAAACCTAAACCGCCCTGTTCGCTCGGATGGGTCACGCCGGTAAAGGCGGTGGATTCTTCCGCAATGGCGATAGAACCCGGTACTTCGCTATGGATTTTCCAGTTGGTATGTTTCAAAAATTCAATGGCTTCTAAGTTTTCCCGCCCGCCGTATTGATTCGGAATCCACTGCCCTTCGGCGCGACTGTAATCACGATAAATCATAGACGCCACCGCATCGACCCGAATGCCGTCGATACCGAAGCGTTCAAGCCAATACAACGCATTACTGGATAAGAAATTCTTAACTTCGTTGCGTCCGTAGTTGTAAATCAGCGTATTCCAATCTTGGTGATAGCCTTCGCGCGGATCGGCGTGCTCATACAATGCCGTACCGCCAAATGCCACCAAACCGTGGGTATCGCTCGGGAAATGCCCCGGCACCCAGTCGAGAATCACATTAATACCGGCATCATGCGCCCGCTCTACCAAGCGTTTAAAGCCTTCCGGCGTACCAAAACGGCTGGTCGGCGAATACAAGCCAAGCGGTTGATAACCCCAAGAACCGTCAAACGGAAACTCGGACAACGGTAAAAATTCAATATGGGTGAAGCCCATTTCCTGCACGTAAGGAATCAATTCGTCGGCGATTTGATCGTAATCCAGCCAGAAATTGTTTTCCAAGTTACGTCGCCAAGAGCCTAAATGCACCTCATAAATGGAAATCGGCTGATCCCATTGGTTAGCTTTACGACGGGCTTCCGTCATCGGCACGACACTCGGCAACGGACTGATTTGTGACGCGGTATCGGGACGTAACTGAGAACTGAAGGCATAAGGGTCGGCTTTTAAGCGGAGGTTGCCATGGCAATCGATTAATTCAAATTTATACAGTTGCCCCAAAGAGACTTTCGGCAGGAACAATTCCCACACGCCGCTTGCCGGGTGTAAGCGCATTGGATGGCGACGACCGTCCCAATAGTTAAAATCGCCTACCACAGAAACCCGTTTGGCATTTGGCGCCCACAAACGGAAATTCACGCCTGAGACACCGTCACATTCAATGAAATGCGCGCCTAATACTTCATACGGACGTAAAAACGAACCTTCCGCCAACAACCATTCATCCAAATCATTAATCATCGGGTGATAACGGTACGGGTCTTCAATAATTTGTGACTCTTTACCCCAATACACCTGTAGTTGATAAGCAAAGAAATTCCGCGTATCCGGCACCACGCCGGCAAAAAAGCCTCTGTCATCTAAATGGGTTAATTCACACAACGTTTCCTGATTTTCTTTTTCAATGACCAAAACACGACTTGCATCCGGCAACAACGCACGAATTTCAATACCCTTTTCGGTTTCGTGCATACCCAATACGGAAAACGGATCACCATGTGTGCCGTCAAAAAATTGATTGATAACTGATTGCGCTACTAATTGAGTCATAATGAATCCTCGCTAAGCGTTGCGTGCTTGATTAAACAGAAAAACGAAGCAATGTATTCATCATTGAAAATAAGATCGAATGATTTGCTTAATTTCTTACGCCAACCGACAGTATTTTCTTCCGCCTGCTGATCTTGGTATTCGAAGATGTCCAAGACATTAATACAACAATGCCCCGCCCTATGCTTTTTTAAATGCATCAAATGCCTTAATTGGTAGTATCTGAAAGGCTGCTGAGAAAGTTGAATAGATGGAAAATCGAAAAGGGAGTGTTCTGCACACTTATTGCCCTGTTCATCAAAGAGTTGGTAATGTAATGAACAAGAAGGAAGAGATAAACGGGTCAAATCATAATAGATCATGTCATTATTAAACATCGTAATCACATCATCAAATTCCCCTTTAGAACACTCTGATTTATTAGGCGGCTGTGGTAATTTGATAAAATACGATAACGTTTGCGTACTGGCATAAATTAAATGCCTGCCACTATCATAATGAGCTAAAGCAAGTTCTAATTTTTCTGTGGATTGCTTGATGGAGTCTGGAATTTGCATATAAAACCTACAACAACATACGACAAGAAAAATAACAATTATTAAGTATTGTAGTAGAGGTTAACACAAAAACAACACTTTTAGTGCAAATTAGTGATCTCAATCAAGAATAAAATCGAACCAATCAATAACATCCCGTTCATGAATGCCGTATTTAATCAAAATATCGGCTTTTTTCACGCTATCGGGATCGCCGCTGATAAGCGGATGCCATGAGGGCAACGGTTTTCCTTCATGTAATAAACGATAAGCACAGGTGGCGGGTAACCAATCGAAATCCGACAAGTTTTCTTTGGTGAGCTTGGTGCAGTCTTCTTCCAATTCAAAACGCCGTGAATATTGACCGCACTTTCCCGTTTCCAACTCCAACAGATTGCAGGCAATGCGCGTGTAATACAAATGTTCATATTTGCCATAGCCGTCAATATATTTACGATAGCAACATTTCCCACACCCGTCACATAACGCCTCCCACTCGGCATCGTTCATGTCAAGTAAGGTTTTGTGTAGCCAAAAATCGGGTTCTAATTGCATAGCGAAAAATGATAAAGAAAAGTGCGGTCAAAATTCATCGTGAAAAACGACCGCACTTTATGCGATTGAGTTTAAAATCCTTCTTTCAAACTCACTGTCAGGTTGAATACCAAATGTTCGGAGCGGCTGTCTTTGCTGTCGGCACAGAAATAACCTTCACGTTCGAATTGATAGCCCTTCTCCGCTTCCGCGTTGCCAAGGCTTTGCTCCACAAAACCCTGTTTCACCACTAAAGAAGTTGGGTTTAATACGCTTTCGATATCTTCTTCCGCGCCCGGATTCGGCACGGTGAATAAACGATCGTATAAACGGAACTCTGCCGGGTGATTATGCACCGCAGACACCCAGTGAATCACGCCTTTTACTTTGCGACCATCTGCCGGATTTTTACCCAAGGTTTCCGGATCATAAGTGCAGTAAATCGTGGTAATTTCACCGTTCACATCTTTTTCTACGCGTTTCGCTTTGATCACATAAGCATTGCGCAAACGCACTTCCTTGCCCAGCACTAAGCGTTTATATTGTTTATTCGCTTCTTCGCGGAAATCGGCACAATCAATATAGATTTCTTTTGTGAACGGTAATTGGCGTTCTCCTAGTTCTGGACGATTCGGGTGATTTGGCGCAGTCAATATTTCTTCACCGTCAAAGTTTTCAATCACCACTTTCACCGGATCGATCACCGCCATGGCGCGTGGTGCATTTTGGTTTAAATCATCACGAATGCAGGCTTCTAATGCACTGTATTCCACCACGTTATCTTGTTTAGTCACGCCAATACGACGGCAAAATTCACGAATGGACGCCGGTGTATAACCACGACGGCGCAAGCCTGAAATGGTTGGCATACGCGGATCGTTCCAGCCGTCCACGATTTCATCATTCACCAATTTTAAGAGTTTGCGTTTAGAGGTTAAGGTGCCTTCTAAATTTAAACGGGAAAATTCATATTGGTGCGGCAGCGGGCGTTCAATGCTGATATTTTCCAACACCCAATCATACAAACGACGGTTATCTTGGAATTCAAGGGTACATAAGGAGTGCGTGATACGCTCAATAGCATCGGAAATACAATGAGTGAAATCGTACATCGGATAAATGCACCATTTGTCGCCTGTTTGGTGATGGCTGGCGAATTTTATGCGATAAAGCACCGGATCGCGCATCACCATAAACGGCGACGCCATATCAATTTTTGCCCGCAAGCTCGCTTTACCTTCGGCAAATTCGCCGTTTTTCATTTTTTCAAATAAAGCCAGGTTTTCTTCCACGCTGCGATCACGATATGGGCTGTTTTTACCCGGTTCGGTTAAGGTGCCGCGATATTCGCGCATTTCTTCCGGCGAAAGTTCATCCACATACGCCAAACCTTTTTTGATAAGCTCAATGGCATAACCATAAAGCGCGTCAAAATAATCGGACGCATAATGCACTTCGCCCGCCCAATGGAAACCTAACCATTCTACATCAGCTTTAATAGAATCCACATATTCCACATCTTCTTTCACCGGGTTGGTGTCGTCAAAACGCAAATTACATAGCCCTTGGTAATCTTTTGCAATACCAAAATTCAAGCAAATGGATTTAGCATGACCGATGTGTAAATAACCGTTTGGTTCAGGCGGGAAACGCGTATAAACGTTATTGTGTTTACCGCTTTTTAAATCTTCATTAATAATTTGAGTAATAAAATTGTGCGGACGGCTATTTTCCGCCGTTTCTAATACAGTTTCTGTGCTCATAGTTTTCTCATTAAAACGCATAAAAAAATAACCGCACTATTCTACACGCTTCAGCATAAAAAGCGAGGAATGCGGCTTATTGTTGAAATAAATGTGCAAACTACCCTTATTTTTAATTGAGTATCATTGGGAGAATAATGGCAACACGCTAAAAATTTTAATAATTTCTTAAGTTTTGTTGTATAGTGTGGCGATTCATTGTGGACTTATGAGAGAAAAAGATGAAGAAAAAACCTCTTATTATTACTGCTATTGCAGCTGCTGTGATTACCGGCGGTTATTTTTTTGTACGCGATTCCGGCGCACAAACCACTTACTTAACGGAAGAGGTCAAACGCGGCAATATTGAAAAGAACGTGGTTGCTACCGGTTCCATCGAAAGTATCAATACTGTTGATGTGGGCGCGCAGGTGTCAGGGAAAGTCACCAAACTTTATGTCAAACTGGGACAACAGGTGAAAAAAGGCGATTTAATTGCCGAGATTGATTCCACCACCCAAATTAATACGTTAAACACCCGCAAAGCCGCCTTGGCGAGTTATCAAGCCCAATTAGTTGCACGCAAAACCGCTTACGATGTGGCACTTTCCAATTACAATCGCTTGTCCAAATTATACGGGCAAAAAGCCACTTCATTGGACACATTAAATACTGCTAAAGCCACCTTGAATAATGCCAAAGCGGAAATGGACGTGGTACAGGAAAATATTAAACAGGCGGAAATTGAAGTGAACACCGCCGAAACCAACGTGGGCTACACCAAAATCACCTCCCCGATTGACGGCACGGTCATTTCCACACCGGTATCCGAAGGGCAAACGGTAAACTCCAATCAGACCACGCCGACTATCATTAAAGTGGCGGATTTAAGCAAAATGCGCATTAAGCCGGAAATTTCCGAAGGCGACATTACCAAAGTCAAAGCGGGGCAAGATGTGACCTTCACTATTTTATCCGACAATAAAACCGTTTATCACGCCAAAATTGATTCCGTAGACCCGGCAACAACCACCATCAGCGACAATTCAAGCTCAAACAGTTCAAGCTCAGGTTCCAGTTCCTCCTCCGGTTCAAGCAGCAGCGCAGTATATTATTACGCCAACATTATCGTTGAAAATCCCGAACATGTTTTGCGTATTGGTATGACCACGGAAAATAACATTAAAATTGCCGATGTGCAAAATGTGTTGTTTATTCCGAATTTGGCAGTGCAAAAGCAGCAAGACAAATATGTAGTCAATGTACTAAACGGCAATACAACACAAGAACGGGAAATCGAAATCGGCGTGCAAAATGATTTCCAAACGGAAGTCAAATCCGGTTTAACGGAAGGCGAAAAAGTAGTGATTTCACAAGTTGCTGCCGGTGAAACCTTCGGCGATCCTGATGCCCCGATTATCTTCTAAAGTGCGGTGGGTTTCGACGATGAATATAATTGAAATCAAGCAGCTCAACCGTTATTTTGGCGAAGGTGAAAACCGCGTTCATGTTTTAAAAGACATTTCCCTTTCCATCGAAAGAGGTGATTTTGTCGCCATTATGGGACAATCTGGTTCAGGCAAATCCACACTGATGAATATCATTGGTTGTTTGGACACGGCAACCGGTGGTTCATACAAAATTGATGGAAAAGAAACCATTGAATTAACCAACGATCAGCTTTCCGATTTACGCAGCCAAAAATTCGGTTTTATTTTCCAACGCTATAACCTATTAAGCAGCTTAACCGCCGCAGAAAACGTCGCCTTACCTGCAATTTATGCGGGAATGCCACAAAGCCAACGCTTGGAACGTGCCAAACAATTATTGGAAAAACTGGGATTGGGCGATAAATGGCAAAACAAGCCGAACCAGCTTTCAGGCGGTCAACAACAGAGAGTGAGTATTGCCCGTGCATTGATGAACGGCGGAGAAATTATCCTTGCCGACGAACCCACAGGTGCGCTGGATTCGCACAGCGGTGAAAATGTGATGGAAATCCTCCGTCAACTGCACGAGGAAGGCCACACCATTATTATGGTGACCCACGACAAGCACATTGCTGCCAGTGCCAATCGGATCATTGAAATCAAAGATGGTGAAATTATCAGTGATACGCAAAAACGTCAGGTAAAAAGTGCGGTTAAAAATCCAAGTGTTTTTAAAGGTCGTTTCGGTTTCAGCAAAGATCAACTTATGGAAGCCTTCCGTATGTCCGTCAGTGCCATTGTAGCGCACAAAATGCGCTCATTGCTGACCATGCTGGGAATTATCATCGGGATCACTTCCGTCGTTTCCGTGGTGGCGTTAGGAAATGGTTCACAACAAAAGATTTTGGAAAATATTCGCGGTATCGGCACAAACACAATGACGATTTTTAACGGTAATGGTTTCGGTGACCGTCGTTCACGGCACATTCAAAACCTAAAAATCAGCGATGCCAATACGTTATCGAAACAAAGTTATATTCAAAGCGTTACTCCAAATACCTCTTCCAGCGGCATTTTAGTGGTCGGTAACAAATCCTTCACATCCGCCAATTTATATGGTATCGGTGAACAATATTTTGATGTAGAAGGCTTGAAGTTAAAACAGGGCCGTTTATTAACCGAGGACGATGTGGATCAAAGCAACCAGGTGGTCGTGCTGGACGAAAGTGCAAAAAAAGCCATTTTTGCCAACGAAAATCCCCTTGGCAAAACGGTGATTTTTAATAAGCGACCATTTCGTGTCATTGGCGTGGTGTCAGATCAACAGCTGGGCGGATTTCCCGGTAATTCGTTAAATCTATATTCTCCTTATAGTACTGTATTAAATAAAATTACCGGTGGCAGTCGAATTGGTTCCATCACAGTAAAAATTAGTGATGACGTAAATTCTACCGTGGCGGAGAAAAGCCTAACGGAATTATTGAAATCTCTGCATGGCAAAAAAGACTTTTTTATCATGAACAGTGACACTATTAAGCAGACCATTGAAAATACTACCGGCACGATGAAATTACTCATCTCTTCTATTGCTTTTATTTCCTTAATTGTAGGCGGTATCGGCGTGATGAACATTATGTTAGTGTCAGTGACGGAACGCACAAAAGAAATTGGTGTACGCATGGCAATCGGCGCCCGTCAGATTAATATTTTGCAGCAGTTTTTAATTGAAGCGGTGTTAATTTGTTTAATCGGTGGCGTGGCCGGAATTTTGTTATCTGTCCTCATCGGCGTGTTGTTTAATAGCTTTATAACGGATTTCAGCATGGATTTTTCCACTGCATCCATTGTTACCGCCGTATTATTCTCCACCCTAATCGGCGTGTTATTCGGCTATATGCCGGCAAAGAAAGCAGCAGAATTAAATCCGATTACAGCGTTGGCGCAAGAATAAATTTTGTAAAATACAAAAGAGGGGTTAGAATTCTCTATAATTTTTGACCGCACTTTTATAAAAAAGGGAAAAAACAATGTTCACAATAAAAAAATTAACCTTAACTATAGTGGTGGCAACAACCCTCACGGGCTGTGCCAATATTGGCGATTCTTATCGGGCCAGCCTTAAGAACTACAAACAATATGAAGAAATCACCAAACAATACAATATTAAGAATGATTGGTGGAAGCTTTATAAAGATGCCCAGTTAAATCGTGTGGTCGAAAAAGCCCTATTGAATAATAAAGATTTAGCTAAAGCCACAATTTCCGTTAATCGCGCCCTTTATAGTGCGAACCTTGCCGGTGCGAATTTAGTTCCTGCATTCAGCGGTTCCACCCGCTCCACAGCACAAAAGAATATAAAAACCGGCGGCAACTCAACGATCAGCCATACAGGTTCTTTAAATGTCAGCTATACCTTAGATTTATGGTTCCGCTTAGCAGATACCGCAGACGCGGCAGAATGGGCACATAAAGCTACGGTCCAGGATATGGAATCCACTAAGCTTTCCTTAATTAATTCTGTGGTTACCACCTATTACCAAATCGCCTATTTAAACGATGCCATTAGCACGACAAAGGAAAGTATTAAATATTACACCGATATTAGTAATATCATGCGCAACCGCCTGGCACAGGGTGTAGCAGATAGCATCAGTGTAGATCAAGCACAACAGGCAGTGTTAACGGCACGTAATAATTTAATCACTTATCAACTCAATCGTAAAACTGCAGAACAAACACTCCGCAATTTACTTAACTTAAAACCGGACGAAACATTAAAAATTACCTTCCCGCATATTTTGAAAGTTAAATCCGTAGGTGTAAATTTGAACGTACCGGTTTCCGTCATCGCCAATCGTCCTGATATAAAAGGCTATCAAGCACGCTTAAGTAGTGCATTTAAAAATGTCAAAGCGACTGAAAAAAGCTGGTTCCCGGAAATTACCTTAGGCGGTAGCTTAAATTCGAGCGGTAAAAAATTGAATAGCGCAACAAATACACTTATCGGTGGAGGTGCATTAGGTATTAGTCTGCCGTTCTTAAACTGGAATACGGTTAAATGGAATGTAAAAATTTCCGAAGCAGATTATGAAACAGCGCGTTTGAATTATGAAAAAAGTATCACTGTCGCATTAAATGATGTGGATACTAATTATTTCTCATTTACACAAGCCAAAAAACGCTTTACTAATGCCCAAAAAACCTACATTTACAATCAGCGTATTACGCAGTACTACCGCAACCGGTATAATGCAGGTGTATCCGAATTACGTGAATGGTTAACCGCTGCAAATACCGAAAAAAATTCCCAACTCTCTATTTTACAAGCCAAATATAACGTAATTCAGGCCGAAAATGCGGTTTACAGTTCTATGGCGGGTTATTATTCCGTAAAAAAATAATGTGAAACAACCGCGCTTATGTGTTTAGCATACAACGGTGCTTTATGAAAAGTGCCGTTTTTGCTTTTATATGTCCCCCTAAGTTATAGGGTGATTATTTTTCAACCACCCTTAGGTATTACATTGCTATTTCATGTCCCAGTGGAACAGGCCCAATGTTTTGATAGCCAGAAGCTCGACAAGCTCTGACTCAAGCTCAACGATCGTCCTCTACAGTAGTGAGTGCCGATGCTTTATGTAAAACACCACCGCACTTTTACCATTCCCGTAAACTATTTGCTAATACTATCCACCCACTGAAACAACTCATCCAAATCATAATCCCCCGCATGCGGCACGCCCCATGGCGTTTCATAATCCACCTGCTTACCCGCCATACGCAATTTTATAGCTAACATAGCACCGATAGCGTGCGAAGTATCACGGTCGGAGGTGCCGACCCGAATGCGCCAATGCTGCGTTTTACTTTGATCCACATAATTCATGGCGTTCATTAAGCACACCACATTTTTATCCGCCATCTTTCCCTTTTCCGTGCTGTGTTGCCAAGAAAAAACGGTGAAATGCTGATTATTCACGGTTTCCGTACCAAATAAATTATTTTCGCCCGAACTCAAATTCAGCGCATCAAATGCCGGTGGCGATTTCATTCGTTTTTCCGCGTGAATATAACCGTCCCAATCAATGTCGGTAACACCTTCTTTGCTGACGTTCACCCAAGGCTGATCGGCAAAAGAGGTGCCGTTTTTATGCGCCTTATCCGCTGCCCGTATAATCACCGATTTCACATAATCCTTAAAAGAACCGTTGCCTTGCGCGTCTAACGTTAACCCATTGCCTTTTTCGTCTTTCAATTTCAAACTATTTAAATAGGCGGGAAATTCGGCTTTTAGCTGATCGGACAGCGTAATTTCCTGCGCCGTCAACGTGCCGTCAATGGTCGCTTTTGCCGCTGCTTGAGAACGATCGTTATAACTGTCCGCATTTAAACGACTCATATCCATACGGCGATATTCGTTTAAACCGTTAAACTCCCATTCATAAGCGCTATCGGCGTGCTCCAAATTGGTAATCGGACAATAGGCAGAAACCGCAAAAATTGCATCACTCGCTTCTGCCGCGCCCGCGTGTTTTAAATAATGGGCATAATCCGGATTATCGCCGCTCGCCCCTAACAAGGCGGACAACGCCCCGCCGGCACTGGTGCCATTAGAAATAATTTTATTGGCATCGCCCGGCATCACCTCATCATTAAAATGCAAATAACGCACCGCCGATTTCAAATCGATAATCGCCGCTGGCGCCTTGCCGGTATATTTTCCGTCTTTCTCCAGCGTCCGCCCGCGTGCGCCCACACTCGCCACCACATAGCCTTTAGAAAGTGCGGTCAAATCAGCGTTTGATAATCCGGTTCAAGCGGCTGCTGCACATACACAATCTTCTCAAAAGCACGGAATTTCACGGTTTCCCCGTTCACCTTCGCCTCCAAAGTGCGGTAGGTTTTCGGCGAGAATTGCAAATCATAGCCGTTACCCGTTTTATTAAAATAAGGTGCCTCCGCCAACGGATCCTGCGCCTGCGGCGGATTCGCCCACACCGTTCCTGAAATCACCAACCCCACCAAAGAAGCCAACCATGTTTTTGTGTGCATAAGATTTTCCTGTTTAAAAGATATACTGTTGATTAGATGAGCGTATCGTCTATGAGTTCGGTAGGTGTAACAAAAAAGTGCGGTTGATTTTCACCGCACTTAAAAATCATATAAACATCAAGTCAATATCACTTGAAAATGTAACTCGTTTTACTAAAATTTACGTATTATTTTCATTTTATGGATGTAAAACACCGAACAAAATGAGAAAAAGGAATAAACTAGGGAGAATGTTGAATCAAGCGGGAATAAGTGGAACAAAACCAATGAAAACAAGGGCGCAAGAAAAAACGGCGTCCTTTTTTATTGAAGAATAGACAAGAATAAAAAATGCGAAAAGTTTTAAAAATCGCAAAAAAAAAAACGAAACAAAATGCGAAAATAAAAAAGCGTTTAAAAATCGTTTAAATGTCATTTAAAGCGGTTTTTTGTTCTTATTTTCTAATTGTTTTATCAGTGCGTAAATCTGACACTTTTCCGCGCAAGTGATGTTTATGTTGTCTGCTATACAGATGTCATTTGTTGTATAGTTGTTGCCATATTGAATGTATATGCTGCCTTGTGGCGCGTCCTTAGTATTATCATTAAAGAATTTAAGAATTGACTGCTTGTCCATAACTCTCCTTAGTTTATGCAACCAATTTAACTAAATTAATAATCTTCTCGTTAGCGCTTTCTTCGCTTAGTAATTCATAAATCATCCATACCATTTGCGCCTTGGCTTCGGGCTCCATGGTTTTGCGTGTCATTGCTAAGATTTCTTCAAGTGTGCTGATCGCCGTTAAAAAGCGCGCCTTGCTTACTTCCGTTAAGTCTTCTTTTGATGCGTTATATTGTGCGGTAGGCTCTTCTATTATATTGCGTTTAAAGCCTAGGGCGCGCTGCACCTCGTAAGGCATGGATAAATAATGGTATTCGTATGTTTTCCCTTTTCTTCCTTTTATAAGTCGTCTTTCCCAGTTTTCTAATTTGGCTTTTTTAGTTACCCCTTGAACAGTTTCTGGTAGTCCAGCTACTCCCAAAAGGTCTTTCAGTTCTAGCCACTCTCGGATCATATCTAACCTCCTAGTTTTAAACCAAGGATTAAAACTAAGTTTAATTTACAATACCTCTTAACGTATTGATTTAAACAAAAATAAATTTCTTTACATAAGTTTTACAAAATTTTTATTTAAACTATTGTTGACTTTGGTTTTAAACTTAGTTTAAACTAAGTTTAACGCTAAGGGGTAAGACTAAAGATTTACACCCAAGTTTAACCTAATCTTTAAATTATTCAAATGCAAAAGCGAGGAACTATGAAAAAAAAGGATTGGAGTAGAAAGCGGATTGTTTACGAGTTACATGAGCGAAACATTACATTGCATTCGCTTTCAGTTAAGTCTGGATTGGCTCCCTCCACATTAAAAAATGCATTGCGAGTTAGTTATCCGAAGGGAGAATGGATCATTTAGAGTAACCAATTATGGCAACTACTGAAAAAATTGAAGAAAAATTATTAAACCTTATCAATCAAGCAGACTCTTTTGCTATTGCACTTACAGGTGAATGGGGAATTGGTAAAACGCATTTCTGGAAGAATTTCTATGAAAAAAATCATAATAATTTCAAAATGAATAAGTATTCTTATGTTTCGTTATTTGGTATTGATTCCTTAGAATCATTTAAATATCAAATTGCTATAAACACTCATGATACAAAGCAGAAAAAAGATTATTTATTACATATAAAGAAAGCATTTTCATCTATTATAAGTAACATTGACTTCCCAAAACTAGAAGCCAAAGGTTTTAGTCTTTCAGTTACTCAAAGTATGATAAACAGCATAATATCAAACTTTATTGAAGATACTGTCATTTGTATTGATGATTTTGAGAGAAAATCAGATAAATTAGACACAAGAGAAATCATGGGTCTCATTAATTTTCTAAAAGAGGAAAAGAAATGTAAAATTATAATGATTTTACATGAAGATAAATCTAAGGATCTAGAAGTATTCAGGGAATATAAAGAAAAAGTATTTGATGATGTCTTAATATTAGATGAAAACATATCAATCATCAGAAAACTAATTAATAACAACGAAAATTTTGATATATATGAAAATTTCTACAATATTTTAAAATATAAAAATTTAAGATTTTATATAAAAGTAGATAAGGATTACAGAAACATAACTTCTTTAAATAAAAATTTAAGCCTAACAAGCAAAAGATATATACTAGAAAATATTTTTGTTATTAGAATGATTTTTGAAAAAGGAGTGTTTGAATTAACTACAGAGAAAGGTGAAACTTTTTCTGTTGACGTAAACTTTCTTTTAAATTTTGATTCTGAAGATGATTATTATAAGGCGAGAGCATTTAACAGCTACTTAAATAACTTTACTTTTTTTTATGGTTTAAATGAATGGGGTAAAGTAATTTTACAGCATTTCACTGAATATAAGATAAATAATGACACATTAGAAGGGCTAATAAAAAAAGATTTAATATCAGATGAAAAACTTAAAGAAGAAAAAGAATTCGATGATATATTAACTGAGTTTCACAGCTTAAAAACAAAACCTGATTTCATTAATAGACTATATGATATAACTATAAAGCAAGCCAAAAGAATGAGGTTAGGAAATATATACTTTTCTTACAAAATAATTAACTATGAAGACGCTGAATTAGCTAATAATTTAGAGAAAGAAGTCAAAGAGATAATTGATTCTTTCTTAAAAAATAATTTTACTTATGATTTAAAGTTACGTAATTTTTTCCCTTTTGGAGAAAGTGATGATATTTTTGCAAAATTTCTTGAAGAGAAAATTGAAGAATACAAAAAAACGCCCAAGTCTCAAGATATCTTAACCCCATTTCTTAGATATTTTGAAGATAGGAGTTATCTGTATGAAAACCTAAACTTAGATTCTATTTCAAAGGAACAATTAAAAGAGATAATTTGGATAGATATTAATGACAAACAATATCGAAGACAGTTTATAGCTTCCGTAGTACACCATCCTGCATTTTCTGAAAATAAGCGAGAAGAAATTCGTCAATGGACCGTAGATATTCTCCGAGAAGAAGCTACTGATAATCCTGATAGTAAAGCAGTTATTGAAATGTGGTTAAATGACACTAATGAACTAAAAGATTTAAAAAAATATCTGTAATAAATCAAATTACAAAAGCCATCCGACTAACAGATGGCTTTCTCATCCATCTACGCCTTCTTCAAAAACTCCGATTTCAACATAATTTTGCCACAATCGACATTGTGGTCGCCGTGGGTGAGGCGGATGTTTTTGAATTTGGTGCCTTTCTTTAACACCTCGGAAGAGCCTTTGAGTTTTAAGTCTTTGATGAGCAGCACGTCGTCACCGTCGGCGAGTAAGTTGCCGTTGCTGTCCTTAACGATAAGCTGATCATCATCCTGTTCTTCGGTTTCGTTGCCAGTCCATTCGTATCCGCAATCGGGGCAGACGAATTGGATTGAATCGTGGTAGGTGTTTTCGCCTTTGCAAGATAGGCAACTTGGGTATTCCATGTGTTTTCTCCCTGGGTATGAAATGTTAAAAGCGCGCTATTGTAACGAAAAGCCGTGGGTTTCGGGGAAATAATTTATACATTTAACGGCGCATTTTCGCCAATAAACTGACGGACAGGATAATAACGAATGAGCCGATCCAGAAATTGAGCGTCGGCACGTTGTGCCAGAACAGCCAGTCGCAAATGCTGGAAAAAATCACGCCGGTGAAAGCAAACGGGGTGATGACGTTCGCCGGGGCGTATTTAAAGGCGCGGGTGAGCAATAATTGGAAGATTAAGCCGAAACCGCCCACTAAGAGCAATAAAAGAAAGCCGTGAGCCGTAGGAATTTCCCATTGTGCGGCGAAAAATAACGGCAGCAACAGGGAGCCTAATAAATGGAAGTAGAACACGATGTTTTTCGGTGAGTTGTGTTTGTTGAGCTCCTGCAAGCTGATAAACGCCATGGCGGCTAAGAATGCCGCGCCCAGTGCATAGCCGATATGTAAGAGTTCAAAATGTTTGGAGGAATCCGTCAACATGATAATGGAAACGCCCGCAAAACCAAGGAAACTGCACGCCAATACTTTCAGCGGAGTTCGGGTGCGTAACACAAACAATAATAACGGCACGAATAACGCCGAGGTGTTCATCAATAAAACGGCGATGGAAATCGGCAAATATTTGATGGCGTAAAAAGTCAGCAACATACTGGCGATGCCGGCAAGATTACGCATGACGAGAAACGGCCATTGACTCAGTTCCACTTTGAAATCGCCGTCGCGAATCATAAAGGGCAATAAAAAAATGAAGCCGATAAGAAAGCGAGAAAATAGGATTTCACTGGAAGGCAATTCGTCGGAAGCGTATTTGACGAACACGCCCATCAAGGCAATGCTAATGTAGGCAAAGATCATGCAAATAATGGCTTTTTGGTATGACGTTGTTTTGATTTTCGTCTGCATAACGGGCTTCCTTGGGTTTTATCGCCGAAAAGTGCGGTCAGATTTTAAGGTGTTTTTTCGGCGTCGGCATTGACGTGTTTTTCGATGTCTGCCCAAAAACGCTGAAAAAAATCACCGCACTTTTCGTCTTTGAGCGGTTCCCCTTTAATTTGAACCGCCTGTCCGAAATAGTCAAACGATAATTGATAAGCGTGCAGATAGGTGCGATCGGCGCTATCGCCGCCATACAAAGCATCGCCTAAAATCGGACTGCCTAAACTTTTCATAGCGACACGGAGCTGATGGGTTTTGTCGGTTTTCGGTTGCAGAATAAATAAGCGCAAATTTGGTGCGAGACTATGGGACACAAAATCTGTCACGGCAGGATTTTCTTTGCTTTGGGTCAGTTTCCAAGCACCTCGGCGCGCTTTTTGCATATCACCGCTGATTTTCCCCTGCTTTTTCTTTGGTTTGTGAGCTGCCAGTGCGAGGTAAGTTTTCTGAATTTGATGATATGCAAACTTTTGTGACAACGTCATGGAAGCCTGTTCATTTAATGCTAACATTAATAACCCCGAGGTCACTTTATCCAGCCGATGAACCAGCCAAACCTGCGGCACGCCAAGCTGTTGCGCCACCAGTCGGGTTAAGCCGATGTCGGCATCGTCTTTGTGTACGCTGATACCGTTCGGTTTGTTAATCACGATAAAATCAGGATGTTGAAATACAATTTGAAACGTCATGGAGAAAATCAATAAGAAAAAACGGGTGGCATTATAACATACAACAATCGCTTTATCGGCGCGCGATTAGGCGGGGTGACAGAAAAGTGCTATACTTCGCGCTTAACAATAACTCTAAGGTATTTTCACGGTGTACGAAGGTTTGCTCATTATTTTAGTGCCGATGTTTGTCGGCTACATGGTTAAAACGAAAAATCAGACGATTTTGCACGCATTGAGGCGATTAACCATGGTTCTGCTTTACATGATCTTGTTCTCCATGGGCTTTTCTCTCGGTCAACTGAATGATTTGGCACAACAATTACCGCAAATCGGCGTTTATGCCCTAACCTTTATTTTATTGACGCAAGGGTTTAATTTTATCGGCTTGTTGGTTTACGACAAACTTCACCCGCAACCCCTAAAACACAATGCGGAAAAAATGCCTTCCCGCTGGCATATTTTGCCGGATTCCTTGAAATTATGTGCCGTTGTGGCAATCGGTTTTGTCGCCGGTTGGTTGGCGAAAGGACATTTTGCCCTCTCCCACAACACGACGACTTATGTGCTGGTTGTGATGATTTTCTGTGTGGGCGTACAACTGCGCAATAACGGGATTTCCATGCGGGCGGTGTTTTTCAACAAACGGGGCTTGGCAATGGGCGGCATTTTTATCCTGACCTCTTTGCTGGGTGGCATTGTCGGTGCGCAGGTATTGTCCATGCCGATGGTACAAGGTTTAGCGGTGTCTTCCGGCTTCGGCTGGTATTCTTTATCCAGCGTGACCCTAAGCAATGCCTGGGGACCGGTTTGGGGCAGTATTGCGTTTTTTAATGATTTATCCCGTGAACTGATTAGCTTATTTATTATCCCATTATTTATGCAAAACTATCGTTCTACGGCGGTAGGCTTTGCCGGCGCCACGGCACTGGATGTCACCCTGCCGATTATCCAAAAAGCGGGCGGCATGGAAGTGTTACCGCTGGCGTTTAGTTTTGGCTTTATTGCCAACATTACGCCCCCGATTTTATTGATGTTATTTACCTCGGCCCCTTTATAAACAGTCATTTTTTATGAATATTGAACAAATTACCGCCTATATTATCCCGGTATTGATCTGGATTCTGACCATTGCCATTACCATTCGTCTGGTGATCAAAAAGCAATCGGTGTCTGCTATGCTGTCTTGGTTGATGGTGATTTATGTGTTTCCCATCGTAGGCATTGTGGCGTATTTGATTTTCGGTGAAATCAATCTCGGGAAGCGCCGGGCCGCACTGTTTAATCAACAGAAACCGAAGTTTATGGCATGGTTTGAGAAGCTGTCGCAGTGCGATAATTTGGTGAATACCCAAACCAATCTACTCTATCGTCCGATTTTCGATTTAGCCAAACAACGCCTCGGCATTCCTTGCGTGCTGGGCAACGAACTGCATATTTTGGATACGCCGGAAAGTATCATGCGCAGCATTATCGAGGACATCAAAGGCGCTGAAAAATCCATCAATATGGTGTTCTATATTTGGTCTGCGAAAGGCTTGGTTGATGAGGTGATGGAAGCCCTTATCGCCGCCCGTCAACGCGGTGTGGAAATTCGTATTTTGCTGGATTCCGTGGGCAGCCGTCCGTTCTTAAAAAGCCAAGATTGCCGTCTCATGCAGGAACAAGGCATTGAAATCACCGAAACCCTGCATGTGAATTTGTTCCGTATGTTCTTCAGCCGCATAGACTTGCGCCAACACCGTAAAATTATCGTGATCGATAACCAAATTGCCTACACCGGCAGCATGAACATGGTGGATCCGAAGTTCTTCAAAAAAGACAGCAATGTGGGCGAATGGATTGACATTATGGTGCGTATTAACGGCCCTGTGTCGGCAGTGCTTAACGGCCTACATGCTTGGGATTGGGAGATTGAAACCGGGCAATCCGTCCCGCTGCATATTCCTGACAGCCCGTTGTTACCGCTGGAACAAAATAACTCGCACGCCGTGCAAATTCTCGCCACCGGTCCGAGTTTCCCCGATGATTTAATGGCGCAATCTCTTGCCATTGCGATTTTCTCCGCGCGTAAAAGCATTGTGATCACCTCGCCTTATTTCGTGCCGAGCCACAACATTGCCGAAGCCTTACGCATTGCGGCTCTGCGTGGCGTGGAGGTGTCCATTATTCTGCCGAAAGAAAACGATTCCATGATGGTACGCTGGGCAAGTCGTACCTTTTTTGATGATTTACTTGCCGCCGGCGTAAAAATTTATAATTTCAAGAAAGGGTTATTGCACACTAAAAGTATGCTCATTGATAACAAGCTCGCTTTGGTCGGCACCGTTAACATGGATATGCGCAGCTTTTTATTGAATTTTGAAGTGACTATGGTGGTGGAAGATACGGCGTTCGCCAATGAAATTTCCTTGCTCCACGAAGGTTACATCAACAATTCAGAATTACCTGATCATGCCAAGTGGGCAAATCGTTCCGTTTATCAACGCATTATCGAAAAATTGTTTTTCCTCTTCAGCCCGCTGTTGTAGTAAAAAGTGCGGTTGATTTTCTCGGTGTTTTTATCTCGATAACATTTAATCAAGGATAATAATGAACAAAAATCTGACTTTTTATTTAATCCGCCACGGTCGTACCCTTTGGAACGAACAGGGTTTATTGCAAGGCTTCGGCAATTCCGCATTAACGGAAAGCGGCGTCAAAGGCGCACAGCTTACCGGCATGGCATTAAAAGACACACCTTTCGTAGCGGCTTATACCAGCTGCCTACAACGCACTATCGACACGGCGCAACATATCTTGGGCGAGCGAAATGTGCCGCTATTTCAACATTATGGTTTAAATGAACAATATTTCGGCACCTGGGAAGGCTTGCCCGTTGACGAACTACGCCATTTGGAAGAATTCCAACAAATGCGCAGCGACGCGGCAAATTACAAAGCGCAAAGCAATAACGGCGAGACCTTTGAGCAATTAGCCGAACGGGCAATGAAAGCCATACAGGATATTATTCAGGTGCATGATCAGGGAAATATTCTGATTATTTCCCACGGGCACACGCTCCGCTTGCTTTTATCTCTTTTCAACGGGGTAACCTGGCAGGAACACCGTAACGAGGGAAAAAGCCAGACCTTGCTGAATACCTCGATTAATATCGTGCGTTACCGACAAACCAACGCCGACGACGGTAAGTTTACCCTTGAAGTGATCAATGAAACGGGACATTTAAGTTAAAGAAAAAGCGCCAAGGTGATTAGCCTGCGGCGCTTTTTTATGATGCTTATTGAATGTTAGGCTTGGCTAAAGGTTAAAAACTCACCCACCGTATGAAATGAACCAAACACCAGTATGGTATCATTTTCATCGGAAATTTCTACCGCACTTTTTACGCCTTCTGCAACAGAATCGGCATAACCGCCTTTAACATTTAAGCGATGTTGAGCGGCAACCTGTTGCAACGTCACAAATAAATCCGCCCCGCGTTGACCGCGATAACCATCCAATGTCACGCAACGCCATTCATCTATTAAGGACAGCAACGGCGTCAACACCCCCACCGCGTCTTTATCTTTCAAAATGCCGCAAACGGCAATAAGTTTGCCATGAGATTGTGCCTTAAGTGCGGTCAGTTTTTCCGCTAAATAACGCGCCGCGTGCGGGTTATGCCCCACGTCAATAATGATACGCGGTAACGTTGTCACTTCACGCTGCAATTTCTGCGCCAAATGGGTTAACTGTGCCGGTTTGATGGTTTGAAAACGCCCGGTGAGTTCCACCTCAGCTAAGGATTTTTTAACGGTTTCAAGAGAAATGTCAAAAGGCAGTTTTTGCACCGCCGCGATCGCCGTTGCCGCATTGGCTAACGGAATTTGGCAAAGCGGTAAATCCGCTAAAAAATCCCACCGCACTTTTTGTTCCGGTTGCACGGTTTGCCATGTCCAATGTTGTTCTTGTTGGTTAAACGTCCAATCAAGATGGCGACAAAACAATTGGCTACCAAGCGTATTCGCGTGATTCAGCATGGTTTGCGGAATGTTCGGCTCGCCGATAATCACCGGTTTATGAGCGCGGAAAATCCCCGCTTTTTCAAAGCCGATTTGTTCACGGGTGGAACCGAGAAAATCCGTGTGATCAATATCGATGCTGGTAATCACCGCCATGTGGTTATCCACAATATTGGTGGCATCCAGCCGACCGCCCAGCCCTACTTCCAAAATCACCACATCCAAATTTGCCTGTTTAAATAAATGCAACGCCGACAAGGTGCTGAATTCAAAATACGTTAAGGATTGGGTTTTGTGCTGCTCAATATAAGCGAAGGAAGCCGTATGCAGCATATCTTCCAGCTCCTGATTCTGAATACGCACGCGTTCGTTATAACGTAACAAATGCGGTGAAGAATACACGCCCACGCGGTAACCGGCGCTCAGTAAAATCGTTTCCAGTAAACGACAGGTGGTGCCTTTGCCGTTGGTGCCGCCCACCGTAATCACAAAAGGTGCCGGCGTTAATAAATCCAGTGCCTGAGCGACGGATTTCACCCGTTCCAGCCCTAAATCGATAGCTTTAAAATGACTGTTTTCCAAATAAGAAAGCCACTCGTTGAGTGGCGAAGTGGCTTTTAATTCTGTTTGCATTATAAATGCCTTAAATGAGATTTTATGCGGCGGTTTCTTCAATAACCAATTCGCTTTCTACGAAAGGTGAAGGTTTGTTCATGAGTTTGCTCAATAAACTCGCCAAAGTATTACGCATATCGGCACGTTTTACGATCATGTCGATGGCGCCCTTTTCCAATAAAAATTCACTGCGTTGGAATCCTTCCGGCAGTTTTTCACGCACGGTTTGTTCAATGACGCGCGGCCCGGCGAAGCCGATTAACGCTTTCGGTTCGGCAATATTAATGTCGCCCAACATAGCGAAACTGGCGGACACACCGCCTAACGTCGGATCGGTCAACACGGAAATGAACGGCACGCCTTTTTCACGCATTTGCGCCAATACCGCACTGGTTTTCGCCATTTGCATTAAGGAGAATAAAGCTTCCTGCATACGTGCGCCACCACTGGCGGAAAAACACACGAACGGGCAATTTTCTTCCATGGCTTTTTCCGCTGCTTTCACGAATTTCGCCCCCACCACGGAACCCATAGAACCGCCCATAAAGCTAAAGTTAGATGCAGCAGCCACAAGCGGCATATTGTATAAGGTGCCGTAAAAGGCAATTAACGCGTCTTTTTCACTGGTGTCTTTTTGTGCGGCGGTAATACGATCTTTATATTTTTTCAAATCTTTGAATTTTAAAATGTCTTTCGGTTCTAAATCCGCCGCCAATTCTTGCGCACTGTCTTGATCCAATAAGGTCAATAAACGAACACGGGCATCAATACGCATGTGGTGACCACACTTCGGACACACTTCCAAATGGCGTTTTAATTCCTCGCGATATAATACTTGTTCGCATGAGGTACATTTTGTCCAAACGCCTTCCGGCACATTGGCTTTGCGTGAGGAAGAAGATGTATTTTTACTAAAAATTCTATCAATCCAGCTCATATTTAACCTTTTCTCTTGATTAACAAAAAATTGTGGGCTATTAGACCATAATTTTTAAAATTTTTATAGCAATTTATATAGCTCTGATTAGCCATCAAGTGCGGTACTTTTTTGCGGCGTTTTTCACCGGCATTTTTCAGCGGAAATACCTCAAATTCGCCCTAACAAAATCACTAAAAATCAAGTACAATACGCCAATTCTATTTTGCGCAAAGGACAATATCATGGCACGTAAGCCGGCTGAAAAAAACGAACCTGATTTTGAAAATACGCTAAAACAGTTGGAGGAAATCGTTTCCCGTTTGGAAAATAACGAACTTTCCCTTGAAGACGCTTTAAAAGATTTTGAACAAGGGATCAAATTGGCTCAATTGGGTCAGGAACGTTTACAACAAGCGGAACAACGCATCCAAATTTTGTTGCAAAAAAGCGAAAGCGCAAAACTCAGCGATTATCAACCGGAAGAATAACGGGTCGGCAATGTATCATTTTTCGCAAGATTTACAGCACGTTCAGCAACGGATTAATCAATTTTTAGCCAAGCAATTTGCGCACATTGACAGCGCCCCCGCGCCACTGGCTGAAGCCATGAAATACGGATTGCTATTGGGTGGCAAACGCATTCGTCCTTTTTTGGTGTACGCCACCGGCAAAATGCTAGGCGCTGACATGGCGCACCTGGATTACGCCGCCGCCGCTATTGAAGCCATTCACGCTTACTCGTTAATTCACGATGATTTGCCCGCTATGGACGACGATGAATTGCGTCGCGGACACCAAACCTGCCACATTGCATTTGATGAAGCCACCGCTATTTTAGCTGGCGATGCGCTGCAGACATTGGCTTTTGAGATCTTAACGGATATTCCTCATTTATCGGCAGAACAAAAACTGATGTTAATTAAAACGTTAAGTGCGGCAGCAGGCGTAAAAGGGATGTGTTTGGGGCAAAGTCTGGATTTAATTTCAGAACAAAAAATCATCAGCTTACAAAAACTGGAACAGATTCATTTAAACAAAACCGGCGCATTACTGACCGCTGCCTTAAAAATGGGCTTTATTTGCTCACCGCACTTTGCCGATGCAGCGTTAGCGCAACAATTGGAACGCTATGCTACGGCCATCGGTTTAGCCTTCCAAGTGCAGGATGATATTTTAGACATCGAGGGCGACAGTGCGACCCTCGGCAAAACCACCGGTTCCGATTTAACCGCGGACAAAAGCACTTACCCGAAATTATTGGGGCTTGAAGGCGCCAAACAAAAAGCACTGGAACTATACGAAAGAGCATTAACCGAGCTAAAAAATTTACCTTTTAATACCACCGCACTTTATGCGTTGGCGGAATTTATCGTTAAACGAAAAAGCTAATTTTTCTCCCAAAGTGCGGTAAAAATTAATCGTGTTTTTAATGTGTCGATATATAAATTTTAACGTCGGAATTGACTAACCATTATGCAAAATTATCCCCTTTTATCATTAATTAATTCGCCTGAAGATTTGCGTTTGTTGAACAAAGAGCAACTTCCTCAAGTGTGTCAGGAATTGCGTGAATATCTGTTGGAATCGGTTAGTCAAAGCAGCGGGCATTTAGCCTCAGGCTTAGGCACGGTGGAACTTACCGTTGCCTTGCATTATGTATTTAAAACCCCTTTCGATCAGCTAATTTGGGATGTAGGACATCAGGCATATCCCCATAAAATTCTGACCGGTCGCCGCGACCAAATGCCGACCATCCGCCAAAAAGGCGGACTACATCCTTTCCCGTGGCGCGGTGAAAGTGAATTCGATGTATTAAGTGTGGGACACTCCTCTACTTCTATCAGTGCCGGATTAGGAATTGCCATTGCCGCCGAGCGTGAAAATGCAGGACGCAAAACTGTTTGTGTCATCGGCGACGGTGCGATTACCGCAGGCATGGCATTTGAAGCGCTGAACCATGCCGGTTCATTGCATACGGATATGCTGGTGATTCTCAATGACAACGAAATGTCCATTTCTGAAAATGTAGGTGCGCTGAATAACCATTTAGCGCGTTTGCTGTCCGGTTCCTTCTATTCCAGCCTTCGCGAAGGCGGCAAAAAAATCCTTTCCGGTGTGCCGCCCATTAAAGAATTTGTGAAAAAAACCGAAGAACACGTCAAAGGTTTTGTCTCACCAGGCAGTACTATGTTTGAAGAACTCGGGTTTAACTACATCGGACCAATTGATGGACACAACGTGGAAGAACTGATTAGCACCTTGCAAAATATGAGCTCACTCAAAGGTCCGCAATTTTTACATATCGTCACTAAAAAAGGCAAAGGCTACACACCGGCGGAAAAAGACCCTATCGGCTTCCACGGGGTACCGAAATTTAACCATTTAAGTGGTGAATTGCCGAAATCCAACGCCACCCCGACCTATTCTAAAATTTTCGGTGATTGGCTATGTGAAATAGCGGAACAGGATCCGAAACTCATTGGCATTACCCCGGCAATGCGCGAAGGTTCCGGCATGGTGGAATTTTCTCAACGCTTTCCGCAACAATATTTTGATGTTGCCATCGCCGAACAACACGCCGTGACTTTTGCCGCCGGTTTGGCAATCGGCGGGTATAAACCGGTGGTCGCCATCTATTCCACATTCCTGCAACGGGCTTACGACCAGTTAATTCATGATGTGGCGATTCAGAATCTCCCCGTCTTATTTGCCATTGACCGCGCCGGCATTGTCGGTGCCGACGGACAAACCCACCAAGGGGCTTTCGATATCAGTTTCATGCGCTGCATTCCGAATCTCGTGATCATGACACCAAGCGATGAAAATGAATGCCGTCAAATGCTTTACACCGGCTATCATTGCGGCAAGCCCGCCGCCGTGCGTTATCCTCGCGGCAATGCGGTTGGTGTTGAATTGGAACCGTTGCAACCATTGGAATTGGGAAAATCCAAACTGATTCGCGAAGGCAAAAAAATCGCCATTTTAAATTTCGGTACGCTATTACCAAACGCTCTGCAAGTGGCGGAAAAACTCAATGCCACAGTTATCGATATGCGTTTCGTTAAACCGCTGGATGCTGCTCGTATTAATGCGGTCGCTAAACATGAACTTATCGTTACATTGGAAGAAAATGCTCTTCAAGGGGGCGCAGGCAGCGCGGTAGCCGAAGTGTTGAATCATCAACAACATCAGGTAAAATTGCTGCAATTAGGCTTACCGGATTTCTTTATCCCGCAAGGCACCCAATCGGAAATGCTCACCGAACTTAAGTTGGATGCTGCAGGGATTGAATGGCAGATTTTGAATTATTTAGGTGAGAAGTAAAAATTAGCCGCATAAAAAACCGTTCCGATGTTGGAACGGTTTCTTGTTCTCAAAAGTGCGGTCACAAAAAACGATGTTTTTATAAATCCTCTTCAATGCCTGCTCGCTCTGTAGGCAGGCTAAACCACCTGCAACGGCATATTTAACCCCGCCAATTCCGCTTTATTTTTTTCCGTAATATTGCTGTCGGTAATAATTAAATTTACTACACTCATTGGTAACACCTGATTAAAACCGTTACGATTGAATTTCGTCGAATCGGCAACACATACCACTTTTGACGATGCTTTCGCCATGATGGAGCTGATGTGATAGCCTTCGTTAAAAGTGGTAAGTCCATTAATCGGATCAATGCCATCCGCCCCGACGAACATAATATCCGCACGAATGCCGTTAAGTGTGTGTTCCGCAATAGTGCCGTGCATGGAGCGGGTTTTGTGACGCACATAACCGCCGCAAATCACCAATGTAATATCTACGGAATCGGACAACACAAAAGCGGCGGGAAGGTTGTTGGTGATAACGGTGATATTCTTAATTTTCAATAACTCATTGGCAATCATCATCGTCGTGCTACCACTGTCCAGAATAATTGTATCCCCTTCTTTAATGAGTCCGGCCGCTGCTTTGGCGATACGGATTTTCGGATCAGGCGATAATAAATAGCGGTCATCCAGAAAGGTTTCGTTATCCTGTGATTGCAGTAATCCCGCACCGCCGTGAAAACGGGTCAGTAAATTTTGCGCTTCCAACAAACGCAAATCGGTACGAATGGAAACTTCCGATACATTAAAGCGTTTGGCAAGATCGCTGACTAATACGCTACCGTTTTCTTTTAATAAGTCGATAATCAGATTTCGTCGATCAAAAGCATTCATAAATATTCCTTATTACAGCAAAAATAAAAGCGTACGAAAGTTTCATACGCTTTTATTATATTACGTTTTACTGAAATTTTAAGACTATTTTTCCATTCATCGGTGTGCCGTCAAGCTTTTTAACTTCGGTAATATAATCTTCAATGAAATTTACCGACGCAATCAGCTTGTCGAATTGAATTTTACCTTGTTTAACCAATTCGATTGCCTTCGTCCATTCACCACCCGGCCACGGCGCGGAATAATTCATCCAAGAACCGAGAATGCTCAATTCTTTGCGCAAAATCAAACCGAACACTTTCTGATTCAGGGTTAAATCATTATGTAGGGTGCCGATCAATGCCACTTGCGCACGCGGACCTGCAATTTTTATTGCTAATTCAACTGATTGCGGAACGCCGGCGGTTTCCAATACGAGTTGGTCAAAACGGCTGTCAAGTAATCTTTTTTCAATTTCTTCTGCGGCTAATTCACGGGAATTGAAGGTTTGCGTAGCACCCAACGCTTTCGCCAACATCAATTTTTCATCGTTAATATCGATGACGGTTACACTTTTGGCACCCAGCGCTTCGGCACACTGGGCGGCAAGCAAGCCAATAGTACCGGCTCCTACCACAATCACATTTTTATCGCTACACCCCTGCGCCAGATTAATGGCGTGCAGACCCACCGTAATAGGTTCGATAAAAGCATCATGCAAAGGGTTGGAATCTGGTGATACTTTCACCAAATTTTTCTTGTTGACGCAAATATATTCCGCATTGGCGCCGAAGCGACGGGAACCGATGAAATTGTAGTTTTTACATAATGAATAATATCCTTTGTGACATTCTTCGCAATCAAAACAAGGCTGTAATGGTGCGCAAACTACCAAATCCCCTTTGCGGAATTCCGTCGCGCTTTTCCCTATTTCCACTACCGTACCACAAAATTCGTGCCCTAGTACGATGGGGTAAAAATGCGTGCCATGGTGAAATATGCGCGGAATATCGGAACCGCATACCCCCGAATACAGTACTTTTACCAGCACGTCTTCCCCATCTTCGATTTTCGGCATCGCAATGTCCGCCAGCACCAATTTTCTGTTTTCTTCAACAACAACCGCTTTCATTTTTTAACTCCCCAAAAACACCTTAATTTTTAACCGCACTTTCAACTACTCGCTCCGCCTTTTCAAACCCTTTTGCGCGACGCCAAGTTAAAAACACGCCCAGCGCATAGATACAGCCGATAACCAACAATCCGATAAGATTTTCAACAGTACAGAGTTGTACAAGTAAATAGGTGATCGGCGAACCGCCCTGATCCATCGACGCCACCTGTTCACCCGCTTTCAATGTGCCTGCATTGGCGGCTAATTGGGTATTCAATGCAATGGTTTGGGTCGCAATCCGAAGAGTGATGGACATGATGATCACACCCGAAATCAGCGTTCTGAATAAATTGCCCTGATGCACCGCTACCGCCATGGCGACAAAGAAACCGATAGTGGCCAAATCGCCGAAAGGCAGCACCTGATTTCCCGGTAAGATAACGGCAACCAAAATAGTCAGCGGAATAAAAATCAAACTGGCGGACACCACTGAGGTGTGTCCAAGCAAGAGCGCCGGATCCAAGCCGATAAGAAATTCTTCGCCGCCGAAACGCGCCTGTAATTTTTTACGTGCTTGCTTGGCAATGGGTGTTAAACCGTCCATGATTGGTTTAATGACGCGTGGCATTAACAACATCACTGCAGCGGTTTTTACCGCTAACTGCAAAATGTCTTTTAACGGATAGACGTCGCTTCAATTAATACATCATTATCCGTCTCCAAATCAAACCGCAACGCTGCTTCAACCACCGGCGGATGCGCCGAACAAACCGAGCAAATTCCCACTTGTTGCCCTGCTTTATGTTTTTTCACTAATTCTTGCATTGTTGCATTCTCCTTTATTACTTAACCGGTGTTGCGGATTTCATTAATACCTCATTGAGTTCATTGATATTTTTTACACCTTGTGTACGTAACCATTCAGCCGCTTGTGCCACGCCTTGAGTTTTAAATGCCTCGGCACTGCCCGCCCAGGTAGCGCGTCCGCACAATACGCCATTAAAGGTAGAACCAGCCGATTTGGCAAATTCAAGCGTGTCTTGAAACAATTTCGGCGAAACACCTGCGCTTAGGAAGATAAACGGAATATCACTGCAATCGCTTTGCTCTTTAAAAAATGCCTGTGCGCTTTTTTGCGTATAGACATAGTCCTCACCATTTGTAAATCCTTGCACATAATTCATATCTACCGGAACTTCCACTTTTAAGACATCCACCGCAAAACGTTTATTCGAAAACACTTTCATCGCTTCAATCACTTTTCCAGGTTTCATTTTTGCGAATTCTTTCTTATACGAAACATTAGAGTCATACGTCAAAATCTCCAAAAAGAACGGCATTTCCTCTGCGATACATTCGGAACCGACGCGTTCTACAAAAGCGGTTTTCACCCGATTAATCGCGTCACCCTCATCTACATCAAAGTACAACAGCAATTTCACCGCATCTGCGCCTTTCTCTTTCAACCCCTTAACCGATACGCCGTCAATCAAATCGGGAAAACGTCCGATTTTGGTTTTGTCATAGCCGGTTTTTTCGTAAGCCATAATTAAACCGCAATGCTGCTCTTTTAATCCCGCTGCCTGCCAGCCAAATTCCGGATCCAACAAAATGGCTGAAGCCCGTGTCGTCAAGTTCTCGGACACTAACCTTTTAAAAATCTGAAGCTGCTCATCCGTTACCTCTTCACCCAGCATCCGCTTTAACGCGCCGCGCTGATCAATTGCTAAAGCGCGAAAAATTCGCTCTTTACCGTATAATTTTTCCAACCGTTTTTGTTTTAATATTGTCATCTTTTTCTCCTACTTTCGATATTCACTTAAAACTTTCGATATGTTTTGAATTAATAATACATAATAAAATAATTTTGAATATGAAAACTTATGAAAGTTGTGATCAATATCACAAAACATTACAAATCGTATTTTCTAAAATTAATAGGCGATGCTTTGCCGGGATTCGAGAGAGAAAAAAGTGCGGTCAAAAATTTTAGTATTTTTTAAAGTAGAAGTGGTAGGCTAGGACAGGCACCATAGAAATCTGTCGGTTACAACCGACAATAGCTGAAAAGAGATGGTTAAGAACAAAAAAACCTCATACAAAAATTTACAAAACAAGTTATTTAATCTTATTTAAAAAGTTTTCTTACTATTTATTAATGAGTTACAGGTCTTCGAAAAAATAGAATGTAAGCTTTTGTAAATTACAAGTTTTTTTTTCATTTTTACGAACTATTTTTTCTGTTTCTAGTCTTAATAATTGCTAGTGCACTGCAAATGCAGTTGTCTTTAAAGTTTTCTTATATTTAAGACCTCCCCGCTATCCAGAATTGGGTAGCGGTTTTTTCTTTTTCGAGAACAGAGAAAAATGTAGTCTATTTTAGAAAGTAGATTTCGTACCAAAACGCTTTTCAATTTTCCTGTAAAACCCTAACAGGACCTAGCTCCCACCCCCTTATAGTATTCAATAAATTCAAAAATATCCAAACGACGATCTATGGTCTCGACTTTATCAATAAAAGAATACACAACACCCAATTTTTCATAAAATGCGCACTGTAGACCTAATTTATTTCGACGATTAAGTAATAATTCTCTTATCCGTTCTAAACTTTCCGTAAATGGTTTTTCCTCTCTATTTCGGTGTGAAGACGATGTGATACTTACAGCTCCATTTGGTGTGTGATAGGCTTGAACCGTCATTGGATTTACTTACCATTGACTTATCCTCCTGTATCTTGAATTTTGGTTGTCAACCTTACAACAGAAGTGGAAACTATTATATTTTGGCAACAAATATTGTTTATGGTTTAGTTTCTTTAATTTTATACCCTTATTCACGCTTTACTTATGAAGGTATTGTTGAATGCATTGTGGGAGATAATATATTCATCACAGATGCATTATTTATGATGACAGTAAAACTGATAACAATGGCTATCTGTTACTTTTTTGCTTTATTTATCTCACCAATCGGACTCATTTGGCTCTATTTCTATTATTCAAAACAAGAAAAAATAGCCAATCAATCAGAAAATCAACAATAATAAAAAGGACGCTCATGAGCGCCCTTATTTTTTATCTAAACTTTAAAATTAAAGTGCAGATTTTGCTTTTTCAACTAATGCAGCGAAAGCCACTTTGTCGAATACGGCGATATCAGCAAGGATCTTACGGTCGATTTCAACAGAGGCTTTTTTCAAGCCATTGATGAATTTGCTGTAAGACAAACCGTTTTGACGAGCCGCTGCGTTAATACGCGCAATCCATAATTGACGGAATTGACGTTTACGTTGACGACGGTCACGATATGCATATTGACCGGCTTTGATCACCGCTTGGAAAGCAACGCGATACACGCGTGAACGTGCACCATAATAACCTTTAGCAGCCTTAAGAATTTTCTTATGGCGTGCTCTTGCAATAACACCACGTTTTACACGAGCCATTATTTAATCTCCTATGTAATATTTTAACTAAAATGAACTGACGTACGTTGTGCTTATGCGTATGGCAAGCACGCGACTACTAATACTAAGTCGGACTTAGCAACCATAGATTTATGGCGTAGGTGACGTTTACGTTTTGTTGCTTTCTTAGTCAAAATATGACGTAAGTGAGATTGTTTACGCTTGAAACCACCGGAAGCAGTTTTTTTGAAACGCTTAGCAGCACCGCGTGCTGTTTTAATTTTAGGCATTGTCTAATAACTCCGCATTGTTTTTAACACTAATCACGCCTTTATCTTTAAAGCGATTACTACGTTAAACCGCTTCACCGTGCAAATTGCACTGTCTTCAGCGGTCTGCCTTGTACTCACTTTAAATCTAAAAGGCTCTATCACAAATAATCAGGCGAATAAAAGTGCGGTTGAAAAAACACTTGGAATTTTCACCGCACTTTTGTTACTTGAAATGCACTGATTATTTCTTTTTCGGAGCAAGCACCATAATGGCTTGGCGACCTTCCAATTTACCCGGTGCAGATTCCACCACGGCAATTTCGGCTAAATCATTTTTAACACGCTCTAACACGTCCAAACCGATATCTTGGTGAGCCATTTCACGTCCGCGGAAACGAACGGTGACTTTGGCTTTATCCCCATCTTCCAAAAAGCGAACCAGGCTGCGTAGTTTTACCTGGTAGTCGCCTTCGTCTGTGCCGGGACGGAATTTAATTTCTTTCACCTGCACAACTTTCTGCTTTTTCTTCTGCTCTTTGGCCGTTTTGCTTTTCTCGTAAAGGAATTTACCGTAGTTCATAATGCGACATACCGGAGGTTCCGCATTCGGGCTAATTTCCACAAGATCTAAAGCGGCGTTTTCCGCCATCTCCAATGCCTGTTGAATCGGAACAATCCCAACTTGCTCACCGTCCTGGTCAATCAAGCGGACTTCTTTCACTCTAATTTCATCGTTAATACGATTAGGGCGATTTACTGCGGGTGCTTTTTTTACGGTTTTAATAATGACATTCCTCTATTAATTAAGTCACAAAACTGCTGTTTTATCTATTAAGAACAGAAGTTAAATTCATTTTGCGTGCTCTGATAATGAGCAAAAAACGGGGTGCATTTTACAGAATTTTGCACCGTTAAGCAATAGCGAAACCGTCCATAAAAATTGATTTTAAAACCTTTTATAGCAATAAAATAATTATAGAAAGAAAATCGGTAATTCAATGCGAAGTAGTATAAAATATCACCACACTAACGATTGGCGGTTTAGCCGCTTTTTACTTTTAATTATTTATTATTTAGGAAAATCAGGAGCTATTTATGAACACATCCGTAAAAGAATATACTTTCACCGAACAAAAAGTCCGTTGGGTGAAAAAACATACGCCGAAACTCCTCTCTTTCAGCATCACCCGACCTGCCGATTTTGATTTTATTGCCGGTCAATTTGCCAAATTAGGTTTTATGAATGGAGATAATTACGTTTCCCGCGCCTATTCCATGATCTCTTCCGAAACGGCGGAATATTTGGATTTTTACGCCATTTTAATCGAAGGCGGCATCATGTCCGCCTACTTTAAGCAAATGCAGGCGGGCGATACGTTACTACTTGAGAAAAAGCCCGTCGGCTTTTTTACCGTCAACCGAATTCCACAGGGTAAGGAATTAATTTTGCTTGCCACCGGTTCAGGCATTGCACCTTTTTTATCCATGCTGCAAAGCGAAGAATTCTGGCAAAAAACGGACAAAATTGTGCTGGTGCATTCCGTGTCTTATGCCGACGATTTAGTTTTTGAGCAATACTTGGCTGATTTAAAAGGTCATTCCCTTATCGGCCAATATGCCGATAAACTAATTTATCAACCGGTCATTACCCGAGAAAAAGTCAACAGCACATTACATCAACGCATTCCCCAATTGCTGGAAAACGGCGAATTAGAACACGCCTTAAATATCCGTTTTAGCAAAACCGATACGCGTTTTCTGATTTGCGGCAATCCGAATATGGTAAAAGCAAGCTATGAGCATTTAAAAGCCAAAGGATACGCCCTTCATCGCGTACATAAAAACGGCGAGATTATGATGGAAAACGCGTTTTAAAGTGCGGTTGATTTTTGATGCGTTTTTTAAACGGTTCTGCCGCCGCGAATTTGTCGGCACATTTGTTGCATGTCGGCGGCGGTTTGATGGAAAAAATAGTGGTAAATCCCTCCAAACTACCCGGATAAAGAGGTTATCGTTTTCATAATCAACTCAGCCACCCTGTCCCCCTCAAACTGAGTTTTAAACACGACTTTCACCTCTTTTGAGATTTGGGTAAATAAACGTTCGGCGTGTTTGATTTTGCGTTCTTCGCCTTTTCGTAAGTTATCCGAACCATCCACGCCTTTTGCTTCAATCACAAAATTCAAAATCTCGCCTGTTTTGGTTTTGACGATATAGGCAAAATCAGGGGAATAAGTCCCGCCTCCTGCCACGGGGATTTTGATAGAATTTTTCGGGATTTTAGTAAACACGGTTACACCTTCAATTTCTTCGCTGGCGATGTTTTGATGTTCAATTTCTGAATCATAAAAAATTTCGCCAAACAAATAACTTGCCGCTGGTTCATGGATTTCATCTGCCATTCGTCCCAAATCAGCCACGCGCACCGCTTTTGCTTTGCCGTTTTTATCGGTAAATTGCGTCGGGTGAATGGCATTATTCACCAGCTGATACCCCAGTTCAAACTTACTAAACGAATGATTTAGCAAAAATTGATTAAACCCGCTTTTGATTTGCGAAATGGTCTGCATATTCAAAAATTGGCTAATATCCAACGTTTCTCGCATTTGATAAAAGGCTTGATGCAGCGTGGTCATTTTGATTTTTGCCGCTGCTGACAAGTTTTCCAAAAACTCACGATATGTCATAGTGTTAAAACGAATCGGCGTATCGTCTAGATTTTCCTTGTCTCGGGTCAGCATCACGTTATTTTTTATGTAGGTTTCCGACACTTTTGTGCGAATGCCTGCTTGTTTGAATTTATCTGCATTTTCCTGCAAATAAACGACAAATAAGGCTAAAAAGTCGGCTTCGGAATCAATTTTATACTGCAAAATCGCTTTGTGATGAATCAGCTCCCACAAGGCTTTTAACTCTTCATATTTGCCTTCACGCATAGGAATAACATCGCCTTTGGTTTTCGCATCAGTGATTTTGCCTTTATGCAAGACTGCGGCAAAGGCATTCGGGAACAGCTGTTTCACCTGTTGATAAGCGGCACTGCTGACGAAATGATCGTTATCATCAATCAGCTGATTAATCAAACGCAATGCGATATTTTTCTTATTGCTATAAGTCTCAATCGCTTGATTTAACTCTTGTTGCAGATGGCTTGGCATATTTTCACCAAACACAATCACGCGGTTTGGATTAAAATCCGTGTCGCTATCCAATTTTTGGATAAGCATTTTTTAGGTGCTTTAACACGTCCAAATTATCCCCTTGGATTAACAGATTTTGGCTGTTGGCATTTTCAGGTTTAGCGTTGTGGTTTTTGTCTTCGCAAAGTAAAGTTTCAGGCGGAAGATTACGCAGCAATTTGGCATAGGATTTACCCAACCAGTTCATTTCGTAAAATTCACGGCTGATGTCGGCTTGTTCTGCAATTTCAGATTGGAATTTTTCTAATAAAAATTGACCGCTTACATCGAAACAATTCGGGAAAAGAGCTTTAAGTTGGGTAAGTTGTGCAGAGTTAGCGGAAACGCCGTCACGAGAGAAAAGTTCTTCGGAGATCATTTATCCTCCGAATAAATTTTTAAGAAAAGTGATAGATTTTGCTTGCAATTAACGTTTAGTTTAGGCAAGGCAAGGCAAGGCAAGGCAAGGCAAGGCAAGCATATTTTTTACTCCTATTACTGGTTGTCAAGTACAAAGTGTACTTTGTTTTATACAATATCGAGTGTTAAAAAGCTGAAACTACGCCGGTCGGAAAAATCAATAAATCTATTGAATGATGATTCCTGCTAGCGTAATTTCAGCTCATTTAATTGTCAGAACTACGCCTCACCCAATAATTTCAATTCGCGATTTCTCACTTGTTTTTTCAGAATGTCTAAAAATTCTTCCACGGTGAAGGTGCCGAGATCTTGACCTTTACGGGTGCGTACTGCCACTTTGCCGGCTTCGATTTCTTTGTCGCCGCAGACCAGCATGTAAGGCACGCGACGCAAGGTGTGTTCGCGGATTTTGAAACCGACTTTTTCGTTACGCAAATCGGTTTTCACGCGCAAGCCCGCATCGGAAAGCTGTTTCGCGACTTTTTGCACATATTCCGATTGAGAGTCGGTAATGTTCATCACGACCACTTGGGTCGGCGCCAACCAAGCCGGGAAGAAACCAGCGTATTCTTCGGTGATAATGCCGATGAAACGTTCAATGGAGCCCAAAATTGCACGGTGAATCATAACAGGCACTTTACGTTCGTTATCTTCTCCCACATAAGAGGCATTTAAACGTTCCGGCAGGAAGAAGTCTAACTGAATCGTGCCGCACTGCCATTCGCGATCTAAGCTATCGGTTAAAGCAAATTCCAGTTTAGGACCGTAGAATGCGCCCTCGCCTTCCTGAATTTCGTAAGACAAGCCGTTATGTTCCAACGCTTTCGCTAAGTCCGCCTCCGCTTTATCCCACATCTCATCGGACCCGATGCGTTTTTCCGGGCGGGTGGAAAGTTTCACTTTGATGTTTTCGAAACCGAAGGTGCTGTAAATGTCATACACCATTTTAATGCAGGAAGTCACTTCGCTTTCCACTTGATCCGGCATACAGAAAATGTGAGCGTCATCTTGAGTAAAACCGCGCACGCGCATTAAACCGTGCAATGAACCGGACGGTTCGTTACGGTGGCAGGAACCGAATTCCGCCATACGTAGCGGTAAATCGCGATAAGATTTTAAACCTTGATTGAAGATCTGAACGTGTCCCGGGCAGTTCATCGGTTTGATGGCATATTCGCGGTTTTCAGAAGAGGTGGTGAACATCAAATCGCCGTAGTTTTGCCAGTGACCGGTTTTTTCCCACAACACGCGATCCATCATGAACGGACCTTTCACTTCCTGATAGTCATATTGTTTCAATTTAGTGCGCACGAAAGTTTCCAGTTCACGGAAAATCGTCCAGCCGTCATTGTGCCAGAACACCATACCCGGCGCTTCTTCCTGCATGTGATATAAATCCAATGCTTTACCGATTTTACGATGATCCCGTTTTGCCGCTTCTTCCAGACGATGCAAATAGGCTTCAAGTTGTTTTTTATCCGCCCAGGCGGTACCGTAAATCCGTTGCAGCATTTTATTTTTGCTGTCCCCACGCCAGTATGCGCCGGCAATTTTTTGCAATTTGAAATGATGACAGAAACGCATATTCGGCACATGAGGACCACGGCACATATCGATATATTCTTGGTGATGATAAAGTGCAGGCGTTGCGGTGCGTTCAATGTTTTCATCTAAGATCGCCATTTTGTAAGGTTCGCCGCGTTTCCCAAAAGTATCCCTTGCTTCTTGCCAACTCACCGGCGTTTTGATGACGTCATAATTGGTTTTTGCCAACTCCAACATCCGTTTTTCAAGGGCGTCTAAATCCTCTTGGGTTAAAGAGCGGTCTAAGTCCACGTCATAATAGAAACCGTTGTCGATGGTAGGCCCGATGGCCATTTTGACGTTTGGAAATAATTGTTTAATGGCGTGACCAAGCAAGTGTGCGGTAGAGTGACGGATAATTTCCAGACCGTCTTCCTCTTTGGCAGTAATAATTGCAACACGGCTGTCTTCGGTAATCAGGTCGCAGGCATCTTTGCGTTCGCCGTTGACACGACCGGCAATGGTCGCTTTTGCAAGTCCTACGCCAATATCTTGAGCAACTTCTAATACGGTAACGGGTTTATCAAATTGACGTTGTGAACCGTCAGGTAAAGTAATAATCGGCATAATAAATCCTTCTACAGTGGTCACCCATACGCAAGGTGACTTGTTTCATTTCATTTAAAAAACGCTTAAAAAAACCACCGCACTTTTATCATCCTTACAAGCGGACAAACCAAGTGCGGCGCGCAATTTTAGCATATTTTACAATGACAACCAAATGTCTAAATTTTGACTTGAGTCACAGTAATTTTTTCTCAATCTTTTACACTATAAACATGATTAACTGAAAAAAAGGAACATGGTATGTGGAAATCGATTTCTCAAGTTTTAGCTGATCAATTCGGGGCGTATTATTCCATCAAAAATAAAACCAAAATTCATACGGGCGAAATGCATGAATCTTGGCTCATTAATGACGGCATTCAACCCGTCTTCGTAAAACTGAATGAAAAGTCCTACCGTTCCATGTTCCGCGCCGAAGCGGATCAATTGATCCTTTTAAGCAAAACCAACACCGTACGCGTGCCTGAAGTGTATGGTGTGGGATGCTCGCAAAATCATAGTTTTTTGTTATTGGAAGGCTTAAATATGCAACCGAATACGCCGCAAAATATGGCGGAATTCGGTGAGCAACTCGCCCGTTTGCACCAATATCACGGCTCAGAAAACTACGGTTTGTCTTTTGATACTTGGCTTGGTCCGCAATATCAACCGAACGAATGGAGCAACCACTGGGCGAAGTTTTTCAGCGAACAGCGGATTGGCTGGCAATTACAGCTTTGCGCGGAAAAACAACTGCATTTCGGTGATACGGAAACCATCATCAAAGCCGTGGCAACGCTGTTGGCAAAACATCAGCCGCAGCCGTCTTTGCTACATGGTAATTTGTGGATTGAAAATTGTGCCAATATTGACGGACATACGGTTACTTATGATCCGGCGTGTTATTGGGGGGATCGGGAATGCGATTTGGCGTTTACCGAATTATTTGAACCGTTCCCGCGTGAATTCTATGAAAATTATGACCGCACTTTTCCGTTAGAAGAAGGCTATCAGGATCGAAAAATCGTGTATCAGCTTTATCATTTGCTTAACTTCAGCAGCCGCTTCCACGGCAATTATGTGGCACTTGCCAATAAATGGGTGCATGATGTGTTGCAACGCTATGAAAATCTATAAGCACAACACAAAAAAAGAAAGGGCATTTAGCCCTTTCTTTATATCTCTGATTTAACCATTATTTTTGATATAACGGAGTTGGTCCTATTTCGCCGCCAACTTGTTTACTTTCATCTTTTGGTGTGATACCGGAAGAGGAAATTTCAACACGACGGTTTGGACGCAAGCAGCTGATTAATTGGCTGGATTTAACATTGTTACAGGCTTGAACTTGGTGAGCTTCACCGTAACCAACTGCATTAATTTGAACATCAATACCTTGTTCAATTAAACGGTTTTTAACACGATCTGCACGACGCTGGGAAAGATCCATGTTATACACTTTGGAACCTAAACGGTCGGTATAACCGGCAACTTTCACTTCCTGCGCTTTGGATTCTTTTAATTGTGCCGCCACTTTATCAACCACTTCTCTGCCTTTCACCGTTAACGTATCTTTATCGAAATCAAATAAGAAATCGGCGGTTAAAGAATAAGAAGAGTTACCGTTACAGCCATTCGGATACCAATAAAAGTTTTGTGCGTTCATGTTGGAATTGAATAAGATTTTATATTGGCACACTTTGTGCTCGCCGTTTTCACGATAGTTAAACACATAGTCCCATTCGCGAATACCGAATAAACCTTCAGCGAAGTGCGGACGACCAATCAAGTTATAAAGCTGATCTTTATTCATGCCTTTTTCAATCATACGAACATTGTCCCAGTTCGGCCAGGAACCGAATTGGCTACCGTTATGATTAAATGTAGATTTTTCAATTTGAGGCCATACTAATTCAGAACCTTCGGCAGGAGTACCTTCTTTAGATACTTTACTTAAGTTACCACAAGCAACAAGAGTTACCGCTGCGATTGCAGATAATAAGAAATGTGATAATTTCATCTGTTTTACCTTATTTTTAGGTGAGTAGAACAATCCAAAGGAACCATAGATATAATAAAAAGAAGGCTCAAAAAGCAATAGTGCAACTTCAATTTCAGCTCCGTATGGTAATTACAAAACGGATTAAAGTAAATCCGAATTTTCTATTTTTAATCAATCTGTATAAATAGAATCGAAAAAAATAGGATGTTATATCAATGTTCTTTCATTTTTCTTAAGCCAACGTAAAGCAATATTATCGGCACTTTCTTCCGCCTGTTTACCGACTTTTTGTAATAACGATTTCTTCACCGCATATTTTACGCCGATAACCGATTTCTCTTTCATCGCCTGTAATAGCAAATCATCGCTGGTCATAATCTCATCCACTAAATTTAAATTTAATGCCTGCTGACCGAACCAATGTTCCCCTGTTGCTACTTTATCCAGATCCAAGTGCGGTCGATTCTGTGCGACAAATTGCTTGAATAACTGATGAGTTTCTTCTAATTCCTGTTGGAATTTTTGCTTTCCTTTTTCGGTATTTTCACCAAAAATCGTCATAGTGCGTTTATATTCGCCTGCCGTCATCACGTCCACATCCACATCATGTTTTTTTAGTAGGCGATGAACATTTGGAATCTGCGCTACCACACCGATAGAACCGATAATAGCAAACGGTGCGGATACAATTTTATCGGCAACACAGGCCATCATATAACCGCCGCTTGCTGCTACTTTATCCACGGCAACGGTTAATCTAATGTTGCGTTGTTTCAAACGCATTAATTGAGAGGCAGCGAGCCCATAGCCATGTACAACACCGCCCGGGCTTTCCAAACATACCAAAACTTCATCAGTGGGTTTGGCAACTTGAATAATAGCGCTGATTTCCTCTCTTAACGCTGCTGTTTCCGAAGCAGAAATATCCCCTTTAAAATGTAAAACATAAAGAGTTGGCTTACGTTCTTCTGCCGGATTTTCGCCTTTTTTACGTTGCGCTTTTAATGCTTTTGCTTTCGCTTTTTCCGCTTTTTTCTCGGCTTTTTCCGCCGCTTTTAATTCGTCTTCGGTGAGATGAAAATCGCTTAATTTTTTACCATTTTCCTCAAATTCCTTGGATAAATCGGTAATCACCAATTCACCGTGCAAATGCGCTTTTTTCTGTTTAATTGCAATAATCATCGCGACCACGGCGGCGATCACAAGTAATAGCGTGATAACTTCCAAAAGAAATACACCATAACCAATAAAAATTTCCGACCACATAATTTTTCCTTCATATTATTAACAAGAGACCAGATTATAGGAGAAGCCTTTCCTTAAAGCTACTTTATCTCTCAAATAAATCGGATTATTAACCCATCGTTAATAGTGCTTTTCAAAAGAAAAGCCTTTATTTAAAAAAAACATTCGTTAAAATGACCGCACTTTTCACTCATTCATTTAGGAAGGAACAAAATGAACAACGTTCTTGTATTAAAATCCAGTATTCTGGCAGACAGTTCACAAACCAATCAATTATCTGATTATTTGGAAAGCAAGCTTACAGGCAAAAATATCGCCGTGCGCGATCTTGCAGTAAATCAACTTCCCCACTTTGGTGCCACTGCCACAACCGCCCTACGCGGTCAACCGACGACAGCGGAAGAAAACGCATTATTGGCGTTATCTGATGAATTAGTCGCCGAAATTAAAAACGCAAACACCATTATCATCAATGCACCGATGTATAATTTTAATATCCCTACCCAATTAAAAAGCTATTTTGATTTCATTGCACGCCCTCGCGTAACATTTCAATATACGGAGGAAGGCCCTGAAGGATTATTAACAGGCAAAAAAGCCGTGGTATTAGCTGTATTCGGCGGGTTCCACCAAAATCAATCTTCCGATATCGTCACGGCATACTTAAAAATGATTTTAGGTTTCGTAGGTATTACCGATGTGCAATTCGTGTATGCAGAAGGCATTGGTTTTGGTCCTGAAGCGGTTGAAAAAGCACAAGCGCAAGCGAAAGCAGAAATAGATAAAATTGTGGCCGCACTTTAATCTCATAAATCTCATAAGAAACAAAAAAGCACCTCTAAGGTGCTTTTTTCATTTAAAGTGCAGTTACAAATAAAGTGCGGTCATAAAAAACAACATTTTTTATTAATGCAACTTTAATGATGGGCGTAGGAAACGATTCAAATGCCCTACCACAATAATCAAACCGGTTTTAAAACAACCGTGTAGCGCCGCCTGGTGCATACGATAAAGCGAAACATATACCCATTGCGCGATTTTCCCTTCAATGGTCATCGAAGAACCACCCGTGATTTTACCGCTTAAGGCACCAAAAGCGGTGAATTCCGATAAGGAAACCAACGATCCTTTATCATTATATTCAAAGTCTTTTAACGGCTTATTATCAAATAAAGCAACCATATTTTTCGCACATAAACTTGCCATTTGATGGGCTGCCTGCGCCTTAGGCGGAACCGGTTTTCCATCGTCTTGCATCAAGAAACAACAGTCCCCCATAGCAAAAATCGTACTATCGTTTGTAGTTTGTAATGTCTTCTTCACAACGAGTTGATTGATGCGGTTAATTTCCAAACCATCGAAATTTTTTGTAATAGCTGACGTGCGAATGCCTGCCGACCACACGATTAAATCTGCAGGAATTAACTGACCATCTTTTGTCACCAATTGTTTTTTCTTAGCTTCAACAATCATCGTATTAGTCTTTACATCCACGCCGAGTTTACGTAATTCTTCCGTGGCATCATTAGAAATACGCTCCGGCAAGGCTGGCAGAATACGCGGACCGGCTTCTACCAAGGTGACTTTTAAACGGCTACTGTCAATTTGACCGTATCCATAAGAAGACAAATGCTCTGCCGCATTATAAAGTTCGGCGGAAAGCTCCACGCCCGTTGCACCCGCGCCAACAATGGCAATATTAATATGCCCGTCTTCTACTAATTGTTGTTTACTCTCTTCCTCACCAATATCGTCCAGGGCTTGATTTTCACGGAATTTAAGGAACAGCTCCAACATTTTGTGTTGGAAGCGCATGGCTTGTGACGGGTTATCTAAGAAAATACAGTTTTCTGCCACACCTTTAGTATTGAAATCGTTGGATTTACTGCCGATGGCAATGACTAAATAATCATAAGGAATGCGACGGGAAACCACGATCATATCGCCGTCTTCACCGTAAACCGGGGCAAGTTCTACATATTTATGCTGACGATTTAAGCCAACCATGGAGCCTTGCTCAAAATTGAAATGATGATTGCAGGCATGGGCACGATAACTCAAAGCTTCTACGCCGTCATCTAATGCGCCTGTTGCCAATTCATGCAATAACGGTTTCCATAAATGGGTTTGGTTGCGATCAATTAAAGTGACATTGGCGCGTTTTTTGCGTCCAAGTTTGTTGCCTAAGTGGGTGGCAAGTTCTAACCCGCCGGCGCCACCACCGACAATAACGATGTTTTTCATAACTACCTCTAAACTAAATAAAAAAATTGCAAAATTTAATTAACAATATTTTAACACCAATTTATTATTTTTGCTTAGGGTTGATTTGTAAAAAAGGAAAATACTTCGTTACCGTTATGTAAATACAAAAAAAGGCAACATAAAATTGCCTTTAAGAGCTCATTGAATATTCTTGACTAGACTTGCGGCATATAATCCACAAGCAAACAGTGTTTCGCAATGTTTAAGAATTTTTCTGTTTGTTCTTTTTCCCATTGCGCATCTTTGCCTAATTCTTTCGCCAGAATATTTGCCACTTTCGCAGCACTGTCCATCGCCGCACGGGCATCAAGGAACAACAAACGCACACGGCGGGCAAGGACATCTTCCACAGATTGCGCCATTTCCTGACGTGCCGCCCAAACCACTTCGGCAATGGTATTCGGATGACGCGGATGAATTTTTTCTGTCATTGCCGGATTTTCCGCTTCCAAGGCTTTAATTGCCGGGATGTCGGCACCGTAAATGTATAAGTGATTTTTCAAATCTACCTGTTCCGCCGGAATTTTACCGTGAATCGCTAACTTCGTGGTGACACAGGCTTTTTTCGCTAATTGCGGATGCACTTTCAAAGCTTCATCCACCGTATCTTCCGACATTTGACGATAGGTCGTCCATTTACCGCCGGTAATAGTAACCAAACCGCTATCGCTGACCACAACTTTGTGGCTACGGGACACTTCTTTCGTGCTTTGACCGGCTTTTTCCGGCGCCGCTAACGGACGTAAACCGGCAAAAATACTCAACACATCATCACGGGTCGGTTTCTTGGTGAGGTATTGACCTGCCGTATCCAAAATAAATTGAATTTCCTGTTCCAACGCAACAGGTTCGTAAGACGGTTCTTTCACCAGCGTATCCGTTGTTCCTACTACCAATCTTTCATGCCATGGCACCGCGAATAAAACACGACCGTCGGAAGTTTTCGGAATCATTAACGCGTCATCGCTCGGTAAGAAGGATTTATCCAACACCAAATGCACCCCTTGGCTTGGCACCACGAATTTTTTATCGGTACCGTGATCCATGGATAACACCTCATTCATGAATACACCGGTGGCGTTAATCACTGCCGTACCATGCACGCTATATTGTTCGCCGTTTAATTCATCGGTAAATTTAACGCCGTTGATTTTACCTTGCCCGTCCTTTAACAACTCAGTCACTTTCGCATAATTAAGCACGGTACCGCCTTGTTCAACCACGGTTTGCGCGATATTTATCGCCAAGCGGGAATCGTCAAACTGACCGTCTTTATATACCACGCCGTTTTTCAAGTCCGTTCCGTTTAAGGTTGATAAACGCTGCATCGTGGTGTCTTTATTAATCGCGATGGTTTTACCCAAACTTAAATCGCCGGACAAATAATCATACAACCCCAACCCGACACGGTATTTCACGCTGTCGATAAAATTATAGTTAGGAATAATAAAATTCTGATTTTTGAACAGGTGGGACGCGTTTTTTGCTAAACGACCACGTTCACGCAACGCCTCTTTCACTAACGCCACATCGCCGGCCGCCAAATAACGCACGCCGCCGTGAACTAATTTGGTACTACGGCTTGAAGTCCCTTTTGCAAAGTCATAACCTTCCAACAACAAGGTTTTATAGCCACGAGATGCGGCATCTAAAGCAATCCCTAAACCGCTGGCGCCACCACCGATGACAATAAAATCCCATTTATCCGTACTCGTTACTTTCTCAAGTTCAATATTTCTTTGCATTTTCCACCTCGAATTTGATATAAATCTGTTCATTTTTAAATCTAAATGTTCGTTTATGCTCATTTTATCATAGCAAACGAAATCAAAGGAAACAAAGACGCGGACAATTTTCGAATATTGTGATCATGATCACGCTTAACACTATGCACAATTCAGATAGTGGATTTAGTTTTCAGTTTAATGAAAAATTTGGGAGAGAATAGCATGCCAACGTATTGACTAAACACGCCTAGGGAGAATAAGAAACACTGAGGAAAACCACCGCACTTTTAACTCAAAAACTCCAATCCGAACTGATACAACTGATTTTTCTTATAGCCGTAAAGCTCCGCCACAATGGCGGCGGCTTTTTTTAACGGCAATTCGCGACTGATGAGTTCAAGGGCTTTGATGGCTTGCGGTGAGATTTCTTCGGCGTTTTCTTCTTTAGTTTTGCCTTCGACAATTACCACCATTTCGCCTTTGGTACGATTGGGTTCTTCTTGCAGCCAAGCCAGCAAATCCGCCAAATGATCGCCATGAATGGTTTCCCAGGTTTTGGTAATTTCGCGCGCTAAAACCACATAACGCTCGCCACCGAACACCGTTTGCATATCCGTAAGGCTGTCTAAAATGCGGTGGGTGGATTCGTAGAAGATTAAAGTGCGGTCTTCTTCGGCGACGTTTTTCAGTTTGTCCAAACGGGCTTTACTTTTCGCCGGTAAAAAACCTTCAAAGCAAAAACGATCGGAAGCAATGCCGGAAGCGCATAAAGCGGTAATTGCCGCGCAAGCGCCGGGCAGCGGCACAACCTGAATGTCCGCCTGACGACATTGACGCACTAAGTGAAATCCAGGATCGCTGATAAGCGGTGTCCCCGCGTCGGAAATTAACGCGATGTTGATGCCTTGTGACAACTTTTCCACCAGGGCACCCGCTTTTTGTTGTTCGTTATGATCATGTAAGGCAAAAAATGGCCTTTTAATGCCATAATGGCTTAATAATAATCCGCTGTGACGGGTGTCTTCCGCCGCAATTAAATCCACCTTTTGGAAGGTGTCTAACGCCCGTTGGGTGATGTCCTGCAAATTGCCGATAGGGGTGGCGACGATGTATAAAATTCCTTTTGAATTGCTCATTTCGTGCTTCTTTTATTTGCTTTTAGTTGGTGAGATAAGTAAGATCGCTCCGATTATTTAAACCAATGGAGTAATTATGCCTATTCTATTACAACGCATTAATTTAAAAAATCGATTAATGCCCTTTTTATTTACGCTCTTTTTAGCCGGTTGTACGACGAATTTCTTCGGCAGCAGCTTCACCGGCGAGCTAAAAAAAGATGCGAATGCGAGCTCCGAATTTTACATGAACAAAATCGGACAAACACAAGATATTGAAGATCAGCAAACCTATAAACTTTTAGCTGCACGCGTTTTAGTTACCGAAAATAAAGTGGCGCAAGCGCAATCTTTATTAAATGAATTGACCGAGTTAAATCCGGAACAATTATTGGATAAAACGTTGATTGATGCCGATATTGCGGCAGTGAAAGGTCAAAATAACGAAGCGGAAAACTTACTCAAAGGCATTGATTTAACCCAATTAAGCTCCTCTCAGGTCGGGCGTTATTACGCAGTGAAAGCCCGTGTTGCAGAAAACCAAAATGCCATTATTGATGCGGTGAAAGCGCGCATTGAAATGGATCATGTGTTGAGCGACATACAAAGAAAACAGGAAAATAATGACCGCACTTGGGCGTTATTACGTCGTACTAATCGTGGTTTAATCCACAATACGTCCGATGAAGGCAATTTGGCGTTAGCCGGTTGGTTGGCACTAGCCCGCGCCTATAACGATAACTTAAATCAAGCGACTCAATTAAGTCAGGCATTACAAAGCTGGAAGTCATCCTATCCGAACCACTCCGCCGCCTATTTATTCCCAACCGAGTTACAAGGTTTATTTAACTTCCAACAAACTGCCCTTTCACAAATCGGTTTGCTTTTACCGTTAAGCGGTAACGGTCAGGTTTTGGGCAATACCATCAAATCCGGTTTTGATGCGGCAAAAGGCGAAGATACCACCATTCAGGTGCAGGTGTACGACACCGTAGCCACCCCGATGAACGAAATCATCGAACAAGCCAGACAAGCAGGCGTACGCGCCCTTATCGGTCCGTTATTGAAACAAAACGTAGATGTTATTTTGAACAATCCGTCCGCTATTCAGGGTTTAGATGTGCTTGCATTGAATTCTACCCCGAATGCCCGCGCTATCGGTCAGGTTTGTTACTATGGTTTATCGCCTGAAGACGAAGCGGAATCCGCCGCCAACAAAATGTGGCGTGACGGCATTCGCGAACCGATGGTCGCGGTGCCGCAAAATGATTTAGGACAACGCACCGCAACCGCATTTAATGTGCGTTGGCAACAATTAGCCGGCACCGATGCAAATATCAAATATTACAACCAAGCCGGTGATGTCGGCGTTGCGCTCCAAGGACAAAGCGTACAAGGGCTTTATATCGTTGCGAAAAGTGAAGAATTATCCGACTTGAAAGGCGTGATTGATAACAGCGGCAACAACATTAAATTGTACGCCAGCTCACGCAGCAACTCTTCCAATAACGGTCCGGAATACCGTTTATTGATGAACGGACTGCAATTCAGCGATATTCCATTCTTTAAAGATACGGATTCCGCGCAATATCAAAAAGTGGCGACCGAAACCAATAACGATTATTCCTTAATGCGTTTATATGCGATGGGTGCTGATTCCTGGTTATTAATCAACCACTTCAATGAACTTCGCCAAGTGCCGGGCTATAACATTGACGGTTTAACCGGTAAATTAAGCGCCGGTCCGAATTGCAATATCGAACGTGATATGACCTGGTTCCAATACCAAAACGGCGGTATTCAGGTATTGAATTAAGTGGAACCGATGTTATCACCAAAACGTCAACAAGGGGCGAGATTTGAACAAAAAGCTCGCCTCTTTTTAGAATCTAAAGGCATGAAATTTCTCGCCGCCAACCAAAATTTCAAGTGCGGCGAACTGGATTTAATTATGTTGGAACAAAATACCATCGTATTTGTGGAAGTGCGCCAACGTAAAAATGATCATTTTGGCTCTGCCGTGGAAAGCGTAGATTGGCAAAAGCAACAACGCTGGCTGAATGCGGCAGCACTTTGGCTGGCATAACGGGAACAAAGTTTAGAAGACACCGATTGCCGTTTCGATTTGGTCGCGTTTGGTAAAACCGATCAAGACATTCAATGGATCTCCAACTTTCTTGATTAATATTCTTTCACTATGCAAAACAAACTCAATGATTTATATGAGGAAAATATTAAAACTCATATTTATTCAAAAAGCCTGCTCAGCGCACAAATCGTCGAAGCGACGCAACACCTGATTGCCTGCCTGTTGCGTGGTAATAAAGTCATTGTCTGCGGTGACGGTCGTTCTTACATTAATGCGCAATGTCTGGTGGCGAATTTGCTTAACCGTTATGATCTAAAACGTCCGAGTTTTCCTTCCGTGTTATTGAGCCTGGATAGTGCGGTCGGTTCCACTTTCGTTTCCGACAATACGCTGGAAAAACTGTATCAACACCAATTCAGCGCCATCGCGCGGTCCGGCGATATTTTGGTGGCATTCGCACCTTTAGGAAATGAAAAAAATGTGCTCAATACAATTACACATGCCGTGAACAAAGAGATTAATGTGATTGTCTTAACGGGTAACAGTAACGATCATATTCAGGGAATTTTGACAGACAAAGATTTACAAATCGCCGTGCCGAGCAGTAAGGAAAGTCGCATACTGGAGAACCATTTATTCATTATTAACAGTATGTGTGAACTCATTGATTTTCAATTATTTTCACATTCGTAACTTGACAAAATCGGACGTTTCACGCCACACTAGCGCCCGGTTGTTACACATAAAGGAGATGACCATGTTAACAAGTCCATTAAAAAAACTGGTATTAATTTTCGGTAGCGCAATGTTATTACAAGGTTGCGTTGCTGCCGCCATCGGAGGCGCCGCAGTTGCCGGAGCAACCAAAGTGGCAACCGACCCAAGAACCTTCGGTACACAAATTGATGACGAAACCCTTGAAACCCGCGTGGATTCGGCAATCAGAAAAGACCAACAACTTAAATCCGAAGCGCGTATCAGCGTCACCTCTTACAGCGGTCGTGTGTTATTGACCGGTCAGGTTCCAAACGAAAGTTTGCGCGAAGTCGCCACCAGTTTGGCGAAAGGCGTACCAAACGTCAATGATGTGTACAACGAAGTGCGCGTCGGCCCCAAAGTGAATTTCGCTCAAATCAGCAAAGACAGTTGGATCACCAGCCAAATCAAATCCAAGATGTTGATTGATTCCAAAGTAAAAACCAGCGACATCAAAGTCGTCACCGAAAATAACGAAGTATTCCTGATGGGTAACGTTACTCAGGATCAAGCCAACGCCGCCGCAAAAATCGCGCGTAACGTGGCGGGGGTAGCGAAAGTGATTAAGGTGTTCAATTATTTAAACTAATCCTAAGATAACCCACCAAAAGTGCGGTTGCTTTTAAAGATGTTTTTTTATCATAAAGGCGGGCTATACCCGCCCTTTTCTGTATAAGATTACGCTAAACAGCGATTATTCCGCATCCAGCTCGTGCGCCTTTTTCAACATTTCTTCTTCATTTAATTTCAACAAACGGGAAATAGCATTGCGATAAGAAATTTCCAGGCTTTCACGACTGGTCGCCATCACGCCCTGGTCGATTAAAAAGCCGTCTTTTACATCATATACCCAACCGTGCAACGACAATTTTTTCCCATTCTTCCAGGCATTTTTCACAATAGACGAACGTCCCAGGTTATATACCTGTTCCGCAACGTTTAATTTTGTCAGCATATCGGCACGGCGCTCCGGGGAAAGATTACCAAGCAAGTGACTGTGCTTAAACCAAATATCGCGAATATGTAACAACCAGTTATTTATCAACCCTAAATCCTGATCGTTCGTTGCCGCATGAATACCGCCGCAATTCGTATGTCCGCAGATGATAATATGCTCAATATTCAACACATCCACCGCATATTGCACTACGGAAAGGCAGTTTAAATCGGTGTGAATCACCTGATTTGCAACATTACGATGCACAAATAATTCTCCCGGTTCCAGGTTGGTTAATTTCTCCGCAGGCACACGACTGTCCGAACAACCGATCCACAAATAATGGGGCTGCTGGTGCTCCGCCAATTCCTGAAAATAGGTGGAATTTTCCTCTTTCATACGAGTTGCCCAGCGGTAATTATTGGCAAAAAGTTGTTCTATTTTTTTCATACGGTCCTATTCCCGCAATAAATCAAAAAGGAACATAGTATAGCTTGGAACGTAACTTGATAAAATTTATTTTTAGCATAACCTATTATTTACAATAATAATTTTTAGGTTAACCGAAAAATAATAAAAATAATCTGTAAGCATTTGCGCCCTACTCCGTCTAACGTATATGAAAAGGTACCATTTTCATTATGCTAAATTATGAAGGAGTTATTATGAAAAAATCAAAATTAGTTGTGGCGTTAGCCGCAATTTTATCTTGTGCAGCAATCCCGACAACCGTTATGGCAGAAAGTAACGTTCAACAAACTATGGAGAAAAGCAATATGTCCGAAGCTAAAAAAGATCTTCACGAAATTTATTTGGCTGGTGGCTGCTTCTGGGGCATAGAGGCTTATATGGAGCGCATTTACGGCGTGGAAGATGCGATTTCAGGATACGCTAATGGTAAAAGTGACAAAACCAATTACCAAAAGATCGGCATTACCGATCATGCAGAAACGGTCAAAGTAACTTATGACCGCAATAAAGTTTCCTTGGATAAATTGTTAAAATACTATTTCCAAGTTATTGATCCGACCAGCGTGAACAAACAAGGTAATGATCGCGGTAGACAATATCGTACCGGTATTTATTATCAAGATACTGCTGATAAGTCTATAATTGAAAAAGAAATTACTGCTTTGCAAGGAAAGTATAAAAATAAAATTCAGATTGAAGTGGAACCGCTACATAACTATATCGTAGCAGAAGAATACCATCAGGATTATTTGAAGAAAAACCCAAACGGCTATTGCCATATTGATTTGGAACAGGCCAATTATGTTATTATTGACGAAAAAGATTATCCGAAACCGAGCGATGCGGAACTGAAAGCTAAATTGACCCCGCTGCAATATAGCGTCACGCAAAACAAAAATACCGAGCATTCTTTCAGCAACGAATACTGGGATAACTTTAAACCGGGTATTTATGTGGATGTCACCACCGGTGAACCACTTTTCTCTTCTAAAGATAAATTTGAATCCGGTTGTGGCTGGCCAAGTTTCACCAAACCGATTACAAAAGAGGTCGTCACCTATCAGGACGATCACAGTTTCAACATGCTCAGAACGGAAGTAATAAGCCGCAGTGGTAAAGCTCATTTAGGACATGTTTTTGATGACGGTCCAAAAGACAAAGGCGGTTTGCGCTATTGCATTAATAGTGCCGCAGTTAAATTTATTCCGTTAGAAGACATGGTAAAAGAAAACTATGGTTATCTAACCAATGCTGTAAAGGAGTAAAGAATGTTTGATCAACAATTATTAATCGGCACCGTATTCTTAGCGGGTTTAGCCTCCTTTTTGTCGCCTTGCATTTTCCCCATTATCCCGATTTATTTCGGCATCTTGGCGAAAGGCGGTAGAAAAATTATGAACACCTTTTTGTTCATTGCAGGTTTATCTTTAACCTTCGTCAGCCTAGGCTTCAGCTTCGGATTTTTAGGCAATTTATTCTTTAACGATAACGTGCGCATTATTGCCGGCATTATCGTGATTATTCTGGGAATCCATCAATTAGGTATTATCAAATTGAATTTCCTAGAAAGAACCAAAGTAGTTGAAGTAAAAACTGAAGGCAAAAGTGCCTCTTTTGAAGCCTTTTTCCTAGGGCTTACCTTCAGCCTTGGCTGGACACCTTGTATTGGACCGATTTTAGCATCTGTTCTGGCGTTGTCCGGCGATGAAGGTTCCGCTCTATACGGTGCTTCTATGATGTTGGTTTATGTATTAGGTTTGGCAACGCCGTTTGTACTCTTCTCTTTATTCTCACAAGAGTTACTAAAACGCACCAAAGCACTAAACAAACACTTAGACAAATTTAAAATTATCGGTGGTTTACTCATTATCGTCATGGGGATTCTACTCATCACTAATAAATTACAATAAAAGGATACATGATTATGAAAAAATTTATCGCATTAATTCTGATGGCAGTTAGCTTGAACAGCTTCGCAGAAGGAGAAAATTCATTGAAAGATGTGCAGTTTAAAGATCTTAACAACGCCACGGTTACACTGGATCAGGTAACCAGCAAAGGCAAACCGGTTTATGTCAAAATGTGGGCATCTTGGTGTCCGATCTGCTTGGCCGGATTAGCGGAAATCAACGAATTAAGTGGAGAGCCGAACAAAAACTTCGATGTAATTACCATAGTTTCACCGGGCAAAAAAGGGGAAAAAGAAACGCAAGATTTCATCGACTGGTACAAAGGATTAGATTATAAAAATATCATTGTATTATTAGATGAAAATGGCGAAACCCTCAAACGTGCCAAAGTGCGTGGCTACCCTTCCAGCGTATTGCTTGATACGGATTTGAATATCCAAAAAACCGTACCGGGACATTTAGGCACGGCGCAAATTAAACAGCTGGCAGGAAATTAATTCCTTAATACGAAAAAGTGCGGTCAAAATCCATTGTGCTTTTTGACCGCACTTTGATCTGCACCCCAAAATAACATTTTTTAGAGTGTTAATATATCTAAGCAGGCAACATGATAAGTAATCCACAATATTGTAAAGTCGTGGTTTTATTTACATAATTTTCGTCTTTAGATTCATGCAAATATTGAGATGGTACTATACCTCCTTCATTTTGAAATAAGGTATAGTTATACTAATTTTTTATTTGATAAAGAACTTTTATTTGTTATCTACGCACTATATCAAATTCAATTTCTACATCAAAATAAAATAAACCATTTTGGTATATCATCATATAGTTAGATAACTCATTATCATATTATCTTCAACAGTTAATATTTTGCAAAATCGGCTTAAGTAAATAAACCAACCTTGCGTAGAATAACTTTTTAGTCACATTGTTCATAAATACGCTGTTTTAATAAATGCTCCTCTAGCTATCACAATTTATCAAATTTTGATAAGCGATCTGTTTACAGATCTCTGTATTGTAGTTTTACTTACTTACCAGTGCACTTGTGCCGATAACCTTAAAATCATTTTTGACAGTAATTGTACATATGGTTATAGTGCCTTGAAAACCATCCAAAGAAATCGAACTATTTGATAGTTATAAGGATTTAAACTGCTTAGCCAGTTGGCTATTATTTAGCGGTCAGCAAGTCGCAACACTTAGTGATCTTTATCATAAAGATTTTTGGAATTGTATTAGAAAATCAGATTATCCAAATGCCCATGGTTATTTGGATGGTATAGAGATTACCAATGAATCATTCCACACGTTACTTCCGCGTTTTATCAATGACGAAAGGGCGGTATTTATGTTAGACCCGCCATATTTGTGTACGAAACAAGAGAGCTATAAGCAAGCGCATTATTTCGATCTTATCGACTTCCTACGCTTAATTAACATTACACGACCACCGTATATCTTCTTCTCATCGACAAAAAGCGAGTTCGTGCGGTTTATTGAGTATATGTGTGAAGATAAAGTCAATAACTGGCAGGCATTTGATGGCGCCCAAAGAATTACGATTAAGACAAACCTCAACTATCAAGGGCAATATGAAGATAATTTAGTGTATAATTTTATATAGAATAAAGGTTTAGTTTTTTCGCTAAGCCTTACTAATCATTCTTCTTCATTCAATTCAGATAATAAGCAATAAAACGGCGGAGTGGATGGTGCAAGGGTAGAGACAAATTTTACTACGCTATCTTTGCGTCCGTCTTCAACAAATCTAATATTTAAAAATTCGGTGTGCAAAATTGGCGTAGCGTTATCAATTTTGATTCTGTAAAAATTACAGAGATTTTTTCTTAAAATACCCGAAGTTAAACCGACTAAAAAGGAATTTCTCTGTAATAAACAAACTTCTTTTTGTAACAATATTTTACTATGTGAAATAAAATTAAATTTGATTTATCGCGCTGAAAGTGGTTAATTTATCGCGCGCGGCATCATTATAATACTTTATTTCAAGATGAGAAGCATTTATTACACTATATTCATTATTCCCGCCCCACTTTGAATATTTGAAAATCCTGGATAAGCCTAAATTAATGCACCCTCAACTTCATGAGCAATCTTATGTGTCATTTTATAACGGTCAATAATATGAATAACCTTTAAACCTGCATTATGAATTTCTCTAATTCTCAAATAGTTGAGGGAAATTTCATCTTTCCCCTAGTAATCATCAATTTTTTTATCATACTAAACAGAGGTGTTTACATGTTAAAAAACACGGTGATCCTTTCATTTACCAGTATAAAAGTTTAACCATTTCTTGGATCAATTAAACGATAAACATAAAACTCTAATTCTTTACACATTTCAGGTGAAAAACTTTCTATTCTTTTTTTATAGAATTCTCTTTAGTTCACTTTTATGGTACATGCATCCCAGCTTGTACTGCTAGCTATTTACCTCTGTAAATTTTCTGCCTTTTACTATTGTAACAAGCATGTCTATTCTAAAAGCCCATTTTCTTTCCGACTAGTAAAGATTCATTGTGATCAATGATTATTTATGAATATACATTGTACATAAATCAAATTATGCAATTTCTTCTATTATTTAATAATTTTGTGGACATTTATTCAATTTTTATCACACTAAAGTGTTATAATCCGCATGGATTTATACTCTCATTTTAACAACCAATATTTAGTTAATTCGGAATCAATCAACTATCTATTTCTGACATTTTAAGGAGTTAATGTGAAATTAGATGAAATAGCCAAGCTTGCGGGCGTTTCCTGCACCACGGTGAGCTACGTTGTGAACGGAAAAGCCAAACAGTATCGTGTAAGCGATAGCACTATCGAAAAAGTCCAAGCCTTGATTAAACAGTATGACTTTAAACCTAACGCCATGGCGGCAAGCCTGCGCGTGGGGAAAAGTAAAACCATCGGTTTAGTGATTCCCGATTTTGAAAATATCAGTTATGCGAAAATCGCCAATAATCTGGAAAATCGTTTACGGGAAAAAGGCTATCAACTACTCATCGCCTGTTCTAACGACAAAGTGGAAAATGAGCAAGATTGCGTGAAACATTTATTACAACGTCAGGTTGATGCATTGTTGGTTTCCTCAGCACTGCCACCGAACACAGATTTTTACCAAAACGCCAGCGTGCCGATTATCGGTTTTGATCGCCGTATTAGCTCCCCGAAAGTGGTGAATGCCCTGACCGACGACGAAGGCGATGCATATCGTTTAACGAAGGAATTGTTGAAAATCCCTCATCAAAAAAGAATTTTGTTCTTCGGTGCATTACCGGATTTGCCGACAAGCCGGGAACGGGAAGAAGGATTTCGCTCGGCATTAAGGTATCGGAAGGCTTCCGCCAAATATCTTTACGGCGATATGTTCCGTAAAAACGAAGCGGCGCAATGTTTTGCCCAATGGTTAGAAAATAATCCGTTACCAACGGCAATTTTCACCACGTCTTTTACCTTGTTGGAAGGAGTGTTATTGGTCTTGTTGCAAAAACTGGGACAGGTGCCGAAAGACTTAGTGATTGCCACCTTCGGGCATGTTGAGATGTTAGAGCTACTGGAAAACAGAGTACTGTGCAGCGTGCAGGATTATGACAAAGTGTCGCAATCTTTGCTGACATTGACCTTTGATGCCATGTCGAAGAAACACAAAAACAGCGTCAATACAACGCCGTTAACCCGCAGTATTATTAAATATCACTGTTAACATCGGGAATCGTCACCGGCGGGGGCAAAGGTTCCGGCGCCCCCAAAAAGTGCGGTTCCCTTTCTACCAATAAATCCCACACAGCCTGCAAACGGGCAAAAAATTCCCGTACACGCACGAAAGAATACACCTGCGGATAATCCGCCGCAAAACAAATGGCGTCAATATTGTGGAATTTAGCGATGAATAAAGCGCGTTCACAATGAAATTTCTGCGAAATAATCGTCAGGGAATGGGCTTTAAATACCTGATCGGCACGAATCACCGAATCCAATGTGCGAAAGCCCGCAAAATCCAGATAAATAAACTCTTGCGGCACACCCATTTTCTTCAAATCCTGCAACATGGTACGCGGTTCGTTGTATTGCAATGTGCGGTTATCACCGCTTAACAACAGATAGTCCACTTTTCTTGCTTCAAATAAACGTTGCGCAGCAAGTAAACGATTATAATAGAACAGATTTAGTGTGTTATTGGAGAAATATTTTGAGGTACCAAGCACTAAACCATACGGGCGGTTCGGCACTTTGTCGATGTCATAATAAATATCTTTGCGCACATAATAACCAATAATTTGATCCACAACGATCAATAACAAAGCAAAACCCGCAAAAAACAAGGCAAAATAACGGCCAATCCGTTTAATTTGCGTCGCAGTTAAATAAGCTTGTAACTTTTCTTTTAAATTCAATTTCATTAGCATTATTGTCAAAAAATACTGGTGCTCAACATAAAGAAAAAAAACACAGAATTCAAGTCCAATCTCTTTATTTATAGACTTCAAAACTTCCAGATGTTTAGACGGCTAAAATTTCTTGACAAGGTATAAGGCAAGATGTAACGTTATGCCCCACTAGCCATAACAATAAGAATTGCGTCGGACTCGGCAATGACAATAAAAAAAACCACTATTTTTACCCATCAACCTTTACACCTCGTTTTAGGCGGTCAACTTCAACAAATTGACGTGGCTTATCAAACCTATGGTGAATTGAATGCGGATAAAAGCAATGCGGTGTTAATCTGCCACGCGCTTACCGGCGACGCCGAACCTTATTTTGATAAAAGCACAAACCAAGAAGGCTGGTGGCAAAATTTTATGGGCGATGGCTTAGCATTGGACACTTCCCGCTATTTTTTTATTTGTTCCAACGTACTTGGCGGCTGCAAAGGCACGACCGGTCCGTCCTCAATTAATCCGCAAACCAATCGCCCTTACGGCAGCCAATTTCCCGCGGTTATCGTGCAAGACATCATCAAAGTGCAAAAAGCGCTGCTGGATTTTCTTGAAATTCCGCATTTACACGCCATTATCGGCGGTTCCTTTGGCGGTATGCAGGCAACCCAATGGGCGATTGATTATCCCGATTTCGTCTCCAATGTGGTTAATCTATGCTCTTCCCTTTCCTTGAGCGCGGAAGCCATCGGTTTTAATCACGTCATGCGCCAAGCGGTGATGAACGATCCAAATTTCAATAACGGCGATTATTATGACGGCGAGCGCCCGGACAAAGGTTTAGCCATCGCCCGTATGCTCGGTATGCTCACGTATCGCACCGATGTCCAACTCAGCAAAGCCTTCGGACGCGCCACCAAAGCGGAAGGTCATTTGCAGGGCGACTATTTTCAAGTGGAATCCTATTTAAGCTATCAAGGACAAAAATTTCTGGCGCGCTTCGATGCCAACAGTTATTTGCATTTATTACGCGCGTTGGATTTATACGATTCGAGCATCGGCTATGCCGATTTAAAAACCGCTCTTTCTCGAATCAAAGCCCGTTATACACTGGTCTCGGTGGATAACGATCAGCTGTTCAAACTGCCGGAATTACGCAAAAGTAAACAATTACTGGAGCAATACGGCGTCAATTTGAATTATTACGAATTCAACTCCGATTACGGACATGATGCGTTTTTAGTGGACTATGCGTTTTTTGAAAATAAAATCCGTAACGGACTGGCGGGAGGCAATCAAGATTTAACAAAAAAGTAAACCGCACTTTAGGTGATTAAAGTGCGGTTCGATTTCAAGTTATTTTTCAATTAGAAAATCGCAAACGCCAACACCAGGATTAAGCCGAGAGAAAGCACAACCATCATCATTGCATAACCAAACGTACCCATTTTTTTACCTCATTTTTCCTGTTTATAGTAACCCGCGGTGCATTCTAACAAAAAATTCACAGAAAAAACCAGCCAAATGTAAAAAAGTGTAATTTTTCATCGGATTTCCCGCGATTCTCCTTAACCAAAACCTATTCAATCTTTATAATAGCCAAAATATTTACGGAGAAAATTATGGCTACCATCAAAGATGTCGCAAAAATGGCAGGCGTATCGACCACCACAGTATCCCACGTTATCAATAAAACCCGTTTTGTTGCCGCTGAAACCAAACAACAGGTTTTGCAAGCAATAAAAGATCTGAATTATTCACCCAGTGCGGTGGCGCGCAGTTTAAAAGTCAACACTACCAAATCCATCGGCATGATCGTCACCACCAGCGAAGCCCCTTATTTCGCCGAAATCATTCATGCGGTGGAAGAACATTGCTATCGCCAAGGCTATTCTCTGTTTTTATGTAATACGCAAAATAATGCGGAAAAGATCAAAAATCACTTGGAAATGCTGGCAAAAAAACGTGTTGATGGAATTTTGGTGATGTGTTCCGAATATTTGCAGGATCCGCAGGATTTACTTACGGTATTTTCTTCTATTCCAATGGTGGTGATGGATTGGGGCCCGAATGCCCATACGAATATTATTCAGGATAACAGTTTCGACGGCGGCTATCTGGCGACTAAACATCTGATTGAAAACGGACATAAAAATATCGGTATTATCGCCGGTGAACTGAACAAAACCACAGCGAAAACCCGCTATGAAGGCTTCGTACACGCCATGCAGGAAGCCGGGCTGGCAATTAACCCGAACTGGGTCATGGAAGGTTTTTTTGAACCGGAAGACGGCTATGAATGTATGAACAAAATTCTGCGTCAAGAAACCCTACCCACCGCCGTATTCTGTTGCAACGACGTTATGGCGTTAGGGGCAATTTCTGCTATCGGCGAAAAAGGCTTATGTGTGCCGGACGACATTTCCATTATCGGCTACGACAATATTCACGCCTCCCGTTTTTATTCGCCGCCGTTGACCACCATTCACCAATCCAAATCCCGTTTGGGGGTACAGGCGGTAAATTTGTTGTTTGAACGCATTAATCACAAATCCGATCAACGAAAAACTATTGAAATTCACCCTGAATTAGTAATGCGTAAATCGGTAAAAAAACTTTAAGACAAACCGCATGAGGGCGTCATTCACATGCCTTTTTTCTATATTCACACATCATCATTTTTAATAGTTATTAAACATTTTATAATTATTTAAAAACACATATAAAAATGACCGCACTAAATATGGCTATTATCCTTTGCATAGTAGAAAAATAACTTCACAGTAAACTCTCCGTCCCTTCTACTATTACGATTCACTGACAACTCCGCATGCGGACAAAAAAGACATCATCGCCTGCAACAACAAACGTTGCGAACCATTATACGATTGCTATTAACCCTTAATAGTGTACGGTATACACATTGTCACCAATCGGTCCATTGCCGGCAATGATTTTTAGTAAAGCGATAGAAGGTTATCGGAACGAAGGCCCCAAAAGTGCGGTTGGAAAAAACATCATTTTTTTCGACCGCACTTCTTACTGGCTTATGTTATGATGTGCGCCGAATTTAACTTACCGGAAACCTAAAATGACAGAATTAACCCGGCTTGATCCTGATAAAGCCATCGACATTGCCTACGATATTTTTCTTGAAATGGCACCGGAAAACTTAGACCCGGCAGATATTATGCTGTTCAACCTCCAGTTTGAAGAACACGGCGCAGTAGAATTTGTGGAAACCGCTGACAACTGGGAAGAACAAATCGGCATACTTATCGACCCGCAAGAATACGCAGAAGTCTGGATCGGGCTGGTAAACAAACAAGATGAAATGGACAACATCTTCGCTAAATTCCTCATTTCCCACCGCGAAGACGATCGGCAATATCATATTATTTGGAAGGCGTAAGTGAAATGAGATATTTTATCTACTATGCCGAAAAATTGAATTTAAAAAAGTAGAGATAAAATAAAACCGCACTTGAACAGGAAAATGTTTTTCAAGTGCGGTCGGTCTTAATTGTTATTCTTCAATAGAACGTAATAACTCGTTGATACCCACTTTGCCTAAGGTTTTCGCATCTACTTTTTTCACGATAACCGCGCAGTAGAGGCTGTATCTGCCATCTTTGCTCGGAAGGCTGCCGGAAACCACCACGGAACCTGCCGGTACGCGGCCATAATACACTTCGCCGGTTTCACGATCGTAGATTTTGGTGGATTGGCCAATGAATACGCCCATGGAAATCACGCAGCCGTCTTCCACGATAACGCCTTCTACCACTTCGGAACGGGCACCAATGAAACAGTTATCGCCGATAATAGTCGGGTTGGCTTGTAACGGTTCTAACACACCGCCGATACCCACGCCGCCGGATAAGTGCACGTTTTTACCGATTTGCGCACAGGAACCTACGGTTGCCCAAGTATCTACCATGGTGCCTTCGCCCACGTGAGCGCCGATATTCACATAAGACGGCATTAACACGCAGTTTTTAGCAATATATGCGCCTTTACGTACGGTAGCAGACGGCACTACACGGAAGCCTTCTTGTTGGAAACGTTCTTCGGTGTAATCGGCAAATTTCAATGGGACTTTGTCGTAGTATTTGGTTTCTGCACCGTCAACAAGTTGATTGTCGTTAATACGGAAAGATAACAAGACCGCTTTTTTCAACCATTGGTGAGTCACCCATTCGCCGTCGATTTTTTCGGCAACACGATACTTGCCGCTGTCCAAGCCTTCAATCACCTCTTCAACCGCCGCACGGGTTTGTACGTCAATGGTTTTTGGTGTAATTTCAGTGCGTTTTTCAAAAGCGTTTTCAATAAGTTGTTGTAAATTTGACATTTTGCTTCCTATATCAATGTTAGTAAAAAGGGGGGGCGGGTGTTCGTCGTTGCAAATTCAATGTGCGAAAAGCCAACTTTTCAATTACAAAGTTTACAATCTGACGTCATCAAATAATCTTTTCACCACATTATTGTCGTGCATACGCTCTGCCCGTTCCACGTTTTCACGGGTTAAGTGCGGTGAAAAATAGTTGATAAAATCATACATATAATTACGCAGGAAAGCGCCGTGTTTAAAGGCGATTTGCGTCATGCTGGCGCGGAATAAATGATCCGCTTTAAGTGCCACCAAATCAACATCCGCCGGCGTATGCGCCATGGACGCCATAATGCCCACACCTAAGCCTAAACGGACATAGGTTTTGATAACATCCGCATCGGTAGCGGTAAATACAATATTCGGCAGGATACCGGCACCATTAAAGGCATAATCCAAATCGGAAACGCCGGTAAAGCCGAAAGTATAAGTAATTAAAGGATATTTGCCTAATTCTTCGATAGTCAGTAGCTCACATTTGGCTAACGGATGATCTGACTTCACAATGACCGAGCGATTCCACATATAACATGGCAGCAACACCACGCCATCAAATAAATATTGAGCTTCCGTGGTAATTGCCAAGTCCACTTCACCGGACAATAGCACATCATAAATCTGCATTGGAGAACCCTGATGAATGTGTAAACTCACATCAGGATAACGTTTGGCAAAACGTTCTACCACATGAGGCAACATATAACGTGCCTGGGTGTTTGTGGTGGCAATGCGCAACACACCGTGATCCGGTTTAGTATATTCGTCGGACACGGAACGAATCGCTTGCATTTTCACCATTAATTCCCGGGAAATACCCACGATTTTTTTACCGGCGGGCGTAAGCCCTTTAATATGTTTACCGTGACGATCAAAAATTTCCAAACCAAGCTCATTTTCCAATAAACGAACCTGTTTACTAATTCCCGGTTGGGAGGTGTATAACGCATGTGCAGCTTCCGTGACATTATAATTTTGGTTCACAATCTCAACCACGTAACGAAGTTGCTGAAATTTCATAACTTCCTCTTTTATCTATAGCTATTCTTGCTATTTTTTATAACGTTTATTTAATTCTGAGTAACGTTTTACTGCTTTACGGATTTGACTGAATTTCGGTTTATGACGGGTTTTATTGGCACCCAATTTGGTTTCCGTTTCCGGCGGCAAACCGACAAGTTCACGCAAATAATTCACATCCGCCAGTTCCATTTCCTGCCAGCCACCGCGCGGCAAAGTTTTCATCAGTTTAATGTTGCCGTAACGAATGCGAATCAAACGACTGACCTGAATACCTTGCGATTCCCATAAACGACGCACTTCACGGTTGCGCCCTTCCATTAAGGTCACGTCAAACCATTGGTTCATGCCTACGCCGCCAACGACTTTAATTTCTTTGAAATTTGCCGGACCGTCTTCCAGTTGCACGCCTTTTTTCAAACGGTTCAACATGGCATCATCCACTTGCCCGAACACACGCACGGAATATTCGCGCTCCACTTCACGGCTCGGGTGCATTAAGCGGTTGGCTAATTCGCCATCTGTCGTAAATAACAATAAACCTGAGGTATTAATATCCAAACGCCCTACGGCAATCCAGCGGGCGCCGGTTAAACGCGGCAGACGATCAAAGACGGTGGCGCGCCCTTCCGGATCGTGGCGGGTGCATAGCTCACCCTCCGCTTTGTAATACATCAACACACGGCACACTTCCTTCTGCGCTTGGGTTAAATTAATCAGATGTCCGTCGATACGCACTTTCACGCCGGCATACACATTAATCCGATCGCCTAAAGTGGCAATTTTACCATCCACACTGACCCGGTTTTCCGCAATAATAGCTTCGATTTCACGGCGCGAACCTTGTCCTGCACGGGCTAACACTTTTTGTAATTTTTCGCCTTCTGCCGCGGAGGTTTTGCTTGCGCTGCTGATCGGACGCGGCTTCGCCGTCGCATTTTTATCTTTGTTCGACGAAAAGTGCGGTCGATTTTGAGTGCGTTTTGTTGTGGGTTTCATAAATCCTCGTGTCGCTTTCCCAAGCGTCTGTGTTAATTTAACTAAGTATCTAATCTAAATAAATGGCGTAACCGCGCCGCTGCCTTCACGCAAGATTACCGGCGTGTCTCCGGTTAAATCCACCACCGTTGTCGGTTCTTGTCCCAAATAACCGCCGTGAATAATTAAATCCACCTGATGTTCCAAACGATCACGGATCTCTTCCGGACCCGATTGCGTCAAATGTTCTTCATTCGGTAGCATCAACGAGCAGGATAAAATCGGTTCACCAAGGGCTTTTAGTAAATCCAACGCAATTTGGTTATCCGGCACGCGAATGCCGATGGTTTTGCGCTTGGACGTCATTAAGCGACGCGGCAATTCTTTGGTTGCCGTTAAAATAAATGTGTAACGCCCCGGCGTGTTATTTTTAATCAAACGGTAAGCGGAATTAGTTACCAAAGAATAGGTGGATAATTCCGACAAATCGCTGCACACCAACGTAAAATTGTGTCCCTCGGGTAATTGACGAATGTGCACGATTCTGTCCATTGCGTGCTTATCGCCAATCATGCACCCCAAGGCGTAGCCGGAATCGGTAGGATACACAACCACCCCGCCGTTGCGCAAAATTTCGACCGCTTGATTAATCAGGCGAACTTGCGGGTTTTCCGGATGAATATAAAAAAATTGACTCATTGGCTTACTCTCGAGTAAATAGACGCGTTATTATACACACTTCATTTCGCCTCAGATAACTTTTTCAGGTTTCCTAAACATTTCGAGAGTCATTGGCTTGCTGAAGTAACTGGCGGCTTTCCTGTAAAAATTGCTCGGAATAACCACCGAACCAGTCACGAATCTGATTAAATTGTTCAATAAAGCCTTGCCGATCATGGTGTTTGAAAAAGGCGAGACCCGTTTCGTAGCTGTCTTTGAAATGCTCGATAACCGCCAGGTTTTCCGGCTTGTGGGCGATAATGTCCGCATACAATGCCGCATCTTGCGCAAATAAACGCCCGACCATGGCAAGTTCCAGACGATAAATCGGCGAAGAAAGCGCCAGTAATTTTTCCAAATCCACCGGCTGTTGTGACAAATACAAGCCATAAACAAAGGTGGAAAAATGGCGCAACGCCTGAATATAAGTCATGTGATGATCATGTTCGGTGGCATCAACCTGATAAATTTTCGCGCCCCAGATTTGGATTTGTTGCAACAACCATTGGTAACGCTCGCTAAAACGTCCGTCGCAGCACACCACGACCTGCTTCGCCATACTTGCCACATCAGGTCCGAACATGGGGTGTAAACCGACCACCGCACCTTTGTGCACTTCCAGCATTTTCTCTAAAGGCGTGCGTTTCACGGAAGTGAAATCCGCCAGCAGCATATTTTCCGTCAAATAAGGTTTGAGCCGTTCGATCACCGCCAACGTGTTGGCAATGGGCACAGACACAATTACCACATCGGCATGCTGCAAAATTTGGTCGGCGCGCGCCCAATCGTCCCGCTCCAGACATTTCACCTGATAGCCGGAACCCTTCAAATAACGACAAAATAAGCTGCCGAGTTTGCCTCGTCCGCCCACGATAACGATTTTCCGAATTTGCGGATTACGGTTTTAAAGCCGAATTGATTTTCGCTGACATAGGATTCACGCATAATGCGGCGTAGCACATCTTCAATCAGATTAGGAGATAACCCCATTTGCTCGGCGGCCTCACGCTTGCGTTGCAACATTTCCGCCTCACGCTGTGGTGCATAATGGGCAACCCGTGTTGCTGTTTCACTTCCCCCACTTTGTGCACCACCTGTTGCCGTTTCGCCAGCAGTTGCAACAGTTCATGATCCAATGAATCAATCTGCTCTCTTAATTCCGCCAAGCGTTCCATGTATCCCATCTAAAAAACGTTTAAAAAAACAACCGCACTTTTATTGCACTTTGCCGCAGGTTAAGCAATATAAATACTGCCCTTTCGGATCGTTAAAGGTGTTCAACAAACCAAGTTGTTTCACCTGCGTAAATTCTTTCGGTAAACCGACGGCTTCAGTCACCAACCCCGTTACCCATGCTTTACTATCGCCTTTGAAATCACGCATGAATTTTTTGAAGAACGAACCGCTGTCGTCATCCAGCCATTCTACGGAAAAACCTTCTTCCTGAATTTTGCTATTTTCGTCCAGTTTTTCGTTCACCAATTCCATGGCTTTGCCTAAAGCAGTATTCAAATCGCCCAGCTCATCCACCAATTTATGTTCAATCGCTTCGGAACCCAGCCAAACCTGACCTTGGGCGATTTTATCCACTTGCGCTTTGCTTAAGTGACGACCTTGACTGACTTTAGTCAGGAATTCGTCGTAGCCATGTTCAATTTCTAGCTGTAATACATCATTTAATTCGGAAGATAACGGCGAGAACGCGGATCCCAGTGCTAAATCGGAGGTTTTCACCCCGTCGGCGGACACACCGATTTTCTTGATGGTTTTCTCGAATGTCGGTAATACGGCAAAAATCCCGATAGAACCGGTGATGGTGTTTTTATCCGCCACAATATAATCAGCGGTGGAAGAAATCCAATACCCGCCGGAAGCCGCCATGCCACCCATGGAAACCACCACCGGTTTGCCTGCTTGTTGTAAGTGACTGAGCTCCTGACGAATGATTTCCGATGCAAAAGCACTACCGCCCGGGCTGTTAACGCGCAGAACGACAGCTTTCACGTCCTTATCATCATAAGCCTTGCGTAACAAGTTTGCGATAGTGTCGCCACCAACGTTTTCTTCATCGGTTTCGCCATCAATGATCGCCCCTTCCACGTTCACTACAGCAATTTTATTCTTGGTGTCGCCCGACATACGATCCGGCAAAGAAGCCAGGTAAGTGTCGTAATCTACCATTTTCGGTTGCTTATCTTCATTATCACCGAAAAGTGCGGTCAGTTTTTTATCTAAATTAAAGCGGTCCAATACGCCGTTAATCAACTTACGTTGTTTCACATAAGCCGTCATGTCGCCTTGCAAGGCTTTTAATTCGGTTAAATAGGTGTGCGCATTCGGTGCAACAGACTCTTCTTTGATGTTACGATTCTCCGCCACACGCTGTTTATAATTGTTCCACATGATACCCAACCAACGACGCAAATTGGTTTTGGCTTCGTCGGACATATCGTTGCGCAAAAACGGTTCGACGGCGGATTTGTAAGTGCCTACGCGGAAAACGTGCGGGTTCACCTCCAAGCTATCCAGCAGATCTTTGTAATACAGATTTTCCTGCACCAAGCCATCAATAGATACCGTTCCTACCGGATTCATATAAACTTCATCGGCATAGCTGGCCAAAAAATATTGCGCCCGATTGTAATTATCGGAATACGCAATAACCTGCTTGCCGTTTTTCTTGAAGTTTTCAATGGAAGCACCCACAAATTCCAATGAAGGTAAATCGCCACCTTGAAAATAATTCAAATCCAGCACCAAACCGCGAACCTTGTCGTCCAGTGCGGCCGAATCAATAGCGTAAACTACATCAAAAGTGGAATATTGTTGTGGAATATGTTGATTATCCAGTTCTTTTAAAAGCGTTTTTACGCCACCTTGATTATCGCGATTGTCCGCCAAATAGCCATCCAGGTTTAAATACAACGCCCCCTGATCGCCTTTTAACGCCACAGTTTGTTTATCCAGCCCAACCACGAAAGGCAGCGCAGTCAGCAATAATAAAACGAAAACCAGAAACACAATATTCATGACCAAATCACGAATAAAATTTAATGTGCGCCAGGCAAATTTAATAATCGAAAAAATAACTTTCATATAACCTCGGGAAATCAATAAAATGGCGTCTAAAATACCACAATCCGCCGGTACAATAAACCGCTGAATTCAAGAAACTATGTTATAATCCACCGCACTTTTCACATTAAAAGGATAAAGCAAATGGACGCATTACAATTACTCACCGAACGCAGTTCGGAAAAAAAACTCAACGCCCCCGCCCCGACGCCTCAACAATTGGATCTGATCTTTCAGGCAGCATTACGCGCGCCGGATCACGGCAAACTGCAACCTTATCGTTTTATCGTCATTGAACAAGCCAAAATGAATAACTTCAGCGAGTTACTAAAAGATGCCGTGCAGGAATTCGACCTTGGCGAAGAACGCTTGAAAAAAGCGGAAAATCTGGCTACCCGAGCACCAATGATTATCGGCGTGGTGGCGAAATTGGATCCGAGCATTAAAAAAGTGCCGAAATGGGAGCAGTTACTCTGCGCAGGTTGCGCCACTTACGCCATTCAACTGGCCTCCAACGCCTTAGGCTTTAAAAATGTTTGGATCAGCGGTCCGTGGCTGGACGGTGCCGCATTGCGTGAAGCTTTCCACTGTTCGGCACAGGACAAAATTATCGGTTTCGTCATGATCGGTTCCGCCGAAGAAAAAACGGAACGGGAGAAAAAAGCCGTTAATTGCAGTGAGTTGGTCAGTTATTTCTAAATCGTTTTTATTCACGCACAATACAGCCCTTCCGGGCTGTTTTCTTTTTCGCCCCTGTTCCAAAAGTGCGGTCATTTTTATTGGCGTTTTATATCCCCTTATTTTCATAAGGGATTTATTCTTATCATATAGAAATACCCCATAATTAGTGACTCTCAACGTATTGAGAACTATACACAACAGGTCGTTACCTAGCATGACGATTTAATCAAACGTTGCCCCACGTGGTAAACCCAAGTATTGAGATAAATCACCCATTAACCCATCACAGCTGACCATTGCCAATCGCAGCAAACAAACTGCAGATTTTTCACTCAATTCCGACCGCACTTTATTTGTTTGATAAAGTGATTTTCATCGGTTAACTGAATTATACTTACAATAAAAGCCTTCCCAACGGAAAGGCTTTTATTTTTAATGAAGCAAATTATTTTTTCTTCGCTTTTGGATTAGGTAAGTCGGTGACCGACCCCTCAAACACTTCGGCCGCAAGACCGACAGATTCGTGTAAAGTCGGGTGGGCGTGGATAGTCAATGCGATGTCTTCCGCGTCACAACCCATTTCGATGGCAATACCAATTTCGCCTAACAATTCACCGGCATTGGTGCCGACGATGGCGCCGCCAAGTACGCGATGCGTGTCTTTATCGAAAATCAGTTTGGTCATACCGTCGGCGCAGTCGGAAGCGATTGCACGACCGGAAGCTGCCCATGGGAAGTTTGCGATTTCGTAGTTTACGCCTTCGGCTTTACATTCTTTCTCGGTTTTACCTACCCACGCTACTTCCGGCTCGGTGTAAGCGATTGACGGGATCACTTTCGGGTCGAAATAGTGTTTTTTGCCCGCAATCACTTCGGCGGCAACGTGACCTTCGTGTACCCCTTTATGTGCCAACATCGGTTGACCTACGATGTCACCGATAGCAAAAATGTGGGAAACGTTGGTACGCATTTGTTTGTCAGTACGGATAAAACCGCGTTCATCAACGTTTACGCCGGCTTTTTCCGCATCGATTAATTTGCCGTTCGGGGTACGACCAATCGCCACCAACACTGCATCATAACGGTTAGTGATGTTGCCCGCTTTGCCTTCCATAGAAACGTAAATACCGTCTTGTTTGGCTTCTACTGCAGTCACTTTGGTTTCAAGCATTAAGTTGAATTTTTTCTCGATACGTTTGGTGAAGATTTTGACGATGTCTTTGTCCGCCGCCGGAATTACCTGGTCGAACATTTCTACCACGTCAACTTTTGAACCCAAGGCTTCATATACAGTACCCATTTCCAAACCGATGATACCGCCACCCATGATTAACAAATCATTCGGCACTTCACGCAAAGCAAGGGCATCGGTGGAATCCCAAACACGCGGATCGTGATGAGGGATGAATGGAAGTTCAATCGGACGTGAACCCGCCGCAATAATGGCGTTGTCGAATTTCACGCTGGTGACGTTACCGTCTTTGTCGGTCACCGCTAAAGTGTGGAAATCGGCAAATTTGGCTTCGCCTTGCACCACTTGCACTTTACGCATTTTCGCCATGTTCGCCAAACCGCCGGTTAAGCGGGAAACCACGCCTTCTTTACCGGCACGGATTTTGTCTAAATCGATTGTTGGCTCGGCAAATACCACACCGTGATGTTCAACGTGTCTCGCTTCTTCAATAATTTTCGCAACGTGCAATAAGGCTTTAGACGGAATACAACCGACGTTTAAGCACACACCGCCAAGGGTGGAATAACGTTCTACAATGACGGTTTCTAAGCCTAAGTCGGCACAACGGAAGGCGGCGGAATAACCGGCAGGGCCTGCACCAAGTACAACCACTTGGGTTTTAATTTCTTTACTCATTTTTACCTCGTAAAAACGTTGAAATTTCTGACCGCACTTTTCGGCGATCAGTGTCAATGTAACAACGCCCCTCAATGCGAGAGGCGTAGCAAATTACATAATTAAACGACGTAAGTCGGCTAATACGGAACCGATGTAGCTGATGAAGCGTGCACCGTCCGCACCGTCAATAACACGGTGGTCGAAGGATAAGGAAATCGGCAGGATCAAGTGCGGCACAAATTCTTTACCGTTCCAAACCGGTTCCATAGCGGATTTGGAGACACCCAAAATCGCCACTTCAGGTGCATTCACGATTGGTGCAAAATGTGTTGTACCAATGCCGCCAAGGCTGGAAATGGTGAAACAACCGCCTTGCATATCCGCTGCGGTTAATTTACCGTCACGGGCTTTTTTGGACACTTCCATCAATTCACGGGAAAGCTCGATAATGCCTTTTTTGTTGACATCTTTAAAGACCGGTACAACTAAACCGTTCGGCGTATCTACCGCCACGCCCACATTGATGTATTTTTTCAGGATCAAACGTTGGGCATCTTCGGTAATGGAGCTGTTGAAACGCGGGAAGGCTTCCAACGCTTTGGCAACGGCTTTCATAATGAAGACCACAGGGGTGATTTTCACGCCCAGTTTTTGTTTTTCAGACAAGGCGTTTTGCTCTTTACGGAATGCTTCCAACTCGGTGATGTCCGCTTTATCGAAATGGGTAACATGCGGAATCATGACCCAGTTACGATGTAAATTCGCACCCGAAATCTTGTTGATACGACTTAATTCCACTTCTTCGATTTCGCCGAATTTTCTGAAATCCACTTTCGGCCACGGTAACAAGCCTAAACCGGCACCATTCGCCGCGCCTGTTGCCGCAGCACCGCTTTCCAAAGCTTTCACGGCGGCTTTCACATAGGCTTGAATATCTTCTTTTAAAATACGACCCTTACGACCTGTGCCTTTTACTTTATCCAGGTTCACACCGAATTCGCGCGCTAAACGACGAATCACCGGTGTGGCGTGCGCATAGCTTTTCGCACTTTCAACATCCGCTTGGGAAGAAGATGCGGCTGCCGGCGCGGAAGCCTGTGCTGTCGGTGCAGGTACAGCTTGTGGTACTGCTTGCTCAGTCGGTGCCGGCGCTGCAGCAGGCGAAGAAGCTACCGGAGCAGCTGCAGGCGCACTGCCCGCCGTTTCAAAACGCATGATTAACGTACCTGTGGACACTTTATCGCCGGCTTTGATAATAATTTCTTTAACGATACCCGCCACCGGTGCCGGTACTTCCATAGAAGCCTTATCACCTTCAACATTAATAATGGATTGATCCACTTCAACACGATCACCCACGTTCACCATCACATCGGTCACGTTCACTTCGTCACCGCCGATGTCAGGTACATTAACATCCACCACTTGTGCGGCGGCAGGCGCGGCTTGCGGTGCAGGTGCCTCAGCTTGAGGCGCTTGAGCCGGTGCGGCATCGGCACTATCTAACACCAACATCGGCGTGCCGGTAGTCACTTTGTCGCCCACTTTTACTAAAATTTCTTTTACCACGCCCGCTTCCGGTGCCGGCACTTCCATAGAAGCCTTGTCACCTTCAACATTAATAATGGATTGATCCGCAGTGATGCTATCTCCAACGTTTACCATCACTTCGGTTACGGTAACTTCATCACTACCGATATCCGGGATTTGAATTTGTTTAGCCATTTCTTTTTTACCTTTAAAAATGTTTTTAAAACCGACCGCACTTTTCATGCCGAGCACTAAAGTGCGGTGGTCTTTTCGTGTATTTTTATGCGTATAGCGGGTTCAATCTTTCAGGATCGATACCGTATTTAGCGATTGCTTCGGCAACAACTTTCTTATCAACCGAGCCTTCTTGCACCAACACGTTTAATGCCGCAACAACGACGTGGTGCGCATCGACTTCAAAGTGATCGCGTAAGTTTTCACGGCTATCGGAACGACCGAAACCGTCGGTACCTAACACATGGTAGTGTTTAGACGGCACATAGGCACGAATTTGCTCGGCAAACAGCTTCATGTAATCCGTTGCCGCCACTGCCGGTTTGTCGTTCATCACTTGCGCAACGTATGGCACACGTGGCGTTTCGGTTGGGTGTAACATATTCCAACGTACCGCGTCGGCACCTTCGCGAGCCGCTTCAGTGAAAGACGGCGCGCTATAAACATCAGAACTGACGCCGTAATCTTTCGCTAAGATTTGAGCCGCTTCGCGAACATGACGTAAAATCGCGCCGGAACCTAATAATTGTACGGCGCCTTTACCTTTGCCCTCAACGCTTTCAAATTTATATAGACCTTTACGGATACCGTCTTCCGCACCGGCAGGCATTGCCGGTTGGTCATAAATTTCGTTTAAGGTGGTGATGTAATAGAACACATCTTCTTGTTTTTCGCCGTACATACGGTGGATACCATCCTGCATTATTACCGCCACTTCATAAGCGAATGCCGGATCATAAGACACGCAGTTCGGAATGATTAAGGATTGAATATGGCTGTGACCATCTTCGTGTTGTAAACCTTCACCGTTTAATGTCGTACGACCTGATGTACCGCCGATCATGAAGCCGCGCGCCAATTGGTCGCCCGCTGCCCACAATAAGTCGCCCACACGTTGGAAGCCGAACATAGAGTAATAAATAAAGAACGGAATCATCGGCACATTACTGATGGAATAAGAGGTTGCCGCAGCCAACCAGGAAGATGTCGCGCCTAATTCGTTGATACCTTCTTGCAATACCTGACCGTCTTTCGCTTCACGATAGTACGCCACGAGGTCGCGGTCTGAAGGAACATAGTTTTGACCGTGCGGGTTATAAATACCCACTTGACGGAACAAGCCTTCCATACCAAAAGTACGGGCTTCATCCGCAACGATCGGAACAATGTTTTTACCGATATTTTTGTCTTTCAATAAGGTATTTAGGAAACGGACGAATGCCATTGTAGTTGAAATCGGACGTGGTTGTGCGCCTAACAACGGTGCGAATTCGCTAAGCTCAGGCACCTTAAATTCAACGTCAAATTTCGGTTGACGCGCCGGTAAATATCCTTGTAATGCTTTACGATGTTGGTGCAAGTAATTGTACTCGTCCGAACCTTCAGGGAAGGTCATGTAAGGCAGTTTTTCCAAATCTTCGTCTTTCACCGGAATATGGAAGTAATCACGGTAGGCTTTAAGGCTATCCATAGACATTTTTTTGGATTGGTGCGCAGTGTTTTTACTTTCTGCTTCGGAAATTTTATACCCTTTCACGGAATGCACTAAAATCACCACCGGTTTGCCCGCTGTTTGCGCTTTCTTGAATGCGGCAAAAACTTTCTTCGAATCATGACCACCGCGTCTTAACGCCCAGATTTCATCATCTGTCATGTCGGCAACTAAAGCGGCAGTTTCAGGGTAACGACCGAAGAAATGCTCGCGCACATAGGCACCATCTTTTGATTTGAAAGTCAGGTAGTCCCCGTCAACCACTTCCATCATTAATTGGGTTAATTTGCCTGTGGTGTCTTTGGCGAATAATTTATCCCAACCGCTACCCCACATGACTTTAATCACTTCCCAACCTGCGCCGACGAATAAACCTTCTAATTCTTGAACGATTTTACCGTTACCGTTTACCGGTCCGTCTAAGCGTTGTAAGTTACAGGAAATCACAAAAATTAAGTTATCCAAATGTTCACGGGCGGCAAATGTCAATGCACCTTTAGATTCAATTTCATCCATTTCGCCATCGCCCAGGAAAGCATACACTTTTTGATCAGCCGTATCTTTCAAACCGCGATTTTCCAAGTATTTTAAGAAACGGGCTTGATAAATCGCATTGACCGGACCTAAACCCATAGATACTGTTGAGAATTGCCAAAAATCAGGCATTAATTTCGGATGCGGATAAGAAGACAAACCTTTGCCGTGCACTTCTTGACGGAAATTGTCTAATTGGTCTTCGGTCAAACGACCTTCTAGGAATGCGCGCGCATACATACCTGGTGCAGCGTGACCTTGGAAGAAGACCAAATCGCCGCCATTTTTCTCGGTTGCGGCTTTGAAGAAATGATTAAAACAAACTTCATAAACCGTTGCAGCAGATTGGAAAGTAGATAAGTGACCGCCTAAATCAAGGTCTTTTTTCTGACCGCGCAACACCATCATCACAGCATTCCAGCGGACATAAGAACGAATACGACGCTCAATGTCTAAATTTCCCGGATACTCGGGCTGTTCAGAAACCGGGATCGTATTCACGTAATCTGTAGTAATCCCTGTCGGCAAAGAAACGCCACCAATACGAGCTTGCTGCATCACTTGATCAATAATGAACTGCGCACGCTCAACACCTTCTTCACGAATTAACGAATCAATTGCTGCCAACCAATCGTTAGTTTCGATCGGATCTACGTCATTTTTTAACAATTCTGACATAGCTTTTTCCTTATCTTTGTTAAGTTAGAAGTACGTTTAACCTACTTTTGTAGAAATTAAACAACGAATTGATAACTAAAATATGTTTAATCTGTCAAAAATTCTTATACAATTTCTGTACAAAAAACAGACATTACAAATTTTTAACAAATAATACGAATCTTATTAGATTTTTTGAAAAAATGATAGCGGTTTTTCACGCTAAGCCAGAAAATATCCTATTTGCCGTTCATTTTTAAATAATCACAAATTGGTATAATTTGCCAAAGTAATCAAAAAAATGACCGCACTTTATCGATTTTATTTACCCGTCACATAATGCGCATAAAATATTGCATAGCAAAGCAAATTAACCTACTATTACACTCAACTATTTTATGTTGGAAAAGAAAATGCAAAGCGAGCTGATTTCTTATAAAAAAATGCCTGTTTGGACTAAACACACATTGCCCAAAATGTTTCGGGAAAAACACAACACCAAAACCGGCACTTGGGGAAAAATCACTGTCTTAAAAGGAAAATTAAAATTTTATGTACTGACCGAAGACGGCGATTTGCTCAGCGAGCATATTTTCACCCCACAAGATGAAACGCCTTTTGTGGAACCGCAACTTTGGCACCGTGTAGAAGCACTATCAGACGATTTAGAATGTTTCCTTGAATTCTATTGTACAAAAGAAGACTATTTCAGCAAAAAATACAACATGACTGCCACCCACGGCGATGTGGTGGATGCTGCCAAAATCATCAAACCGTGCAAGGTGTTGGATTTAGGCTGCGGACAAGGACGTAATTCCCTTTATTTAAGTTTGCTCGGTTATGATGTGACCTCTTGGGATCACAATGAAAGCAGTCTCATGTTTTTAAATGAGATCAAAGAAAAAGAAAATCTGAATATTCAGACCGCACTTTACAACATCAACGATGCCAATATTCAAGAAAACTATGATTTCATCGTTTCCACGGTGGTCTTCATGTTCCTGGATCGCGACCGCATGCCGGTAATTATCGAAAATATACAAGACCGCACCAACCCGAATGGTTATAATTTAATCGTTGCCGCCATGTCTACAGCGGAAGTCCCTTGTCCACTGCCGTTTTCTTTCACCTTCGCCGAAGAAGAATTAAAACAATACTACAAAGACTGGGAATTTCTTGAGTACAACGAAGACATGGGCGAATTGCACAAAACCGATGAAAACGGCAATCGAATTAAAATGAAATTTGTGACAATGTTGGCAAGAAAGAAATAAGCTCAATAGGTTAGAAAAAGTGAGTTAAAACCTGATAATACTGGTATGGGGTTCACCCACTTCTTTGAATTTATGAGCAAAAATTGATAAAAACAGCCTTGTTTGTCTGCTATGTCATTAAGTTTTCTAAAGCCACCGCACTTTCCTTCTAACTATATATACCCCATCAGCTTCAACAAATCTTTCGTATAAGAAATGGCTTCACTACGGTTTGCCACGCCGATTTTTTGGTAGAGATTACGGATGTGGGTTTTGATAGTGGTGGTTGCCACTTGCAGTTCATCGGAGATTTGTTCATTGCTGTAACCGGAATAAATCAGCCCCAGTACCTGCCACTCCCGTTGCGTGAGCGGGCTGATTTTGAGCAACTCGGGCACTTGCGGATTGGCAAGCAGCTTGGCGACGAACTGTTCATCGAAATGAGCGAATTTATGACGGTAATATTGATTAATGTTTCGCAAAATAAATTGCGCTTTATGCAAAGCAAGTTCGTCCAATACGTTTAATTGCAGCAAATGGCGAATTTGTTGCGCCATCATCTCCCCTTCAATCACAAAGGCGCTGATGAAATTGGTTTGACGCGCCAAACGCAACGCCTCGATTAAATCCTTTTGCGCTAAATGTTTTTCGTTCTGCAGGAAATACCAACGGTTACGCAATATCAAGGCACGGTTTAAATCGCTGGTGAGATGATATTCTTCCGCCGTGGCGATGAGTTTATCCAGAATCTGTTTGGCTTCTTCAAACTGCCCCACCAACATTTGCGCACGCACGATATTGCGCCATTGAACCTGAGTAAAATGATTACGATCAGTTGCCGGCGGCTGATTTTGAATCAGCCAATTGTGTGCTGCTTCTTCGTCATTAGTCATTTGCCATAAAAATAATTTCACCTGATCCACATTTGCCAGCCAGTCATGATGATGGTTATAGGCATTTTGCAACTGCTCCGCTTCCCGCAATAAACGGGTGGCATTGTCCAAGTCGCCGCGCACTAGGGAAATTTTGCTCAACAAAGCAATGCACTGTAATTTATCTTTCGGTTCATTCAGCACGGCGATACCCGCATTTGCCATGGCTTCCGCTTTATCCAGATTGTACCACTCCCACAGAATACGCCCTTTCAGTCGGAGTAAAAACTCGTACATCGGCACTTTTTGCAGATGATTTTCTTTCACGAATAAACCGGCTTTGTCCAGCATATCGTAAGCAGCTTGCAGGAAACCTTGCGCCATGAGAATTTCCGATTGTTGCAACAGCGACCACAAAATATTGTGATAAGCGTGATGTTGACGTGCCATTTTTTCCGCACCTTGCAACATAATTAACGCTTCGTTAAGGTTGCCGTAACAATGGTAAGCTTCGCCGATAATGGAAGTTGCCACAATACGTGCATAATAATAATTCTCTGATAAATCGGCTAGCGCTTTAGAAGCCAAAGAGAAGGCAGTATTCTCATCTCCGCTGTTAATCGCCACCTGTGCTTTCAGCACGTCAAATTCTGCCTGATTTTCTTTGCTCATTTGTACGTTATGTTCAGCCAAGGCATCCTGAAAATGAGCAAAAATACCGGACACTTCTACATGACGGTGTTGACTTTGTACCAACCACGCCTTCAGTAATACCAAATTCGGGTGTTGAATCAATACTGCATAATCAACGCGATTCAAACTTTCTTCCAGTAACTTCAATTCACCTTGATGAAACAAATACCAGGCGTGCTGTTGTAAAATCACCAATAATGTGGACACATCGCTTAACTGCATGGCGTGATAAAGCGCTTCGGTAAAATAGCCCAGTTTTAACCAGGCTTGGGCGGCGCGGCGGTGCAATTCTTCCAGTTGTTCCGTTAATTCCAGTTCGCAACAATGCGCCAAGAAAGAGGCAAACAGCGGGTGGAAACGCCACCAGTTGTCGTCAGAATCCATTTGCTGAATAAACAGACCCTGCTTTTCCAATTCTTCCAGTTTGCGGCGGCTATTGGTCAAACCTGTGACTTCTTTTACCAGATTCTCATTCATGGAACGCAAAATGGAACATTGCAACACGAAGGTGCGGGTCTCGTTATCCACATGATTCAGCACTTCATCGCTTAGATATTCGTTAATGTGGAAATTATTTAATTTTGCCAGCCGTTTTTCCATTTCCTGCAACGGCAACACGCCACCGGATTTATCCATTGCCTGTTTGGCGGATAAGCTAATCAGCTGAAGTGCGGTCGGCCAGCCTTCCACTTCGTTACATAACGCAATGATTTCCTGTTCCGGCAGTCCATTTCCTAAACGGGATTGGAAAAAGGCGAGGGATTCCTGATGATTAAAAGAAAGCTGATGCATATCAATTTCCAGCAATTGTTCCTGCACCCGCAAGCCGGCAATGCCAAACGGCGGTACGGCGCGGGAAATGAGAATCAGCGTCATGTTTTCCGGCTGATGGCGAATCCAATACTTTAATGCGTCATGAATTTCGTCATTATCGATCAAGTGGTAGTCATCGATAATCAAATAGAAATGTTCCTTGAAATCCAAGACCTTCATCAGCAACTGATTTAACGAAGAAAGTAAATTCGCCTGATTAAACCCTTCTTCAACCATCGGTGATTTCGCGCCGATAGCACGATACAACGCCGCGCTGAAATAGGTGGCGAAACGTTCCGCCTCATTATCGCTTTCATCTAAAGAATACCAACCGACATTTTTCTGCCCGGCGACCCATTGGGAAATTAAGGTGGTTTTGCCATAGCCTGCCGGCGCATGAATCAGCACCAGCGGATAAAGATGCGCCTTGTCCAGCAAGCGGGTTAAACGATCCCGTTGAATACTGTTTTGCAGGCGATAAGAACAAATTAACTTTGATGGAATTAACATAATTTTAATCGTGAATTGAACTATAACGAAAGAAGGAGGATTTCTCCTACCTAGTCTAACGAATTACTTCCTTGTTGTCATACCGGCAAGATTATAGCAGGGAGGATTTCGTTTTACTTTGATTAAACATAATAAAACCACGAAATAAATTGATTAATCAGGAGCCCCTTTTATGCCTAAACAACGAACCTATGACAACGCATTTGATGCGATTGTCAAAAAATATTGCCGTTATTTTGATGTGCAATCAGCCAAACAATTCGCCCTCGACCAATGGTATCGCGTGATTGCCGAAGGCACTCTCGAACTGGCTTATGGCAAACCTGCAGCGAAAAAAAGCGGTCGCCATGTGAATTATCTTTCCATGGAATTTTTAATCGGTCGAATCACCGGCAATAATTTGATGAATCTCGGTTACTACGACGACATTAAAGCCTATTTGGCAAAATACGATGTGGAACTGGTAGATGTGTTGGAACAGGAGCGGGATCCCGCATTAGGTAACGGCGGTTTAGGTCGTTTGGCGGCGTGCTTTTTGGATTCCATGGCGGCGCTCGGACAAAACGCCACCGGCTACGGCTTGCATTACCAATACGGTTTATTTAAACAATCTTTTGAAGACGGTATGCAAAAAGAAAACGCTGATCTGTGGTCGCGCAACAGCTACCCATGGCACCGTTATAACCCGTCCAAAACGCAAAATATCGGCTTCGGCGGTAAAATCACGCCGATTAAAGGCGACAAATACGCTTGGGAGCCGAAACTCATCATTCAAGGCAAAGCCTTTGATTTGCCGATTGTCGGCTATAAGAATGATGTCCTCCAACCGCTGCGTTTATGGCAGGCGGACAGCGAACAATCATTCGATTTGGCGTTGTTCAACGACGGTAAATTCCTTAACGCGGATAAAACGATCGTCAATGCCACCGCACTTACTCAAGTGCTCTACCCGAACGACAACCACAAAGCGGGACAAAAATTGCGCTTAATGCAGCAATATTTCCACTGCGCCTGTTCCGTCGCCGATATTCTGGCGCGCCATTTTGCCGAAGGTCATGCGTTGAAAGACTTCGCCAAATATCAAGTGATTCAACTGAACGACACCCACCCGACCCTTGCCATTCCGGAATTAATGCGCGTGTTGTTGGATGAGCATGATCTCAGCTGGGACGACGCCTGGAAAATCTGTTCCCACACCTTTGCTTACACCAACCACACCTTATTGCCGGAGGCCCTGGAACAATGGGATCAACGTTTATTCAAACAATTACTGCCGCGCCATTTCCAAATTGTGGAAAAAATCAATAACCTCTTCCACGAAAAAGTGCGGTCGAAATTCGGTGCGGATCCGAAAGTGTGGGAAAAATTGGCGATTCTGTTCGACTACCGCGTGCGTATGGCGAATCTGTGCGTAGTGACCTGTTTCAAAGTCAACGGCGTAGCGCAAATTCACTCGGATTTGGTGGTCAGTGATTTGTTCCCGGAATACCACAAACTGTTCCCGACCAAATTCTGCAACGTCACCAACGGCATTACACCGCGTCGCTGGATCCAACAAGCCAACCCGAAATTAAGCGCGCTGTTGGATAAAACCCTGAAAAAAGACTGGGCGAAAGATCTGGAGTTGCTCAAAGGCGTGGAAAAATTTGTGGACGATGCGGCGTTCCGTGAAGAATATCGCGCCATTAAACATCACAATAAAGTGGTGTTAGCCGATGAAATTCAACGCACTTTAGGCTTCACCGTGAATACCGATGCGATTTTCGATATTCAAATTAAGCGTTTCCACGAATATAAACGCCAGCATCTGAATCTGTTAAACATTATCGCTACATACCAATCGCTGAAAGCCAATCCGAATCAGGATTACACCCCGCGCGTGTTCGTGTTTGCCGGTAAAGCGGCGCCGGGCTATTATCTGGCGAAAAATATTATTCACGCCATTAACAATGTGGCGGAGGTCATCAATAACGACAAAGCCATGAAAGATCGCCTGCAAGTGGCGTTCCTGCCGGATTATCGCGTCAGCCTGGCGGAAAAAATCATTCCGGCGGCGGACGTGTCCGAGCAGATTTCCATGGCGGGTAAAGAAGCCTCCGGCACCGGCAACATGAAGCTGGCGCTCAACGGCGCATTGACCTTAGGCACATTGGACGGCGCGAATGTGGAAATCGCCAAAATGGTGGGTGAAGAAAACGTGTTTATTTTCGGCCACACCGTAGAAAGCGTGCGCGAGTTATTAGCGAAAGGCTACAAACCGCGCGATTACTACAAACGCAATCCGGTGTTAAAAAGCGCTATGGATTTCTTAACCAAAGGCAAAGTCTGCCATGGCGACAAACAGATGTTTAAACTGATGCTGGACAGCCTGTTGAAGCATGACCCGTTCCTTGTACTTGCGGATTTCGACAGCTATGTCAACGCGCAACAAAAAATCGGCGAAGCCTATTTGGATCAGGATACCTGGTTACGCAGCGCCATTTTAAATACCGCACGTTTAGGCATGTTCAGCTCCGATCGTTCCATCCGCGATTATCAACAACGAATCTGGCTGAAAAAATGACCGCACTTTTTAGCGAACGATAAAAAACTCTGATGGCGCACGTTTCCTAACGCGTGCCATCAACTAACCAACACACAACCGAAATCAGACAATCCTTTAAGGAATCGCTATGTCTATTAAAGAAAAACGCTTCGACCAAGCGGGTATCATGCCCTACTTTTTTGACGAACGCGGGCAGAAAATTCGTGCGCCGCTCGCCATCAAAAAAGCCTTGCTTTCCACTTTTGAAGGTCATATAAACAGCCGTACTCACCCGCTACCGCCGGTGAAAATTCTCCGCCAAAATCAACCGCACTTTTTATCGTTAAATGTTTCCGATGCCAGCCGTTCATGGCAAGGCAAATGGCAGCTTCACCTGGAAGACAATGCCGGCATCCTTGAAGGCAAAGTGAAAAAAAATAGCATAACCCTGCCACGCGATTTACCGTTGGGTTATCACGATCTGGTGTTGCACGGTGGAAAAGAAGAAGTACATTGCCGCCTTATCGTTGCGCCGCAGCGTTGTTATGAACCGGAAGCATTCGCCGAACAGAAAAAACTCTGGGGCAGTTTTATTCAGCTTTATACCCTGAAATCCGAGCGCAACTGGGGCGTGGGCGATTTCGGTGATTTGCAAGAATTTATTCGCGGGCTTGCGCCGTATCAGGCAGATTTTTTAGGCTTAAACCCGATTCATGCCCTCTTTCCGGGCAATCCCGATGGTGCCAGCCCGTATAGCCCGTCATCGCGCAAATGGCTGAACATCATTTACATCAACATAGATCAACTGCCGGAATTTCAACAAAGCGCAGAGGCGCAACGCTGGTTTAATTCGGCGGAAGTACAGGAAAAATTGAACGCCTTACGCGCCGCCGAATGGATTGATTACGCCGAGGTGATGGCGTTGAAATTGAAGGGGCTGCATTTTGCCTTTGCCGAATTTAAAGAAAATCCGACCGCACTTTCCCAACAAGCTTTTGCCGATTTCGTGCGCAACGGTGGCGAAAGTTTACAGGTGCAAGCCACTTTTGATGCGCTGCATGCCCATTTAAGCGCCCGATATCGCGAGCAATGGGGTTGGGATTTCTGGGCGCCGGAATTCCAAGATTATCATTCCGAGGTCGTCGCGCAATTCCGCCGTCAATATGGTGAGGAAATCGAATTTTATGCCTGGTTGCAATTCTGCGCCGACCAACAACTTGCCGAATGCGATGCCTTATGTAAAGCGCAACAAATGACCATCGGCATGTACCGCGACTTGGCGGTAGGCGTCACCGGCAGCGGTTCGGAAACCTGGAGCGATAAGGAATTGTACTGTCTGCGGGCGTCCGTGGGTGCGCCGCCGGATGTGTTAGGTCCGCAAGGACAAAACTGGGGCTTAACGCCGATGAACCCGCACATTCTGAAACAACGCGCTTATCAGCCGTTTATCGACTTGGTGCGCGCCAATATGAATCATTGCGGTGCATTGCGTATCGATCACATTATGTCGTTATTGCGTTTATGGTGGATCCCGAAAGGCGACAGCTCGGTCAACGGCGCCTATGTGCGTTATCCGGTCGATGATTTAATCGCCATTCTCGCCCTTGAAAGCCAACGTCGTCGCTGCGTGATTATCGGCGAAGATTTAGGCACCGTGCCGAAAGAAATCGTCAGCAAACTCAAAAATGCCGGCATTTTGTCTTACAAAATCTTCTATTTTGAATTTGATAAACAAGGACAAAGTCGTGACCTGCGGGACTATCCGTACCAAGCGATGACCACCCTAAGCACCCACGATCTGCCGACCATTAACGGTTATTGGCGCGGTTATGATTTTGAATTGGGGCAAAAATACGGTGTGTATCCGAACCCGCAAATTCTGGAAATCCTGAAAAAAGATCGCGTAAAAGCAAAAGCGGGCATTCTGCAACGCTTAAAAGAGCATGATATTGACGTGGACGCCGGCATCGACGAAACCTTGTCTTCCGATGTGAACAAAAAATTCGTCCATCAGCTACAATCTTACGTCGCCGAGGTCAACAGCGCCCTGTTCGGCTTCCAACCGGAAGACTGGCTGGGTATGACCGAACCGGTCAACATCCCGGGCACCAGTATGCAATACGCCAACTGGCGCCGCCGTTTAACGCAAAACACCGACGCAATTTTTGCCGATCAAGACATTCAGAAATTGCTGAAAGAAGTGAACGCTAAACGTAAAGGGTAAGCCCCGATGTAACCAATATAAATGAAAAGTGCGGTGGGTTTTAAAAACGTTTTTAAAACCCACCGCACTTTAAACACCTACCCCCGCCAACGTTCAAATAAATCCCGTTCCAAGGGGTATTCATCTGATCCCAACCAAATAGACTAGTTTGTAGTTGAAACCGGAACCGCATTTGTTGCCGGATTGGCAATCTGCTCCAAGTTCAGGGTTGAATTTAAAAAACCGGAATTGGCTTGTAATTGTTGGAAGAACCAATCCACCACGAAACGAAAGTGCGGTATTAATTTGGATTCTTTCCACCAATCGGTTTGATTTGAACTGGTAAATGTATCTAAGAAAAACAACATAGCGGCAACAATCAAAACCCCGCGTAATAAGCCGAAACAGGCGCCGAGCACACGATCCGTGCCGCTTAACCCGGTACGATCTACCAGTTGCCCTAAGACATAATTGACAATGGCGCCGACAATGAGTGAAGCGATAAATAAAATACCGATAGCCGTGCCGTTACGAATATAAACGGACTCAATTGATGTTAAGAGTCCGGCAAGATACATATAAAAATTGCTTGCAATTAAAAATGCCACGATCCAGCTGGCTAGTGACATGACTTCGCGGACAAAACCGCGTAATAAACTGACAATAATGGAAAAAACAATAATGCCGATAATAATGTAATCAATCATTAAATCATCTCTGTGCGTTGAAAAAAGATATTTTCATTTGCAATGGGCGCTATTCTAGCAAAAAACGAAAACATTTGCGCAAAAAAATTATGCGCTCAAAAAAGCGCCCTTTTGATCAAATGATCCAAAGGACGTTACTATCCCATTGTTATATTTATAAATATGGAAAATTCGAGGCTTAAAGATCCTGCCAGAAATCCCGTCCTAATTTTTGTTGCGCCTGTCTTAACAACACCGCTAAATCAAAGTAAGTCGGCTTTTCGGGACATATCGGCAACGCCATCTGTTTTTCTTTCAGTGCCTCATAAACGCGCTGAAAACCGACCGCACTTTTTGGTGGTAACGGTGTTTTGGCGCGCTTACCCAACCAGTAAATGCCTTGCATAGGTAAAAATAACGTAAATAACGCTGTCAGAACCGCTACCGCCAATGCAATCCCGTCACTTTGCGCATAAAATTGTTGCCATACAATAGAAAACACTGCCAAGAACGGCATGAATTTTTGGGCAAATAATGTGGTTTTGATGACACGATTTTCCGGAAAAATCGCACCGAGTTTAGGTTCTAACGGCCAGGTTTTCAAATATTGCTGACCGCTTTTTAGAGTGCTGAAAAAGCTCATGTACTACCTTATCCTTCTTTTTAACTTGACGCTCACCATAACATAAAGCCGCTATTTTTTATAATCCCCCCGGTATCTTAGCTCAGAACGTGAATCACGAAATTTAACGTTCACCAAAATCACCAAATTTTTCGATTAATGTCGTGTTTTTTGCTGTTGAGAATTTATTTTGTATGGTGAAAGGTGTATCCTATGGCGGTTTAACCTTCTATTACCCGTTCGTTATTTGAACGGATTTTGTTTAACTCAAACCAGTATAGGTCGTTTATGTCTGAAAAATTAGTCCTAATTCTCAATTGTGGTAGTTCCTCATTAAAATTCTCAATTCTTAATCCTGCAACAGGCGAAGAAAAATTATCCGGCTTAGCCGAAGCGTTTTATTTACCTGAAGCCCGTATTAAATGGAAATTGCACGGTGAAAAAGGGCAGGCAGATTTAGGTGCCGGTGCCGCTCACGCCGAAGCATTAAATTTCATTGTTAATAACATTTTCTCTCTTGATCCTGAATTACAAAAAGGCGTTGTAGCCATCGGTCATCGTATCGTACACGGCGGCGAAAAATTCACTTCTTCCGTTATTGTGACCGATGAAGTGGTCAAAGGCATTGAAGAAGCAATTCAATTCGCACCGCTGCACAACCCGGCACATTTAATCGGGATCAGAGAGGCTTTCAAATTATTCCCGCACCTGAAAGATAAAAATGTCGTGGTGTTCGATACCGCCTTCCATCAAACCATGCCGGAAGAAGCATTCCTATACGCATTACCATACTCTTTATACCGTGAACATGGCGTTCGTCGCTATGGCGCGCATGGTACCAGCCACTATTATGTCAGCCGTGAAGCAGCAAAACGGTTAGGTGTGCCGGAAGATAAAATCAACGTGATCACTTGTCATTTAGGTAACGGCGGTTCCGTATCGGCAATCCGTCACGGCAAATGTATCGACACCTCAATGGGTTTAACGCCATTGGAAGGTTTAGTGATGGGTACCCGTTCCGGCGACATCGACCCTGCTATTATTTTCTATATGCACGATACTTTGGGTATGTCCGTGAAAGAAATTAACGATACGTTAACTAAGAAATCCGGTTTATTAGGCTTAACGGAAGTGACCAGTGACTGTCGTTATGCAGAAGATAATTATGAGAAAGAAATCCCGGCAAAACGCGCATTAGGTGTCTATTGCTATCGTTTAGCCAAATACATCGGTTCTTATATGGCGGTAATCGGTGAACGTCTGGATGCTATCGTGTTTACCGGCGGTATCGGTGAAAACTCCGCCCATGTGCGTGAAATCACCTTGGATCACTTAAAATTATTCGGTTACAAACTGGATCAAGAGAAAAATCTTGCCGCCCGTTTCGGTAAAGAAGGTATCATCACGGCCGATAACACTCCTATCGCTATAGTAATTCCAACCAACGAAGAGCTCGTTATCGCACAAGATACTGCACGTCTTTGTATTTGAACATTAATCAAACAAACTGCCGATTAAATCGGCAGTTTCTTTTTTACTCACACAAAATAAAGGTAAATTATGTCCCGTACTATTATTCTCATTCCGATTAGCACCGGCGTAGGTTTAACCAGTGTAAGCCTCGGTTTAATCAATGCCCTTGAACAAAAAGGCGCCAAAGTCGGCTTTATGAAACCAATTTCCCAACCGAACACCGGTGAGGATGTTATCGACCGCACCACCTCCATCGTGCGTACCAGCACCGCTTTAGAAACTGCCGAACCGTTTATGTTAAGCGTGGCGGAATCCTTAATCGGTCAAAATCAATCCGATGTGTTATTAGAAAAAATTGTTGAGAATCACCAAAAGCTGGCGAAAAACAACGAAATCGTGATCGTGGAAGGCTTGATTCCAACCCGTAAACATACCTTTGCCAACAGCATTAACTACGAAATAGCCCAAGCTCTTGATGCAGAAATCGTATTGGTCGCCGCCCCATCAACGGAAACTCCGACACAATTAAAAGAGCGCGTCGAAGCGGCTGCTTCATTATTCGGCGGTAAAAGCAATAAGAATCTCCTTGGTGTGATCGCCAACAAATTCAACGCACCGGTTGACGAATCCGGCAGAACACGCCCTGATTTAAGCGAAATTTTCGATTCCTTCCAACACAGTCACAACAGCGAGTCCGAACTTATCAGACTTTTCGCCCAAAGCACGATTAAACTATTAGCCTGCATTCCTTGGTCCGCCGATCTGATCGCCACCCGCGCTATTGATTTAATCAAGCATTTAGGCGCAGCGATTATGAATGAAGGCGATGTTAATCGTCGGATTCGCGGCATTACCTTCTGCGCCAGAAGTCTGCCGAACATGGTGGAACATTTCCGCGCAGGCAGCTTATTAGTGGTTTCCGCAGACCGGCCTGATGTCATCGTTGCGGCGGCGCTTGCCGTGTCTAATGACATTGAAATCGGCGGTTTACTATTAACCGGCGGTTACAAATTAGATCCGCAAATCAAAAAGCTTTGCCAACACGTGTTTGAAAGCAAAAAATTGCCGGTATTCCGCATTGAGGGTAACACCTGGCAAACCGCATTAAGCCTGCAAAGTTTCAACCTTGAAGTGCCGGTTGATGATAAAGAACGTATCGAAAACATCAAACGTTACACCGGTGAAAAATTAGATACGGCGTTTGTCAACGGATTAGTGGAAGCCTCGAGCCGTTTACGTCGCTTATCCCCGCCGGCATTCCGTTTCCAATTAACCGAATTAGCCCGCGCCGCCCAAAAACGCATCGTCTTACCGGAAGGCGACGAACCGCGCACCATTAAAGCGGCGATTTTATGTGCCGAACGCGGTATCGCAGAATGTGTGCTGTTAGCCAAACCGGAAGACGTACAACGCGTGGCGGAATCCCAAGGCGTTAAGTTGGTAAACGGCATTACCGTTATCGACCCGGCGAGCGTGCGTGAAAACTATGTGGCACGTTTGGTTGAGCTACGCAAAGCCAAAGGCATGACCGAAACCATGGCGCGTGAACAATTGGAAGACAATGTTGTGCTCGGTACCATGATGTTGGAAGCCAACCAAGTAGACGGTTTGGTATCCGGCGCCGTACACACCACCGCCAACACCATTCGCCCGCCAATGCAAATCATCAAAACCGCACCGGGCAGCTCCATTATTTCTTCCATCTTCTTCATGTTGCTACCGGATCAAGTATTGGTCTATGGCGATTGCGCAGTGAACCCGGATCCGACGGCAGAACAATTGGCGGAAATCGCCATTCAATCTGCCGAATCGGCAAAATCCTTCGGTATCGATCCGAAAGTGGCAATGATTTCCTACTCCACCGGTACATCAGGCAGCGGTGCTGACGTAGAAAAAGTGAAAGAAGCCACCCGCATTGCGAAGGAAAAACGCCCTGATTTACTCATCGACGGTCCGTTACAATATGACGCTGCGGTGATGGAAGACGTGGCTCGCTCTAAAGCGCCTAACTCACCGGTTGCCGGTCAAGCCACCGTCTTCATCTTCCCGGATTTGAATACCGGTAACACCACCTACAAAGCGGTTCAACGTTCCGCCGACCTCGTTTCCATCGGTCCGATGCTACAGGGTATGCGCAAACCGGTGAACGATTTATCCCGTGGCGCGCTAGTTGACGACATTGTGTACACCATTGCCTTAACCGCAATCCAAGCGACACAATAAAACGTCATTAAAAACGTTTGAAAAAATGACCGCACTTTAAGTGCAAAAATAAAGGCTTTCATTTGGAAGCCTTTATTTTATTGAACTCACAATATGAAAAAACAATTTTTAATTATCGGCTTTATTTGGAGTGGAAAATAGTACCATTACGATTCCGTATATTTTAAAGATCGCCCGGAGTTGCTGCACCCGACCTGTCAATAAATGTAAAACGCGGAAAAAAACGACCGCACTTTATATTAAAATATGATAACTATTCTCATTGACAAACCTACTATTAACCTTTCAGAATAAACAAGCTTTGAGCAAAGAATAGGCAATTTATCAATTAGCAAAAGGATGGCTTATGAAAAAATTCATGCTGGGCATGGCATTAGGTCTCGGTATCACACTTAACGCCAATGCGGACATCGGTACGGTAAAAGAAGGCTCCGGCAAAATTTTGCAAGGCGATCAGTTTACCGTGGTAAAAAAGTATTAAAAAAAGGTGATCAATTAAAACGCCATAACCATGAGGGCGAAAGCGTCATTTTTACCGTTCTTAACGGAAAAATTAGCGTATTGCTTGACGACACGGAAAAACATGACATCAGCGTGGGTCAAGTGTTGAATTTTGGCGGCAAGCATTTTATTCAAGGGGAAGCGATGGAAGATACGGTGATTTTAGTCACCTTAGTCGGCGAACATCACGAACATAAGCACAAGTAAGAAACCCAATCCATGCAAAGAGTAAAGTGCGGTGGATTTAAAAAACGTTTTTTAAGCTGACCGCACTTTTTTAAAACACAACCTCGCCCTTCTCTTTCACAATCACCATTTTATGATGGGTAAAATTTTGCATTAACTCCCTGATGGATTGCCCGTTCGGCAAGGAAAACGAAGGTGCGATTTCCGCCAACGGGATAATTACAAATTCACGATTGTGCATATCATAATGGGGAACAGTCAGACGTTCCGACTGAATGGTTTGATCGGCGTAAAGCAAAATATCCAGATCTAATGTGCGCTCACCCCAACGACGAAGACGGACACGCCCTTGTTCCTGTTCAATACGTTGTAATTCATCAAGCAATGCGAGGGGAGAAAGCGCCGTTTCCAGGCAAGCGACGGCGTTGACATAATCAGGCTGATCTTGCGGACCGAGAGGTTTGCTTTGATAAAAAGAACTGACGCTAATCAGACGGCTGCCAGGCAATTGATTCATCGCCCGTAATGCGGCGACCAGTTGTGCTTGCGGATCCGCTAAATTACTGCCTAAAGCGACATACACCTTATTCATGGGCAGCCTTATTCGTGTTTTTCGTAGCGGAGCTACGTTTACGACAATGATATTTGCGTTTTTTCGGCTGGCTTGGTAATTCTTTAACCAGATCCTGCCGTTGGCTATCGTTGCTGAATTGGTATTCGTGCCACCACGCGGATAATTCCACAGCTTCCCCGCCCTCAATTTCCGCACGCATCACCAATAAATCAAACCCTGCGCGGAATTTCGATTGCTCCATAACACGTTGCACGGATTTTGGGGTACGTTTTAAAAATTGCAGCTGCAACGACCAAATGTCGCGAATCACTGCGGTATGACGGCGCGGAATGGCTAAGGCATTGCACAACACATCCAACAAATCATTAGACGCCAACGCATAGGCATCGTAATTATTCAAACCGCCTTCATTTTTTAGCATTTCCACCCGTTCACGTAACGGATACCAAAAAAATGCAGCAAATAAAAACGCCGGATTAATCGGCAATTTATCGGCAACACGTTCATCGGTGGAGGTTAGCGCACGCAGAATCATTTTCTCCGCCATGCTGTCTTCACGCTCCGTGAAGTAATTTTGTAGTAGCGGAAACAGTTGTTCAAACAAGCCGTATTGACGCAATAAGCGATAGGTTTTCACGCCGTTTCCGCCCTGTAACAATTTCAGGCTTTCTTCAAATAAGCGTGCCGACGGAATATTTTTTAATAAATGTGACAATTCTTTAATAGGCGCTTCGCTCGGTTTATCCAAAAACATTTCCAGCTTCGCCATAAAACGAATGGAGCGTAACATCCGCACCGGATCTTCCTGATAACGGGTCACCGGATCACCGATTAAACGCAATTTGCCGTTTTTTAAATCTTCAATACCGTTGAAATAGTCTTTCAGGGTGTTGTCCTGCGGATTGTAATATAGCGCGTTCACACTAAAATCGCGGCGTTCCGCATCCTGCTCCAGAGTGCCATATACGTTGTCGCGCAGTAACATCCCTTCTTCGCTTTGTTTAGCGAGTTTTTCATTATGATGTTCCATGTGACCGGCGCGGAAAGTGGCGACTTCAATAATTTCACGTCCGAACATCACGTGTGCCAGGCGGAAACGTCGTCCCACCAAACGGCATTGACGCTGAAAAACCGCCTGAATCTGTTCCGGGCGGGCATTGGTCGCCACATCAAAATCTTTTGGTTTTTTGCCTAACAATAAATCGCGCAAACAGCCGCCGACCACATAGGCTTCATAGCCTTGGCGTTGTAATTTTTCCACCACGGTCAACGCATGGCGATTGATCATGCGCGGCGTAATGCCGTGCATTGAGGCTTTAATACTGTGTTTGAATTCTTTTTTATGCGTGTTTTTTTTGTTGCGGGAGGAACCTTGAACCTTGTTTTTTACAGGTTCAGATTCAATAACGGATTGTTTTTTAGGCGAGACTTTAACTTCATTTTGAGCGGAGGTTTTGTTCTTCGTTTTCTTGCTCAAAAGATTTTTAATATAGGTAAAGATAATACATCTCCATTTATCACAAAAATAAAGTGAAAGTGCGGTCGAAAAATAATGTGTTTTTTGACCGCACTTTTATCAATGAATTAGCAGGATTAACCCACCATTTGTTTTTCGCGAATTTCCGCCAGGGTTTTGCAATCGATACAAAGATCGGCGGTTGGGCGCGCTTCTAAACGTTTAATACCGATTTCTACGCCACAGGATTCGCAATAACCGAAATCGTCCGTATCCAATTTTTTCAAGGTGCTTTCGATTTTCTTCATTAATTTGCGTTCACGATCACGGGTACGCAACTCCAGGCTAAATTCTTCTTCCTGTGTGGCGCGGTCGGATGGATCCGGGAAATTAGACGCTTCGTCCTGCATATGAGCAACGGTTCGAGAAGCTTCATCTCTAATTTGATCATGCCAGGCTTGAAGGATCTTCTTGAAATGCAGCACTTGGTGCTCATTCATGTATTCTTCGCCTTTCTTTTCTTTGTACGGCTCAACGCCGGCTAAAGCTAATAAACTCAAAGACGCTTTACTCATTTGTATCTCCTAATAAAAAATTCATCCATTTCATACTGCTAAGCCCCCACAATCCAGTGTTGCTTAATGTTGTTACTACCAAAGTAAACCTATTAAAAAACGGACCCAAATTTTGAAGGCGTATAAATAGCAGAACTTATCCTATTTATCAAATAAAATTTACACATCTATTAGCTTTTTTGATGAAAAATTTTATTTTTGTGATTCAGTTTCCAATATTCACTTCCGTCGGTTTTACACCCCGCCCATTTCTTCCATAGTAGCCGCCCTTCGGATGAGAAAAGTGCGGTTGAAAATGTGAGCGTTTCGTTGGATAAGTTGGCTATAGCCCTGATTTTTAGCGGTTTAACATTATTGTTTTTGCCCGATCGCTTTTTATTATCGTGGCAAACGGCGTGCTATTTACTCCTCTTATTATGTCCACTCATGTTGCTTGCTTATGCCCTGCGACAGGACAAAATCAAGCAAATAGTAATGTGGCTACTGATCTTGATGATTCAGTCCGCTTACGTCCACCAATCGGCAATTTCCATACTGACCCAGGCGGATAATCTTGCCAATCTGCCGAAAACCGTTCACCGCGAATTTACCGTCAAGGAAATTCTGCATCAGCAGCATTATCAAACCCTGGTTATTCGCGCCAAACTCGCCGAAAATCTTCCCGAACAACGTATTTACGCGCAATGGAAACTCAAGCAACCAGTCAACCCCGGCGAACGTTACGCAGGCAATTTACGCTTGCGAGCGCTTTCTTCCCGCCTGAATTTTGACGGTTTTGACCGCCAGCCATGGTATTTCGGCAAGCACATCACCGCTTGGGCAGAGATTAAAAGTGCGGTCAAATTGGAAAACGTTTTTTCGTTACGCCAAACCGCTCTCAATCAAGCCTTACAACAAACGGAGAATTTACCCCGACAAGGCTTGTTGCTGGCACTCGGTTTTGGCGAACGTTTCCGCTTAGACCAAAAAACTTGGCAAATTTATCAAAAAACAAATACGGCGCATTTAATTGCCATTTCAGGGCTGCATATCGGACTGGCGATGATGCTGGGTTTTACCTTGGCGCGTCTACTGCAATTTGCCTTGCCGACGCGTTACATCAGCCCGACATTTCCGATTCTGTGCGGATTCATTTTTGCGTTGTTATACAGCCAACTGGCGGGGCTTGCTATTCCGACTTTACGCGCTATGATTGCGTTAGCCATGCTCTACGCGATTCAGTATTGGCGACGATATTGGACGGTATGGCAATTCTTGTTAAGAGTGGTTGCCTTGCTGATTTTTATCGATCCGCTCATGTTACTTTCCACCAGCTTTTGGTTGTCGGTGGGCGCAGTGACCTGTCTGATTGTTTGGTATCAGTATTTTCCGTTGTCTCTATTGCAATGGCGCGGCCATTCCCTTGCCAATTCGCCGTGGCGGAAAGTGCGGTATGTTTTCGGCTTGTTTCATTTGCAATTCGGTCTGCTCTGGCTGTTCACGCCCATTCAGCTGTTATTTTTTAACGGCATTTCGTTAAATAGTTTTATCGCCAATGTCATCGCCGTGCCGCCTTATAGCTTCGTTTTGGTCCCGTTGGTGTTATTTGCCGTAGTCACCCAAGGTGCGTGGCATTCGTGGCAGCTCGCCAACGATTTGGCGGAAAAAATCACCGCACTTTTGACGCCCTGGCAGGATGACTGGTTGGCAATTTCCATTCCGCACAGTTTATGGATAACCCTATGTTTAACCTTTCTTTTTTTAGTGGCGCTCTATGTTATTTATAAACCGCCCAAACCGATAACATCCACTTTAGCATTGTCAAGGCAGCACCGCTTTAAAGGATTTCATTTTAATCCGGAACTAAGTTTACCGTTACGAAAAAGCGCTTATTGCGTGGGCGGTGGGCTGATTGCCCTGTGTTGCCTGACGTTAATTTCTCAGTCTATTTCACGTCCGAACTGGCAATTGGAAACCTTGGACGTGGGGCAAGGGTTGGCAACTTTAATCGTGAAAGACGGCAAAGGCGTGCTTTACGATACCGGCCCGAGTTGGAAGGGCGGCAGTATGGCACAATTGGAAATTCTGCCTTATTTACAACGGCAAGGCATTGATTTGGAATGGCTGATATTAAGCCATGACGACAACGATCACGCAGGTGGTGCCAAAGATATTTTAGCAATGTATCCCCATATTCAACTGACCACCGCTTCACAAAAGCGATATGGTTCCCAAAACACCGAAAAAAATGACCGCACTTTTTGTCAAGCCGGTAAACAATGGCATTGGCAGGGGTTGCATTTTACCGTGCTATCACCGGAGAATATCGTGCCCCGTGCGGAAAATCGGGATTCCTGCACACTTTTATTAACCGATGGCACGCACCATATTTTGCTGACGGGCGACGCGGATCTTAGCGTGGAATATAAGATCCTACCGAAACTTGGCAAAATCCATGTGTTACAAGTAGGGCATCACAGTAGCAAAACCTCGACGGGGCAGGCATTAGTGCAACATATTCAACCGGACATTGCGCTGATTTCCAGCGGACGCTGGAACCCATGGCATTTTCCCCATAAAGACGTGGTGGCGCGCCTGCAACAACAAGGATCACAAATTTATAATACGGCGCATAGCGGGCAAATCAGTCTATTGTTCTACAATGAAGAGATCAAAATTCAGACCGCGCGCGCTGAATTTTCGCCTTGGTATCGCAGATTGATTGGCTTGAGCACGAAATAAAGGTACAATGCGCCATTATTTTTTAACCTAAGACAGAAAATTTATTATGCAAGATCAAGACCTTTCCACCATGCAAACCTTCAAACGTTTATGGCCGATGATTAGCCCGTATAAAGCAGGTTTGATCGTTTCCGGTGTTGCGTTAGTATTAAACGCGTTAACCGATTCCGGCTTAATTTTCTTACTGAAACCCTTATTGGATGATGGTTTTGGCAAAGCTGACGCTTCTTTTTTAAAACAAATGTCGGTATTTGTGGTGCTGCTGATTCTCTTTCGCGGCATTTCCAGCTTTATTTCCAATTACTGTCTGGCATGGGTCTCCGGCAAAGTAGTGATGACCATGCGCCGCCGTTTGTTTAAACACTTAATGTTCATGCCGGTGAGTTTTTTCGACAGCAACTCTTCCGGTCGCTTACTTTCCCGCATTACTTACGATTCCGAAATGATCGCCAGCGCCTCCTCCGGTTCCCTCATTACCATCGTACGTGAAGGCGCATATTTGCTTTCCTTGCTCAGTATCATGCTTTACACCAGCTGGCAGCTTTCCTTGGTTTTATTTGTTATCGGACCGATTATCGGTATTTTAATTCGTATAGTTTCCAAGAAATTCCGTGAGCTAAGTCGCAATATGCAAAATTCTATGGGAGAACTGACCTCGACTACGGAACAAATGTTAAAAGGACATAAAGTAGTGCTTTCTTTCGGTGGGCAATTCATTGAAGAAGAACGCTTTAACCGTGTAAGTAACGATATGCGCCGTAAGGGTATGAAAATGACCGCCGCCGATGCCATTGCCGATCCTGTGGTACAGATTATCGCCTCTTTCGCCCTGGCTGCCGTACTTTATCTAGCCACTTTCCCCTCCATTATGGATCAGAACTTAAGTGCGGGTACATTTACCGTCGTTTTCTCCTCCATGCTTGCTTTAATGCGCCCGCTAAAATCCTTAACTAACGTGAATGCGCAATTCCAACGCGGCATGGCGGCGTGCCAAACCCTGTTCGGCATTTTGGATATGGACACAGAAAAAGACACCGGCACGTATAAAGCAGACAAGGTAAAAGGCGACGTTGAATTCAAAAATGTGACATTCAGCTACCAAGGGAAAGATGAACCCGCTTTAGACAATATTTCTTTCAAGATTCCGCACGGCAAAACCGTGGCATTGGTCGGGCGTTCAGGCTCCGGTAAATCCACTATCGCCAACTTAGTCACCCGTTTTTATGATATAAACCAAGGGGAAATTACGCTGGACGGCGTAAATATTCAGGATTATCGCCTGTCCGATTTACGCGAAAACTGCGCGGTGGTCTCCCAACAAGTGCATTTATTTAATGACACGATCGCCAACAACATTGCTTATGCGGCGAAAGACAAATACAGTCGTGAAGAAATCATCAAAGCGGCAAAAGCGGCGCACGCCATGGAATTTATCGAGCATTTGGAAAACGGTCTGGATACGGTTATCGGCGAAAACGGCGCCAGCTTATCCGGCGGTCAACGCCAGCGTTTAGCCATCGCCCGCGCCTTGTTGCGTAACTCGCCGGTATTGATTTTAGATGAAGCCACCTCGGCATTGGATACGGAATCCGAACGCGCAATTCAAGCGGCATTGGAAGAAATCCAAAAAGATCGCACGGTTTTGGTGATCGCCCATCGTTTATCCACCATCGAAAAAGCCGATGAAATTTTAGTCATCGAACACGGACAAATTAAAGAACGCGGCAACCACAAAACATTGTTGGAGCAAGGTGGTGCTTATAAACAATTGCACAGCATGCAATTCAGTCAATAACCAAGGCAAGGAGAACGTATGCAGTTTTGGTATTCCCGCTCGTGGATCACATGGCTACTCTGCCCTTTCTCCTTGTTATTTTGGCTAATTACCGCCATTCGTCGCGCGCTCTTTCGTTTTAACTTGCTAAAATCCTATCGTGCGCCGGTTCCTGTGGTAGTCGTCGGCAATCTTTCCGTCGGCGGTAACGGCAAAACACCGGCAGTGATTTGGTTGGTACAGGAACTCAGCAAGCGCGGTTTAAAAGTCGGCGTGATTTCACGGGGCTACGGCAGCCAAGCCAAACATTATCCTTTGTTGGTTACGCCGCCCAGCGATCCTGTAGAAGCCGGCGATGAGCCCGTGTTGATCGCCACCCGTACCCAAGCGCCCGTTTGTATCTCACCCAACCGACAACAAGCCGTTGAATACCTGTTAGAACACGCCCAATGCGATGTCATTATCAGCGATGACGGCTTGCAACATTATAAATTACAACGTGATATCGAAGTCGTCATCATGGACGCACAACGTGGTCTGGGTAACGGTTTCTTATTGCCTGCCGGACCGTTGCGCGAGTTGCCAAGCCGTTTAAAATCTGTCGATTTCGTCGTTACTAATGGCGCGGAAAACCAATACAGCGACGCGGTGATGACATTGCAACCACAGTATGCCGTCAATTTAGTCAACAAAGCACAGTACCCGTTAAAAGAATTCTCACAGGCAACCGCCATTGCCGGCATTGGCAATCCGCCGCGTTTTTTTGCCATGTTGCAACAACAGGGCATTATCTTAAGCGACATCAAAGCATTTCAAGATCACCAACGTTTCAGCGCGGATTTATTCAACCAATTCGATAAAAACCAACCGCTCCTGATGACAGAAAAAGATGCGGTAAAATGTCTTGCATTTGCACAGGAAAACTGGTGGTATGTGCCGGTGACGGCAGAAATTCACGGCGAAAAAGCCCGGCAATTGATTCAAAAGATCGTGCAAAAGTGCGGTGAAAAATAGCGACAAATCGAGAGCAGCGTAATGAATGGAAAATTATTAGAAATCATGGCATGCCCAAGCTGTCACGGACGTTTGGAATACGATGAACAACATCAACGTTTAATCTGTCGTTTTGAAAAAATCGCTTACCCGATTAAGAACGGCATTCCCGTATTACCGGCGGAACAGGCGCAGCCGTTAAATCAAGAACAGGATAATTAATATGACACAATTCACCGTGATCATTCCCGCCCGTTACGCCTCCAGCCGCTTACCGGGCAAACCCTTAGCCGATATTGCCGGCAAGCCGATGATTCAACACGTTTTTGAACAAGCCAAACAATCCGGTGCCGACCGCGTCATTATCGCCACCGATAACGAATTGGTGGCAACCGCCGCAAGAAATTTCGGGGCGGAAGTGTGCATGACTGCCAAAAACCACAATTCCGGCACGGAACGCCTGGCGGAAGTGGTGGAAAAACTGGTGCTGCCCGACGATGAAATTATCGTCAACATTCAAGGCGACGAACCGCTCATTCCGCCCATTATCGTGAAACAAGTGGCGGAAAACCTGGCAAAATACCCTGTGAACATGGCAAGCCTTGCGGTAAAAATTGATGACGCGAAAGAATTGTTTAATCCCAACGTGGTAAAAGTGCTGACCGACAAAAACGGCTATGTGCTTTATTTCTCCCGCGCCGTGATTCCCTGGGATCGCGATCAATTCGCACAAACGGACGATACGGCAAAGTTACGGCTGAATACCGAATATTTACGTCACATCGGCATTTACGCTTACCGTGCCGGATTCATTAAACAATACGTACAGTGGCAGCCGACTGCGCTGGAACACATCGAAAAACTGGAACAATTACGCGTGCTTTGGCATGGCGAAAAAATCCATGTAGAACTCGCTAAAGAAGTGCCTGCCGTGGGTGTGGATACCCCCGAAGATCTGGAAAAAGTGCGGTCGATTTTATCGGAGAAATGCCGTTAACGTATTTTGCACCTAAATTGACCAATCTCCCCTAACTCCTCTTTGCTAAAGAAGGATATTTTCTTTTTTCTTTAAAGATTAGACGAATATAATGCTTCAAATCATTTCACTATAGAACTCGATTTAATTAATCTCATTATGACTTTCGACGCCAAAAAATTCCTCGCCAACGTACCGCACTTACCGGGCGTTTATCGTATGTATGACGATAAAAGCACGGTGATTTATGTGGGCAAGGCGAAAGATCTGAAAAAACGCTTATCCAGTTATTTTCGCAAGCAGTTAAGCAGCAAAAAAACGGAAGCATTGGTGGCGTCGATTCAGCATATCGAAACCACCATTACCACATCGGAAACCGAAGCCCTGCTCCTAGAGCACAATTACATCAAAACCTACCAGCCGCGCTATAACGTGCTGTTGCGCGATGATAAATCTTATCCGTACATTTTATTAACCAAAGAAACCCACCCGCGTATTACCGCTTATCGCGGTTCGAAAAAAATCCAAGGGGAATATTTCGGTCCTTATCCGAATGCCGGTGCAGTGCGCGAAACCCTGTCTTTATTACAAAAACTGTTCCCCATTCGGCAGTGTGAAAACTCCGTGTATAACAACCGTTCGCGCCCCTGTTTGCAGTATCAAATCGGGCGTTGTCTGGCGCCTTGCGTAAAGGGCTATGTGACCGATGAAGCCTATGCGCAGCAGGTCAATTTCGCCCGCTTGTTTTTACAAGGAAAAGATCAACAGGTGCTGGATCATTTGGTGAAGCAAATGGAACAGGCAAGTCAGCAACTGAATTTTGAAGAAGCGGCACGCGTTCGTGATCAAATTCAGGCAGTGCGGGCAGTAATTGAAAAACAATTTGTCGCCAACGATCGCCATGACGACATTGATATTATCGCCATCACCTATCAACTCGGCGTGGCCTGCGTGCAGGTTTTGTTTATTCGTCAAGGTAAGATTTTGGGCAATCGCAGCTATTTTCCTAAAGTCCCGAGCAATACCAATCTGGCAGAACTCACGGAAACCTTTGTGGGGCAATTTTATTTGCAGGCGCACCAAGGCAGAACCATTCCGAACACCATTATCGTGGATCAAAAACTGGACGAAAAAGTCGATTTGGAAACTTTACTCAGCGACCAAGCGGGACGCAAAGTCAGCATTCAGGATCATGCCAAAGGCGATAAAAGCAAATATTTGCAACTGGCACAAATGAACGCCAAAGCGGCGTTAGTCACCAAATTAAAACAATCCACATTACAGCACGATCGCTACGTCGCACTGCAGGAATTACTCGGCATCGCTGCCATCAAACGCATGGAATGTTTCGACATCAGCCACACCATGGGCGAACAAACCACCGCCTCCTGCGTGGTTTTCAACCAAGACGGACCGCTGAAATCCGATTACCGCCGTTTCAACATCAGCGGCATCACCAAAGGCGACGATTACGCCGCCATGGAACAAGCCCTGTTAAAACGCTACGACAAAGATCTGGAAGACGACAAAATTCCCGACATTATTTTTATCGACGGCGGCAAGGGACAACTCAACCGCGCGTTGCAGGTGTTCGAAAACCTTAATGTAAAATGGAACAAAAACCAACCGCACTTAATCGGTGTTGCCAAAGGCGTGGATCGTCGTGCCGGTTTGGAAACCTTGATTTTGAGCAAATGGGACAAAGAATTGCATTTACCGGCGGACAGCCTTGCGCTTCACTTGATCCAGCATATCCGCGACGAAAGCCACAATCACGCCATTAGCGGACACCGCAAAAAACGCCAACAACATTTCACCCAAAGTGGCTTGGAAAGCATTGAAGGCGTCGGCGCCAAACGCCGCCAAGCCCTGCTCAAATACCTCGGCGGCTTGCAAGGCGTCAAAAATGCCACCCTCGACGAAATCGCCTCCGTCCCCGGCATATCAAAAGCCCTGGCAGAAAAGATTTTTGAGACCTTGCAGCATTAGGTTGGAAAAAAGTGCGGTCCTTTTTCACAACGTTTTTCATGTCAAAAAACACCGGCACTATGTAGCAAATGTACAAAACGGTTGCTGAGACGGTTCCTGAGCTTGTCGAAGAATTAGTCGAAGCATGAGTTTTGTGCCTAAATAGGATGAAATTACTCATCCTTCGACAAGCTCAGGAACCGTAATTTCATCTTTGTGCAACAGCTACACAATAGTGAAAAACACGTGGGAAAATTATTCACAAACTCGATCTCTCGTTTGTTCACCCCTAACGGGGCCGTTGGCAAAGCCAACGTTAAAAAAACGTCGTTTTTTGTGACCGCACTTTTTGGATGAAAGGCACGCCTTAGAAAAACGTGCCGATATTTTAATAAGATTCGCTCCCCTTAACGTGAAATCACTTCTTTGGTGAAAGATTCCATTTCAGCTTTGCGCCATGGGGCGGAGAAGAAAATGGTGTCTTTTAAGCCGGATTGACTATCTAACGGACGAACCCCAAATTCTTGTCTTAATTTTTGTTGCACTTCTGGGGAAGTAATCCAGTGGACAAACACTAAAGATGCCGCAGGGTTCGGTGTATTTTTCGCCACCGTCATCACATTACCGCCGCCCGGCATGCCGAATTTCGGAATGTAGAATTTTAAGCGGTCGGTGATTGCGCCTTGTTTTTGCAAGCTGAACAAGTGATCCTGCCAGGCGGAGACAATCACCAATTCGCCGTCATTTAGGCGGGTTAAGCTGTCTGCATTGGAGGCGGTGCGAATCAGCGAATCTTTTTTGCTGCTGAACCAATCCCAGGTTTTCTTCCAGCTGGCAATTTGCGCTTCATCAATTTTGTCGGTGCGATAATCGTAGTCGCCGTTAATATAAACTAAAGCCCGTTGAATAAAGGCGTTACCTGAACTGCCGCCGTTCGGGTCGGAATAGCCGAATTTTTTCGGATGTTTATCAATATAATTTTCCATATCCTGCCAGGATTGCGGCAATTCCTCTTCTTTGATACGCAGCGGATCGTAAGCCAAGCCGGTTTGGTTACCCCAATAACCGACCGCCACATCACCCAGTTCCACGCCTTGCAAGTGATGATTTAATTTATCGAAATTCGGTAACTGATTCAGCTTGGTGAGAGTGTCGTTTTTCGCTACGTTACTCAAGCGATCCGCGTTGAGCACCACCACGTCCATTTTGCCGGTTTCCAGGTTTTTCTCGGCAATCAGTTTATTGATATTGCCGTCCATGGTGCCTTCCGGCACTTTGACTTTAATGCCGTATTGGCTTTCAAATTCTTTCACGAAATTACGGAACTGCGGCTGCAAATACCATACGCTCACCGTTACTTTGCCTTCTTTCTTCGCCAGCGCTTCAATTTCACTCCAGGATTTACCGCTTAAATCCGTTGCAGCCAGCGCAAAATTGGTCACGGCGAATGCCGCGGCGGTTAAGCCGATAGAAACAAGTTTACGAATATTTTTTTGCATAAGAGTCTCCTTATTAAAATTATGCTTTTCCTGTGGACTGAGAGAGATAATTACCTTTGAGCAGTTTTTCGATAATCATCATTAAAATAATGTTCGGCACCAAGAGAATAATGGATACCACGGCGGCATTCGGGCGAATGAAGGAATAGCCTAGGAAAGAATATAAAATGGTCGGCACGGTGATGAAATCCGGGGAACCGATCACAAATGAAATGGCAAATTCTTCAATACTTTTCACTAAACAAAAAATAATGGACGCCAGAAAACTGGGTTTGAGCATCGGCAGATAAACGTCCTTAAACACGGTCAATTTAGACGCGCCAAGGTCGCGACTCGCTTCAATTAAATCCTGCGGCACGGAAGAAAATCCCGCCGATAAAATCCGAATGGCGTAAGGCAGCGTTAATACGACGTGCCCGATAACAATCCCGATAAACGGATTATTAATGTTCAAATCCAATAACATACGGCTGAAGAACAACGCGATGATCATGCCCGGAATCACCAATGGAATTAACGTCAACAACTCAGCCAGTTTTTTTCCGCGAAATTCCATGCGCCCGAAGGCATAGGCGGTGGGCAATGAGAGCAAAATGGTAATCAACGAAACCGTCGGCGCAATAGTATAACTATTGAACATTGCCTCCGATAACGAGGTGGTTTCCCACACGATTTTCCAACGTTCAAAAGACAATGATTGCGGGAAAATGTCGGGATAGCTCCAAGGCTTTGACGGATCCACCAACGACCATAAGCCCGCCATCAAAAACGGCAGAAACAGCCAGATAAAATTCGCGAGGATAAAAAAGATGAGGGAAATGCGGGCGATTAATCGACTGTTTTTTGTCGTGATTTGTGCGCTGCTATTCATTTGACTTCTCCCCATTTCACCGCCAATGGCTTAATCAGCAACGACACCAGAATCGTGAAAAAGGCGGAAGTCAGCATGATCGTTAACGCCATCACCGCACTTTGGTTCCATTCTTCAAATTCATAAGCGGACATTTGCATTAAACGCGCCAAAGAATAGGTGCTACGCGGACCGGCAATACTGTAAAAGGCAAAATCGCCCAGCGCGCCGATGAAAATCAAAATAAAGGAAACCTGCACGGCACCGAGTGTCAGCGGGAAAATCACATAATGAAACCGTTGCCATGGTGTCGAACCTAAATTTGCCGCTGCATCCAGTAAATCGGTTTTTAACGAATTTACCGCGCCGCCGATTAAGATTAAGGCAAAAGGAATATTTTTCCACATTTGCAAAATCACCACGCCCCAGCCGAATTCGTCGTTTTGCAGGGTTTTCGGCTCATCCCAGATGCCTAAATAAACAAAGACTTCATTTAAAATGCCGTGATAGGAAATCATGTTGACAAACAGGAAGGCGGCGACCAATCCCGGCACCAGCATCGGTGCACGTAAGATGGTGATAATAGTGACTTTTGCCGGCAGTTTTTTACGCAGCCACATGGCAATGGGGTAAGCCACGATAATAGAGAAAATCGCCCCCAGCAATGACACTTTCACGGAATAAAGATAGGACTTTTGAAACACCGGGCTATTCAACACGGTTTGCCAATATTCCAGACTAAATCGGCTTTCCTCGCCCGCCATGCTGTATAAACCAAGGCTCTGCGACACGACAATATAGAACGTGGACCCCATTAAAAACAGGATCGTTCCCAAACCACTGCATAGCAGCAGCCAGGCTTTTAAATCATTTTTGAGATTTTTCATTTTACCGACTCCAAGAATTTAATGGCATTACGAGGAACCGTAAACGTCAGCGTATCGCTCAAATTCGGGCATTTCGTTAATTGCAAACGTAATTTTTTCTCTTCGCCGTCCCGTTGCACCATGCCCTGCACTTCTGTGATATTGCCCATAAATGCGGTGTTTGTAATATCTATGGTAATCTGATTTTCTGCCTGCTTATGCGTATCCGGCAACAATTCAATATCTTCCGGACGGAAACAAATATAAATGTGTTCGGATTCAGGCGGTTTTGCAGAAAAGACCGTGAAATCGCCGAAAATCGATTTGGCGGAATACAGATTTTCATCGATGGATTCGACCCGCGCCTCGGCAATGTTGGCAATACCGATGAAATCGGCGACAAAACGATTTTTCGGCTGATGATAAATTTCCTGCGGCGAACCGATTTGCTCAATGGCGCCTTTATTTAACACGATGATTTTATCGGACATAGTCAAGGCTTCCGCCTGATCATGAGTCACATAAATACTGGTGAGATGGTATTGTTTGGAAAGTTGCTTAATTTCAAAACGCACGCTTTCGCGTAATTTGGCATCCAGATTGGATAACGGCTCGTCAAACAAAATCACATCCGGGCGGGTGACCATTGCGCGCGCCAAGGCGACCCGCTGCTGCTGACCACCGGACAATTCGCTTGGCAATTTCAATTTATGAAAATCCAAATCCATTTGTTTTAACGCCAAATTCAGCCGTTGTTTTTGTTCTTCAATATCAATTTTACGTTGCTTTAAACCGTAGCAGATATTATGGGAGACGTTGAGGTGGGGAAAGAGTGCATAAGATTGGAAACACATGGCGGTATTGCGTTTTTCCGGCGGCACCTCATTGACATTTTTGCCGCCGATGAGAATCTCCCCTTCATCGGCAATATGAAACCCCCAATCAGGTCTTGCCACAACCGCTCGGACCAAGTAAGGTGACGAACTCCCCTTCTTCTGCAGTAAACGTAATGTTATTCGCCGCATAAAAATCACCGAATTTTTTCGTGATATTTTTTACTTCCAGTTTTGCCATTTTTACATCCTTCCAGCTTGGCTTATTGAATTTACTTATGTATTAAATGCTGGCAGGAATTGAGTTGTCAATTAAATAGGCAGAAGAATCTTGGAATCGTGATAGGGATCACATTATGGAGAGACGGCATGAGAGATTGAAAAGATCAAAAAGTGCGGTCGTTTTTTTCAACGTTTCTACTTGAAAAACACCAAGAAAATTGACCGCACTTTAAGTGCGAAAAGTTAAACGATGAGGGTTATTTCACTACAATAAATTCTGGCATTCCCTGTCTTTCAATTAATCTGCCGACAGGATAAAGCGCCACACCGGCTTTCTGTGCAACGGCAAAGACCTCGCTTTCCGCTTCCGGTTTAACGGCAATGAGCAAACCGCCGGAGGTTTGCGGGTCACACAATACGGCTTTTTGCAGATCGGTAATCGGGGCAATTTTGTGTCCGTAGCTGTCGAAGTTACGATTGGTACCGCCCGGGATGCAACCTTGCGCGATGTAATCGTACACGCCGTCTAAGGTTTTAATGTTGGCGAAATCCACTTCGGCATTCAGATCGGAACCTTCGCAAATTTCCGTTAAATGCCCTAACAAACCGAAACCGGTTACGTCGGTCATGGCGGTCACGCCGTCAATATTCGAAAATTGGCTTCCCACCAGATTCATTTGGCACATCCATTTAGTTGCCAACCCTTTGTGTTCCGGTTTTAATTTGCCCTGTTTTTCCGCCGTAGTTAAAACGCCGATGCCCAGAGGTTTGGTTAAATACAGGTTGCAACCGGCTTCTGCGGAGGCGTTTCGTTTGACTTTTTCCGTATCAATAATGCCGGTCACCGCCAAGCCGAAAATCGGTTCAGGCGAATCAATGGAATGTCCGCCGGCTAGGGCAATGCCCGCTTCCTGACAAGCGAAACGACCGCCGTCAACAATGCGTTGGGCAACCTCGGCGGGTAATTTAGTAATCGGAAATCCTAACACCGCAATCGCCATTATCGGCTTACCACCCATAGCGAAAATGTCACTAATTGCGTTAGTTGCCGCAATACGCCCAAAATCGAAAGGATCATCGACAATTGGCATGAAAAAATCTGTTGTGCTGATGATCCCGATACCGTTACCAATATCATATACTGCCGCATCATCTTTGGTTTCGTTACCCACCAATAAATTCGGGTCAACAAATTTTTCCATTTTTGAATGCAGAATACTCTCTAATACCTTAGGCGAGATTTTACAACCACACCCTGCTCCATGGCTGTATTGCGTCAATCGAATATTATCCACAGTGATTTCGTCTTGCACACCGTGCACAGCTTGATTTGTCATTTTCGCTCCTTTTTTATCAATGAACCACATGATTATAGCCCTCTCGCACTAAGGATTCATTAGTTGAAAGCAATTTCTTCGCAAAACAAAAAAGGGTATCTACTAGGTGATTTTCTAAAAAAGCTGTTTAGGAAGTGATTTTTAGAATACATTAAAAATATGATTATAGAAACCAATCCGCTTTTGGAATTTAAAATATACTCAATGAAAATAAGACATTAGAGCTAAGCACCTCTTTTCTACATACTGAATCTCTTCACCTTCTATTTCCCCATCAGATAGATATGAATTATATTTCATTTTCACTTCTTCGATTTGCTGTATCTAGTGGAAGACATTAATGTTCCTCTTTAGGTTTATCTACGGAACCAATTACATCGAAAAAAGCACCCTACATGTAAGAGAAATTAATCTCAACTATACCAATATGTAAAATATTCCGATTATTCCCGCGTGAGAAAAGTTACGTGGCGGCTCAGGAATTAATAAAAATACAATTCTTGTAAAAATTTAAACTGATACCATTACAATAGACTATGATTCAAATTTTATATAATTTTTCCTGCTCTTTAACAAGAGTAAGTTCATGCTTTTTTTCGCTAACCTCCTTTTGTTTAGCTAGCTGGTAGGCAAGTTTAGGATAATCCTTTTGCCACTGTGGATAAACTATCTGTAATTCACGTTCTATTGAACGTTGCACCGTTTCTTTTACTAATCTGGTGATAGCCTGGTAATTCCCATTATCGGCTTTCGCTAATGCGTTGTAATAAGCTTCCCTGTCTGTCGGCTCAATAATGGCGATACTGTATCCTACGCTCATCAGTTCGAGATTCATAATTAATCTACCGGTGCGTCCGTTGCCATCAACAAACGGATGAATTTTTACAAAATCTGCGTGTAATTCGGCAATTCGGTCTATATCTGGTTGTCCGTTATCTTTTGCCTGTTGATTTTTTATAATCAGATTTTCCATCGCACTTTGTAATAAATAAGGCTGTGGTGGAATATGCTCAGCACCCTGAATGGCTACCGGTACAGTGCGGTATTTTCCAGCATAGATTTCTTTTTCAGAACCTTTCAGTAATAATGCATTAAATTTTTTGATATGTCGTTCTGATAAAGATTCCTGTATTTTGACTATATCCAATAGGTAATTAATAGCCTCCCGGTGGTTGATTATATCCAGGTGATCTCTAAACGGTTTCCCCTTGGCCGTAATCCCGCTTTCCAATAATACCCGGGTTTCCATTAAGGTGAGCTGATTACCTTCAATAGCATTGGAAGCTTGGTTATAACGTAGCATAAAATCATCTTGTAAGGATTTTGCTGTAATGAGGTCAAGCGGACGCTTTGAATCCAATACTTTCTTTAGTTCGTCTAAGATATTCATATTTACTCCATCATACTAAAACATAATTATGTTTTTATGCATTTATTTATAAAATCCCTTTCTCTGTTAAACCTTGGGCGGGTACTCATTAAAGTACTCTTCTAGATTAATATCGTTTAATAACACATATTTTTTGGCTGCTTTATAAACATAACAGAGCTCATGATAGTTGTACGTTATTTGGCAACCGTCACCTCTTCTTTTGTTTAGCTGTGGCATAGCTGTTTTTGCAATCGTTCCCATAAATAACCCGGATTGTCTGATTAATGACCTTTGTTAGTTTACTCATACTTGTTCTCTTAGCGCGGTAAAATTTTATTAGTGATTTGATTAATCTCTGATTTTATTTCGCATAAAGTTGTTACACAAATTTATTTTTTAGTATAGATATGTTTTTATGTGTTGATTGCCATTACTGTCGTTTTTCAGTATGATGATGACGACTAAATTTTAAAAAGAAAATAACTATGAGCATAACAACACAAGAAACCTATCGTAAGGAAGGCTATTTGCCGCAAAAAGTGACACTTTCAGAAGAAGTTGTATTTTTCACTAAAATTGACAATGGCGAAATTAAAGTAAAATCCAATGATGAGGTCTTAGCCAACCTGAAAAAGATTATTGGTTAACAAGGCAAATTCTTTAGGCGTTTTTTCAATATCCGATTCTTTCCAATAGTCCGTTAGTTTATTACGGGTTTTCAAGACGCTCCAATATTTCTTCGGGGTTGGGCTGTCTGTTAAGATGCCAACCACATCTACAATCGAAAAATACCATTGTTCCTGTTCTTCGTCCCAATGGAGCGCACCTGTTTTTGTTCAAAAAGTTGAATATTATCCATATTTATTCACTCCAATTATTCACTGGATAAATATACACATAAAAAACATGAAAACTATACTGTATAAGCCGGATTTGGAATGGTGATCGCAAAATTTTATTTTCATAGCCGAATAAAAAAGTGCGGTGAAAAATCACCGCACTTTTTATCTTCATATTACAATGTAAAAAATTACAACGCTTTTAAAATGTCATCCACACGCTCTTTGGCATCACCAAACAGCATTTGCGTGTTTTCTTTGAAGAAGAGAGGATTTTGTACGCCCGCGTAACCGGTATTCATGGAACGTTTGAATACTACTACGTTAGCGGCTTTCCAGACTTCTAACACCGGCATGCCGGCGATTGGGCTGTGTGGATCGTCCATTGCCGCCGGGTTGACGGTGTCATTGGCGCCAATAACTAAGACAGTATCGGTATCGGCGAAATCATCGTTGATTTCATCCATTTCCAATACGATATCGTAAGGCACTTTCGCTTCCGCCAATAATACGTTCATGTGGCCAGGCAAACGTCCGGCAACCGGGTGGATACCGAAACGCACGTTGATACCACGTTCACGTAATTTTTGCGTAATTTCCGCTACCGGATATTGGGCTTGTGCAACTGCCATGCCGTATCCCGGAGTGATAATCACAGAGCCGGAATTTTTCAATAATTCCGCCACTTCTTCTGCGCTGGTTTCACGGTGTTCACCTTGTTCCGTATCGGAAGAAACCTGTACGTCATTCCCAAAACCGCCGGCAATAACGCTGATGAAGGAGCGGTTCATGGCTTTACACATGATGTAGGAAAGGATCGCACCGGAAGAACCCACGAGTGCACCGGTGACGATCAACAGGTCATTGCTCAGCATGAAACCTGCCGCTGCAGCCGCCCAACCGGAATAGGAGTTCAACATGGAAACCACCACCGGCATATCCGCACCGCCAATGGATGCCACCAAGTGCCAGCCGAAAGCAAGGGCAATAACGGTCATGACTAACAACGGAAAGATGTTGTCCGGATTGTTCAGAAACGCCGCCATCAATAAAGCGGAAACCACAAGCGCCGCTAAATTTAATTTATGGCGATGCGGCAACATTAAGGCTTTGGAATTGATTTTTCCACTTAATTTGCCGAATGCCACTACAGAACCGGTGAAGGTTACCGCACCGATGAAGATACCTAGGAACACTTCCACATTATGAACGCTCGTAAGGGCGGCTTGCTCAGCCAAAAATTTAGCTTGTTCTACATCGTTTAAGCCATTCGGCATGGTTGGGATATCATGCAAACCGTAGCTGTTATAGCCAACCAATACAGCGGCCAAACCGACGAAGCTGTGTAAGATCGCAACCAATTCCGGCATTTCGGTCATTTCCACTTTTAATGCACGTTGAATACCGATAACACCGCCGATTACCATCGCGATAATGATCCACAAGGTGCCTTCGGATTTTGGTCCGAAAATGGTAGCGATGAGCGCAATGCCCATGCCGATAATACCGTACCAGCAACCTGCTTTGGCGGTTTCATGTTTGGAAAGACCGGCTAAGCTCATGATAAAGAGCAACGCTGCCACAATATATGCAGCTTGTACTAAACCTTCTGACATCGTTTTCTCCTTAGCCTTTTCTAAACATAGAAAGCATACGTTGGGTGACACGGAAGCCACCGAAAATGTTGATGCTTGCCACTAAAATCGCAATAAACGCCAACATGCTGATAAAAAGATTACCTTGTGAAATTTGCAATAACGCTCCCACAATAATAATCCCCGAAATGGCGTTGGTGACTGCCATTAACGGCGTATGTAACGCATGGCTGACGTTCCAGACCACATAATAACCCACGACACAAGCCAATACGAAAACGGTTAAATGTGATAAAAACGCGGCCGGTGCAACAGATGTGAGCCACAGAAAAAGAATACCGACTCCTGCCATAATGCCGTATTTCTTACGCGGATCTACCGGTTTTTCATCTTCTTTTTTGACCGCACTTGTTGCCGCTTTTGCTTGCTGCGGCTGAGCGGAAACCTGAATCGGTGGTGCCGGCCAAGTAATTTCACCGTCACGAATCACAGTCACGCCACGCAATACTACATCATCAAAATTGATGTCAATTTGACCGTCTTTGTTTTTACAAAGTAATTTCAATAAATTAACAAGGTTGGTGCCGTAAAGCTGTGAAGATTGGGTTGGTAAACGGCTTGGCAAATCAGTGTAACCGATGATTTTCACTTGGTTGTCGGTAACCACCACTTCGCCTGCTTTGCTGAGTTCACAGTTACCGCCGGTGGCTGCTGCCAAATCCACGATTACGCTACCCGGTTTCATGGATGCCACCATTTCTTTGGTGATCAAGCGTGGCGCCGGTTTGCCCGGAATTAACGCGGTGGTAATAATAATATCCACTTCTTTCGCTTGTTCGGCGTAAAGTTCTAACGCGCGACGATTGAACTCATCGGACATCACTTTCGCATAACCGTCGCCGCTGCCGCCTTCTTCTTTGAAATCAATTTCAAGGAAGCTGGCACCCATACTTTCAACCTGTTCTTTCACTTCCGGACGGGAGTCAAAAGCACGCACAATGGCGCCGAGGCTGTTTGCCGCACCAATCGCCGCAAGACCCGCAACGCCCGCACCAATCACCAACACTTTCGCTGGCGGTACTTTACCTGCAGCAGTAATTTGTCCGGTGAAGAAGCTGCCGAATTCATGAGCGGCTTCCACTACCGCACGGTAACCCGCAATATTCGCCATGGAGCTTAACGCATCAAGCGCTTGTGCCCGTGAAATACGCGGCACGGCATCCATGGCCAACACATTGATCTTTTTCGCGGAGAGTTTTTCCATTAATGGCGGATTTTGCGCAGGCCAAATAAAGCTGACCAAAGTCGCACCTTCCTTCATTAAGGTAATTTCATCGTCGGTCGGCGCGTTAACTTTAAAAATTATGTCCGCGTTCCAAACCTGCGCAGTATCGCCGATTTTCGCGCCGGCTGCCGCAAATGCCTGATCCTCAAAGCTTGCTTTAAAACCCGCATCATGTTCAACAATCACCTCAAAGCCAAGCTTCAAAATTTGCTGAACCGTCTTCGGCGTTGCCGCCACGCGACTTTCATTATCAAGTAGTTCTCTAGGTACACCAATTAACATAATGATTCCCTTTGATTGATTAATAATCCGGGTAAAATTACCCCCCAAGTGACTATTCTAAAACAGCCAAACTGTAACTAACTCTATCATTGATGAGGAAAAAGTAAAAAAATTTTTTCAGCTTTTTCTTTGATATGTAATCCCTATTACAATACTTCATTTATGCAAAAAAATTAGAAATTCACTACTAACTTTGCTATTTTAGCGCACTAATCGTTTTCCACTATTTAACTTTGGTGTGCTAAAAACACTTAAAAAATCAACCGCACTTTATTGTTCAAAGGTCAACACTATGCAATTACCATCTCTCCAATCCGCAACCTTAATTCGTCGTTACAAACGTTTTCTCGCGGATGTACAACTACCGAGCGGTGACATCACTACCTTGCACTGCGCTAATACCGGTGCCATGATCGGTTGCGGTTCGCAAGGCGACACCCTGTGGTATTCCACCTCCGACAGCGCCACGCGCAAATACCCGAGCTCCTGGGAACTGACCCAATTGGCAAACGGCCACTTAGTTTGTATCAATACCCATCGATCCAATCAACTCACCTTTGATGCATTACAAAAAAAGCAAATTATTGAACTTGCCATGTATGACAAAATCTACCCCGAAGTGAAATACGGCGAAGAGAACAGTCGTATTGATTTCTTACTGAAAGGCAAAGATCTGCCTGATTGCTATGTAGAAGTGAAATCCATCACTTATGTAGATAACGACAAAAAACTCGGTATGTTTCCCGACGCGGTGACCACGCGCGGTCAAAAACATTTACGTGAATTGATCAGCATGAAAAAACAAGGACATCGTGCAGTGATTTTCTTCTGTGGGCTACATGATGGTTTTAATCATTTCCAAATCGCCAAACACATTGATGCCAGATATGACGAATTACTTCATCAGGCGCTGAAAGAAGGTGTGGAAGCCTATGCTTATGCCGCTGAGTTTGAAAAAACACAAGGCATTCCCACCGCACTTAATTTAACTAAAGTGGCACCGTTTAAAGCGGGTTAAGTTTGAATCGCCATTTATTTGATAATTATTTTCATTAAGGCGCTTGACTTCATACTTGAGAACAATTATCATTTAGATCATTCAAACAATAAAATAGATAATCACTCCAACATTTAGCGCCTCCTCCCCCACAAAAGAGGCGTTTTTTTTGCCTGAAATTTGCCGCCCCGGGGTAAAAAAAATTCAAATTTGTCGAATAATCTCTATAATGTAGCCTTTCTGTAATTGAATAACATTAGGAAGTAACATGACTGATATGAATACCGTTCTCGCAGAACTAAAGCGCGGTGTAGATGAAATTCTTTCCGAACAGGATTTAATTGAAAAACTTAAAGAAAATCGCCCACTGCGCGTGAAACTCGGTGCAGACCCAACCGCACCGGACATTCATTTAGGTCACACGGTCGTACTGAAAAAATTACGTCAATTCCAAAATTTCGGTCATGAAGTGATCTTCCTCATCGGCGACTTCACCGGCATGGTGGGCGACCCGTCCGGTAAAAACACCACCCGCCCGCCACTCAGCCGCGAAGACGTGTTGCGCAACGCAGAAACCTACAAACAGCAGATCTTCAAAATTCTTGATCCGCAAAAAACCCGCATCGTGTTTAACTCCGACTGGCTTGGTAAACTCGGCACCGAAGGCATGATTCGCCTGGCAAGCAATTACACCGTTGCCCGTATGCTGGAACGTGATGATTTCAAAAAACGCTTTTCAAATAACCAACCGATCGCTATTCACGAATTCATTTATCCGCTTCTGCAAGGGCAGGATTCCGTTGCCTTAGAAGCCGACGTTGAACTTGGCGGGACCGACCAAAGATTCAATTTATTGGTGGGTCGTGAGTTACAAAAATCCGCCGGTCAAAAACCACAAGTGGCAATTACCCTGCCGCTGTTGGTGGGCTTGGACGGCGAGAAAAAAATGTCCAAATCCCTTGGCAATTACATCGGCGTAACGGACGCACCGAGCGAAATGTTCGGTAAAATCATGTCCATTTCCGATGATCTAATGTGGGATTGGTATAACCTGCTTTCCTTCCGCCCGTTAACGGAAATCATCCAACTGAAAGAGGACGTGGCGAACGGTAAAAACCCACGTGATGTGAAAATTCTGCTGGCAAAAGAAATCATCGCCCGCTTCCACAGCGAAGCCGATGCCGACGCGGCGGAACAAGAATTTATCAACCGCTTCCAAAAAGGCGCCATGCCGGATGACATGCCGGAATTCACCTTTGAAGGTGAAATCGGACTTGCCAACTTGTTAAAAGACGCCGGCTTAGTCGCCTCCACCTCCGAAGCCAACCGCATGGTACAACAAGGCGGCGTGAAAATTGACGGCGAAAAAGTGGACGACGCTAAGCTGATCATCACCACCTCCACCGCCGTTTACCAAGTGGGCAAACGCAAGTTCGCCAAGGTAACGGTGAAATAAAAACATCACAAGAAACGACCGCACTTTCATGCCCGCCATAAAGTGCGGTTATTTTTATTCGTAAATCAGCATAGCTGATTTACTCACCCCATAGGGGTCGTTGGCAAAACCAACGCTCAAAACGCCATGCGTTTTTTAACTACATTTTTAAATAGTATGCCTAAAATCGTTCTTATCAGACATGTAACACCGTTAGTTGATGGAAGTAAATGTAACGCCACTGTTGCTCAAAATCGTTTGGTCGAATATAACGAAACCGAACGCTTGGCATTAGATGAAATAAATTCCTTCAAACAAAGTACTGCATATCAAGAGATGTTAACAATTCCCAAAATATTTGTTTCTCCTATGATAAGAGCACAAAAAACAGCAAACGCTTTATTCCCAAGTAATGAATTAATTACATTGGAGGATCTAAAAGAGTTTGATCTTAAAATAACAAATATGCCTAAAATAAAACTAACGCTTAATTCATGGTTTATTCTTTCCAGAATCTTATGGCTACTGGGACTAAACAAAACACAAAAAAATATTGGTGAAGAAAAAAAGCGCGTTAAGAAATTAATGCCAACCTTACTAAAACAAGATTGCTGTATTGTCAGCCACGGTTTTATCCAACATGAAATAAAAAACTATTTGAAAAAGAATGAGTTTGTAAAATTATTTCATCAAAAAAATGGGTGTTTTTCTGTAGAGATTTTCCAAAATGCTACATTCAAGCAGAATATAAATCTATAGTTTGATAACGGGAGAAGCGGCGCAACGGAACAAACAGAGCTCATGGAACATTTGACGGCAAATGCTATTACAATATTGAAAATCTGCAAAATGTGGAAATGTTATTTGATCGTTATGTGGCGGAAATTGTCCTGAATGACGGCGAAAATGATGACTTCTCGCTTTTTTGCAGATTGGAAAATTGGCTTACAAGTGAAAGGGAATTAGAACTGCAGATTAGCTATTCAGCAGCAATTCAATATTGATAACACAAAAAGTGCGGTAAAAATCCACCGCACTTTTTTCATCAATACACCACCAATCGCTGTGGTCGAATCACATTATTCTCATCAATCACCGCAACGCCGAGAAAGCGATTCTCATGGGAAAATAACCGCACTTGACCTTGTCGTTTTGACGGGTTATTGAATTTTATGCGTTGACCGAATCCGATACCTTGGGTTTGGCTTTCATCCAAGATTAACGCCGAGAGTTTCGCTACGGCGGTATCCATCGGTAACAAAAGTGCATCCAACACCGCTAAATCTTGTTGTTCCGCCAAGGCTTGTAAGTCGTCCCAACTCATCATTTTTTCCGTCGGGTAATCCGCCACTGCCGTGCGACGTAGCATGGTGACGTGCGCGCCACAGCCAAGGACTTCGCCTAAATCATCCACCAAGGTACGAATGTAAGTGCCTTTGGAACAGTGCACTTCGAGGGTTAAATACGGCGCGTGGTATGCAATAAAGTTCAATTCAAAGATCGTAATGGGGCGCGCTTCCCGTTCCACCGTAATACCGGCACGGGCATATTCATAAAGGGGCTTGCCGTTATGCTTCAAGGCGGAAAACATGGTCGGTACTTGCAAAATATCGCCACGAAAAGCCTCAAGTGTGGTCAAAATTTCAGGTGTTTTTACGTTAATCGGGCGGGTTTCCACCACCTGCCCTTCCGCATCGGAGGTATCGGTGCGCTCGCCCAACTTTGCCGTCACCAAATAACGTTTATCGGCGTCCAACAAAAACTGGGAAAACTTGGTAGCTTCGCCCAAGCAGATAGGCAACATTCCCGTGGCTAACGGATCCAATGCGCCCGTATGCCCGGCTTTGTTCGCCTGAAAAATGCGTTTCACTTTTTGCATGATGTCGTTGGAAGACATTCCTTGCGGTTTATCCAGCAAAAATACGCCGTGAATATCACGCCCACGTTTACGCGGTTTGGACATTATTCATTGTCCTCATGGTGTTTTTTCTGATCTTCGCGCACCACATTAGTGACTAAATTCGACATACGCATACCTTCCACTAAGTATTGATCGTAAATAAAACGAATTTCCGGCACGATCCGCAAGCGCATGGCTTTACCAAGTAGCGTGCGAATATAAGGCGCGGCTTTTTCCAAGCCTTTCATGCCTTGTGCGATCGCTTGTTCATCATGATCAAACAAGAACGTGACGAACACTTTGGCATACGCCAAATCACTGGAAACGTCCACATCGGACACCGTCACCATGCCGATTCGGGGATCTTTCACTTCGCGTTGTAAAATCACCGCGATTTCTTTTTGGATTTCTTGTGCGACACGGTCGCTACGTTTGAATTCTCGAGCCATTATCATTATCCTTCTTATTAAAGGCGCTCTATTCTACTTAAATTCCCTTCAATTAGCACGGAAAAAGCATAAAAGTGCGGTGAAATACTAAAGGATTTTCCACTGAATCAAAAACACCGATTGATTATCCATGGTTTGCTGTACTTTTGCCTTCAATGCCTTAAGTAATCTAGATTCCTCTTCTTGAATTTCATCTTGCACATCATCAATCTCGTTGCGTGCTTTACGAAGTTGTTTGCGTAATTTTGAAACTGATTCTTGCAAATCAATCTGACGTGCCAAGTCATTTTCCGTGACCGCTTCACGTTCTTTTGCCCGAATATCTTCTTTAATTTCGCTAATTAAATCTTCCGCAGCCTGCATTTGATCTTCTGCCCAAGTTTGAATACGCAACATTTCCGTTTTCAACAAAACATTATTTTCTAACTGAATCTGCTGTTTAGCTTGCTCAATCTGTTGATAAATCAAAGCATCAAAACCAAGCGGTTGATTTTCTGCTAACGTTCGCACTTGTGCGGGTAATGAAAAGAGCTTTTGCGTAAATTCTTCATCGCTAATCGCATTCCCTTGTTGATCGCAAACGCTAAACACCAACACATCTTGTTTTTCCACAGGTGATGTTACGCAAATTTTATCCAATTTTAACCAGCCCGATTGCCCTTTATATTGTTCCAATAAACTGATTTTTTCAGGATAATGTGTGTAGTCAAATACTAATGTTGCATTTGGCGTTTGGGTATTTAATGCCTCATTAACACAATATTGCCCTAAAGGCTGATTTAAACGATATTCCAGCCCTTCAATCTGTTGAGATCGTGTTTTCTTCGGTAACAAATAACGCCCTATCGACACACCTCCCACCGGCGAATCTTTCAATAAGAAATACCAATCCGAATGGTTAAACACCGCTTTCTCTGCCAAGGCAAATTGCGTCACACCCCAGAACCATTGTTCCATCGCACTCAAACGCTCACGCGCCATCACTTTTAGACGATCTAAAACCGCCTGATCAAAACGCTCCACTATCCACATCGACCGATCCCGTGACTTTTTCCGTACCAGCATTGCATGCTAACCAATCATGGTAAATTTGGGTCGATTGAGCATCATTATTTGTCCCACTAAATATCACCACCTGATCGGCGTAGCCATTTTGAAGCAAGAAATCATACAAATAATGTTGTGTACGAACCGATTCCGTAAAAATAATCGCCTTTTGTGTCGCCCCCAGTTTTGCTATTTCGCCAAAGCCTGTTTGCAAGGCTTTTAATAATGAATTGAGTTTACTATCGCCGACTAAACTTTCTGCTAAGCGAATAAAGCCTTCAATTTCACGAATCTCTTTGTCTAAAAAAACATTCAGGTTTAACGTACCTTCAGTTTCTGGCGTTTCCTCATCAGCTTCTAAATCCGCATCGCTTAAGCCTTCATCGGCTAACAATTCATCAACGACGGCAAGTTCAGAAGAAAGCACGCCTGTATTTTTCAACGATAACAAGCGGTCTAAAATCGCACGCAACGTGCCAAGTACTGCCTTCGGGCTGGAAGCCAATAATTTGCGTAAAATCAATGCCGTTAAATGTTTGTGCTGTTTCGGCAAAGCGTAAATCGTCTCTTTATGCAGAAAATCAGAAATCGCCTCATAAAGTTGTTGTTCGGCATCGCTTGGCATAAATTCTTGCGTGATGGTTTTCTGCTCGGTATAACGCACATATTCCAGCACATTTTTTCGTAACGTGCGTTTAATGAATTTCGCCATACGGCTTTTCAGTTCGCTTAAATTCCCTTTTCGCACAAACTCTTTTTGAAAGAATTTTTTATCCCCAAATAAATGCTCGTCTAATAATGTCGATAAGCCATAAAGCTCCATCAATGAATTTTGCAGTGGCGTTGCCGTCAGCAACAATTTTCGCTTACCGCCAAATGCCTGGCGCATTGCTTTACCCATTTTATTATCGGTTTTGTAGGCGTTTCGCATTTTATGGGCTTCATCAATCACCACTAAATCCCAATCAAATTGCTTGAACGTCGCCATCTCTTTTGTGGCATATTGGTGCGAAACAATCATTACTTGCTGCTCAAGGTGGTTTTTGCAAAAATTCAGCAATTTTGAACCGCTCTTTTGCCGCATTTCCGCCATTACCACTGCTTTATCGACCACCAACGTTGGCAAGTTAAATTTCTCCGCCAGCTCATTTGCCCATTGCTTGCGTAAAATCGCAGGGCAAACGATCAGCAGTTTTCGCTTACGCTCCGCCCACATTTGACACAACACCAAGCCTGCTTCAATGGTTTTACCCAAGCCCACTTCATCGGCAAGTAATACACCCTCTTGTAGCGGATTTTTCAAGGCGAATAATGCCGCATCAATCTGATGCGGGTTGAGATCGACTTTCGCATCAAAAAGCGATTGCGATAAGCGGTTGTCATCAGTGCGACGACAGCTAATTTCATTGGCAAAATAGCGAGCGTGGTAAGCAGTAATACCAATACTACTCATTGTTCATTCTCCCAAACATTTGTGCTAAATAGGCTTCACTATTCATAAAGAGAATATGTTGCTCGGCAAGTTCTTTTTCAGTTTTTGTCATATTCGTCCAATCGGCTAAATCGGTAATCGACAAGATAAAGCTATTCAGCACTAAATTCGGATCGCCAATTTTTATTTGCAGCGTTTTCACTTCCTGATAAAGCCCGAATTTCGGGTCATTTTCGCTCATATTTCGAATGCCTTTTGGATCGACGAAATTAAGCCATTGTTTGCCCGATTGATGATCCACCACCCAAAGCAAAAAATCAGGGTAGAAATTCCCTGCCAAGGCAAAGCCTAAGCCTTTTTCTTTGCGATCTGCATTTCGCATTAAATAAAGCGATTTGCCACCCAACCATGCTGACAATTTGCCCGATGCTTCCGCTGCCATTAAATCTGCCACAAAACGCTGCTCACTTTCCGCTTTGATTGGCAGCGGGGAAAGCTTCACAGGTAAATCCGTTTCCAAATGCAGCAATGGGGCGAACAAGTGCGATTTAAAGCAAATCATCTCTAATCCGCTTAACGGCATCGGATATTGCATCGCTTTTTCCAATTCACGATTCCGAATCAATTTTGCCAATGTTTCCAATTTTTCGACCGCTTTATCTCGGTTATACACCGCATGATCTTCCCGCAATTCAAACTGATATTTCTCTAACAACGAACCATTTTCTTCCGTTACATAAGTCATCTCAAAGAATTGATTTTCATAGGCAGCTTTAAGCCGTTGATAGAACATTTCCGTATAGTTTTTCAGCAGCTCAATTAAAATTTCCTGCTGTTTTTCCACATCAGAAAAACGGTGAATTTCCATGCTAGAAGCTGGAGCATAAAGGCGATACCAGTCATGATTTTCCGTCACAAATTTTCGTAAGCCTTGTTTGCTCACGCGTAAATTCGACCAAGTGCGTTCCATTTTGTATTGCTGCAATTCAAGATAGATTTTATCCCAATCAAAAAACGGCAAGGCTTGCGGATTCAACTGTACTTCCAAGCGTTCATCTTTCATGGATTAACGCCTCATAATCCATGCGTTCCACATCTCGCCAAATAATTAAGGTTTTTTCACCGCTTGGAAGCGTACCCTCCACCGACACCATGCCACGCTCACGGCGATCATCTACCGTATTCACCCGCAACCCAATCAAATAGTTAAAGGTTTCCACTAAATCAATTTTTTGTGGCTGATACGCCCCTGCCGAGCTGGTGGCAATATTTAATTCGTAATCGAACGGTTTGGCAAAATGCTCCGTCGAAAACAACGAACCGCGACTTTCCACATCAAGCATATAGTGCAACAAGTAGTCATTTCGCACCTGTTCATCAAAATCAAAGGTATAAGTTGGCTTGCGTAATTCAAGATTGTTCAAGGTATCTTCATAGCTTTCCAACTTCAACACTTTCACAATTTGCGATACGCCATTCAAACCATTTTCTCCCGCTTCTGGCTTCCCCTCTTTCCATTTTTCGCTAAAAATCACTTTTTGTACGCGAGGTTTTAACACCGTATCGAAATACTCCCCTTGTTCCACAAGGATATATTTGCGATTGCCGTTATCTTCAAGGTTGAGGTTAATTACAGCGTGGGCGATTGTGCCGCTACCTGCGAAGTAGTCAAGAATAAGACTTTCTACATTTAAATTAAAATTCAAAATATATTTCATTAAAGAAACTGGTTTGGGATAACGCTTATCAGAAAAATTCTGATAAAACATATGATCTAATTCTGCACTAGCATTTTCATTAGTGCCAACATTAAAATTTAAATTAATGATATTCCAAGGCTTCTCTGGCTCATATTCTTCTTTTTCATAAGATGGGGAAAATGCTTTGGTTTGAATAATAACCTTTACTCCACTCTTGATTGAATCATCCAAATATTTTTGGCTCCATTTAAATTTTCCTTTTAACACAATAGGTTTAATAAACTTATTATTTTTAACTTCGGTATCTTCTAATAATTCAATTTTATAACTTGATGTGCCGTACATACCAGCCTTATAAATCCCATCTGGTAATTTTGTAGTAATAATATCTGAAGGAAATGTAAGAACCCCTATATTGTTTGTCTGATTCATTAAACCATTTGAACTCTTACTGTTTTTTCTAATACCAGTAAGAGATATTCTATTCTCACTTTGATAAGCTAAAATGTATTCGCAAGATTGTTTTGTTTGTTTAGATAAATTAGGTGGTGTGGTTGTCTTTTGCCAAGAAAAAATATCAATAAAGTTATCTTTACCTAGAGTATAATCTAAAATATTTTTCAGATTGATAATCTCATTATCATCAATACTTGATAAAAAAATTGCATCTTTATTCAAAATGCTCTTGGAGGCTTTTGATAAATTATATAAAAAAGATGCCCATGTAGAATGAGGATAGCCATCTTTATAGACAAATTTTCCATCAATTCTATCTTTTTCTGTATTATACGGCGGATCAATATAAATACATTTCACCTGTTCTTTATATCTTGCCTGCAATAAATTTAATGCTTGGAAATTATCGGAATGAATTAATAAGCCATTAGTTTGTTCATCTAGATCTTCAATGTTTTTTAATATATCTGCCTGAAAACTTGGCTCAAAAAGCGACGTATCCACCACCAAGTACGGGTAATTTTCGCAAAGTTTTTCCGCATTTAAACCGCTTGCATTCACGTTAAACAAAGCTTGCCATTGTTCTAGCTGTGCAGGATTCGCTAACGCGGTTTCAATCAATTCATCAGATAAATGATCAAGCGTAATTAAATAATGCGTGCCTGCCACAAATTTCTTTTTCAGCCATAATTTCTTTTGGAAATCTTCTAATTGTGCCAAAAACGCAATAATTTCTTGGGCAACGGTTTTTAAAATTTTAATTTGCTGTAAATTTTGTTCAATTTCAGAAAAAGCGGTTTCCGCTTGAATATTATCTAAATTCATCACTTCATTTTTAATATAAAAATCCAGTTCTTGATTTAGAAATTTACCCAAGTTTTTATGAATAAAATAATCAGCCGTATTTTTTGCGGTGTAATCCTGCAAATACTTTTTCAATAAGGTGCGTTCTTTCTCTTTTTCTGTTGGCATAAGCGAAAAGAGTTCAAGATAAGCCTCATCTTGAAATGCAAAGTTTTTTAATTTTTCCACCGCTTGATCGATATAATCTGCCTGTTTTTTGCCTTTTGGCATGGCTTTATATTCAAAGCGAATAATAAGTTCATCGCCTTTTTCCTCAATCGGTAAAATATCCGTTTGGATTTCTTCACCGTCTTCATCAACTAAAGTTTGAATTTTCGGCTCGGCAAGCACAAAAAAACGATCTTTTTCATTATCTTTGCGGTTATCTTTGGCAACATCGGCTTCTACAAGACGGAAATGCACCTTTTTGCCGTTCAATTCAAAGGCATAATTACTGAAATTTTCGCCAGACTTGGTGTAATACTGATCTTTATTTGCCCAATGCAACATCACTTCTTCGCCCGAATAAGGAATCGCGTAAGTGTCGTTTTTATAACGGCGTTGGCTGATAAAATCGCCGTTGTCGTAATAGCGGGAAAAGAAAGTGAAAAGATGGTTATAAACTGCCGTTTCTTGCTCGGCATTGCTCGCCAATGCAGTTTGAATTTTTTGAGGAAGTGTGGTTTCAAGAAAGGTGGCAATTTCCGCAGCGCGGGAATTTAAAATGCGATAAATACCGAAATCCAGCTCCGGTTGATTAATTTGAAAAATTTCCTTGAGTTTAGATATAAGTTGTGCAAGGTGAGGTGAGGTGAGGTGAGGTGAGGCATATTTTTTTCCTTTTAAAATCTAGCTGTCAAGTTATTTTTGATGGAATATGGTGTTTATATCCTATGTAAAAGAGCGGTCAAAACACTATGAATTTTGACCGCTCTTTTAGATTAAAAATTAGATCGAACGTTTAACCTCAACCACTTCAAACACTTCAATCTGGTCGCCGACTTTCACATCGTTGTAGTTCTTCACGCCGATACCGCATTCCATGCCGTTACGCACTTCGGAAACGTCGTCTTTGAAGCGGCGGAGGGATTCCAGTTCGCCTTCAAAAATCACCACATTGTCGCGCAATACGCGGATTGGGTTGTTACGTTTCACGACACCTTCGGTCACCATACAGCCGGCGATCGCACCGAATTTCGGATGACGGAACACATCGCGCACTTCTGCCAGACCGATGATTTCTTGTTTGAATTCAGGTTGAAGCATGCCGCTCATTGCCGCTTTGATTTCGTTGAGCAATTCATAAATGATGGAATAGTAACGTAAATCGATATTTTCGCTTTCGATAATGCGGCGGGCGGAGCCGTCTGCACGTACGTTAAAGCCGACAATGATGGCGTTAGAAGCTGCGGCTAACGTTGCATCGGTTTCAGTGATACCACCTACACCGGAGCCAACCACTTTCACTTTCACTTCGTCCGTTGAAAGCTCCATTAAAGATTGAACGATAGCTTCCACGGAACCTTGTACGTCCGCTTTCACAATGACGTTTAATTCCGCCACATCGCCTTCCGCCATGTTGCTGAACATATTTTCCAGTTTGGCTTTTTGTTGACGGGCAAGTTTCACTTCGCGGAATTTACCTTGACGGTATAACGCCACTTCACGCGCTTTTTTCTCATCACGCACTACGGTAGCTTCATCACCTGCCGCCGGTACGCCGGAAAGCCCTAACACTTCCACCGGAATTGCCGGACCGGCTTCGTCGATCTCTTTGCCGTTTTCATCGCGCATTGCACGCACACGTCCGTATTCGAAACCACAAAGCAAAATGTCGCCTTTGGTTAAAGTACCGGATTGAACTAAGATGGTAGCTACCGGGCCGCGACCTTTATCTAAGTAGGATTCAATTACCACGCCTGTCGCCATGCCGTTTTTCACGGCGGTTAATTCAAGCACTTCAGATTGCAACAAGATGGCTTCAAGCAATTCGTCAACACCGGTCCCTTTTTTCGCGGAAACATACACGAATTGCACGTCACCACCGAATTTTTCGGCGATAACGTCATATTGCAATAATTCTTGCTCGACGTGTTCCGGATTGGCTTCCGGTTTATCAATTTTGTTTACTGCAACGACAATCGGCACACCCGCCGCTTTGGCGTGTTGGATCGCTTCGATAGTTTGCGGCATCACGCCGTCATCGGCGGCAACCACAAGCACCACGATGTCCGTCGCTTTCGCACCACGCGCACGCATGGAAGTAAACGCCGCATGTCCTGGCGTATCTAAGAAAGTGATCATTTTGCCATCGTCGGTTTCCACATGGTACGCACCGATATGTTGCGTGATCCCGCCTGCTTCGCCTGCCGCCACTTTGGCTTTACGAATATAGTCAAGTAAGGAGGTTTTACCATGGTCAACGTGCCCCATGATAGTCACCACCGGTGCGCGGGTGACCAATTCGGCGTCCACATCACGATCGCTCATGACCGCTTCTTCCAACTCGTTTTCTTTACGCACGATCACTTTGTGACCCATTTCTTCCGCCACCAATTGTGCGGTTTCTTGGTCGATCACTTGGTTGATAGTCGCCATGGCGCCCATTTTCATCATGGTTTTAATCACTTCAGTGGCTTTTACCGCCATTTTATTGGCAAGTTCGGCAACAGTAATGGTTTCGCCGATCACCACATCACGGTTCACCGCCTGCGCCGGCTTGGTAAAGGCTTGTTGTAGTGCACTGCCTTTTTTCGCTTGTTTGCCTTTGCCGCCCTTCACATCTTTTTGATTACGACGGTTAGACTCGCGTTCATTTTTGTTGCTGTCATCATCACGTCCGCCTTTTTTGGCTTTGGTCACTTTATTTTTGCCGCGACCACGACCTTCATTGCGGCGCTCTTCTTCATCTTCCGCTTCCAGGGCATAACTGGAGGTTAAATTGTAATCGGAGTAATCTTCCGTATTGCTGTTGTGCTGATTATCATCGGAAAGTTCCGCGTAACGCTTCGCTTCTTCTGCTGCTTTACGCGCTTGTTCTTCCGCTTTTTGGCGGGCTAACTCATCCGCTTTACGACGTAATTCCGCTTCTTCCGCTTTGCGTTTCTCTTTTTCCGGATCCACAGATTTAACTTGATTATTGACCGCACTTTGTGCCTTAGTGGCCTGTGCCTGTTTTGCTTTTTCAGCGGCTTCTTTTTCTTTCACCGCCTTCTCTCTTTGCACTTTTTCTTCTACCGCTTTTTGCTCGGCTTCTTGTCTGGCTTTCAATTTTGCCGCTTCTTCGGCTTTTTGTGCGGCTTCTGTCGGAATAGTGCGCTTTTTACGCACTTCCACCTGCACTTCTTTACTCTTGCCGGAAGCGCTGGTACCACTAACAATGGTTTTCGTTCTACGCTGCAAACTCAGTTTCTTCGGCGCGCCTTTTAATTCTTCTATCATCTTCTCACTCCTCTATTACTCAGTGAACCAACAAATATTTCTGGCTGCCATGATTAAATCAGCAGCTTGTTCGGCACCGAGTTCTTCAATATCTGCTAAATCATCAACGCCTTGCTCTGCAAGTTCTTCCAGCGTAGTGATTTGTTTTTCCGACAATTTAAATGCGATATGTCGATTCATGCCTTCAAGATTGAGTAAACGATCTTCAATTTTCGCTTGTTTCAAAGCTTCTTCTTCCGCCAAGGCTTGTGCCGTAATGGCGTTTTTCGCACGGGTTTGCAATTCTTCGACCAAATCTTCGTCTTCCAAACCGTCAATGGCAGTCAATTCGCTGACGGAAACATAAGCCAATTCTTCTAACGTAGAGAAACCTTCATCAATTAATAATTGGGCGAATTCTTCATCAATTTCTAATGTATCAATGAACAAGTTCAACACTTTGTCATCTTCCGCTTGGTGTTTCGCATTGAGTTCCTGTGTGGTCATTACGTTCAACACCCAACCGGTTAATTGGGTCGCCAAACGCACGTTTTGCCCGTTACGACCGATGGCTTGCGCCAGATTTACTTCTTCGACGGCAATATCCATGGCATGTTTATCTTCATCCACCACAATGGAACTCACATCTGCCGGCGCCATGGCGTTAATCACAAATTGTGCCGGATTGTCGTCCCAAAGTACGATATCAACGCGCTCACCGCCCAATTCATTGGTAATTGCCTGAACGCGCGCACCACGCATACCTACGCAAGCGCCCACCGGATCAATACGTTTATCATTGCTTTTCACCGCAATTTTCGCACGGGATCCCGGATCACGGGCGGCACTTCTGATTTCGATTAATTCTTCACCGATTTCAGGCACCTCCAAACGGAATAATTCAATCAACATTTCCGGTTTGGCGCGGCTCACGAACAATTGAGTGCCTTTATTTTCCGGACTGACTTTATATAACACACCGCGCACACGGTCGCCCGGACGGAAATTCTCACGCGGTAACATATCTTCGCGTAACATGACTGCTTCCGCTTTGTTACCGTCTTCACCGTTCACATCTAAAATAACGCTGTCGCGGTTACTTTTCTTCACGGTAGCAGTAATAATTTGACCTTCTTTGGAGCGGAATTGATCAACGATTTTGCTGCGTTCCGCTTCACGAATTTTGGTACTGATAACCTGACGGGCGGTTTGCATAGTAATACGGTCAAAGGCGATGGACTCAATTTGATCTTCCACATAATCACCCACTTGCGCGTCAGGATCTTCAAAACGTGCTGCTTCCAACGTGATTTCTTTAGTCGGATTATTCACTTCTTCCACCACAACCCAACGACGGAAGGTGTCGAATTCGCCGGTTTTTGGATTAATGGCGACGCGAACATCTACGTCATATTCGTATTTTTTCTTGGTTGAGAGGGCGATTGCACTTTCCAACGCTTCAAAAATTTTCTCGCGTGGCAATAATTTTTCATTGGATACGGCTTCTACCGCTAATAAAATTTCTTTACTCATGCTGTTTCTATCCTTCTTTAAATTTAAAATTTCGCGACAACGCTAGCTTTTTGAATATTACCGAACGCTAAAATCTGTTCCTGTTTATCCACAATCAGCGTAATCATATCATTTTCAATTTTCGCCAATTCCCCTTGCCATTTACGACGATCCGCCACCGGAATGCGCAAATGCACCAAGATTTCCTGCCCAACATAACGGGCATATTGTGCAAAGGTAAACAACGGGCGATCCAACCCCGGTGAGGAAACCTCAAGGTTATATTTATCCGCAATAGGATCTTCCACATCTAACACTGCACTCACCTGACGGCTCACATCGGCGCAATCTTCCACCGTCACACCGCCTTCTTTATCAATAAACAAACGCACGGTTAAATAACGACCGACACGCTGGCATTCAATGCCCCAAAGCTGACAACCGAAATCTTCCACCGAGCCTTGTAATAAATCCTGTAATTTTTGTTCCAAAGTTGCCAAAACAACCTCCCTCAAACGATAGACGTAAAAAAAGGGCTTACAGCCCAGTTTTCAATAATTATCAAACAGTTATAATTAATTATTTGATATTTAAACAACAAATTTATCGTATAAAAAAACCCCAAAATTGGGGTTCTTTTTACTGAACTTGTGATTGGTTGCGGGGGCCGGATTTGAACCGACGACCTTCGGGTTATGAGCCCGACGAGCTACCAAGCTGCTCCACCCCGCGTCCGAAATATGTGGCGTATTATAGTTATCTGTAATGAAAATAGCAAGGTTTAATTCAGCAAAAGTCAACATAAAAAAACATCGCGAAAATCCACCGCACTTTTTATGATCCACTTCAAACTTTGTACATAAAGCCGTTTGCAGTGGCTTTATTTTTTCGCTACATTCAATGTTCTACGAATAAATCTCACCATCTAAGGAGCAATTATGGATTTAATTATCGGTTTAATCGCCATTGTCGCCGTCGCCTACTACATCGTAAAAGGCTATTCGGCGACAGGCGTATTAATGTTCGGCGGCTTGGCGCTGTTATTGATTTCCGTGTTATTGGGGCATTCCATTTTGCCGGAAAACGTCAAAAGCACCGGCTCCGCCTATTTTGATATTCTGGAATATGTGAAACATTTACTGTCAAATCGCGCCGGCGGCTTGGGTTTAATGATCATGATTTTATGCGGCTTCTCCGCCTACATGACCCATTTGGGCGCCAACGACGTGGTGGTCAAACTGGTTTCCAAACCCTTAAAAAATATTCGTTCGCCATATATTTTAATGGTGTTCGCCTATTTTCTAGCGTGCCTGATGTCCTTTGCGGTCGCCTCTGCCACAGGTTTAGGCGTATTGTTAATGGCGACCCTGTTCCCCGTCATGGTCAATGTCGGCATCTCTCGAGGTGCGGCGGCAGCCATTTGTGCCTCACCGATTTCCATTATTTTGTCACCGACCTCCGGTGATGTGGTGTTATCCGCCGAAATCTCCCAAATCCCATTAAGCGAATTTGCTTTCGGCACTAGCCTGCCGGTTTCCCTTTTCGCCATTTGCGGCATCGCCGTCGCCCATTTTTTCTGGCAACGTTATTTGGATCGCAAAGAAGGCATTAAAATCGAACGGGTTGACGCGTCCGAAATCAAAACCATCGCGCCGAATTTCTACGCGATTCTACCGCTTTTACCCATCATCGGCGTGTTACTTTTCGATGGTAAATTCGGGTTACCGAAACTGCACATCGTGACCATCATTATTCTGTGTTTTATCATTACCGCTGTGATTGATTTCGCCCGCAACTTCAGCGCGAAGAAAACCTTTGATAACTTGGTGGTCGCCTATCGCGGCATGGCGGACGCCTTTGCCGGCGTGGTGATGCTATTGGTCGCCGCAGGCGTATTCGCACAAAGTTTAAGCACTATTGGTTTTATCACCAATCTCATTGATTCCGCCCAATCTTTCGGTGGCAGCAGCTTAACTATGATGTTAGTACTCGCCGTCATCACCATTTTAGCCACCATGGCGACCGGCTCCGGCAACGCGGCATTCTACGCTTTCGCCGAACTGATCCCGAAACTGGCGGCGCAAATGGGCGCCAATCCGGCTTATTTAACTATTCCGATGTTACAAGCCTCCAACTTAGGTCGCGGCTTATCACCGGTGTCTGGCGTAGTGGTCGCGGTGTCCGGCATGGCGAAAATCTCTCCGTTTGAAATCGTAAAACGAATGTCCGTGCCGATGGCGGTGGGTTTCATTTGTGTGGTTATCGCCACAGAGTTATTCATTCCCGCCTAATTCACCGTAAAGTGCGGTGGTTTTTCCCGATGTTTTTCTACACTAAAAAAACACCCGTGAAATCCACCGCACTTTTGTTTGCCAAAACACCGCAATCGTTTACGTTATTCAAGGGAAGTGGTAGAATGCGCCACCGTTTTACAAGAGAGACAAAAAATCATAAGCAAGTGCGGTTAAAATTCGCGCTATTTTGTATTGCATTGCAATACGATTGACGTATAATTTCCTCGTATTTCACCATGTAGGAAAAAATTATGTTAGATAGCGCAGTGAATTTCCGTACTCAAGCCGACATCAAAGAGCAAGCGTTTAACGTCATTAAAAGCTATGGCTTAACGCCCGCTCAGGTGTTAAATATGTTTTTGACCCAAATTGCCAAAACCAACACAATTCCGCTCAGTTTGGATTATCAGCCGAATACAAAAACAGCTAATGCAATCAATGAATTAATGAGCGGAAAAGGGGAAAGATTTAGCGTAGATTCCTTTGATGAATTTCAACAAAAAATTCGTGATTTAAGCAAATAAAAAGGATTTTCATGGATTACGTTTTATCAAAAGAATATAAACGGGACTTAAAAAAAATTCCGGTCGAAATTCAATCCGGTCCGGAATATGCAGAGGTTTTATATTGCCTGTTCAATCAAAAATCCCTACCCGAACGATATAAAGATCATGCTTTGCAAGGAAATTGGCAGGGATTTCGAGATTGCCACATCAAAAATGATCTCATTTTAATTTACAAAATAGAAGCAGACACCCTCTATTTTGCAAGGCTAAATTCTCACTCGGAAGTGTTTAAATAAAATTCATATCCATTACATATTAGAGAAAACCATGACCAACATCCATAACCATAAAATCCTCATCCTCGACTTCGGTTCCCAATATACCCAACTCATCGCCCGCCGTGTGCGTGAAATCGGGGTGTATTGTGAGCTTTGGGCGTGGGATGTGACCGAACAACAAATCCGTGATTTCAACCCAACGGGGATTATTCTTTCCGGTGGTCCGGAAAGCACCACGGAAGAAAACAGCCCGCGCGCACCGGAATATGTCTTTCATGCCGGCGTGCCGGTATTAGGCATTTGCTACGGTATGCAAACCATGGCAATGCAGCTTGGCGGCTTAACGGAAACCTCTGATCACCGCGAGTTCGGTTATGCCTCCGTTTTAATAGAAAATCCGACCGCACTTTTTGCCCATTTAAATGACGGCGACAGCAAATTAGATGTGTGGATGAGCCACGGCGATAAAGTTACCCGCCTGCCGAAGGACTTCCAAATCACCGGCACCACGCCGACCTGCCCGATTGCCGCCATGTCTGATGAAAATCGTCGTTTCTACGGCGTGCAATTCCACCCTGAAGTAACCCACACCAAAAAAGGCTTGGAATTATTAACCAATTTCGTAGTAAACATTTGCGGTTGCGAAACCAAATGGACGGCAGAAAACATCATTGAAGATGCCGTGGCGCACATTAAAGCGCAAGTAGGTGATGACGAAGTGATTTTAGGCTTATCCGGCGGCGTGGATTCTTCCGTGGTGGCGCTGTTATTACATCGCGCTATCGGCAAAAACTTACATTGCGTGTTCGTGGATAACGGTTTATTGCGTTTAAACGAAGGCGTTCAGGTGATGGAAATGTTCGGCGATAAATTCGGTTTGAACATTACCCGTGTTGATGCAGAAAGCCGTTTCTTGAGCGAGTTGGCGGGCGTTTCCGACCCTGAGGCAAAACGTAAAATTATCGGCAAAGTGTTTGTGGATGTGTTCGACGACGAATCGAAAAAACTCACCAACGTAAAATGGCTCGCGCAAGGCACCATTTATCCTGACGTGATCGAATCCGCCGCCGGCAAAACCGGCAAAGCCCATGTGATCAAATCCCACCATAACGTAGGCGGCTTGCCGGATTACATGAAATTAGGCTTAGTTGAGCCGTTACGCGAACTATTCAAAGACGAAGTGCGCAAAATCGGCTTGGCATTAGGCTTACCGGCAGAAATGATCAACCGTCATCCGTTTCCCGGCCCGGGTTTAGGGGTGCGCGTACTCGGCGAAGTGAAAAAAGAATACTGCGATTTATTACGTCGCGCCGATGCAATTTTTATCGAAGAATTGCATAACAACGGTTGGTATGCGAAAACCAGCCAAGCCTTCAGCGTATTCCTGCCGGTGAAATCGGTAGGTGTGATGGGCGACGGGCGTAAATATGACTGGGTTATCTCCCTGCGCGCCGTAGAAACGATCGATTTTATGACCGCACATTGGGCACACCTGCCTTATGATTTGCTCGGCAGAATTTCCAATCGCATTATCAATGAAGTAAACGGCATTTCCCGTGTGGTATATGACATCAGCGGAAAACCACCAGCAACGATTGAGTGGGAATAATATTTCCGCATTTCATAACATTTCATGACGTTTCAAAATAGTTATAAAGCCCCTCTCTGTCGGGGTTTTGTTATTTCATGGCGTTTCATACCATTTCATAGTATTTCATTTTTATTGCGTTATTTTTGACGGTGTGTATTGAAACACAATCCAAAAAGATCAAAAATACCGACACTTTTCAGACGGTATAATGGACGTAATAAAAATGCTCACCTATTCAAAAATCAAATCACTAAAACCAAAAGATAAACTCTATAAAGTCGCTGATCGTGACGGGCTTTATGTATCAGTCACTCCCGCAGGGACTATCACATTCCGTTACGACTACAGAATCAACGGTAGACGCGAAACATTAACTATCGGTAAATACGGCGCCGACGGAATAAATCTCGCAGAAGCGCGCGAAAAATTAATGATCGCAAGGAAGCAGGTCAGTGAAGGCATTTCTCCTGCCGGTGAAAAGCGTAATCAAAAAGACCTTATCCGCAATGCAGATCGCTTTTCCGCTTTCGCTGAAAAATACCTTGAGGAGGTGCAACTGGCAGAAAGTACAAAAGCCCTCCGCGTGGCCACTTACGAACGAGATATTAAAGGCACGTTTGGGAATCGCTTAATGACCGAAATCACTACGGATGAAATCCGCCGCCATTGCAATAAAATTAAAGATCGCGGTGCGCCTTCCACGGCCATTTTCGTACGGGATTTAATCGCGAATATCTACCGATATGCGATTCAGCGCGGACATAAACTGCCAAATCCAGCCGATGAAATCGCAAATTCATCTATTGCAACGTTCAAAAAGCGCGAACGCGTTCTAACCCCGAGAGAAATAAAACTCTTTTTTAGCACACTTGAAAACACTCAATCGGATTTCGCACTGAAAAAAGCAGTAAAATTTATCTTGCTAACTCTTGTGCGAAAAGGTGAACTCATTAATGCGACTTGGGATGAAGTAGATTTTAAAAATAAGGTGTGGACGATTCCGGCAGAAAGAATGAAAGCGAAACGAACGCATAATGTCTAATCAGACGATACAACACGCGCCAACGCTTGCGCGGTTTAGGTGCCAACATTGCCCCGCGGTAAGTGCGGCTTGACAATGTTTCGTCTGCCGCTCCGCCGATTAGCGCATTAAATAACTGATCAATTGCCACGACAACATGATAGCCCCAAATTTTAATTTTCTTTATCTGCATAGGTTTTGCTCCATCCGGTTGAATAATTATAGTTTAATGGCTCCGCTGACTGCTCCAATGCTAATTTGTGCTTTGTTGCAACTTGATGATTGTGCAGCTTGGAATCTTTCAATTCTTTGAATAACGCTTTCATTTTTTCGTGGTCCATCATGACAACATCATTTTCATACGTCGTCCACGGCACCGTTTCATCACCCAACACATCAAACGCTGCTTTCAGCTCAATGACGTTCGCGCGCGCTTTGTCATCCGAATCGAACCACTTACCGATACTTTCCACATACACCCCGCCCGCAGTTTTTTCATCACGCAGTTGATTGATTTTGGCGCAAATTGTTTTACGCTGTTCCAGCAAAAGTGCGGTCTTATTTTTCTCTGAAATTATCCACTTGCCGTTTTTGAATTCATGCAAATGACTTGGCTGTGGTTCAACTAAAATTGGCTTGCCCTCACTGTCGGCAATAATTTGTTTACCGGCAGATTGTCCTTCAAGTAAAGTGCGGTAGGTTTGTTCGGTGATTTCTACTGCACCTTGCGGTACATAGCCGCCATTTTCATCGTTATAGAAACCGTCTTTATAATAAATTGCCATTATTTCCATCTCCCGATTGCGTAAAATTGGATGCGTACATTGCCCTGGTCAGGATGACCATGTTCATATTCGCGATAAAATACTGTGGCATGATTCGATTTAGTTAAAATGTTTACACCGCAATCATGTGCATCATTAACTTCTGTGGTAATAAATGGGATGACAATTGGCGTGTCGATAAATGCCTGGGCCCAGTTAAATGATTTTTCATCATTGAAATCTTTTAAGTCGTTCTGATAGATAATGTATGTTTGAATCATCGTCCCGTCTGGATACCTGCGGATTTCAAAATTGCCGATTTTTTGATATTGGAAATCGTGTCGAAACGTCACTCTTCCCAAATCTGTTGTATCAACGCGGACTTTTAATCCATCTGTTAGCCATGACAGGGCAATATCGTGTGGGTTGCCTTCTTTGTAGATTGTACTATTTAATGATCTGCCGGTTGATGTTACTACATCACCGGCCGACCGGAATGTACCGTTATGCTCAAACTCCCAGTTTTTAAAAGTTCCGTTATCTTCGTTTAAATTTATAACTCCGCGTCCAAATTCACCATTCTCGTAATATCCGGTTTGCTTCGTCGTATATCCTATCGAAAAGACTGCTCCCCAGTCTCCTTTTGTTCTAACTTTGCCTTTTATAAAAGGATGGAATGTTGATTCGCGTGTATAACCTACCGCATCAACGAAAAATGGGGCTTGCATGTCAAATTGATTATGATAGCCGCCCGTGCCGTGGTGCTTAGTAATAATGTTTGGAACCGAAAGCTGGCCTGTCATTGTATCGCCGCTCTTTGACACACGCCCGTTTGCGTTATCATTAGCATTATTTGCGATATTTTCAGCAGAGTTTGCCGTATGTTGTGCATTATCTGCTGCGGTTTTCGCTTCAACGCCTTTGTCATAAGCCGTTTTGACCGCTTTTGATGTCGCTACAGTATCAGACGAGTTACTATTCACTTCATCAGATTTTTTGCTGTTCGGAATAACATCACCTAGAGCTCTTGTATTGGAATCAATAAGCTGTTTTAGCAAAAATGCAGTTTTAGGCGTTAATGCCAAATCCTCGCGCTGACTGTCGTAACCGGTATAAAGTTGGGTTAAGCCGTATTGAGTTAATGTCGCACGGGCAATTTCAGTTAGCGTAAGCCCCAACGCACCCAATATTGCGAATTAGCTTCATTTGGTTGGTTGTTTTGGTTTGCTTTTAGTGCGCGATAGCTTAAGCCGTCAAACTGTACGCAAGAACCTTTATTGTAGTCTTGTGTAAACGGCGCGTCATACCGATTTTAAATACGTTTTTTGCCCTCTACGCTGTTTGATTTTCTTGACTATCCAGTAAATCAATGCAAAAGGGCTGCATAAAATTAAAATAACGATAATTCCGGCAATAATGTTGGTTGTGTTCATAGATATGTTCCTTAGTAAAAAATAGAAACGCCCATTCTACAAAACCCAAGACATTTCCGTAAGTTCTCCCTCAAATTTATTTCAATTTTGCGATCTGCGTCGCAGATTCCATTATTAAAAAAACCTACGTTTTAAACAGGCTTTTGAAAAAAGTTTATCAAATAAATCATCACTTAAAAAACACAACAAAAATGTTGCTCATACAACAAATTTGTTGTATTCTATCCTCACTGTATAGCAAAGGAGGTACCCCGATGAAATACAGTGAATTCTTGCGATACTTGCTTGAGCAAGGCTGCAAAGTCGAAGCAACCAAGCGCGGAAGTCATCGCAAGGTAACGTTGAATGAGTGCCAAACTGTCTTTCCCTACCATGGTAGTAAAGAAATCGGTACCGGCTTAGTTCACAAAATCAAAAAAGACTTAAACTTAAAATAAGTCTTTCGCCTCTGAAAAGGGGCGTTTTCTCAAACGATTTAAGGAGAAACCATGTTACGCTACCCTGTTGAAATCACCCCGGATGATAACGGTACATTCCTTGTCACTTGCCCCGACATTCCCGAAATGGCAAGTGTAGGTGAAGATATTGAAAGCGCACTACTTGAAGCGGAAGAAGGTTTAGAAACCGCCCTTGAATTTTATTTTGATGATAAACGCCCAATTCCAATGCCAAGCCAGCCAAAAGATGGGCAGTATATGGTTCCGCTTTCCTTATTGCGTTCACTAAAAGTCTTCTTACTCAATGAAATGCTCGCACAAGGTGTGCGAAAAGCTGAAATGGCGCGCCGTCTTGATGTTCACATGCCGCAAGTCGATCGCTTATTAGATTTTCGCCACCCATCCAAAATTGATTTTGTTGAAAAAGCCTTTAAAAAATTAGGGCGCGAAATTAATTTATCGGTTCATTAAAAAATGCGGTCGATTTGACCGCACTTTAAGCTGTATAGCGTGCGGTCTGTTGTTGCCCGTAAATGTCTTGATAGTCAATTGAGATTGTCAGCTTGCGCGAATCGGGTTCAAAATCCGCCTGATAATCGGTAATTTTTGACACTCCTTCCGTTCCCAGTACATGCCGCTTTATTTTAATTTCCCAATCCGCCAGATTCACACCGCGCCCCATTTGTTCAAGCCACGGCAAGCCATGTTCCAGATCTAGAAACCAGTCATTGGCAAACGACCAAAGGCGGGTTTGTACATTCTGTGCGATAGCTTCAGATTCGGTGGCGTAGTTCGAAAAACCTTGCCCAAACGTCCAATCGTGATTTTTATCCAGCCGTCTTACTCTTGTTGTCATTGTGGTGTTCCTGTTGTTCCGCCGCTGTCGCCCCGGTGAGTATGTGACTTGCCGGAAATACCCGCCGCTTTTACGTCGGTATCGCTACTAATTGCGCCCGTCGAATGCAGCTCGCCTTTTTGTTTTGTGTTAAGTGTCGTTGTTGCCCGAGATTTCGTATAGGCTTGATGTCCGTCCGCACATTCTAGCGTTAATCCGATATTTCCATCGGATCTAACTCCGCACCGCTTTCATCTTCAAGGAAGAAAAAATAAGGCTGCGTACTGCGGACAAGTAAAGGAACGCCGCAAGCAAGCGCTTGACCTGTGCAAATTTGTTTTTGATTCACCGGCTCAAATACATCCATTGCCCAAAAACGCCCCACACTGTTAAATCGAAGCGTGAGGCGAATCTTGGTTCCGTTAAATTCGAACGTTTGTTCTTGGTGGGGGAATTGGGTTACGGGAATTTGTTTCATTGCGACACTCCTAAACCACGCTTAATCTTACCTGCTATATTTCCACCTAAGTTATAAAGTGCGGTCGTTTTTTTCGGCTCTTTTGCGATCGGCTGTGTATTGCCTTGTTGCGTTTTTGCGGCGGATTGCGAAAACAAGTCGCCACCGCGTTAATTGGTTCAATGTTGCCATAGTATTGACAACCACCCCACTTCACACTACGATAACCACAGGATTGAATATAAACGGAGTAAGCCAATGTGGAACATCGCTAAACGCCCTTTTGAGAAAGAAACCTTAGATGATTGGGCGAAACTTTCGGTAGATGTGGCAAAAGTTGCAATTTTGGCTATTCCTGTTATTCTTTATGGCAAAGATCCAATCCTCATAAAATTGCTAAACAGCATTCTGCTTTGCTTGGGGATTTATGGTGGTCTGTTCGCAGGTCGCAAATTCAGAAAAATGAAAGAGGAGGTGCAATAATGGGCTTAACATTCGGGTTAGCAGTATTTGCAGCTGTAATGATAGGTTGGGCATACTTCGCTAACCAAGCAGCAAAACACTAAATTTTCAAAATCCCACTTTACAACGTGGGATTTTTTATTTGACACCCACCGCTCAATTCAGTAAACTAACCCCACTTTCAACAGAAAGTCGGGATTGGCGTCCTGAATAACACGGCGGTTAGAAATTATAGTCGCCTAAATGGCGATTTTTTTATAGCCGAAAATCAGCAAATCAAACCCTTTAAAGGGGTACATCAATTTGATACCCCCCTTTCAAAAGTAGTCAATGATGAACTGGTTGAGGGATCGAAAGATCGCCGTTTACACCGTGTTACGGTACGCCAACCTTGATCAGTTCATCACCAGTAATTGGCGTTACTCGTGATGAAGTTTTAAAACTTAAACACGGAGACAGTCAGAATGACTACATTAACTTTTCAAAGCACAACTCTTTCGGCTATTCATCAAAACAATCAAATTTGGCTAACGGTTACAGAGATTGGAAAAGCATTAGGCTATTCAGATCCTTTTAAGTCGGTCAAAAATATCTACGACCGCCACGCCGACGAATTCACCCCACAAATGACCGCACTTATTGATATGCGGACAAATGGCGGAATCCAAAAAGTGCGCATCTTCTCCTTGCGCGGCGCACACCTCATCGGCATGTTAAGCCACACCAAAGTAGCCAAAGACTTCCGCCGCTGGGTGCTGGATATTTTAGACCGCGAAGCCCAACAGCCGAAACAACTTGCCCTGCCGCAACCGGAGAAGACATATACCGTCACGCTAACGGAATATGAACTGCAAACCGTCGCTTGGGCGTGCTTCGCATTCCGACGCAACAACAACCTGCTGCACGAGCTTTACAGCCCGCTTGCTGCCATCGGTTCAAAATTCGCCGTCGAAGCAAGAGATAATGCTGTTGAATATCGCAACACACTACGCCGCTTCAACGAAGTCGTGAAACGTATCACCGTCGACATTGAAGCAGATCCAGAAACAAACTGGCGCGTACTGAAGCATATCCGCAGCTTTAACGAAAAAATCTTCGGCAAAGTCGAAACCACCATCTAAAACACCCAAAAATCCGACCGCACTTTTTAAGCTGCGGCGGATTTTTACACCTCAAATTCAGCTTTTAACTAACAAGGAAACTACCATGAAACAAATTATTACAACCGCACTTTTGGCGATTATCACCGGCGTGATGATGTTATACGCCGTCGCATTAATCACTCTACCCGCTCACGCAGATAACACAACAGATTATTGCGATAACGATATGAGTGAGCAAATCTCCGCTGAGTGGGAAGCCAAGGCCAAAGCGGAATGGATAGACAAGAATTACAGGTTATAGATGGCAAACGCTATATTGTGCTTGAATGCCAATTTCGACGAGAATGGAATGTGGTTATGGAGACGCGCGAAACCGTAACTCAAGGAGAAGCGTTAGAAATAGTTCAGTATTGGATCAAATATAAAGATGTAAAACCGGAACAGTTAAAAATCGTTGAAGTGCCGGATATTTTAAAAAAATAAAGATGGAGAAGAAGCATAATGGAACAACCAAAACTATTAAGTAAAGCTAAGGTGATTGAAGTCACCAGCTTGAGCGACACAACAATTTGGCGTATGATGAGACAAGGTAAATTCCCCAAAAGTGTTAAAGCGTCCATGGGGCGTGTAGCGTGGAGAAAATCTGATATTGATACTTGGCTTGCTGAACGTTCTTGATGGCATTTTCTTCCAACGACGGTAAAAATGACGGTATAGAATAAACAATATCAATTTTATTCATTGATAAATCATTGCATTATGTCGCCGATAAATAATCGAGTGGGGGGAATACTTCCCCATTTCATATAATTTTCTGTTTATTTAAATTCGTTTTATATAATTACCGCTCTTACGTAATTAGCATACCCAAGTAGGGCACTTTAGCATCAAATGTACAACATCGTTCAACACACGATCTATATCAGGTTTTTACTCCAGTGCCATCAGATATCTAAGGTTCTAACACCTAAAAATTTTTTATAAGCGAACAATCTTATATATCAAATTAAGCTTCTATCGTTAGCAGGGTACCACTTCATTCTGAATTGATGCATTTTTTCACTTATATTTACAACTACCTTCCTAGTGAAGCAAGCTAATTCACGTAGCTACTAGGACTAATTTAAGCAGCCTTTTCCCTTAAAATAAAAACTGACTAACTCTGGCTAATTAAAAATAAAACTAAAGCGAAGAGATATATTTTTTAACTGTCAAGTGAGCTCGCCCTTTTTCCCCTTCTAACAGGTGAAAATTATCATCATATTCAACAACCAAACTTTTATTTGCTTGTAATTCATCATAAAGCTGTAACGCAAAGAAATCATTTTTAAAAAACAGAAGCCTCAAAACAATGAGTGGTAAGATATCACTGTTTTTACCCAGTTTAACTAATTCTTGATATTCGTTAGATAATTTAAAAGTTGTAGGATTTGAACTGAACGTAGCCAATACATCAGACGAATCATCCCAAGTTTCTTTCCAAAACTCATACTTATTATCAAAGCTATCAATAAGCGCCTTAGGTAACATTACTAACTTTCTATTAAGCTTTATAGCCTCGTCATAGGTAACAGGACGTCTTTCTTTTATTAAGCGTAGCCTTGTTTGTAATAAATCTTGAGTAGTGCTTTTCTTATAATAAGCAACGCGCCTACCGTAACTATTACCTTGTAAATCATTTGGATCATGCTTCATTCTAATAAACTTACCCAATTTTGATTCCCATTGTCCTTGATAATCTGGATAAGTTACAGAAGCATGTGTCATATATAATTTACCTTCAGGTGTAGTATTTCCCCAGGCGGTAATATGCGCTTCTTTGTCGCTAGCTGCCCGAACAAATCCCATTTTTTCGTAAAACTTATCAAAATCTTCAAGCGTTGTATCTTTATCCGTCGTATATGCGTGAAATTCAGGCCACAACCAGTCATCAGTTATACCCAGAGTCCAAGCAACACAATTATAACATTCAGTACTAATGCTAGTAGCTTTAGCCGTGGATAAGTTAAGGTTTGGAAAGAAACCTTTATAGATAATACGCTCACTTTCATCTAGAGGTCTAGAAAATGTCGGAATATTCTTACAATCATTTTCTAAAAGCCCTGACAAATACATAATGTCACGTGATTTCATACAATCTCCTTTAATTGTAAAAATTACTTTATCTACCTAAATTTTTCTTTCGCTAGTACTATTCATAAGTCATAACATAATACTACATACCTAAATATTAGCTCGACACCAGCCAGCCAGTCTAGCAATGACACTGTGAAGGAAAATCTAAAAAACGCCTAATTAGGCGTTTTTTCTTTACCTAAGAACAAGCTCAGCTACCTCTATATGTAGAGTAACCATAAGGAGACAGTGTAATCGGCACATGATAATGCGCATTATCCTTTAATTCGAAAGGTACTTCAATAAATGGGTAAAAACTCTTCGTATATAATTGTTCGAGATATTGCTTTACCTGAAACTTTAGTTTATAGATACCTTTATTATCTTTTCCGTCCTGAAGCGGCAATAATCCTTTAACTCTACCATTTCCATCTGTGACAGTTTTTGCCACCTGCACCCAATCCTCAGTTTTTTCATTGAATTTATACAACTCAATTCCAACATTCGGTGCAGGCACTCCTTTATTAATGTCTAAAATATGCGTACTCAACTGGTATGTTGTAGCAAAACTACTTGATACAACAAACATCATTGCTAGCCCAGCTACTTTACTCTTTAAATTCATTCAATCCTCCGTGTATAATTTTAAAACAAGGTTTTAGGTTAGACTGTTATTTCACATTTTAATTCCCATTATAAATGTGATCTAGTTCACAAATTTAACAAATAATTAAAATTTATTTTAAAATTGACTTAGTCTACTCACTGAATAAAATACACAATACAGAATTTATTCAGATAAAACAGCGCTATAGAAAAAAGAAATTTATAAAAAAATACGATTTCCCTGTTCATTTCAAAATCAAAGATGGACTTTATTAGACATAGGATTAGTGTAAAGTATAAATCTTTCTTAGCTAAAATTGTATATTATCATACTAATTCTGCTATTACTTACCGTAACCAAATTGGTTATTTAAGTCGCTCATACAATAATGACGTACTGCGCCTATCCATTGGCTTTAAATAATCTTCGCCAAAATTCATCAACGGCTTTACTACCTGAAATCCTACAGGGATAGGAATAAGATAAAAATGACCTTTCGAAAACGTAAAGAGTCAGTTGACTTGAAAGAAGTAAGCAATGCGTTACCCTCTTACTGCCAGCCCTAATTTTTCAGAATTAAAATAAATGGATCTTTTTTAGAAAATTTTCCTAGAATGCTTTGAAAATCATAAGGCATAGCCCACCTAGCATTTCTAGCTAAAAACCGTTCGCTAGTAAAAACCTAAATTTACTAGCCTAAGATATTGAAAACCTATTAACAAGGAAGAAGTATAATTAAAAGAAAGGTGGTGAACTAAGCAGAATTGGTCTTAACAGTAAGCGGTTTACTGCGTCGCATCCCTGCGGACTTCTACCTAGTCCACCATTGACAGATGATGCCTTGTAGTGTGCGACATAAAACTCATACTAAAAGCGTTTTATATCTTCAGCCGCTTATTTCAGGAGAACAATCCTGACTTTCAAATATCTTACTTAGAAAGTAACTGCATAATAAAATCGTTTTAGCAGACTGTCAATCAATACTGCAAGATATGTTGACTAATTTCTTCATCGAAAATTTATTCAGTGATAACAACAAATTACTGTAATTACAGAGTGTTAGCCGGTGTAATCGGATTAATTTTTTATGGTATTTGTGAAAAAAATACATAAAATAACCCGTCAGATTGCGCCCACACTAAAATCTTGTTAAAGTGCGGTGCAAATTTTTCACAAAACCAGGAACAACCAAATGAGTCAAGAATACTTAGATTTTGAATTACCTATTGCCGAACTTGAAGCGAAAATCGAATCATTACGCTCCGTCTTGGATCAGGATAACGACATTAATCTTGATGATGAAATTGCCCGTTTACAGAAAAAAAGCATGGAACTCACCGAAAAAACCTTTGCAAATTTAGATGCGTGGCAAGTGTCCAAAATGTCCCGTCACCCGAATCGTCCTTACACTCTTGACTATATCGAACATATTTTCACCGATTTTGACGAACTTGCCGGCGATCGTGCTTTTGCCGATGATAAAGCCATTATCGGTGGTTTAGCCCGTTTAGACGGCAGACCGGTGATGGTTATCGGTCACCAAAAAGGTCGCACGGTAAAAGAAAAAGTAAAACGCAACTTCGGTATGCCGGCACCGGAAGGCTATCGCAAAGCATTACGCCTCATGCAAATGGCGGAACGTTTCAAACTTCCAATCATTACTTTCATCGACACCCCAGGGGCTTATCCTGGCGTAGGTGCGGAAGAACGCGGACAATCGGAAGCTATCGCCCGCAACTTACGTGAAATGTCCACCTTAAAAGTACCTGTCATTTGTACCGTTATCGGTGAAGGCGGTTCTGGCGGCGCGTTGGCCATCGGTGTCGGTGATAAAGTGAATATGCTGCAATATTCCACCTATTCCGTTATTTCGCCGGAAGGTTGCGCTTCTATCTTATGGAAAAGCGCCGACAAAGCCTCTACCGCATCGGAAGTCATGGGCTTAACCGCAAAGCGTTTAAAAGAACTCGGTTTGATTGACAACATCGTATCTGAGCCGCTTGGTGGCGCCCATCGTAATTATGAAAAAATAGCGCAAAACCTGAAAAAACGGCTCTTGTCCGACTTAGCGGATTTAGACGTATTAGATGCAGAACAGTTATTGGAGCGTCGTTATCAGCGCTTAATGAGTTACGGCTATGTTTAAAATATCATTATAAAAACCGTATTTGCTGTATTTAAAAAGGATTTTAAAAGGAGAAAATAACAATGAAAAATGTACTTTCAATTCAGTCTCATGTAGTTTATGGCTACGCCGGCAACAAGTCGGCAACCTTCCCGATGCAATTACTCGGTATTGATGTTTGGGCATTAAATACCGTGCAATTTTCCAATCACACCCAATATGGCAAATGGACGGGCATTATCATTCCCAAAGAACAAATCGGCGAAATCGTGCGTGGCATTGAAGAGATTCAAGCGTTGCACAAATGTGATGCCGTGGTCTCCGGCTACTTAGGTTCCGCCGAGCAAATCGATGAAATCGTCAACGCCGTTCATAAAATCAAAGCCATCAATCCAAACGCCTTATATTTATGCGATCCTGTGATGGGCCATCCTGACAAAGGCTGTATCGTTGCCGATGGTGTGCGTGAAGGGTTGATTAATATTGTATCGGAAGCGGATATTATTACACCGAATCTGGTGGAACTGCGTGAATTAAGCGGTTTACCGGTAGAAAATTTTGAACAGGCATTGGCTGCCGTGAAAGCCATTTTGGCAAAAGGGCCGAAAAAAGTATTGGTGAAACATTTAAGCAAAGTGGGCAAAAACGCCAATCAATTTGAAATGTTGCTTGCTACCGAACAGGGCATTTGGCATTTATCCCGTCCATTACATCCGTTCGACCACGAACCCGTTGGCGTGGGTGATTTAACCGCCGGCTTATTCTTAGCCAATTTACTCAACGGCAAATCCGATGTGGAGGCTTTTGAACACATGGCAAACGCAGTCAACGATGTGATGCAAACCACCCTGGAACGTGGCGAATACGAATTACAAATCATCGCCGCCCGCGATCTTATCATCAACCCGCGCAGCCAATATAAAGCACAAAAAATCGCTTAATCTGCCACTTCCTCCCGCTTAGCGGGAGGCTATGTTATCCGCTATGCTTCTCGAACAATTCTCACAGCAGTTACAACGGCACGCACCAAATCAAACGCAATTTCTCATTGGATTTAGCGGTGGCTTGGACTCTACCGCCCTTCTCACCTTATTTGCCAAACACCGGGAAAATCGACCGCACTTTCAGTTGCGCGCTATTCACATTCACCATGGCTTAAGCCCTAATGCCGATGCCTGGACGGCACATTGCCAACAAATTTGCCGACAATTGAATATTCCGTTGCTGATTCAGCCGGTTAAAGTGCGTTTGCAAAACGGCATTGAAGCCGGTGCCCGTGAGGCACGTTATGAAGCCATCGCACAACATATTTTGCCCGAAGAATGGCTAGCCACGGCGCACCATCAGCAAGATCAAACGGAAACTTTTTTTCTTGCGCTCAAACGCGGTAGCGGTTTGCAGGGGTTAGGTGCAATGCAAGCTAACAGCATCGTTTACGGCGTACCGATTTTTCGCCCGCTATTGAATTTTAGCCGTCAGCAACTGATGGCATTCGTGCAACAGCAACAGCTGACTTGGGTTGAAGACGAAAGTAACGAAGACAATCAATACGACCGCAATTTTCTGCGCAATGTGGTGTTGCCTGAATTTCGCCAACGCTGGGCGCATTTTGATTCCGCGGTGCAACGTTCGGCACAACATTGTTATGAGCAACAACAACTGCTCAATGAACTGCTGGCGGAGGAATACCAAAAAAACGTCGTGGAAAATGACCGCACTTTCAAGGTGCACGACTTCGCCACCTATTCTCCGGCGAAACAACGGGCGTTGCTGCGTTTATGGTTGCAGGAACAGGGTGTGATGATGCCCTCATTGGCACAACTGGAGCAGCTCATTTCCGATGTCATTTTCGCCAAAAGCGATGCGCAGCCGCAGTTTCGTTTGGAGGATAAGATCCTTCGCCGTTATCAAAACCGATTGTTTCTCACGCCGGTATTTACGGATATTTCGCCAGTCTGTTTGGAAGCCCAATTTGACGATCCCATGAATTTGCCGGACAACTTGGGCACGTTAAGCCTGAAAAAAACACTGGAAAAAATGACCGCACTTTGGCGCGATGAAAATGGGCAGGAATATAAAGAAACCCTCGGTTTACCGTTAGCGGGAACGAAAGTTTGGATCCGTTTCGGTTATTCGGGCAAAGTTAAATTAACACAACAAGGCGTGAATCAGGACATAAAAAAAGTATGGCAAGGTTTGAACGTGCCACCTTGGCAGCGGCAACGGATTCCGCTGATTTTCTACGGCGATGCGCTACAAAGTGCGGTGGGTTTTTTCCGCGTTTTTCAACATGAATCCAAACAAAAAAGCGCATATTGATGCGCCTTTGCTATTTTAGCCGTCGGATTAAATCGCCCAACCGCAAGCGTAAAACGCCACCAAGACCGTAGCAATCACCACCGTGCCAATATTTAAGCGTTTTAAATCACCGCTCACTACACGTCCGATAACCAATGCCGCGAAGCCGAGCATAATACCAGTAACGATGTTGGCGGTTAACACGATGAATACCGCACAAATCAAGCCGCTCATGGCGCCGACGAAATCGTCAAAATCTAATTTGCTCACGTTGCTCAACATTAATAACCCCACATACATTAATGCCGGCGCAGTGGCGTAATTCGGCACTAAGAAAGCAAGCGGTTGGAAGAACAGCATTAATAGGAACAACACGCCGACCACAATAGCGGTGATACCGGTTTTGCCGCCCGCTGCGGTGCCTGCGGCGGATTCAATGTAAACCGCTGCCGGCGCTGTGCCGAAAATACCAGAGAATAAACTGCTCACGGAATCGGAGGTTAAGGCTTTACCGCCATTGATGATTTGACCGTCTTTGTCCAATAAATTCGCTTGTCCGGCAACAGCGCGAATGGTGCCTGTAGCATCGAATACCGCCGTCATCACAAGGGCGAACACCACCGGTAAAATCGCCGGTTGCAATGCACCAAGCACATCTAATTTCAAGAACAGGGATTCATCGCCGAAACTTGGCATTTTGAACATTTGACCGTTGAAAGTTACGTTCGGGTCAAAAATTAAACCGATGATGGTAATGGCGATAATTACCCATAAAATACCGCCTTTCACCTGTTTTTTTTCCAAACCCACTATTAATGCCAAACCGATTAAGGACATCATCACTGGAAAGGAGGTAAATTCACCGAGTTTCACCGGCAAGCCGGCTTGATTGCCGACCACTAAACCGACGCCATTCGCCGCGATTAACAGCAGGAACAAACCGATACCGATGCCGGCGCCGTGGGCAATGCCTACCGGCAAATTGCGTAAAATCCAAGCACGAATGCCGGTGGCGGAAATCAACGTAAAGAAAACGCCCATTAAGAAGACCGCACCTAACGCCACGGGAATGCTGACTTTTTGCCCGATAACCAAACTGAAGGCGGTAAATGCGGTAAGGGAAATCGCACAACCGATCGCCATAGGCGCGTTTGCCCAAAAGCCAATTAAAATGGAGCCGAGACCGGCAACCAAACAGGTGGCGATAAAAACCGATTCCGCCGGGAAACCCGCCGTACTTAACATATTCGGCACCACGATAACGGAATACACCATGGCCAAGAACGTGGTTAAACCGGCGATGATTTCTTTACGCACGGTGGAACCGCGTTTAATCAACTCAAAGCGTTGTTCTAAAGCAGCTGATTGAAAAGATGACATTGAAAATTACCTTTGATGATAGAAGAAAAAATAAGGGCGACATTTTCCCGAAAAAATTGGAGAAGTAAACGTTTGCGCAAACTACCACATAAAAGGGCTAACTTTTCGATTAACCCTATTAGCATTAACTGATAAGACGGCTTTTTTCTGAAACCTCGTTGGAAACGGTGCTTTCCTTAGGATTGTCACCAAAACGATTTGTACCCGGTTGGCTGTCAAAACACATAAAGACGAGCAGAACGATAGAACCAATAAGCGGAATAAAAGAAATTAAAATCCACCATCCGCTACGATCCGTATCGTGCAAGCGACGCACTGTTACCGCAATATAAGGGATAATAACACCAACACCGTAAACAAATTGAAAAATAGGCATTTGAATAACGGCATCAATCAACATACATACGAAAGTAGCAATCAAATTGAACAACACAAACATCCAATATTCTTTACGTCTGGCTCTGCCACTAAAGGTGGCATAATTTTTTAATACATGTAAATACCAATTCATTTTTTAGGCTCCTTATTATAATAAGTGAAAGGGAGCTGAATTTTATTCATTCTGAATAAAATAAGCAATGACTCTATGTTGATTTAACGTATAAATCCGCTCATTGGAGCTAAACACCATTGCCGTGATTTTGCTTCACCGCTAAAAAGGGCTATACTAGCCCGCAGTTATTTTATTCAAAAGGAAAGAAATTATGACCATTTTAGTCACCGGCGGTGCCGGTTATATCGGTTCGCACACTGTCGTGGAATTATTAAATGCAGGCAAAGAGGTAGTGGTTTTAGACAATCTTTGCAACGCCTCACCAAAGTCCTTAGAACGCGTTGAACAAATCACCGGTAAGAAAGTGAAATTCTATCTGGGAGATGTATTGGATCGCACATTATTACAGCAAATCTTCGCCGAAAATAAGATTGACTCGGTGATTCACTTTGCCGGGTTAAAAGCCGTGGGAGAAAGCGTACAAAAACCGGCGGAATATTATTTGAATAACATCACCGGTTCCTTGGTATTGGTACAGGAAATGAAAAAAGCCGGTGTGTGGAATTTCGTATTCAGCTCCTCTGCTACGGTTTACGGCGATCCAAAAGTAATCCCGATTACCGAAGATTGCGAAGTAGGCGGCACCACCAATCCATACGGCACTTCCAAATACATGGTGGAACAAATCCTGCACGATATTGCCAAGGCAGAACCGAAATTCAGCATGACGATTTTGCGCTACTTCAACCCGGTAGGTGCGCACGCCAGCAGTTTAATGGGGGAAGATCCGAACGGGATCCCGAACAATTTGTTACCTTACATCAGCCAAGTCGCCATCGGCAAGCTACCGCAGCTTTCCGTGTTCGGTAGCGACTATGATACGCACGACGGCACCGGGGTGCGCGATTATATCCACGTGGTGGATTTGGCTATCGGTCACGTTAAAGCCTTGGCACGCCATCAAGATGATGCCGGATTGCATATTTATAACTTGGGAACCGGTGTGGGCTATTCCGTGCTGGATATGGTGAAAGCCTTTGAGCAGGCAAATGACATTCGGATCCCATATAAATTGGTGGATCGCCGTCCCGGCGATATTGCCACTTGCTATTCCGATCCAAGCCTTGCTGCCAAAGAATTAAACTGGAAAGCGGAACGCGGCTTGGCAGAAATGATGAAAGACACGTGGAACTGGCAAAAAAATAACCCGAAAGGTTATCGGGATTAATTGCTATGCACGAATTATCGTTGTGTCAAAACATCATTGAAATTGTTGAGCAACAATGCCAACAACACAACGTCAACAAAGTCACTGACCTCTGGCTTGAGGTCGGTGCCCTTTCCTGTATTGAACCTGGCGCCTTGGAATTTGGCTTTGAAATGGCATCCAAAGGCACGCCTGCCGAAAATTGCAAGCTCCACTTAATCCCGATTCCCGCCAAAGCCTGGTGTTGGGATTGCAAAACATTCGTTGAAATTCAAGCCAATAACAGCACTTGCCCGAATTGCGGCAGCGTGCATTTGCAACGCCAAAGTGGTGATGAATTACGAATTAAAGAAATTTCCGTTGAATGATTTATTATGCCTCAAACTCCCCCTTCCTTAGTCCGACAAATTTTCAGCCGCAATATGCTGATTTGCGTATTTACCGGATTTAGTTCGGGTCTGCCCTTATTCGTTTTATTACAAATGTTGCCCATATGGCTGACGGACAAAGGGCTTTCTATTGAACTTATCGGTGCAGTGACCGGCGTCACTCTGCCCTACGGTTTAAAATTTTTATGGGCGCCCCTGCTGGATCGCTACTTTCCCAGTTTTCTCGGGCGACGACGCAGTTGGTTACTGATCACACAAGTTATTTTGCTTATTTTGCTTTATGCCATTAGCCAATTTGATCCGCGTACGCAGCTGAGCATTGTGGCAAATATCGCCTTCCTTATTGCTTTTTTTTCGGCGACGCAGGACATTGTGCTTGATGCTTACCGTCGTGAAATTTTAAGCGACAGCGAACTGGGGTTAGGCAACACCATTCACATAAATGCTTATCGTGTGGCGGGCTTGATTCCCGGCGGGCTTTCCCTTTATCTCGCCACCCTTTACCCCTGGGAAACGGTTTTTTTATGGACCGCACTTTGTATGCTGTTCGGCTTGTTTATGACCTTGTTTCTCGCCAAAGAACCACAAATTACCATCGTAAACCGCGATCAACCGGCTTATCTTGCCTTTTGGGTTCCGCTCCAAGAATTTTTCCAACGTAAAGGCGTTATACAGGCATTGGGCTTTTTGCTCTTTCTGTTTTTATATAAATTCGGGGATTCCTTCGCCACCACGCTACAAACCAAATTTATTTATGACATAGGATTCAGCAAAGAGGATATTGCCCTAGTTGTCAAAAGCACTTCCCTCTGGGCAAGTATTTCCGCTGGTCTCGCGGGTGGCGTGATTATGATTCGACTCGGCATTAATCGCGCCTTATGGGTCTTCGGTTTCGTACAATTAATCACCATCGGCGGATTCGTTTGGCTTGCCGCTTTTGGGCATTTTGCACAAATTACCTCCACCGAACTCTGGAAACTCGGCATTGTGATTGCTGCCGAATATATCGGCGTCGGCCTAGGCACCGCCGCTTTTGTGGCGTTTATGGCACGGGAAACTAACCCGCTTTACACCGCCACCCAACTCGCCTTATTTACCAGCCTGTCTGCATTGCCAAGCAAAGGGTTCGGAATACTCTCGGGCTATTTGGTCAAAGCCGTCGGTTATTATGACTTTTTCTGGATTTGTTTATTGCTCGCCGTACCGGGTATGCTTTGCCTGTTTTGGGTCGCCCCATGGAATGAAAAAACGGTAGCGGCAAAATCCGACAATTGACATTTTCAGGGAATTAGGCAACCATACGCGACGATTTACTAAAACATCTTCAAAATCCACCGCACTTCTCATCAATAAACCAAAAAGTGCGGTGGTTTTTTCAAGCGTTTTTATTGACATAAAGAGGACAACATGAAAATTATTCTATTAGGTGCACCGGGCGCAGGAAAAGGTACACAAGCCCAATTTATTATGAATAAATTTGCTATTCCGCAAATCTCCACCGGCGATATGTTACGTTCCGCGATCAAAGCTGGCACCGAGTTAGGCAAACAAGCTAAAACCCTAATGGATGCCGGTCAATTAGTGCCCGATGATTTAATCATTTCGTTAGTTAAAGAACGTGTTGCCCAACCTGACTGCACAAAAGGTTTCTTACTGGACGGCTTCCCGCGCACCATTCCACAAGCGGACGCACTAAAATCTGCCGGTATCGCCATTGATTATGTGTTGGAATTCGATGTGCCGGATGAAGTGATTGTAGAACGCATGAGCGGTCGCCGCGTACACCAACCGTCCGGTCGTTCTTACCACATCGTTTACAATCCGCCGAAAACAGAAGGCAAAGATGATGTTACAGGTGAAGATTTAATTATTCGTGCCGATGACAAACCGGAAACCGTGTTAGATCGTTTAAAAGTGTATCACACCACCACCAAACCGTTGGTTGACTACTACCAAGCTGAAGCCAAAGCAGGCAATGTGCAATATTTCCGCTTAGACGGTACACAAAAAGTGGAAGCTGTGAGCAAGGAATTAGATAAAATCTTGGCTTAATATCCCTTAACAAGAAGAAAAAGCTATTCTGAAGCTAGGAATGGCTTCTTTATTTATCCGAATACAACTCAAAGGAGAAGTACAAGATAATAATTTTACGTAGAAATAAGAGAAAAGTGGCTGGGGTACTAGGATTCGAACCTAGGAATGCCGAGATCAAAACCCGGTGCCTTACCGCTTGGCGATACCCCAATAAATTGTATAGTGGAAGCAGAAAATTGGAATAGTATGGCTGGGGTACTAGGATTCGAACCTAGGAGTGCCGAGATCAAAACCCGGTGCCTTACCGCTTGGCGATACCCCAACAACTATATTGACTATCAACAAAATGAATGGTGCGGGACGAGGGACTTGAACCCACACACCTCGCGGCGCCGGAACCTAAATCCGGTGCGTCTACCAATTTCGCCAGTCCCGCAAATATGGTGGCTATGACGGGATTCGAACCTGTGACCCCAACATTATGAGTGTTGTGCTCTAACCAACTGAGCTACATAGCCATTTCTTTGCAACCATCTCATTGACTTTGCGGGGCGTATTATGCGGATATTGCCTTTACTCGTCAACCATTTTTTTCGGAAAACAAATAAAATTAAGATATTCGGATATAGATTAAACAAATCGCCTTAATTTTATTCACAAGTCCCTACAAACTTGCTCATTCCCTTGGCGCCATTGGCAAACCAAAATTTAAAAAACACTATTTTTTATCACCGCACTTTAAGGCTGTAAACGCTTATTCTTCAATTAAACGACGCAATAAACTGCCGTCAAATAACGCCCTTTTAATTAACGCAAAGGCGCCTATTACATCTTCATTGCTTAATTCCGATGTAACCAATGGCGTATTTTGTACAAATGCAGGCAATGCATGGCTTTCCAATGTACGACGAATTGCCGCGAATAATACATTCTTCGCTTGCGTAATTTCGCCGGAAATCACGATTTTTTCCGGATTAAACATATTTACGCTCATCGCCAATACCCGCCCGATTTGTACGCCGACATGTTCAATGAGTTCTGTCGCCACCGCGTCCTGCTTATTACTGGCTTTGCAAATAGCTTCAATATCATGGGCTTCTAACGAAAGCCATTTGCTTTGATAACCGTCTTCCAGCAATTCCGACATTTTGTTTTCAATAGCTGAATTGCTCACAACAGTTTCCAAACAACCGACATTACCGCACATACAACGCTTACCCAGCGGATCCACCTGAATATGCCCGATTTCGCCTACATTATTTTTGTAACCTAAAAAGACTTCATGATTAATCACAATGCCCGCGCCAACACCGCGATGAATACGTAACAGCAAGGAATCGTAACAATCTTTGGTCACGCCGAAATAATGCTCGGCAAGCGCAAGACTGCGCACATCATGCCCGATATAGGTAGCTAAGTGAAAACGTTCGGCAATATGATTTGCCAAGTCCCAAGGCTCGCTTAAATCAAAATGCGGCACCTGTTCAATCATACCGCTTTTCATATCTACAAAGCCCGGCACGGTAATGCCGATGGCAATAAATTCACTACCCCGTGTTTGATTGGTCAGCATAAATTCAGCTAAATGCCGAAATAAAAACAGCTCGAATTCTTGCGGGACTTGGTGATTCGGCAGCGTGAACACCTCTTTTTTTAACAACTTCGCCGACAAATCCATGATCGCTAGCGTTAAATGTTCACGCCCGAGACCAATTGAAATAGAACGAAAATTTTTATATTCCGCCACAATAGAAGTGGCTCTACGACCGCCGGTGGATTCCTGTTGTTCCACTTCTTTAATTAAACCGCGGGCAAGAAGATGGCGGGTAATTTTGGTGACGCTCGCCGGGGCAAGCTGGCTAATTTCAGAAATTTGAATACGGGAAATGGGACCCTGCTGATCGATTAATTTATACACAACCGCACTATTCATTTGTTTCACTAGATCAACATTCGCGATTTGAGGATTTTCTCGCATTTTTTTCTCCCGCAAAGATAAGTTGGCTTATTTTAAAAAGAATTTGAACAATTGGAAATAGCTATTCTTCTTCCATTCCCAAGGCTTTTGAAAAGGTTTGCAAGCCGCCGGCATTGCCGCTTTTTACCATCGTTTGCATAGCCTGGGTCGGCGAATGGATTAATTTATTCATTAATTTATAACTCAATTCCTGCAACACCTGTTCGGCATTTTCCCCTTGTTGTAACGAACTCAACGCTTTTTCCAATAAATCCTGCCGGGCGTGTTCGGCATTTTCGCGATAACGTCGAATCAAATTGGAAAATTGATGTACTTTCAGCCATTCAAAGAAATCGGCACATTCCGCCCGAATAATTGCTTTTGCCTGTTCGGACGCCTGTTCCCGCTGATTCAAATTATGCTGAATGATGTTTTGCAAATCATCCACCGTGTAATGATAAACGCTGTCCAAATCCACCGCACTTTCATCAATATCGCGGGGCACGGCAATATCCACCAACAACATCGGGCGATAACCACGCGCCGTTTGCGCCCACTGAACCATGTCGCGGCTAATCAGAATGTTCGGGCTGCCGGTGGAACTGATCACAATATCCGTCTGATTTAAACCCTGCTGTAACTGTTCCAGGGAAAGGACTTGAATATTCGCCGCCGAATCCAATTTTTCCACCAACGCCTCGGCGCGCGCCAATGTACGGTTGGCGATAAATAAGTTTTTCACGCCGTGACGTAACAAATGGCGGTTCACCAGTTCAATGGTTTCACCTGCGCCCACTAATAAAATCGTCAAGTCACGCAGGGATTCAAAAATCTGACGTGCTAGGCTACAGGCGGCATAGGCAACGGACACCGCACTCTCGCCGATGTTGGTTTCGGTGCGCACCCGTTTAGCGGTAGCAAAGGTTTTTTGGAATAAACGGGATAGTTCGCCGGAAATGGTTTGCCCTTCCTGTTGATAATGCTGCTCGCTCATGTGGTAGGCTTGCTTCACCTGCCCCAAAATCTGCGGTTCGCCTAAAATCAGCGAATCCAAACCGCACGCCACTTCCATTAAATGATTCGCCGCCTGAAGATTTTCGTGAGTATAAACACAGTGCTGCAGCTCCGCCAACGCTAGTTGATGAATGTCGGCAAACCACTGCACCGCCAGTGTGATCCAGGTTTGCGTCTCTTGCGGCGGAACGCTTTTATTGTGCAGATAAACTTCCGTGCGATTACAGGTGGATAAAATCACCGCACTTTCCGCCAACTGCGTTTGTTGAATGTGACGCAAAGCAAAAGTGCGCTTTTCGTCGGAAAACGCCACCTTTTCCCGCAATGCCACGGAAGCAGTTTTGTGATTGATACCCAGAACTAAAATCGTCATAAAAAATACATGAAAAAGTCACCGCACTTTACAGTTAAGAAACGTCAAAGCGGCTAAAATTCGTCCCACAGAAGTTAAAAATAAAAATTAAAAACGGGCATATTCTAGCTGAATTGCCCGCTTTTAAGCAAATTGAAGCAATAAAAACAGGCTATCAATCTGCGATTTGCAGATTGTCAAATTTCTAAAAATGATCTTTTGCCTGGCGTAATTGCGTAAATTGCGCCAGACTCGTTGCCGTTAAAAACGGATTAATTTGTTTTTCCAAGCCGATGGTGCTCGGCAGGCTTGGCTGATTGGTGGCACGTTGCCGTTCCACCAAAACGCGCTGATTTTCCACCGCACTTTTGTTTGCCCAAACGCTTTCCACGAATTTCAGGTTACTTAAAGTATATTCATGACCCGGACAGACGATGGTTTCGTCAGGCAAGCTGGCAAAACGTTGCATGGCGGCAAACATGGTGGCGTAATCGCCGGTAAATACCCGTCCGCAACCGGCGGAAAATAGCGCGTCACCGCAAAACAAATGCCCGTCCGTTAAATACGCCACATGTTGCGCCGTATGCCCTGCGGCAGGCAACACTTGAATTCGGTAATGTTCGGTGTTAATGTCGCCCTCATTAATGATGTGCGTTGCCCCTTTGGCGGCACATTCGGCGGGGCCGTAAATCGGCACGTCGGGATAACGCGTTTTAAATTCGCCCACGCCACCGACATGGTCATCGTGCAAATGCGTCAGCAACACCGCTTCCGGCGTTAACTGGTGGGTATCCAGGAACCGGAACAACGCTTCACATTCCGGTACATCGACGATTAACGGCGGTAAATTTTCTCGGGCATAAAGCCAAATATAGTTGTCATTTAAGGCAGGAATCGGAATTAACATAGGACCTCGGAGTTACAACGATGTGGCGTGCTAAATATGAAAAATCGCTCACCATGCCAAGCGGCTGGCAGCAGCTTCCCAACGGAAGTGCGTATTGTAACGCATTAAGCGACTATTTTGCGCCTTGGCTTACAAAAATTTGTGGCTACCAAATTCTGAAAATCGGCGGACTCAGCGCGGAAATTACCTGCGATTTGCCGCTGCGCCATCAAATCAGTGTCAATGAAAAAACGCCTCCGAATCTGACCGCACTTTTGGGCGACTATCACTCCGTCGTGCAAAGCAAACTGACCGAATTGCCTTTTATCGAACAACACATCGATGCCTGTATTTTAACCAATACCCTTAATTTTGTGCAGGATCCGCACCAGGTTCTGCGCGAAACCCATCGGGTGCTGGCAGACGACGGTTATTTGTTTCTCAGTCTGTTTAACCCGTTGAGCACTTTTATGTTTAAGACCAGACTGGGGGAATTTCCGTTACGCCATTACTGTGCCTGGCGCGTTGCGGATTGGTTGGAATTATTGAATTTTGAGATTCTGGAACAACAAAATTTGGCGCTGAATGAACGACAAAGCGGCTGGTTTTCGCCGCTTATCGTGATGGTAGCGCAAAAACGTACTTATCCTTTAATCCTCAATCCAAAAAAAGTGCGGTCAAAAATCCCGGCGTTTTTACAACCTGCAGAAGCCTTGAAAGCGGCGGGGGAAAATCCGTAGAAATGAAAAAAACGGCCAGAAAACAAGTTCCGACCGTTTAGTTTTATAATGCACCAGCTAATCTTCTTTGCCTAAAATCTGATTGATTTCGCTCTTATATAACACGGCTTTTGCACCATAAATGGCTTGCACGCCGCCGCCCACTTCCAGCACATCAATGGCACCCAAGGCTTTCAAACGCGGTTTATCCACCAATTTAACGTCCTTCACCGCCACGCGCAGACGGGTAATGCACGCGTCCACATTTTCAATATTCTCACTATTGCCGAGGGCTTTAATGATCTCGTGCGCATTTTCCGTTAACGAAGACGTTTGTTGTTCAACCGCGTCATCCTGCTCTTCTGCACGTCCCGGGGTCATGACGTTAAATTTGGTAATCAGGAAACGGAAGCTGAAATAATACAACGCCGCCCAGCCGATGCCCACCCAAATGACTTTAAGCCAGTTGGTATTGTCGTTGCCTTGTAAGATACCGAACAGCAAGAAGTCGATAAAACCGCCGGAGAAGGTGTTGCCAATGGAAATGTTCAAAATGTCGGCGATGTAGAAGGAAACGCCGTCTAAAAAGGCGTGGAACACATACAACCAAGGAGCGACGAACAAGAACATGAATTCGATAGGCTCGGTAATGCCGGTAATGAAAGAGGTGAGCGCCGCGCCTAAAAATAAACCACCGATGGCGTTACGGCGCGCTTTCGGCACACAGTGATACATTGCCAAACAGGCTGCCGTCAAGCCGAACATCATGGTGTCGAAACGTCCGGCAAAGAAACGCGTACCTTCGGTAAATAGCCCTTGATGGTTCGGATCCGCCAATTGGACGAAGAAAATCTTTTGCGCGCCGATAATGGTTTCGCCGTTGACGATTTCCGTGCCGCCTAATTCGGTGTACCAGAACAGCGGGTAAATCATGTGGTGCAACCCTACCGCGCCGCATAAACGCATTAAGAAACCGTAGAAGAAAGTGCCGATTGCGCCCATAGAAGCGATATGTTCACCCGCAGACAATAACCAATTTTGGAAGGTCGGCCAAATTAAGAAGAAAATCGCTCCCACAAAAATCGCGGCAAATGCCGTCACAATTGGCACAAAACGCGAACCGCCGAAGAAGCCTAAAATTTGCGGCAACTGAATGTTGTGATATTTGTTATGCAGTTTTACCGTAATCAAGCCCATCACCAACGCGCCAATGACGCCCGTATCAATGCTTTTGGTTTCCGGCGAAAACAACGGAATTAACGCCGAAATGGTGCCTGTCATGATCAAATAACCGACCACCGCCGCCAATGCTGCTACGCCTTTATCCCGTTTCGCCAAGCCGATGCCCAAACCGATACACAACAAAAGTGCCAAATTGCCGAACACGACCGAGCCTGCGGCGGACATAATCTGAAAAACGCCCTGCAATGCCGGGTTATCCAATAAAGGATACGCCTGCACAGTGGCTTTATTGGACAACGCACCGCCAATCCCTAACAGCAAACCGGCAGCGGGCAAAATGGCAATAGGCAACATAAATGCCTTTCCGACTTGTTGAAGTTGTTTAAACATAAATTCTCTCCTCTTCACGACGCAATTTATGATTTATCTTGAAATATTTTATGGAGTTACATTTCTAAATATTAACTATTTTTTGGAATATTACTTAAATACTTGACGAAAAAACATGACTGAGATCGCATTTTAAGCAAAAAAATCGGCACCGAAGTGCCGACAATCCCAATCTATTTTATGTATATTATACGGTAAGATCCCGAATATCTTCGCTGGAAGCGTTGTTCATTACGGACTCTACACCTTTTTGTGCAGCAGCTTGCGAAGAATAATATTGGCTGCGACCGATTTCCTGATGATTTGCCGCTTTTAATACGAAATAAGGCTGATCATTTTTTGTAGTACGAAATTCAAAGTTTTTTGCATCCACTCCGTTTTTTTGCACGGAGGCAATGCCGTTTTGCGCGGAGGCTTTCGATTTGTAAAGCTCGCTGGTTAAAATAATTTGTCCGTTAGTTGCCATTAAATTGAACATAAATTGTCCATCTTTTGCTAATTTTAATTCGTAATATCCTTGTGCCATTTTAATTTCTCCCGGGTTTAATCGTTACTTAACAGTTATTTTGTTCCTTGCCGAAAAGGCATATTTTTGACTCTTTCCCTCAATTAAAAGTTCCTATAAAAAATCGCCTGCACAACCGCCCTCGGCAAAATATGCTAGAATGCGGCCCATTCAAACAAAACATCGGGAGAACATCATGGCCGGAATTTATCCGCTTAACGGCAGCCTTCAACATTATGTATGGGGCGGAGAAAATTACATTCCGAATTTATTGCATATCAATAAAACACAGGCACATTATGCCGAATACTGGCTCGGTGCGCATACTTCCGCGCCGTCACAGGTTGTCACCGCGCAAGGTGAAATGCCGCTGAGCAATTTTTTACAAAAAAATCCGACCGCACTTGGTGCGCAAAGTCGTAGTTTATTTGGTGAAAATCTGCCTTATTTACTCAAAATTTTAGATGTTGCCAATCCCCTTTCCATTCAGTTGCATCCGACCAAAAAACAAGCAGAAATCGGCTTTGCACAGGAAAATGCGGCGGGCATTGCGTTAAACGATCCGAAACGAACTTATAAAGATGATAATCACAAACCGGAAATGATGATCGCACTATCCGATTTCTGGCTTTTGCACGGTTTTAAAACCAAAGATAAGATTCTCGATACCCTTCGCCAACGTCCATCATTAGCGAATTTGGCAACAAAACTTGAATCACAAAATGTATCGGATTTTTACGCCGATCTGATGCTGGCGAAACAGGATCAACTGGCACAATGGCTTTTACCGATTATTGACGCGCAACAAAACGCCTTTGAGCAAAATCAGCTCTCTCCGCAGGATCCCGATTATTGGGTGCTTTACACGCTGCACGCCATGAATATTTCCAGAGATAAACTGGATGCAGGCTTGATGTGTTTCTACCTATTCAACATTGTCAATTTACATGTCGGCGAAGGCATTTTTCAGGCGGCAGGGATTCCCCACGCCTATTTACGCGGTCAAAATATTGAATTAATGGCGTGCTCCGACAATGTGATTCGCGGCGGTTTGACACCGAAGCACGTCGATATTGAGCAATTATTGAACGTTATTGACTACCGCGAAGTGATTCCGCAAGTGATCGCACCCGCACCGAAAGACGCCGTTTATTACACCTATTCAACGCCTGCTGAAGATTTTGCATTGAGCAATTTACGCTATGCGAAAAACACTGAATTTTCTGACCGCACTTTAAACGGCACAATTCTGTTTGTGATGGAAGGTGAAATGACACTGGAAGGCGACGGGCAAAAACTCACCTTAAAGCAAGGACAGGCGGCGTTTATTGAAGCGGATACAGAATACCACGTACAGGGCACTCAAGCAGGCTATGCCGTGCTAGCGGGCGTACCCACTTAGTTTTTTTACTTTTCTTCACTCCTTCGTTCACGAGGGAAGAAACGTGTTTTTACAAACATTTATGATGTCACACACAATATAGGAACGACTATGACACAACAAACTTTTATTCCCGGCAAAGATGCCGCCCTTGAGGAAAGTATTGAAAAATTTCAGCAAAAACTGACCGCACTTGGCTTTCATATTGAAGAAGCTTCGTGGTTAAATCCGGTGCCGAACGTGTGGTCGGTGCATATTCGCGACAAAGACTGCCCGCAATGTTTTTCCAACGGTAAAGGCGCCAGCAAAAAAGCGGCGTTAGCATCGGCATTGGGCGAATATTTCGAGCGACTTTCCACCAATTATTTCTGGACGGATTTCTATTTAGGGCAAAGCATTGCCAACAGCGATTTTGTGCATTATCCGAACGAAAAATGGTTCCCCATTGAAGATGAAGCCCTGTTACCACGCGGCATTTTAGACGATCATTTATTTGAACATTTCGATCCGAATCAGGAACTTACGCCTGAACTTTTGGTGGATTTGCAATCAGGCAATTACGAACGCGGCATTGTCGCCGTGCCCTATGTACGCCAATCGGATCAACAGGCGGTGTATATTCCGCAAAATATCATTTCCAATCTGTACGTCTCTAACGGCATGTCCGCCGGTAACAGCCAATTTGAAGCACGCGTGCAAGGTTTATCGGAAGTGTTTGAACGCTATGTAAAAAACAAAATCATCGCCGAATCCATCAGTTTGCCGCTTATTCCGCAAGACGTGATGGCACGTTATCCGTCTATTCAGGCATCCATTGAAAAGCTGGAACAGGAAGGCTTCCCGATTTTGGCGTATGACGCGTCTCTCGGCGGAAAATATCCGGTGATTTGTGTGATTTTACTCAACCCGACCAATGGCACCTGCTTCGCTTCCTTCGGTGCGCACCCGAAATTCCAAATGGCATTGGAGCGCACCGTTACCGAATTATTGCAAGGTCGCAGCTTAAAAGATTTGGATGTATTCGCGCCGCCGTCTTTCAATAATGACGATGTCGCTGAACACGCCAATCTGGAAACCCACTTTATCGATTCCAGCGGTTTAATCTCTTGGGATTTATTCAAAAACACGCCGGATTACGACTTCGCCGACTGGAATTTCTCCGGTAAAGACACCCACGAAGAATACGACAATCTGATGGCGATTTTCCGTGCGGAAAACAAAGAAGTTTACATTATGGATTACAACCATTTGAGCGTTTATGCCTGCCGTATCATTGTGCCGGGCATGTCCGATATTTATCCTGCCGACGATTTAATTTACGCCAACAGCAACATGGGCATGGACTGGCGCGAAATTCTGTTGGATTTACCGCATTTCCACCATGAAAAAGAAACCTATCAGGAATTGTTGGAAGAACTGGATGAGCAAGGCATTGACGACGCCATCCGCGTACGCGAATTTATCGGCATCGTGGCGCCCAAAGGCAGCGGCTGGACAACATTGCGCATCGGCGAATTAAAATCCATGCTTTACCTCGCCTTGGGCGATCTGGAAATGGCGCTGGATTGGGCAAACTGGGCATACAACATGAACGGCTCCGTATTCACCGCCGAACGTGCCAACTATTACCGTTGTTTAATCAGTAGCCTTGAGTTGTTCATGGATGGCAATCGCGATCCGCAACAATACCGCATGGTGTTCGACAAAATGTACGGCAAAGACGCCGTTGAATTTGCCTGGAACGCCATTCAGGGCGGCAATCCGTTCTACAACCTACCAGCCGGCGACGAAACCCTCGCCACGTTTAGCGAACATCAAAAGCTGCTGGCGGCATACGCCAAATTGCAAAAAGCCAAACGGGAAAATTGGCAATAAAGTGCGGTGTTTTTTTTAAATGTTTTTAAGGGCGAAGAAATTGATTCACCCTTTTATTTTCTGTGAATATTTTTAAGTAAATCTTCGTTCTGTGATCTAACACATGGAAATATCAACACGTTCAAGCTATGATTAGCAAACTGTTCCCCATAAATTAGAGGAGTTTATTTATGCAAACCTGGACAGCAGAAATGTGGCAAGCGGCGTTAATCGGTTTAGTGATCGGTTTCATTATCGGCTATTTCTTATTACGCATCACCAAAGAATCCGCCAAAAAACAAGTGAAAACCGAAGCGGAATTACGCGTAGCAAAAGAACAACTGGAAAGCCAAAAACAGCAGCTGGAAAAACATTTTGCCGAAAGTGCCGACTTGTTGAAATCTCTCGCGCAGGATTATCAAAAACTGTATCAACACTTCGCGCAATCCTCTACCCGATTATTACCTGAACTGAACGATAACTCACTGTTTCAACATGATTTATTAGACGACAAAGACAACCCTATGAACTCACAAAATACCGACGACCAACCAAAAGATTATTCGGAAGGATCATCCGGCTTATTCAAAGCGGAAAAATAGTTATTTATTAAGCTAAAAACCAATATAAGTGCGGTCATAAAATTTGATTTCCAGAGTGACCGCACTTTTTTATTTTTTATCTGAAAAGCCGTACAACCCACCGAACATTCAAGGATTTTTTTTGTCATAGCAGTTACCGAAATCGCATGGAAATTTCGAGTATGTTAATGTTTATTGGAGAACACATTTAATGAAAAAACACAATTTTGTATTAACAAGTATCGCGCTCGGATTGAGCCTGTTAAGCACACCTATGTTAAGCCAAGCAGAAATTCCCGCTATTGTTGAAGAACAACAAATGCCAAGTCTGGCACCAATGTTGGAAAAAGTGTTACCTTCCGTTGTTTCCATTTCAGTAGAAGGCAAACAAAAAACTCGCTCCGCACAACAATTTGACGACATTCCCGAGGAATTCAGATTTTTCTTTGGCCCTGATATGTTTGACCGCGATCGTGCGCCGCGTAACTTTAGGGGAATCGGTTCCGGTGCAATCATCAATGCAGAAAAAGGTTACGTTTTAACAAACAACCATGTGATTAAAGATGCAGATAAAATCACCGTTCAGTTACAAGATGGTCGCGAATTTAAAGCCAAAGTCATCGGCGCAGACGAACTGTCCGATGTGGCATTAATTCAAATAGAAAAACCGAAAAATCTGACCGCACTTAAAATCGCCGATTCCGACAAATTACGCGTGGGCGATTTCACCGTGGCAATTGGTAATCCATTTGGTTTAGGTCAAACCGTGACCTCCGGGATTGTTTCGGCGTTAGGGCGCTCCACAGGATCCGACAGTGGAATGTACGAAAACTATATCCAAACTGATGCGGCAGTCAATCGTGGTAACTCAGGTGGTCCATTAATCAATTTGAACGGCGAATTAATCGGCATTAATACCGCCATCATCTCCCCGAGCGGCGGTAATGCGGGTATCGCCTTCGCGATTCCGAGCAACATGGCGAATAACCTGGTTCAACAAATTCTTGAATTCGGTGAGGTGCGTCGCGGCATGTTAGGCATTAAAGGCGGCGAATTAAACGCTGATTTAGCACAGGCTTTCGACATTGAAGCAAAAAAAGGCGCTTTCGTAAGTGAAGTCATTCCGGGTTCTGCCGCAGATAAAGCCGGCTTGAAAGCAGGCGATGTGATTACAGCCATAAACGGACAATCTATTTCCAGTTTCGCCGAAATGCGCGCTAAAATCGCCACGTCCGGTGCAGGCAAAGAAATTGAGTTAACGTATTTACGTGATAGCAAGTCCAACACCACAAAAGTAGTCTTACAATCCGATGACAAAATCCAAACCAGTGCCGGCAATTTGCTCCCTGCACTAGACGGCGCGGAATTAAATAATTACGACGAAAAAGGCCTTAAAGGCGTATCTGTGGGCAAAATAAAAACCGGTTCTTTGGCAGAACAACGTGGTTTAAAAACCGGTGATGTGATTATCGGAATCAATCGCCAGAAAATAGAAAATCTCGGACAACTGCGCAAAGAGTTAGATAAAAAACCGTCTGCCGTTGCCTTGAACATTATTCGTGGCGATAGTAACTTCTATTTACTGGTGCAATAATCTGCAATAAAAATACCAATCCGCACGTAAAACGTGCGGTTTTTAGGCTACCCTATAAGGGCTTAGTACTTCACATGCCCTTCAAAGGAATCCACCATTAACGCAAATACTTATTCTCTTCCGTCTCCGGTTCTAAATCGAGTTTTTCCATCAGCAGACGGTCGCCGTCTTCTTCCGGGTTGCCGGTGACGAGGAGTTTGTCGCCGTAGAAAATGGAATTAGCGCCTGCCATGAAGCACATTGCCTGCATTTCTTCGCTCATGCCCTGGCGACCGGCGGATAAGCGCACATAGCTGTTCGGCATGGTGATACGCGCCACGGCGATGGTGCGGACAAATTCCGTCCAATCCAGTTCTTCTGCATCGGCAAGCGGCGTGCCTTCAATTTTCACTAATTGGTTAATCGGAACGGATTCCGGTTGCGGATCCAAATTGGCAAGGCTGGCGATAAGCCCCGCCCGTTCTTTGCGGGTTTCGTTCATGCCGACAATGCCGCCACAGCATACTTTCAAGCCCGCTTTGCGTACTTTGCCCAAGGTGCTGATACGATCATCGAAACGGCGTGTGCCGATAACTTCGCTGTAATGCTCCGGCGCGGTATCTAAATTGTGGTTGTAATAATCCAAGCCTGCGTCTTTTAATTCTTCCGCCATGCCGTCTTGCAATAAGCCGAAGGTGCCACAGGTTTCCATGCCGAGGGCTTTCACCGCCTTGATAATTTCCGTCACTTTGGCGATGTCTTTCGGTTTCGGTCCGCGCCACGCCGCGCCCATACAAAAACGCCCCGCCCCACGGGCTTTGGCAATTTTCGCTTTGGCGACGATTTCTTCCACGTCCAATAATTGCTGATTTTGCACGCCCGTTTGATAACGCGCCGATTGCGGGCAATAACCGCAATCCTCAGGACAGCCGCCGGTTTTAATGGACATTAAGGTTGAAAGCTGAATGGCGCGTGGATTGAAATTCTGACGATGCACTTGCGCCGCGCGGTAAACCAAATCTAAAAACGGGGTTTCAAACAACGCTTCTACTTTGCACACCGACCAATATTCCACGCTCGGGTGCGGGGTGATGGAGTAAATTTGCAGGGTACTGGTTAACATAGGTCTCCTTGAATGAATCTTTTTAATAGAAAGTGCGGTACATTTTAGGCGCATTTTTCTGAGTGAGTTATCCGACCATTTTCCACCTGCAGAATGCGATCCACTTTTCCTGCCAGCTCCGAAGGTTGATGGGTAACAAGCAACAAGGTTAAGTGTTTGCTACGGCAGAGTTCATCGATCAGGTTTAACATTTCCATGCGCAATTCGGGGTCGAGGGCGGAGAAAGGTTCGTCCAGTAACAAAATCGGCTTATCGCGCAACAAACAGCGCGCCAGCGCCACCCGTTGTTTTTGCCCGCCGGAAAGGCTGTTCGGCAGGCGGGACAAAAACGCGCCTAATCCCACGGCATCGGCGACCTGCGCCAATTGTTGTTGCTCAAGTGCGGTCAGTTTTAAGGACGTTTTTAAGCCCAACGCCAGATTTTGTTGCACCGTTAAATGAGGAAACAGGTTATTCTCCTGAAACAACATGGACACCGGTCGTTCATAAGGGGCGCTGCGGGTATGGTTTTCGCCGTTCAGCCAAATCTCGCCACGCGTTGGCAACACAAAGCCCGCGATGAAATTGAGTAATGTGCTTTTGCCTGCGCCGCTAGGACCGACCATGGCAACAAGTTCCCCCGCCGCTACCTGTAAGTCAAATTCCATAGGCAAAGCGTCGTCGGCTAAAAATACGTTATCTAAGCGAATCATATTGTTCCTTTTGATTTTCAATTAAGGCGAAAATCCCCCCGCATAATAACAGTAAAATGCCTGCCGTCACTGCGGCGTCTTGGTGGCGATAGCTACCTAATTGTTGATATAACAAATGGGGCAACGAGGTGAAATCCTGATTGCCGAACAGCGCAATGGCGGTGAAATCCCCCAAAGATAGCGCAAATGCTAGGGCGAAAGCATATTTTAGCGGCGCACGAAGATCATGCCATTCAATCAGCCGAAAACGCCGCCAGCCGAGAATACCAAGGGAATTGCACAGGCGTTCGTAATACAACATATTGTTATTAAAGGGTTCGGTGAGAATACGTAACACGAACGGCATGGCGCTTAAGGCATTACAGACGACCACAATGGCGAATAAATAAGCGTTGTTAAAATCAATTTCTCGCAGCAATAAAAACAAGCCCATCGCCAATACCAAAATGGGAATTGCCAAAATCACCATGCCCGCATTGATGATAAATTGCGCGGTTTTCACATAATACAGCCATTGCAAACGACGGGATAACAGCAATAACGCCACCGCCATCAGCAACGCCAGCAGCGCAGATGTCGGCGCAATGGTTAACGAATAGCCCAAGGCTTTCCACAGTTGCGGGTTGTGCCACGCCGTGAATAATTTTTCCGACGCCAGCGCGCTCACCATAATATTTAGCAACGGCGATAACATAAACAACAGAAACATCACCAGCAAAAAAACGTGGAAAATTTTGACCGCACTTTTGGGGCTATCAAGCCAGCGATAAGGGCTGCTTAACGCAGTTTGTGCGGTGGAACTAAACAGACTGCCAAGACTGAATAACAGCAGGCAAAATACGAATTGCAATAAAGCAAACAGCGCCGCTTTCGGCAAATCGAATTCAAACAGGATCGCCTGATAAACCGCCGTTTCCAGCGTGGTATATTGCGGCCCGCCGCCGAGGGTCAGCACCACGGTGAAACTGGTGAAACAAAGCATGAAAATCAGGCTAAAGGTCGGCAGAATTTGGCGGCGCAAATAATACCATTCCACCAAGCGCACAAAACGCCAGCCGCGAATATTCAGCTGCGCAGCCAGTTGGCGTTGTTCGTAAGGAATAGCTTTCAGACTTTGCAAAAATAACTTAGCAGCAAGCGGAATATTAAAGAAAAGATGGGCGGTTAGAATACCTGATAAGCCGTAAATGCTGCCCTGCCAGGTTTCGCCGAACAAGCCGAGACTTTGCGCAATCCAGCCGGAAGCGCCGTAAATACCGATCAAGCCGAAAATCGCCACCAACACCGGCAGCACAAAGGTCAGCGACATAATTCTGAGCAAAAATGATTTGCCGGGAAAATCCACATAATAAAAGGCACGGGCTAACAGCATGCCGAAAAACAGCGATAACAGTGCAGAAAGTAATGCTTGCCCGAAACTAAAGACGATAACGTGATGTAAATAGACATCGGAAAAGATGCTTTGCCACTGAAACTCACTACCCTGCGCCAACACCGCGCGCAGGGCGAAACCATAAAGCAAGGAAATCAACAACATCACCGCAACACCGCTCACATAATGACGAGGGCGGAATTGCGGATTGACGAATAAGGATGGAGACGACAAAAACATCGTTCAGGTTATTGCGTTAAGGTGGTTTGCCATTGGCTGATCCAGCTGCGTAATGCTTCCGGAGTGACATTGGAGGTATTCAGGAAAGATTGCCGTAACAATTTTTCTTTTAACGCATTAAAGTGCGGTTCAACAGGCGCGTGAATCACCGGCAACATCACGTTAGCCGTCACAATATGCTTCTGCGCTTCCGGCGTAATGAGAAAATCCATAAATTGATCGGCGCATTGATTTTTGTGATCGGCAATGCGTGCCGCCAGTTCCACCTGCGTTAAATTGCCTTCGGCAAATTCGGTGGCGGCGTAATTATCTTTATTTTCAGATAATTGATGATACAAGGGCGAAGTGCTGTAACTTAACACTAAATCCGCCTCGCCTTTCAGGAATGCGCCGTAAGTGTCCGACCAGCCTTTCCCTACCGTCACCGTGTGTTTCGCAAGTTGCTGCCACGCCTGCGCCACTTGTTCCGCCGGGTAAACGGCATTCATCCACACCAATAAACCGCGTCCGACGCTACTGGTGCGCGGGTCTTGATAAATCACGCGTAAATCTTCACGTTCCACCAATTCTTTCAAGCTTTTCGGCGGATTTTTCAGTTTATTTTTATCATACACAAAAGCATAAGTGCCGAAGTCGTAAGGCAAGAAGCTGTTGTCCGCCCACTGGCTCGGCAGCGAAAGTTTGCTCAAATCCACCTTATTCACATCAAACAATTTGCTTTTTTTCGCTTCATCCAACACGAAATTATCCAGCCCCAACACAATATCCGCTTTGGTTTTATGCCCTTCCAAACGTACGCGATTAAACAACGTGCCGCCACTTTCAAAAGGCATATAATTCACCACGCAACGGGGAAAATTTTGTTCAAACGCCTGCTTAAGTTTCGGACCGGCGCCCCAATCGGAAGTGAAGGAATCGTAAGTGTAAATGTTCACGTTTTCCTTCTGATTATCGGCAAACACCGTGCCTGCCGTTAAAGAAAGTGCGGTCAAAAATAAAAGTGTTTTTTTCATTTGTCTGTTCCTCTGTTTGAATTAATCCTTGTCGTGATAAGCCCAGTGATTAGTCGGTCCGTGTCCGTGCCCAGTATTTAACGGATAGCTGATGGCTACCGTGATGTAATCTTTTCGCAGTTTTGATCGCTTGTTTAACGCTAACGCTTTTGGCAATCATCACCGAAGTCTCCACCAGCCCGACCGGCATACCGATTTTAAAGGTGCGAAATATCAAAATCTGTCACAATGGCTTTCAGCTGACATTGGATGGTTTTGAGTGACACGGCGTAAATATCAACCACGTTCAAGGTATTTTGCGCGGCCACCGATGAACCAAACGACATCCTGTGCATTTGGAACATCTTCAAATCCGCCTGAACCCAGGCACCGCCGCCGCTGTCCGAACCGAAGATGGTCAACGCTTGCGCAACCTTACTCATCACGCCCTCCGTTATTTACAAATAACGGACAACAAAAACCATATTGCATAATTTTTCCTTTTTTTAACGAAAAAAAGATAATCAGCAATAATGACGATAAAAGAAGAGAAAAAAGAAAGGGAATGTGATTCTCTGTTAGTTTCCTACGTCAGTATTAACTGTATCAGGTTCACGGGTATCATCTCAGCACAAAGCACCCCGACTAATAACGGGGTTCAGTCTATATATTTTGCGGAGGAAGGGCAAGGAGTTTTGTGTTGGTTTGCGGGAAAAGAAAAGCACCTTATTTTTATAAGGTGCTTAGTTTAGTTGGTGTCAGAGTTCAGATGTAACAAAGCGCCTATTTCAAAACAGATCCACCCGAAGATGGCTGCGGGTATTGGCTAACCAATTCCAGGTGCCGGTAGTGTTTCAACACACAGCCACCTGAAGGTGGCTGCGGGAAAAAGTGTGGGTGTGCATACAAGGACGCAGGCGTTTCAACACACAGCCACCTGAAGGTGGCTGCTCCCTATATGAAAAAACAAGAAAAATCAGTAGATTACTTCCTGTATTTCGCTAACTTATTTCAAAATAGAGAGTGGGATAAGTATAACGGGCATGTCGTCGTTATACAAATGAATTAACTGTTCCAAATTGTTAAAGAAAATCAGGATCGCTAGCCTGACGGGAATTTGATGAGAACTAGGAGTTAGCGAGCTAGACAACAAGCACATCTTTAAACACATCCACCGCCGGTTTCGCCCCGTGGTGTTCCACTTTGCGTCTCCATTTGCTGCCTAGGTGATAAAATCGCAAACTACCACAATCCGGATCATAAGTCGCCAGTAGCTTAGCCTTCAATTTTACCCATTGATCCGGCGTTACATTGCATTCAAACACCGAATATTGCGCCCGTACGCCATAATCCAGACAATGCTTCGCAATACGGCGCAACCTGGTTTTTCCCTCCGGGTCTTCTAAAGAAATATCATAGGTAATCAACATTAACATTTTTCACCTCATCAAAAACGGCGGATATTCGGCTAAATCCCTACGTAAATGGCGTGATAACAACATAGCCTGAATATAGGGCAATAAACCGATTTCCACCTCTTCGCCCAAAAACGGATGAACGATTTTCTCCTGTTTTTTCGCCTGCAACGCCTGAAACAACAATTTTCTGGCTTCAGATTTTAAGGTTACCGCACCACCCGCCTCATTAATAAAATCCGCCGGTTTAATCTGCAAGCGATTAATCATACTTAACACCATACGATCAACCCACCAAGCGCGAAATTCTTCCAAAATATCCTGCGCTAGGCTGTCCCTGCCTGGTCGGTCGGCGTGCAGAAAACCGACCTGAGGATCCAGACCTACGCCTTGCAGCGCGCCGCTAATATCTTTCCCCAAAACACTATATAAGAAAGAAAGCAAAGCATTCACACCGTCTCTGGGCGGGCGACGATTTCGACCGCCAAAATGAAACCCGGTATTCTCACGAATAAGCAGATTAAATACGCCGAAATAACGTGCCGCCGCATCGCCTTCGATACCGCGAACCTCATCAAGATTTTCGGCTTGAGCCAATTGCCGTAAAGAAACATTCAAAGAATCGACCGCACTTTGTAGCTGAGCATTTTCCCCATAATTGCGAATTTGCCGCTGCAGCACCCGCTTACTCGCCTGAATCTTCGCCGCGATGATATTGCGCGCAATCGGCACAGGGTTTTGCTCCGACACCCGATACTGCGCCCGCCGCAGCAGCACATTACCGCTTTGCCGCCCCTGAAGCCGCCCCAAGAAACGCCCGTTTTCGGTAAAAAACGCCAGATTGACATTGTTCTCCCCGCAAAATCCCAAGAGAAACGGCGACACCAGCACATTACCGAAACAGAAAATATGTCCGATGGAATGCACCGGCAGTTGCGCCACTTTCTTCTTTTCCTGCTCCACTACCAACGTCTCCCGCTCCTTATGCAGATAACTGCCCTGAGTGGTGATATAGAGCGTGTTTTGCAGTTTCCGCATGGGTGGCTCCTAAAATTTTTCTTACTTCAATTAACTAGCAATTATAATTTTGATTATTGATATATTTTTCTGATTTTTTCTTCAAAACTTGGGGATAGTTTAAAACTATCAGATTTTATATATTGCAAGGCCTGAAAAGGCTTCCCTGATTTACCACATTCATAACCAAGCTCTTCTTCAATGTCATTTATAAGCATAATAGAATGACCTAACTCTTCTTCAATAGAAGATAAAATTTTATTAGTCAGTTTAGTGGCAACAGCTTTATCATTTTCAGATTTTCTATCTTGATGATCTTGATCATATATAGTGATATATTTTATCTTAAATTTATTTAATAATTTCAAGTACAAAGGTATATTTCCTTTTGAGCCACAATCAATAACCGTGTAACCATGCCTGAAAATACCAAGCTGTTTGGCTAATGCAGGAATAATTATTTTATCAGTAGCCCCTTCAACCAAAATTACCTTTTCCGCAAAGAACAACTCACTTCTATCCGGGTTAATCCAATAAGATAAATTCCAATTTTCTTGCTCATTACCATCAAATAAATCATCTTCACATTGTGTTACTTTACTACCAAATTCTTCATTCTCTTTTTTAATAATATAGATAGACTTATATCTATCCATATTAATAAGATTACTTGAATGTGTGCATAAAATTACTTGACTACCTGTTTCTGAAAGATTTATGAAGCTATCAAATAAAACTCGTTGAGCTTGCGGGTGTAGATATAGTTCTGGTTCTTCAAAAATAAAATAGCGAGATTTTGAGACCGCCCGATTTGTTATTTCAGGATTTTGAGTAATCTGCAACTGACGTTTTGCAATTAACTGTATAAGCGCAATAGTTACTGCACGTTGTAAACCATGTCCCTTGCGTGCAATATCTGTACGAGTGCCATCATTAATCCATACTGAAGCATTAGATTTTAAAATGGAGTCAATATCAGGAGTATTTAATTCAATATCAAAATAGGCATTCCAAGATGATAATTCTTGCGATAACGCATTCTCTAAATCTAATAACTGTTTTGGTCTGTCTGTATTTTCTTTGCCATCAATGTATTTACTAAACTTAGAAAATAAATTTACTAATTGCTGTTTTGTTACTTGCCAATGTTCATTATATTGAGACATTGACTCTACAACTTCGCCAAGTAATTTACCGAAAACGCTACTATCTTTTGATGTAAAATCATCTGTTGCGTTTTTAACGGCAGGCAGAAAATAAACTTCACCAAAAATGCCTTTAGCAACAGATTTCAGCCCCATGAAATTTGTTTTTTCTAATTCATAACTGAATGTTAGATCCAAAATATTTGATTGTATATATTTTTGTTGAGCCTCAATAACTTGTGCCTTAGATAGCTTTCCAGTACTAGGTAAATATTGATAAAAAGGCAAACTATTAGCGATCTCTCGCTTAGTATAATTCCCAGCGTTTTCTTCTTTTAGGAAGTCTTCTGAACAACTTTGTATCCAACCTTTATATTCAAAACTACCACCCAAATAAACACTTTTCCTAACCCTAATAGTCCCTTGCTTAGTTAGATATTTTTCAAATGTTGTTTGATCTTGAATATCTAAATCAGCAAATTCAATATCAACAAAAAGCTCTTGAGCACCTTGTGAGAAATCTAAATCTTGATGTTTAATTTCACCAAAAAAGAATAGAATCGCTGATAATAAATTAGATTTGCCATGATTATTTTGTCCAATAATAATCATCAAGTCTTGTGCTGAAATTCTTAGCTCTTTGATAGAACGCCAGTTTTTAATTTCAATTGTTTTAATTTTCATATTTTTTCCTTATTTCAAGATACTCAAATAATTCATCTACATACCCCGCCGACCTATCCCGTTTCCCCAACAATGCCGGCTGGCAAATCTCCACCAGCGAGCAGGCCTTGCAGCGTTTGCCGTAGTCGGGTGGCGGGGTTTGTCCGCTTTCCAGTAATCCACGGACGGCGGCGATGGTGGCTAGCGTGCGGGTGCGGAGGTCGTCTGAAAAGACGACAGGGACACGGTGGCGGGTTTGCATATACCACAGCGCGCCCTCAAGGACGGTTTGCCCCGTCATTTCCTCCAAACACAGCCCTTGGGCGCAAAGCTGGATTTCGTCCATAGGCTCAAGTTTGGGCTTGCCGCGTTTATATTCCACGGGTTTCAGACGACCTGTTTTCGCCTCGACCTCCACCAAATCCAGCACGCCGCTGATGCCCAGTTTCTCCGCCGAAACGTGAACGGTACGCTCAAAGCGCACGCCCTTGCGCGTCTCCGGTTCGCCCGAATCCACCCGTTCGTGTAGCGCGCTGCCTTGCGCGGTCAGATAATTCTCCGCCCACGCCTGTTCGTTGTGGATTAGGGCACACTGGCGCGGACAAAAGGCGTAGTGTTGCAGGGCTGAAAGGGGAATCAGGCGGGTATCCTGATTGCCCTGTTGAGTTTCAGTTGAAAGTGCGGTCACAAAAAACTCCGTTTTTTGAACGTTGGCTTATGCCAACGGCCCCGAAGGGGTGAATAAATAACTTCAGTCATTTATGAATATTTTTTCTGCGTTTTTATAGGTCGTCTGAAAAACATCGGTTGGGTGGGCATTCTTGCCCACCGTTTTTCAGACGACGTCGGGTGAGTGATGAGCAGGAATGCCCACCCAACCTAGGTTGAAAGTGCGGTCGTTTTCCTTTTTGTTTTACAAATCGTGTGCCAATCAGCCTAATTTGCGATCCAGCTTGGTTTCGCCAAGATTAGTTTCATCAACGCTGACGGTGTAGTCATCAAAGTTTCTGGCGACTTCCACACCGTCTTTTTTGGCAACACGGATACGTTTAAACAGGCTGTCGGCAGGGGCATCGCCTAGGCTGCTGCTGTGTTCGAACACATAAAGTCCGCGTGCGTTCATTTGTCCGCGTGCAGCAGAATGGTCGTGGTCGAACATATTGATCAGCGCTTTCCAGAATAACGCTAAATCTTCTTCGGAAAATCCTGTTTGTTTGGCAAAGTGTGCGGAAATAAAGCCGTGGCAGCGGTATAAACCATAAGGTACGGTGAATTTGCGTCCCATGCGGCCGCGTTCTTTCTTAGCTTTTTCTTCTTCACTGTCATCAGGATTTGGGTTATCAACTTCTTTAAACGCAGGGAAAATCCAAATCGACTCCTGCTTCAATCAGTTGGGTACTGACCACCCATAAAGGCTTTTTCAGACGACCTTCGCGATACAGTTCCAAATAACGGCGAACCAGTGCAATCACTTCGCTACGGTGCGTAGCACACATATTGGCAGAGAGATGAAGTTTGATGCCGTTTGAAGGCAGCGCGGCAAAAAGCCTACGGGCATGTTTGCGGGTATTGACCACCGCCAAAACACATGGACGCTCTGCAATTTCGTCGGCAATCTCTTGCCAGCTCTGTGTTTCATCATTTGGAGGCGGCATTTTGATGCGGACGCGGCGCAGACGTTCCGATAAGGCAATTTTGTCCGCCACAATCTCGCGCACATCCGGCAAACCTTCCAAAACGGTACGTCCGAATGCGTCAATATTTTTGCCAAGTTCAGGCTGAGTTGCCGTGCAAAGAACAAAGGTAACGCCGTAATCACACGCCAATATCCGCATCATATCGGTAATCGGTTTTTGAAAATCGCGCGGAAGCTGTTGGACTTCATCCAAAATAATCACGCTGTCTGCGATATTGTGAATCTTGCGGCAGCGGCTGGTTCTTGCCGCAAACAGGCTTTCAAACAACTGCACATTGGTAGTAACAATCAACGGCGCATCCCAGTTTTCCGCAGCAAGGCGCGTTTTGGCAGTTTCCTTGTCTTCCTTGACTTCCAAATTGCTGTGATGCTCCAGCACAGCATCATCGCCCAATGCTTTACGGAAAAAATCGGCGTTTTGTTCAATAATGCTGGTAAAGGGAATGGCGTAGATAATCCGTTTTTTACCGAACTTCAAAGCGTGTTTTAAAGCAAACCCCAAGCTCGCCAAGGTTTTGCCACCACCTGTCGGCACAGTTAAAGAAAATAAAGTGCGGTCGGATTCTGCGGCAGAAAAACATTGCGCTAAAATGGCACTCCGCTCTTGATTTAACACTGAATGCTTATCCGATTTTTCTGCAAGATCAAGCATATGCTTCTCGTAACGGCTGTGCATATCTTCTAAATCGGGGAAATTCGGGCGAAAACCTGCCTGTTGCGCCGCATCCGCATCGACAAAACCGTTCATAAAGGCTTCGGTATCTAAAAAATCAGCATCCACCAAACAAGAAAAGAGAAAACGCATCCAAATATGCAGTTCTTCAAGATTTATCCCGCTTTCCCAAACGTTTAAAAGGTCTTCTTCAAGCGCATCACCAGATAAGGATAAAAAGTCTTCAACTAGCCCACTTTTTTCCAAACCGGCTAAAGACTCTGCCAATTCATCGTCCGCCTGTGCCAAACGGTATTTCAAACTACCTTTGTCATACCAATCCGCCAAACCGGCATGATGCCCTGCTATTAAATATGCCAATAAATGCCCTAAGAAAGGATCAAGATTTTGCGTTGCATATTTTGCGCCTGCGGTCGAATGGGGAATTTTATGGGGTTTGGAAGATTCAATATCCTCAAGATGCGCGTTTTCCCGTTCAAATCCTGTAACCCTACGGATATATTCCTGAAAAGCCTCTTGAAATTTTCCCAAATCATGCAAAAGCCCTGCATATTCGGCAAACAAAGCCCCGTAACGTCCGGCAAAGCGTCTGGCGAGTTTTGCTACTTTTTTCAAGTGGTTTTGCAGAGGGTGAAAATGCCATTTTGAATCTTGGCGGGCATGGGCGATGACTTCAGACATTTGCATCTCCGTAATAGAAAAGCAATCGGTTTGTTTTTCCAGTACTGCATTGGGAATATCTGCCGAAGTCGTGCAGGAGGCCGAGGAGTTCGGCGGCTAAACTTAAATTTAGTTTTGAGGCAAGCTGTCCGGCAATGGAAGAGGTTTCGAATAAATGATCAATAAGTAACTGCCGTAATCCATTGGACTGGCGCACGTGTGCAATCGCATTTCTACTCATCGCGGTTTCCTTTAGGTCAAAAAATCGGCCTAACTTTTTTAGCAATAGCATTTTTAATTATGGGAGGAGGATAGCAAAAAACATTCAGCGCCACCAAACAGATAAATTCAAATTTGCGACCTCCCTCACACTTTCCCCCCCACTCTGAAAATTCCCCATTTCATGCTAAAGTTAGCGCACATTTTTTCATAAGGGTTCATCATGTCTTTTGTTGCATCATTCAGCGATAAACTTAATTCACTTGCCGAGATGTTAATCCAATCTTTTCCTGAGCAATTCGATTCGGCGTTATTTGCACAAATCCGGCAGCAGAAAGACGATCCTGCAAGCCATATCGGGCAGATTGCCGTGGCAGTGGCGATGTCGGATTTTGTGGTGGAAGTGTGGCAAAAACAACCGCACTTTTTGGCGAAATGCTGGCAAAATCCACCGCACTTTGATGACTGCGATCATTATGCCGAACGGCTGGATGCGGTGTTGCAAAAGGTGCAAACGGAAGAAGAATTTTATCGGTCATTACGTCAGTTTCGCGCCCGTGAAATGGTGAAACTGAGTTTTTGCCAAAGCCTGAATCTTGCCACGGTGGAACAGATTTTTATTCGCTTGTCGCAACTGGCGGAAAGCCTGATTATCGGGGCACGCGATTGGCTTTATGTGCGCGCTTGTGAGGAAATGGGCACGCCGATGGATGCGCAGGGCAACGCACAGCAGCTCTACATTCTCGGTATGGGCAAGCTGGGCGGCTTTGAGCTGAATTTTTCCTCCGACATTGATTTGATTTTTACGTACCCGAGCCAAGGGGAAACCGTGGGCGCACGCCGTAACATAGACAATGCAAAATTCTTCACCCGCTTGGGACAACGCCTGATTAACGCCTTGGATCAATACACCGCAGACGGCTTTGTGTATCGCACTGATATGCGTCTGCGCCCGTTTGGTGACAGCGGTGCGCTGGCGCTCAGTTTTAATGCCATGGAACAATATTATCAGGATCAGGGGCGCGATTGGGAACGTTACGCCATGATCAAAGGGCGGATTTTAGGCGCGCAGACAACGGATCCGAATGTCACCGTGTTGCAAAATTTACTGCGCCCGTTTGTGTATCGTCGCTACATTGATTTCAGTGTGATTCAAGCATTGCGCGACATGAAGCAGAAAATCGAGCGGGAAGTGCGTCGCCGCAACCTCACCGATAACATTAAACTGGGTGCCGGCGGGATTCGTGAAGTAGAATTTATCGTGCAGGTTTTTCAGCTGATCCGCGGTGGGCGTGAAGCCGCGCTGCAACAACCCGAACTGCTGAGTTTATTGCCTGAACTCACCAAGCTTCACTTAATTTCCGACGAACAGGAAACGCAGTTGCGCCATGCCTATTTATTTTTGCGACGTGCGGAAAACGTGCTGCAAGCCATCAAAGATCAGCAAACACAACAACTGCCCGATAATGAATCGGATCGCCAACGTTTAATCTTCGCCTGTGCGGAATTCACCCAATGGAATGCGCAGCGGAAAAGTGTCAATATCCGTTATCCGATTCACGATTGGAGCGGTTTTCTTGACGTGTTGCATGACCATCAACGTAAAGTGCGGTCGGTTTTCCAATCATTAATTGGTGACGAACAGGAAGAAAATACCTCAGAAAACGAATGGGAAGATTTTCTCGAAACGGATTTTGACGAACAGGAATTGCTCGGCATTTTGCAACAAAACGGCGTGCCGGAGACGGAACAGGATGTGGTGTTGGATCGCCTGTTACAATTTCGTAATGAACTGCCCCGTTATGCCATCGGCGTACGTGGGCGGGCGGTGCTCAATCGCTTAATGCCCAATGTGTTGCAACAGGTTTTGTATACGCCTCATTGTCCTATTTTGCTGCCGCGCATTCTAACCATCATCGAAAAAATCCTGACCCGCACCACCTATTTGGAATTGCTGGCGGAAAATCCGCAAGCCCTAACGCAACTTATTGAGCTTTGCGCCCAATCGAAATTTATTGCAGAACAAGTGGCGCGCCACCCGATTTTGCTGGATGAACTGCTCGATCAAAAATCCTTGCGAAATCCACCGCACTTTACCGAGTATGCCTCCGAATTGCAGCAATATTTATTGCGTTTGCCGCAAGGCGACGAAGAACAATTTATCGACGGCTTGCGGCAATTTAAGCACGCCGCCCTGCTTCGTATTGCCGCCGCGGATATTCTCGGCGTACTGCCGGTGATGAAAGTCAGCGACCATCTCACCTATTTGGCGGAAGCAATTATCGGCGCGGTGGTCAATCTGGCATGGCAACAAATTGCCGTTCGCTTCGGCGTACCCGAACATTTGGCGGAAGGACAGAAAAATTTCCTGGTGGTGGGTTACGGCAAATTAGGCGGCATTGAATTGGGCTATAAATCCGATTTGGATTTGGTGTTTTTATACGATCCCGCTACTAATAGCCAAACCGTCGGCGGTAAAAAAGTCATCGACAGCAACCAGTTTTATTTGCGCTTGGCACAAAAAATCGTCAGCATTTTCAGCATGAACACCAGCGCGGGGATTTTATACGACGTCGATATGCGATTGCGTCCGTCGGGCGATGCGGGCTTACTGGGTTGTTCCTTCGCCGCCTTTGAAAACTACCAACTGAACGAAGCCTGGACGTGGGAAAAACAGGCCTTGGTGCGTAGCCGGGCGGTCTTCGGCGAACCGAAACTACGTGAAGAATTTGATGCCATTCGTCGCAAAGTGCTAGCCGCGCCACGGGATCTGGCAAAACTCAAACAGGACGTATGTGAAATGCGCAAAAAAATGTATCAGCATTTGACGCAACAGACGGAAAATCAATTCAACATCAAAACCGACTCGGGCGGTATTACGGACATTGAATTCATCGCGCAATATCTGGTGCTGGCGCATTCACCACAACAACCGGCGCTCACCCGCTGGTCTGACAATGTGCGTATTTTCGACATCATGGTGAAATACGGCGTAATTTCCGAAACAGACGGCGAACGCCTGAAACAATGCTATGTAGATCTGCGAAACCGCACTCACCACCTGAATTTACTGGGCTTGCCTTCCGTGGTCAACGCCTCGGAATTTCACGCCGAACGAGCGTTTGTGCGGGAGATTTGGGCGCGGTTGTTTTATTAGATAAAGTGCGGTCATTTATTTTGTTAAATCACAATTTAAATTTGAAAAACCCGCTGATGTCCATCAGGCATTTCTACACTAAGGCGTAATTTGCCGCCCATTGCTTCGATGTAACGTTTGAGGGTTGCAAGCTTAATTTCATTGCCACGCTGTTCCAGTTGATTAATTGCAGGTTGAGTTACACCTAAAATCGTAGCTAATTGTTGTTGCGATATATTTAATTCTTCTCGCAACAGTTGCAAACCGGTTTCAAGAATTAAATCTTCCGCCATGGTTTGAATACGTTGGCGGCTTTCTACCGAACGTTCATCAATAACTTGTTGTAATGTTTTCATTTTGTTTGCTCCATGGTTGCCAAATAATGATTCAATTCTTGATCTGCAATTCTAATCATCGTACGGTAAAACCGCTTGTCATTGCCTTTATCTCCACCACATAAAACAATGGCTCTACGCTTTGGATCAAAAGCAAAAAAGAGTCGAATTGCTCTTCCCGAATGCTGAACGCGTAGTTCTTTCATGTTGCTATGAATTGACCCTGCTACGCTATCTACATAAGGACGGGCTAAATTCGGACCAAAATGTTCCAACCGTACCAAGTTTGCCAAAACACATTCCTGCGTTTTTATCGGCTGTTGATTTAACCAAGTTTCAAATCGTTCCGTTAAAATCACCGCCCACATAACCACCTCATTTTATAAGTTATAGCTTATACTTTCAATCCTAAATAAAACAAGTATGAAAACGAGATAAAAATCGTAAAGAAATGTGAACTCATTTTGCGATGGCGATCGCAAAAACTCCAAAAAAACAATCGCACTTTGATCAAGAAAACCAAAGTGCGGTCTTATTTTTTAGCGTTTTGCGGCATTAATGTTCGCGGGTTTTGAAGAAGGTGACGTCGGGGTAACGCTCCTTTGCAAGATTCAGATTCACCATGGTCGGGGCGATATAAGTGAGATTATCGCCACCATCTAATGCGAGGTTTTGCTCGTTTTTGCGTTTAAATTCTTCAAATTGTTTCGCATCACGACATTCAACCCAACGGGCGGTTGCCACATTGACATTTTCGTAAATCGCTTCCACGTTGTATTCGGATTTCAAACGGGACACCACCACATCAAACTGCAACACACCCACTGCACCAACGATTAAATCGTTGTTCAGCAACGGGCGGAAAACCTGCACCGCGCCTTCTTCGGAAAGTTGCACCAAGCCTTTTAACAATTGTTTTTGCTTGAGCGGATCTTTCAAACGAATACGACGGAACAATTCCGGTGCGAAATTCGGAATACCGGTGAATTTCAAATCTTCCCCCTGGGTGAAAGTATCGCCGATTTGAATGGTGCCGTGGTTGTGCAAGCCGATAATGTCGCCGGCGTAGGCTTCTTCCGCGTGGGCGCGATCGCCTGCCATAAAGGTTAAGGCATCGGAAATCACCACATCTTTGCCGATACGTACATGTTTGAGTTTCATGCCTTTTTCGTATTTACCGGACACCACGCGCAGGAACGCCACGCGGTCGCGATGTTTCGGATCCATATTGGCTTGAATTTTGAACACGAAACCGCTGAATTTTTCTTCGTCGGCGAAGACTTTACGCGAGTCTGCCTGACGAGCTTGCGGCGCCGGCGCCCATTCCGTTAAACCGTCGAGGAAATGATCTACGCCGAAATTCCCCAATGCCGTCCCGAAAAACACCGGCGTGAGTTCGCCACTCAGGAATAAGTCTAAATCGAATTCGTTACTGGCGCCTTTCACTAATTCCAGTTCATCACGCAATTGTTGCGCCAAATCATCGCCCACGGCGTTATCCAATTCGGGATTATCCAATCCTTTAATAATACGCACCTCTTGAATGGTATGTCCCTGCCCTGTTTGGTAAAGATAGGTTTCGTCTTTATATAAGTGATACACGCCTTTGAACAATTTGCCAAAGCCGATAGGCCAAGTAATAGGCGCGCAATGGATTTTCAGCACGTTTTCTACTTCGTCCAGCAATTCCATCGGGTCACGAATATCGCGGTCGAGTTTGTTCATAAAGGTAATAATCGGTGTATCACGCAAACGGGTCACTTCCATTAATTTAATGGTGCGCTCCTCCACCCCTTTTGCCGAGTCGATCACCATCAAACAGCTGTCCACGGCGGTTAACGTGCGGTAGGTATCTTCAGAGAAATCCTCATGCCCCGGGGTATCCAGCAGGTTGACTAAACAGTCGTTATATGGGAATTGCATGACGGAGGTGGTAATGGAAATCCCGCGTTGTTTCTCCATTTCCATCCAGTCGGATTTGGCGTGTTGCGCCGAACCCTTGCCTTTCACCGAACCGGCTTTTTGAATGGCGTTGCCGTAAAGCAACACTTTTTCGGTAATGGTGGTTTTACCCGCATCGGGGTGAGAAATAATCGCAAACGTGCGACGTTTGCTCACTTGTTCTTGAGGATGTGTCATCTGCTGTTTGTCTTATAAATAATGAAGAAAACCGTCCTGAGACGGCTGAGAATTTGGTCGCGCAACTATATGCTTTTTAGCCTGTCTTTTCAAGACTGGAAAATAATGCTAACAATTACCGCAAAAAATGCAAACGTTTACGTAAAAAGTGCGGTACAATACGCGCCATGATTTTTGCCCGGATAAAAGGTAATAAAATGACACAACTCAGTCTTAAAAAAATCTATTCCGACAAAGTGTCGCCAAAGTAATTGCAGAAATATCAAGAAGCGTTGGATTTATTAACGAAATAACTTTAAAGCAATCCCTTCTATGGATTAGAATAGCGGGGATTTTTTATCATGAATAGGAGTTATATGAGGTCGGTTGCGATTGTCGGCTTGGGTTGGTTAGGGTTGCCGTTGGCGCGCTATTTAAAGAATCTGGGTTGGGAAGTGAAAGGCACGAAACGCACCCACGACAGTGTGGAGCAAATGCGTTTGTTGCGATTAGAAACTTACCACTTGGAACTCACCCCCGATATTAATGCCGATCCCGACGATTTAAGCGCACTGTTATCCGTTGATGCGCTGATTATCAATATTCCTCCGAGCCAATATTTTTTCGATCTCAAACATTATGTGGTCGGCGTGCAGAATCTGGTGAATGAAGCCTTATTGCACGGAGTTCATCATATTATTTTTATTAGTTCCACCTCCGTTTTCCCTGAGATTTCCGCGCATTTTGACGAATCCATCCAACCGCAGCCCGAAACGGATGTGGGGCGCGCCTTAGTGGAAATTGAAAATAACTTGGCGCAACTACAGAATATTGATTGCGATGTTATTCGTTTTGCCGGTCTTGTGGGGCAAGATCGCCATCCGATTTTTTCCCTCGCCGACAAACAGGATCTCAAGTGCGGTCGTTCGCCGGTGAATTTAGTGCATTTGGATGACTGCGCCCGCGCCATTCAACTATTGCTGGAAACACCCGGTGGCTATCGCCTGTATCATTTGGCAGCGCCCGTGCATCCGCCCCGCGAAGCCTATTACCGCTTGGCAGCGGAAAAACACCATGTAAATCCACCGCACTTTATCAGCGCACCGGAAGATCCACAGCGCATTATTGTGGCGAACAAAATTTGTCGTGAACTGGATTTCGTTTATCAATACCCCGATCCAAATCTGATGTTTTCGGAAGAATAAAAGTGCGGTCGGTTTTTAAGTTATTTTTTAGTTGCACTTTTTATTAAAACTCGTTTAACCCAAAATAAACACAAAACAAATAAGGAAAGAAAATATGTCAAATACCATTTTGCAACACTTACCGAAAGGTGAAAAAGTCGGCATCGCCTTTTCCGGTGGCTTAGATACCAGCGCGGCATTGCTTTGGATGCGTCAAAAAGGCGCCATTCCTTGCGCTTACACCGCCAATTTAGGTCAACCGGACGAAGACGACTACAACGCAATCCCGCGTAAAGCGAAAGAATATGGCGCAGAAATGGCGCGTTTAATCGACTGCCGCACCCAATTGGCACAAGAAGGTATTGCTGCCATTCAATGCGGCGCCTTCCACGTTTCCACCGGCGGCGCCACCTATTTCAACACCACTCCGTTAGGTCGTGCGGTCACCGGCACCATGTTGGTATCCGCCATGAAAGAAGACGACGTACATATTTGGGGCGACGGCAGCACCTACAAGGGCAACGATATTGAACGTTTTTACCGCTACGGTTTATTAACCAACCCACAATTAAAAATCTATAAACCTTGGTTGGATCAACAATTTATCGACGAATTGGGGGGCCGTTTTGAAATGTCCAACTTCTTAATCGAAAACGGCTTCGACTACAAAATGTCCGTGGAAAAAGCCTACTCCACCGATTCCAATATGCTCGGCGCCACCCATGAAGCCAAAGACCTGGAATTCTTAAATTCCGGCATTCGTATCGTCAACCCGATCATGGGCGTGCCGTTCTGGCGTGAAGACGTACAAATCAAAGCGGAAGAAGTCACCGTGCGCTTTGAAGAAGGCGTGCCGGTGGCATTAAACGGCCAAACCTTTGATAACATCGTGGAATTATTCCTTGAAGCCAACCGCATCGGCGCTCGCCACGGTTTGGGTATGTCCGACCAAATCGAAAACCGTATCATTGAAGCCAAATCACGCGGCATTTACGAAGCCCCGGGCATGGCGTTATTGCATATCGCCTACGAACGTTTGGTGACCGGTATCCACAACGAAGACACCATCGAACAATACCGCATTAACGGTATCCGTTTAGGGCGTTTGTTATACCAAGGTCGCTGGTTCGATCCGCAAGCGTTAATGTTACGCGAAACCTCCCAACGTTGGGTGGCGCGTGCGGTTACCGGTGAAGTGACGCTAGAATTACGTCGTGGTAACGACTACTCCTTACTCAATACCGAATCGCCGAACTTAACCTATCATCCTGAACGGTTAAGTATGGAAAAAGTGGAAAATGCGCCATTCGATCCGCTCGATCGCATCGGTCAATTAACCATGCGCAATCTGGATATTATTGATACCCGCGATAAATTGGGCATTTATTCCGGCACCGGTTTATTGGCGGTGAACAAAGAATCTGCGTTGCCGCAGTTGTATAAAAAGGCGTAAGTTGTTTTTTCGCCAAGGTAACAACAAATTGCCTTAAGTTATTGAACATAATTCAGCCTCATTGGGGCTGTTTTATCTTTCGGAACTTGAGGAAAATTAACCAAGCCCCCTCCTCTGCATATATTTTGCAATCGCCTGCCATTTGCAATATCATAGCGCCCTTTCTTATTACCTGATTTGGAGTAACTTATGCTTGAAATTGATTCCGTTGAAATTCTGGGCTATGTGGCAACCTTAATTGTCGCCGCCTCCTTTTTGTTTAAGTCTATCGTGCCGCTTCGCATTGTAAACGGTATCGGCGCGGCGTTATTCGTCGTTTATGCCCTGATTACCCAAACCTACCCGGTGGCGTTACTGAACGCGTTTTTAGTCGTCGTACATATTTACCAGCTATGGCGTTTGAAAACCACCGGCAAAATCACCCGCATCGAATAAATCTCTTCGCAAAAGTGCGGTCGGTTTTTTATGTGTTTTTATATCACGGACGACCGCATGCTTTTCTCTAACTTATCACTAATAAAATTTATTTATCTCAAACATTAGAAAAAGTATCAAAATATGTGATCTAGGTCACAAATTTACCCTTCATTTTGTGATCTCTTGTTGTTTTAATCAGCAAAATTAGGTTAATCTCAAAGCGGTTATTTCACACACAACAGGAGAAAATATGAAGAAATTCACAACAAAATGCTTACTCAGTAGCCTAGCGCTTTCTATTGCGATTGCCGTAGGCAGCTCGGCTATAGCGAATCCGCAAGCCCCTGCCATGACCGCAACGGAACTGGCAGCAGCCCGTTACGACAGCGCTAACGACATATTTCATCCTGTTTACGCCAAACATGGCATGGTCGCCAGTGAGCAAGGGTTAGCCAGTGAAGTGGGCGCGGCAATTTTACGCCAAGGCGGCAATGCCGTGGACGCCGCAGTTGCCGTGGGATTTGCTCTCGCCGTAGTATTACCGAACGCCGGTAACATCGGTGGCGGCGGTTTTATGGTGCTACATGATGCCAAGAGTGGCGAAAACTACTCCGTGGATTTCCGCGAAACTGCGCCGCTGAAAGCCCATCGTGATATGTATCTGGACAAAGACGGCAATGTCATTGACGGACGCTCCCTTTACACCCACTTCGCCGTCGGTGTGCCGGGCACTGTCGCCGGCATGGAATACGTCCTGAAAAAATGGGGCACCATGTCCCTCGCCCAAGTCGTTGAACCCGCCATTCAATTGGCGGAAAAAGGTTTTACCGTCGGTCCGATGCTCGCCAAAACGTTAAAAGAAGAAAAGGACAATTTGGGCAAATGGACATCATCCAAAGCTATTTTCTTTAAAGATGGAGAACCGTTAAAAGAAGGGGATTTGTTGGTGCAAAAAGATCTGGCGAATTCTTTAAAACTCATCGCTAAACAAGGCGCCAAAGCTTTTTATGAAGGCGACATTGCGAAAAAAATCGTCGCTGAAATGGAAAAGCACCAGGGTTTGATCACCATGGAGGATCTGAAAGGCTATAAAGCCATTGAACGCAAACCTGTTGAAGGCGAATATCGCGGTTTCAAAGTGGTCACCATGCCGCCACCAAGCTCCGGCGGGATTCATTTGGTACAAATTCTGAATATTCTGGAACGCTACCCTCTCGCTGATTATGGTGTAAACAGCGCAAAATCCATTCATTATCTAGCGGAAGCCATGAAACTTGCCTATGCCGACCGCTCCGAATATTTGGGTGATCCGGATTTCGTAAAAATTCCGATGAAAGGTTTAACCTCTAAAAAATATGCTGACCAATTGGCGCAAGGCATTAGCGAAGCGGCAGTAAAACCGGCGGCGGAAATCAAACCGGGACAACCGCAGCCTTATGAGAGCGACCAAACTACCCACTTCTCCGTAATGGATAAAAACGGCAACGCGGTGGCGGTGACTTATACGCTAAACTTCAATTTTGGCAGCGGCATTGTGGCAGCAGGCACCGGCATTTTGTTAAACGACGAAATGGATGACTTCTCCGCCAAACCGGGCGTACCGAACGGCTTCGGCTTAATCGGCGGCGAAGCCAACGCCATCGCCCCACAAAAACGTCCGCTTTCTTCCATGACACCAACTTTAGTCATGAAAGACAACAAACCTTGGTTAGTCACCGGCAGCCCGGGCGGCGCACGCATTATCACCACCGTGCTGCAAAGTATCGTCAACACTGTGGATCATAAAATGAACCCGGCGGAAGCCATCGTCACCCCGCGCGTCCACCATCAGTGGTTGCCTGACGAATTGCGTGTAGAAGAAGGTTTAAGCCCCGACACCTTGGCGATCCTAAAAGCCCAAGGCTACACCATCAAAGAAAAAGCCCCGATGGGACGTGTGCAAATTATCCAAGCCCGCGAAGACGGCTTCTACGGCTACTCCGACCCACGCAATCCGGAAGGGAAAACGGTCGGGTATTGATCATTAAAATGCGGTTATTTTTTCAAGTGTTTTTGAACGCCCGGAAAAAAGATCGCACGTCATGCGACCTTTCTATCAAACGGATTACAACTGAATCTCTGCCAACAAACCCATTCGGTTGCCATTCAGATCCGTGGTATTTTTTAACCGCACTTTGTAGTGATGCAATTCGGCGATACGGTGAACGATGGATAAGCCCAAGCCGCTGCCTTTTTCGTTCTGTCCCGCCGGGCGATAAAAGCGTTGTCCGAGTTTGGCGAGATCGGCGTCGTCTACGCCACCGCCGTTGCCTTCCACCGCAATCTTGGATTTTTCTAACCGCACTTTAATGCGGCTACCTTGCGGGCAATAACGAATGGCGTTGTCGATAAGGTTGCGCAACATTAAAGAAAGCAACAACGGCTGCCCCAGCTTCACTGCCGGCACGGCAATTTCTTCAAACTCAAGAGTAATATCACGTTTTTCCGCATGAAAATACAGGTCGCCGATAAGGGACGGAACAATTTGCTCCCAATGAATTTCCTGTAAATTATCCAATTCCTGCAAACTGTCCAAACGGGAAAGGGTTAATAATTGTTCAATTAATTGCGTCGCACGGTCGATACCTTGGGTTAAATTATCCAACGCCTGTTCGCGCATATTGGCGTCATCACCGGCAATTTGCGCCACTTCCGTTTGAATACGCAACGCCGCAAGCGGGCTGCGTAATTCGTGGGCGGCGTCGGAGGTAAAACGCCGTTCACGCAATAACATGGAAGAAGTGCGGTCAAAAAACTGATTCAAACTTTGAATGAGCGGCAGGATTTCCGTCGGGATATTTTCCGTTTTCAACAAAGACGCATCATCAGGCGTACGTTTTGCCACTTGTTCACCGATTTGTTTCAGGCTTTTTAACTCTTTGCGAATCACCAATCCGAGAGCGAGCAGTAAAAACGGCAAGCCGGCAAACCAAATCCACATTTGCCCAAACACCATTTCATTTACTAAGTCATCGCGATATTCCTGTTCCTGCCCTACGGCGATCATGAGCGGTCCGTCTCCCACCGGAAGCCAGAAAATACGCCATTCGTCATCATCTTCCCGCAGACGGGATTTACTGAAGCCACGCGCCGGCGCAAAAATAAAGTTTTCCCCATTTTCGCCGTCGCTCAATAAAATATCCCCGTCCGGCGCAAAAATCGCAAAAGCTAAGGCGTCATCTTCATAATCCGGTCTTTTAAAACCGTGGCGTTTATGCGACGGTTTGCCACGTTGATGACCGATTAAAATGGTGCGTAAATCGGAAGACGCCAGACGTTGGGCAAATAAAATTTGTTGTGCGTCAAACACTTGGTTCACTTCTTTACGCACCTGAAACCAAGCCACCGCCGTGGAAATCAGCCACACGCACACCGACACCAGCGACAAGGTGACAATCAAACGAAAACGCAGGCTGTAATTATTCCACTTACTCAGTTTCATCATTTTTTCCCAGTGCATAGCCCACGCCGTGAACGGTGCGAATAAATTGTTTGCCGAGCTTTTGGCGCAGGTTGTAAATATGCACTTCCAGCGCGTTACTGCTCACTTCGTTATCCCAGTTATAAAGTTTGTCTTCAATAAAATCGCGGGTCAGCTGATGCCGCGCGCGATAAATTAACTAGGCTCAGCGCGATAAATTAAAATTAAGATTATTGCACATAGTGAAACGCTCTTACAAAATTGAGCAGAGTAATCCCGTAATCAGTTTAAAGCACAGGAAATAAAAATGACTACATTAAAAATGAGAACTGAACAAGAAATCATGGCTGAATTAGCATTAGTGGTCGTAAAACTACAAGCCGACTTTGTTAATGACGGGTCTCAATATAGCATGCCCAATGGACACGGGCAGGTATTTTTATATGATACGGAATATCTCGATATACGCTTTATAGAAGATAATCGAACTGATAGCGTCGTTAAATTCAAATCAACCACGGTCCCACAACCCTCGGCGTTTTACTGCTGACTTTCCGAATTAGATAGTTAATACAGAAATTAAAGGATCAGTCGTTGATCCTTTTTAGTCTCTAAAATTTATAAACCAAATTATCTTCATATTGCCCTTGGTAGTTGAGGTTTGTCTTAATCGTAATTCTTTGTGCACCATCAAATGCCTGCCAATTATTGACTTTATCCTCACACATATACTCAATAAACCGCACGAACTCGCTTTTTGTCGATGAGAAGAAGATATACGGTGGTCGTGTAATGTTAATTAAGCGTAGGAAGTCGATAAGATCGAAATAATGCGCTTGCTTATAGCTCTCTTGTTTCGTACACAAATATGGCGGGTCTAACACAAATACCGCCCTTTCGTCATTGATAAAACGCAGAAGTAACGTGTGGAATGATTCATTGGTAATCTCTATACCATCCAAATAACCATGGGCATTTGGATAATCTGATTTTCTAATACAATTCCAAAAATCTTTATGATAAAGATCACTAAGTGTTGCGACTTGCTGACCGCTAAATAATAGCCAACTGGCTAAGCAGTTTAAATCCTTATAACCGTCAAATGTTTCGATTACTTTGATTATTTTAGTTTTGAGAAGATGATCAGTAATACGCTTTTGGCGTGGAACACCATCTAATAAAGTATATATCTTGCCACGCAACCGGTTAATATCGTCAATATGTTTGAGCCGCATGACATAATCGTCGAAGTCATTGTAAATAACGCGTGCAGCAGGTTTGAGTTGTTTTGCCGTGTGGCTAAGTAATCCCGAACCACCTAAGGCATCAATAATTGTCCAGCCTTTACCTTCATCCTGAATATGCTGATTAAGTATTGTGGTATAATGTGTTAAGAATTGCTGTTTTTGCCCAATAAATGGGAGTGGTGCTTGTTTATAGCTTGATAAATTGTTTTTCATATTCTGTAAGCCTCTTTCATATACTGAAAAAATACGCTAGACTTACCTCGTCTTGGCTAAGACCGCGGGTCTAGCAATAGTTATTGCTCACAGGTCAGAACTGTGGGTGATAAGGTCGGCAGGCTGCGCAAAGCTCACCGACTACCCGTGTTTGTGTTATTTTTTATTTACCTCCTATTTGCCTACACGAATTGTTATATCCCTAAATGCCAATGCATTATTAGCGATACTATCTTGCACGACAATCTTAAATCGGATGCTTGTGACTTGTGGCGGTAATATGTCCGTGACTTGTTGCGGATGCCAGTCATCGGTCGGGTAATCACCGAGCAGCCCCGAATCAATAGATTTAACTAGATTATCGCTATTTAGCAACTGCACAATAACCTTACATTTACCGCGCCGTTGACTGTAACTCAAAATCTTATAGTTAAGCGCAAAGCGCCCAAACTCGCCAGGTGTAACGGCAAAATCCCGGTAAAGTTCACTAGTCGGTGATAAGCTACTTGATAACATAAAATACGGCAGACCACCGAAATAACCATCATCGTAGCGGTTAAGATAGTTATCACCCTGTGTGAATTTAGCTTTATAATCCCAGTCATAAAGTAGCTGCATTGCACCGGCAACGTTAAACTGATAATTAAATAAGCTGGATAAGCCGTTTTTAACTGCGCTTAATGTAATCCGATTAAACTGCTCTCCTTCCTTTTTAGCTTCATCCGGATATAAAAACTCGGTATCGGTGGTTGTTATAGTGCGAACAATGTTGGAACCGTCAAGCAAAGCAATCTGATAACTGACGCCGTCACCGAGAATCGTGCTATCTTCGGTATGTGCGATAAGTTTATCGGCTTGAATGTCTCTATCACGATGTGCCCAAGTTAATTTAAATTTGCTCCCATCGGCAATCGTATCACTATATATGCCATCAGCCTGTACTTTACCCGGCGGGTACGGGCGGGCTTGGCGTTTCCGGGTTACGATAACAAGTTCTTGTGCTTTATCTTCCGATAATGTTTCTTGTTGTGTGCGGGTCAGTAATTTGGCTTTGATTTTTTCATTGACGGTATATTTAGTTTCGTTTGTACCTGCCGCGATTAAATAACACCACGCTCTCGCACCACGTTTGTGTGATTGCGGTATGGTGTCCGCACAACCTCGCCCAATAGTCAGTATTGATTTTGTAAAATTCACAGAGTCAATTTTCACGATTTCATCGTCTATCATTAATGCTTCGGCACCACTAAGACCTGAGTAATCCCCGTCGGTAACAAATCTTACTTGGGTTTGATAAGGTGCAATATCTTCATCTAACACGACAGACGGTGTGAACGAACCTTCGGTAGCATGCTCAAATCCCGCGCCCGCATCAACTATCAAGTCATAGCCGACAGAAAGTGCAGTCGGTTGCGCGCCCAAGCTCCAGACAAAACAGTCGGTCGGCTTGATAAATGCGCGCTCCGCGTCCGATAGCACAAGCGGGAGTACGTGATATGGCACCTCAAACAAGCGCGCGGAATCAATCGGTTTGGCGGTGTAATCGGGCGGCACGTAAAGCGACTCGCCTTTTTGTGTTGAGTAGTTAGCGGCGGGCATGCCGTAAACATCCTGCAAGCACGTCGCCACAATCTCGCCCTCGTTGCCGTTTTTAAGCTCCCCAACTCGGAACACCACGTCAACAATATCGCGGTCGGGCAGATTAACCTGGATAACATCACCCGGGCGCAACTCCGAGTCTCGCATATCAAACGTGATTTTGAGCCGTGTAAGCCCGCTTGCAATCATCTCCAAATCGCGCTGCGCTAACCGCGCTGCTAAGTCAAACGTCGGCACGCCTTTGTATTCAACGGTTTTGCTAATGACGCCGTGCATTTGCACCGCAGCAATATTGTTGGCAATCGCCTGGTCTTCGCGATTTGTCACCGGCTCACGGTATTTAACGATAACCTGATTTGCCTGCTTGTCGGTTGCGGCGCTGTCATCATCAAGCACCGCAACAATCCCTTTGTCATAGCTAAACAGCGGTAAATCCGCTACATTGTAGTCTTGCCGAATCAATTTAATCGCCTGTTTACCGGTCTCCACATTGTCGTATTGCGCCGCCCCGATATGATCAACAATTTGCTTAATAAAATCTTTAATGGAGGTTTGCCGGTTGTAGCGGATACAGAGGCCAAATCCCTCATCGAAAAGCGTATCTGCCGCTTTTTTATAGCTGTCTAAATCCAGCTCTGATAAGTCTTTTTTGCCGCCCCAGCTTTTATTAGTGGCGCATTCAACCAGGATATGTGCCGGGTTCATGGCGTGGATTTGGCGTACATTTTGTTCTTGTTCGGCTGTCAAACCTTTAATTTTAAGATTGTCATTGCGCAGCAGGATTTTGGCTTTTTCGGCGTACCATACCACGCCATTGTGCCAGCCTTTGTGGGCACGGCGCACCCGGTAGCTGTGCTTTTTAGGGTATGCGTTATAGCAGCTGATAAGGCCCGAAAACACGGTAGTGACAATGCCGCGAAAGCCCGGGATAGTCTCATCTGTTGCCACATTACCGGGGCTGACATTGCCGGGTCGGAAAAACTTATTGTGCTGCCCGTCTTTTTTAAAGCGCTTGCGCCCGCGCCCGGTTTGATTATTTGCCGCCGACGGGTTATACACACCTTTAAGCAGATTAATCAGCATTTGGGTCGGCTTTTGGTCCGGCTCACCCATCAGGATTTCCATTCGCCCCTGGATGCCTCCCTCACCTCCGGTGTTATCACCGCCGAATAAGTTGGGTTTATCAACATAAATCGCTTGTGAGTGGGTAAGCTCGCCCGGCTTGCCCACATATGCTGTTTTATCATCGACCCGAAGCTCTACAATCTCATCTACCGGACCGCGTCCCAGCCCGCTTTGAATATCCCAATAGTAACGATAACCAACGGTCACCGACTTGCCTTTTTTACCGCCCATTATTTATCTCCTTCGTTGGCCTCTAAGGCCGCAGCAACACATTTGCGCGCAAATACACTGCCGGTGTTTAAAAGCACGCGCGAATCAATGCCATGTTGTAAAAAATCGGCATAATCTAACCCTTCGCGCATAAAAAACGCCTCGACGCCGTAAGGGCAAAAATCCACCCGGCGCATGTCTTGCATTGTGATAATAATGCTATCCATAAATTAACCCTTTTTAATCTCGCTCGTGCGGTAGTTGCCGTAAGCCAGCACCTGCCAATCCTCGGTCCAGCAATCGCCGAAAAACACACACTGCGGCGTACCCTCGTCGATTTGCGGAAAATTAAAATCCTTGGCGCTGGCTGCCTCCGGTCCGTTACTGCCGCGCTTACCGAACGCCCGATTGATGTAATAACTGGCAACGGCATAGGCGACGATTTTAACGATTGCCCAGGCAATTGATGCAAACATAATCAAATCCCTCTAAAACACGCGTGAACCGTCATACGGCGATTTGGTCGGCATATGTGGAATACCGCCGAAATTAAGCATATTGTTAAATTTTTTAAGACAGGTTTGTGCCCGTCCGTCACAACCGGGATAGACTTTAATGACCGTGCCGATTGAAAGCTTTTGCGTGCCACCCATTAATGTCAGCTTGTTATTTTGATGCACGGTGACCGCGCGCACCTCGCGCACGCCGTCATCCTGCCACTCGATAAAACCCGCATTAAACCAGCCTTGCGGCAGGTTTGCCGGCAGATTTACGGTGATGGACGCCCCGTCCATCGCGCTGATTGTAAGCCCCGCCACCACAAAGTTGCCGGGCTTGACTTTGCAATCGGTATCGTAAAGCGTATATGGGGAAGGAACGTCTTGCTTTTAAGAATAAAAATACAAAAACAAACAAAAAGCGGCATAGCGCCACTTTCTGTTTTTTCGGTTTGGATTATTTTACAATTTTTTCTACGCGTTCAATATCCACTTCGGTCTTATTCCAGGATTTATCCACTTCGCCGTAAAGTTTCACTTCATCGCTTGGGGAAACATCCTGTCCGCGCCAGGCTTTGCGTTCGATTTCCACTTGGATTTCGCCGCTGGCATCTTTAAAGATAAAGTCATCTTTGCCCACTTGTTTCACGATGTTACCCTGTAAAATGATGTATTGATCATCTTGCCAGGAACCGGCTTCAGAAGCTTTGCTCACCGTTTGATCGGTATTCACAAAACCGCCACGTTTGAAATCACCTTTTTTGTGGTGTTCCATTTTCGGCGCATTCGGGTCTTGAAAACCGCCTTGTGCAAACACGCCGGTAGCAGCGATGGTTGATAATACTAAAATTGTTGCTAAACTGCGTTTCTTCATGTGAAATCTCCTCAATTAAATTCATCTTATAAGTAACAAAGCCTTGCTTTGTTGCGAGCTATTAAACGAAACAAAAGTTAAGAAAGTATTAAGTCCAACACTTTTTTATAAAAAAGGAAAAATTATGCGTTATGACCAAATGTCTGCCTTCATTGTGATGGATATTGTACGGGAAGCGGCGAAATGTACCGACGGCAGCTATAAATTCGCCAAACTACGACCTACACCCGCAATATCGAGCATTTGTAGGAAGGCGTAAATCGCATTAAGCAATGGCTGGCGAACAAATAAAATACCCGTTAGGGTCATTGAACGGCAAATTTATGCGCCTATAATAAGCACGAATTTTCACTTTCTATTAACAACACAACTATGAGCATCCGAATTCTTCCCGAAAATGAAATTAAACAGGCGGCAGCCTCTTATGTCACCCCGCCGCTGCTTTTCTCCAATCCGAAAAATTTATATCAGCGCCGCGCCGCGCGTCTAAGAGAATTGGCGCAAGATCACCCGCTCGCCAATTATTTGCTGTTCGCCGCCGCTATCGCAGATGCGCAGCTGGAACTCTTGGAAACCATGCCGATTCCGCAGGATCCGCGTTTACAGGCACTCTCTGCCGAACAATTGGGAAATAAGCCTTTAGACGTTAAAAGCCGGCAACGGGATCCCATTTGGCGCGAATTATTGACCGCACTTTTGGCGAAATTAAAACCTTCCGCCAACGATCAAATGCTCGCCACCATCGAATGGCTGGAAAAAGCGGCAGACAGCGAATTGGAAAATCTTGCCGATAAGGTTTTAGCACAGGAATTTGCGGTGATTTCCAGCGACAAAGCGGTGTTCGTGTGGGCGGCGCTTTCTTTATATTGGTTGCAATTAGTCCAACAGATTCCCTACAACGCCAAACAGGAAAGCACCGAAAACCTGCACATCTGCCCTGTTTGCAGCTCTGCGCCGACCGCCAGCATGATTCATTTCGGCGCGAAGCAAGGCTTGCGTTACCTGCACTGCTCCTTGTGCGAAAGCGAATGGAACATGGTGCGCAACCAATGCACCAACTGCGGACAAAGCAGCGACTTGGATTATTGGTCTTTTGACGAATACCTGGCGGCGATCCGAAGTGAGAGCTGTGGGAACTGCCATAGCTATTTGAAAGCTCTATATCAAGAGAAAGATCCGAAAATGGAAGTCATCGCCGACGATTTGGCGTCCATCTTTCTGGATATGGAAATGGAGAAAAAAGGCTTTATGAAAAGCGGCTTGAACCCGTTTGTGTTCCCGCCGGAATAATAAAAAACATTCATAAAAATGACCGCACTTTCGCGACAAAAAAGGCATCCAACGGATGCCTTTTGCTTTTGGATTATTTGCCCGATAAATCAATTTGATGTACGGCAAATCCTACTTCATCGGTGCCCACCTGTTTCATCGGATACTGCGCGTTTTCCTTGATGAATTGCGTTGCCTGCGCACTTGGTGAAGTTTCAACGCGTACATCTAATTTCGCGTTGCCTTTGATCGGCACAAAACGCCAGTTTTTATCGGCACTTGGGTTTACGCTGCCTTCTTTCTCGCTGGTGGCTTTGATGTAATCCGCCAACACCTGACGATTTTCATCCGGCGACGCATAAACAATGTGTTTATCGCCGGTGCCGGGGAATTTTTCGCCATAAGCACGATAATTGTTGGTGGCGATTAAAAATTCCGCTTTCGGATCCACCGCTTTGCCTTGATAGGTCAAATTCACCACGCGGTGGGCGTTCGGATTGATAAGCTTACATTCGCCGTCATAACGCGGCGGTTGGGTTAAATCATATTCGTAATTGACGCCATCGATGACATCGAAATTATAGGTGCGAAAGCCTTCCCAATCCAATAAAGGTTGCGGTTTGTCACTGCCCGGATCAATTTGTTTAAACATTCCCGCACTGCATTCCAACCATTCTTTCAATTGCTCGCCATTGACTTTCACGACAACCAAGGTGTTCGGATACAAATACAAATCCGCCGCATTACGGAAAGTTAATTCGCCTTTGTTCACTTCAGTGTACCCCGTCGGATCGTTTTTCCGACCGCCCGCTTTAAACGGCGCGCCCGCACTTAAAATCGGCAAGCCCGCCATTGCCGGCACGCTTGGCGCCACGTTTTCCACATAGGCTTTTTGCGCTTGGTTAACGATTTGAATGGTCGGGTCATCCTGCACCAGCGCCAAATAGCTGTACATATTATCGGTGGCTTTACCGATTGGCTGCGCCACGAATTTACGGGTGGCGTCATGCGTTTCTTTCAAAAGTGCGGTCATTTCTGCGTCATTTTCCGCTAACGGCTTTTTGTTTTCCACATCATAAATCGGGCGCAATACGGCTTTCCCGTCGGTCACAATCCATTTGCCATTATGTTCGCTCAATACCAAATCTACTACGCTGATATTGTTCGCCCAGTAGCCCGCCATGCTTTCCGGCACACCTTTCACCGTGCCCTTGGCAATGTCCGCATTCGGCGATTTGGCAAATTCTTTATTCGGGAACAAACGGTGGGAATGGCCAAAAATCACCGCATCAATATGCGGCACATCGGCGAGATAGAAAGCGGAATTTTCCGCCCCTTCGTGATACGGCTCATCGGATGGCCCGGTATGCGCCAAGGCAACGATAATATCCGCACCTTTTTGCTTCATTTCCGGCACATATTTTTGTGCGGTTTTGACAATATCGCGGGTTTCCACTCTGTCGGTTAAATTGGCTTTATCCCACACCATAATTTGCTGCGGCACAAAACCGATGTAACCGATTTTTAACGGATGGGATTTGCCGTTGTTGTCCACCACCGTTTTTTCCTGAATCACATAGGGCGTGTAATAAGGATCATCGGTTCCCGCTTTCACCACATTGGCGTTCACAATGGGGAAATTCGCCTGTTTGATGGCGTCAGCTAAATAATCCAAACCATAATTAAATTCATGATTGCCCAAGGTGCCTACCTCATAATGCAAGGCGTTCAAACAGGCGATTGCCGGGTTCGGCTCACCTTCTTTATAGCCTACTGCCGCCTGATAATCGGCAATCGGGTTGCCCTGAATCAAATCGCCGTTATCCACCAGCACGCTGTTTTTCACTTCCGCACGGGCTTGGCGGATCAAACTTGCCGCGCGGGTAAAGCCGAATTTCTCCGTCGGCGCGTCTTTGTAATAATCAAAATCCGTCAAAAAGCTGTGAATATCGGTGGTGCCGATAATGCGCAAATCCACCTGATTCCCGTTTTTGGCAAACGCCATCGGATGGCAACTCAGCGCCAAAACACTGCTCGCACCAATTTGAATAAAACGTCTTCGATTCATCATAATAAGATCCTTAGTTTTAGGGAAAGACGGCGTTATTGTAAGGCAAATGGGCGGGGCTTTGAAAGGAAAAGTGCGGTCATAAAATTCATCGGATTTTTTGACCGCACTTTAATTCTTTATAACGACAGAAAACAAATCAATTTCCCGCAAAATTAACATTTACCTTCCGCCAAATTCCGCTAGAATACATGAGAATAATTTTCAATCACAGAAATGAGGAGATTTAAGATGTTGAAAAAGACATTATTGGCATTAAGCTGTCTCGCGTTGGCGACATCCGCTTTGGCAAAAGAAGTCACGATTCCCACTGCGCGCGGTGAAGTGACGTTGGATGCGCCACCGGCAAAAATTGCGGTGTTTGATACCGGCAGTTTGGACACCCTGCAAGCCTTGGGCATAAAAGTGGATGGCGCGGCAGATGTGAGCAAGGTTCTCCCTTATTTAAAACCGACCTTGGAACAAGCCAAAAATGTCGGGACGATTTTTGAACCGAATCTGGAAGCCTTAAATGAATTAAAACCGGATTTAATTATTGTCGGTACCCGTACGGCGAAAAAATTTGATGATGTGAGTGCCATTGCCAAAACCGTGGATTTGACGGATAACGGCGACAAATTGATTAAAAGCGGTATTCAACGCATTGATAGCTTCGGCAAATTATTTAATAAACAAGCGGAAGCGGATAAATTAAAAGCGGAGCTCGAAACCTTGTTTAAACAAACCAAAGACGCAGTAAAAGGCAAGGGTAACGGTTTAATTATTTTAGTCAACGGCGGCAAGATTTCCGCCTTCGGTAAAGGCTATCGTTTAAGTTTTATTCACGAGGATCTCGGCGTGCCGATGGCAGATCCAAGCATAAACGTCAGCGGTCATGGTCAACCGATCAGTTTTGAATTTATTGAGAAAACCAATCCGGATTGGTTGTTTGTGTTAGATCGCATTTCCGCTATCGGGCAGGAAGGGAAAGGCGCCAAAGAAGTATTGGATAACGAATTAATTCGTCACACCAAAGCCTGGAAAAACGGCAATATCGTGTATTTAAGCAGCGCCTCTTACCTTGCGCCGGGTGGTGCGGAACAATTAAAAATGGATTTGAATAACATCAAAGCCGCCTTTGAGAAAAAATAATCCACCGAATCTTTTAACGGTTTTCTCCTGCGGGAGAGAACCTTTTTTATGTTAATACCATGCCGAACATTTTCACCCTGAACCGAATTAATTTTGTCCTTCTCCTTTTACTCACCGTGGGCAGCATTACCGTCGGTGTTGCGGATTTTCATTGGGCACAATTTTTTACCCAACCGGAGCAAATGCAGGTATTGCTTATCAGCCGCTTGCCGAGAACCGCCGCCGTGATTTTAGTAGGCGCCACACTTGGCGTGGCGGGCATGGTGTTGCAAATCGTACTGAAAAACCGCTTTATTGAACCCAGCATGATCGGTGCCAGTCAAAGTGCGGCAGTGGGTGTGTTATTGGTGAGTCTGCTCTTTCCAAGTACGGCGCTCCTTCTCAAAATGTCGATAGCCACGCTGAGCGCACTCATCGGCATGGGAATCTTTATGTTATTGCTCCAACGTCTGCCTCCGCATCAAAGCCTGATGGTGCCGTTGGTGGGGATTGTATTCGGTAACATCATTGAAGCGATCACCACCTTTATTGCTTACGAAACGGACAGCATACAACTGCTTTCTATCTGGTTTGCCGGGGATTTCTCCGCTGTTCTGGCGGGGCGTTACGAACTTCTGTGGCTTACCGCCATTCTTGCTGTCGTGGTTTATATTATGGCGGATCAACTAAGCATCACCGGCTTGGGGCGCAATATCAGCACCGCGTTAGGCATTAATTATCGTCAAATGACGTGGTTTGCCTTAATCGTGGTGGCGATGATTACGGCGGTTGTGGTGGTAACCGTCGGGCAAATTCCTTTTATCGGGCTGGTTGTACCGAACATTATTTCCCGCCTTTCCGGCGATCGCCTGCGACAAAATTTGCCTTCCGTGGTGTTGCTCGGCGCAAATTTGGTGTTAATGTGCGACATTGCGGGGCGGGTTATCAATGCGCCTTATGAAGTGCCGATTTCAACGGTGTTCGGCATTGTCGGCACCTTGATTTTCCTCTATTTATTATTTAAGGGGAACGCCCATGGGAAATAATCGCAGAATGCCCTTCCTTTGCCTGTTGCTCACGTTCGCCTGTGTATTTTTCATGAGTTACAACGCCAACGGCAACTGGGATTTCGTGTTACCGTTCCGTGGAAAAAAACTTTTATTATTGCTTATCATGGCTTACACCATCGGGATTTCCACGCTATTGTTCCAAACCCTGACCAACAACCCAATTCTCACCCCGAGCATTTTGGGCTTCGATTCCTTATATTTATTGGTGCAAAGCATTTTAGTTTTCTCCTTTGGCGGCATCGGCTTCACGCAATTAAATATCGCCGGCAAATTTGCCTTTGAAACCCTGTTAATACTGTTCGGGGCTTTATTATTATTTCGCACCTTAACCAAAAATAACAGCGATTTGGCGCGCATGATTTTGGTAGGGATTATTTTCGGCGTACTGTTCCGCAGTCTGAATAATTTACTGCAACGCATGATCGACCCGAACGAATTTGCCGTGGCGCAAGGCTCTTCCTTCGCCAGTTTTAATACGGTGAATCCAATCTTACTTTGGATCGGCACGGCGATCACACTTATCAGCGCCGTCTGGATTTGGCAGCAACGGTTTAAATTAGACGTGTTATTACTCGGACGTGATCGCGCCATCGGGCTCGGTTTGGAATACCACCAATTTAGCCGAAAACTTTTGATTTGCTGCGCATTTTTGGTCTCCGTTTCCACCGCACTTGTCGGCCCGATTCTGTTTTTAGGCTTATTGGTATGCGCTATCGTCAACGCCATCAGCCCAACCATGCACCACAGTCAACGTATCCCTATGACATTTATGGTATCCGCTATCACCCTTGTAAGCGGGCAAGCCTTATTTGAGCAAGTGATGAAAATGCAGGGCGTGCTCAGTGTGGTCATTGAATTCGTCGGCGGTTTGGTGTTCATCTATTTAATGTTAAGACGGGCAAAATAAAGGAATGCATTGTGATTAAAATCGAAAATATCACCTATAAGATCGGTCATGCCACCATTTTAAATAACATCAATCTCACCATTCCCAATGGCGGGATTACCGCCCTCATCGGCGCTAACGGCGCGGGGAAATCGACCTTGTTGTCTTTAATCGCCCGTCTCAATCCCATTCAGCAGGGAAAGATTTGGTTAAATGAAATGGATATTGCCACCACGCCATCGCGCATCATCGCGCAGAATCTGGCGATTTTAACCCAAGATAACGTGATTCATAGCCGTATTACCGTGCAGGATCTGCTCTTTTTCGGGCGCTACCCGCATCACCAAGGCAGACCGACGGAAGAAGATAAAAACATTATTCAGGCGGCATTAAAACGTTTCGATTTGGATGCACTCGCCTACCGTTTTTTAAGCGAACTTTCCGGCGGGCAACGGCAACGGGCGCTGATTGCCATGACGTTCTGCCAAAAGACCGATCACGTTCTGTTGGATGAACCGCTCAATAATCTGGATATATTCCACGCCCGCGAACTCATGCGCCTGTTACGCCAACTCACCAACGAACTGGCACTCACCACCGTGATGGTAGTCCACGACATCAACATGGCCGCTGCCTATGCGGACATCATCGTTGCCATGAAAAACGGCGAAATTGCCATGATAGGCACCCCGGAAGACATCATCACCAAAGCGAATTTAAAAACGATATTTAATCTGGACGCGGAAGTGCTGGAACATCAAGAAAAGCGTTTAGTGGTGCATCATATGTAGTATTTGCTACTTTCTTTATTTATTACAAAGAAAAGTGCGGTGGTTTTCTCAGGTGTTTTTAAAAACACTTAAAAAATCCACCGCACTTTTTAGAAACGGGTTTGAAATCAGCGCAACAAGCGTTCTACTTCGTTGGCTTTAACAAGGAATTGTTTACGTTCCGCCGTACCTATGCCGCTGCTTCCCCCCGGAAGTTTAACGGTAAGCGGATTGACCGGACGCCCGTTAATATGGAATTCGTAGTGCAAATGCGGGCCGGTAGAACCGCCGGTGTTGCCGGACAACGCGATACGCTCCCCTTTTTTCACTGTTTGCCCTACTTTTACTAGCGGTCTGCTGAGGTGCATATACACGGTTTGGTATTCACGGGAGTGGCGTAGCACCACATAACGACCGGCACCGTAAGCCTGATAGGCGATTTTCTCTACCGTGCCGTCTGCCGGCGCAATAACCGGTGTCCCTGTCGGCATCGCAAAATCCACCCCTTTATGTGGTGCAATGCGTCCCGTAATCGGATGGCGGCGACGCGGATTAAACGGAGATGAAACGCGCGCCTGACGTTGCAACGGGTAACGGGCAAAGCCTTTACCTAAGGTTTCCCCCTGGCGGTTGTAATAACGACCGTTGCTGGCTTGGATCGCATAATAACTTTTGCCGCTGCTCACAATATGAATGGCTTCCACATTACCCTGCCCGGTCCGTTTGTCTTCCAGATATTCACGGGAAACCAAAATAGAAATCTTCGTGCCTTTTTTCAGTTGTTTCAGGCTGACCTGCCATTGTAACGCAGAGAATAATTGATAAATCTGACGATTATCCAAACCGAGTTTCTTCAGGCTGCTGACGAAAGATCCTTCCATTTCGCCACGCAACACTTCACGTTTCCAAACACTTTTTTTCTCCACAATTTGGCGTTTAAATTTGCCATCTGTCTGAAGTTCATAAATGTGTTCTTTTTTCTGGGAAACCAGCCAGTTCAAATATTCCAGCTCTCCGTCATTATTTAAAATCCAGTAAAATTGTTGCCCTGCCTGTAAATGTTTCAATTCCGGATAAGAAGCGATAAGCTGTTTACTGGTGTCATCTTCCAAACCGGACAACTCCAATACGTCTTTTAAGGCATCTCCTTTGACAACGGTGTGACTGAACTGATCTTTAATCCGAATCGCCTGATCGGCAACATCTAAAATATTGGTGATCGCATTTTTCGCATCGTCCGGCAATTTATCCAAATCATCAAATTCGTCGTGAGTTTTGACTTCTTCCACTTCATCATCTTTGCCGACATCATCGTCATAAGAGGTGGCGTTATTATCAATTGTGCTGATACCCAGAGTATCTGCCAGAATCCGTAATTCATGGGAAACTTCGTTGGCGAACGACATAGTGTAAGCAGAAGCCGGGTAAAGATCGTCGGATAAAATATCTTGAAATTGATCACTGCCATTGGCAAAACCGTTACCTTTTGAGGAGAAATAGGAGTAAGTCGGATTATTGACAGTGTCGATTTTTTTGGAGGCAGAATCATTTAAATGCAAAAAAAAACCGGCAAAAATAGAAAAAAGCGCAATAAAAAAAACAATCGCTTTAATACGCGATTTTCTTTTGCGGCGATCTCTTGCCAGTTTTATATGTTGCACGACGTTGATTCCTTGACTGCATATTGTGGTTTAAGTGTATTTATGACCAAGCAAATATTAAAAAATTCAGCAAAAAATATTAAATGCCAAATAAACAGCGTAATTATACACATAAATCGGCTGGTAACTTGTTAAATGATAAAAAATAAGTTATTTTTAGCGCAATTTTTCTTCAAAAGAACCTAAAAATGCAAATTAGTGCAATCAGACTGCCTTTAGTCGAGTTAAAAAACATCAATGTGAAATTCGGACAACAAGCCGCTTTGCAAAACATTAACCTGACTGTTTACCCCAATTCGATCATCACTATTGTCGGGCCAAACGGTGGCGGCAAATCCACCTTATTGAAAGTGCTGCTAAAACTGCAACAGCCTACTTCCGGCAACGTGATTTACAATAAAAATATTCGTATTGGTTATGTGCCGCAAAAAATCTATCTGGATCCCAATCTGCCGATCACCGTGGAGAAATTTTTATCCCTGAAAAAAGGCATCCGCCCACAGGATATCCGGCAAGCAATGGCACTACTATCTATTAGCCACCTCATCCATAACAGTATGCAAAAGCTGTCCGGCGGCGAAATGCAGCGCGTATTGTTAGCACGTGCTATTTTAAATAAACCAAGTTTATTGGTATTAGATGAGCCCACTCAGGGTGTGGACATCGCCGGACAGGCTGAGCTGTATCAGCTCATTCACCAAACCCGCGAAAACCTGAATTGCGCGATTCTCATGGTGTCGCATGATTTACATATTGTAATGGCAGACACCAACGAAGTGTTGTGCATTAATCAGCATATTTGCTGCGCCGGCACGCCGGAAACCGTCTCCAACGATCCGACCTTTATTCACTTTTTCGGAGATCAATTTTCCAAAAATATTGCTGTTTATACACACCATCACAATCACCGGCACGATATGCACGGTAACATTCACCGTGTGGAACCAAAACAATCTCAATAACGACTGACATTATGTTTGATATTCTCTTTCCCGCCTGGCTGACAGGCATCATTCTTTCACTGATTACCGCACCATTAGGGGCTTTTGTCGTGTGGCGCAAAATGGCGTATTTCGGCGACACCCTTTCTCACTCGGCACTCCTCGGTGTAGCATTAGGAATTTTTCTGCAAATCAATCCTTACATTGCTATTTTAGCACTCACCTTGTTGCTTTCCATCGCGCTGGTATGGCTGGAAAATAACACTCAGTTTTCCATCGATACCCTGCTCGGCATTATCGCCCACAGTTGCCTTTCCATCGGCGTGGTTACGGTCGGCTTGCTGAAAAATGTGCGGGTGGATTTAATGTCTTATTTGTTCGGCGATTTACTGGCAATTAACTATCAGGATTTATGGTATATCGGCATTGGCGCAATTATTGTGTTAGCGGCACTATGCTATTTCTGGAAGCCGTTAATTTCCGCGACCATCAGCCCGGAACTGGCGCAAGTGGAAGGCATTAACGTGAAAAAAATGCGTTTTATTCTGATGATCTTAACCGCTTTAACCATCGCCTTAAGCATGAAATTCGTCGGTGCATTGATCATCACTTCACTACTGATTATTCCTGCCGCCACCGCCCGACGCTTCGCCCGCACGCCGGAAACTATGGCCATTATCGCCGTCTTCATCAGTATGATCGCTGTCTCCCTCGGTTTGACCTTATCCGCATACTACGACACCGCCGCCGGTCCTTCCGTGGTTATCTGCTCTACATTCCTGTTTCTTTGTTCTTTATTAAAAAAACAGCAGGGTTAAAATTTGCCGAAAAAAATAACCGCACTTTATCTCCCTAATAACGAAAATATTCATGTATTGCCTATTCTGATTCATCAATACCTTTAAATTGTCGGGAATAAAACATCTGATGTTAACATGCTGAAAAAACGCTCTATTACCGCATTCAATTTCTGTATTAGTTCATGCTCTGTATAGCATAAGGCAAACTGTCATTGTGAACTATCATCTCACGCCAACAGGTAAACCCATGAAGGCAGACTAGATCAGTATGAATAACCGATAAATCCGTTTTGTTTAATTGGACCGGTATATTTTTCGGCATTAACGAGACTCAGCCGAAAGTCAGCCACATCTACAACCAACAATCATGGGTTGTAGATGTCCTACTTTTAAGATACAGCGCATTTTTTGGTTAAATCAGGTTACTGATAAAAATCACCAAAATAATAAACGGAACGACAAATTTCACATAATTAAACCAAACCTTGATAAAGGTGGAATTCAGGGCCGGGGAGAGTTCTTTTTTCGCTTCCTCTTTTAATACGAAACCGACGAAAATAGCGCAACCCAGTGCGGTGAGCATAAACAGAATGTTGCCGCTGACGAAATCAAAGGCATCAAAAATACTTTTGCCGAAGAAAGTGACGTTTTTCCATACATTATCGCCGAGAATCGCCGGCACGTTGCCTAATAAGAAAATCCCGCCGAGGGTCAAAATAATGGCTTTGCTTCGACGCATTCTGAGTTTTTCCTGTAAAGCGGTGATGATGACCTCGTAAATGGTGATGGAAGTAGTCAGCGCGGCGATCAACAGTAAACTGAAGAAAACAATGGCGAAGAATTTACCCGCCCATAAATGGGAGAACACAATCGGTAGGCTTTGGAATACCAAGGTTGGTCCGGCGTTCGGTTCAATGCCGAAGGTGAATAGCGAAGGGAAAATCATGAATCCCGCCAGCACTGCAATAATGGTGTTGGTGAAACCGGTGATGACGGCGGTTTGAATAAGATTTTCTTCTTTATTTAGGTAACTGGAAAGGGTGATTAATACACCAAAACCAAGACTTAACGCGAAGAAAACCTGTCCTAATACGAAAATAAATAATTCGGCTGTGATTTTGGAGAAATCGGGTTTTAGGTAAAAGGTGATCCCTTCCATGGCGCCCGGTAAAGTGATATTGCGAATCACCATGCCGATTAAGAAAATAAAGAGCAACGGCATAAGGTACCTCACAGCGCGTTCAATGCCGCCGATAATGCCTTTTGCCAAAATGATGTAATTCACTAACGCAAAAAGTGCGGTGTAAATAATGATTTCTAAGGGACTGTTGCTGATGTGTACTTCGTAGAAATCTTGGGCGACTTCTTTTGTGATAGTAGTGGAAATATCCAGCGTGCCGGTGATTAAGTTGATGATGTAGGTGATTACCCAGCCGCCAAGCACCATGTAATACGCCATGATACCGAAGGCGCCGAGCAAGCCCATATAACCGATGATTTTCCAATATTTGGAAATGCCTTTATCGAGAATTTTGTCGCCGAAGGCATCAATAGAGTTCACCCGCAAACGGCGACCGATGACGTTTTCCACTAAGATCATCGGGATCCCGATTAAAATCATGGCTAAACAGAATAACAACACATAGGCACCGCCGCCGTGTTCGCCTACCAAATAAGGAAAGCGCCATGTTGCACCAAAGCCTACGGTTGCACCGGCGACAGTAAGCACATAAGTTAAGCGACTGGACCAGGTTTGTCGTTCCGGTTTCGTTGTTGTCATAAGTTTTCCTGTATCTCTTAAATTTTAATATTCCGTTTTATCTTTATATTCACATAAATCTTCAATAATGCACGCCCCGCAACGGGGTTTGCGCGCCACGCAGGTATAACGCCCGTGCAGAATCAGCCAATGGTGCACATCCACTTTAAATTCGGCGGGCACCACTTTAATCAATTTTTCTTCCACTTTCACCACATCTTTGCCGGGTGCAAAGCCGGTACGATTACACACGCGGAAAATGTGGGTGTCCACAGCGATAGTGGGATGTCCGAAGGCGGTGTTTAGCACCACATTAGCGGTTTTTCTGCCGACACCGGCAAGGGCTTCTAAGGCGGCGCGATCTTCCGGCACGTCGCCGTTGTGTTTTTCAATTAAATCACGGCAGGTTTTGATGATATTTTCCGCTTTGCTGTTAAACAAACCGATGGTTTTAATGTACTCCTTCAAACCATCCACACCTAACGCCAAAATCGTTTGTGGGGTATTGGCGACGGGAAACAGTTTGTCCGTCGCCTTGTTCACGCCTTTGTCGGTGGCTTGTGCCGATAGAATCACCGCAATTAACAATTCAAAAGGGGAACTGAAATTCAGTTCCGTCGTTGGGTGCGGATTAGCAGCGCGTAGGCGTTTTAGGATTTCAATTCTTTTTTCTTTATTCATAAACTTCCTTTTACTTTTTTGCTTGTGCAAAAAATACACACCAAGCTAATTTGCTTATCTGAGCTTGGTTAGAATTTTCCTAAGAATTCAAAGTCGCTCAGACAAATTATATGAGGATAAATTATCTGAGCATTATTTCTTTTAAACTACTTTTTTGTATCTATTACATTTTTTAAGGCTAACAACAAAGCTAAACCAATAAATGCGCCGGGAGGCAAAATCGCAAGTAACAGATTACTGTCATTGTGGAAAAATTCAATCCGCATGAATTTAGCCCAATCGCCCAGCAAATTTTCGATGCCGTCAAATAAAGTACCGTTGCCGATGATTTCGCGGATGCCGCCGAGCGCTACTAAACTGAATAACATCCCTAATCCCATGGAAAAACCGTCAAAGGAGGAATGGGAAATGCTGTTCTTGGAAGCAAAGGCTTCGGCGCGACCGATCACAATACAGTTGGTGACGATGAGCGGAATAAAAATCCCGAGAGATTGATAAAGCGCGTAGGTATAGGCATTCATCAATAATTGCACAGCGGTTACCGTGGTTGCGATGATCATCACATAAATCGGAATGCGGATTTCATTGGGGATGTGCTTACGGAAAAGAGAAACTACCGTGTTCGTACACGTCAGCACAAGCATGGTGGCTAAACCCAGCCCGAGGGCGTTGGTCACGGAGTTGGACACCGCCAGCAGCGGACACAACCCAAGCAGTTGCACCACGGTGGAGTTGTTGGTCCAGATGCCCTGAATGAAAATCGTTTTCCAAATGCTTTTTTCATTTGAAATATTATTCATAAGCTCACTTGTTCGCTTATTCACCCCTTCGGGGCCGTTGGCAGAACCAACGTTCAAAAAATGTTGTTTTTTGTCAACCGCACTTTTGGCTTCGGTTTGTTGCAGTTCTTGTGTTTCGTCTAATTTATCCATCACTTTCTCTCTCTTTCGGCAGATTATCCAGCATAGCCAATGCCGCCCGTTTCACTTGGTTAACCACAGCGCGGGGCGTGATGGTGGCACCGGCGAATTGATCGAATTTACCGCCGTCTTTTTTCACCGCCCATTCTGCGGCATTTTCGTTGCTGATAACCTGATGATCAAAACTTAAAACCCAGTTGGAAATGCGGGTTTCAATTTTATCGCCTAATCCCGGGGTTTCGTGGTGTTCCGTAATGCGCACGCCAAGCACTTCGCCATCAGGTTTCATGCCCACCAAAATATGAATATCGCCGGAATAGCCATCATGCGCCGTGCTTTCAAAGGCATAGGCAGTAGTCACGCCGTCTTTCTTTGCCGTGCATATTTTGCTTATCTCCACGACTTGTAATGTCCCCGCTTGCGGTGCATAACAAGCCTGCGTCAGATCATTATTGAAGTAATCCTGCGGGATCACTTGTAGTAACAGTTCCTGTTGCTGTGCCTGTATTGCCTGCTTGATTTTATCTTTGGTTAAAAAGTAAATGCCACCGGAAATTATTGTGCAGCAAAACGCAACAAACGCCAACAATATAGCGGATTTAGAAGTGACTTTAATGGTTTGCATACTCTCTTACCTCCGATGACCGGCAACCCGCGGGCGGGTATAGTGATCAATTAACGGCACGCAAATGTTGCTGAGTAAAATCGCGAAGGCGACACCGTCAGGATAGTTGCCATAAAAACGGATTAAATACAACAAGCTTCCTACCAACGCACCGAACACCAATTTGCCGCGCGGCGTGATGGAAGCTGTGACCGGATCGGTGGCGATAAAGAATGCGCCGAACATCATGGCGCCGCTCATTAACTGCGCCGGTAAGCTTAATTGCGCGCCGTTGCCGAATAATTCGGTCAGTAAATCTAACAACGCAAAACTGCCTAACATGGCTGTAGGGATTTGCCAGTGAATGATTTTTTTTAGAATTAAGAATACACCACCGATAAGAAACGCCACGTTAATTTGCCACCACCCTTGCGCAAGGTCCCAGCCATTTTGCGTAAAAATTGGTAATTTCACCAAATCGTAAAATGCCACATCGGCGCTGCAATCGGAACAAAGGGCTGAATAGAAAGTTCGTGCGCTGTCGAGCGGAGTTGCCTGTGTAATGCCGTCAATGGATGCCGTTAATTGGTGCAGACTAAAACCGTCGGAGGTCAGCCCTGAAAAAATCAACAATGCCGCATCATGAAAGGTCGGCGGTTCCGCTAATAATGCGATAGGTGGCATCCAAGTAGTCATTTGTAACGGGAACGACACGAGCAGCACCACATAACCCACCATGGCAGGATTAAACGGATTTTGCCCCAAGCCGCCATAAACGTGCTTGCCGAGAATCACTGCACAAAACGTACCAATCAGAATAACCCAGTAAGGTGCGTAAGGTGGGATGGCAACGGCGAGAATAAGTGCGGTCAAAATCACGCTAAAATCGGAAATGTAACTTAACATCCTTTTTTTGCGTAACCGCGTTACCGCCAATTCCAGCAATAATGCAAACATAATTGCCAACGCCGATTGAATCAACACACCAAAGCCGAAATAATGAACTTGCAAAACGATTGCCGGAATCATGGCAAAAATCACCCAAAACATCACGCGCGCCGTGAGCTTGCCGGAATGGGTATGGGGTGAACTTATCATCTTAAACATTTATCGTTCCTTAATCTTGTTGCGTGTTTTCACGTTGGGCTTTCTTCGCTTTCGCACGGGCAATAGCGGCGGCAACAGCGGCTTTGCGCGGATCGTTCTCTGCGCCATTTTCACCGGAAATATTGACCGCACTTTTTGCCGTTTCAGGTTCGTTTGCTTCGACGGCTTCCGTTTGCTGCGCCGCTTTCTTGGCTTTCGCACGGGCAATAGCGGCGGCAACGGTAGATTTTTTATCCTCAAGTGCGGTGGTTTTTTCTAGCGTTTTTTCTAGCGTTTTTTCTGTTTTCTGCGACGGCGAGTGTGCCGCTTCCGCCTGACGGGCTAAACGACGGGCTTTGCGTTGTGCCATGATGTCGCTGTTGTCAGGCAGGATATGACCTTTTTCGTCAACAATGGTTTTCTGTTCTGCCTGCGTAGCTTCCGTCGTTTCGGCTTTTTTCGCTTTTAAGCGCGCTAAGGCGGCAGCCACTGGATCCACGCCTTTTTGTTGCGCCAATTCTTCACGACGGGCGGCTGCAGCACGTTGTGAGCGATCTTTGCGTTCCTGTTCTTCCCGTTCCAAACGGGCTTGGCGTTGTTCAAAACGTATTTTAGCTTCTTCCGCCAATTTGGCTTTGTGTTTGATTTCCCAGATTTTAGCTTTTTCCCGGCGGAAATATTGAATTAACGGAATGTGACTTGGGCAAACATAAGCGCACACGCCGCATTCAATACAATCTTTGAGGGAATATTCTTCCGATTTTTCGTGATCTTCGCTGCGTGCAAACCAATACAATTGCTGCGGCATGAGTTTCACCGGGCAGGCATCGGAACAGGCAGAACAGCGAATACAATTTTTTTCTTCTTCCGGCGGGGCGTATTCAAAATGATCCGGCGCCAACAGGCAGTTGGTCACTTTGGTCATCGGCGCATTTAAATCGGGCAGAATAAAGCCCATCATCGGACCGCCCATGAAGACCGGGAAACGATCGTCGTATTGATAGCCCGTTTCGCGCAACAAGTGATAAATCGGCGTTCCAAAACGCGCCCAATAGTTGCCTTTATCGGCGATTTTATCACCGGTGAGGGTGACGACGCGCTCAATCAGCGGTTCATCATCCATCACTGCGCGTTTAATAGCAAAAGCGGTGCCGATGTTTTGCATCAGCACGCCGATACCGGAGGAGCGTTGACCGCTAGGTACCTCCATGCCGGTCAGCACTTGAATTAACTGTTTTGCCGCGCCGGAAGGGTATTTGGTCGGAATCACTCGGATTTCAATATCGTTGGCGCCGTGTAAGGCGCGTTCCAAGGATTTCACCGCTTTTGGTTTATTATCTTCAACGGCGATCACCACTTTCTCAGGGCGTAAAATGTAGCGCAAAATACGCACGCCTTCGATAATTTCATCAGCATAATCACGCATTAAGCGATCGTCGCAGGTAATGTAAGGTTCACATTCCGCGCCGTTAATAATCAGTAATTTCACCTGTTTCTCGGCGGAATGAATTTTTGCCGCGGTCGGGAATACCGCGCCACCCAGACCGGCAATGCCCGCCTGATAAATTTTTTCGATTAACTGTTCCGGCGTTTGGCTAAGGAAATCCTCCAACGGGGTTTGCTCGCGCCATTGATCTAATCCATCCGCTTTAATATGCACACAGGTTTCCGGTAGACCGGAAGGATGGGCGGTGACATAAGGCATCACATCAATGACCGTGCCTGAAGTAGGCGCATGAACCGGCAGCGAACGCAAACCGTCCCCCTGGGTGAGCGGTTGACCTTTCAAAACATGATCGCCGCATTTTACCAATAAATTGCCCGCTGTGCCGGCGTGTTGTTTCAGAGGAACGTAGAAATTATCGGGCAACGGCAAGGTACGAATAGGCGCGCGGTTGGATTGGGATTTCATGTCGGGCGGATGAATGCCGCCATCGAATTCCCAAAGCTTGCCACTGTTGAAACGGGTTAATACATCAGCCATTTATTTCCCCACAATGATTTTCTTTTCGGCCGATGTGGTGTCAATAATCGGAATGACTAAATTAGGATCGAATTTCCAATCCCAGCTATCAATATTTTTTTCCACTTTAATCATCGAAATACAACTAGTCGGGCAGGGAGCAACGCAAAGTTCGCAGCCTGTACACAAATCGGGAATAATGGTGTGCATGGATTTGTTGGTGCCGATAATGGCATCCACCGGGCAGGCTTGGATACATTTGGTGCAGCCGATACACATATTTTCATCAATAAATGCCACTTTCGGTTCGGGATCTTCTGCTAAATCCGTTTCCGGCGCATCAACCCCCAGCAACTCGGCAATTTTAATCACTGTCGGGCGGCCACCCGGAATACATTTGGTAATCACATCACCGTTAGCAATGGCTTCTGCGTAAGGTTTACAACCGGGATAACCGCATTGCCCGCATTGGCTCTGCGGCAAAATAGCATCAATTTTTTCCACGATGGGATCGGCTTCCACCTTCAGTTTAACCGACGCAAAGCCCAAAATGGCGCCAAAAATCAGCGCCAACACAGCTATGGCAATGAGTACGTAGTGGAAGGTAGTCATTATAGTTTCACTAATCCGGTGAAGCCCATAAAGGCAAGCGACATTAAGCCTGCCGTAATCAGGGCGATGGACGCGCCACGAAACGGCATGGGCACATCGGCGGCAACCAGACGTTCACGCAAGGCGGCGAATAAGACTAAAACCAAAGCGAAACCAGCGGATGCGCCGAAGCCATAAGCCACGGATTCCGTTAAATTATGAGCAAGATTGACGTTCAATAACGCCACGCCAAGCACCGCACAGTTGGTGGTAATCAGTGGCAGGAAAATGCCCAATAAACGATATAGAGTCGGGCTGGTTTTATTGATGACCATTTCGGTAAATTGCACCACCACGGCGATCACTAAAATAAACACTAGGGTACGTAAGAACGTGGCGTTTAAAGGCGCGAGAATATAATTATCGATCAAATAAGAACACAACGCCGCCACCGTCAGCACGAAGGTTGTTGCCAAGCCCATGCCGATGGCGGTCTCGATTTTTTTTGAAACGCCCATAAAAGGGCAAAGCCCAAGGAATTTCACCAGCACGAAGTTATTAATTAATGCCGTGCCGATGATCAGTAAAATATAATGTGTCATAGAGTTCGATTCGTTCGTGTAAGCGGTGTATTATCGCTATTTACGGGCTTAAGAACAATAAAAAATTGGGATAAATTCTAGCAAAAACGATCGCACTTTTTTATACACTGAAAAGCGTGTTTTAGAAAAGTGCGGTCAAAAATTTTGGTGAATTTTACACGCCGAAAGCCTTTGGGCAGGAAGGAATAAATTATGGGATTTCTTGCGCAAGAAATTCGCCGAGATCCGGATACTCAAATTGAAAGCCTTGTGCCAACAAATGTTGCGGCACGAGATTTTGGCTGTCCAGCAACAAACCGGCGCGTTCGCCGAGCATGAGTTTCAGGATAAATGCCGGCACTGTTGCAAAGTGCGGTCGGCGCAGGGTTTTGCCTAATAGGGCATTAAATTCGGCATTACGTACGGCGTGCGGTGCAACAAAATTAAAGGCGCCGCGACAATCGGGATTTTCCAGTAAAAATAAAATCCCACGCACCATGTCCGCCAGCGAGATCCAGCCCCAATATTGCTTGCCTGTGCTTAATTTTACACCCAATCCGCAACGATATAACGGCAGCATTTGCGCCAGCGCGCCACCTTGTGTGCCGAGCACAATGCCCGTGCGCACCAAACAAACCCGTGTATTGGCTTTCAGCGCTGCCGCTTCCCAACGCCGACACAAACGGGCGGCGAAGTTGCCTACGGGTGGGCTATGTTCGTCAATGATCTGTTCGCCGCAATCGCCGTAATACCCCGTCGCCGAACCGGAAATAAAACATTGCGGCGGATCATCGCTGCGGTTAATGAGTTGCGCCAGTTTTTCCGTTAAAGAAACGCGGCTGGATTCCAACCGCACTTTTTGGATTTCCGTCCAACGGCGGGCAAAAATCGGCTCGCCCGCCAAATTAATAATGGCGTCAAATTGATTGAAATGCTGAAAATAATCCAATGTATTAATCAATTCAATATTTTTGGGAAGTTGTTTTTGCGCCTTGGCGGGGTGGCGTGCCAAGGCGGTGATTTGATGATGTTGTGCCAGTAACGAAGGAATTAGTGCACTTCCGATAAAACCGGTGCCACCTGTCATAAGAATTTTCATGCGCTTCCTCCGTGGTTGATGAATTAAAAGGCGTTTTCGAATAAATCCTGAATGCGTAACATTAAGTTATTGATGTCGGTGTTTTTGGTTGGTGTGACAAAAATCGTATCGTCGCCCGCAATATTGCCTAAAATGCCTTCCACTTTACTGATTGAATCAAGCAGGCGGGCGATCAGCTGTGCCGCACCGGGGGAAGTTCGAATGACGATTAATATGCCGTTATGGTCAATGTCCAGCACTAAATCTCTTAATGACGTTTGAGTATTCGGCACGCTGAGTTCGCTCGGTAGGCAATACACCATTTCCATACGCGTGTTACGGGTGCGCACGGCGCCGAATTTGCTGAGCATACGGGATACTTTCGATTGGTTTACGCTACGAAAACCAAGTTTTTGAAGCTCGGCGGCAATTTCCGTTTGTGAACCGTATTTTTCTTCGCGTAATAAAGTTTTAAATGCTTTGACCAGATTGTCCGGATTTTTATTCAACATAGGTTTGTCTCTTGTGGAACATAAGTGGCTGAATTTTGCATAAAAGCAGTGACTTTAGCAAATAAATATTTAATTAAAACGGAAAAGTGCGGTCATAAAAAATTATGTTTTTTGTGATTTTTATGTTCAATAGAAAATAAAAAATTTGAGTTAGATCGCACATTTGCACCTGCCTGTTTGAATTTAAAAATTGATCAGCGTACAATTTTTTCAGATTTTTTAACCACCTATTTTTTACTACATGAGGAGAATGAAATGAAAGTTGCTGTTTTAGGTGCCGCAGGCGGTATCGGTCAAGCATTGGCATTATTACTGAAGTTACAACTGCCGGCAGGTTCCGAATTGTCACTTTATGATATTGCGCCGGTTACTCCGGGTGTTGCGGTGGATGTGAGCCACATTCCTACGGCGGTGAAAATTGAAGGCTTTGGCGGTGAAGATCCGACACCTGCGCTTAAAGGCGCGGATGTGGTGTTAATTTCTGCCGGTGTGGCGCGTAAACCGGGTATGGATCGCTCCGATTTATTCAACATTAATGCAGGTATCGTGCGTAATTTAATCGAAAAAGTGGCAATAACTTGTCCGAAAGCCTGTATCGGTATCATCACCAACCCGGTCAATACCACAGTTGCTATCGCGGCGGAAGTGTTGAAAAAAGCCGGTGTTTATGACAAGCGTAAATTATTCGGCGTGACCACCTTGGATGTGCTTCGTTCCGAAACTTTCGTTTCCGAATTAAAAGGCTTAAATGCTTATCGCACCACCGTGCCTGTCATCGGCGGACACTCCGGTGTGACTATTCTTCCGTTATTATCTCAAGTGCAATACGTTGAATGGAAAGAGGACGAAATTGAACCGTTAACCAAACGCATTCAAAATGCCGGCACCGAAGTAGTAAACGCGAAAGCCGGCGGCGGTTCCGCAACCTTATCCATGGCGCAGGCGGCAGCCCGTTTTGCTAATGCTGTAGTCCGCGGTTTACAAGGTGAAACCGTCGTAGAATGCAGCTATGTGGAAGGCGACGGCAAATACGCCCGCTTCTTCGCACAACCGGTTCGCTTCGGCAAGGAAGGTGTGGAAGAAATTCTACCAATCGGTAAACTCAGCGCCTTGGAACAACAGGCTTTAGAAACCATGTTACCGACATTGCGTGCAGATATTGAATTAGGTGAGAAGTTTATTAATCCATAGGCTGACCTCGGGCATAGCATAAAAAGTGCGGTGAATATTTTCTGCGTTTTTATTGCTTTCGTTCCCTATCGAGAAAATCCCCGCTTGAACGGGGATTTTCTCTATCTGGGAATACGTAGAATATGAGAAATGGCTAAAATGCACAAGCTACTATTTTAGTCAGGTTGTATTAAAGCATTATGTGTATTAACCACTCTGACACGACATAAAAAATTAATATTCATTTTATAAAGATAAAAACTGTCATTAGTAGCACGAGTACTTTTCGCTAAGATAAAAGTGTCACTGTATTTTGCTAATACGTAATAGGCTTTGCCTTCAATTTCTAATGAGTCAAATACTGTTTTGAAATGTGGGCGGGAATATCCGACGATAAACGCACATATTACAAAATAACAATAGGTAGCCAACATCACATAAATTTTATTTTTATATAAAAACGCGAGAGTCGTGTTGATAGAAATCGTATCGATGTGCTTGTGAATATAATTTTTAAACAAAAGAGTAAAGATAAAAGTAATGCCAATATAGAAGATTGCGAAAAGATAATTAACTTTTCCAACTGTCAGGATGTAACCAAGAATAACCGGAATAAAGAAGACATTACACAGAATATAAGTCCGCAACAGATTCATGCAGTAATCGGTCATGAATGGTCTGGCTTTTTTTAACCCAAACAAGCCAACTAAATAAGTTGCCAAGAGGATAATACTTACCCAAATTACATACCCGAAACTACGTGCTACATTACCGGTGCCCACATCTACATACCACCATGGGAAGCCATAAAAATAAGATTGTCCCCAGCCATAGCCGTAAGCTACTGACCAACCCAAAACGACTAAAAAAGCCATAGAAATCGAAGATGAGATAAGTTTACTTAAGGTTTTTAACATAAAGACTTTAATTTATTGTTGGTAAAATAAGAGTGAAAATCATTTTATGAAAAAATTATCTTAGTTCAAGTTTTACGGGTCTGTTTGAACAGAATTTATTCACATGTTACCTATTTACTCATTGGGATTTTTTATCAGGAAGCCTATAAAACTCCCAGAATAATAGATAAGGATAAATAAAATTTTAGGGTAACTATTTTCTATAAAGTAAGTTGTTGGGTTTGTGAATGCAAAAGCATAAGGAGGATTTTAAATTGATTTTTAATTCGTATGTTATCTAGTATGATCAATTTAAACTGACACAAAAGTGCGGTAGAAAAATACCGTGTTTTTCCGCCGCACTTTTGTGTTCTGTAGTAGCCGGGAATTAATTCACTTTTACAATCCAACCTTCCGGCGCTTCCACGTCACCGAATTGGATGCCGGTGAGTTCGTCGTAAAGGCGTTTGGTGACTGGACCCACTTCGGTTTCGGAATAGAAAACGTGGAAATCATCGCCGTATTGGATTCCGCCGATTGGGGAGATAACGGCGGCAGTTCCGCAAGCACCGGCTTCGGTAAATTGACCGAGTTCGTTGATATACACATCGCCTTCAATAGTTTCCATACCTAAGCGTTCTTTGGCTAAATAAAGTAGCGAGTATTTGGTGATACTTGGCAAAATAGACGGAGAAAGCGGAGTGATGAATTTGTTATCGCGGGTAATACCGAAAAAGTTTGCCGCGCCCACTTCTTCAATTTTGGTATGGGTTTTCGGATCAAGATAGATGGCATCGGCGAATTTGCGTTCGGCGGCAAGTTCATGCGGTAACAAACTTGCCGCGTAGTTTCCACCCACTTTCACGCCACCGGTACCGTGCGGTGCAGCGCGGTCATAATCGGTCACCAGGAAATTGGACGGTTTCATGCCGCCTTTGAAATAAGCACCGACCGGGCAGCAGAATACGCAGAAAATATATTCCGGTGCCGGGCGCACGCCGATGTTTTCACCCACGCCGATCACGAACGGACGCAAATATAAGGTCGCTCCGGTACCGTAAGGTGCCACCCAGCGTTCATTAGCTTTCACCACTTCTTTACAGGCGCGGATAAATAATTCGGTAGGCACTTGCGACATTAATAAACGATCGCAGGTATTTTGCATACGTTTGGCATTTTGGTCGGGGCGAAAAAGGTTAATTGAACCGTCTTTACAGCGGTAAGCTTTTAAGCCTTCAAAACATTGTTGACCGTAGTGAAGTGCGGTAGATCCTTCGTGAATATGGAGTGTGCTGTCGGTGCTTAATTCACCGTTGTTCCATTTGCCCTCTTTCCAGCGGGCGATGAAACGATAATCCGTTTTGATATAACTGAAGCCGAGATTTTTCCAATCAAGTAAGTCTGACATAGTTTTTCCTTATGTGTATATTGTTATTTAGGTTATTTTTAATCTACCTTATTCCATAAGGATTTAAAATATTTTAATCACAAAAACAAATGAAATTTTGGGCGAAGAAGCGAAGCGCACTCGGATTTGTGAGCGGGAGCAGGAAATCGGCAGATAACTATGTTAGAATTCAGCCATAAAAAACACCGCTCTTTTTAGGGAGCGGTGTCCGGCGAATAAGCCTAATATACAGGAAATAAAATAGTAACTTTTGTTACTTCGTTTGGAACAACCAAACAATATGCAAACACAACATCATACTTAATTGGAAACTCTTTAACCAGTAAGAAAGTACCAAACACTAAGTATTGTTGTATTGTATGCAAAATGGAAATATTGGGCAAAAGAGATTTTTTTATTGGATTTATAAAAAAAAATAATCTGATTAACCGCATTTGTAAATAAACCATTTAGGAATTATCATGTATAAGCGTTTGCCACCGTTAAACTCGCTTAAAGCCTTTGAGGCCGCTGCCAGATTTTTAAGTTTCACCAAAGCGGCGGATGAGCTTTTTGTTACCCAAGCGGCGATTAGCCACCAAATTAAACTGCTGGAAGATTTTTTAGGCGTGGAACTCTTTAAACGAAAAAACCGCGCCCTGGAACTCACGGATTTCGGCAAAGCCTATTATGCCGATATTACGAAAATCCTTTTCCGTTTAGTGGAAGCCACCGATAAACTGCTTGCTTTAAAAACCGATAAACACTTAACCATCAGTGTGCCGCAAACCTTTGGGATTCAATGGTTAGTGCCGCGTTTGAGTGATTTTAATAGGCTACATCCCGATATTGAAGTGCGTTTAAAAGGCGTGGATCAGGATGAGGGTTTACTTAGCCAGGATATTGATATTGCCATTTATTACGGCAAGGGCAATTGGGATAACTTACAGCTGGATCGTCTGGTGGAGGAGGATTTATTGATTCTTGCTTCGCCGAAATTATTGGCGCAAAAACCGATTCATCATCGAGACGATTTAAAACATCATACGCTGCTGCATATTCACGCCCGTGACAATTGGCAACACATGGCGAATTATCTGGAACTGGAAGATTTAAATATTCAGCAAGGTCCGATTTTCAGCCACACGTTTATGGCGTTACAGGCGGCGATTCACGAGCAGGGCATTGTGCTTGCCAATCGAATTTTAGCGCAGCAAGAGCTGGATAACGGCAATTTACAGCCGGTTTTTGACACGAATTTACGCGATCCGAAATCCTTTTATGTCGTCAATCATTTGGATAACAACAAAGATGAACGAATCGTCGCGTTCCGTTCCTGGATTATTCAAACTATCAATCAAGAAGAAAATAAACAAGAAAATGAATAAGTTGGCATTATATTGTCGAATGGGCTTTGAGCGCGAGCTGGCGGCAGAAATCACCGATAAAGCGGCGGAAAAGGGCGTGTTTGGATTTGCCCGCATGGCGGAAAACAGCGGCTATGTGATATTTGAATGCTATCAGCCCGGCGATGCCGATTTATTGGCGCGTGAGTTGCCTTTTCAACAGCTGATTTTCGCCCGTCAAATGTTGGTGGTGTCCGATTTATTAACGGATTTACCGCAACAGGATCGCATCACGCCGATTGTTCACCAATATCAACAAATTGCCGATACCATTGCGTTGAAAAACAGCAGTGAATTATGGGTGGAAACCGCCGATACCAACGAAGCAAAGGAATTACTCGGATTTTGTCGCAAATTTACCGTGCCGTTGCGTCAAGCGTTGAAAAAGCAAGGCTGGCTGAATGCCAAACCTAATCAAAAGTGCGGTCTGACATTACATCTTTTTTTCTTACGCAATAACGCCTGCTATGTGGGCTATTCCTATAATCACAACCATTCCGCGCATTTGATGGGCATTCAGCGCTTAAAATTTCCCGCCGAGGTGCCAAGTCGTTCTACGCTGAAACTGGAAGAGGCGATTTTAACCTTCATTTCGCGCCACCAAGAACCGGAATTGCTTAATGAGACGATGTATGCCGTGGATCTCGGCGCTTGCCCGGGTGGCTGGACCTATCAATTGGTGAAGCGCGGTTTATTTGTGTATGCGGTGGATCACGGCAAAATGGCGGCAAGTCTGCACGAGACGGGGCGCATTGAACATTGTGCGGAAGACGGGTTTAAATTTCAGCCGCCGAAGCGACGTAAAATCGATTGGCTGGTGTGCGATATGGTGGAGCAACCGAGCCGAATTGCGGAACTGATGACCAAATGGCTGCTCAACGGCTGGTGCCACAGCATGATTTTCAACCTAAAACTGCCGATGAAAAAACGCTATGCCCAAGTACAACAATGCCTGCAACTGATTGCGGATAAATTGTCGCAACAAGGCTTAAAATATCGGTTACAGGCAAAACATTTGTATCATGATCGTGAAGAAATTACCGTTTATCTTCGATTGTTGTAAGAGGCGGTAAAATTTTTATTTTTTATACCGCACTTTACACAAATTACTTGTAAAATAACCGCCCACAGATGACCTAAAGTGCGGTTGTTTTTTTCAGTGTTTTTATTGGAGGCAATATGCGTTGTCCTTTTTGTTCAACGGAAGAAACCAAAGTCATTGACAGTCGTTTGGTTTCCGATGGTTTTCAGGTGCGTCGGCGCAGAGAGTGCGGTCAGTGTCACGAGCGTTTTACCACCTTTGAAACGGCGGAATTAATCGTGCCGAAAATTATTAAAAATAACGGTAATCGCGAGCCGTTTAACGAAGACAAATTACGTCGCGGCATTCAGCACGCGCTGGAAAAACGCCCGGTTAGCTCCGACGACGTGGAAAAGGCAATTAGCCGTATTATTCACCAATTACGCGCCACCGGCGAGCGTGAAGTGCCAAGTAAATTGGTGGGTACGCTTGTGATGGACGAGTTAAAAAATCTGGATAAAGTGGCGTATATCCGTTTTGCGTCCGTGTATTTGAGCTTTGATAACATTAATGAATTTAGCCAAGAAATCGAAAACCTCAAGGATCAATAATGGACGCACAATTTAGCCCGCAAGATGTCGCTTTTATGCAACTCGCCCTGGATTTAGCCAAACAGGGCGAATTTACCACCACACCGAATCCTTCGGTGGGATGCGTGTTGGTAAAAAACGGCAAAATTGTGGGCAAAGGTTTCCATTTTAAAGCGGGCGAACCCCATGCCGAAGTGATGGCATTGCGTGAAGCCGGTGAAAATGCCCGTGGCGCCACGGCGTATGTGACCCTTGAGCCCTGTTCCCATTTCGGACGTACACCGCCTTGCGCCAAAGGGCTGGTGGAAGCCGGCGTAAGTAAGGTGATTGCCGCCATGTGCGATCCGAATCCGCAGGTAGCGGGCAAAGGATTACAGATTTTAGCGGATGCCGGCATTCAAAGTGCGGTAGGTTTATTAGAAGAAAAAGCGGAACAGCTTAACAAAGGTTTCTTAAAACGGATGCGTACGGGCAAGCCTTTCGTGCAGTTAAAATTGGCTATGAGCATTGATGGCAAAACCGCCATGGCGAGCGGCGAAAGCAAATGGATCACCGGCGCACAGGCAAGAATGGATGTGCAACAATATCGTGCCAAAGCTTCGGCGATGTTATCTACCTCACAAACGGTACTGGCGGACGATCCGAGTTTAAATGTGCGTTGGGCTGAATTGCCAAATGAAACACAAGCCCGCTACATACAGGAAAATTTACGCCAGCCGGTACGCGTTATTTTGGATTCCACTCATAAAGTGCGGTCGGATTTTAAGGTGTTTTTAACGGATGCTCCTGTTTGGCTGGCAGGTGAGGATGACTTTCAACTAACGGGTTTTCCGGCGTCAACGGAATATTTAAAATTAGACCGAAGCCATGGCGAAAGCCGTTTACAGGCACTGATGACAGAATTGGGCAAACGTCAGATCAATACGCTTTGGGTCGAAGCGGGTGCCACCTTAGCCGGCGCGCTAATTGCCGAAAACCTGGTAGATGAATTAATCATCTATATGGCGCCAAAACTGTTAGGCGATCACGCCAAAGATTTATGTCATTTGCCCCATTTAACCCGACTCGCCGACGCGCCTTTATGGCAATTGCAATCTTGTGAACCTACCGGCGACGATCTTAAATTAATTTATATAAGAAAATAAGGAACACAATGTTAAAAAAAATCTTACATTCCGCACTCATCGGTTTGGTTACGGCAGGTGTGATTTTGTTTGTGCTACCGAAAATCACCGGGAAATCCGTGTTACCGGAGCAAGAAATCGCCTCTTATAAAGATGCAGTGCGTATTGCTTCGCCGGCGGTTGTGAACGTTTATAATCAGGCGTTTACTTCTTCGTCCGCGCAATTGCAGGTGAATAACCTCGGTTCGGGCGTGATCATGTCAAAAGACGGTTATATTCTGACGAACAAACACGTTATTCAAAATGCCGATCAAATTGTAGTAGCGTTGCAAAACGGGCATATTTTTGATGCGGCGCTCATTGGTTCCGATTCTTTAACGGATTTGGCAGTATTAAAAATTAAAGCGGATAATTTATCCACGATTCCGCAAAATCTCAGCCGTCCGGTGCATGTGGGAGATGTGGGGCTGGCAATCGGCAATCCGTATAACCTGGGGCAAAGCGTGTCACAGGGGATTATCAGTGCGGTGGGACGTAGCGCGGTGGGTGAGGCGCTCGGGCGACAAAACTTCATTCAAACAGACGCCTCTATTAACCGTGGGAATTCCGGTGGCGCGTTGATTAATTCCGCCGGCGAACTGGTGGGCATCAGCACGTTGAGTATCGGTAAAACCTCCAATGAAATTGCCGAAGGTCTTAATTTTGCCATTCCTATTGACTTGGCAAATGATGTGATGAAAAAAATTATTCGTGACGGACGAGTGATTCGCGGCTATTTCGGCGTGCAAACGGATATTTTGTTTAGCAACGGACAAGGTTCTTCCGAACGCGGGATTTTAATTACCGGCGTCATTGAAAACAGCCCGGCGGCGAAAGCCGGATTACAAGCCGGCGATATTATTTTGAAAATCAATAAGGTAGAGGCCCATTCACCGACAGAAATGATGAAACTGATTGCCGATGTGCGCCCGAATACGAAAGTTGAAGTGGAAATATCCCGCTTAGGTAAAACTTATAAACTTCCGGTAATTATTGAAGAATATACATTTAATCAATAGGTTGTTAAATGGATCGAATAAAAACCAGCCATTTTTTTGCCTGTTTGGATCGCTTGAGATTGATTCAGCGCTGGTCGCTTATGCGTAATATTGAACGGGAAAATCTGGCGGAACATAGCTTACAGGTGGCATTTGTCGGGCACGCCTTAGCCTTAATTAAAAATCGTTTTTACGGTGCACAACTGAATGCAGAGCGCATTGCGGTGATGGCGATGTATCACGACACATCGGAAATTTTTACCGGCGATCTGCCGACACCAATCAAATATTTCAATGAAGAGATTACCCATGCTTACAAACAAATTGAGACCGCTGCCGAGTTGCATTTGATCAGTTTGTTGCCGGAAGAATTGCAGGCAGATTTTTTACCCTATCTGGATAGTCACTATTTTTCGGATGATGAAAAACATATTGTGAAACAGGCAGATTTAATCTGTGCTTATATCAAGGTGAAATTTGAACTGGGAAATGGTAATCAGGAATTTAGATCGGCAAAAGTGCGGTTAGAAAATCTGATGGATCAGTGGCGAAGCCCGGAAATGGATTATTTTTTACAGGTGTTTGTGCCGAGTTTTGGTAAGTCTATTGATGAAATTACCTTGTAAGTTAAATTTATAAAAAATCTCCTGCGGTGAAAACGGCAGGAAATTTTTTATCATCGAGAAATGATGCTACATCCAGAAAATACACGCGATGGTGGCAATGACAAGTATACAAGTGATGTCAATATATTTGCCGACCCGAATCATATCACTTTGTTTTACGTTACCCGTACCGTATACAATGGCATTCGGTGGTGTACCTACCGGCAACATAAAAGCACAGGATGCACCCAAACCGATAATCATGGCAAACCCGAGCGGTGACATATTTAGTGCGTGTGCAATAGAGATGAAAATCGGCACTAGCAGCGCCGCGCTGGCAGTGTTAGAAGTAAATTCGGTTAAGCAAACGATAAAGGCAGCGATAATCAGTGCCATAACATAAGTGTGTCCGCCGTTGATTAAATAGACAATGCCATCTGCCATAATTTTACTTGCACCGGAGTTTTCCAAGACAGAACTCAGGGTTAAACCGCCGCCGAATAAAAACAGCACGCCCCATTCGGTGTTCGATTGAATTTCTTTCCAAGTAGCAATACCGCTAACACAAATAACCACGGCGGCACACAGAGCAATCATGCTGTCTATACTTTCGATAGCTTTCGGTAATCCGAGTAATACAGTCAGCGCAGAATTCAATTGTTTACTGAAAATCCATAGTGAAGCGACAAGGGCAAAAATCACTAAGGTTAACCAGCGTTTGTTATCCATTTTCATTTGTTCAAATTGAACATCAAAACGTAAATTCAAACGTGGGCGGAAAATAATGTAAAGCCAGCCGATAATGATTGGAAACAGTAATAACATCATAGGTAAGCCATATTTTAACCAATCGGCAAAACTGAGGTGTAATTGGGAGGCGGCTATAGCGTTTGGTGGACTACCTACCAAGGTACCCATGCCGCCGATACTGGCGCTGTAAGCAATACCGAGCAATACGAAGACATAAGTATTATGCTCTTTTTGGCGATCCATTTGACTCAGAATACTCATGGAAAGCGGGATCATCATGGCGGCGGTAGCTGTATTACTCATCCACATGGATAAAAAGGCGGTGGCGAAGAAAATATACATAACAGCGATAAATAAACGGCCTCTTGCCAAATGCATGATTTTATTGGCAATCATTTTATCGATTTTCTGTACATTTAACGCTGTTGCCAATGCAAAACCGCCAAAGAACAGAAAAATCGTCGGATCGGCAAATGCTACCAGCGCCTCTCGGCTGTTTACCAAGCCAAGTCCTACGGATAAAATCGGTACAAAAAGGGCGGTTACGCTAACATTTATGGCCTCGGTTAACCATAAAATGCCGACAAACGCCAATAATGCCAAACCGCGATTGGCTTGTTCATCAAAGGGAAGCACATTAAGAAGAATGACAAAAAGAATGACATCAATAACGAAAATCATACTTTTCTTGTTTATTTTGCTTTTCTGTGATGGAGTAAAAAGTGGTGTAATCATAAATCACCCTAAAAATAGAAAGACAAAAATCATAAAATAATATGTCACAACAGGAATATACCTGAGAGACTATGCGCTACGTCAACAAAATGCGACTTTTATGCCATGTATGGCAAAAGTGCTCCAAATGATAATTCATCGTAGCTGCTCTTCATGGAAAAAAAGACTAATAAAGGGTAGCAAGAATGATTTGCTCCGGATCGACGGAAATCCAAACCTGTTGCTCAAGCTCAATATGTTGAGTTTTGGTGAGTGTAGCACAGAACTCAATTTTTAAATCTTCTAAGACTAAAATTGCTTCTCCTGCCTCCCCTTTGTCAATAATGGATTTTACCGTTGCACGGAATTGATTCGGCATATTTCTTGCCTGTTTGGCGCGGATTTTTACCCAAGGTGCTTTAAACATCAACATAACTTCCTTATTTAATTCAAGTTTTAAACGCACCGCACTTTTTTCTGTAATCGACACGGTTAATGGCTCGGAAAAGCCTTCCAGCTCGATATCCACAAAACAATGTACATCTTCAAAACGTAATGCCTGAACGATGCCGAAAAACTGATTGCGTGCGCTACTTTGCAGCGAAAACCGCGCGGTAGCGGAAAGCAAACTGTTGAGCGGAACCTTTTCGTCTTTCAAAATGCTAAAGGCCTTTTCTTGTGTTTGTTCAAGTAAATCATAAAGTTGCAGCAACCGTTGCGCATAAACGGTAAGCGCCGTGCCGCCGCCGTTTTTGCCGCCGATATTGCGTTCCAGTAACGGTTTCGGGCTGATTTTATTCATGGCTTCAAGGTGATCCCAGGCGCTTTTGTAACTGACTTTGGCATTTTTTGCCGCTTGGTTAATGGAGCCGCATTTTTCAATTTCTTTTAATAAACGGATCCGCTTCGGATCTGCGAAGAGTTGTTGTTTCAATTTGATGGTGAGTAAAATTTCGGTACTTCGCATGTGGTTTTCCCCTCAAAATTCGCTGTGGAATATATCGTTTTATGACATGGTTTATCGGTTGCACATCATACTATATTTTGTTCTAAATAAGAACGCCGATAAATCGTTTGGCACATACGCAATCTTGTGATCTTTTCTTGTTCAAAAATATTTTTATATTGCGCTCATCGTTGTATAATCTGCGCGATATATAATTTATTTACTAACCAAAAACGGAGTTTGTATTATGTCTAAATATTCAAAAATTGCCGCAGGTTTAGCCGCCGCTTATTTTGCCTTTTCACTTTCCGCTCAAGCTAAAGTCACTGTTTTTGCCGCTGCGTCCATGACCGATTCCTTGAAGCAGGTCGCCGCCGATTATTACAAAATGAACCCGAAGGAAGAAGTTGTATTTTCTTTCGCCTCCTCTTCCACATTAGCCAAACAAATTGAAGAAGGTGCGCCTGCCGATTTATTTATTTCCGCCAGCGGCAAATGGATGAAATACCTTTCCGATAAAGAATTAACCGTGAAAGAAAGTGAAAAATTATTAGTAGGTAACGAACTGGTACTTATTTCACAAAAAAACAGCAAATTAGAAAATGTCGATATTGCTAAAGGCGAATGGATTAACCAATTAAATAATGCTTATTTATCCGTTGGCGACCCGGCGCACGTGCCTGCCGGTCAATATGCCGAAGAAGCCTTAACCAAATTAAACTTATGGGACAAAGTGAAAGATAAATTAGCCCGTGGCAAAGATGTGCGTGCCGCATTAGCTTTGGTTGAACGTGGTGAGTCTCCGTTGGGTATCGTATATGCAACCGATGCGAAAGTGAGTAAAGAAGTCAAAACGGTCGGTGTCTTCCCACAAGATTCTTATAAACCGGCAAATTATCCGGTTGCCATTTTAAAAGATCACAATAATGCGGAAACGCAAGCCTTCTTAAAATATTTAGAATCGCCTGAAGCGAAAAAAGTCTTTGCGGATTACGGTTTCTCGGTAAAATAACCGCACTCAATTGACGTCTGAAGCGTAGCCATTGTGCTACGCTTTGTTTATGGGCTATTTATAAAGGGAATCGGGATTTTGCTTACACAATTTCTGACGTTATTAGGTTTAAGCCAATTAGAAATCGACGCCATTCGGTTGAGCCTGGAAGTGTCTGTCAGTGCGATGATTTGGAGCCTGCCTTTTGCGATTTTTGTGGCGTGGCTGTTAGCGCGTAAAGAATTTTATGGAAAATCCATCGTCAGCGGCATCATCCATTTGCCTTTGGTATTGCCCCCTGTGGTGATTGGTTACCTGTTGTTGGTGGCAATGGGACGCAACGGTTTCATCGGCAAATATTTATACCAATGGTTCGGGCTGACTTTCGGCTTCAGCTGGCGCGGGGCGGTATTAGCCGCTGCCGTGGTGGCATTTCCATTAGTGGTTCGGGCAATTCGTCTTTCGCTGGAAAGTATCGACTTAAAATTGGAACAAGCCGCCAGAACCTTGGGAGCTTCCCCTTGGCGGGTATTTTTTACCATCACCTTGCCCCTATCTTTGCCGGGAATTTTAGCGGGCATCGTATTGGGATTTGCCCGCTCCTTGGGTGAATTCGGCGCAACCATTACTTTCGTTTCCAATATCGCCGGTGAAACACAAACTATTCCTTTAGCAATGTATTCTTTCATTCAAACGCCCGGCGCGGAAGAACAAGCCGCCCGTTTATGTGTTTTTGCTATAATTTTATCCCTGGTTTCCCTGTTGTTATCGGAGTGGCTGGCAAAACGGATGCAGAAAAGATTAGGACAAAGCGATGCTGTACATTGATGTAAAAAAACAATTAGGCAATTTATCCCTACAGGCGAAGCTTGAAATTCCATCGCAAGGCGTGACCGCACTTTTCGGCTTATCCGGTTCGGGGAAATCTTCTCTGATCAATTTGATAAGCGGGTTAATTAATCCGGATGAGGGCGTAATTGCGTTAAATGATCGTGTGTTATTTGAAGCGGAAGAGGGAATTTGTGTTCCCGCCAATCGGCGCAATATTGGTTATGTTTTTCAGGACGCACGCTTATTTCCGCATTACACGGTGAAAGGCAATTTGCGCTACGGCATGAAAAATACCAGCAAGGATGAATTTGACTACATTGTGGAATTGCTGGGGATCGGGCATTTATTAAAACGTTATCCGATCACTTTATCCGGCGGTGAAAAACAACGTGTGGCAATCGGGCGGGCACTATTAACAGACCCGGAAATTTTATTAATGGACGAACCGCTTTCCGCCCTAGATCTACCACGCAAGCGGGAATTATTGAATTATCTGGAACGATTATCCAAAGAAATTAATATTCCGATTTTGTACGTGACGCACAGCATTGATGAACTTTTGCGCCTGCCGGAACGGGTTGTCTTATTAACCGACGGAAAGGTGGAAGCCTATGATATGTTGGAGAACATTTGGGAAAGCCCACTGTTCTTACCTTGGAAACAGGAAAACGAACAAAGTGCGGTGCTTTCTCTGCCTGTTTTTATGCATAATCCGTCTTATAAAATGACCGCACTTTCTATCGGCGATCAGAACATTTGGATTAACCAAGTGGCGTCGGAAATGAATGAAAATGTCCGTATTTGCGTTCATAGCTCCGATGTGTCCATCAGTCTGCATAAAGCGGAAAAATCCAGCATTCGAAACATTTTACACGGGCGCATTGTGAAAATTCAGGAACAGGAAAACCATGTCGATCTCAAACTGGATATTGGCGGAAAGCATATTTGGGCGAGTATCAGCAAATGGTCGTTTCATGATTTGGCATTGCAACCGGGACAACTGGTTTATGCGCAGATTAAAGCCATTTCCGTGCTGTCTGCATAGTTTGAGCGCCCCTATTTAGTAGGTTAGATAGAGGTGCATTTTTTCTGAAAAGAAAAGCACTCTACCCTCTCCCCCAAAACTTAGACAGATAACAAACCTAAGTTTTAAGGTACAGAGCAAAGTGCGGTCATTTTCTTCGGTATTTTATTTCACTTGATTCAACAGGAATTGCACCAGCAAGGAAACCGGTCTGCCGGTGGCACCTTTATTGGCGCCTTGTAACCACGCGGTACCGGCGATGTCTAGGTGTGCCCATGGGTATTTCTTGGTGAAATTGGCAAGAAATGCAGCAGCGGTGATCGTACCGCCCCAGCGTCCGCCAAGGTTAGCTAAATCGGCAAAGTTAGATTTAAGCTGTTCTTGATATTCTTCACTTAACGGCAAACGCCACGCCTTGTCGGCACTTTGTTGCGCCGCTTTTTCAATGGCCGCAGCAATGTCATCATGAGTGGAAACCAAGCCGCTGTTGTGTTGACCTAATGCCACCACACACGCGCCGGTTAAGGTAGCAATATCAATAACGACTTGCGGATCAAAGCGTTCCACATAAGTTAACGTATCGCACAACACTAAACGTCCTTCTGCATCGGTGTTCAACACTTCCACCGTTAAGCCGTTCATGGTGGTGAGAATATCGCCCGGGCGATAAGCATTGCCATCAGGCAGATTTTCGCAGCCCGCCATCACGCCGATAACGTTTAGCGGCAGCTGTAATTGCGCCAATGCGCTCATTACGCCGTAAACAGATGCCGCACCGCACATATCATATTTCATTTCATCCATGTCGGCGGCGGGTTTGAGAGAAATCCCGCCTGCGTCAAAGGTTAAGCCTTTGCCCACCAGTACGATAGGTTTCGCGTTCGGATTCGGCGCATTACGGTATTCCATAATGGAAAGTTTTGCTTCATTACGGGAACCGCGAGACACCGCCAAATAAGCGCCCATGCCTAATTTTTCCATGTCGGCTTCGTTGATAATTGTGGTTTTGATGAGAGGTGAGTGTTTTGCCAAGTCTAAGGCTTTATCCGCCAGGTAGTTTGGGGTACACACATTTGGCGGGCAATTTGCGACATCTTTAGTAAAGCGCACGCCCAATGCAATGGCGGAAGCGTGCTGAATTGCCTGCTCAGCGGTGGTTTGATCCTTGGCATCCACATTAAAAATCACTTCACAAAGTGCGGTGGATTTTTCCGCTGTTTTTTGGCTTTTGAATTGGGTGAATTGGTATAAATCCTGTTCGACGGTTTCCACCGCGAAGCGAATATTCCAATAAAGATCGCGTTGGTTGAGCTGAATTTCAGTTAAAAAACTGACCGCACTTTTGGCTTGGGTTTCTTTTAATGCCTGTACGGATTTTTGAATAAGTTGTTTATATTGACGTTCGCTAAGCTCTCCGGCTTTGCCGCAACCCACCACCAATACGCGCTTGGCAGCGATATTTGACAAATGGCGTAACAAGGCGGTTTGCCCTAATTTGCCGCTGATTTCGCCGTTTTCCACCAAATCGCTTAGATAATTGCCGGAAAGATTGTCAATTTCCACCGCACTTTTGGATAGGATTTTCTCTTCAAAAATGCCCACAATCAGGCAGTCCGCAGGCTGATTAATGGCACATTGTTGAGCACTATACTTCATTTTTTCCTCGCTTATTTTGCTGTTTTAAATGCTAAATTAGGGTATCATACCTTACTTATTATTTAGGCAAATCAAGTGATTCACCTATTTTAATTACAACGAATTTAATCTCTTTTGCTCAAATTGCAAGAGAAAAATGGACGATAAAGTGATTTTAACCCGATATTTAACCAAAGAAATTTTTAAAAGCCAGATTGCGATTTTGTTTATTTTGCTGCTGATCTTTTTCTGTCAGCAATTAGTACGCGTACTGGGCTCTGCCGCAAACGGTAAAGTACCGGCGGATTTAGTCTTTTCTTTACTCGGCTTAGGTATGCCAACCATGGCGCAGCTCATGTTGCCGCTCTGTTTGTTCATCGCCATTTTACTGACGCTGGGGCGTTTGTATGCAGAAAGTGAAATTACCGTGATGCGTGCCTGCGGTGTGGGACAGCCGATTTTAGTCAAAGTTGTACTGCTACTTTCCTTATTAACGTCAGGTGTGGCGGCTTACAACGCACTTTGGTTGACACCTTGGGCGATTCACAAACAGACAGAAATTGTGGAAGATGCCAAAGCCAATCCGAATGTAGGTGCATTGTCCGCCGGGCAATTCGTTAGCGCCAACAACAGCGATTTCGTGCTGTTCATCGATGACATTCAAAATAATCAAATCAATAATGTTTATGTGTTCCAAACGCAACCACGCGGACAAAGCAAGCCGTCGGTGATCGTAGCGGAAAAAGGCGAATTAAAAGCGTTACCGAACGGCGATCAGGTGCTGAATCTACAAAACAGCGAACGCTTTGAAGGCACGGCGGCACTGCCGGATTTTCGCATCACCCATTTTGATGAATATCAGGCGTATTTAGGGCATAAAGCAGTGAATGATGATTCTGCCGAGACGGAAGAATTAAGTTTAAGTCAGTTGTTAAACACCAAAACACCGGCGGCGAAAACCGAGTTTCACTGGCGCCTAACCTTAATTCTCGCCGTGCCGATTATGGCGTTACTTGCCGTGCCGCTAAGCCGTGTGAATCCGCGCCAGGGGCGTTTTGCTAAAGTGTTGCCGGCATTGTTGTTGTATTTAATTTATTTCTTATTGCAAAGCTCGTTAAAATCCGCCGGCGGGGCAGGCAAATTGGATGCCGGGTTATTCATGCCGTTAGTCAATATTGTCTTTTTCTTACTGGCAATTCTCCTGAATAGCTGGGATAGCGCATTTATGTATCGCATTCGTTATTCGTTCAATAAAAAAGCGGTAACACAGGGATAACTCGATGAATACATTAGAACGATATATCGGTAAAAGTATTTTAGGTACGATCTTCGCCACCTTGTTAATGTTGGTGGGGTTGTCCGCTATCATTAAATTCGTGGAACAGTTCCGCAGTGTGGGCAAAGGCACTTATGATATTTTACAAGCCATCGCTTATACCGTGCTGACCATGCCGAAAGACGTGGAAACCTTTTTCCCGATGGCGGCACTACTCGGCGCACTGATTGCTTTAGGTAATCTTGCCAGCCGCAGTGAACTGGTGGTGATGCAATCTTCCGGCTTTTCCCGTATGCGTATTGGTTTTGCGGTGATGAAAACCACGCTCCCTTTAGTGTTGCTGACCATGGTGATCGGTGAGTGGGGCATTCCGCAAACGGAACAATTCGCCCGTGATATGCGTTCCAAAGCTATTTCCGGCGGTTCAATGCTATCGGTGAAAAACGGTATTTGGGCGAAAGACGGCAATAATTTCGTGTATGTGCGTCGCATTACCGATGACGTGGAATTAAATGATATTTATATTTACACCTTTAATGAACAGCGTCAGTTAGAGAAACTCAAACACGCCAACCGGGCAACCTTTAACAGCGGCAAATGGACGTTGCAGCAAGTCAACGAATCACGTATTCAGCCGGAGAACATTCAAACCACCAATCGTTTAAACGAAGAATGGCAAACCAATTTAACACCCGATAAACTTGGTGTGGCGTCGTTACGACCAACTTCTTTATCTATTTCCGGTTTATCCAATTACATTACTTTCTTAAGGGAGACGGGACAGGATTCCAAAAATTTCGAGCTAACCTATTGGCGTAAATTATTCCAGCCGATTTCGGTTGGAGTCATGATGATGTTGGCGCTGTCCTTTATTTTCGGACCGTTGCGCAGCGTGACTGCAGGCGCCCGTATCCTTATCGGGATTTGCTTCGGCTTCCTGTTCTATATGGTGAATGAATTATTTGGTAAATTCAGTTTAGTTTATAACACCACGCCGCTTATCGGCGCGCTGATGCCGAGTGTGCTGTTCCTAATCATCACTTGGTGGTTGTTGGCACGACGACGTAATTAGGCAAAAGTGCGGTCATAAAAAATGCTGTTTTTAAAGCCCGTGATACATCGCGGGCTTTTGTTTCGCACATTAATTCAATTCATAAAATAAATGAAATATTTGAAATTGACACATATTCCTTTTCGCTTTAATTTGAACCAACGTATCCGACTGATGAAAACACGAGGCAACTTTATGAGTTACGCAAAAGAAATTGATAATCTAAATCAACATTTAGCTGATTTAAACGGCAAAATTAATGTCTCTTTTGAATTTTTCCCGCCGAAAAGTGAAAAAATGGAAAATCTTCTGTGGGAATCCATCCATCGCTTAAAAGTGCTAAAACCGAAATTTGTATCCGTGACTTACGGCGCCAATTCCGGCGAGCGTGAACGCACTCACGGGGTGGTGAAACGCATTAAGCAGGAAACCGGTCTGGAAGCTGCGCCGCATTTAACCGGTATTGACGCTACCTCGGACGAATTGCGTCGCATTGCCAAAGGTTATTGGGATAGCGGCATTCGTCGCATTGTGGCACTGCGCGGTGACGAGCCGAAAGGCTACGAGAAAAAACCATTTTATGCCGCCGATTTAGTAGCATTATTACGTGACGTATCAGATTTTGATATTTCCGTGGCGGCATACCCTGAGGTTCATCCGGAAGCCAAATCGGCGCAAGCGGATTTAATTAATTTAAAACGTAAAATTGATGCCGGTGCCAATCATGTGATCACACAATTCTTTTTCGATATTGACAGCTATCTGCGGTTCCGCGATCGCTGCGCGTCTATCGGTATTGATGCAGAAATCGTGCCGGGGATTCTGCCGGTGACCAACTTCAAACAATTACAAAAAATGGCAGCAATCACTAATGTGAAAATTCCAGCTTGGATGAGCAAAATGTATGAAGGCTTGGATGATGACCAAACCACCCGCAATCTGGTGGCGGCAAGCATCGCCATGGACATGGTGCGTGTACTGTCCCGCGAAGGGGTAAAAGACTTTCATTTCTACACCCTGAATCGCAGTGAACTCACCTATGCTATTTGCCACACGTTAGGCATTCGTCCGAGTTTGTAAGTTAAAAACATAAAAAGAAATGACCGCACTTTGATCTATATCCCGAATATTTTTTATCAACTTGCTCACACGCCTCGCAAGGCGCGCGCCATCAGGAACTGCTATACTCACCGTATTATTTTCCATCCACACCAACGAAAAGGCTGACTATGCTCAACAAAGACACCCAACTCTGTATGTCCCTGTCCGGTCGTCCCGGCAATTTCGGTACACAATTTCACAATTACCTTTATCAAAAACTTGGTTTGAATTTCATTTATAAAGCCTTTACCACCAACGACATCGAACACGCAGTGAAAGGCGTGCGGGCGTTAGGGATTCGCGGTTGTGCGGTGTCCATGCCGTTTAAAGAAAGCTGTATGCCGTTTTTAGATGAAATCTCCCCTTCCGCACAAGCCATCAAATCGGTAAATACCATCGTCAACGACAACGGATTTTTACGTGCCTATAACACCGATTACATCGCCATCGTGAAACTTATCGAAAGATATCAACTGGATAAAAACGATTCCGTGATCGTGCACGGCAGTGGCGGCATGGCAAAAGCGGTGGTTGCCGCCTTTAAAAATTCCGGTTTTGAGAATGTCAAAATCTTTGCCCGTAACGAAAAAACAGGCAATTATTTAGCCGCACTTTATGGCTACGGCTACATCAATTCCCTCAACAACCAAAACGCCGACATTCTCATTAATGTCACCCCCATCGGCATGAAAGGAGGCAAAGAAGCATTCGATCTCGCCTTCCCCGAAACCATGATCCGCCACGCCAAAACCGCTTTTGACGTCGTCGCCCACCCCGCCGACACCCCGTTAATCAAAGCCGCCCAAGCCCTCGGCAAACAAACCATCTCCGGTGCCGAAGTCATCGTCTTACAAGCCGTCGAACAATTTGAACTCTACACCGGCAAACGACCAAGCGAGGAACTCATCGCCGAAGCCGCGGAATATGCAAGAAAGAATGCGTAAAGTGCGGTGGATTTTGGAAGTGTTTTTACAACATTAATAATTATTGCTAGCGAAGGGATTAACTATTTCAAATAGTTGAGTTAGATCACAGACAAAAAATTAAGAAACTCCTATAATTAGAAAAGTCTAGTTATAGGAGTTTTTATTTATGAAAAAAATTTTTTTGATTAGTAGTATATTAACTATTACATCATGCTCGTCTTTTACTTCTGATAATATTCTTAGTGGAGATCTATCTGTTAGTGATACATCTGTATCTGACGAAATTTTATGCCTTTCTGCATTCACTTCTGAAGTAAAACTACCAAAATCTAAAATTCAACAAAATATAATTAATGAGATAACTAAAAGAAATATTACACCAGAGCAATGCTCCAGTTATGCAGTTTCCAAAGCTGGTGGAGTAGATTCTTTTTGTTCTGATTTCAATCGCGGATATGTATCAGGTGACAGTGCAAAAATGACTAGTTTTGGGCATTATATTACCTTGCAAGATATGCTGTCAGTACAAAAAACTTTGGGTATTGATTGCAATACAAAACAGTATGTACAGGAGTACAATAGAGCGCGTGAACAAAATAATTGGGTGAATGAACCATCTAGTGAAAATAATAATTTCTCAAAAGCATGGGGAATGTTTCAACCGAAAACAAATGTTATAAGTTGTATGTCACTTGGTTCTTCTACAATGTGTAATGACACAAAAGGTAATTCTTTGCATATAAATAAATGGTAAACACCCATCATTTTGATAGCACCAGCGTCCACGCTGGTGCTATCCTTTTGTCCAAGCGTGGACGCTTGAACTATCACAAAAACAAAAAATGTGCGGTCAAAATTTCAAACGTTTTCAACGCTAAAAAAACAATCCTAAAACTCACCGCACTTCACTCTGATAGCACCAGTATCCAAGCCCTCTTGCCGACGCATATTTCATAACCTGTGCCCGAAATATTTGAAAGTTACAGCGCACGATGGGAAGCGTGCGCTATCATGGTGCGGCGAGATACTGTACGGCACACAAATTACATGAACCGAGCAGCAGATGGATGATTTTTACTACAATCGTAAGCCACGGCGTTTTTCGGATAATCGCCACTTATGTCTATTTGCCGATAATCCACACGGCTACATGTTTTCAATACAGGGTCGTCTTGTTCCATCACCTGAATGACGACGGGGAAGCTATCCGTTTATCGTATGAAGAAATCGGACCGAAAGGACCTAACATCGGGACTGCGGATTCTACAATGATCGAGCCATCCAAATGAAATGCGACGCCTTTCAAATCGGTTTCATTGAAATTGCCGTCGTGCGTAAACCTGCACGGGTCATTTCTTGTTTGGTATCCGTGCCCCTTGGTGGCACCGATGATGAAGCAGTTAAAAACATGCTCTCTCCCGATCTCCCAATAATAGGGCTGCCCTTTAACGGCAACATAAGGCTCGGGTAAGGGCTCGCGCGGGGTGGCGCAGGCGGTGACTAGGATACAGCAAAGACTCACCATCATAAAACGCCCTTTCCCGATCACTTGAATAATATGGTTCACTATAGTCATTTGTTATTATCTCCTAGATAGACTTGGTGTTTTTTGCCTAGGGTAACAAGTTACCCTAGATTAGGCATAGTCATTCCCCTTTGGGGAATTTAGGGAACAGAAGTGCAGTCATAAAAAACAGTATTTTTAAGCGTTTTCAACGATAGAAAACGATTTCAAAATGTACCGCACTTTTTTGATGCTCCGACAAAACAGGGGGCCCCCATCTGAGCCGCCTGAGCGATTTGCAATTTTTAGGAAATTTTCGCCTGTTTGAGCCATGAAATGGCGAGTTCGAAAATTTTCGTTAAGAAAATTGCAAGTGAGCGAGGATAAGCGGTGAAGCTGGGGTGCACTTTTCTTTGCTTACTTTCTTTTATGCAAGTAAAAGAAAGTAAGGCGCCCATCGGGCGAAACCCGATAAAAAATCAACAAATCCTTGGTAACGGCTCATTCACCGGCAAATCCAACAGCCGTGACTGCCCGAAGCTGCCCAACAATCTCACTTTTTTATCCGTCGTCACTTCGCCGATGACTGCGGCATTTTTTCCCAGTTCGTGCGAGTGAAGTGCGGTCAGAATTTCAGGTGTTTTTTCAGGGGCGGCGATGATGACCAGTTTGCCTTCGTTAGCAAAATTCAGCGCTTCTAAGCCGAGCAGTTCGCAAATGCCGCGCACTTCAGGACGAAGCGGCAGGTCTTCTTCGTTGATTTGCATACCCAGTTGTTGGGTGGCGGCAAATTCGTGCAGCACCGCGTTTACCCCGCCACGGGTAGCGTCGCGGACGGCTTTCACGCCGTCAATGGGGCGCAATAAATCAATGAGCGGGGCAAGAACGGCGCAGTCGCTTTTCAGATCAGTCTGAATGCCAAGGTTTTCGCGCAGGTTCAAAATAGTAGCACCGTGTTCGCCGATGGTGCCGCTGACAATGATGTTATCGCCCGCTGTAATACGGTGCATTCCCCAATCGATACCACGCGGGATCACGCCGATGCCGCTGGTGTTGATGAAGATTTTATCTACCGCGCCTTTTTGCACTACTTTGGTATCGCCCGTCACCACCTGCACGCCGGCAGCTTTGCAGGCTTGCGCCATAGCTTGAATGATTTCTTTTAATTCGGTTAATGGTAAACCTTCTTCCAAAATAAAGCCGCAGGAAAGGTATTTGGGAATAGCGCCGCATACCGCCACATCATTTAACGTGCCGCATACGGCGAGCTTGCCGATGTTGCCACCAGGGAAGAAAATCGGGTCAATGACGAAACTGTCGGTGCTGAAAGAAAGCTGTTCGCCCTGCGCCATCAATTCCGCCAACGGCAAACGGGCTTGATCTTCTCCTTGGGCGAGAATCGGGTTGTCAAAGGCTTCGACGAAATAATACTGAATTAATTTTTGCATTGCCGCGCCGCCGTTGCCGTGCGCCATGGTAATAAAATCTGTCATTATTCTCTCCGGTATTGATAATAGGCGGCGCACGCCCCTTCTGAAGACACCATTAAGGCGCCGTAGGCATCATCCGGGTTGCATTGGCTGCCGAATAACGGGCAATCGCAAGGTTTACATTTGCCGGTGAGCACATCGCCGCAGCGGGAATTGGGGTCGTCCGCCACTTGTTGCGGGTGGCTGTGGAAATAGATTTCCGCGTCAAAACGTTTGTACGCGTCGGTGAGTTCCACGCCTGACTCTTCGATTTCGCCCAAACCGCGCCATTCGCTGGATTTCTTCAATTGGAACACTTCACGCATGGCTTGTTGCGCCAGCAGGTTGCCTTGGGAATGCACGATGCGTTTATATTGGTTTTCGATTTCACAACGCCCGTCCACGAATTGTTGCACCAACATCACGATGGCTTGCAGAATATCCAACGGCTCAAAGCCCGTAACCACAAAAGGCTTATGGTATTTATCCACAATGGATTGATAAGGCGAGGCGCCAATCACCATGCTCACATGGCCGGGCGCAATGAAGCCGTCAATTTTCACATAATCTTGCGAAAGCAGGCTGTGTAAAGTGGGGATAATGGTGATGTTTTGACATACCACCCAGAAATTTTGCAGATTCAGCTTGTTCGCCTGTTGAAGGGTCACCGCCGCGCTCGGCATAGTAGTTTCAAAACCGAGGGAAAAGAAAACCACGTTTTTTTCGGGATTGTTCACGGCGATATTCAGCGCGTCCAACGGCGAATAAACGATTCGCACATCGGCGCCTTTGGCTTTTGCCTCCAGCAAGGAACCGCACCGTCCTTTCACCCGCATGGCGTCACCGAAGGTGCAGAAAATCACATTGGGCTTTTGCGCGATTTCAATACACACATCAATGCGCCCCATGGGCAACACACACACCGGACAGCCCGGACCGTGAATAAACTCAATGCTTTTCGGCAACAGGCGATCCAAGCCGAATTTAAAAATCGTATGGGTATGACCGCCGCAGACTTCCATAAGATACAACGGATTTTCCGGCGTAAAGTGCGGTAGTTTTTCCATGAGTTTTTGCAAACGCTCCACCAAACTTTTCGCCAGTTTGGGATCACGAAATTCATCAATGAATTGCATAACAGTCCCCTTACTCCGCAAAAATGCTAGGCGTTTTGTAACCAATTTAACCAGTCTTTTAAGCCTTCGCCCGTGGTAGCGGAAAGTTGAATCACCTCAATTTGCGGGTTCACCTGTTTGGCGTAGGCGATACATTTTTCCACGTCGAAATTAAGGTAAGGCAGCAAGTCGATTTTGTTTAAAATCATGAGTTTGGAGGCAGCAAACATATGTGGGTATTTCAGCGGTTTGTCTTCGCCCTCGGTGACGGACAAAATCACCACTTTGGCTTTTTCGCCCAAATCAAATTCCGACGGGCAAACCAAATTGCCGACATTTTCAATGAATAAGAGGCTGTGTTGTTTCGGTTCCAGTTTGAACAAGGCGTCGTTGATCATCTGCGCATCCAAATGGCAACCTTTACCGGTGTTCACCTGAATCGCAGATACACCGGTGGCGCGAATGCGATCGGCGTCGTTTTCCGTTTGTTGATCGCCTTCAATCACATAACAAGTGCGGTCATTTTTCAGCGCGTTTAGCGTGGTAGTAAGCAAGGTGGTTTTGCCGGAACCCGGGCTAGACACCAAATTCAATGCAAGAATGTGCTGTTGTTGGAAAAGAAAACGGTTGTGCGCCGCAATTTGATTATTTTTACCTAATACGTCCTGCTCCACTTTCAACAAGCGTTTTTGCGTCTCGGATGTGTCGGACGGCTGCTGCGCCGAGTGAAATTTGAAATGAGAAAAGTCCGGATTTTTGACTGCACTTTGCGTGCCGTCGTGGCTGTCATGATGAGAATGTGCCACTTCGCCGATTCTTACTTGTTCGGGATACCCGCAACCACAAGTCGTACACATATTATCCCCCTGATTTATCGCGATAAAATAAGTATGTATTAAGGATAGCACAACGCCTGCGCAGGGTTTTGATTGAGATCATAAAGTCAAAACTTCGTCCGCCAATTGTGCAGTAAAGCCGTGGTGATGGGACGCCACCAACATGGGCAACGACAATTCGCGCAAAAGTGCGGTCAGTTTTTCGGTATTTTTGCTATCCAAGCCGTTAGTCGGCTCATCTAACAGTAACATTTTCGGCTGCATCGCCAACACGCCCGCCAGTGCGGTAAAATTTTTTTCGCCGCCGGACAGGGTATGCACCGTGCGGTCTTGCAAATGGGCAATTCCCAGCCGTTCCAACTGTTGCAAAGCGATGGCATACGCCTGTTGACGCGGCAAGCCTTGATTTAACGGACCGAACGCCACATCGTCCAACACCGTCGGACCGAACAGTTGATCGTCGGCGTGCTGAAAACAAAAACCCACACTGCCACGAAAAGGAGCAAAATCCCGTTCTTCCCGACAAAGCTGCCCGAACAGGCGAATTTCTCCCCCCGCAATAGGAACAAAACCGAGCAACGCCAGTAAGTAAGGTGGTTTTTCCTGTGCCGATTTCGCCCCGGATAAAAAAACGTTGCCCCGCGTCAAGTTGAAAGGACAGATTATCAATAATCCGCCGTTCTCCCCGCTTAATTTGCAATCCTTTGACTTGTAAAACCGTCATTTTCCCCGCCTAGCGTTTGTTGATTGCCGAATCGAAAGCTGCGACATTTCAACGCAATCTGCGCCGTTTCCGCTTTTAACAAGGCATGAACAAGCAATAACGCCACCCGTTGCGCAGTGATATATAACGTGCGGCGATTCAGTCCCGCGCGATACCCGCGCGCGCGCATTGCCAGATCCATTTTCTGCCGCAACTCGCCCAATAATGCAATGTAACGCACAGTCAACACAAAAAGCCAAATGAGCTTAGGCGGTAACGGCAATTTACCTATTGCCTGCACCAGCACCGCGTCGTTCATTTTCCACAAGAACAACCACAAGGAAAACAACAACAGATTCATACGTAACGTGATGAGCAGCGCCGTTTCCATGCCTTCGGGATTAAGCTCCATGCCCTCGGCACCGATCCGCCAGCTCAATGTTAGCCAAAGCAAAAACGTGAATCCATTTAACCACAGCCAACGTTTTATATAGGGGGAATAAGGTTCTGCATTGCCGTAAATGAATGCCGCCAACAACACCAACGCCGCACCGTTCAAGCAGAATAGCAAAGACGATTGGTGCAACGCACTGATGACTAAGCCCCAAAGAAACAAATAGATCAGGCGTAGATGAGGCGCGAAAAAGTGCGGTGCAAAAAAAAGACGAAAAACAGAACTCATTGCGCACACCGTTTGCTGTAACCGACGGCTTTTTGTGAGGTGGCGACAGGTTGCAGTGCGACGGGATACATTTTGCCGAGCAAAGAAATCACGCCGTAGCTGATAATGCCGTCCAGCACAAATACCGGCAAATGGGACAGCAACAACAGGGCGATTAAATCCTGATAATGTTTACCGCCGTCCAAGGCTAAAACCAAAGACGCCAACGCGCCCGCGCCACCTACACCAATCACGCCGACACCCACACCGGCGAACAATTTCGCCATTTTTCCCATGTCAGGATGCAAATAACCGCGTAATAAATAATGCGCCGCCACCGCCGGCAACGCCATCACGCACAAATTCACGCCTAACACGGCAAACCCACCGAAGGAAAAAAACAACACCTGTAACAACAAGGCGATAAAAAAGGCGGGAAACACCGCCCAACCAAGAAATAATCCCGCTATGCCGTTTAAAATCAAGTGTACGCTACCGATGCCAACCGGCACATGGATGGTGCCGGCAACAAAAAAAGCGGCGGCAAACAGTGCCGTTAACGGCAAACGTTCGTTATCCAGGCGACGCAACCCTACCGCTACACCGACCACTGCCAAAGCCACTCCGGCTAACAACACCGGTGTATGCAACACGCCTTCCGATAAATGCATTATTGATGTCCCTTTCTTAACTTACGGGCCTTCAGCCAAGCGGCAATGCCCGCAATTCCCACAATGTAACCGATTCCGCCTAAAATATCGTGCAGATAAATTTTATCGCGCAACTGCGCAATATCACCGCGTAACAACAGCAGACTTTCATCGCCCGCCCGAGTTGTTGCGCCGGCATTCGCCGTAATTCTGTCCGCCACGACCGTCGCCCGATGCCCTTCCTCACCTTCCACCACCACTTTCAACGCCATATTCGGATCCGCTTTTAACGGCAGGTGAAAATAACCGCCATTGTCGGTTTTGCCCGTCAGCAACGGCTGATTTTCCCCTTGGCGTAACACCTCTACATAGGTTTCGACGGCGGGGGTCATGTCGGAATAATAGGATTTTCCCGTCACGGTTTGCCCGTCATACTGGGCAAATACATAAAGGGCGTGCGTCCAAGCGTGAGGTGCAACACATAAGCCCAAAAGTGCGGTCAAAAAATACGGCGTTTTTTTCATTGCGCCCTACTCCGCCTCAAAGGTCAGCATATATTCCACCGAACGGCGATCGTAATCGGGGTTGCCTTTCACGTTTTCCGAAAATTCTGCCCAAACTTTGTTGTTGCCTTTTTGCGGTGTAAATTCGGCTATGCCTTTTTCATTAGTCAGATTGAACGGCGCGTCTTCACCCAATCCCACTTTAATATCTTTCACCGGCTTGCCGTTGTGTAACACCAAAATCGGTAGCGGTTTACCCGCTTGCGCTTTCTCTTGCGGCACCAGTTCATATTCCATGCCATGGGCTTTCAACGCCTGCGCGTCCCAACGCAACAACGCTTTGCCGAACTTCACCGGGTTCACGGCAAATTCCGCAGTGGGCTCTTGTTGTTTGCTTTTTTCTACATATTTGCCGCTTGGCAGCTTTGACCAGACGCCGTTATCAAAACGGATAAAAACTTGTGACGCATTTTCAGCATTGAGATAGGCTTCGCCTTGTTTAAATTGATGGGTTGCGTTAGTGAGGTTGCCGTTGTTATCCAGCAATTTAACGGTTTTTAGCTTGTGTTCCGGATAAATTTCCGTTTGTTCATGCCCGAATTTCACTACATATTGCCCGGTAGAATTCGCCTCCTTGACGGGTTCCAGCCATACGTTGTGAGCGTTAGCAACGGATGCCGCGAAAAGTGCGGTCAAAATAGCGGTTGTTTTTTCGAATTTCATGTGATCTCTCCTTTTATCAATTAAAATTTGATACCATAATAAAATATGAAGTAACTTTAGAATCAAGTGTTTTTTTGAGAAAAATACGGGAAAAATGAGAGAGATAAGTGTGTGGATAATTAGGTTTCCGCGTACGGCAAACGCGTACGCGGCGGGAATGCAGAGGGAAAATAAACCGTTAATTCAACTCCGCCAACATGGCGACAACCATGTCGGACGATTGTTTGGCAGCGAGCGGTAGAAATTCTTCAAAAGACATATTAGCTTTGCCATCGCCCGCATCGGAAATGGCGCGCACCACCACGAAAGGCACGTTAAACGCATGGCAAACTTGCGCAATAGCTGTGGCTTCCATTTCCACCGCGATGACATTTGGGAAATCCTGCTTAATCTGCGCCAAACGTTCTCCGCCTTGAATAAAGCTATCGCCGGAACAAATTAAACCGCGTTTTACCCGTTGCCCAAGTTGTTTTGCAGTACGTTCCGCCAATTCGACCAAACGGGCATCAGAAACAAAAGTGACAGGGCATGCGGGTAGCTGTCCTTTGGCATAACCGAAGGCGGTCACATCGGCGTCGTGGTATTGGGTTTCGGTGGATACAATCACATCACCGACGTGCAATCCCTCTGCCACCCCACCGGCGGAACCTGTGTTAATCACCAGGTTCGGCTTAGCAAGTTGCAATAAAGCGGTGGTGCCCATGGCAGCAGCGACTTTGCCAATACCCGATTGCAACAAGGCAATATTTTTGCCATGAATTTTACCTTCATAAATCGTACCGGAAACCAATTTTGTGACGTTTTTATCCGTCATTAACCCAACCAAAATTTCCACTTCCTGCGCCATGGCGCCGACAATACCAATTTTCATATTTATCCTTGCGTTATTATTTTCTATTTACTAAAAAATCCAACACGGCGAGCGCATAATCATCGTTATACAGCGTGCTGGCGGTCAAAACGTATTTGCCGTTGATGATCACATAAGGAAAGGTGAACACACCATACTCTTCCGTCATCAGCACGGCGTTATTCACTTTTTGGTGAATCTGATCGGAATGATACATTTCCAAGAAACTATCGCGCTCAATGCCTTGTTTTTGCAGCCAATGTACCAGATTTTCAATGCGGGATAATTTGATATAACGCTGCCGTTCCGAGGTTTCAAACAGTAATGCGGAAGACAGATGCTCCACATTTAAAGCTTGTAAACTGAAGAAAACACCGGCAGTGAAGCGCGCTTTGTTGGTAGCGACGGGGAATTCTTCCAATACTACACGATCACGGTTGATTTGCGTGTAAAGTTCTAAAATATCCTGTGCGGAGGAACAAACACGGCAGTCATAATCAAAAAAGAACTGAATAATAACGCGGTGATCATTACGGGCAGGCATGGCGATAGGATATTCGTAAGAGAAATAATCTTTGCCATCTTCAAATTCCGGACTTTCTTCATCAAGCAAAACAGCAGGATCAGGCGCAACGGATTCATCACCGGCTTGTGCCGCAGCGAATCCGCCTACGCATAATAGCATGATAAACAATCCGACCCGCAACATGACTGACTCTAATTCTCTAAAGGTTCAATATAATCAATTAATAACTGAATATCCCGATTGCCGCGAAATTCATTAATGTCTAACTTATATACCAGTTTTGCTGTTTTTATTGATAAATCAGGATAATAGCGCGTATCCACATTAAATGCGATAGCATCCATCAATGGTCCGCCCAGTTTGGATTCCACCATCATTTTTAAATGTTTTTCCCCTACCAAGCGCTGTTGTAGGATTTTAAACTCGCCGTCAAATAAAGGTTCGGGGAAGGCTTGCCCCCAAGGGCCGGCAGATTTTAAACGTTCCGCCGTATTCAGATTCAGCTCATTCACGCTCAGTTCGCCATCCGTCCAAATGCTGCCTTGTAATTGTTCCTGAGCCAACAACTCACTGACCGTCTCGTTAAAAATGCGTTGAAAATCGGCAAAATAGTTTTCATTAATGCTTAAGCCCGCCGCCATTGCATGACCGCCGAATTTTAAAATTAAATCCGGGTGCTGCGAATAAACCCGTTCCAGCGCATCACGAATATGTAAACCCGGAATGGAGCGTGCGGAACCTTTTAAAATGCCATCTTGCTCCTGTGCAAAGGCAATCACCGGGCGGTGAAATTGGTCTTTAATACGCGATGCCACAATGCCCAGTACACCTTGATGCCAATCCGCCTGATACAGCACGATGGAATGTGGCAATTGGTTTTCAAGTGCGGTGAGATTTTGGCATATTTTTAAAGCTTCCAGCTTCATGCCCTGCTCGATTTCTTTGCGCACTTGATTTAAGCCGTCTAATTCTAACGCCAAGGCACGGGCGCTTTCCATGTCTTCTGCTAGCAATAATTCAACGCCTACGGACATATTATCCAAACGTCCCGCCGCATTTAATCGCGGTGCAATAGAAAAACCCAAATCCGATGCGGAAAATCCCGCTAAATCCCGTTTTGCCACTTCTGCCAAAGCTCGAATACCAAAACGGCAACGCTGCGCTTTAATACGCGCCAAGCCCTGATACACCAGAATGCGATTGTTTTGATCCAACGGCACTACATCAGACACCGTACCTAACGCCACCAAATCCAGCAGTTCGGTGAAATTCGGCTGATTTTTGGCGTCAAACATGCCCAATTCACGAAATTTCGCCCGCAAAGCAAGCATAAGATAAAACGCCACGCCCACACCGGCAAGATTTTTCGACGGAAAACCGCAATGGGCAAGATTCGGATTGATGATGGCATCGGCACTCGGCAAGCTTTCCGGCGGCAAATGATGGTCGGTGACGATAACATTCACGCCCCGTTCTTTTAGAAACGCTACGCCCTCATGAGAAGACACACCATTATCCACCGTGATAAGCAGTTCAACATCCAGCGCCAATGCCTCTTGCGCCACTGCAACACTTAAACCGTAACCTTGCTCGAAGCGATTCGGTACCAAATAAGCGACGTTGACAAAACCAAGCTGGCGCAACGCCAACACCGCCAATGCCGTGCTTGTCGCACCGTCCGCATCGAAATCGCCGACGATAACGATTTTTTGCTGTTTTTCGTAGGCTTCCAGCAAAAGCGCTACAGCATCATCCAAACCGGACATCAGATTCGGGTTGTGAATGGCGGCTAAAGTGCGGTCTAACTGGCAAGCGTTTTTAATGTGCCGCGAGCGATAGAGACGATCCAAGAGCGGATCGTCACAGAGTTTATTACCTGCCGGCACTTCACGGCGTAAGATTTGTTTTTGCACAGCTGACCTGTATTATCCTTCTAACGCCGCAAGTAAATCAGCAGGTTTTAGATAACCACCAATAACTTCGCCTTCACTGGTAATGATAGTCGGCGTTCCGTTTACACCAAATTGAGCGCCAAGCAAATAATGTTTTCTCACCACATTCGGGGTCTTCAATTCTTTTGGAAGATTGCCTTTTTCCGCTTCGTTTAAAGCGAATGTTGGGTCTTTTGCGGTAAAAATCGCTTCCATTTGCCCTGCAGTTTGACTCTCCATACCTGCACGCGGGAACGCCAAATAACGTACGGTAATGCCTAAGTCGTTATATTCTTTCACTTGTTGATGTAACAAATGGCAGTAATGGCAGGTAATATCCATAAATACAGTAATGACGTGTTTTTCATTTTTTGCCGGATACACAATCATTTCATTTTTCAGCGCATTTAATTTATCCAGCAACACTTTATTAGTGACGTTGCTAATGCCTTTATCGGTTAATTTGTAGATTTTACCTTGTAATAAATATTCGCCGTCTTCACTTGCGTAAAAAATGCCTTGGTCGCTTACGACAGTTTTCAAGCCTTTAATCGGTGAAGTTTGAATATCAATATCTTTCACACCAAGCTTTTCCAATTTACTTTTCAGTGCAACATCATTTGCCGTTACACTCATAGATATAGCCAAAAGAGAAAGCGTAGTAATAATTTTTTTCATTTCTGTTGTTCCTAAATAAGTGAAATTGAGCGTGAATTATAAAAGTAATTGACGCGTTATGCAAAATTCACAGAATTTCACAGTTGGAGTTTCGTTCGCTCTACCCAATTCCCGCAAAATCCCTTATAATCCCGCACTTAATTTACCTTTTTACGAAATTCATTATCATGTTTGAAATTAATCCTATCAAAAATAAAATCGCCGATTTAACCGACCGCACTTCCGTGCTTCGGGGGTATCTTTGACTTCGACGCCAAACTGGAGCGTTTAGAAGAAGTCAACGCCGAACTGGAACAGCCTGACGTATGGAACGATGCAGAGAAAGCGCAGGCGCTCGGCAAAGAACGCGTTTCTTTAGAACTGGTGGTCAACACCATTAAAAATCTGGAACAAGGCTTGGAAGATGTGGACGGACTGTTGGAACTTGCCGTGGAAGCGGGTGATGAAGACACCTTCAACGAAGCCATCACCGAATTAAATGCGCTTGAACAACAACTCGAAAAATTAGAATTCCGCCGTATGTTCAGCGGTGAACACGATGCCTGCGATTGCTATGTGGATTTACAAGCGGGTTCAGGCGGTACGGAAGCGCAGGACTGGACGGAAATGTTATTACGGATGTATTTGCGTTGGGCGGAAAGCAAAGGCTTCAAAACCGAATTAATGGAAGTTTCCGACGGCGATGTGGCAGGGTTGAAATCCGCCACCATCAAAGTGAGCGGCGAATACGCCTTCGGTTGGTTACGCACCGAAACCGGCATTCACCGTTTGGTGCGCAAAAGCCCGTTCGATTCCAATAACCGTCGCCATACCTCTTTCAGTGCCGCATTTGTGTATCCTGAAATTGACGACGACATTGACATCGAAATCAATCCGGCAGACTTGCGTATCGATGTCTATCGCGCGTCCGGCGCAGGCGGTCAGCACGTAAACAAAACCGAAAGTGCGGTGCGAATTACCCACATACCAAGCGGCATTGTAGTGCAATGTCAAAATGACCGTTCCCAGCACAAGAATAAAGACCAGGCAATGAAGCAGTTAAAAGCGAAGTTGTACGAGCTGGAATTGCAAAAGAAAAACGCCGACAAACAAGCCATGGAAGACAATAAATCCGACATCGGCTGGGGCAGTCAAATTCGTTCTTATGTGTTGGACGATTCCCGCATTAAAGATTTACGCACCGGCATTGAAAACCGCAATACGCAAGCGGTGTTAGACGGCGATTTGGATCGTTTTATTGAAGCGAGTTTAAAGGCCGGCTTGTAAAAGTGCGGTCGTTTTTAAGAACGTTTTTTAAAGTTAAAAATGAAAGGTAAACAAAAATGTCAGAACAAGAAGTCAAAGAATTAGACCTGAACGGCGAAATGTTGGTGCGTCGTGAAAAATTAGCCGCCTTGCGCGCCAAAGGCAATGCCTTCCCGAACCAATTCCGTCGCGATGCGCTTGCACAGGATTTGCACGATAAATATGATGCCGAAGAGGGCGAAGCATTAAAAGAAAAACACATTGAAGTTACCGTTGCCGGACGTATCATGACTCGTCGCGCCATGGGTAAAGCCACCTTTATCACCATTCAAGATATGAGCGGCAAAATTCAGCTTTATGTGGCGCGCGATAACTTGCCTGAAGGCGTTTATAAAGATGATGTAGGTCACTGGGATTTGGGTGACATTGTCGGTATTAAAGGTTCGCTATTCAAAACCAAAACCGACGAACTCACCGTGAAAGCCACCAAAGTTCAGTTATTAACCAAAGCCCTTCGCCCGCTGCCGGACAAATTCCACGGTTTAACCGACCAAGAAGTGCGTTATCGTCAACGTTATTTGGATTTAATTTCTAACGAAGAATCCCGCCGCACTTTCATCATTCGTTCTAAAGTCGTCGCCGGCATTCGTGAATATTTCCTTTCCAAAGGCTTCATGGAAGTGGAAACCCCAATGTTGCAAGTGATTCCGGGTGGTGCAGCGGCTCGTCCGTTTGTCACACATCACAATGCCTTAGACGTGGATATGTATTTGCGTATCGCACCGGAACTTTACTTAAAACGTTTAGTGGTGGGCGGCTTTGAACGCGTATTCGAATTGAACCGCAATTTCCGCAACGAAGGTGTTTCCGTGCGTCACAATCCCGAATTCACCATGCTGGAATACTACCAAGCCTACGCCGATTACCATGATTTAATGGACAACACCGAAGAATTATTGCGCAAATTGGCGATTGATATTTTAGGCACCACCATCGTGAAATATGGCGACTTAGAATTTGATTTCGGCAAACCGTTCGAGCGTATCACCTTACACGACGCCACCATTAAATACGGCGCCGAAAAAGGCATCGTAAAAGAAGATTTATACGACTTCGACCGTGCCAAAGCTACCGCAGAACGCTTAGGCATTGAAGTACAAAAATCCTGGGGCTTAGGCAGCATTGTGAACGCCACCTTTGAAGAAGTGGCAGAACATCACTTAATTCAGCCGACTTTTTTAATGGCTCACCCTGCTGAAATTTCACCGCTCGCCCGTCGTAACGATGAAAATCCGGAAGTCACAGACCGTTTTGAACTCTTCATCGGCGGACGTGAAATCGGTAACGGCTTCTCAGAATTAAACGACGCCGAAGACCAAAACGACCGTTTCGACGCACAAGTCGCCGCCAAAGAAGCCGGTGATGACGAAGCGATGTTTAAAGATGAAGACTTCGTGATCGCACTCGAACACGGCTTACCACCAACAGCTGGCGAGGGCTTAGGCATCGACCGCCTGGCAATGCTCTACGCCAACGCGCCATCTATCCGTGATGTGATTTTATTCCCGGCAATGCGGCAGAGGTAATAACCTTGAAAAAAGTGATGATCTGAAAAGGTCATCGCTTTTTCTGTAGTTCGCAAACCTCCTACATAAAAAAACTAGGTATCACATGACATTTCAACTTCTCCTTTCAAAACACATTTGTGATCACCGATTGAATTTTATTCGGGCGGCAATGCCTAAATAACGATTAACCGAATTAATAGGCTTAGTATGTTTAAAGTTTCTAAAGAATTTAGCTTTGATATGGCGCATCTGTTGGATGGGCATGATGGGAAGTGTCAGAATTTACACGGGCACACCTATAAATTGCAGGTGGAAGTGCGTGGAGATTTGTATCAGGAAGGTGCGAAACAAGGCATGGTTATTGATTTCAGCGATTTGAAGAAAATCGTCAATCACGCCATATTGGAACCGATGGATCACGCATTTATTTACGATCAAACCAGTGAACGTGAGAGCAAAATCGCATCTCTATTGCAACAGCTTGATTCTAAAACCTTCGGTGTCCCTTTTCGCACTACGGCGGAACAATTGGCTCAATTTATTTTTAATCAGTTGAAATATCAGAAAAACCTTCCCGTTTCCGCCATTCGTCTATGGGAAACGCCCACATCATTTTGCGAATATGGGGAATAAGTGCGGTGCAAAATAGCAGTGTTTTTATGCCTTCTTACAACATCGTTGAGATTTTTGAAAGCCTGCAAGGCGAAGGTTTTAACACCGGTATGCCGTGCATTTTCGTGCGCTTCGGCAAATGCAATCTCGCCTGTCCTTGGTGTGATACTAATTATAATCAATTCGAACGCATGACGCTGGCGCAAGTGATGGAAGAAGTGCGGTCATTTTCTTCAAAGAATATTATCATCACCGGCGGCGAACCGACGATTGTTCCAAATATTGAAATCCTGCTTGAACAAATGAAATCGGAAGGTTATTTCCTCGCCATTGAAACCAATGGGCTGAAACCGATCCCACCACAAATTGATTACATCGCGACCAGTCCGAAACGCTTGTATCCACACAAATATGAACGACGTTGTATTGATTTTGCCCATGAAGTTCGTATCGTTGCAGATGAAAACGTTATGGCATTTTGTGAACTTATTGAAGACAAAATCCGCGCCGAGCGCTATTACCTTTCTCCTTGTGAAATTAACGGCAAAATGAATTTGCTGGAAACCATCACCCAACTTGGGCAATTAAATCAACGTGTAAACAGACCAAAATGGTTATTAAGTGTACAAACACATAAATTAATTGGCATTGAATAAATTTTTTTAACGAAATAAGCAGATTTTACTTGATCGCTATATATTAAATTGTATAATGAAGCTGTTTTTATTTAAGGTGGTCGTCATTCTTAAACACAGTGGCCGGTGCAAACAACTCCCCCATGTCTTTACCAAAAGATCTTCGCACCGGTCATTTTTTTCTTCTTATTCCTCCCCAAAGCCATTATCATTACGCCATTCCTTTCTTTATTCAGAGAATAGTTATGCAAAATTTAGCCCTGGAAAATCTACTTAATCAAAAGCTCAGCAGCCATCTTATCAATGATTACGCGCCGAACGGATTACAGGTAGAAGGCAAACCTGAAGTTAAAAAAATCATCACCGGCGTGACCGCCAGCCAAGCCTTAATTGACTATGCCGTTGCACAAAAAGCCGACGCGCTACTCGTTCATCACGGTTATTTTTGGAAAAGTGAGAACCCTTGTATTCGCGGCATGAAAGGCAGACGTATCAAGGCGTTGCTGGTAAATGACATCAATTTATACGGCTATCATCTGCCACTGGACGTCCACCCCGAACTGGGCAACAACGCCCAATTAGCCCAATTATTAGGCATTGAAAACCTTCAACCATTGGAACAAGGCAGCTTCAGCATCCCGGTTTGGGGCACTTTAAAAGAACCGCTTAGCGCCGAACAATTTGCCCAACGCATTGAGCAAACACTCGCCCGCAAACCGTTAATTTGCACGGAAAACGGACCGCACTTTATTCGCAAAGTCGGTATTTGTACCGGCGGCGGACAGGGTTATATAGATCTTGCCGCCGCACAAGGTTGTGACGCCTTTATCACCGGTGAAGTTTCGGAACAAACCATTCATTCCGCCAGAGAACAAGGGGTTCATTTCTTTTCCTCCGGTCATCACGCCACCGAACGTTACGGGGTGAAAGCATTAGGCGAATGGCTGGCAAACGAATATGGTTTTGAGGTGGAATTTAAGGATATGGATAATCCGGCGTAACTGGTTAAACCAAAAATCGTTACATTGCTCAAGGTCGGCAAAACAAGTATAATCTCGCCAATTTTTTCACTAAAACAAATAGGAATAACTATGGGTTTCTTAACAGGTAAACGTATTTTAGTCACAGGTCTCGCCAGCAATCGTTCCATCGCCTACGGCATTGCGAAAGCGATGAAAGAACAAGGTGCGGAACTGGCTTTCACTTATTTAAATGAAAAATTACAACCGCGCGTAGAAGAATTTGCCAAAGAATTCGGTGTGAACATCGTGCTTCCGTTGGACGTTGCCACTGATGAAAGCATTCAAAACTGTTTTGCGGAATTAAGCAAACACTGGGATAAATTTGACGGTTTCGTGCACGCCATTGCATTCGCACCGGGCGATCAACTCGATGGCGATTACGTGAACGCGGCGACCCGTGAAGGCTATCGCATCGCCCACGACATCAGTGCTTACAGCTTCGTGGCAATGGCGCAAGCGGCACGCCCGTATTTGAATCCAAACGCCGCCTTACTTACCCTTTCTTACTTGGGCGCAGAACGTGCTATTCCTAACTACAACGTCATGTGTTTAGCCAAAGCTTCTCTTGAAGCGGCAACCCGCGTAATGGCAGCGGATTTAGGCAAAGACGGCATTCGTGTGAACGCCATTTCTGCCGGCCCGATTCGTACCTTGGCGGCATCCGGCATCAAAAACTTCAAGAAAATGCTTTCTGCTTTTGAGAAAACTGCGGCATTACGCCGCACCGTAACCATTGAAGATGTGGGCAACTCCGCCGCATTCCTATGTTCTGGTTTAGCTTCCGGCATCACCGGTGAAATCGTGCACGTGGATGCCGGTTTCAGCATCACCGCCATGGGAGAATTAGGCGAAGAATAATTTTTTCTTCCTTCACTTATCGGCAGGTTTTTTAACCTGCCTTTTTAGTTTTTATACCAATTATTAGACGTTATGTTTCAAGATAATCCCCTACTCGCCCAATTAAAACAACAAATTCACGACAGCAAAGAACGTGTGGAAGGCACGGTAAAAAGCACTGATAAAGCTTACGGTTTTTTAGAATGTGACAAAAAAAGCTATTTTATTGCACCGCCGGCAATGAAAAAAGTGATGCACGGCGACAAAATCAGCGCCACTATTGAAAAACAGGGCGACAAAGAACAAGCGGAACCGGAAGCCCTGATCGAACCAATACTCACCCGTTTTATCGCCAAAGTGCGGTTCAATAAAGACAAGAAATTACAGGTATTGGTCGATCACCCGAATATCAATCAACCCATTGGCGCCGCGCAAAACAAATCCGTAAAAAAAGAGTTACAGGAAGGCGATTGGGTGGTGGCATCACTTAAAACTCATCCGCTGCGTGATGATCGTTTTTTCTATGCGCAAATTACCCAATTCATTTGCCACGCCGATGATGAATTGGCGCCTTGGTGGGTCACCCTTGCCCGTCACGAGCAACCACGTGAGCCTGTTCAGGGGCAAGATCAATATGAAATGCAGGATAAAGAAACGCGCGAAAATCTGACCGCACTTCACTTCGTCACCATCGACTCGGAAACCACGCAGGACATGGATGACGCCTTATATATTGAGCCGTTAACCTCAAATAATGAGCAAACCGGCTGGCAATTGCTTGTGGCGATTGCCGATCCGACGGCTTATATCAGCTTGGATTCGCAAATCGAGAAAGATGCTAAGCAACGCTGTTTCACCAATTATCTGCCGGGCTTCAACATCCCAATGTTACCACGCGAACTCTCCGACGAGCTTTGTTCCTTAAAACCTAACGAAACCCGTCCCGCACTGGTTTGTTATATTCAAACGGATTTACAGGGCAATATCATCGCGCCGGCAAAATTTGTGTTAGCGAATGTACAATCGAAAGCTAAATTGACTTATAGTCGGGTGTCCGATTATTTAGAAGGCAAAGAAAATGCCTGGCAGCCGGAAAACCAAGACATGGCACAGCAAATTCATTGGCTGCATCAATTTAGCCTTGCCAGAACACAATGGCGCAAAACCCATGCCCTATTGTTTAAAGAAAAACCGGATTATTCTTTCGTGTTGGGAGAAAACGGCAAGGTGCAGGAAATTAAGGCGGAATATCGCCGTATTGCCAACCAAATCGTGGAAGAATCCATGATTATCGCCAATATCTGCGCCGCTCAATTTTTACAGAAAAACCTGCAATGCGGTATTTTCAATACGCACAGCGGATTCGACAAAAAATTCCTGGAAAACGCCCATCATTTTCTGTTAGCCAGTTTAGCAAACGAAGAAAACAAAGCGGAACTACAAGCCCGCTATACCGTAGAGCATTTAGCGACGCTAAACGGCTACTGCCAAATGCGTCACGATATTGAACCGATTGAAGGGGATTATTTGGAATTCCGCCTGCGTCGATTCTTAACTTTTGCAGAATTTAAAGCGGAATTGGCACCGCACTTTGGGCTGGGATTGAACGGTTACGCTACTTGGACGTCACCGATTCGGAAATATTCCGACATGGTGAATCATCGCCTGATTAAAGCTTATTTAGCCCATCGCCCTTATGAAAAACCGGAAGAAAGCGTGCTGGTGCGCTTGCAAGAAGCCCGCCGCCAAAATCGCCTGGTGGAACGTGACATTGCCGATTGGCTATATTGTCGCTATCTTGCCGATAAAGTTGCCGAAAAAGTGGAATTTGAAGCAGAAGTACAAGATATTACCCGTGGAGGTTTACGTGTTTTATTGTTGGCAAACGGCGCGTCCATATTTATTCCTGCCTCAACCTTGCACGACAACAAAGAGGAAATTGTTATCAATACCGACGAAATCGCCTTCTATGTCAAAGATCAGCGTCTTTACAAGATCGGAGATATTTTACGCGTGCAACTCACGGAAGTGAAGGAAGCAACACATAGTATTATGGGGATGGTCATCAAGTAAAAAAGTGCGGTGAATCTTAAAGATGTTTTCAAAACGCTCGAAAAAATCACCGCACTTTTGACCAAAAAAATCCTGCTTAACGATTTATTTAAGCAGGATTATTTTTTTAGCTAATTAATTAGCTTGCACAAGCTTGACAAGCTGCCTGGAACATCCAAACCAGTTTTTCTTGCTCTTTTATGTAATCACTCATTTGTGAAACAGTGCCTTCATCACCGGCTTCGCCGGCAAGGGCTAAAATCTCCCGCTGTTGGGCAAGCAACACTTTAAAGCCTTCTAGCGTGCCTTTTAAACAAGTAATTGCGTTGCTTACAGCAATATCTTCTTTAATACGTGCGAGAGTTAAATACTGACTGAATGCGTTATTTGGTGTATAACCCAAAGTTAAAATGCGTTCTGCAACCCCATCTACTTTTTCCACAAGGTCAGTATAAACTTCCTCAAATTTTGCATGTAATTCAAAGAAATTGACATCTTTAATATTCCAGTGATAGCCACGCACGTTGGTGTAAAAAACTTGGTAAGTCGCTAATAATTCATTTAACTTTGAAGCCAACATTTCTGATTGAGCAGTATCTAAACCAATAAATGTTTTTGACATAATATTTCTCCTCTACTTTATGGTTTGTGCATCTTACTAATTTAATAAAAAAGATAAACGATCTAAACTACAAGACCGAGCATTTTATTCGCTTGAGTATAGAAAAAAGTTCATAATAGAGCAAGTTGTTACATTAAATAGAATTGATAGACTTTAAAAATCAAATAACAAATAATAATTTTCAAAGTATTAAAGTTAAGGATAATAAATGAGCGAAGTAAGCCAACCACAAGTTGAAAAATCAAAAAACACACGCCGAAAAGCATTAGGTATTTTCTTTTTTATTTTGATTCTTATTAGCTTCTTGAGCGGACTGTACTGGTTCTTTTTTGTAAAAACCTATCAAACTACCGAAGATGCCTATGTAAGTGGCAATCAAGTGATGATTTCCGCACAAATTGCCGGTAATGTGCGCCAAATTAACGCGGAAAATATGGATTTAGTTCACGCCGGCGATGTATTACTGGAGCTTGATGATGCCGATTATCAACTGAGTTTCAGCCAAGCACAAAATACTTTGGCAAGCGCCGTACGTCAAATTTCACAACTGGGTTATACAGTCAAACAGCTTGAAGCTACCGTTCAAGCCAATCAAATTGCACTGAATAAAGTACAGGGTGACTTAGCGCGTCGTGAAATGCTGGGGAAAAGCGGCGCAATTGATAAAGAATCGCTGCAACATGCCAGAGAAGCCGTAGTGATCGCAGAGGCGAATCTGAAAGCGGTTAAAAATCAGCTTGCCGCCAATCAATCCTTACTTCTGAATGTGCCGCTTAAGGAACAACCGGAAATTCAAAAAGCCATTAGTTCGCTAAAACAGGCTTGGTTAAATTTACAACGCACCAAAATTGTCAGCCCGGTGGACGGTTATGTGGCACGTCGCAGCACACAAATCGGGCAAAAAGTCGCTGTTGGCAGTACATTAATGGCTGTTATTTCCAACGACAAAATGTGGGTGGATGCCAATTTCAAAGAAACCCAACTGAAAGATATGCGAATCGGACAACCGGTAAAACTGTCTTTTGATTTATATGGTCATGATGTGAAATTCGATGGCAAAGTAGAAGGCATTGAAATGGGCACCGGCAGTGCATTTTCTTTATTGCCTGCACAAAATGCCACCGGCAACTGGATCAAAGTGATACAACGGGTGCCGGTGCGCGTTAGCTTAGACGCGCAACAACTTGCCCGTTACCCCTTGCGAATCGGCTTATCTACCTTGGTTGAAGTGAATATTGCCGACACGAGCGGTGAAATCTTATCGCAGAAGAAACGCACGACACCGCTCTACTCCACCAACACCCTAGATTACGACCAAAGTGCGCTGGAAAATTTGATTGAAAAAATTATCAGCGACAATACCAACTAGAGTTTTGGAATGATGCAAAAACCGATTGAAGGCGTCGCCCTTGGCATAATTACGCTGGCGTTATCCCTCGCCACATTCATGCAAGTGTTGGATTCTACCATTGCCAATGTGGCGATTCCCACCATTGCAGGCGATCTCGGCGCGTCATTCAGCCAAGGCACTTGGGTCATCACATCTTTCGGGGTGGCGAACGCCATTTCCATTCCTATCACCGGCTGGCTCGCCAAACGCTTCGGCGAGGTAAAATTATTCTTAATTTCGACCGCACTTTTTGTCTTCGCCTCTTGGCTATGCGGCATTTCCCACAGTTTGGAAATGTTGATTTTATGCCGAATATTCCAAGGGTTGGCGGCAGGTCCGATTATTCCTTTATCCCAAAGTTTACTACTCAATAATTACCCGCCGGAAAAACGCGGAATGGCGCTGGCATTTTGGGCGATGACGGTGGTTGTGGCGCCGATTTTCGGCCCGATTCTCGGTGGCTGGATTAGCGACAACCTGCACTGGGGCTGGATTTTCTTTATTAACGTCCCCATCGGCTTAATCGTCATCGGTTTCAGCTGGAAAATTTTGGCACCACGGGAAAGTGAAATTCAGCACCAACCCATTGATACCGTCGGCTTGATCTTATTGGTATTAGGTGTCGGCTGTTTGCAATTAATGTTGGATCAAGGGCGCGAACAGGACTGGTTCAGTTCCAACGAAATCATTATTCTTGCCGTGGTTTCTGCCGTTACCTTAACCGCGTTGGTGATTTGGGAACTAACTGATGACAACCCTGTGGTGGATATTTCTTTGTTTAAGCAACGCAATTTTACCGTCGGTTGCTTATCCACCAGCCTGGCATTTTTGATCTACCTTGGATCCGTCGTGCTGATCCCATTATTGCTTCAACAAGTGTTCGGCTATACTGCCACTTGGGCAGGCTTGGCTTCCGCACCTGTGGGTTTATTTCCGATTTTGCTATCGCCACTTATCGGCAAATTCGGTTACAAAATCGATATGCGTATTTTGGTCACTATCAGTTTCGTGGTGTACGCCGTCACCTTTTATTGGCGTGCCGTTACCTTTGAGCCGAATATGACGTTCATTAATGTGATATTACCGCAAACGGTGCAGGGCTTGGCGGTTGCCTGTTTCTTTATGCCGTTGACAACCATTACGTTATCGGACTTGCCGGCACATAAAATGGCATCGGCTTCAAGTCTGTTCAACTTTTTGCGCACGCTTGCCGGTTCCGTGGGAACCTCGTTCACTACGTTTTTATGGTATAATCGTGAAGTCGTGCATCATACTCAACTCACCGAAGCCATTACACCGTACAACCTTATCGCACAACAGTATTATTACATGATGGAGCGTTTCGGCATGAGTGAAGAACAAACCTCTTCTATACTTGCCCGCAATATTACTTCACAAGGCTTTATTATCGGTGCCAACGAAATCTTTTGGCTATCTGCGATTATGTTCCTTATTTTGTTCATCTTAGTCTGGTTTGCTAAACCCCCTTTTAGCGGTCGCCATTAAAAGTGCGGTAGGAATTTTAATCATTTTATTTTATATCGCATAAGATATAAACCATAATTTATACTTTACAAGATATAAACACAATTCTATACTTCATAGCGTATAAAATAAAATCTATATGCTATGGCGTATAAGGAGCAAAAATGGTTATTACCACCGCAAAAATGCTTTCTCATGTTATTCGGGAATTTCGTTATCAAGGCAACCTCTCACAAACAGATGTCGCCAAGCTTGCTAGCACCACCCAAGCCAGAATATCGGTTTTTGAAAATGAGCCGGAACGCACGAAATTAGAAACGTTATTTAAAATTTTGGCAGGATTAGAGTTAGAACTTATCGTACAACCGCGCAAAAAATCCGCGGTTACGGAAAATTTAATCAGCGAACCAACACCTGCATTTTCCGATGACGATGAGGCGTGGTAATGAATAACGCTATCTTGAAAGTCGCAATGAACGGCTTGCTGGTCGGCGAATGGCGAAAGCTCACAAATGGCCGACGGAATTTCAATATCCCCCAAAATGGCTTGATTCTGCGCGCTCCCGTCCAATTTCATTATCATTGCCTTTATCCCATAAAGTTTACCGAGAGGATTCGGTTTACAATTTCTTCGATAATCTTTTGCCCGACAATGAACAAATTCGTTCACGCATTCAGCAACGTTTCCAGACCTCGACCAAATCCCCCTTTGATTTGCTTTCGGCTATTGAGCAGGATTGCGTTGGGGCGATTCAACTTTATCACGGTGAAAGTCGCTCTGTTCGGCAAATTTATGCGGAGCCGTTAAATGATAAGAAGTGTAAAACGTGTTGAAAAACTACCGCACTTTTCCGTTAGGCATGGAAGAAACCGATGATTTTCTCATTTCGCTTGTCGGCACACAGGAAAAAACGGCTCTACTCTACTATCAAAATCAATGGTAATGTCCCCTACATTCCCCGCTACCAGCCATATTTTTAAATTACCTATCGGTATCGTCGGACAGGAGCAACTTAATCTTTCCCATAATTGCGAGAACGAATGGCTTTGCCTGAAGTTCGGCTAAGACAACCATTGAATAAGTATATCTATAACCTCAATCAGTCCTGCACCGGCTAAAATAACCCCGATTAATCCTAACCTCCAATTACGTTTTTCATTAATACACTGTTCTGCTTTTTGTTGAGTATAACTCAATATTTGGTGGACCTGTGCCAACTGAGAAGTAACCTCATTGTTTTTATCTCTAAGATGATATGCCTCTCGTATATGTTCCCAAGCACGAAATGTCGGATAACGAGAAAACTCAATTGGATTATCAAAATAATAACGCGCATTAAAAATTGCTGCTTCAGTATACAACTTATCCAACTCTTGAATATTATTCGGCTTAGCCAAAACATTTGCTAACTCTTCGCTAATTTTATGTAACGCGCTGTAATATGCTAAAGCCAACATAATTAAAAACACTTGCCTATAAGCATTTGTCACCGTACCAAAAGATTCAAAAATAGCCATACCTCGGCCATCTATCGCACGCCACTCATTGCTCAAATGGAAAAATTCATTTTTATCTAACGTATCAGAACTACGGATAAACCAAGAAGAATTTTTTATGACTAAGCTTTCTTCCGAAGGAATTACACCTGATGCAATAACAACACTTCCTAAACTTTCTTTTCTATCTAATTTATCAAAAAGTACTGCATTTAATTCTGCTTTAGTATCAAATAGTTTATTCGGAGAGTAAGAACAGAAATGCAAGGTTTGAGCAAATCGATTTCCTTGGAAAAAAGTTACTTTAAGATCATATTGTTCAAAATTGTCTTCCGTAAACGTAGTTTGTAATAAAAGAGGATTCAAAAATTTAATTTGTTGTTTACATAACGAAGGTTTATTTGTTAAAGATATATGTTTTTCTAAAGGGTATATTTTTCCAAAATAAATATCTTTCATTATTCTCATCCTTCACAATAAAAAATATCCCTTCTGAAAATAAACAGAAGGGACATAATTCTTCAACTACAACGCCTCAATCACCTTATACTGCTCACGGATTTTTTCCAATCCGGATTGGTATTCGGCCATTTTTTCGCGTTCTTTGGCGATGACGGCTTCCGGGGCTTTGGCGACGAAGGCGTCGTTGCTGAGTTTGCTTTCGATGCGTTTGACTTCGTTTTGGTATTTTTCAATCTCTTTGGTCAAACGGGCAAGCTCGGCATCTTTGTTGATGAAGCCCACCAGCGGCACGAGAAGCTCGGTGTTGCCGACTAGTTTTGCCACCGCTAACGGGGCTTGTTCGCCTTCCTTAAGCACACTAACGTTATCCAACTTCGCCATGGCTGTTAAAAGTGCGGTCTGTTTTTCCAGTATTTTTTGCTCGTCCGCCGGAATATTACGGAATAACAAATCCAAACCTTTGCTCGGCGCAATGTTGCATTCGGCGCGAATATTACGTACGGCGACGATGACCTCTTTCAACCATGCGATTTCGGCTTCCGCGTCCACATCAAACGCCGTCATGTCCACTTGCGGGAACGGCTGCAACATAATGCTGTCGGCGTCAATGCCGACGAAACCTTTCACTTTCTGCCAGATTTCTTCGGTAATGAATGGAATAACCGGGTGCGCTAAACGCAGTAATTTCTCTAACACATGCACCAAGGTCTGGCTTGTCGCGCGAATTTGCGCTTGGTTGCCGTTTGCGAATACCGGCTTGGTGAGTTCCAAATACCAGTCACAGAATTGGTTCCAAGTGAATTCATAAAGCGCGGTGGCACATAAGTCAAAACGGAATTGGCTTAATGCGTTGCGGAAGGTTTCCACAGTGCGGTTGAATTCCGATTGGATCCAACGATCGGCAACGGAAAATTCAATTTCGCCTTGGCTTAAATCCAGCTTTTCATTGGTAAGCACGAAGCGGCTGGCGTTCCACAATTTGTTGCAGAAGTTGCGGTAGCCTTCCAAACGTTTCATATCCCAGTTAATGTCGCGACCGTTCGTTGCAAGGGCGGCGAGGGTGAAACGTAAGGCGTCGGTGCCGTGCGCCACAATGCCTTCCGGGAATTCTTTGCGGGTGGATTTGGCGATTTTCTCCGCTAATTGCGGTTGCATCATGTTGCCGGTGCGTTTTGCCACCAAATCTTCAAGGCTGATGCCGTCAATCATGTCTAACGGGTCAATCACGTTGCCTTTGGATTTCGACATTTTTTTCCCGTTTTCGTCACGAATCAAGCCCGTCACATACACGGTTTTGAACGGCACTTGCGGCTTGCCGTTTTCGTCTTTGATGAAGTGCATGGTGAACATAATCATGCGCGCCACCCAGAAGAAAATAATGTCAAAACCGGTAATCAGCACATCCGTTGAATGAAACATTTTCAATTCTTTGGTTTGTTGCGGCCAGCCGAGCGTGGAGAACGTCCATAAACCGGAGGAGAACCAAGTGTCCAGCACGTCTTCATCTTGTTTAAGTGCCACATCAGGATTTAACTGATATTTTGACCGCACTTCCGCTTCACTGCGCGCCACATAAATGTTGCCTTCCGCGTCATACCACGCCGGAATGCGGTGTCCCCACCAAAGTTGGCGGGAAATACACCAATCCTGAATGTCACGCATCCAAGAGAAATACAGGTTTTCGTATTGTTTCGGCACAAATTGAATTTCGCCGTCTTCCACCGCTTTAATCGCTACTTCGGCGAGCGGTTTCACGCTCACATACCATTGGTCGGTCAGCATCGGCTCAATCGGCACGCCGCCGCGATCGCCGTAAGGCACCTTCAAATCGTGCGGTTTGATTTCATCAAGAAGACCAAGGGCTTCAAAATCCGCCACGATTTTCTTCCGCGCGGCGAAACGTTCCAAGCCACGATAATCTGCCGGAATAAGCGCTTCATAGCCCGCCATAGGCTTACCATCGGTGCCGATAATTTCCGCTTCATCACGAATATCCGCGTTCAGCGTCAATACATTGACCATCGGCAACTGATGGCGCTTACCCACCTCGTAGTCATTGAAATCGTGCGCCGGGGTAATTTTCACCACGCCCGTACCGAACTCACGATCCACATAATCATCGGCAATAATAGGAACTTCACGATTTGCCAGCGGCAGTACAACGGTTTTGCCGATTAAAGACTGATAACGTTCATCTTCCGGGTGAACGGCAACGGCAGTATCGCCCAACATGGTTTCCGGACGGGTGGTCGCCACCACTAAATAATCTTTTCCGTCTGCGGTTTTCGCACCGTTCGCCAGCGGATAACGGAAATGCCACAGGCTGCCTTTGGATTCTTTGTTTTCCACTTCCAGATCAGAAATGGCGGTGTGCAGTTTCGGATCCCAGTTCACTAAACGCTTGCCGCGATAAATCAAGCCTTCTTCGTGTAAACGCACAAACACTTCCTTCACCGCGTCGGAAAGACCGTCATCCATCGTGAAGCGCTCACGCGTCCAGTCCACGGAGTTACCCAAGCGGCGAATCTGTTGACTAATGGTGCCGCCGGATTGCGCTTTCCATTCCCAAATTTTGTCGATAAAGGCCTCACGACCATAATCATGACGGGTTTTATTTTCTTCCGCGGCAATTTTGCGCTCCACCACCATCTGGGTTGCAATGCCCGCATGGTCGGTTCCCGCTTGCCAGAGGGTATTATGTCCTTCCATGCGGTTAAAACGAATTAAGGTATCCATCAAGGTTTGCTGGAACGCGTGCCCCATGTGCAGACTCCCCGTCACATTCGGCGGCGGAATGGCAATAGAATAACTCGGCGCATTCGCCTCTTCCGACGGTTTAAAATAACCGCTTTCTTCCCAGTGTTGATAAAGGGCTTGCTCTACCGCAGACGGATTAAAACGGTCTGCCATTTCGAATTTTTGTGTCATTTATATTTTCTCTTTGGTAGGGTGCAATTTGGTGCACCTTTTGATTAAAATGAGAACAGTGCAGCAAGTTGCACTTTATGGAATTATTTTCTAACAGTATGAGAAAGCAAAATTCTTGAAACTTCTTCTAATTTTCTATTATTCTCTTCAATCGCTGCGTTCTTATCATCTTTAAAATAAAAGATAACTAAAGGTAAATTAACCTGTTGACAAGCATATTGTTTGCGAATATCTCGATAAGCAGGATTTTCTATATTATGTCCGTAACCATTATATTCAATTAGTACTACAGGATAACCCAAACAATCTAGAATAATAAAATCAGCTCTTAATGAATTTATTGCCAAAAAAGCATTTTTCTCATTTTGAGAAGCTGATTTATAAGGTGTCTTTGTATTTATAATGCCACCAAGTCCAACTTGAGAGAATAGTCTAAAATTTTTTCCCTTATACTTTTCATCATTCAATAGATCTGTTAGTGATTTGAATATATTAAACTCACTTTTATTCATTATTGGTATTGTTTTGAAATCTGTAGATAGAATTAGTTTTTGTCGTATATTTTCCTTCTCTTTCTCTGAAAATTCTTGCGGTTGATAAGTAGTGAAAATTTTATTTTTCTTCTTGTTTCTTTTACTTTAAAAAATAAATGAAAGAAATATAGCCAAAATTAGAATAACAACTTTCATTTTTGAACCTTATATTTGATTAAATGTAATTATGAAAAACTTTTTTTACTCAGATAAATCTCACTAATCACCTCTTTCAACTCCGCCAACGTCATATTTTCTTGTTTCGCGTGTTGTTCCGTCAGTTCATCAAGGGTAATCGGTGAAACACTTAACACTTCAATTGTGCAGAAATATTCATCATCTTAAAACCGCCCGACACGTAAAATATCACCGGCTTTAAAGTGGCTTTCGGATTTATCCCGAATGGTGATGGTTTTTCGTCCGGCGAGAATATCATCTTGGAAACATTGATAAAAAGTGATGTCGTTCATAAAAGTGCGGTCATTTTTTTCAGAGTTTTTACGACCTTCTACCCCGCCTGCTCCGTACTCAATTCCCAGCCCAACTGCCTCAATTGTTTATAACGTTCCCGCGCTAAAGCTTTTTGTTGTTCTTCGGCGGGTACGAAATCGATAATTTGGTTAAAGCTGTTGATGAATTCCGGCAGCTGCGGTTGTAAATTAATCAGCAAATCGCGGCTTTGTGCGTTGCGTTTGCCCGTCCAGCTGATTTCGATGGGCGTGGCATACGTGGTGGCTTCGCCGGAAAGGTTGTGCGGGACGAATTCGTCCGGTTCCCGTTGCCAAAGGGCTTCATCAATATTGAGCGCCTGCGCTTCATTTTCACACGCCAACAGAACCCGTTTTCCCAAACGCCAGGCGGACGCCGCCAAATTGCAGGCAAGGCTTTCCACCGCAGACAAATTCGTCTGTGCGGGAGAGGCATCGGAAAGCAGGTAGAATTGCGCATTTTTTGGCATATAAAGCCCTAAATATGAAAAATGAGTCGCAAGATTTTAGCGGAAATCAGCTCAAATAGAAAATGTTAATTTCCGAAACGTTTTGCAAGCGAACCGCACTTTATGATCTAGGTCACAAAACCGTTTTTCTGTTTGTAATTTCGGTTCATAGATTCGTTTACCAGTGCTAGAATCTGGTTAATCTTGTTAATCATTAAGAGGTAATCACAATGGCATTTCGCATTGAAAAAGACACTATGGGTGAAGTTCAAGTTCCGGCAGACAAATATTGGGCTGCACAAACCGAACGTTCCCGCAATAATTTTAAAATCGGTCCCGCGGCATCTATGCCACATGAAATTATCGAAGCCTTTGGTTATTTGAAAAAAGCGGCGGCGTTTGCCAATGCGGATCTCGGCGTATTGCCTGCGGAAAAACGCGATTTGATCGCGCAAGCCTGCGATGAAATTTTAGCCAACAAATTAGACGATCAATTCCCGTTGGTTATCTGGCAAACCGGCTCCGGTACGCAATCCAACATGAACGTGAACGAAGTGGTGGCAAACCGCGCACACGTTTTACACGGCGGTAAATTAGGCGAAAAATCCATCATTCACCCGAATGACGATGTGAATAAATCCCAATCCTCCAACGACACCTTCCCGACAGCAATGCACATTGCGGCTTACAAAAAAGTGGTAGAAACTACCATTCCTGCAGTAGAACGTTTGCAAAAAACCTTCGCGGCAAAATCCGAAGCCTTCAAAGATGTGGTGAAAATCGGTCGTACGCATTTAATGGACGCAACCCCGCTCACATTAGGTCAGGAATTCTCCGCTTATGCGGCGCAATTGCACTTCGGTTTAATCGCGTTGAAAAATACCCTGCCGCATTTGCGTCAATTAGCCCTCGGCGGTACTGCTGTGGGTACGGGGTTGAATACACCGAAAGGTTATGACGTGAAAGTGGCGGAATACATCGCGAAATTTACCGGTTTGCCGTTCATCACTGCCGAAAACAAATTCGAAGCCTTGGCGGCGCATGATGCCATCGTGGAAACCCACGGTGCATTACGTCAATTAGCCATGAGCTTGTTCAAAATCGCCAACGACATTCGTTTATTGGCATCCGGTCCGCGTTCCGGTATCGGCGAAATCTTAATTCCGGAAAATGAACCGGGCTCTTCCATCATGCCGGGTAAAGTGAATCCGACCCAATGCGAAGCCATGACCATGGTGTGCGCGCAAGTGTTCGGTAACGACACCACCATCTCGTTCGTCGGTTCACAAGGTCATTTCCAATTGAACGTGTTCAACCCGGTGATGATCGCCAACTTCCTGCAATCCGCCCAATTATTGGCAGACGCCTGCGTTTCCTTCGACGAACACTGCGCAACCGGTATCGAGCCGAACTATCTGCGCATTAAACAACAACTTGAAAATTCATTGATGTTGGTGACCGCACTTAATACCCATATCGGCTACGAAAATGCGGCGAAAATCGCAAAAACCGCACACAAAAACGGTACCACCTTGCGTGAAGAAGCCATTAACCTCGGTTTGGTTTCCGCCGAAGACTTCGACAAATGGGTGCGTCCGGAAGATATGGTGGGCAGCTTAAAATAAGGCTTACACATTAAATTAAACCATTAATAATGAAGAAAGGCGGGATCAATTTCCCGTCTTTTTTGCTATAATCGCCCACATAAATTTTTATGACGGACTTTTTATGAAATTAAAATCGCTGTTATTCATTTTAACTTTATTTCCTACCGCACTTTCGGCGCACTGGCTCAATGTCGGAAACGCCGATTATAACTGGGGTCCGTTCCTCGTTTATACCATCGAGTTAGAAACGGAAAACGGGGCTTATGAAGCCAATCAGTTGCCGTTTATGCTTTCCTTTAAATACGAAAAACCCATTGAAGGCAAAAATTTTGCCATCAGCCTGGCGAAAGAAATGGAACATCTCAACGTGGATAAAGCGCAAGGCGATTTGTGGTTGAAGCAAATGCAGCAGCTTTTTCCCGACTTCTCACCTAACGACATTTTGCGTTTTGTCGCCCTGCCGGAAAAAAGCTATTTCATTTTAAACGACACCATTTTGGATCATGAATTCGAACCGCAATTTGCACAAGCGCTGATTAGCATTTGGTTGTCGCCGAACAGCAACTTTATTCAATTACAACCGCAGTTATTGGGAAAAGAAAAAAATGCAAACTCACCGGAGAAGTTTAAACGCACGCCGGAAGTGGACCCGCTGGGCGAAGATGACGCCAGCCCGCAACTGCCGCCGAATTTTCAATTTCAGGATCAAGATCCGGAATTAGGTTAACTGCCTGTCATATTTCCCTACGGGAATAAATTCGGGTTAAAAATTGCTTGCTTAATGCCGCACAAAAAGCCGATATGTTCCGCCCAATAACTGACAAACCAACACCGCAAATGAGTGGATTTTCGTCTTTAGATTGGGACACCAATTATGCACTTCATTGAGCAAAAACGTCATGTCGTGACGTGGATGCAGGGTGCTGCAATTCACAAAACGCACATCGTCGTCAATAAATTTTAATTGCATCACTTTTTCATAATTACAAAATTACCGGAATCAAAACCGTGTAAATAAATAATTATTTTATTACTCCAACTTGATTACGGATTTTCTGCTCTAAATATAAAATCATTTGTAACGCGATATTAATACCGCTGGTTTTCTCAATCATTTCAAGCCCCGGGCTGGCATTCACTTCCAACACCAACGGGCCTTTCGCCGAGCGAATCAAATCCACACCGGCAACATCTAAGCCGAGCGCGTTGGTCGCACGCAAGGCGATTTGCTTTTCCTGTTCGGTCAACACCACTTTTTCTGCTGTCGCGCCACGATGACAATTGGCGCGAAATTCACCGTTTTGCCCGACCCGTTGCATGGCGGCAACCACCCGTCCGCCAATCACAAAACAGCGTACATCCGTGCCGTCGGCTTCTGCCACAAATTCCTGCAACAACACCGGCACGTCCGCTTGTTTTAAAGTTTCCAAAATACTGACCGCACTTTTTGTTCGCTCCGCCAGAATCACGCCGATGCCCTGAGAACCGCTCAAGGTTTTCAAAATGGTTGGCGCGCCGATGTGTTGCACCGCATGATTAGCATTGACTTCAATGCCGGCGAGCAAAGAATCCGGCACCGCAACACCTTGTTGCAGCAACATTTGCAGACTAAGCCATTTATCGCGGGCGTTGCGAAAGGCATCGACGTTATTCAAACAAGGAACGCCTTGCGCTTGGAAATAATGCAACACGCGACAGCCCATAAGCATACTGGTGGTGCCGAAGCGGGGCAACACCGCGTCATAATGTGGCAAAAGCTGCGCCTCACTCTCCGCGTCCGCTTGATAATACAACACAAAGTGCGGTGGATTTTTTTGGAGTTTTATCAGGCAACGATTCGGATCCAAAATATCCATTTGGTGCCCGTTTTCCTCTGCCGCATCCTTGAGCCGTTGACAGCTATATAAACGCGGCTCACGGCACAACATTAAGAATTTCATACAAAATTATTTTTTAATAAAGCCCTGTTGCTGCAAATAAGCCAATACGTTCGGACGAATCGGCTTATCCAAACTTTTTATCACATTGCGCGACCAATCCATGTCAATGTTGCTGCGCTGACAATAATAGTCAGCAACCGTCGCGTTATATTCGTCCAGTTTGGTGGTATCCAACGGCTGATAACGGTTTTCAAAAAACAGGGTTTCTTTCGGCAGGCGTGGCTTGCTCGGCGGATCCTGATCCGTATAGCCCAAACACATTCCCACCATCGGCAGGCAATGTTCCGGCAGATTGAGCAATTTGCCCACTGCTTCCATTTCATTACGCAAGGATCCGATATACACCCCGCCTAATCCTAAACTTTCCGCCGCCAACAGCACGTTTTGCGACATAATGCCGGTGTCCACCGCGCCGATCAGCAACACTTCCGCATAATCCAGCTGCGCCGTCGGGCAAATTTGTTTATGCTTATTAAAATCGACGCAGAATACCCAAAATTCAGGCGCGGATTTCACATACTCCTGATTGGAGCTGTACACCATCATTTGCTCACGAATCGCCTGATCGGTAATACGCACGATGGAAACACATTGCAAATGGTTGGACGTAGAAGCAAAACGCGCCGCATTCACCAAACGGTCGATAATATTGTCATCAACAGGCTCATCGGTAAAACGGCGAATAGAACGGTGGGCTAAAATACAATCTAAGGTTTCGGAGGTATATTTTTTCTCAGACATAAAAATTCCTTGTGTAGCACATTAAACTCGCCATATCTTACACTAATTACAAGAATGCCGAAAAACACTTTATTGTTTTTTCGCGAATCCTTAAAATCAGCACAAATTCACTCAAAAGGAAACATTATGTTCGTTACAATTTATGGTCGCCTAAGCTGCCCTTATTGCGTTCGCGCCAAAACCTTAGCGGAAAAATTAAAAAATACTGTGGAAAATTTTGATTATCGTTACATCGACATCATCGAGCAAGGCATGAGCAAAGAAGACATCGCCAACATCATCGGCAAGCCGGTGCAAACCGTGCCGCAGGTTCTGATTGGTGACAAGCCGATCGGCGGTTGCACCGATTTTGAGGCCTTAATGGCCGAACAGTTTGGCGATATTGATTAATTTCGCTTAATAAAAAAGTGCGGTGGAAAAAACATTTAGATTTTTCTGCATGATAAAAAAATAGTGCAATTTGTTCCGTTAGAATAATTTGCTCAAACCCCGAACAATAATTTTCCGCCACCAAACGCGCGGGTCAAATAATTATCACTGAACTTCATGCGCCGCACCATCGGAAAAGCTACATTCCTCCGAGATTTTCGCTTCACTGAAATCCTCCCACGGTTCCGTTTTAATGAAAAATCCTGCAAATACTGCGCATCCCGTTACAGCAGATAAACATCACGAAAAATCCCCGACATACGGAATTTATCCTGTTCCTCCAAATAACTGCCGTCACACCATTTCAGCACGATAATATCGAGGATATTCTCGTCTAACTGTAAATAATTCGTTACATCAAATTCAGAGGTGCAATGGCTGATTTGGCTATAACCCACGAATTGCCCGTTCAACACCATAAAATAATCGTAAAATTCTCTTGGATTTTCCACCGCACTTTGGTCATTGGCATGGGGAATAAAATAGGCGTGTTGCGGTGTTGATGTGTAATGTTTCTAAATCCTGAAAGTAATTGAGTAATGTCATGGCGGAACCCCTTACAGCGGAATGAAAATTTTTACTATACTCAATCCGCCCCATAAATTTCACCTAAAATTAAGATTTTGCGGCTTATATCACGATCTTTGTTTTACAGAATGTAAAATTTAAAATACAATCTCCGTCAACTTTTAAATACACAATAAGGAAAATCTATGAACAAAACCGTAGGAAGTACGCTGTTAGTGGCAGGAACCATGATTGGCGCCGGCATGCTGGCAATGCCGCTCACCTCCGCCGGCATCGGATTTAGTTTCACTTTACTTTTATTATTAGGCTTGTGGGGATTACTCACCTTTACCGCGCTGTTATTCGTCGAACTTTACCAAACCGCCCCGAGCGACGCCGGCATCGGCACCCTTGCCGAACAATATTTCGGTCGACCGGGACGCATTATCGCCACCGCCGTATTAATCATTTTCTTATACGCCCTCATCGCCGCTTACATCAGTGGCGGCGGTTCCTTATTGGCTGACACCCTACCGACCATCGCCGACAAAGACACCACCGGCAAAATCGCCGTATTAATCTTCACCCTTTTCTTCGGTATGTTTATCGTCATCGGCACGCACAGCGTCGATAAAATCAACCGTTTGTTATTTTTCACTATGATCGGCACATTCATCGTGGTATTGGCGCTCATGTTGCCGGAAATCAAACTGGATAACTTAATGGCAATGCCTATTGATAACGCCCTCATCATTTCCGCCGGCCCGGTGTTTTTCACCGCATTCGGCTTCCATGGCTCCATTCCCAGCCTGAACAAATACCTCGGCGGCAATGTAAAAGCCCTAAGAATCTCCATTTTAGTCGGCTCGGGCATCACCTTATTCGCCTACATTTTATGGCAACTTTCCACCCACGGCTTGCTGACCCAAAACGCGTTTTTACAAGTCTTACAACAAGATCCTACGCTGAACGGTTTGGTCACCGCCACCTTAACCATCACACAAAGCAGCATCATGGCAAACGCGGTGAAAATCTTCTCTACCCTAGCACTCATCACCTCATTTTTAGGTGTCGGCATCGGCTTATTGGAATGTATAGAAGACTTGTTAAAACGCTCATTTAATGTTCACACCAGGCGCTTCTCTTTGGGTTTACTCACGTTCATTCCGCCCATCGTTTTCACCCTGTTCTACCCGCAAGGCTTCATTTTAGCCTTAGGCTACGCCGGACAAATGTTCGCCTTTTACGCCGTCGTCCTACCGGTCGCCCTCGTGTGGAAAGCGCGCAAAATCCACCCGAACCTGCCATATAAAGTCTTGGGTGGCAATTTAACACTGGCGGTGGCGTTGGTCCTGGGCGTGATCATCACCTCCATCCCCTTCGCCATCCGCGCGGGTTATTTGCCGTTTGTAGTGGGCTAAAAAACGCTGGAAAAAATAACCGCACTTTGATCGGGAAGATCAAAATGCGGTCGGTTTTTAAGATGGATTTTAATACGGTTGATTACTGCCCGTAATAAGCATTTTTACCGTGTTTGCGTAGATAATGTTTATCCAGTAATTCTTGTTGCATCGGTTGTAGGTTCGGGCGGAGTTGGCGGCTGAACAGGTTCATGTAGCCGATTTCTTCCAGCACTACCGCATTATGCACGGCGTTGTCGGCGTCCGTTCCCCACGCGAATGGGCCGTGGGAATGCACCAATACGGCAGGTACGTCTTTCGGATCGATGCCGCGTTTGCGGAAGGTCTCCACGATAACTTTGCCGGTTTCTAATTCATACTCGCCTTGAATTTCCGCCGGGGTCATTTTGCGGGTGCAAGGAATGGAACCATAGAAATAGTCGGCATGGGTAGTGCCTGCGGCGATAAGATCTTCGCCCGCTTGTGACCAGATGGTAGCGTGGCGGGAATGGGTGTGCACGATGCCGCCGATGGTCGGGAACTCGCGATACAATTCCAAGTGGGTCGGCGTGTCGGAAGACGGTTTTTTGCTGCCTTCTACCACTTTGCCGGTGAATAAATCCACTACCACCATATCTTCGGCGGTCATGACATCGTATTCCACGCCGGAAGGTTTTATCACCACCAGATTTTTTTCGCGATCAATGGCGGAAACGTTGCCCCAAGTGAAAGTCACCAAATTGTATTTCGGTAACGCCAGATTTGCTTTTAAGACTTTTTCTTTAAGTGTTTCTAACATGGAAAACCACCTTCTTTCATTTTTTGTTCAATCCAACGGCGGGCGTTAATAATTTCCGCAATCGGTTCTTCCGCTTTTTCCGTCCACATTTCAATTAAAAATGCGCCGCGATAATTCAATTCTGCCAATGTTCTGAAACAGGCAACAAAATCCACACAACCGTCACCGAACGGCACGTCACGGAATTGCCCTTTGCAGGTGTCGGTAACTTTATAAGTGTCTTTCAAATGAATGGCGGAGATTTTGTCGATGCCCAGCTTCAATTCTTTCGCGACGTTGTCATTCCACGCACTTAAATTGCCGAGATCCGGATACACAGTGAACCACGGCGATTTGATAAGGTCATCCCATTTTTTCCAGCGACTGATGGAGCTCATAAATTGGGTATCCATAATTTCTACCGCAATGGTCACTTGATTACTTGCCGCCAATTCCACCGCCCATTGCAAGCCTTCTTGGAAGCGCTGAATAGTGCCTTCGTCCTGCTCTTCGTAATACACGTCATAACCCGCCAACTGAATGGTGCGAATACCTAAATCGACGGCTAATTTAACGGCTTTTTCCATGATTTCATAAGCTTTTGCGCGGGTTGCTTCGTCACGGCTGCCGAAAGGAAAACGACGATGCCCGGAAAGACACATAGAAGGAATGGTAACGCCGGTTTTGATAATGGCTTTCACCAACTGAATGCGTTCTTTTTCGCTCCAATCCAAACGCGCCAAACGCTCATCGCTTTCATCGATAGAAATTTCGACAAAATCAAAACCGCAGGCTTTGGCGATGGACAAGCGATCCTGCCAGCTAATATTTTTCGGCAGGGCTTTTTCATAAATACCCAATTTATGTTTTCTCACAATACACTCCTTTACTTATGGATCAGCAGTAAACGCCACATCAGGCAAGAATAACTTCTAATCCTTTGTCTTTTAATTCTTGAATAATCTTTGGATCGGCCTCTTTTCCGGTCACCAGTAAATCAATATCTTTCAATTCGCTAAACAGCATGCCCATTTCGCGTCCGAGCTTTGAACTGTCAACCAAAGCAACCAGTTTGCTGACCTTAGGTAAAATATGCTGTTCCGAATTGGCGATAATCATATCTGTTTTGTATAAGCCGTCTGTGGTCATGCCTTTACCGCTGGTAAACATAATATTGGCGGCATAAGCCGGTTCGTTAGTGGAATTCAGGGATAAAGTCACCGCTTTATTTTTATTATATTGACCGCCCATAATCACGACATCGTCATGATTATGTTCAATGAGGAAATTAGCCAAAGGCAAATAGTTGGTAATGATCTGTACATTGCATCCGCACAGGCTATCCGCCAGCATTTGCATGGTGGTGCCGCAAGTCAGTACGACGCTTTGCCCGTTTTCACAAAGTTTTGCTGCGGCTTCGGCAATGCGTTGTTTTTCTTCGGCATTATTAACAACACGGGGCTGCGCATATTGTTTACCGTTAAAGGCAAGGTATTCGGCGCCGTTACGGACTTTTCTAAGCAACCCTTGCGCATTTAATTTATTAATATCGCGACGTGCTGTTGCCGGCGAGATGTTAAAGGTATCGATAATTTCGTTGGTCGAAAGAAGGGTTCGCTCTTTCAGTAAATCTAATATTTGATTATGACGATAACGTTCGTTCATTATGTTTTCCTTTTCATTTCCTACATCCATAACCTAATGAACTGCCTGAGAATTGCCGCCGCTAAAAAGCGACGGCAATATTTTATTTAACTTAAAGCATGGATTTAAACTGGATGTTCGGTTCCTGCTCAAAGCAATCATCAAAACCGCGCGGATGATGATATTCAATCAAATCTTTATCACGCGGGTACACATATTTACCGCCGACTTCCCAGATAAACGGATGGAATTTATACTGCAAACGATCTTTACGCATACGCCATAGCGCAAGAATTTCATCGGTACTCGCCATAAAGTTGGTCCAAATGTCGTGATGAACAGGAATGATAACATTGGTACGCAAACATTCTGCCATACGGAGTAAATCAATTGAAGTCATTTTATCGGCAATCCCCACCGGATTTTCACCATAGTTATTCAGTGCCACATCAATATCGAAATCTTTACCGTGCTTGGCGAATTGAATGGAATAATGCGAATCTGCACCATGGTAAATATTACCGCCCGGTGTTTTGAACACATAGTTCACCGCTTTACGTCCCATTTCTTCATCAGACGGGCAAAGCCCTTTTAATTCACCGCCTTGTTCTTCCGCACCTTCAACCGGCAATGTCACCAGGCAAGTGCGGTCGAAAGAATCCAAGGCGTAAATTTCGACATCTTTTAATTTCACCATATCACCCGGTTTAACGATAATGATGCGTTCTTCCGGTACACCCCAATTTTTCCATAATTCGGCGCAATGCCATGGACCAACAAATTTCACATGATCCAATTTCGGGTTATTTACGATTGCCGCCGCAACGTTTACATCAATATGATCGCTGTGATAATGGGAGGCTAAAATGAAATCCACTTCGTTAATGGCAAACGGATCCAAAACCATTGGCTGGGCACGCAGGTTCGGTTGTAATTTACGCACGCCTGCCATGTTCGCCATTTGGTGACCGCGCACCATGTCTTTTACTTTTTTAGTACTCTTACCACGATTGCACCATAAGTCCATGCAAATATTGGCGCCCGCGGGGGTTTTTATCCACACACCGACACAACCTAACCACCACATGGCAAAATTGCCCTCGGGAACAACTTCGTTCTCAATTTCTTCATTTAACCAAGTGCCCCATTCAGGAAAAGTAGAAAGGATCCAACTTTCACGGGTGATTTCATTAACTTTAGCCATACAATAACTCCTTTTTTTAGGTTTAGTAGAATAATTTAATCATTTATAATCATAAACAATCATTTTCATTAATGGAATATTTTTTTTTAAATTTTTCTATTAAAATATGTTAAAAATTTATTAAATTCCAGACTTAGCTAACATTTTAACCTTAGATAACAACGCCAACTCTTGATTCGAAATTTCTAATCACACATAAGTATTTCAATAAAATAAATCGTGACATTGCTCACATTTTATCAAAAAACATCTTTGAAAAATCATTATAAATATTTATTATCCGCCGCCAACAAACGAAATTTACGCATGAATATTTATATTAACTCTACATTTCAAGGAGCATTACCATGGAAATCTTCATGTGGATCAACGAACAGATCCTATCTAAAGCGCCCTTACTGCTCGGTATCGTAGCCTGTATCGGTTATATTCTGTTAAGAAAAGACACAGCAACTATTATCAAAGGCACGATTAAAACCATCGTGGGCTTTATGTTGGTACAAGTGGGGGCGGCCACATTGGTTGCCGGTTTTAAACCAATTATTGAAAATCTGGCAAAGTTCCATAATTTAACCGGTGCAGTCATTGACCCTTACACCAGCATGCAGGCGACCATCCAAACCATGGGAGATAACTACGGTTGGGTCAGCTATGCCGTATTATTGGCACTGGCATTGAACATTTTATTAGTGGTATTCAGACGCTTTACCGGTATTCGTACCATCATGCTTACCGGCCATATCATGTTCCAGCAGGCGGGTTTGGTTGCGGTGTTCTATATGATCATCGGTGCTTCCATGTGGGAAACCATCGTTTATACAGCAGTCATCATGGCATTATATTGGGGGATTTCCTCTAACATTATGTATAAAGCAACCCAATCAGTTACCGGCGGTGCGGGCTTCTCCATTGGTCACCAACAACAGGTCGCCTCATGGATTGCCACCAAAATCGCACCGAAACTGGGTGATAAAAATGACAACGTGGATCACATGGATTTACCGAAATGGTTACATATTTTCCACGACAGCATCTCCGCCACCGCTATTGTTATGTCCGTCTTCTTCGGGATTATTTTACTTTCCTTCGGACTGGATAATCTGCAAACCATGGCGGGCAAAACTCACTGGTCAATTTACATTTTGGAAACCGGTTTAAAATTCGCCGTCGCCATTCAAATTATCGTTATGGGTGTGCGTATGTTCGTCGCCGAATTATCGGAAGCCTTTAAGGGGATTTCCGAACGGGTGATTCCAAATGCGGTACTCGCCATTGACTGTGCAGCGATTTACGCCTTCTCCCCTAACGCCATGGTATTCGGTTTCATGTGGGGTGCCATCGGTCAATTCGTGGCGGTAGGTATCCTGCTCGGCTTCAGCGCACCGATTTTAATCATTCCGGGCTTTATCCCGATGTTCTTCTCTAACGCCACCATCGGCGTCTTCGCCAACCACTTCGGCGGCTGGAAAGCGGTCATGAAAATCTGTTTCGTGATGGGGATCATTGAAGTATTAGGTTCCGCCTGGGTTATTCAACTCTTAGCAACCCAAGGCACTACCTTCAACGGTTGGATGGGTATGGCGGACTGGGCGTTATTATTCCCACCTGTTTTGCAAGGTATTGTGAGCATTCCGTTCTTCTTCTTTGTTATCGTCGCCCTTTCCTTGGTTTATATGTTCTTCGCTTCTAAAAAATTGCGTGCCGACGAAGCTGCTGCCGCTGCTGCAGGCAAAACCTTGGAGCAAATGGACGGTTACAACTTAGACGACGAACCGGTGACCGAAATACAACGTGAAGCGCAACCTGCCGAACAAAGCGGTGAGTGCCCGATTCGTATCTTAGCCGTATGCGGTTCCGGTCAAGGTTCTTCTATGATGATGAAAATGAAGATCAAAGGTTATCTGGACAAACGTGGCATTCCAAATATTATGGATTCCTGCGCAGTGACCGACTATAAAGGTAAACTCAACGAAGTGGATATTATCGTTGCATCCAAACACTTAGCCGGCGAAATTGAAGTGGGCGAAGGCAAAGCCGTACTCGGCGTGCAAAATATGCTTAACCCTAACTCTTTCGGCGATGAATTGGTCGAGTTAATCAATAAACATCATTCTGCCTAATCACTGACTTCCCCTACGCTGTAGGGGAAGTTAGGTATCAAAAGGAGTAACGTCATGCTAAAAGAATCCCTTATCGAAAATAATTCCATCAGACTCAACCAATCTGCATCCAACTGGGAAGAAGCCATTAAAATCGGTACGGATTTACTGGTCGCTTCAGGTGCCATAGAACCGCGTTATTATGACAATATTGTCAACAACATCAAAAAGTTCGGGCCTTATATCGTTCTCGCCCCGGGGCTTGCCATGCCGCACGCCCGCCCGGAAGAAGGTGTAATTAAAACCGCATTCGGCTTAACCACATTAAGCGTGCCGGTAGATCTCGACGGCGAATCCATTTCCGTGCTACTCACTCTTGCCGGCAGCGATTCCAATTCCCACATGGAAGGCATTATGGAAATCACCCAAATCTTCGACGATCCCAACAGCGATGACGGTGTGAACATCCAAAAATTCCTGGATTGCAAAACTACGGGAGAGGTGCTTGCCGTAATTGATGCCACACTGAATGCTTAATCCAAATGCACGGTTGAAAAACGTCGCCAAAATCAACCGCACTTTTATGAATGAAAATTGACAGAGGAAAACAAAAATGAACAAACCATTACTTCAAATCGCCTTAGATTCACTGAGCTTAGAAAAAGCCGTGTCCGACGCCAAACAAGCGGAAAATTTAGTGGAAATTATTGAAGTGGGCACCATTCTTGCCTGCGCCGAAGGCATGAAAGCGGTGTCCACCCTACGCGCCCTTCACCCGAATCACATTATCGTATGCGATTTAAAAACCACCGACGGCGGCGCCATTTTAGCCAAAATGGCATTTGAAGCCGGTGCCGACTGGCTCACCGTCTCCGCCGCCGCCCACCCGGCCACCAAAGCAGCATGCAAAAAAGTTGCCGACGAATTCAACGCAGAGCACCCGGATCTCAAAGTGAAAAAAGAAATCCAAATCGAAATTTACGGCAACTGGACATTAGATGACGCCAAAGACTGGGTTGCGTTGGGTGTGACGCAAGCCATTTACCACCGCTCACGGGATGCCGAACTTGCCGGCAAAGGTTGGACAGCGGAAGACGTGGAGCTCATGAAGCAATTATCGGTTTTAGGGCTTGAACTCTCCATCACCGGCGGCATCGTGCCAAAAGACATTCATTTATTCAAAGACATCAAAAACGCCAAAGCCTTCATCGCAGGCCGCGCATTAGTGGGCGAAAACGGCAAAGCTACCGCCGAAGCCATCCGCGAACAAATCAATCAATACTGGTAATTAAAAACACCGAAAAAAATGACCGCACTTTGATCGAGCAACGCCAAGTGCGGTCTATTTTTACAGTGAATTTTAAAGTTTATCGCTTCCCATCTTCCTTATTTTCCCCCTACCTCACCACACTCACCACCACGCTCACACCGGTTCTGTGTCCTTGTTCATCGGCGACGGTGATTTGGTAGGTGCCGCTTTTGGTGGGTTGCCATAAGAAGGCTTTGGAGGCGGGGCTTTCGCCTAAGTAGACGTTATTCACGAACCAATAAAGGTGTTGAACTTCGCCGGAGGTTGTCGCGGTCAGCGGAATGTGGTTTTCCGGGCTGTTCATATTGATGTAGTAAGTGCGGTTTTCCAGTGGCGATGTCATCTTCAGCGGATTATGCGTAATGTGTTGCAAGGACTGGTTTTGTTGCTCGTAAGGGCATTCGACGTTGACGATGGGATTGCGTTTCATGATGCCCGCCTGCGCAAACATTTTTTGATAGTCACTGCCCCAGATTTCATAAATTTTTTGCTCCGTTTGCGCATTCGGATCCGTTGCGCAAGCCAGGACGTCTGTGCCTTTGCGCACGCGTAATTTTTGATAGATATTGCTCACCTGAATAGGCGATTTACCCGGGATAAACAACGTCTTCGTGAGCTGCTGACAATATTTGTTCGGCAGGTTGCCGTCGGCGGCACACACAGCAACTTCCGTTAAGTTCAGCTTGTCACGGCTAAGCGGGTCTTTCATGTTCGGGTATTGCGCAATAATGCTGTCCGCCAGTTGTAAAAATAACGGCGCGGCAAGGCGGCGACCGATAAAGTGCGGGTTACTTTTATTGTTAAAATTGCCGAACCACACCACCAGCGTGTAATTGCCGAAATAGCCTGCCGTCCAGGCATCGCGCAAGCCGTTTGACGTACCGGTTTTCCAATAAATCGGCAGTTTGGTTTTGATGGCTTTGTTGTAAATATCGGTACGAATATTCTGCGACAAAATATCGCCCAGCATATAGCTGCTTTCGGAGCTTAGTAAGGTGGCGCTTTGCGTCGCCGGCGAATGCTTTAATGTTTGTAATGGTTGCCATTGCCCGCCATTGGCAAGGGCGGCATATAGCCCCGCCAATTGTTGCATGGAAAGCTCCGCGCCGCCCAGCACTAATGACAACCCGTAATGTGCTTTCTCCTTCGGCAAGGTGATCTTTGCCTGTTTAAGTAAATCGTAAAGATCGGGATATTTCAGCCTTTGCGCCATGCCTACCGCCGGAATATTACGGCTTTGCAGTAACGCCTGCGTAACGCTTACCGGTCCCAGAAAATTGCCTTCATAATTTTCCGGTTGATAATCGGCGAAGGTGGTAGGCAAATCTTTTAAAATCGTTTTGGGGTGTACCAAACCTTGATCAAACGCCAAGCCATAAATAAACGGTTTTAACGTGGAACCGTAAGATCGCTTTGCCAGCGTGCCGTTAATCTGCCCGCTGATATGTTGATTAAAATAATCGCCGGAACCCACCAGCGCCTTAATTTGCATGGTGCGATTATTCACCAGCAGAACGGCAAGATTATTCACGCCATACGGTTTTTGCTGTTGCAGATAACGCAAACTAATGCGCTCCACCAAACGCTGTAAACCGCTGTTTAAGCCGGTAATGATTCGTCCGTTTTGAATCGCCTCGCTTTCGACGTATTGTTGCAACACTTGATCGGTAAAGTGCGGTGCAAAAAACGGGAGTTTTTCAAGCGGGCGCAACGGGTAATTTAATTTGAAATGCGACTGCCATTGACGATCTTTCGGATGGCTTTCCACCCAGCGGGCATAAAGTTTATTACGCGCATTAAAAAGCTGCGGATTAAGTTGCTGATTGTTCTGCTGAATGTAAGCGTTCGGATTTTTCGGTAAAATCGCCAAGGTCATGGCTTCCGCCAAATTCAGGTTCTTATTGGCACGGTTAAAATAAATCAGGCTCGCTGTGCCCGCCCCTTCAATGTTCCGTCCATAAGGAGCAAAGTTGAAATAGGCTTCCAGAATTTCCCGTTTGGAATACTGTAATTCCAGCTGAACGGCGCGTAGAATCTGCTCGATTTTCCCGCCGATGTTGCGGCTATCAATACTCCACAATATTCGCGCCAGTTGCATGGTGATAGTCGAACCGCCTTGCGGTGAGCCGCCGAATAAATAGGTTTGTGTCGCCCCGCGCAATAAACCGTAAGGATTGACCCCGAAATGATAATAAAACCATTCGTCTTCCTGAAATAACACTGCATCCACCAGTTGTGGTGAAAGTTCTTCCAACGGCGTCCAAAGACGATATTTCTGATCCTTTGCCGTGGTCAGGCGTAACAGATTCTGCTGTTCATCATACACCGCGACGGAATAAGGGAAACGCTGTTTTAACGGAATGTGAGGTAAAAAACGCCCCCCTATGCAGGTAAGCAATAAGCCGCATAGAACAAAATAAAGACTTTTACGGGATATCTGTGACATAAAATCAATTATGGATAAAAGCACTCAGAAAAGTGCGGTATGTTCCTGATGTATTTTAATAAGATATTAAAAATAATAATTTACTTTTGAATTAAACAACCCACAACCAACTCACTTTTCTACAACGAGAAAAAGAGAGCTGCTTCATAGTTCAAAAAGAATCCGCCGACGATTAACCAAATATAAATCAATGTGCCGAGAATTAACGGTTTTAATCCTGCCTGTTTAATTGCGCCGAGGTGTGTAGTTAATCCTAATGCCGCCATCGCAGTAACGAGTAACAAAGAATCCAGTTCGACTAAAAGTTTCACTAAAAAATCCGGCAATAAATTGAAAGAATTGAATACCGCAACCGCAATAAACCAAAGGGCAAACCATGGAATGATAATTTTACGTTGTTCCCCGCCTTGAGAATCTTTGTTAAGCAACCAAGACAATCCCAACAAGAATGGCGCCAACATCATTACCCGAATCATTTTGGTAATGACTGCCGTGTTCGCTACAACGGGGCTAATATTGCCACCTATGGCATACACCTGAGCTACCTCATGCACACTGGAACCCACATAAATACCAAACTGGTGCGGGGTAATCAATACGCCTACCCAAGAATATAAAGACGGATAAAGAAAAATGGAAAGTGTACCAAAAATCACCACCACAGCAATTGCTACCGAAACTTTATGAGATTCCGCTTTAGTGACCGGCGCTACCGCCATCACTGCAGCAGCGCCACAAATGCTACAACCGGAAGCTGTGAGATAAACAAGTTGTTTATCCATTTTAAGGTAACGGATCCCGATGAAGCAGGTCAGAAAAAACGTAGAGAGTAACATCAGGGCATCCGTTAAAATCGCATTCATGCCGACCTGCGCAATGTCATGCAAAGTAAGCCGAAAGCCATACAATACAATCCCTATCCGTAAAATTTGTCCTTTTGCAAATAAAATGCCTTTTTCAAGGTGCTTCTCATATCCTTTATAAACACTGTTACCAAATATCATCCCCAGCAAAATTGCGATGATTAATGCACTTAAATGTAACTGAAGAGCAAATGTCGTTTGGCTTATTTTTTCGGCTATTAGTGCTAAAAAAGCGACACAAATTAGCCCTAAGTATAATGTTCGATTTTTCATTTTATTTATTATAAAAGGGAAAAGAGGCTTCATTATACGCCGAGAAAATAAAAAAATGCAGTTGATTCTCACCGCACTTTAATCAATAAAACTAGAAATATGGCTTATTGCAAAAAAGAAAAAAACTCTCCGTCGAGCTGAGGAGAGTTTTTATTTTTCAAATAGTTATTGTATAACTTCAATATAACCTTTATCGGCAGACTGTGCGTTCACCGTGCGGTTGTACATATTTTCCGTATAGGCGCGCGGAATTTGGAATTTACCCGCGTTTACGGCTTTTAATTGGTAGTTAATCACCGTAGTAGTATCACCCACTGAACCGTAACTCAACATACGATCTTCACGCAAATCGCGATGAATGAAGTTAAACATATAAATTATGTCACCTTCTTTGACATTCACGGTTTCATCGCCATTACTGTTCACCACTTCAAAACCTGCCGGATAGAGATCGGTAATCACCATATTATCCAGTTCATTTTGTAATGAACGCACCCTAACTTGTACGTTAATCACATCGCCAAGTTTCACTGAAGTCACCGGTTTGCCTTCTTGATCTAAATAAGTGCGGTCGATTTCCACACCGTTTTTAATTGCTTCGGCAGGCGCCTGCTGTACATAACCGGATTGACTAATGGCATACCAGGCTTTTTGCGTGCTTTGGTTGACGAAATTTAATTGCGCTTTATCCGCATTGATATTGGCTAACACGAAGGCCCCCTGCACGCCGCCAATATTTTGCCCGTCCTGCTGAATATGCAGGTTTGCAATTTGTTCGGCATGTTGCTTACTATAAGCATCTAACGCCAACAACACCATAGCGGAAGACAAGGTGTTATAACGATTGTCGTTTAAATCCTTCACGATGCTACTTAATAAGGTGTCGGATAATTGTTCCGCCTGTTCAGGGAAATGACGCGCTAATACATACAAAACAGCCCCCTTCTCAATCAACGGATCCAAATAATCTCGGTAGAACCACGCGTTTTTAGGCTGCAAATTATTAAATTTCGCCATCACATTGCTAATTAGATTATCCGCATCTTCTTCCTGTTTCACCAATTGATAAGCGCCTGCCAGCCAAGCTACAGTTAAATCAAATCGCCATTCTTCCGCTTTGAAATTGCGTTCCAATAGGCTGCGAATAGACAGCAAACTGTCACTTGGCACTTGCCCTAAACGTGCTAATAGATAAGTAGCATAAGCACGCTGGCGCAACATGGCTAAATCATCTTCACTTTCAGGGCGGCTTAAACGCTCTAACGCTGTGATGGATTTATTAAATAAACCATTTGGCGTAATCCATGCCGCCGGCAATTGCACACCGTGTTCTTGCGCTTCAATTAGGAAATGTGCCACATAAGCGGTTAAAAATCCGTCATCCTCATCTAATCCCGACCACAAGCCAAAACCTTCGTTAACAGTTTGACGTGCCGGCAACAAACTAAAGACGCGGTTCAGATTACTCTGAATTTGCTGTTTGCTACTTTGTGTCGCGGTGTTATCTCCCACTTGCGACAAGATACCGAGCAAGCTTTGGTATTCAGGATTATTGGCAAATAACAAATTCGGTATGGCAGCGCTGATAATCTGCTCCGTGCATAAGTTGTCGTAATTGCCTAAATAACTGCTTATGCCTTGCGCCAAGGCTAACGGTGCAGGCGAAATCAGCGCGGTTTGCTCGCGTAGTTGCGGGAATAATACATTCGGAAAGCCGCTTTGAGCCTGTTGATTCGCCGCCACTTCACCCACTTTGATGAATTGCTGTTTTGCCGTTAATGGACGAACGGAAATACCGTATTTTCGCTCAACCTGCGCCGGTTGTTGCTGTTCATCCAAATACGCGGCAGTGAAGTATAAAATACCGCTACCGAGCTGGTCCGTGGCTTTCAACTGGAAATTCACGACACCTTCGCTCATCGGCTCCAACATAATCGCGGTTTGCGCATTACTCAACACTTGGAATTGCGGTGCCACATTGAGTTGAACCAGAACGTTTTGCTTGCTTTTCGTGTTATTGGAAACAGTCAGACTCACTTTGGTTTCGTCATTCGGCGCTAAAGTAATCGGAGCAGTTGGTGACAAAACCATATCATCACGCACTAAGGTTTCCGTTTGACCGATATTCATTTGCAAACCATCGTTTGTCACAGCAATCGCCATCACTTTAAGATTGCCGTTAAAACCTTGCGGCACTTGATAAGTCACGGTTTTTGTGCCGTCCACATCAATGATATTTGACCAGAACACCGCCGGTTTGTCGGTTTTACGTTTAAACGGATTAGTATTCGCTGCGATGGCCTTTGCTAGTGCAGCTGTCTCTTCGGCGTCACCACCGGTTTGCGCAAACTGCAACACTTTACGGAATTCCGGCAAAATCAGATCCAGAATTTGCAAAGTTTCCACTTGCAACGCATATTTCGGGAAGAAAAATTGTAACGGATCCTCCTGTCTATGCCCCGCTACCTGCAAAATGCCTTCGTTCACCGCATAAATCACGGCTTTACTTGGTCTGTCAGTAGATAACGTAAATTTGACTTTCTCGCCGGATTTCACTTGTTGCGGCGCACTCAGATTTACCTTCAAACGGTGGTTATCTACATTAACACTAAATGGTGCCACACCATAACTTAGCGGGCTGGTGAAAATGTCATCAGATTGCATATCGCGGGAGAATTGCACATTAATGTAACCGCTGCCTTCAAAATTCTCCGGGATTCTGATTTTTTGTACCGAACGATTGGTTGTGGATTTAAACCATTTATGAGTATACACACGCTCGCGTTCGATAGTGATTAAACCGCTGCCTGCATAAGGCGCGTTAATTGCTACTTCGATTTCTTCACCCGGCATAAATTGTTTTTTGTTCAGATTCAACTTAAGTTCGGTGTTTTTATCCATGGCAACCGTAACATTGCTGTTACCGATAACCGTATAAGGAATACGGTTGACGGTTTCGCCGTATTGATTATTAATCACTAACACGAAATCGCCGCTACGCTCGGTATTCAAAGCAAAATCCGAACCGTTCTGATCGATATTAAGCGGTTTTTCATCCAGCTGGCTTTCTACCATTTTGGATTCATATTTATAGGCACCGGAACGCTGCTCGGTTAGCACGGAAACATATTTACGTTCCATTAGCACCGCACTTAATCCTCGCACTGAGGTTTTTTGCAGGCTTGGATTAATAGCGATTAAATTTACCTTGCTCTCGCTCTTTTCTCTTAAATAATTTAAGTCTTGCGCGCTGCTGTAGCCCACTAACCAAGGTTGCGCAGAAACCAATATCGATTGCACTTTAGACACACCGCGACCGCTGTTATTTTCATAACCATCCGCCGTGAAATACAACATTTGTACGGTATTTTCCGCTTCATGCTCCAAATTCAAGGCAAAAATCGCATTACCGTTATTATCTGTCGTTTGATCCTGCAATTCAGTTTCTAACAAAATGGCATTTTTGTTACGCTGATTATCATAGAATTGATAATTTTTATACTGCGGAAAACTTGGGAAAATAGCATGCAGCATAATATTCGCTGCCACTCTGCGTTTTTGTGCCGGTGTGCCGAATAAATTGGTTAAATGCACGGTAGCATTCAAATCTTGTGGCGAAACCCAGCCCAGCTGTTGGCTGTTATCAAACATCGTATTGATTCTTAAGGTATCCGGTTCAAATTCCTGCACTTGGAATGTCATGGAACCTACATCAATTTTCTCCTGTTGCTGACCAATATAAATATGTGCCAGCCATTCGCCGGTTTCCGCACTATCCGATAGCGGGTAAGTCAGCTCATTAAAGCCGCTTTCGCTCACACGAATATTCTTTTGCCATTGGGTTTTACCGGACGGCGAGGTAACTTCCAACGTCAACGGCACATTGGCTAAGGATTTCTTCCAATCCAATGCCTTACTGATCATGCCAATATGGACAGATTCGCCCGGGCGATAAATACCACGATCATTAAACAGGAACGTTTTAATAGCATTTTGTTCCTGTGACATTTCCTGACCGCGAATATCAAAACGGGAGAAATCTAATGTACGGTCGGATTTATCAATCGGCAAGAATGACTGATCTTGCCCGCGTGCCACCAAATACATCACCGGCTCAAGCTCCTGCTTATAATTCTCTAAAGAAGGGAGTTGGGCAACGCCAAGTCTGTTAGTGTATTGGCTGGCGATAACGGTGTTATTGCGGGAAATCACTTTCACCAGAGCACTTGAAACCGGCGCGCCGCTTGCAATTGATTGTACAAATACGGATTGTGTGCCGTCCGCCGCTTTTTTGGTAATGATACCTAAATCTGTCAAGATGATTAAACGGTAATCACTTTTTTGTGAATCCGGATCAGCATCAAAATAATAGCCATCGTCATCACCACGGTCTTTTAAACTACCGCCTTCAGATTTATCCTTAGCATTGACCGCACTTGCCTTCACCCAGAAGATCCCTTGCTTCGGTAAACCTCTTTGTGATAAATCCACGCTGAGGTAATCGGATTTGCGAGGATCGCGATTGGCAACGGTCAGAGTTTCCGTTTTAAAGGTTGCGATGTCATCAAATTTCAAGTTGCCTAAATCCGGTTTTTGGAAATTTTTGCTATTCAAATTTGCCACATGGCGCAATTGTTCCGCCTGCACACGACCAATATCCAATCGCACACGATCTGTATTACGCACAGCAAGTGTAACTTTGCCATCGCCGTATTGAGACAATAAGGAACCTTTCCCCACAAAGTTCACATAAGTCGGATAATTCGGTGCACATTCCAGGCTACCGATAGCTTTTTTCAATTGGTAGCCGCCTAATGCGGTGAATTTATTATCCAACTGCAAATAAAGACAACGCCCTTCCGGAATATTAAAACGGAAGGATTGATTGTTGGCATACGGACGTTCACTTGGAATAAGCTCCGGTTGAATGCGTTCACCACGCTTCACTACGGCCTCGGTTAATTTTTCCACTTCCCAGCTTTTACCTTCCGGCGGTTCAGGCAGTAACACTGCGCTTAAATTATCGGCAATGTCTTTCCCTTTCACCCCATAATTAAAGTTGAAAGTTAATACCTGATCTGCTTCATTTTTCTGATTGTTAACGATTTTGAAGCTGTTGTGGGAATTTTGCAGACTATATTTCGACGGCACTTGCACCAGTTTGGTAATTTCTCTTTCTAAAGTATTCGCCCCGGTTTTCGCGCGTAATGCCCGGCTGATTTTGGTCTGTACAAATTGATTCGGCTGGGTGGACAAAGAAAGTTCATCGGACCTAATCCAAGCTTCCAGCTTATTATCGGAATAACGAATTTTAAATTTCAACGGGTTAATCAAATTCAGCGACTGATCTTGATTTTTATGCACCAAGTTCACTTCAACCGCTTTTTCCAAATCTTTCGGATCCACCGGGTTGGAAAACACCAAATGAGTCAACGCATGGCGAATATGGGATAAATTCGGATCCTGATAAAATTCCGATTCGGATTCCACCACACTAAAAGGCTGAGTTTTCACGGAATGGGTATCCGTAACGGATTTCGCGTAAGTCAAACTTGGATTTAATACTTTCTTATCCAAGGTAATTTTATATTCTTGCCCTGTCGGCCAATCCTGCGTCGGGGTAAAGCTAAGCAAATAGTCGCTTGACCAGATCCATTTCCCCTCAATGGCAGGTTCCATTTTTATACCCTGGGTGATTTCGCTTTTTACTTTGTCAATAGGTGCCGCCGCGCCGCTGAATTCCACGCTTAACGGGTAAATCGTATTTGTCGTTTGCCCTTCACCGGATTGACCGTAAGACGTTTGCTCAATCGGATTAAATTTCACTTTAATCGTATTGCCGCCATCGGTTTTTTGGTGTTGATACCAATAAGCACCACCTGCTGCGGCAGCCAGCACGAGTGCGCCAAGTACTGAAAATTTTATTTTGCTCTGCATAGGACTTCTCCGTTCCTAAAATAATATTCTGCTAATCAATTTAACGTCTGTTAGTTTGTGCCGCCCACGGTAATCTGATCGATTTTCAACGCCGGCTGCCCCACGCCTACCGGTACGCTTTGACCTTCTTTACCGCAAGTGCCTACACCGTGATCCAATTCCACTTCGTCGGCAACCATAGACACATTTTGCATTACTTCGATGCCGCTGCCGATGAGGGTTGCCCCTTTCACCGGCTTGGTGATTTTTCCTTTTTCGATCAAATAGGCTTCAGAGGTGGAAAACACAAATTTGCCGGAGGTAATATCCACTTGTCCGCCACCAAAGTGCGGTGCGAAAATCCCTTGTTCCACCGATGCCACCAAATCCTCAAATTTATCTTTGCCCGCCAGCATATAAGTGTTGGTCATGCGCGGCATCGGCAAATGAGCATAAGATTCACGGCGACCGTTCCCTGTCGGTTGCACGCCCATCAAACGGGCATTCATTTTATCCTGCATATATTTCTGCAAAATGCCGTTTTTAATTAAAACATTATGTTGGCTCGGCACACCTTCATCGTCCACGGTAACAGAACCGCGACGATCCATTAACGTGCCGTCATCCACAATGGTACACAGCGGCGATGTCACCAATTCACCGATTTTGCCGGTAAACAAAGAGCTTTCTTTGCGATTAAAATCGCCTTCCAAACCGTGTCCAACCGCCTCATGCAACAACACGCCGGGCCAACCTGCGCCTAACACCACCGGCATTAACCCTGCCGGTGCCGCAACCGCGCTTAAATTCACCAACGCCTGGCGCACCGCTTCTTTGGCAAAATAGACCGCACTTTGCTCGCCGTTATAGTTTTCAAAGAACCAATCCAAAGCAAAACGTCCGCCTGCGCCTGCGCCGCCCCGTTCACGTTTGCCGTCTTGTTCCACCAACACGGAAACGGACAACCGAATCAACGGACGAATATCCGCCGCTAACGTGCCGTCGGTCGCCGCCACCAGCATTTCTTCATACACCATGCTTAACCCGGCGTTCACCTGCACCACACGCGGATCTTCCGCACGGGCGGTTCTGTCCACCAAACGCAAGAGTTCGATTTTTTGTTCCTGACTTAAACTGTGCAACGGGTTAATCGGCTGATAACGCAAAGTCGCGTCCACCGGGTTAAACTTCACCGGCAGAATAAAATTACATTGAGAAGGTTGCGCAATGCCACGCACTGCCTGCGCACATTGCTGTAAATTGGCTAAATTAATCTGGTCGGAATAAGCGAAACCGGTTTTCTCACCGCTCACCGCACGCACGCCCACGCCGCGATCAATATGAAACCCGCCTTCCTTAATAATCCCGTCTTCCAACACCCAGTTCTCGTCCTGACTGAGCTGAAAATACAAATCCGCATAATCCACATTGCGCTGCGCCAAGGTATCAAACACATTCGGCAAATCCGCAAGCGTCAAATGGCTCTGCACCAATAAACTTTCGGTCACTTTTTTTAACATAGAAATCTCGGTCATTTTATCGATAAAAAATTGGTCGGGATTATAACGTATTTTCCGCCAAAACCGAAAAGGAAAGTTACCTGAAAATGGCAATAAATCCGATATTTTCCAAAGAAAAAGAGCGGTTTATCCGCAATTTATTTAAGGGTATAAATTCTATTTTGTTGAATTGTGGAGGGGAATAAAAAGTGCGGTGAATTTTTAATTTGTTTTTTAACCGCACTTTTAATAACTTTTTTTTAAGAATTTCTGCGTTGTGTTTTTTAACTATTTAAAAAAAGTGCGGTCATTTTTTTAAGTGTTTTTGTTCTGCATCCGCTCAATCACCACTTTAATATCTTCCGGCGGTGCATAGTAAGGCGCGGAGATGATAAATAAATTTATCCCTAACTTGGCATAATCTGCTATGTTGTTTTTATTCACCCCGCCGGCAACAGAAAGGAGCGTTTTTTTACTTTGCTTTTTTAACAAAGCCAATGCCTGTTGAACCTGTTCCGGCGACCATTTATCCAACTGAATAATATCCGGTTCGGCTGCAAGCATTTGTTCAAATTGCGAAAAATTATCAGCTTCCAAGGTGATTTTATTTTCCGGAGCTTCCCGTCTCAATTGGGAAACGATTGCTTGATAATCAGTGGGGTTATCCAGCAAATTGCGATGGTTGGTAAACACAAGTAAGGTTTCGCTTAGTCCCTGGCGATGAATATGCCCGCCGGCGGCAAGCACCGCAGCAGTTGCCAATTTACGCGTATTCGGAATACTTTTACGGGTACACGCCACAATAGCCTGTGGATTGAGTGCTTTCGCATTGGCAATCATTTCGGCGGTGTATTGCGCCACGCCACAAGACCATTCCAACACCAGTTGAACCACTTTCCACGCCTGATGTAATTTATCGGCATGCCCATCTCCACTCAACAGCAATGTGCCGGCAGCCACATTTTCACCGTCCGCAATATGAACTTTCACTTGAACATCCAGCTTACGTAACAGCTTTTCCGCGATGCTCACGCCCGCCACTCTTCCTGTGTTTTTACGCTTAAACAAAATCCTTGCAGGAACATCATCCAATCCTAAAGCATGGGTAGTGAGATCACCTCGGTAAATATCTTCCAATAAAAAATCATTAAGTTCTTTGTCTGAAAAGTAAATCATGGCTTGTCCTTATCAAGAAATTGTCCTTGCTTAAGCGAAATTGTTCGGTTTGCCAAATATTCGGCTTCTTTGAGTTCATGCGTGACCAAAAGGGTCGTCATTTGATATTCCTGCCTTAATGCGTTTAACATCTGCCAAATATGGACACGGGTTTGCCAATCCAGGGAAGAAAAAGGCTCATCAAGCAATAACAAATTCGGTGGGTTAATTAACACGCGGGCAAATGCCGCCCGTTGTTGTTCTCCGCCGGATAATTGATGAGGATAGCGATTGATTAAATGGGCAATTTTTAATTTTTCCAATAAGGCGATTTGTGCCTCGAATGTGGTATCAGGATTCGCCAACGCTAAATTGCCGCTAACGGTTTTATGGGGAAACAAATAAAGCCGCTGATTTAAATAACGACAATTGCGTTGCCATGGCGCCAAGTTGTCCAACGATTGATTGGCTAATCGGATGGTGCCGGCATAATCAATATAACCGGCAATGGCGTTTAATAACGTGGTTTTGCCGCTGCCCGATTCCCCCACAATGGCGACACATTCGCCTGCCTCTACCGACAGGGAAATATTTCGCAGAATGCCGGCAGATAAATGTTCAATCTTCAACATCATTACACATTTCGATTCACAATCCGTAAAAGCATCAATAAACAGGCGGAAATAAACAGCAGCCACAATGATGCGCCGATAGCGATTTCAAAATCGCCGCTGGAAATATTCAAATACACCGCCATCGGCAAGGTTTCCGTTTTAAATCGCGTTGCACCGGCAAGCATTAACGTGGTGCCAAATTCCCCGATCGCCCGCGACCACGCCAAAATCACACAGCCTAATAATGGCTTCCAGCACATGGGCAATTCAATTTTCCATAAGGTTTTGAAAGGCGATAACCCCAGACTATATGCCGCAAACCGATAGCCTTGATCAAAAGACGAAAAAATCCCTCTTGTGCCACGCAATAAAATGGACGACACGATATACGTTTGTGCCACCACAATGCCAACGGGGCTAAAAATCCATTGGCTGATCGAAGGAATCCACTGACTCAAAATGCCTTGTGAATTAAAGAGAAGCAGCAAACTTAACCCGGTAACCAAAGGCGGCAAAACCATGGGTAAATCAAGAAAGGTATCAATAAACTTTTGCAAAGGTAACCGCACTTGGCTCATCAACCACGCGCTCGGCACAGATAGGCAAAATGCGAGAAACAGCGAAATTAAAGAGGAACCCAACGACATTCCCAAGGCAAAATGAAGCTCGGCATCAAAAAGCACCTGTTTGAAAAAATGAAAATCCAGTTGCGTCATTAAAGAAAGCACCGAGCCTATCACAATCAATAACAAAATCATCAACGGAATCAGTGCTAACTTTAAACCAAGGCTTTTATTTAACAGGTAAGAAGCCTTCATCAACAAAATATTTCACACCTTGCTCGGATTTAAAAAGATCAAATAATTGTTGCGCTTCCGCCGTATGTTTCGAAGAAGAAAGCAACGCTACCGTGACTTTTTCTTCCGGGGTGCCTTGCGGATTAGGCAAAATGGTGACTTTATCGCGCACTTTCCATGCCCCTGAACGTCCGACAACTGCCGCATCCACATCCCCATTCAATAAATATAACATCAACTGTTTTACCGTCGCGGCTCTCACCACCACTTTGTCATTCAACTGCTGTTGATAGCCCGACAATTCAAAGATCTTCTCCGCACCTTTGCCCAACGCCATCGCTTTGCTATCGCCAACGCCTAAACGTAATTTGCTTTCCGCTAAGGCTTTAAAAGAATCAATGCCGGCGCTTTTATCCCGACGAATTGCCATCACCGGAATATGCAACACCACCGGTGCGGTGGCTTTAGTTTCGCCTGCCATGCCTGGATCTGCGGCTGTTCATCAAATTCATACTCGGAAAGCAGCGTGACCATTTGCGCCATGCCATAAAACACCGGCACTTGCGCCTGATGAAAAATCACATTCGGCAGTTGCGGAAAAATTTTTTCTACTTGTGCAGCAAGGTTTGTGGTCGGCTTGGCGAGCGGGAACACATCAAATGCCAAACGTTGTTGATCTTCATCTAACGGAATGCCGTTCAATAGTTGCGCGGTTTGTCCGGCAAGTTTATTCACGGTGTCGCTGTCAACATAAGATGCCGGTAATAATGACGTAACCAACACTTGAGACAATGTATTTTCGTGGGCAAATTGTGACACAGAGAAAATGAATTGTGTAACCTGCGGATCTGGCAAAGACACAATGTTACGTTTCAATAAAACCAACTGTTCATCGTTAATGCTCGGGACGATAAGCGGCACATCATTTAGCGAAGCGCACACGCCTTTCAAATCAATCACCACACAACCCGCTTGCGCCGTATTGGCAATATGTGTCGCATGAGCAAATTCACCGGCAAATAACACATAATTAAATTCTGACCATTCCGTTTCCTCTAACGGAATTTGCGCCACGCTTTTGTTGTTGAATCGAATGCCCTGTTCTTCGCTAAAAGGGAAAAGTTCGACCACAGACAGGGTCTCAATGGCTAAACTGCTCTGCTCCAACGCCTCCGCCAATTTCTCGCATAAATCGAATTCGGCGACCAGGGCGATATTTAATCTTGTACTCATTTTTCTCTCCGCAGTAAAATAAACGGGCTCCATTTTACTGAATTATCATGAGGAAATACAATGACACCGGCGATTGACTTATTGAAAAAGCAAAAAGTCCCTTTCACCTTACATCATTACGATCACGACCCGGACAACACCCATTTCGGCGATGAAGCCGCCGAGAAATTAGGCATAAATCCCGATCAATCTTTCAAGACTTTATTGGTTGCGGAAAACGGCGATCAGAAAAAGCTCGCCTGTTTCGTGCTGCCCACCAGCCATCTGTTAAGCCTGAAAAAAGCGGCAAAAGCCTTGGGCGTCAAAAAAGTGGAAATGGCGGACAAAGACGCGGCACAAAAAAGTACCGGCTACTTGGTGGGCGGAATCAGCCCATTAGGTCAAAAGAAACGCCTAACCACCGTCATTGAACAATCTGCGCTGAATTTCGACAAGATTTTCGTCTCCGGCGGTAAACGCGGATTAAGCGTTGAAATCGCCCCGCAGGATTTGGCGAAAATATTGAATGCGACGTTTTTGGATATTGTGGATGAGGGGTAAAAGTGCGGTGGAAATTAAACTTAATTTAAATTTCATAAAAGTTACCTTTCTCGAGTCAAAAAAATCGCGTCAGTATAGCTGAAAAGTTTCAGGCGTAAAATATAATCATTCTCTTTTTTCTGAGCTAACAAAAAACATTTGTAAAAATATTCATAAATCACTGAAGTGATTTATTCACCCCTTCGGGGCCGTTGGCATAGCCAACGTTCAAAAAACAGAATTTTTTGTGACCGCACTTTATGTACGCGGGAGGGATTTATCGTATCGAAAGACAAAAAAGGTGGGACAAGCCCACCTACAGGATTATTTCAATTTCTCCAGCCTTGCCAATAAAATATCGTCCGGCTGCCCTTGTGTTTTTCGCAGACGGAAAAACAGTAAAACTGCCGCAATCGTCAGGCTCACCACGAAAGCAATCCAGAAGCCTTTTGCCGCAATGCCGCCGGGAACGATGAGATCCGTGCGTGCCAGAACGTAACCGAGCGGCATTCCTACAACCCAATAACAAAATAAGGTGATGTATAAAATCGCTTGCGTGTCCTTGTAGCCGCGCAACACACTGCCAATAATCACTTGTATGGTGTCGGAGAATTGATACAACGCCGCCAATAGCAACAGGGTGCCCGCCATGGCAATGACTTCGGCATCTTTCACGAAAATGTTAGCAATTTGCTCCTTCAAAATTACGATTAAAAATGCCGTTATCACCGCAATAAATAACCCCATAACCAGCGCAGAATAGGTCACCTGCTTTGCGCCTTCCGGGGATTTTTCACCCAAACGCTGCCCCACCAAAATGGTCGTTGCCATGCCGAGAGACATAGGCAACATAAATACAAAAGAACCGGTATTTAGTGCAATTTGATGACTTGCCACCACGTCGGCGCCCAAAGGCGATAAGAATAAAGAGGTTAGCGCAAACAATGCTACTTCACAGCACAACGCCATGGCAATGGGAAAACCCAGCTTCAGCAATTTCCCCAGCGTGCGTCTATTCGGGCGTTCAATGATATTTGCGAAAACCTTCAAATCACGTTGATTTTTCGCCCGCATACAGTATGCCAACATCAACAGACACATCACCCAGTTTACAATTGCCGTGGCAATGCCACAGCCCACGGCGCCGAATGCCGACACACCCAATTTGCCATAAATAAAAATATAATTAAGAGGAATATTGATCAGCAAGCCGAGAAAGGTGATCACCATCGCTGGTTTAGTTTTCGCGATGCCGTCATTTAAACAACGAAAATTCACCATCAACAAATAGCCCGGCAAGCCCCAAACCATGGCGTGCAAATAACCGATAGTAATGTCCGCCAAGCGTTGTTCCATGTCCATTTTTTGTAGTACGAAATCGCTGCTATAAATCAGCCACACCAGCGGAATGCAGCTAAAAAGCACAATCCAAATACCTTGGCGCACCTGATGGGCAATGCGCCGGCGTTGCCCCGAACCGTTCAAATAGGAAATGGTCGGCGGCAACGCAAGCAATAAGCCATACCCGAACAACACCAACGGCAGCCAGATGGACGCCCCCACGGAAATCGCTGCCATGTCCACCGCACTGACACGTCCTGCCATAATGGTGTCCACCAATCCCATGGAATTCTGCGCAATTTGCGCGAGCAAAATCGGGAGGGCAATAGCAATTAATTTTTTAGCTTCAATATGATATTCTTTGACGGTTGTTAACTTCATAAAAATAGATAAATTTCGAGGTAATTATGTTTACAGGCATTGTGCAAGGTACCGCACAAATTAAGACGATCACGGAAAAGGCTAATTTTAGAACACACACCGTGGAAATGCCACAAGAAATGCTGAAAGGATTACAAATCGGCGCCTCCGTTGCCCATAACGGCGTATGTTTAACCGTAACGGAAATTAAAGATAATCTGGTGAGCTTCGATTTAATGCAGGAAACGTTGAAGATCACCAATTTAGGCGAATTAAAGGTCGGAGATCCCGTGAATATCGAACGCGCCATGCAAATGGGTACGGAAATCGGCGGGCATATTTTATCCGGTCATGTGTATTGCACGGCGGAAATCATCGAACGCCTGCCTTCCGAAAACAACCTGCAAATTTGGTTCAAACTGCCGAATAAAGAGGTGATGAAATATGTGCTGACCAAAGGTTTTATCGCCGTAGACGGCATTAGCTTAACCATCGGCAAAGTACGCGAACAAAGCTTCTGCGTGAACCTGATCCCGGAAACCCTCCACCGCACCCTTATCGGTAAGAAAGCGGAGGGTGACAAAGTGAATATCGAAATCGACCCGCAAACCCAGGCAATTGTGGATACCGTTGAACGTTACTTAGCGCAGAAAGAGGCGTAAAAAGTGCGGTGGATTTTGACCGCACTTTTCGACTAAGAAACATAACCGGAAGGTTGCACTTGGAGTTGTAAATTTAAGGCTTTCATGACTTTAATCACGGTGGCAAAGGTAGGATTGCCCGTACCGGACAGGGCTTTATAAAGCCCTTCTCTACTCATACCGGTTTCGCGGGCAATTTGGCTCATATTTCTGGTTCGTGCGATATCGCCTAACGCAGACAAAATAAGCTCAATATTATTTTCTTGTAGCACTTCATTTAAATAAAGCCGAATATCTTCTTCGGTAGATAAATATTCTGCAGGATCAAAATCTTTCAATTGTTCACTCATAGTCCCATTTCCTGTGCAAGTTGTTTTGCTTTCTTGATATCTTTCTCTTGAGTGGATTTGTCTCCGCCACAAAGCAGGATAACAAGTATGCCATTTTGATTTTTCAGATAAACCCGATACCCCTGACCTTTATCAATCCGCATTTCAAATATGCCGTCATTAACGCTTTTTAAATCACCGAAATTACCAAACTGTAACCGTTTAATTCGTGCGTTGATTTTTGCTTTAGCTCTTAGGTTTTTGAGTTTCTTCAACCATTCATCAAAAAGAAAAGTCGTCTTAATTTGTATCATCATTGAATTAATTGTCGTTATTTGTTTCGCCTAAGTATAGCCTTTAGCTTAAAAGTGTCAAGTATAGTTAACACTTTACCTTTATCAACATAAGGTTCTTTCACCCGATATGTTGTATCGAAATAAATATTGCATTAGAATCAGCCATCAATTTTTTCAAAGAGATTATTATGTCAATTACATTATCAACCAAACAAAAACAGTATCTAAAAGGACTGGCCCATCATTTAAGCCCGGTGGTGATGCTCGGTGGCAATGGTTTAACGGAAGGCGTGCTGGCAGAAATTGATTTATCGTTGAATCATCATGAATTAATTAAGGTGAAAATCAGCGGTTCCGATCGTGAAACCAAACAACTTATTATTGATGCGATTGTGCGGGAAACCGGCGCTACGGCGGTGCAAACCATCGGTCATGTGCTGGTGCTATATCGTCCGAGTGAAGAAAATAAAATTCAGCTTCCGCGCAAATAAAAAAGCGAACATGAAAAAAGGCAGTTAAGAAACTGCCTTTTTTGTTATCAATGGTTCGGATGCAATTATTTCTTAAACGTAATCCACTTCAATGATTTCAAATTCCACCGTGCCACCCGGCGTCGAGATATTGACCACATCGTCCACTTCTTTGCCGACCAAACCGCGAGCAATCGGTGAATTAACGGAAATTAAGCCGTTTTTGATGTCTGCTTCGTCATCGCCCACAATGCGGTAACTCACTTCTTCGTCCGTATTGGTGTTAAGCAACACTACAGTGGCACCGAAGATTACTTTGCCGTTATTCGGGATTTTAGTGACGTCGATCACTTGGCTATTGGCTAATTTGCCTTCGATTTCCTGAATGCGTCCTTCGCAGAAACCTTGTTGCTCACGGGCGGCGTGATATTCCGCATTTTCTTTTAAATCGCCATGTTCACGGGCTTCCGCAATGGCTTTGATGATTTCCGGGCGACGTTCTTTTTTAAGATAATCCAGTTCTTCACGCAGTAATTGTGCGCCGCGAACAGTCATTGGAATTTGTTGCATTCTTCTTTTCCCTAAATTTGAATAAAAGAAAAACCGTGGAATCCTCCGGATTCCACAGCGTAAATTAATCGGTTATGGCGGGAGAAAAGCATTTACTCCCGCGTATTCGCGTACTATTATTGTTCGTCTTTCAAAAAATAGCAACCTCAAGCACGGATCATGTATAAATTTTCACCACGTCATATTTTTCAAGAAACATTCTTATTACTCAGCCTCGGCATCGCCACCGCCTCTTTCGCCGAAGTCAATATTGCCAATTACACCGCCAATCTTCCCAAGGGGGCAAATTTGGCATTCATCGCCAAAAACATCAATCAAGATAACATTATCGCCGATTATAACGGACAAACGTTCATGCTCCCCGCCAGCACGCAAAAAGTATTTACCGCTTTGGCGGCAAAATTGACGCTCGGCGATTCATTTCAATTTCAAACCGCACTTTTAACCAACGGCAAAGTACAAAACGGTCAACTCAACGGCGATTTAATTGTGCGTTTTACCGGCGACCCGGATTTAACCAGCGGGCAATTATTCAATTTATTATCGGAATTAAAGAAGCAAAACATTAATAAAATCACCGGCAATCTGATTTTAGATACGTCGGTGTTTATCGGTCACGATCGCGGTTTAGGCTGGATCTGGAATGATCTGACCATGTGCTTTAACGCTCCGCCTGCCGCGGTAAATATTGATAATAACTGCTTTTATGTGGATATTGATGCCAACCAGCCGGAAGGGCAACCGGTAAAATTCAACGTGCCGTCGCAATACCCGATTCAGGTGTTCGGGCAGGTTTATGTGGCAGGTAAAGAGGAAGCCGGTTATTGCCAGTTGGATGCTATCGTGCATGATAACAACCGCTATCAGGTGAAAGGCTGTCTGGTGCGTCAAAGCAAGCCTTTCGGGTTAAGTTTCGCCGTGCAGGATCCCAACGCTTACGCAGCGGCGATTATTCAACGCCAGCTAAAACGCCTGAATATCGAATTTAACGGGCAAGTGCAACAACCTTATCGCCAACAACAAGGTCAGGTGTTGGCGCAACATTTGTCCAAACCGCTGCCCGATCTCATCAAAAAAATGATGAAAAAATCTGACAACCAAATTGCCGATGCGTTGTTCCGCACCATCGCTTACAACCAATACAAACGCCCCGCGTCCTTCCAATTAGGCACTCTGGCAATGAAAAGGGTGTTATCGCAGGTGGGTATTAAATTCGGCAACAGCGTTATCGCCGACGGTTCAGGCTTATCCCGCCATAATTTAGTGGCGCCGCAAACCATGTTGCAGGTGTTGGATTACATCGCAAAAAATGAAGAAAAATTGCATTTATTGGATAGCTTCCCTATCGCCGGCGTGGACGGCACCTTAAGCGGGCGCGGGTCATTAATCAATCCGCCGTTGGTGAAAAACGTCATCGCCAAAACCGGCGCATTGAAAGGCGTGTACAATCTGGCGGGCTATCTCACCAACGCGCGCGGAGAAAAAGTGGCGTTCGTGCAATTTATCAACGGCTACTCCACCGGCGATCCGGAAAGCAAAACCAAGCGTGCCCCGCTAGTGCAATTTGAAAGCGGCGTGTATAACGCGCTGTATCAGGATTAATTTCGCAGGATTAAAAAGACAAAAAGTGCGGTGGATTTTTCAAACGTTTTTAAAACGCCGAGGAAATCCACCGCACTTTTTTCTTATAAACGATGTCGAATTATTTATTAATTAAACTCAAAAACTCTTTGCGTGTTTCGCGATCTTCTAAGAACACGCCGCCGAAAGCGGAGGTGACGGTGTAGCTGTTGGCATCTTTAATGCCACGGCATTTCACGCAGAAATGGGTTGCTTTTACATAAACCGCCACATCTTCCGTTTCCAAAATGGTTTGGAATGCCAACAAAATTTGTTCCGTTAAACGCTCCTGCACTTGCGGACGTTGAGCGAAAAATGTCACTATGCGATTAATTTTAGATAAGCCGATAACCCATTTCTTCGGGTAATACGCCACGGAAACTTTTCCGTCTATGGTAACAAAATGATGTTCGCAGGTGCTGGTTAATGTGACATCATTGACCAACACCATTTCACTCACTTTCATACGATTAGCAATGTTCGTAATCTTAGGAAAATTGACGTAATCCAAGCCGCTAAAAATTTCATCAACGAACATTTTTGCAAGACGTGACGGGGTTTCTTCAATACTGTCGTCACGTAAATCCAAGCCGATTAAACGCAACACTTCGCGCATATGTTGTTCGATTCTTGTGCGACGTTCATCTTTGCTCTCGTCCGACACAATCATCGGTGTTTCAATTCCTTTCTGAACCAGCGCCGTACGGACTTTCTCTGCTTCAGGTGAAATATCGTTCATTTACTGCTCCCAATGAAAATAATTGCGCATTTTAGCAAACTCCAAGGCAATAATAAAATGAAGATAATGACTATGTAGCATGAAAACTTTTAGTATAATGACCGTACTTTTTTATTTAAGGATCCACTATGTTGCCGTTATCCCAAGCCCTTGAGCAAATGTTAAACCAACTTCCCTTTCCCACTTCTACGGAAGCACTGCCGACTCACCTGGCAAGCCAACGCATTTGCGCTGAAAATATTATTTCCCCTATTAACGTTCCCTCTTTCGACAATTCCGCCATGGACGGTTATGCCGTGCGGTTGGCGGATTTGCAACAATCCATGACGCTTACTGTGGCGGGCAAAGCCTTTGCCGGTGCGCCATTTGAGGGTGAATGGACGGCGCAAAGTGCGGTCAGAATTATGACCGGTGCCATGATTCCACAGGATGCGGACGCGGTGGTGATGCAAGAAGAGGTTCAGGTGAACGATGACGGCACGGTAACCTTCCAAAATCTGCCGAAATTAAATCAAAATATTCGTCGTATCGGGGAAGATGTTAAACAGGGGGATGTGGTGTTGCGACAAGGCGCCTTATTAAATGCGATTTCCCTGCCGTTACTCGCCTCCCTTGGCATTGAAAACGTGAAGGTTTTCCCGCGTTTAAAAGTGGCGGTGCTTTCTACCGGTGATGAATTGGTGCCGGTGGGCAAACCGCTACAAACCGGGCAAATTTATGACACCAACCGTTTCGCCGTGAAATTATTATTGGAAAAATTAAACTGCGAAGTGTTGGATTTCGGTATTTTGCCAGATAACGAGGCGCAATTTGAAAACACCTTTATTGAAGCGCAACAACAGGCGGATTTGGTGATTACCAGCGGCGGCGTTTCCGTGGGCGAAGCGGATTTCACCAAACATATTTTAGAGAAAGTGGGCAAAATCAATTTCTGGAAAATCGCCATTAAACCGGGTAAACCTTTTGCTTTCGGCAAATTAAAAAACGCCTGGTTCTGCGGTTTGCCGGGCAACCCGGTGTCGGCGTTGGTGACATTTTATCAATTAGTGCAACCCGCCATCGCCAAACTCAGCGGCTACAGCCAATGGAAAGCGCCGATTCGCTTCCCTGCCGTCGCCGCCGTGAATTTGAAAAAAGCGCCGGGACGATTAGGTTTCCAACGCGGGTATTATCACGTCAACGCTCAAGGGCAAATTGAAGTGCAACCGGTGGGTTTCCAAGGCTCCCATTTATTCAGCTCCTTTGTGAAAAGTAATTGTTTTATCGTGCTGGAACAGGAACGCGGTAATGTTGCAGCGGGCGAAACGGTCACCATTGAGCCTTTTACCGATTTATTACACTAATTCATTGAGTCTATTATGGAATTAACCCATCAGGAAGAATTACGCTACAACCGCCAGATCGTGTTGAAAGACATTGATTTTGACGGACAGGAAACGCTGAAAGACAGCAAAATGCTCATCGTCGGTTTGGGCGGTTTAGGTTGCGCTGCCAGCCAATATTTAGCCGTCGCCGGTGTGGGACATTTGACGCTGCTGGATTTCGACACCGTAGATATATCCAACTTACAACGTCAGGTGTTGCATGATGACAGTCGTCTCGGCATGCCGAAAGTGGACTCGGCAAAACGTTCTTTAGCGCGTTTAAATCCGCATATTGAAGTGGACGCTATCAATCAGTTATTGGACGAACAACAGCTCAAGGAATTGGTCAGCAAATTTGATGTGGTGCTGGATTGCACCGATAACGTCACCACCCGAAACCAATTAGACAGTGCCTGTTCAGCTCATAAAATCCCGCTAGTTTCCGGTGCGGCGATTCGTCTGGAAGGACAGGTTTCCGTGTTCACTTACGAAGACGACACTCCAACCTATCACAGCCTCAGCCGTTTGTTCGGCGATAACGCCTTAAGTTGTGTAGAAGCCGGCGTACTAGCACCTATCGTAGGTTTGATCGGTTCCATTCAGGCCTTGGAAGCTATCAAAGTGCGGTTAAAAATCGGCACGAATTTATGCGGTCGGTTGTTGTTAATTGATGGGATGACGATGTCGGTAAGGGAAGTGAAGTTGACGGGGAAGGGTAATATATAGATAGCAACGGCACTAAGCCGGTGCTTCCGTTACTCCAAGCGTGGGCTCTTAACCATCATAAATGAAAAGTGCAGTTAAAATTTCAAATGTTTTTTCGGCTAGCAACCATATACATTACCTGAATACTAGAAGTATGCGTTGGAAGACGTGCACTATCTGCTTCGAGCTATTTTGGTTAGGAAACGCGCGCCATCAGCGCACCTGTATTCAATCGATTCTTTTCTTCGTAAATATCATTTTTCAACTCCCCAGGCCCCGTTCCTAAAAAACACCGCCAAGAACCACCGCACTTTTCCTGCAATTGCATTATTCCAATCATAAAAAAGCCACCGAAAATCGGTGGCAAATCATGAAAAATGCATGAAAAAGCGAGTTGGTTATTTCGAGGAAACCTGTTTTAAGAAGGTTTGGCGCGGTGAGGTTAAGCCAAGTTTTTCTGCTTCGTTAACTAAATTCATCGCTTTGTTTACATTACCGCCTTTTAACGCTTTGGTGATTGCCTGATTGAAGTAGGCTTCAGTGTCTCGATCCACCGGCACATTCACCGCTTTAGACGACACAATGTTTGCTGTCGGCGCCGGTGTAGGCGCTGCCCCTACCGGTTGAACCGCTTTTTTATCGGAAGAGGAGAAAATATTGGTTGGCATACCGATAAAGCGCGTGCCGTTAGCGTTAGTGACGTTCACGATAATCTGACCATTCAAACTGTGTTTCACTTCAATATCATTCAATGCCGGCGGTTGGTGCCCGGTGCCTTTGGCATACAGTTTCGCCGGATGCGGGATCATGGTGGTTTTTGCCAAATCTTGTTGGGTGGTGTAAATCAACAGGTAAATATAACTTTGTGAAGCGGCAGGCGTAAGGTTTAGCTCGGCGGCAAAGCGATTCGGTTGCATACCGCGTTCTTCTTGGAATTTGAATTCGGATGAAGGGTAAGTCGCCGCCACATTAAAATTGCTATCTAAAACCACCGCACTTGGGACGAATGCGCTTTTGTTTTCAATAGGACTGATAATTTCCACTTCCAAAGTGCCTTGGTTCGCCGGAATGCGATAGGCGGCAATCGGGCTTTCTACACCGGCAAAAGAGGCGGTAAAGGCTTGTTTTTGTTGTTCGGATAAATTGGTGGTGACTTTTTCGGAAAAGGATACGTCCTGCCATTGCAGATTTGCCAGTGCCGTTGAGTTAATATGAACAGGCGTATTAGCCCGGCTTGGCGAGGCTACTGCGATATTCGCCAATAAAAGTGCGGTCAAAAATTTTATCGTTTTTTTCATATTAACCTCAGAAAAAATGTACTTTATGAAAGAGTTGGGAAGTTATTGTGCTACCCGCACTGGCGGATAGCACATTTTACGGTGATTACCACCATGCTTCAAATTGAACACCAGCGATAAATTCGCCATCTTTTGCTTTGTAACCATGTTCAATACGATTCTCAGTGTTGAATTTATCATTCCAGTGCGCGTAAGTTCCGAACACACGAATTGCCGGACGCGCCCAGATGCTACTACCTGCCTGCCATTGTTGCGCAAGAGTAACTTTGGCTAAATCATTTTTCTTACCGGTGGCTTGATCTTTCACGCGGTCATAACCGAGTTCCATTAAGGTACTCATGGTATTAGTCCATTTATACATCGGACGAACACCGGCGGAGTACCAGGTTTTGCCTTGTTTGTTATTTAAATCGGTTTTTTGATAAATCAAGGCGTACATCATTTCAACTTTATCGCTGAATTGAACGGTACCTTGGTCAATTAAACGGATCATGTGACCACGGTTGCTGGTTAATGAACCTTGCGCATGACCGTAGTTCCAACCGTCAGATGCCATGGAATCTTTGGCATATTGCACGGTGAATTTATTGAAGCCGCCGAAGAACTCGCTTTGAGTATGTTCGATAGTGAACATGTGACCGTTTTTGGTCGCGTCATCATTTACATAGCGGGCATCGTCTTTTTTATGAGATCGGGCGTAATCAAAACCGAATTCTAATTTACCGTTTTCGCTAACTTGAACTTCAGCTAAACGAACATCGAATACATCGTTGTAAACATCTTTTTGTACTTTACGGGTAGTATCCCATCTTTTATTTGCGCGATCATAGTAGTAGCTAAATGCACCGCCTGCTTCTGTATTACGGGTTACCGCAAGAGATAATTTACCAAAACCCAAATCAATGCCTTCAACCCCCGCACCCGGACCGGAAATATCCCAGTAGTAGAAGTCGTTCATGTGTACGTCATGACGTTGGTAGAAACGTTTACCTGCCCATAATGTGGCGCCCGGTAAGCTGTCAGCGAAGTTTTCAAATTTCACATTTAATTCACGCACTGCCGGGCTGGTTTCGGTCCAGTCGCCTTTATGCAAATTACCACCATAGGCAATTAAGCTGTCGAAATAGAAGCGTTTGTTGCCTTCTTTCCATAATTCTTGACCGAAGCCTAATTCCGCATAGGTATCGGATTCGTTACCTAAACGGTATTTTGCCGGTGCGCCGTTGGCGGAAAATGCGGTCAGTTCGCCACCGCCCGATGTCCAACCAATACCGGAACGGGCGTAACCGTGGAAATCCACCGCACTTGCGCTTGTTGCAAATAATGTGCCGCTAATGGCAATTGTCAGAAGTGTTTTTTGAATTTTCATAAGAGACCTCTCTTGCATTGAGTTAATAACCTTAAGCCACCGGTAGCCCGTGGCCTCTACGGTGTAATCAATTCCTTTAAACGCCTTTTTCTTTATACAAACGTTGGCAGGCGGTGCCGTCTTCTTTAAACAGATGGCAACGTTCCGGAATGATGCCGATGTCCATCGTTTCCCCCTCCTTCACCAACACCACATCATTTTGGCGATAAATTAAGGTCGGTTGTTTAATTTCAGGGATTTCAAGGTGAATTTGCGTTTCGTTACCAAGCAATTCCACCACCTGCACATTGCTGCGCAACGTAACTTCTGCCTCATCAGACGGAATTAAATGCTCAGGGCGTATACCTAATGAAAGGTTTTCACCCACTTTCACGCCATTACCGGAAACCGGGATCCAGAAGTTATGATGGTTGGCGTCGGGCAATTCGATTTGCACCCGCTCTTTTTCCACAGCAGTCACTTTCACCGGCAGGAAATTCATTTTCGGTGAACCGATAAAACCGGCCACGAAACGATTTTGCGGATAATGGTAAAGTTCCAGCGGTTTCCCCACCTGCGCAATACCGCCCGCATTCAACACCACGATTTTGTCCGCCAGGGTCATGGCTTCCACTTGGTCATGGGTAACATAAATCATGGTGCGGTTGAGTTTTTTGTGTAATTTGGAGATTTCCACCCGCATTTGTACGCGCAAGGCGGCATCTAAGTTGGAAAGCGGTTCGTCCAGCAAGAATACTTCTGGCTGGGAAACAAGGGTTCGCCCAATCGCCACACGTTGACGCTGACCGCCCGACAAGGCTTTCGGTTTACGTTCAAGCAAATGGGCAAGCTGTAAAATTTCGGCAACCTGATTAACGCGCTGATCCCGTTCCGTTTTATTTACACCGGCTAATTTCAGCCCGAAAGACATATTTTCTGCCACATCCAAGTGCGGGTACAGGGCGTAAGATTGGAACACCATACCGATACCGCGCTTTGCCGGCGGCACATCGTTCATCCGTTTTTCACCGATGTAAAGTTCACCGGTGGTAATATCCTCAAGTCCGGCAATCATTCGCAATAATGTGGATTTACCGCAACCGGACGGTCCGACAAAGACGACAAATTCGCCTTCTTCAATATCCAAATTAATATCTTTGGAAATATGTACGTTTCCGTAAGATTTGCCCACATTGCGCAATGTTACACTTGCCATAATGAAACCTCTCGATACCTTGTCTTTTATATGTTCGGGCTAATCATACTTATACGTATAAAGAAAAAATCCTCCCTGATAAAAAATTTAGGGGGATTAGATAAAATCGTTCAAAATTTATTCAAATATTTTCTTTTTTGGTAGGCGCATAAAATTTTGTGATCCAGCTCTAATTTTTTTAATTAATTTATGTGATCGAAGTCACAAACTTATAAAAAATGTCGATGAGATCACAGTGTTACAGACAAGGAGTAGTCAGGGGGAGGATAACAAAATAAAATATTTACGGATAATGCCAATAATGTGTAAAAAGGCTTTTTAAGTGTTTCATGCTCACTGGAAAATACCGCCACTCAACTTGCAGTTACCGAACGTCAAACCGTTAAACAGGCACCGGACGAAGCGGCTCAACGTATTCGCTCCGGTATCAGTAAATAACCAACAAGGACTTACAACATGAAAAACAAACTCGTTAAATTCACTTTAACCGCCGTGGCGGGCTTAGTTATGTCTTCCGCTGTAATGGCAAAAATGACCGAAGGAAAATTGGTTATTTGGATCAACGGCGACAAAGGCTATAACGGCTTGGCTGAAGTGGGTAAAAAATTTGAAAAAGACACCGGCATTTCCGTTTTGGTAGAACATCCGGACAGACTGGAAGAAAAATTTGCTCAAGTGGCGTCCACCGGTGACGGCCCGGACATTATCTTCTGGGCACATGACCGTTTTGGCGGCTATGCGCAAGCGGGTTTATTGACCGAACTTACCCCAAGCAAAGAATTTAAAGATAAATTCGTAGATTTTGCCTGGGATGCGGAAACCTATAACGGCAAAGTCATCGGCTATCCGGTGGCGATTGAATCCCTGTCTTTAATCTACAACAAAGACTTGGTTCCTACCCCGCCGAAATCCTGGGAAGAAATTCTTGAGCTGGATGCCAAACTCAAAAAAGACAAGAAAAACGCCATTATGTGGAACCTGTCCGAGCCGTATTTCACTTGGCCTATCGTCGCTTCTAACGGCGGTTATGCCTTCAAATTTGTCAACGGCAAATATGACATTAACGACATCGGCGTAAACAACGAAGGTTCACAAAAAGCCCTGCAATTCGTGGTGAATATGGTGAAAAATAAAGTCATCAGCGCCGATATGGACTATGCCATCGCGGAAGCGGCATTTAACAAAGGCGATGCGGCGTTAACCATTAACGGTCCTTGGTCTTGGGGCAACATTGAGAAAAGCAAAATCAATTACGGCGTTGCCGTGTTGCCGACCTTAAACGGTCACAATGCCAAACCGTTCGTCGGCGTGTTAAGTGCCGGTATTAACTCCGCCAGCCCGAACAAAGATCTCGCGGTGGAATTCATGGAAAACTACCTGTTGACCGATGACGGTTTGGAAACCGTCAATAAAGACAAACCACTAGGCGCTGTGGCATTGAAATCCTACCAAGAAAAATTAGCGAAAGATCCGCGTATCGCCGCCACCATGGAAAATGCGAAAAACGGTGAAATCATGCCGAATATCGCGCAAATGAGTGCCTTCTGGTATGCCGAAAAAGCGGCAATCGGCAATGCCGTCAGCGGTCGTCAAAGCGTAAAACAAGCCTTGGACGATGCCCGCGCACGTATCCAAAAACAACAATAAACCAAGCCTGATGTGCCGAGCCGAATTGACGGTTCGGCACATTAACAATTCAAAAAGTGCGGTGCAAATTTTTAGTGTTTTCTATGCCATAGCCGATTAGTCATTCTGTTCTCGAGGTGTTTTATGCAACAATCTCCGACTCAAGCGACATCGCAATCCCCGTGGCTGAAATATTTGTTAGCCGGCGTCGTATTGTTGATTGACTTATATTTAGTGGTTTTAATGTATTCGCAGGGAGAATATTTGTTCGCCATTTTAACCTTGGTGATTCTGACTTCCGGCGTGTACATTTTCAGCAGCAAAAAAGTGTACGCATGGCGTTATGTGTATCCCGGCTTAACGGGCATGGCGATTTTTATTTTATTCCCGTTGGTCGCCACCATCGCCATCGCCTTCACCAATTACAGCGGCACCAACCAGCTTTCCTTTGAACGTGCCGTTGCCGTATTAGGCGAACAACGTTACTTCGCCGGTGATAAATACGATTTCAAACTCTACCCGCAACAGGACAACAGCTATATCCTTGCCCTACACAATAACAATACCGGACAGGATTTCGCTTCCGTTCCTATTAAACTCACCGATAAGGAAATCACGGTAACCGAACAAGCCGCACCGCAAAGCGAAGCGGCACCGCTTAAAGTGATTACGCAAAACCGCAGCGCCTTACAAGCCATGCGCGTGACCTTGCCAAGCGGCAATGAATTGACCATGAGTTCATTACGTCAATTTTCCGAACAAAAACCGCGTTACACCTTTAACAGCGAAACCAATACCTTAACCAACAACGAAAACGGCAAAATCTACAAAGCCAACAATGATATCGGCTTTTTCCAAGCGGTTAATGAAACCGGCGAATGGTTAAATGAAACCTTAGAGCCGGGTTATACGGTGTCTGTGGGCTGGCTGAATTTCGTGAAAATCTTCACCGATGAAGGTATCCAAAAACCGTTCATTCAAATTTTTATCTGGACGGTGATTTTCTCCTTACTCACCGTTGTTTTCACCGTTATTCTCGGCATGGTGTTGGCTTGCGTGGTGCAATGGGAAGCGCTGAAAGGCAAAGGCGTATATCGCTTGCTGTTAATCTTGCCGTATGCCGTGCCGTCCTTTATTTCCATCTTGATTTTCAAAGGGTTATTCAACCAAAGTTTCGGGGAAATCAATGTCATTCTGAATCAATTATTCGACATTAGCCCGGAATGGTTTAACGATCCGTTCCTGGCGAAAACCATGATTCTTATCGTCAATACCTGGTTGGGTTATCCGTACATGATGATTTTGTGCATGGGCTTGTTGAAAGCCATTCCGTCGGATTTATACGAAGCCTCTGCCATGGACGGCGCGTCCACCTGGCAGAACTTCAGCAAAATCACCTTCCCGTTGTTGTTAAAACCGTTAACCCCGTTAATGATTGCGTCCTTCGCCTTTAACTTTAACAACTTCGTGTTGATTCAACTATTAACCAACGGTCGCCCGGACATGATCGGCACCACCACGCCGGCAGGTTACACCGACTTGCTCGTCAGCTACACCTACCGCATCGCCTTTGAAGGCAGCGGCACGCAAGACTTCGGCTTGGCGGCAGCGATTGCCACCATCATCTTCTTGCTCGTAGGCGGCTTGGCATTACTCAACATCAAAGCCACTAAAATGAAATTAGACTAACGCATTCAGGAGAACCGAATTATGGCTATCGTACAATCCAAATCTGCCCGCTACCGTTTATGGGTGACCCATTTGCTGCTGATTGCATTTATTTGTCTGATTATTTTCCCGTTACTGATGGTGATCGGCATTTCCCTGCACCCGGGCAACCTCGCTTTGGGCGATTTGATTCCGAAACAAATTTCCTGGGAACACTGGCAGGCGGCGCTTGGCTTTTATGTGGTACACGCCGACGGTTCTGTCACACCACCGCCGTTCCCGGTGTTGTTGTGGTTGTGGAACTCCATTAAAGTGGCGACCATCACCTCCGTGGGTATCGTTGTTATGTCCACCACTTGCGCCTACGCTTTCGCGCGGATGAAATTCAAAGGCAAAAAAACCATCTTGCAAGGCATGTTAATTTTCCAAATGTTCCCTGCGGTGTTGTCTTTGGTCGCCTTATACGCCTTATTCAATCGCCTCGGTCAATATATCCCGTTCCTCGGCTTAAACACCCACGGCGGCGTGATTTTCGCTTACTTGGGCGGTATCGCCTTGCACGTTTGGACCATCAAAGGCTATTTTGAAACCATCGACGGATCCCTGGAAGAAGCTGCCGCCTTAGACGGCGCTACCCCATGGCAGGCATTCCGCTTAATTTTACTACCTCTCTCCGTACCGATTCTGGCGGTGGTCTTCATTCTTTCCTTCATCGCCGCCATTACCGAAGTGCCGGTCGCCTCGCTATTATTACGCGATGTCAACAGCTACACCCTGGCGGTGGGAATGCAACAATATCTCTACCCGCAAAACTACCTTTGGGGCGACTTCGCCGCTGCAGCGGTGCTTTCCGCTATTCCTATTACCCTCGTGTTCTTACTGGCACAACGCTGGTTAATCGGCGGATTAACGGCAGGTGGGGTGAAGGGGTAAAGAAACTCCCCTCTTTAGCAAAGAGGGGGATTTCTTTCAGACATTAAATCTATCTCCAAAAACCACCGCACTTTTGTTCATCAGGAAGCGTCTCATGCAAAAATCCATTCTCTATTTTTCTCTGTTCTGCGCCGGCAATACCTTTGCCGCGTGGCAGCATCCGCAGTTTAACGAACTGAACGACAACGCCGAAAAGCAACTCTTCCAAGGGCAGGCAACGCTGGACAAAGGCAATTATTCGTTACAATTCCAACGCGACGGCAAATGCTTCCAGCCTCAAACTGCCGTGAAACTCAATCAAACCGCCTCCCTCGAACCTTGCCACGGCGACGCGCCGCAATTACGTATTTTCCGTCACGGCAATTATCTCGCCCAAATCGACACCCGCAGCGGCACGCCGACTTTACGTATCAGCATTGAACGACAGCCGGAACCGGAAGCCGTAGCAAAAACTTGTCCGAAGTGGGATCAGAAACCGTTGGAAATTGACGTGAGCCAAACCTTCGCCGAGGGCGATACCGTGCGCGATGCTTATTCGGGCAAAAGTGCGGTGGTGAAAAACGGTAAAGTGACCTTGACGCCGGATCCGCTGGCGGGCGGATTGCTGCTCTTGGAAAAAAGTGCGGTTAAAAATCCAAGTGTTTTTCACTGGAAAAACGCCACCGTCTATTTTGTGTTGACCGATCGCTTTCATAACGGCAACCCGCACAACGATCACAGCTACGGACGACAAAAAGACGGTATGCAGGAAATCGGTACGTTCCATGGTGGCGATTTAAAAGGCTTAACGGAAAAACTGGATTACCTGCAACAGCTCGGCGTGAACGTCATCTGGATTTCCTCGCCACTAGAACAAATGCACGGCTGGGTCGGCGGTGGGGATAAAGGCGATTTTCCGCATTACGCCTATCACGGCTATTATCATCAGGACTGGACGAAAATTGACGCCAACATGGGGACGGAGCAAGATCTCAGCCATTTCATTGAGCAAGCCCATAAACGCGGCATGAAAGTGATTTTCGACGTGGTGATGAATCACACCGGCTACGCTACTCTTGCGGATATGCAGGAATTCGGTTTCGGTTCGTTTTACCTGAAACCGGAAGAAATGCAATCCGTATTAGGTGAAAAATGGACGAACTGGAAACCGAAACGCGGTCAGAATTGGCATAGTTTTAACGACTACATCAATTTCGGCGATAGCGTCAGCTGGGTGAAATGGTGGGGTAAGGATTGGGTGCGATCCGACATTGGCGATTACGACAGCCCGAAATTCGACGATCTGAAAATGTCCCTCGCTTCATTGCCCGATCTCAAAACCGAAAGCGATAATGCAGTGGGTTTGCCGCCTTTTTATCACCACAAACAAACCCATGCCAAAGCTCTGCAAAATGCCAAAGTGCGTGATTATCTCATCGGCTGGTTGTCTGATTGGGTGCGTAACTACGGCGTAGACGGCTTTCGCGTGGATACCGCCAAACACGTTGAAAAATCCACTTGGCTGGCATTAAAACAATCGGCGGACGCGGCATTACACCAGTGGCAGCAAAAACATCCTTCCGAGAGCAGCGGTGAACCCTTTTGGATGACGGGCGAAGCCTGGGGACACGGCGTGCTGAAAAGCGATTACTACCAAAACGGCTTCGACGCCATGATCAATTTCGACTTTCAGGACCAAGCAAAAAATGCGTTGGATTGTTTCGCCCACATTGATCCCGTGTATCAGAACATGAGCGACAAACTGAAAGATTTCAATGTGTTGAGTTACCTTTCCTCCCACGATACCCGTTTGTTCTATCATTCGGATAGCCAAGGCAACAACGCGAAACAAAAAATCGCCGCTAACCTGTTATTACTGGCGCCGGGCGCTGTACAAATCTATTACGGCGATGAAAGCGGACGGGACTTTGGACCCACCGGTTCCGACCCGATGCAAGGCACGCGTTCCGATATGAATTGGCAGGACCTCGGCACAAACGGCGACAAACAAGCCCTGCTCACCCACTGGCAAACACTCGCCCACTTCCGCCAAGCGCATCCGGCAATCGGCGCAGGTAAACAAACCACTGCGAAAACGGAGAAATATTACGCCTTTAGCCGTGAATTGGACGGCGATAAAGTGATGGTCGTTTGGGCAGGAGAGTAAGATTACTGCAAAAAGTGCGGTCATTTCAAAAAACGTTTTTTAAATCGACCGCACTTTTTTTACCCTTCTGCCGGCAGCAAAAACCAGCCTATGGGGCGTAGTTGCACGAAATAACGCGGTTGGTTCGGAATGTAATCGTTCGGGTTAAGGTGAATCAATAGCGGCAAGCCCTGCCATAAGGCGCGAATTTCCCAGTAATTTCCCATGAATACCGCCGACTGAATCGTGCATTGTGCAGCCGACTCACCTTGCAAACCAAGCAACACCCCTTCCGGGCGAATGCCCAGCTGATAATTGCCATCCGTCGCCCCTGTTTGAGAGACTAATGATAATGGATTTTTATCCATGAATAATTTGCCGTTTTTTGATTGCACGGGAAAGAATGAGGCATCGCCCATGAAGGTCGCCGTGAAGCGGGAGGTCGGCGCGCGGTAGAGCTCGCTTAGGGTGCCGATTTGTTCCACTTTGCCTTGATTCATCACCACCACTTCATCAGAAATGGCAAAGGCTTCGCTTTGATCGTGGGTGACATATAAGGTAGTGATATTCAGTTGTTGCTGTAAATGACGAATCATTTCGCGTAATGTGCGGCGTAAATTGGTATCCAGGTTGCTCAAAGGCTCATCAAACAATAAAATCTGCGGCGCGATAACCAAGGCACGGGCAAGCGCCACCCGCTGTTGTTGCCCGCCGGAAAGCTGCTCAATACGACGCGTTTCAAAACCGTCCAACTCCACCATTTTCAACGCATTCCTCACTTTAGCGGCAATGTTCGTTGCGTTTTCATCCTGCATTTTTAAGCCGAACGCCACGTTTTCACTCACCGTTAAATGGGGAAATAAGGCATAAGACTGAAATACGAAGCCCACGCCACGTTGTTGCGGAGCAAGCCGACTGAGATCCCGTCCGTCGCACAAAATCTGCCCTTTATCCGGCTCTTCTAGCCCCGCAATCAGACGCAAAATGGTGGTTTTGCCACAGCCGGAGGCACCAAGCAAAGTGGTGAATTTATGCTTTTGAAAAGATAAATTGAAATCCTGCAACACCTTGGTTTGCCCGAAGGATTTATAGATGTGTTTTAATTCAATCTGTTCTGTCATGTTGTTTTCTCTGCAAATTGAGATCGCCGACCCAGCGCCCGAATAATCCAATCACCAGCATCATCACCACAATGAGAGTTGCGCCGTATGCCACCGCAAGTCCGTAATCGCCGTCTTCCACGCGATTTAAAATATAAGACGTGGCAACGCGGGTGCTTGGTGTGACTAAGAAAATAATGGCGCTGATGGTGGTCATGGCGCGCACGAAACCGGTCACCAAGGCGGATAATAACGCCGGTTTTGATAAAGGCAGAATAATAAAGCGTAATACCTGAAAACTGCTCGCTTTTAGCGTATAACCCGCTTCATCCAAAGTCGGATCCAACTGTTTGAAATTCACTAACGCCGCACGCAAGCCGATAGGCATATTGCGCGTAATCATGGAAAGCACAATGATGACGCCGGTGCCGGTCAAATACAATGGCACGTTATTAAACGCCAGAATGTAAGAAACACCCGCCACCGTGCCGGGCACGGCAAAACTTAATAAAGTGAAAAATTCCGCGTATTTTTTGCCGAAAAAATGCCGACGGGCGAAAAAATAGGCTAACAGAAAACCGCTGATGGCGGTAAAGGGTGCGGCAATTAACGCGAATAATACGGTTTGCACTAAAGACGGAATGGCGCCGCTGTTCCAGCCTTGTCCGAATAAGGTGATGTAATGCTGAAAGGTAAATTGATTATTAATGCCCCAGCTTTGCATGAAACTGCCGTAAAAAATGCTACCGTACAAAATACCGTTAAAGCCCACCCAAAGGATAAAAACCGTCGTCACCAACACGTTCAAACCGGTAGCCAGCGGCGTTACCCGCCCTTCAAAAGATTTGCCCGATACCGTGACATAGTTTTGGCTGCCGATAAAACGGTATTGCAGCCAGAATATGCTCAACGAGATAGCAAGCAAAATCACGCCCAGGGTGCTGGCGGCTAAATAATCATTTTGTGCGCCGACAATATAAAAATAAATCTGCGTTGCCAACACATCAAAATTGCCCCCCAGCACGAAGGGAGTGCTGAAATCCGCCAGCGATTGCACCATCACGATCAAAAACGCATTGGCTAACGCCTGTTTGAGTAGCGGCAATACAATAAAACGGAAACTTTGCCAACGGTTTGCCCCTAACATCACGCCCGCTTCTTCCAGTTTGGGCGACAAGGCTTTTAACGCGCCTTCAATAAGCATAAATGCCATGGGCGTGAGCGCCAGCGTGTGGGAAATTAAAATGCCGTTGAAGCCGTACAGCCAATTTGCCGTAATACCGAAATGTTGCGTTAAAAACAGTGTGACGGAACCGTTGCGTCCGAACATGAGCATCACGCCGAGGCTCACCACAAAGGGCGGCGTAATCATGGGTAAAATCGAAAAGAGTTTGCTGATCCATACACTGCGTTTAGCGATACGGGTGGTATAAAGGGCGAAAATCAAGCCGAAGACGACGGAAAAAACACCCACGGAAGCAGACACCGCCAAAGAATTCCCCACCACCTGCCACAAGCCGGCGTTCGCCATTAAGGCAGAGATATTCTGCCAATCACTCTGCTCTGCGCAAAAAAAGACAGCGAACAATTTGCCGATGGGATAAAAAATAAAACCGATGACTAAACAAGATAGCCCCAAGGCGACACTTAATAAAAAACGATCGCCCTGCATAAATCGCAGGCGTGCCAAGGCATCCACCAAAATGGCGCCTAGCGCCAATGTCAGAAAAATAACGGCGTAGCCAAAACGAAAACGGAAAAATTCGGCGGAAAACCAAATGAAGACACCGAGTGAAACGGCTAAAAATAAAGTAATTTTAGGTCGCCCGAAGGCACTGCGGGAAAGAAAAGGGAAAAACAATAACGCCGCAAACCACAGCCAGCTGATATTCGGTTGAACCCAGCCCAGCGCCGCGAAATATTCGCTGCGGGTGGCGCCGAAAATGCCGTAATCCAAAGCTCGCACAGGCAATAGCGCAAATGCCGTAAATGCAAGCAAAATCCAGGTGAGGTTGTGACGAAATTGTTTTTTTAGCATTGATAGAAAATCTGAGCTGATTTCGTGGAGAAGTTATTCCCCACGATAAGGCTATTTCGCCAATTTAATTTCCGCCAACCATTTATTAATCAAGCGTTTGCCTTCTTCGCTGGAACCGAATTTCACAAAATCAAAATCCAGTAATTGTAAGGTTTTCGGATTAACAGATTTCGGTGAGGCTTCAGCGTTCACGTTTGTCGGAATTTGATACAAACCGAATTCACGCCACGGAATTTCTTCCACCTCTTTGGAAAGCACATAATCCATGAACAGTTTGGCGTTATCCAAATTACGCGCACCTTTGATGATGCTCGCACCGCCCAAGGCGTAACCCGTTTTGCCTTGCGGAATCACCGCCTCTACCGGCGCGCCTTTTTCTTTTTCCGTGGCGTAAGAATGCACGAATCCAATACTGATCGCCGTTTCGCCACGGGATAAATTCGCCGTCACCAAATTGCTTTTCACATATTGCGACACGTTTTCATTGAGTTTTTTGAGGTAATCAAAAGCTTTTTCTTCGCCCCAAAGCTGAATTAAAGTCGCCATAATTGTATAAGTAGTGCCGGAAGCGCGCGGATCCGGCAGTTGAACCTCGCCTTTGTATTCCGGCTTTAACAAATCTTCCCAGGTTTGCGGTGTCGGCAAACCGAGTTGGGCTAATTTTTGCGTATTCACGCCGAAACCTAACACCAGCATATACGCCACGGACGTAAACTCGCCTTTTTCTGCCATCAAGGTTTTAAACTGCGGTAGGATTTCCGCCTGTTTCGGAGAACGGTAGGCTTCCAATAAACCTAATTCCCCCGCCTGAAAATGTGGTTCGATAGTTCCGCCATACCAAAAATCCGCCTGCGGATTGTCTTTTTCCGCTTTGATCTTGCCAAAAATGGTTTCCGTGCCGCCGTGTACGAATTGCGTTTCCACGTTGTATTTCGCGCCGAAATCCTGCGTCACTTTTTCACACACTTTATTTTGCACCGTGCAATACACCGTCAAGCGCCCTTCCGCCTGTGCCTGCTGGGCGAAGAAAAAAGGCGAAAGACAAACCAAACCTAAACTGCGTTTAAACCATTTTTGCATATTCAATCCCTCATAAATTAATCATCATTGATTGCTCAGGATTATATGCCATTGAATGCAAAATACTAAATAAATCACGTTTATTTTTTGCGCTGATGAAAAACAGGTACAACCAATCACCGGCTAAAAACACGGAAAAAACTAACCGCACTTGAGCAAAAAGCGGCTTTTTTACAGCCCAAGCGCATTGAAGGAATCACACAATACATTTTGAACAACTTCAAACAAAAGACACATCGTTTCAACGCCGGCAATCAAGGCTTTAATGCGATGTTTGCGGTGAGTAGTGTGGAGGCGGCAAAGTTTTATTATGAAGCATTTAAAAAGCAACAAAGTGCGGTAGAAAATCCGCTTAAAATTGCCACTATCTTTTCTTTTGCCGCTAATGAAGAACAAGACGCGGTAGGCGATATTACCGATGAAAGTTTTGAAGTGGAAGCCATGAATTCGAGCGCCAAAGAATTCTTAAAATCTGCTATTGATGACTACAACAAGTATTTTGCAACCAACTATGATGTAGATGGAAAATCCTTCCAAAATTATTATCGAGATTTGGCAAAACGGGTAAAAAATAAAGAAATTGACCTGCTTATTGTTGTCGGTATTTTTTTAACCGGGTTTGATGCGCCAACGCTAAACACCTTGTTTGTCGATAAAAATCTACGTTATCACGGGTTAATTCAAGCTTTTTCCCGCACCAATCGAATTTATAATGCGACCAAAACCTTTGGCAATATCGTTACTTTCCGCGATTTGGAGCAAAACACCATTGATGCCATTACGCTTTTTGGCAACGCCAATACGCGTAACGTAGTACTGGAAAAAAGCTATCAAGAATATATGGAAGGCTATACCGATGCAGGCATCGATCGCCGCGGCTATTTAGACGTCATTACCGAACTCAGCGATCGTTTTCCTGATCCAACTGAAATTGAAACGGAAAAAGGCAAAAAAGCCTTTGTTAAATTATTCGGTGAATATTTACGCGTTGAAAATATCCTGCAAAATTATGATGAATTTTCCGCTTTGCAGGCATTTCAATCCGTTGATAAAACTGATGAACAAGCAATACAAGCATTTAAAGAAAAGTATTATCTTAGCGATGAAGCCCTTGCTGAAATACAAAAAATTGATATACCAAGCGAACGCGCTATTCAAAATTATCGATCTACTTATAATGACATTCGTGATTGGCTTCGCCGGCAAAAAGATGGCGAAGAAAAAGGCAAATCAACCATTGATTGGGATGATGTAGTCTTTGAGGTGGATTTATTAAAATCCCAAGAAATCAATCTGGATTATATTTTAGAGCTGATTTTTGAGCACAATAAAAAAACCAAAGACAAAGAAACCTTGGTTGAAGAAATTCGTTCAATTATCCGCTCAAGTTTGGGAAACCGCGCCAAAGAAAGTTTAATCATCGATTTTATTCATCAAACAGATTTAGATGCTATTGCCGACAAGGCAAGTATCATTGAAGCGTTCTTTAAATTTGCTCAAACAGAGCAACAAAAAGAGGCTAATGAACTCATTGCTTCGGAAAACTTAAACATAGAAGCGGCTAAACGTTATATTAGTGTTTCATTAAAACGCGAGTACGCCAGCGAAAACGGCACGGATTTAAATGAAGCCCTGCCTAAGATGAGTCCGCTCAATCCGGAATATCTGAAGAAAAAGAAAAGTATTTTCCAAAAAATTGCGGAATTTGTTGAGAAATTTAAGGGCATCGGTGGAAGTATCTAATCACCTTTCCCCTAAAAAGTGCGGTGGAAATTTAAGGTGTTTTTTCACCGCACTTTTTTCTTTCAAAACGCCCTACCCTCATCATTTCGCATAAAATTTGTCCCTTTACACAAATTTTAATAATGCGATTTTTACCACGCAAAAAATTCTTCTTGGTTTATAAGCAGTTATTTTATGTCAATAATTCAAGTAAAAAATTTAGTACTTGAATTTTCACATCCAACACATTATCTTGTGCAAAATTTTTATAACGCAACTATATGTTGTGTTTTTCATATATTTTAGAGAAATAGGTATCTTCCATGAACAAGGCATTGATGGTCACCAAACGTGACGGAAAACCGGAACCGATTAATCTTGATAAAATTCACCGCGTGATCACTTGGGCGGCGGAAGGGTTGGACAATGTGTCCGTGTCTCAAGTGGAATTGCGTTCTCACATTCAGTTTTATGAAGGGATTCGCACCTCCGACATTCACGAAACCATTATTAAAGCGGCGGCGGATCTGATCAGCAAAGATTCCCCGGATTATCAATACCTTGCCGCGCGCCTTGCGGTGTTCCATTTGCGTAAAAAAGCGTACGGGCATTTTGATCCGCCGCGTTTATACGATCACGTGAAAAAACTGGTACGTATGGGCAAATACGATCCGTCTTTATTGGATGACTACACTCGCGAAGAATGGGATGAAATGGACGGTTTTATCGACCATTGGCGCGATATGACCTTCTCTTATGCGGCAGTGAAGCAATTAGAAGGCAAATATTTAGTCCAAAACCGTGTGACCGGTGAGATCTACGAATCCGCCCAATTCCTCTATTTATTGGTAGCGGCGAGCCTGTTCTCCAAATACCCGCAGGAAACCCGTTTGGATTATGTGCGCCGTTTTTACGATGCCACCTCCACCTTTAAAATTTCCCTGCCGACCCCAATCATGGCAGGCGTGCGCACCCCAACCCGTCAATTCAGCTCTTGCGTGCTGATCGAATGCGGCGACAGCCTAGATTCCATTAACGCGACCGCCTCCGCCATTGTGAAATACGTTTCCCAACGCGCCGGTATCGGGATCAACGCGGGCGCTATTCGCGCTCTTGGCAGCCCGATTCGTGGCGGCGAAGCCTTCCATACCGGTTGTATTCCATTCTACAAACACTTCCAAACTGCCGTCAAATCCTGCTCACAGGGCGGTGTGCGCGGCGGTGCGGCAACGGTGTATTACCCGATTTGGCACTTGGAAGTGGAAAGCCTGTTGGTGTTGAAAAACAACCGTGGCGTGGAAGACAACCGTGTGCGTCACATGGACTACGGTGTGCAACTCAACAAATTAATGTATCAACGCTTAATTAAAGGCGGCGACATTACCCTATTCAGCCCGTCCGATGTGCCGGGGCTTTATGAAACGTTCTTTGCCGATCAAGATAAATTCGAGCAACTTTATGTGCAATACGAACAGGATCCAAACATTCGTAAACGCACCGTGAAAGCCGTGGAATTATTCTCCTTATTAATGCAGGAGCGTGCTTCCACCGGTCGTATTTATATTCATAACGTGGACCACTGTAACACCCATTCACCGTTCGATCCGAAAGTAGCACCGGTGCGTCAATCCAATCTTTGCCTGGAAATCGCCCTGCCGACCAAACCGTTACAACATTTCCACGATGAAAATGGCGAAATAGCCCTTTGTACCCTTTCCGCCTTTAACTTAGGCAAACTGGAAAACTTAGACGAGTTAGACAACCTGGCAGATCTTGCTGTTCGCACCTTAGATGCCTTATTGGATTACCAAGATTATCCGGTGATTGCGGCGAAACGCAGTTCCCTTGCCCGTCGTTCTTTGGGTATCGGCGTGATTAACTATGCATATTACTTGGCGAAACACGGCGTGCGTTATTCCGACGGCAGCGCCAACGATTTAACCCACCGCACTTTTGAAGCCATTCAATATTATTTACTGAAAGCCTCCATGAATTTGGCAAAAGAACAAGGCGCGTGCGAGTATTTCAACGAAACCACTTACGCCCAAGGCATTTTGCCAATCGATACTTACAAAAAAGACATCGACAGCCTAACCACCGAACCGCTGCATTACGACTGGGAAAGCCTGCGCCGCGACATCCAAGAATTCGGCTTGCGTAACTCCACCCTCACCGCCTTAATGCCGTCGGAAACCTCTTCCCAGATTTCCAACGCCACCAACGGCATCGAACCGCCACGCGGTCATGTGAGCGTGAAAGCCTCCAAAGACGGCATTTTGAAACAAGTGGTGCCGGATTACGAAAACCTCGGCGAAAACTACGAATTGCTTTGGGATATTCCAAGCAATGACGGTTACTTACACTTAGTGGGCATCATGCAAAAATTCGTGGATCAAGCGATTTCCGCTAATACCAATTACGATCCGAAACGTTTTGAAGACGGCAAAGTGCCGATGAAAGTGTTGTTAAAAGATCTCTTAACCGCTTACAAATACGGCTTAAAAACCCTCTACTACCAGAACACCCGCGACGGCGCCGAAGACAGCCAAGAAGATTTGGATGATGGTTGTGCCGGTGGGGCGTGTAAGATTTAATTATTAATAATCCCTCCTCATTGGAGGGATTAGATTACTCTTAGCGAGTTCATATGAATGAATTGACAATAAAAATTGTAATGCTCTTTTATTACCTGGCATTATAATTACAATGCTTATAGATAAGTTCACTGAACATAAAGAATGGAATAACTATAAATATTCATTGTTTGTTATTTCATATGGAATATTATCTTACTTAATATTACAAATTCTATCGCTATTAAATCAATGTGCCAAAATCGGGTACGAAAATTTCACATTAAATAATGCAGAGTATCTTCAAGTATGGGATGTTAATTCAAGTATTAACCTACCTTATAATGAAGTAATTGCTTCAGGAATAGTGTCATTTTTTCTTGGTTTATTATTTGTTTACATAGATCACAAAGAATACCTTGCCAAATTTCTTCTTAAATTTAATATTTCTAGAAAATATGGTGATTATGGAGTATTCCCCCAGTTATTAAAAGATAACAAAGATCAATACATAGATATCACTATTTGGGATAAAAATTTATTTATTAGGGGTATTGTAAATTCCTTTCATGAAGATAAAGAACTATTCGAAATATACATTGAAAATGCTGATGTTTATAAAACATCAAAAGGTAAAGCAACAAAAATTTACACAGCTCTTAGACTTTCAATATGTGAGCCATATAAAAACCTTATAATTTCAACTACACAACAACCTTCAAAAGGAGAATAGATATGAGATATAACCAAAACCATGAAGCCATTGTAATGGATGGTATAACATTAAGAACCACAAATGAAAGATTATCCACAGAAAACTATAAATTAAAGTCAGATGATTTTAATATAAAGGTTAGGGAACAACAGTCTGCTCCAGTAAAACCCACAACTCCTCCTGTTAGTCATAAATAGTTAAGTTAAATAGGTAAATACTATGGCATACACCACTTTCTCACAAAACAAAAACGACCAATTAAAAGAACCGATGTTCTTTGGTCAAAACGTCAACGTAGCGCGTTACGATCAACAAAAATATGAGACTTTTGAAAAGCTCATTGAAAAACAACTTTCCTTCTTCTGGCGTCCGGAAGAAGTGGATGTGTCGCAAGACCGTATCGACTACGCGGCGTTGCCTGAACATGAAAAACACATTTTCATCAGCAACTTAAAATATCAAACCTTGTTGGATTCCATTCAAGGCAGAAGCCCGAATGTGGCGTTGTTGCCGTTGGTGTCCATTCCGGAATTGGAAACCTGGATCGAGACCTGGACCTTCTCCGAAACCATCCATTCCCGTTCTTACACCCACATTATTCGTAACATCGTAAACGATCCGTCCATCGTGTTTGATGACATCGTGACCAACGAAGAAATCATCAAACGCGCACGCGATATTTCTTCTTACTACGACGATTTAATCCGCGACAGCCAGCTTTACAGCCTCTACGGCGAAGGCACTTACACTGTGGACGGTAAAGAATGCGTGGTGAGCCTGCGTAACCTGAAAAAACAACTTTACCTGTGCTTAATGAGCGTCAACGCCTTGGAAGCCATTCGCTTCTATGTGTCTTTTGCCTGTTCCTTCGCTTTTGCAGAACGCCAATTAATGGAAGGTAATGCAAAAATCATTAAATTCATCGCTCGTGATGAAGCATTACACTTAACCGGTACGCAGCACATTTTGAACATTATGGCGGCGGGTCAGGACGATCCTGAAATGGCGGAAATTGCCGAAGAATGCAAACAGGAAGCCTACGATTTGTTCCTCGCCGCGGCGGAACAGGAAAAAGACTGGGCGGATTATTTGTTTAAAGACGGTTCCATGATCGGTTTGAACAAAGACATTTTGGTGCAATATGTGGAATACATCACCAATATCCGTATGCAGGCGGTAGGCTTGCCGTTGCCGTTCCAAGCGCGCTCTAATCCGATTCCTTGGATCAACGCCTGGTTGGTTTCCGACAACGTACAGGTGGCACCGCAAGAAGTGGAAGTGAGTTCTTATCTTGTGGGTCAAATCGATTCCAAAGTCGATACCAAAGATTTTGATGATTTTGATTTGTAATCATCCCTTGTGGGGCGGGTCATGTACCCACCCTTTTTATATTCGATTTTCGAGCAGGTACATCCCCCAAAAACGCCTCTAAAAGTCACCGCACTTTCTACCACCCTCCAACCGCTTAACATCCGCCACAAACTTGAACCTATTACCAAACCGAAACAACTTTTTTCTCAATATAACAGCCTGATTATTTTCATTTTAGATTTCGATTTTATTTTGATGTTGGTGTTAATTAACGCCCCTCCTTTCTCTCCACAGGAAAATCACGAACCGGCGTATTCCGCGTCGATCTAATTTCTATTACAATAGAGATAATGCTATTTAGCACAGTCTTCTAGCTGCTCTTTTTATTTTAACGATCATGAAAATCCATTTATTACTCCGCCAACAAACCATCGAACACGATAACCGAATTCCGCTTCTCAACCGTCTGGAACAACACGGCGTTCATCACGAATACCAATGTCGCAGTGGCTACTGTGGTTCCTGTCGGGTAAAAATCAAAAAAGGCAAGGTGTCCTACGCAGAAACACCGTTAGCCTTTTTACAAAAAGATGAGATTTTATTGTGTTGTTGTCGGGTGGAAGAAGATTTGGAAATTGAATTGTAAAAATATCAGACAAAAAGCAACGCTTTTTGAACGTTGTCTCTGCCAACAGTTCCGAAGGAGCGAGTAAATCTTCAGGATTTACGAGTAAAAAAACGACCGCACTTTGGAAGGTACAACTTGTTGCACCATCCATAAATTAAAAAAGTGCGTTTACACGCACTCGACCTTATAAATTATTCAAATCCAACACGTCCGTCATGTCGAACAAGCCGTTGTTTTTACCTTCAAGCCATTTGGCGGCACGTACGGCTCCGTTGGCGAAGGTCATGCGGCTGGAGGCTTTGTGGGCTATTTCTACCCGTTCACCGATGTCGGCAAACCAGACGCTGTGCTCGCCCACCACATCGGAGGCGCGAATGGTGGAAAAGCCAATTTCATCACGTTTACGTTCACCGATAATACCATCGCGACAAAATACGCCGTGGGTTTTCAGATCCCGTCCGAGGGTTTTGGCAATATGTTCGCCCATGGAAAGCGCGGTACCGGACGGCGCATCGACTTTATAGCGGTGGTGCGCTTCGATGATTTCGATGTCGCAATAATCGCCCATCACCTTGGCGGCTTTTTCCAATAATTTAAAGACCAAATTCACGCCGACACTGAAATTTGAAGCAAACACGATAGCGGTCTTTTCGGCTGCTGATTTAATTGCCGCTTTGCCGGCGTCATCAAAACCCGTGGTGCCGATAATGATTTTTTTATGGTTGGCAACACAAAATGCCAAATGTTCCAATGTGCCTTCCGGGCGGGTGAAATCAATCAGTAAATCGAAACGATCTTTCACCGCGTTTAAGTCATCGCCGACCTTAATGCCTAAGTTGCCGATTCCCGCCAATTCGCCGGCATCGGCGCCCACCAATGAGGAACCTTTGCGCTCAAACGCCGCACCTAATTCCACGCCTTCCGCGTTATGTACCGCCTGAATTAATTGGCGACCCATACGTCCGCCTGCGCCCACTACAGCAATTTTTAATGTCATATTGTTTCTCCCGAAAATAAATTAGCCTAACACTTTCAGCGCACCACTATAAATTAAGTAGATGCCGAATAAAATAAAAATTACGCCCGAAACGTTATCAATATAGTGACTGTATCGACTGTAAAACTGTCTGGCGAAAGGGCGTGAGAATAAAATGGAAATGACGTAAAAATACAAAAAAGTTTCCACCGTGATAATCAAAAGTGCGGTCAGAATTTGCCGCGTTTCGGTGATGTTGACCAACACAAAAGACATTACGCTACTGAAATAAATCACCACTTTGGCATTGGATAAATTGACCAATAACCCTTTCAGTAACTCACTTTTGGCACCCACGCTTTTTTGCCCTTCCGCCGAATCATTAAACACCGCATTGGTTTTAACGCGCGTCATTTTCACGCCAAGATAAAACAAATAACTGCCCCCCAATGCCATCACCACGCCTTGCAATGCCGGCGAGGTTTTAAAGACGATAGCAAGCCCCAACACGGCAGCGGTTGCCCAGAGGAACACGCCGAGCGTAATGCCCATAACGCCGTAAATAGCGGTACGTCGTGAACGGATTGCCGCGACACGGCTCACATAGAAAAAATCCGGTCCGGGGGAAAGCAATCCCACCAAATGAACGAACATTAAATTTAACATCTGATTGCCTAGATAAAATGTGCTAATACAAAAATAACAACGATGCTGTAGCCTGCTGCCAAAATATCGTCCACCATAATGCCAAAGCCGTTGGTGAGTTTTTCGTCAAAATAGCGAATAGGATAAGGTTTTAAAATATCAAACAGACGGAAAGTCACGAAAGCGATGGCGCACCATAATAATGACACTTGCGGCACGGCTAATAACACAAGGAAAACCGCCACGATTTCATCCCACACAATGCTGCCGTGATCGTGCACGCCCATGTCATGACTGGTGCGTTCGCATAGCCAAATGCCGATGAAGAAGCAAAGTGCGGTCAAAATAAAAAATGTTTTTGCGCCGAGTACCGGCAGCAATAACGCGCCTAAAATCACGCCGACCAAACTGCCCCAAGTGCCGGGCGCGGGACGCAATAAACCGGAGCCGAACCCCAGCGCGAAAAAATGAATAGGATTGCGCAAATTCACCCGTTCGAGCGGATGTTGTAATGACGTCATAAGTGAAACCTATTTGAAATGCTCAAAACCGTATGGCAACTCAAGCTCGACCGCCAGCCCGTTGCGTTGAAACTGAATACGTTTTTTGCCCGCGTGACGAATTTGCCCGATACAGGTATATGGCACGCCGAGATGCGCCAGGGCTTTTTCTAATTTGACGATATTGTTGTCAGGTACGGTGAAACAAAGTTCGTAGTCTTCGCCGCCGGACAAGGCAAACTGTTCCGCTTTCGCCAAACCGACTTCGGCGACCAACTCGGCGGAAAGGGGCAATTTATCCAATTCAATCATCGCACCGCATTGGCTGCGTTCTAAAATATGCCCTAAATCGGCAACCAGCCCGTCTGAGATGTCGATTGCCGCATTTGCTAAACCGGAAACGGAAAGTTCCAATCCCAGCAGCACCCTTGGTGTCGGGCGCAGATGGCGTTGAATTAAAAATTCTTGCGCAGAATTCACCGCACTTTTGCCCTGCAAGATAAAAGATAAGCCTGCCGCGCTGTCGCCCAAGGTGCCGGAAACGTAAATCCAATCCCCCACTTTCGCCTGATGGCGACATAACCCTTTATTTTTCGCAATAATGCCTTGCGCGGTAATGGTCAACCCTAACGGGCCTTTCGTGGTGTCGCCACCGATTAAATCGACGTTGTAATGATCCAAAATGGCAAAGAAACTTTCACTGAATTCCGCCAGCCAATCATGATCGATTTTCGGCAAGGTTAAAGCGAGGGAAATCCAAGCGGGTTCGGCACCCATAGAGGCAAGATCGCTTAAATTAGTGGCGACCGCTTTGTAGGCTAAATCAGCAGGGCGAATGGTCGATAAGAAGTGAACGTTTTCCACCATGGTGTCGGTGGTGATGGCTAAATGCTGATTGGTGTTCAATTCGGTGATGGCACAATCATCGCCCACCGAAAGCACTACATCTTTGCGCGGAGGACGCTTGGAAGCAGTAAAATAACGTTGAATGATGTCAAATTCACCTTCGCTCATACTGCCTCTCTGCGCCATTTACGCACGCACAACCGGTGCAATTTTGTCTAATACACCGTTGATATATTTATGGCTTTCGTCTGCGCCGAACACTTTCGCCACTTCAATGGCTTCGTTGATGACCACTTTGTAAGGCACGTTCGCTTCAAATTGCAGCTCATACACCGCCAAACGCAAAATGGCTTTTTCGATAGGATCCAATTCTTCTAACGTGCGATCCAAATAGCATTGCATGGTGGCATCCACCGCTTCCACATTTTCCACCGTTTGACGGAATAATTTGCGGAAATACGGTGTATCAACGCCTTTCATATCCTGTTCGGTGATGAAATTCAGTTCCACTATTTCCGGGGAATTTTTTGAAATCGCCCAAGAATATAACGCCTGAACGGCGCATTCACGGGCGCGGCGACGAGGAGAGATTTTTTTTGTTTGTTCAGCCATTGTTACTTACGCAGCCTGAATTTGATTTAACAGATTCACCATTTCTAACGCAACTAAGGCAGCTTCCGCACCTTTATTACCGGCTTTGGTGCCTGCACGTTCAATGGCTTGTTCGATGTTTTCGGTAGTTAATACGCCGAATGCCACCGGAATTTCGGATTCCATCGCCACTTTGCCTAAACCGCTGCTGGCCTCACCCGCCACATATTCAAAATGCGCCGTGCCGCCACGGATTACCGTACCCAGAGCAACAATGGCATCGAATTTTTTGCTTTCCGCCAAACGGCGCGCTACTAACGGCAGTTCATATGCACCCGGTACGCGCACTAAAGTGATATTTTCATCTTTCACTTGACCGACACGTTTTAACGCATCCAGAGCGCCTTCAAGCAGGCTTTCGTTGATAAAACTGTTGAAACGGCTGATAACCACGGCGACTTTAGCTTCCGGCGTTGCGATATGACCTTCTAAAACTTTCATGTTCTTTCCTATAGATATGTTAATGAAAAATAGCGCGTGAATTCTAGCATAAAATTCCTTTTCTGGCAGTAAGAAAGGAAAAAGTGCGGTTAAAAAACGCAGAGAATTTCGACCGCACTTTAATGCCGTTCAGGCTGAATTAACGCCAGGCTTTGAATTGATTAATCAAGCCATTGGTTGAACTGTCGTGGCTTTCGATTTTATCGTTATTCACCAATTCCGGCAGGATGCGGTTGGCGAGTTGTTTCCCTAATTCCACACCCCATTGGTCGAAGCTGTAAATATTGAACAGCACGCCTTGTACGAAAATTTTGTGTTCATACATGGCGATAAGGGCACCAAGGCTGAACGGGGTGATTTTTTGTAGCAAGATGGAGTTGGTCGGTTTATTGCCGTTGAATACTTTGAACGGCACGATGTCTTCTACTTCCGCTAAGGTTTTGCCCGCTTTCAGGAATTCCGCTTCCACTTGCTCTTTGGTTTTACCGAAAGCCAAGGCTTCGGTTTGCGCGAAGAAATTGGAAAGCAATTTGTTGTGATGATCGGACAACGGATTGTGGGTTTGCGCCGGCGCGATGAAATCACAAGGAATTAATGTGGTACCTTGGTGAATCAATTGATAGAACGCGTGTTGACCGTTAGTGCCCGGTTCACCCCAGATAATCGGACCGGTTTGGTAGTTGTCGATGACTTTACCGTCACGTCCTACGTATTTACCGTTGGATTCCATGTTGCCTTGTTGGAAATAGGCGGCAAAACGGTGTAAATATTGGTCGTAAGGCAAAATGGCTTCTGTTTGTGCGCCGAGGAAGTTCGTGTTCCACAAGCCCACTAATGCCAATGTGGTCGGAATGTTTTGTTCCAACGGCGCATTGCGGAAATGTTTATCCATTTCGTGCGCACCGCTTAAAAGCGCTTCAAAGTTTTCAAAGCCGATGGAAAGCGCGATGGATAAACCGATGGCTGACCATAAGGAATAACGTCCGCCGACCCAATCCCAGAAACCGAACATATTGTCGGTGTCGATACCGAATTTTTCCACTTCTTTGGCGTTGGTAGAAAGCGCCGCAAAATGTTTTGCAACGTGTTTTTCGTCTTTTGCGGTAGCTAAGAACCAATCGCGGGCGGAGTTGGCGTTGGTCATGGTTTCTTGAGTGGTGAAAGTTTTGGAGGCAACCAACACAAGGGTGGTTTCCGGATTAACTTTCTTTAAGGTTTCCGCAATGTGCGTGCCGTCCACGTTAGACACGAAGTGCATGGTTAAATGATTTTTATACGGACGCAACGCTTCGGTCACCATATAAGGACCGAGATCCGAACCGCCGATCCCGATATTGATCACGTCGGTAATGGCTTTGCCGGTGTAACCTTTCCATTCGCCGGAAATCACGCGTTCACAGAAAGATTTCATTTTCGCAAGCACCGCATTCACTTCCGGCATCACGTCTTTGCCATCCACCAAGACAGGCGTATTGGCTCGATTACGCAGTGCGGTGTGTAAAACGGCACGATTCTCCGTACGGTTGATTTTTTCCCCGTTGAACATGGCTTCTTTCGCTTGCGCCAGACCGCACTCTTCGGTGAGTTGGCGCAACAAGTCGAGGGTTTCCTGAGTCAGATTATTTTTAGAAAAATCCACTAAGATTTCATTGTTGAAGGTTAAAGAATAATGCGCAAAGCGATCTTTTTCTTGCGCAAATAATTCCTGAATCGTAGCGTTTTTGCATTGTGCATGATGTTGCGTTAGTGCTTTCCATGCGCTAGTTTGGGTTGGATTAAGATTTTGCATAAACTCTCCTTAAACTTAATCTATGTATTCAGTTAAAACACGCGGGGTCAATTTGGTGATTAATTCATAACTGATAACGCCGGTAATTGCTGCAATTTCTTCAATAGGCAATTCTTTGCCCCACAAGATCACTTCATCACCGACCTTATCCTGACTGTCTGCACCAAGATCCACGGTAAGCATATCCATGGAAACCTTTCCGACAATAGGCACACGTCGACCATTAAGGTAAACCGGCGTACCTTCCGGCACGTCACGCGGATAACCGTCGCCGTAGCCGATTGCCACCACGCCGATTTTGGTATCTTTGTCACTCATCCAAACGCCGCCGTAGCCCACCGGCTCGCCTTTTTTATGTTCGCGTACGGCAATTAGGGAAGACGTAAGATTCATCACCGGAATTAAACCGTATTCTTTGCCGGCGGTATTATTCGGTGAAATGCCGTACATAATAATACCAGGGCGGATCCAATCCAAATGCGCGTCCTGCCAGAATAAAATACCGCCGGATGCGGAAATACTACGCTCACCGCCTTTACCTTCCGTCGCCTGTAAAAAACGCGCCAATTGTTTTTCGGTATAACCGCATGCCAATTCATCGGCGCGACTAAAATGACTAACAAAACCGATATTCGGGTCAACACAGGGTAACGATTTTAATTTTTGATAAAAGGCATCCACTTCGTCTAAATGTACCCCTAAACGGTGCATACCGGTATCAATTTTTAACCAGACTTTGATCGGATTCGGGGTTTTCGCCTGTTCCAGCGCGTCCAGCTGTTCTTGGCTGTGCACCACGGTTTGAATGTTGTTCACCGCCAGAACGGGTAAATCTTTAGCAGAGAAAAAACCTTCCAGCAATAAAATCGGCTTGGTAATACCGTTGGAACGCAATTTTAACGCTTCTTCCAAACGCGCCACGCCGAAGCAATCCACCAGATTTTCTACGGCAGAAGACACGAACACGACGCCATGGCCGTAGGCGTTGGCTTTGACTACCGCAATAATTTTGCTTTCCGGAGCTTTTTGTTTGATAGTTTGAATATTGTGCTTCAAAGCAACAGAACTGATTTTGGCTGTCGCGGGCTTCATGTGCATTTTTTAATCTCTTCGCTGATTCTTTAATATTCATCATCGTAATAATGATGTTCCGCCAAATTATCAAACCGGGAAAATTGTCCTTGGAACGCCAGTTTTACGCGCCCGATAGGGCCGTTACGCTGTTTACCGATAATAATTTCCGCAATGCCTTTTTCTTCCGACTCGCGGTTATACACTTCATCACGATAAATAAACATGATCAAATCCGCATCCTGCTCAATGGAGCCAGATTCCCGTAAATCCGAGTTCACGGGGCGTTTATCCTGACGGTTTTCCAACGTACGGTTTAATTGTGACAGGGCGATCACCGGCACTTCCAATTCTTTTGCCAAGGCTTTTAAAGAACGCGAAATTTCCGCAATTTCCAACGTTCGATTATCAGAAAATGCCGGTGCGCGCATTAATTGAAGATAGTCCACCATGATTAAACTTAATCCGCCGTTTTCCCGATACACCCGTCTGGCACGGGAACGTAGCTCTGTTGGCATTAACCCTGAGGAGTCATCAATAAATAAATTCGGCTTTTTAGCAAGTACGCCCATGGTACTGGAAATTTTCGCCCAGTCGTTATCGTCCAACCCCTGACCGGTACGAATTTTAGTTTGGTCCACGCGGGAAAGTGACGCAAGGCTACGCATCATAATTTGTTCCGCCGGCATCTCCAAACTGAATACCAACACCGGTTTTTCACTGCCTAACGCCGCATTTTCACACAGATTCATAGCAAACGTGGTTTTCCCCATGGAAGGACGCGCCGCCACAATAATCAAATCGGATTTTTGCAAGCCGGCGGTTTTTTTATCCAAATCTTTAAAGCCGGTAGAAACGCCGGTGACGCCGGAATGATCTTTGGCTTGACTGAGTTGTTCGATTTTACTGATAGTATTTTCCAGAATGGCGATAATATTTTGCGGACCTTCATTGCCCGAGGTACGTTTTTCCGCGATGGCAAACACTTCCCGTTCCGCTTCGTCCAGCAAATGTTTCACATCCTGCCCTTTCGGTGAATAACTGTTCTGCGCGATTTTATTCCCCACGGAAATCAATTCGCGCATAATGGCTTTTTCCCGCACCACATTCGCATACGCCACCACGTTGGCGGCACTTGGCGTGTTATTGGAAAGTTCCGCCAAATAAGCGAAGCCGCCTACCTGTTCAATCACTTCACGGCTTTTGAGGGCTTGTTCCAAAGTGATTAAATCCACCGGCGCCTGTTGCGCAATGAGCTTTTCCATTTCCTCAAAAATCAGGCGATGCTCAAAGCGGTAAAAATCCTCTTTCACCACATTTTCCGCTACATCATCCCAATAAAAATTGTTCAATAAAATACTGCCTAACACCGCTTGTTCGGCTTCAATGGAATGAGGGGGAATATTTAAATTGGTGGTATTTTTTTCTTTTGCAGGAGGTGAATTCTTAGACGCCATCGTTGCCTCGGTTAGTGGAAAAAAGTCGCTATATGATATACCAAATCCGGGGGCGGTTTAACTTAAAAATACAAAAAAGTGCGGTGGAAATTCTCCGTAAAAATCCACCGCACTTTTCTTTAGAAAGGCACAATTAAAATCAGTATTAGCCGTTTAATTTACGTCTTGCCGCTACCGCGTCAGATAATTCCTGCAAGACTTTTTCACTGTCGTCCCAGCCAATACAACTGTCGGTGATACTTTGCCCGTATGTCAATTCTTTGCCTTCTACCAAATCCTGACGACCTTCCACCAAATGGCTTTCAATCATGACGCCGAAGATTTGTTTTGAGCCGCCGGCAATTTGGCGCGCCACTTCATGGCTAACGTCTAATTGTCTTTTGAATTGTTTGCTGCTGTTGGCATGGCTGAAATCCACCATAACATGCGGTGTGTAACCGGCTTTGGCAAGTTTTGCACACACGTCGGAAACATCTTCTTCACTGTAATTAGGACCGTTGTCGCCACCACGTAAAATAATGTGGCAGTCTTCGTTGCCTTTGGTAGAAACAATGGCGGAATGACCGAATTTGGTTACGGATAAAAAATGGTGCGGTGCTTCTGCAGCGCCGATAGCATCTAAAGCAATTTTCACGCAACCGTTAGTGGCATTTTTAAAGCCCACCGCGCAGGATAAACCGGAAGCCAGTTCACGGTGTACTTGGGATTCGGTGGTTCTTGCACCGATGGCACCCCAGCTCATGAAATCCGCTAAATACTGCGGTGTGATCATATCCAAAAACTCACCGGCGGAAGGCACGGTTAAATCGTTAATGTCGGATAATAATTTACGCGCCATACGCAAACCGTCGTTCAAGGCATAAGTATTATTTAAGTGCGGGTCATTAATTAAGCCTTTCCAACCCACGGTAGTACGCGGCTTTTCAAAATACACGCGCATGATGATTTGTAAGGTATCTTTGAATTTTTCACGCATTAATTTAATGCGTTGCGCATATTCCAATGCCGCTTTCGGATCGTGAATGGAGCAAGGCCCGATCACCACCAACAGGCGATCATCTTTGCCATGAATAATGTCGTGTGCTTCTTCGCGGGCTTGTTCTACGGTTTTTACCGCAACCTCGCTGGCAGGAAATTTTTCTAATAACGCGATGGGCGGCAATACCTGTTCAATCTTACCGATTCGAGTATCATCGTTTTTAATATTAATATCTTTTTTTTTCATTTTTCACTCTTTATTACACAACAACAAAACTAAATTTAAAAAAGCGACTCTACTCTACCACCATCTCTTGTACTAGCAAAAGAGTTTATTGAATTTCTTCTTAATGACCGCTTAACACCTGTGCCGGTTGTAATTTCGCCGCGCGGTTTGCCGGATAAAGACTGGCGAATAAACTTAAAATTAACGCGGACAACAACACCAAAAGCACATCTTGCCAATGTAGTTCCGTCGGCAGAAAATCCACGAAATAAATACCGTCGGACAACAATTTCTTACCAATGGCGTTTTCCAATAACTGAATTAATTGAGTCAGATTCAAGGCTAAAATCATGCCAAACACAATGCCAATCAGGCAGCCTTTCATGCCCGCCTGCAAGCCGTACCAAATAAAAATCCGTTTAATGAAACGGTTATTGGCGCCGAGGGTGCGCATAATGGCAATATCGCCGACTTTGTCTTTTACCGCCATAATTAAAGTGGAAACAATGTTAAAACAGGCGACCCCGATAACCAACACCATGGCGATATACATCACCGTGCGGATCAGCTGAATATCGCGGTACATATAACCAAATTTGCTGATCCAGTTTTGCAGGTACAGCATCTGCGGATAATCCTGCAACATGGAATAATCCATATTTTGCACACTAAACGGATCTACGGTTTTCAGTTCCACGCCGGTGACCTGATCCGCCTGATAATTCATCAATTGCTGCGCCTGTGCCAACGGCATCAAAGCATAACTGTGATCCAACTGACCGTCCAAACGTAGAATACCGGTCACTTGAATACGTTCACGCAACGGCTGGGTGAGATTTTCCGAGCCTTTTTGCTGGGAAATTAACAAAGATACCCAATCCCCTTCCTGCACGTCCAAATCCCGCGCAATACCGGAACCGAGGACCAATCCGCCGTTTTGCGCAAAATTCTGCCAACCGGCATTTAACACGAAGCGCCCGAGAGAACTCACTTGATCCTGCAACGCCGTTTCCACCCCTTTAATTTGCACGACTTTTAATTTTGCGCCGTTTTCCACCAACGCGGTAAAACTTACGAAAGGTGAAATACCGCGAATTTGCGGATTTTGTTTAAGTTTCGCCGCCAAATTCTGCCAATGATCGATGGGCGCATCCCCTTGCCCCGGGGCGGAAATAATTTCCGCGTGTGGCACCACCGCCAAAATACGTTGATTCAACTCGCGCTCAAAACCATTCATGGCACTTAAGCCGACAATGAGTACCGCCACGCCCAAGGCAATGCCCATGCTGGAAAAAAAAGCAATCAGCGATACCAGGCGATTTCTATGTTTACTGCGCTGATAACGCCAGCTAATAAAAAATGGCGTATTCATCAGGCATGTTCCTCGCGTAGCACGCCGTCTTGCATAATTAAACGGCGATTGAGTTTTTCCGCCAAACTCAAATCATGCGTTACCAATAAAAAGGCGATGTGTTTTTCTTGGTTTAACTGTTGAATCAACTCAAAAATGCTTTCCGTGGTTTTATGATCCAAATTCCCCGTGGGTTCATCCGCCAGCACGAGCGCCGGGTTATTCACCAGCGCACGGGCAATCGCCACACGTTGACGCTCGCCACCGGACAAGGCGGATGGGCGATGTGAAATTCTGTGCTGTAAACCGACCGCACTTAACATCTGCTCGGCGCGTGCTTGCGCTTCACTTTTATTTTGTCGCCCGATTAACATCGGCATCATGACATTCTCAAGTGCGGTGAAATCCGCCATCAAATGATGAAACTGATAAACAAAGCCTAAATACTGGTTGCGCAATTTCGCCAAGGCATTCGGCGTCATCTGTTGCAGCGACTGCCCTTTAATAAACACCTCTCCGCCGCTCGGTTGATCTAAACCGCCCAAAGTGTGTAACAAGGTGCTTTTACCCGAACCGGAACTGCCCACAATAGCAACCAATTCGCCCTGTTGCATCGCGAAAGAAACCTGTTTCAACACTTCCGTTTGTTGCGTGCCTTCTTGATAAAATTTACTGATATTTTGGCAGGATAATAATGCTGTAGTCATGTTTTCATCTCTTGTTATTCGTAACGCAAGGCTTCCGCCGGTTCAACTTTTGCCGCCCGATATGCCGGATAAATGGTGGATAAGAAAGACAATAATAAAGAAAAGGCGATAATCGTCAGAATTTGCCAAGGCTCAAGTGCGGTCGGTAAATACATCGTTTGTGCGCCGAATAAATTCACAATGCCGTCTAAATTTAACGTCACCAGCACACCTAAAATCGAGCCTAGCAGCGTTCCCATCAAGCCCACCAACAAACCTTGATAAATAAAGATGGAACGTACCTGCCCTTTGGTCAGCCCTTGGGTTTGCAAAATGGCGATTTCACCCTGTTTGTCCACCACCATCAGGCTTAAAGACGTAATAATATTGGAAATCGCCACCACGATAATCAGGCTCACCAACAAGCCCATCATGTTTTTTTCCATACGCACCGCTTGGAAAAACTCGCCTTTTTGAGTGCGCCAATCGCTGATTTGATAGTCCGCCGGAAACGCAGTCGGCAAGGCTGTAATCTGGAAAGGATCCGCTAAGAATAAGCGAAAGCCCTGCACCTCGCCCGGTTGAATACGCATTAAACGCCCGATGTCCGTTAGATTGGTAAAGGCTTCATAGCCAGACACTTCGCTGTTGTCAAAATAGATTTCGCTCACGGTAAATAAGCGCTGTAAAGGTACTCGTCCGAAAGGCGTATATTGGCTATTCTCGGTGATCATCAACCGCACTTTATCGCCCACATGCAGATTTAATTTCTGCGCCAGCTGATCACCGATAATGATTCTAAACCCGCCTGTCGGCAGCATTTTGTCGAATTCCTGCTCGGGAAAATCAAACAAAAGCGGATCATCGGAAAACTGCCGAATACCAATCACCTGTCCCGCACTGACACCGCCTGCCGTCTGGAAAATCACATTGGTCATGTTAATTGGCACGGCTTTTTGCACGAAATCCGGCATTGTCGGCGGTGCGTCGTCAATTTTGGCGTTACCGTTCGGGCTGACAATGGCGTGCGGAATGGTGGATAGCACTTGTTGCTTCTGGTAGCCCTCCAATCCGTTCATCACGGACAGCACAATGATTAGTGCCATCACGCCGAGAACGATCCCGAAGCCGGCCAAATTCGTCACCAAACGCCCGAAACGATCGGCACTTTTCGCCCGCCAATAGCGTAACGCGATAAAAAGAGGTGTAGATAAAGTCATAACTGCTTAAAAATAGTCAAAAATACGGAAAAATTGCGCGCTAGTTTAGCATAGAAGGAAAGAAAAAGCAGAACAGCAAGAAGTTTCTCATGCCACACATGAAAAATACGCCAAACCAGTGCTGAAATACGACGCAGCGGTAGTCGTATAATAGCATTCGAAGAAATCGACAAGTAGACACCAAATAATGTAAAACTCTGCTCAAGTGGTGCCAAACCTATGCCAGTCCAAATGGCATATACAGTGCCGAGCAGAATATTTTTTAGCGCAGCGCAATAGACAAAAAATAAAAAGCACGGACAAAACCGCTACTTATTTTTAACATTGATGAACCGAAGACTCCTCCCACTATAGTTAATGCCAGGAATAACCAGTGCATGGATAATCCTATTTATCGTAAATGTAAGAATATTTTACTTAAAAATAACTTTAAATCGCGGTTGTAATCAGATTTTTCCTCATTTTATGTTGTCTTCAAGTTTCACAGTGAGATATAAAAAATATGGCGCCCGTTTCCGGCGCCATATATAGCACAGGGGAAATTACTTACCGTTCGCCACAAAATCTTCGATATTTTGCGCTACTTTATTCACCAGCGTGGTGACAGCAGAATCGCTCGCCCAGGCAACGTGCGGGGTAAGCAAAAGATTCGGTAAGCGTTTTGCCGCTTGAATGAGCGGATTTTCTTTTTCCGGCGGTTCTTTCACCAACACGTCCAACGCCGCCCCGGCAATTTTACCGCTTTCTAAGGCCGCCAATAATGCGGTTTCGTCCACCAACGGACCGCGACCTGTGTTAATTAAATAAGCCGTCGGTTTCATTAATGCCAAGGTATCGGAGTTAATAAGATTTTTGGTGGTGTCGGTGAGCGGGCAATGCAGCGTGACGATGTCCGCTTGTTTCAGCACGGTTTCAAAATCGGTATAGCCGTCCCGAATTTGGCTTGCGCCTTTGTGTTCCGCATACAATATTTTCATGCCCAACAACTGCGCCAAGCGCCCGATTTCCGTGCCGATGTTGCCTTTGCCGAATACGCCGAGAGTCGCGCCACGCACATCGGTAATCGGGTAATCGGTATAACAAAATTGCCCGCAGGTCGCCCAACGATCAGAAGTGACTTGATCGCGGTGATAGCTCATGAGGCTATGTTTCAGCGCAAAAATCATACCTAAAACGTGCTCCGGCACGGTGACGCTGGAATAACCCGTAACGTTCTTCACGGCGATACCCAGCGCTTTCGCCGCCTCTAAATCAATGTTATTGGTGCCGGTGGCGGTGATGGCGATGAGTTTTAATTTCGGTAAGCGGCTTAATAAGTCACGGTCGAACACCACTTTGCTGGTCACCACAATGTCGGCATCTTTGGTGCGTTCAAAGGTTTCTTGCGGCAAAGTGCGGTCATATTCAGTCCAGGTGTGTGGAAAACTCGGGCGTGGAATGTCATGGCCGGCGGGAATGCCGGTGCGGTCTAAAAAAACAATATTCATCAAAAACTCCTTTTATGCGTAATAAATTCTGAATGCGGTTCATAACTTTAAAGAGGCCTTTAAGGAAAAACAAGGGAATGGCAGGATTTTTGTGATTTGTGTGATCCCGATCTAAAAAACGCTGAGAAAAACCACCGCACTTTTCACTCGGGAGCCTATGACGCCTGCAACCAGTTTCGTAAAATCTGCTCGCCGTATTCGGAAATGTAGGATTCGGGATGAAACTGTACGCCGTAAATGGGCAAAGTTTTGTGCTGCATTGCCATGATGATGTTATCGCTACAACGGGCAGTAATCTGTAGTTGCGTGGGGCAATGCGGTTCGCCCACCGCCCAGGAATGGTATAAACCGATTTGAAAGCTTGGCGGCAAGTTTTTGAATAACGGCGAATCCGACACAAGATACAACAGCTTTGCCTGCCCGTGGCGGGGCGACGGCAGGTTATATAATGCCGCACCGAAAAATTCGCACAACATTTGATGTCCTAAACACACGCCGAAAATGGATTTGCACCGGTGATAACGTTCCAACAAGGCAAATAATTGCGGATACGCACGCGGCACATCGGGGCCGGGAGAAATAAGCAAATGGGAGAAATTTTCCACCGCGTCCAAATCCAGGTCTTCCACATTCACCACCTGAAACGGCACTGCCAAACGGCGGATTAAATCCACTAAATTGAAAGTAAAGGAATCGTGGTTGTTGATAATCAGTAAGGACATACATTCTCTCTCGGTGGACAGGCTCTCACATAGGCGCAAAAGTATATAATTTTATGCCGATTTAGGCTAAAATTTTTGTCGTTTTTTCACGAGATAACGTTATGTGGCAAAATTTTATTCAACACGCAAACCGATTTGGCAAAACAAAAACGCCCTTCTTCTTTTTAATCGATTTTGAACAACAAAAACCGATACTCTGCCCATTAAATGAAACGGCAGAACAAGGCATTTTCGTGCAATTTCCAGGCTATACCAACGTGAATTGGCAAAAAGAACCACCGGAAGCCTTTTATTTACACAAGAAACCCATGGATTTTATGGCGTATCAACAAGGTTTTGATTTAGTGCAACGGGAATTGCGCTTCGGCAATTCTTATTTGCTGAATCTCACCTATCCAACGCCCATTGAAACCAATTATTCTCTACGACAGCTGTTTTGGCAAAGTCAGGCGAAATATAAATTGTTATTCAAAGATCAGTTCGTTTGCTTCTCGCCCGAATGTTTTGTCAATTTGCGTGACAACCGCATTTTCACTTACCCCATGAAAGGCACTATTGACGCTACCCTGCCCGACGCGCAAGCCCTCTTGCTCAATAATCAAAAGGAACAACGGGAGCATTACACCATCGTGGATTTAATGCGTAATGATTTAGCCACAGTGGCGAAAAATATTCAGGTAACACGTTTTCGTTATGTGGAAAAAATCCAAACGGAACAAGGCGCTATTTTGCAAACCAGCTCGGAAATCTGCGGCGAATTGGCGGAAAACTGGCAGGGACAGATTGGATCTATACTTGCCAACTTATTGCCGGCGGGTTCCATCAGCGGCGCGCCGAAAGAAAAAACCGTGCAAATCATTCAACAGGCAGAACAACAACCACGTGGGTATTACACAGGCATTTTCGGCATTTTTGACGGCGAATCATTGCAAAGCGCGGTGGCAATTCGTTTTATCGAACAGACGGGAAAGGGGTTGTTCTTCCGCAGTGGTGGCGGCATTACTATTCAAAGTGATGCGCAGGAAGAATATCGTGAGCTGATTCAAAAAGTATATGTGCCGTTACAACGAGGTTAATTATGGAATTTCCCCTATTTGAAACCCTTGCCATAGCACAAGGCAAAGTACGCAACATTAAACTTCATCAACAACGCTACGAACGCAGTTTACAGACGTTTTACGGCAAAAGTGCGGTCATTTTTCCAAACGTTTTTCAGCTTGCCAAACAGATCCATGTGCCGGCGGAATTGCGAGCCGAACCGCTGATTCGCTGCCGAATTGATTACAACGCTGAACAAATCCTTTGTCGCTATTTTCCCTACACGCGCAAAACCTACCGCACTTTTAAGCCTATCGTCTGCGACCACATTGACTACGGATTAAAATACGCCGACCGCACCTTGTTAAATGCACTGTTCGCACAAAAAGGCGATTGTGACGAAATCATGATCATCAAAAACGGCTATGTCACCGATTGTTCCATCGGCAACCTCATCTTCCGCCAAAACACCCAATGGTTCACCCCCGACACGCCCCTGCTCGAAGGCACCCAACGGGCAACATTACTTACCCAAGGACGCATAAAAGTGCGGTCGATTTTAGCCACGGATTTGCACTTATTTGAGGAAGTGAGATTGATTAATGCGTTGAATGGATTGGATGATTAGTGTAACGATTCAAAAATTTGTAATATCACAAAGACAAAATGGCATCGTTTTCACAATAAAGTTTATCCGTCTTTAAACTACAAAAAAGTGTTCCATTACCGTATTATCCGTACATTTTCCACCCGGCGTTGGCTTTGTTTTATACTAAGAAGATTATTCAATTAAATGATACGTCAAGTATGGAATAATGAATATCCGGATAAAAAAGCCTGTTGACCGATTTCAATAGGCTTTGAGTATTTATTAAGGCATGTAGTTAAATTTTATCAGCACATTATCTAACCTTACGAAACAAATCCTTGCTATAAATCACTTCCGTCGGGTTGGCGGGGTCGTAGCCGTTTAGTGTGGGGTTGAGATAGACGGGAACGGTGGATTGATATAACGGCAGAACCACATTTTCCTCTTGCAGGATTTGCTCGATTCGTCCGTAAAGTGCGGTGCGTTCTGCCGGTAGAATGACTTTCAGGCTTTGTTCAAATAAGCCATCCAGTTCGTCGTTACTATAACCGCTTTTGTTATCCGGGCTACGGCTGTAGAACAGGCTTAAAAATGCGGATGGTTCGTTATAATCGGCACACCAACCGGCGCGGGCGATTTGAAACTCGCCTTTAGCAATGTTCTCCAGCAATTGTTGTTTCGGCATCCCTTCGCCGATAATCTGAATCATGTCCGATTGCGACCACGTGCGAATCAACCCCTGCACCAGTTGACTTTGCACTTCTGATTGATCGTAACTTAGGGTCAGTTTGAGCGGTGCCTTCTCTCCAATTCGCGCTTGGCTTAATAATTGTTCAACCGGCGTTTGCTCCCACCGGCTGTCGATGGTTTGCATGGAAATTGGTAAAAAATTATCCGTTAAAGGAATCCTGTTTTTACTTTCCGGCAATAAACTGCGGGCAGATGTCATCATTGCCAATGCCTTACGCACCGGGCTTTGCGCCAGTTGTGGCGTGTTAAAATTAAAGGTGTAAAAATAGGTGCAAAGTTGCGGGAAGTATTGAGTTTGATCCGTTTGTTGCTGCGGCTGCCACACCACATCTAAGGCGCTGACGTCCTGTTGCAGTGCGATTTTCTGATAATCCACATTTTTAAACGCCACTTTTTCTTTCGCCCAATATTGCGGGTTCTTTTCCAAATGGATGAGATTGCCTTGCTGCCCCATCACTTGATACGCCCCGTTGGTCACAATGCCTTCATGTGGCGACAAATATTGTGGCAACAGGCTGATATGCGCCAGCATTTGCGGCAAGTAAGGGGTCGCTTTATCTAAAGTTAAGCGTAAAGTGCGGTCATTTTCCGCGACAATTCCCAACTGCTCTGGCAGCAGAGTTTGCTGTAACACTTTCTCCGCGTTGACTAAGTTAAGGTAGCGTAAATAGTGCTTTAAAGGAGAATCCGATTGCGCCAGCCGTTGCCAGCTTGCAACAAATTGCTGCGCAGTCACCGGTTCGCCGTTAGACCATATTGCTTCTTTTCGTAAGGTGAAGTGCCAGATTTTGTTGTCTTTGGTTTGCCAGCTTTCCGCCACTGCCGGCACCACATTGCCTTGAGGATCATAAATCACCAAACCTTCAAAAATATCGCGCAAAAAGGCGATTTGCTCAATATTTGAAGCTTGCAATGGGTTCAAGAATAAGTCGGAATAAACACCACGCACCAGCAACTGGCGGTTCGCTTGAGGTGAGGGTTGTTCGGTTGGTACGTCAACCGTTGAAACAGGTTTGGCGGGCTTTTGGGGTTGGTCATCACATCCGTTCAACCCAAAAACACTGAAAAAAAGCACCGCACTTTTAAAGTGGAAAATACGCATTTAAATGAATTCAATGAAATAAATGCGCACATTATACATCAGTCTGTTTGATTGTTTACTCTTCTTTGAGGGTTTTGATCCAGAAAAAGAAGCACCAATATTTAATCAGGAGGACAGCAATAATAATACTTTTACCAATGATACTCGGCGTAAAATAAAAGCCTAGCAATAGCATAGAGGTAGAAAAGCTCAAAATATAGATTTTCGCTTTCTTGGTTAGTGCGCGTTGTTGCTGGAAATCTTTCAGATGGTTTTGATAGATTTTTGTGCCGATGAACCAGTTATGCAAACGGTCAGACCCCTTGGCAAAACAAAATAAGGTCAGCAGCAAAAACGGCGTAGTAGGCAAAAGAGGAAGGACAATACCGACAATACCTAATGCCAAAAAGATAAAGCCAAGTCCGATGTAAAAATACTTCATTGAGAACCTCAAAATAAAAATTATTCGCAATTATCCTTGAATTGGTGGATTTTTCAAGCTTGAAATCATAAAATCGAACCCAATTTAATTAATCAGTTTTTTCTATAATATTCGCTTTTTCTATAATAAAAGGACATTTGAATGACAAATCCATTACTCACACCCACCACCTTACCCGCATTTTCCAAAATCGAGCCGCAATATATCGAACCTGCCATCAAGCAACTGATTCAAGAAAATCGTGAAACCATCGAACGCGTGGTAAAACAACCGCACTTTACTTGGGAAAATTTCATCCTGCCGTTAACGGAAGCCGGCGATCGTTTAAGCAAAGTTTGGTCGCCGATTTCGCATTTGAATTCGGTAAAAAATAGCTCCGAATTACGCGAAGCCTACCAAGCCTGTCTGCCGCTATTGGCGGAATACAGCACGTGGGTCGGCCAACATCAGGGGTTATATGAAGCCTATTTGCAATTAAAAAACAGCCCTGAATTTGCCGGTTACAGCCAAGCACAGAAAAAAGCCATTGAAAACAGCCTGCGTGATTTCAAATTATCGGGCATCTCCTTGCCGCCGGAAAAACAACAACGTTATGGCGAAATCACCGCGCGATTATCTGAGCTCACCTCCCAATTCAGCAATAACGTGCTGGACGCCACCATGGGCTGGGAGAAAGTCATTGAAGACGTAAACCTTCTTAAAGGCTTGCCGGAATCCGCACTGGAAGCGGCAAAACAATCGGCGGAAAGCAAAGGGTTAAGCGGCTATCGCTTTACCTTGGAATTTCCGAGCTACATTCCGGTGATGACATATTGTGAAAACCGTGAATTGCGCGAAGAGATGTATCGTGCTTTCGCCACCCGCGCCTCCGATCAAGGTCCGAATGCGGGCAAATGGGATAATTCTGCAATTATGCAGGAAATTTTGAGTCTGCGCGTTGAATTAGCAAAATTGCTGGATTTCAACACCTATACCGAATTATCCCTTGCCACCAAAATGGCGGAAAATCCACAACAGGTGTTGGACTTCTTAGAAAATCTCGCTACCCGCGCCAAAGCACAAGGCGAACATGAATTACAGGAATTAAAAGATTTCTGCAAAACACACTATAATTTGACCGCACTTGAGCTTTGGGATTTGTCCTTTTACAGCGAGAAACAAAAACAACATTTATATGCCATTAGCGATGAAGAATTGCGCCCTTATTTCCCGGAAGATCGTGTCCTTAACGGCTTATTTGAACTGATTAAACGCATTTTCAACATTCGTGCCGTAGAACGTCATGATGTGGAAACCTGGCATAAAGATGTGCACTTCTTTGACTTAATTGATGAAAATGATGAAGTTCGCGGCAGCTTCTATTTAGATTTGTATGCCCGTGAACATAAACGCGGCGGCGCATGGATGGACGATTGTATCGGTCGTCGCAAAACCATCGACGGTAGTCTACAAAAACCGGTCGCCTATTTAACCTGTAACTTCAATCGTCCGCTCGGTGATCAACCGGCATTATTCACCCATGATGAAGTCACTACCCTGTTCCATGAATTCGGGCATGGGTTACATCATATGCTCACCAAAATCGATGTGGCGGATGTCGCCGGCATTAACGGTGTGCCTTGGGATGCCGTGGAATTGCCAAGTCAATTTATGGAAAACTGGTGCTGGGAAGAAGAAGCGTTGCAGTTTATTTCCGGTCATTATCAAACGGGTGAACCGTTACCAAAAGAGAAACTGACCCAATTACTCAAAGCGAAAAATTTCCAAGCGGCGATGTTTGTTTTGCGTCAGCTGGAATTCGCGTTGTTTGATTTCCGTTTGCATCATACTTTTGAACCGAATAAACAGAATCAAGTATTGGATATGCTACACGCCGTGAAACGCCAAGTTGCGGTGATTCTGGGTGCACAATGGGGAAGAATGCCGCACAGCTTCAGCCACATTTTTGCCGGCGGTTATGCGGCGGGCTATTACAGCTATTTATGGGCGGAAGTGTTATCGGCAGATGCTTATTCTCGCTTTGAGGAAGAAGGCATTTTCAATGCGAAAACCGGTCAATCTTTCTTGGATGAAATCCTCACCAAAGGCGGTTCCGAAGAGCCGATGACGTTATTCAAAAACTTCCGTGGTCGTGAACCGCAATTAGATGCGCTACTCCGCCACAAAGGCATTGCAAATTAAAAAACGCCGTTGAAAACGACCGCACTTTTCCTTCAGGCGATAAAGTGCGGTCATTATTTTAGGTGTTTTTTACCATGGAAAAAAGGCTTACTCATTACAAGTAAGCCTTCTTATTTAAAACCGAGTTATTTTTTCAGAACCAATACAACGGAATCACCGGCAACCACTTCACCGGATTTTTTCTCCATATTACTGATTTCGTCCATATTAGAGATCACCACCGGCGTTAATACAGATTTGGCTTTTGCTTCTAATAACGGAAGATCCAATTCAATAATGGTATCACCACGTTTTACGGTTTGACCTTCTTTTGCAACACGGGTAAATCCTTCGCCTTTCAATTCAACGGTATCAATGCCGAAGTGTACAAACAATTCAACGCCTTCTTTTGATTCCATTGAAAAGGCATGATTAGTTTCAAAGATTTTACCAACTACGCCATCCACCGGTGCAACCAGTTTGTTACCGGTCGGGCGAATTGCAACACCGTCACCAACGATTTTTTCAGAGAATACGACATCCGGAACATCTTCAATGTTCACGATTTCTCCGGAAAGTGGCGCATAGATTTCCACATCCATCGCTTTCTTGTCTTTTGAACCAAATAATTTGTCAAATAAACCCATTTTACTCTCCTGACGTTAAAAAATGCGGTCGTATTTTAGCTTAAAATCTAAAAGTTGTATCTAATTTAATGCTTTTTCATACAAAAAATCAGAGACCAAACTTTCAATTTCGGCAGCCGTCGGTTGCTGTAACGCTTTTTCAGCTAAGGCTTTTGCATCTTGGAAATTCACATTACGGATTAATTTCTTAATGCGCGGCACAGAAATGGCACTCATACTGAACTCATCCAAGCCCATACCCAACAATAGAATCGTCGCGCGTTCATCACCTGCCAACTCACCACACATACCGGTCCATTTTCCTTCTGCATGAGAGGCATCAATCACCTGTTTAATTAAGTTCAGCACCGATGGACTCATTGGGTTATAGAGATGGGAAATTAACTCGTTACCACGGTCAACCGCCAAAGTGTATTGTGCTAAATCATTGGTACCGATACTAAAGAAATCCACTTCTTTTGCTAAGAATCCGGCATTGACGGCCGCCGCCGGGGTTTCAACCATTACACCGATTTGAATATCTTCATCAAAGGCTTTGCCTTCGTTACGCAATTCAACTTTTAATTTTTCAACCACCGATTTTAATTCGCGAATTTCTTCCACGGAAATAATCATCGGGAACATCACCGCTAGTTTTCCGTAAGCAGAAGCGCGCAACACGGCTCTTAATTGCGCATGTAGAATCTCACGACGATCCAACGCAATGCGAATTGCACGCCAGCCAAGGAACGGGTTCATTTCTTTCGGCAGATTCAAATATGGCAGTTCTTTATCGCCACCGATATCCATGGTACGCAACACCACGAGATTCCCATTCATGGCTTCTACCACTTCTTTATACGCAATAAACTGTTCTTCTTCGGTTGGTAGCTGGTCGCGGTCCATGAACAAAAATTCGGTACGGTATAAACCAACACCTTCCGCGCCGTTACGTTCAGCGCCTTCCACATCACGGATTGTACCGATATTCGCCACCACATCGACACGGTGACCATCTAACGTGAGCGCCGGTAAGTCTTTTAATTTTGCTAATTCGGCTTTTTCTTCCACCAATTTCGCTTGTAATGCTTTCAAGCGTTGAATATCTTCTTGAGAAGGATTGACATAAACTACGTTATTTAGCGCATCCAGGATCAGGTAATCCCCGGTATTCACTTTATGGGTAACGTTATTGGTTCCCACGATTGCCGGCAATTCCAAAGAGCGCGCCATAATTGAAGTATGGGAGGTGCGACCACCAATGTCGGTAACAAAGCCTAACACTTTATCCAAATTTAACTGTGCGGTTTCGGAAGGGGTTAAATCATAGGCAACCAAAATCGCTTCTTCGTTAATTTCACCTAAATCGACGATATGCATACCTAAAATATTTTTAATTAAACGATTACCAATATCGCGAATATCGCCGGCACGTTCTTTCAAATATTCATCATCAATTTCCGATAACATCGCCACTTGCTGATCGATAATCACATTCGCGGCAACTGCAGCATTGACATGATTTGAACGAAGGTAATCAATGATTTCTTCTTCCAGTTCCTCATCTTCCAAAATCATTAAATGACCTTCAAAGATAGCCGCCTTCTCTTCCCCCAAAGATTGATAGGCCCGATCTTTAATAGAATTTAACTGTTCAACCGCAGCATCGCGTCCCGCATAAAAGCGTGCCACTTCATCTTCAATTTGGCTGTCTTTAATTTTTTGCGTATCAAGTACAATTTTTTCTTCTTTAAGCACAAGTGCTTTGCCAAAAACAATACCCGGAGAGGCCGGAATTCCTGAAATCATAGTAACCTTCTTATTAAACTGAACAAAAATCAATCACTCACTAAATAGAATAAAAGCCATAACCCGCCATCCAAAAGCTTATAGCAACAAGGAGGAAAATTATGGCTGCTTAATTACTCTAATGTAGGAATTAATGCAACAAGATGCTCAACCGCTTTTTCCGCGTCCTCACCTTCTGCCGAGATAGTAATCACAGTTCCCTGAGTTAACGCCAGTGTCTGTAATTTAAACAAACTTTTCGCACTGGCACTTTTACCGGCGGATGTGACCGTAATGTCAGAAGCAAACGCTTTCGCTTCTTTTACAAATTGCGCTGCCGGACGCGTGTGTAAACCATTAGCTGCAGTAATTTCAACATCTTTTGAATACATGTTACTTTCCTCTAAAAAGTTAATAGAATGCATTTAATTCATTTCAGTATTTTTTCAATTATTTATTTAAAATACTAAAATAAATGACAGTATCTTGTGTTTCATCTTCTGATGCAAGCCGTTTTACCCAAAAGTTTGAATCAGATCACAAAAAAATTCAAAATAAATTAATCTTTTAACCAAAAATTAACATTCAATGCCTAAAAAGCAGTAAACCATCTCACTCAATAGAAAAATGCCGTTGTGATTTCATGTCCCTTCGGCTGGTGAGTAAGCGGTGATAATTTTCGTAGCGCACAGCGCTAATTTTTCCTTCTTCCACGGCTTGTCGCAAAGCGCACCCCGGGTCATTTAAATGCTTACAATCACGGAATTTACAAGTTCCCAACACGGTCTGAAATTCACGATAACCTCTTGTAATCTGCTCATCTTCCAGATGCCACAAACCGAATTCCCGAATTCCCGGCGAATCAATCAGACTGCCGCCTTGCGGCAAATGATATAAACGGGATGATGTGGTGGTATGCTGTCCCAAACCTGAAGTGGAACTGATTTCCCCGACTTGCGCTTCAACATGAGGTAGCACCGCATTAATCAAACTGGATTTTCCCACACCGGATTGCCCGACAAAAATAGATACACCGTCGGATAAAAGTGCGGTCAGTTTTTCCAGATTTTTTCCGCTCTGAGCAGACACCATCAACGTTTGGTAACCGATTTTACGGTAAATTTCCAGTTGCGAATCCACCTCCTGCCACTGCAACTCCGTCAACATATCCGCCTTATTTAACACGATAATCGGTTCAATTTTGGCTTCTTCACACACCACTAAATAACGATCGATAATATTTAACGATAAACTCGGCAATACGGAAGAAATGATAATAATGCGATCAATATTGGCGGCGATCACTTTCATTCCATCATAATAATCCGGGCGGGAAATTTCATTTTGGCGCGGATGAACACCTTCAATTACCCCACTCACGCCCTGCAATTGTTCGTTGCCTTGTCGCCAAATTACACGGTCACCGACCACTACACCAGCTAAGGTCCGACGCAAATTACAACGGAAAATCTCACCCCGCTCATTTTCGACATCCGCATGACGGGCATAGCGGGTCACCACCAAGCCTTCTTGCGACGCGCCCAACATGTCATCCTGCCACTCAATCTCTTTTTTCTGATGGCGATGCAAAACTTTCTTGTTGTTGGACTGAATACGGCGTTGTTGATTCTGAGTTAATTTCGGTTTGCTCATAAAAGTGCGGTCGTTTTTTGGGGCGTTTTTCGCTAGAATAACAAAAATTTTGCATAGGATACCTTATATCATGTCATTCGATAAACAAAATCTGATTTGGATTGATTTAGAAATGACCGGACTTGATCCGGAAAAAGAACGTATTATTGAAATCGCCACCATCGTGACCGATAAAAATTTAAACATCCTTGCCGAGGGCCCTGTCCTTGCTATTCGCCAGCCCGATGCGTTACTGAATAAAATGAGTGAATGGTGTGTAAAAACCCACACGGCAAACGGCTTGATCGAACGTGTTAAAGCCAGCAAACTCACCAAACGCGCGGCAGAGCTACAAACACTTGATTTCTTAAAAAAATACGTTCCGAAAGGCGCCTCCCCGATTTGTGGCAACAGCGTTGCGCAGGACAAACGCTTCCTGTTTAAATACATGCCTGAACTTGCCGACTATTTTCATTATCGCCACCTTGACGTCAGCACCTTAAAAGAGCTTGCCGCCCGCTGGAGACCGGACATTTTAAACGGCTTTAATAAGCAAAATACGCATTTGGCGCTGGACGATATTCGTGAATCTATCAAAGAGTTAGCCTATTATCGTGAACATTTTTTGAAGATGGACTAAATCGTCGAATATATAAACAAGCGCGTAATTTCCACGATTTTATACTTGCACTGCACAAAAATATTCGTATAATGCCGTCTCATTCGTTTTATGTGAACGCGGGAATAGCTCAGTTGGTAGAGCACGACCTTGCCAAGGTCGGGGTCGCGAGTTCGAGCCTCGTTTCCCGCTCCAAATTTACAATCCCTCGCCTTTCAGCGAGGGATTTTTTATTCTGTGCGCGACCTTGAGACTGAAAAGTCGGTCAGAATTCCCGGTGTTTTTCAATACAAACTGACAAATCTTTAACTTATCTTTACATTGGCATATCCCTAATGCTATTGAGGTTATAAGTTATTAGGTATAAAATTAGCACTCTTACTTTGTCTTTTCTGTTATCTTCAGTCTTAAACCTAAAGAACCAATTTATGTTTAAAAAATTTCTTAATTATCTAAATAGCCGAATCTTTTGGATTTGGCTACTCTTTTTCTCATTTATTACGCTTATTATATCACCTGAGAATACTATTTATTATGGCATGTTTGTAATATACATTATCTATTATTTAATATTCTCACTAAATCAGAAGTTATTCTGGAGCCTTATTACATTCGTTATCATAACGTTATCTATTTATCAGCCTATATATTTATCTTATGGAAACTTAAACTCCGGAGTTGTTGCTGCTTTTTTTGAAACCAACCCGGAAGAATCTTTTGAATTTTTAGGAAAATTAAAATTTAGCCAATTTTTACTGCCATTCTTATTTATTTTATCCGGATATATTTTATATAGACTAAGAAAACAAGCAATACCGGAAACCCCACCGACTCAACAAGAAATGAAACATCAAAAGATCTTAAAGTATGCATTAACGGCAGTAGCAATTCTGAGTATTATTTGGCTCCCTACAAAACATCATTTCGATTATGCTTCCACAGAACAAGTAGATTCCCGTTGGACTTTAGCCAACAGCCCAATAAATCTGATTTCGTTTTATGCGAATATAATAGACAGTGTGAGCGAATATTATAGTGATAAAGAAGACTTAGAATCAGCTAAAAGTATGCGATCTCCTTGGCATATTATTTCCAGTCATCCTAAATATAAAAATTATGTGTTAATTATCGGCGAAAGTGAGAGAAAGGATTATATGTCAAGCTACGGTTTTAAGTTGCCGACAACACCATTCCTGGATAAAACGAATGGATATATTAATGCAGGTTATATTTCTGCTGCGCCGGCAACATACCATTCACTATTAAATACATTATATTTTAAACCCAAAGATAAGGGCGAAAAAAATTATTCTTTTAATATTATCACGTTAGCGAAGGCGGCCGGTATAAAAACCTTCTGGCTATCAAATCAAGGGTGTATAGGAAAATATGACACTCTTGCCAGCAGATCAGGTGCAAGTGCAGATTTTCATTACTTCACGAAAAAAGGTGGATTTATTACCAATAATACCGATGATTTCAAATTACTGGATGAACTTAAAGTCAAATTTAAAGAGAAAAGTTATGCAAATAATACACGACTATTTGTCATTCATTTGATGGGATCTCATCGTAATTTTTGCCAGAGAATCACAAAAGATGAAAAGAAATACGAATTTATAAATGAAAGTTTATCCTGTTATGTCAATAGTATTTTAAAAACGGATAAATTAATTGAAGAGATCGTCTATTTATTAAAAGCACAGAATGAAAGTTATTCTTTAATTTATTTTTCAGATCATGGATTATCGCACAAAAATAAAGAAAGCAAAGAAGAAATAGATTTAGATTTTGGTGAAGAATCAAAACAAAATTTTGAAGTACCCTTTGTTAAACTTTCCAGTGATGACACATCAAGAAATTTAGTGAATGTGAAGCGAAGTGCATTTAATTTTATCTATGGTTATGCCGAATGGTTAGGAATAAAAACAGAAGAATTAAATAATGGCTATGAGTTTTTCTCAAATAAAGATGATAAAGACATTAAAGTATTTAATTTCAGAGAAAATATTTCTTATGACACATTAAAAAACGACAATATACCGAATTTTTAAATTATAACTAAAACAATAGGATATCATAATGGATAAATATTCTGCCGGAACGGTAAAATCTGTATTTTTTATGTCGGGCTTTGCTGCCTTAATTTATCAAATAGCATGGCAAAGAATGTTATTTACTGCTTTTGGAGTAGACTTAGAATCAATCACTGTTATTATTGCCGTCTTTATGGCCGGATTAGGCATAGGTGCTTATTTTGGCGGACGCATTGCCGATAAATTTCCTAAACAAATTATTTTACTCTTCGCATTAACAGAAATCGGGATTGGTACATTCGGTTTCTTAAGCCCCACACTAATTAATTTAACCCAAGCGTTATTTTTACATTCGGCACTTCTTACTGTCGCGTTCTCTAACTTTGTTTTATTGCTATTCCCTACGTTTCTAATGGGAAGCACTCTTCCCCTGCTGACACAATATTTAAATCAACACTTTGATAATATTGGCAATAATATAGGCTGGTTATACTTTACCAATACTTTAGGCGCGGCATTTGCCTGTATAACAACCGGGTTTATCTTATTCAATTATTTTACAATCACACAAGTAATCTACTTGGCAGCAATTATTAATTATCTTGTAGCGACAGTTATATTCTTAAAATACGGGAAAAAAGGAATCAGTCATGACAATCACTAAAAAAGCAATAATATTATCTTTTCTAAGTGGCTTCCTAAGCTTAGGATTAGAAGTGATTTGGATTAGACTTTTTGGTTTCTATGGTATTTCTCTACCCCAAATATTTTCTTTAACGCTTGCCTTATTTTTATTGGGTATCGCTTGTGGTTCTTTAATTGGCAAGCGCTTATGCCAATCAGAAAAAGGAACTGTTCAATATATTGGGTATTCTTTTCTGCTATCTTCAATTTTTGATTGCTTAACAATCTCACTAATAGTTAATTTCCCTATTGAGGGTATGTTAGGCATCTTTATCGTATGCATATTTTACAGCGCACTACTAAGAGGAATTGTGTTCCCAATTGTTCATCATTTAGGTGCGGAACAGAAAAAAACAGGTGCAGCAATTTCTAATGTCTATTTTGCTAATGTTCTGGGATGTACAATTTCTCCGATATTAATTGGATTTTACCTCCTTGACATTTTTACTACACAACAAACATATTTTATCATCACTTTTATTACCCTGGTTACAGCTGCATTCTGTATACAAGAAAAATGGCTAAAAAGCACAACCGCTCTTATAGCTACTATTATTATAGCGATAACCTTCGTTTTACCTGAAAATATGATTCATTCATTAGCCAAGAAAAAAGATGAAAACGGGAAATATTTAAAATTAGAGAAACTGATTGAAAATAAACACGGTTTTATTCAAGTATATTTAAGCGAAAACAATGACAAACTCGTATTCGGCGGTAATGCTTATGATGGTATGCTAAATACAAATTTGAATCACAGTCATAATGGCATTGAAAGAGCTTATTTATTACCGGTTATTGCACCTCATGCGAAAAACATTCTTGTTATCGGTTTAAGTACAGCCTCTTGGACAAGAGTTTTAACATCAATGCCCGAACTGGAATCAATGACTGTTATTGAATTAAATCCGGGCTATCCTCAGCTAGCCGGAATGTACTCTGAAATGGGCAAATTTCTACAGGACAAGCGGGTCAATCTCATCACTGATGATGGTCGCCGTTGGTTAAACCGTAATCCTGAGAAAAAATTTGACTTTATTCTAATGAATACCACATTCCATTGGAGAAATTATGCATCTAATTTACTTAGTAAAGAGTTTTTAGAATTAACAAAATCGCATTTAAATGAAAATGGTTTTATCTATTTCAACACAACGGAATCATATGATGCATACTACACCTCAAAAGAAGTTTTCCCTCATGTTTATCAATATATGAATATGTCACTAGCTTCATTGAATCCGATCAGCGCACTAACCAAAGATCAAATTACGTCCGGATTATCAAGATTAAAATGGGAAAATGGAAGTCATGTCTTCAATTCACAAGAAGAGTTAGAGAAAGGCGTTAATACTATTTTTATAAAACCTCTAATTCGTTATGAAGAGATAAATTTCCAAAATTTAGGACGCCCATTAGAAATAATTACAGATGGAAACATGATCACAGAATATAAATATGGATTTTTTAATTAAGTAAATTATGAATGAATCAATCAATCAATCAATCAATTGCAATATTAATTCCTTGTTATAATGAAGAACATAGTATATCCGATACTGTTCTCTCATTTAGATCCGCTTTGCCTTTGGCAAAAATCTACGTTTATGATAATAATTCGACAGATAAAACTTTTGAAATTGCAAGTAAACTAGATTGTATTGTACGCAATGAACCTAAACAAGGAAAAGGTGCCGTCGTTCGCAGAATGTTTGCAGATATTGATGCAGACATTTATATTCTGGTGGATGGAGATAATACCTATGATGCCAACATTGCTCCGGATTTAGTTAACACCCTGATTCAGGAAAACTTAGATATGATAATCGGGGCGCGAAATAGAAAATCAGAATCCTACCCTAAAGGTCATATACTGGGTAATAAAATTTTTTCAAAAATAATTAGTTATTTTTTTAATTCAACTATAAATGATCTTTTTTCCGGCTATAGAATAATGACGAAACGCTTTGTCAAATCTTTACCATTAATCAGTAATGGGTTTGAAATTGAAACAGAGATGACGGTATTAGCATTACAATTAAATATGCCAATAAAGGAAATTCCCACTAACTATAGTTCAAGAAAAGAAAATAGTAAGAGCAAGTTAAGAACATATAGAGATGGGTTTAAAATATTAAGTTTTATTTTCTTCTTAATTAGAGAGCAAAAACCGCTATTATTTTTTATGACACTCTCTTTAATTTGCACACTATTTTCACTGATTACCGGTACTTCCGTTATCTTCCAGTATCTCAAGCTTGGTACGGTACTAAAAATATCTACTGCTGTATTCGCTACCGGCATGGGGATTCTGGCTATATTATTTTTTGCAATTGCATTAATTCTAGACTCAATATCCAATGCAAGAAAAGAACTTAAAAGAATGAATTATCTCAATATTAAATAAAAAATGATAAAGCAATTCTTTCGATACTTCTCAGTAGGTATCATAAATACAATAATACACTGGGGAGTATTTTATATTTTCTATCGGTTAACATACGTACAGTCATTAAGCAACCTTATAGGATTCAGTACCGCCGTAATATTCTCTTTTTTTGTAAATTCAAAATATACATTTGAAAAAGAAATTAATATTACACGAATGGTTTTCTATGTTTCCTTCATGGGTTTAATGAGTTATCTCATAGGATTGATAGCCGATAAAATAGAAGCGCTCCCGGCAATTACGCTAATAACCTCTTCCGGTATAAGCCTAATCCTAGGTTTTTTATATTCCAGATATATTGTTTTTCGAAATAATAAGTAATAATTAAACACTAAAAAGGTTAATATGTATAATAAATTATTTATAAATAATGACATAAAAAAATTAGTTTATATCGCTTGTATTATTTGGATATTATGTGCCACTTTTTTAATTATACGGAACTGGAGTGATGTCGCAAATTTCGCATTGAGTGATACTGATGATCTTATGCGCTATCATCAATATAGTGAGTGGTTAAAAAATGGGAATTGGTATTTACTGCCGGATCCTCAATTTAACCCACAAGACGGCGTTATCATGCACTGGTCCAGAGTTGTGGATATTCCATTAGCCGGGGTAGCCCTGCTTGCTTCTATTTTCACCGATTGGAACACCGCATTCACCATATCGAATGTTATAACACCACTCCTTTATCTATTAATTTTTTTATTAATTATATCACTAATATCTTACCGTTTATTTGGGCTGGAGACAGCTAAAATAGCAATGCTGTTTCCACTATTAGCACCAATTAGTTATCGTTTTCTTCCGGGCGCTTTAGATCACCATAATCTTCAGTTTATTTTATTAATATCTTTTTGCATTTTCTCTATAGCAAAAAATAAACAAAATCAAAACGGGCAGCCATTCTTTATAGCGATAAGTATAGTTTTATCATTATGGATAGGGCTAGAAAACATATATAGCTTTGTTGCCATTTTAATGCTATTTGTTTTATATGGTTTACTGAATAATTTATATTACTTAGAATTAGCCAAAAAAATATGCCTGCATAGTAGTATTCTATCTTTTGCAGTATTAATACTAAACAGACCTGCAAATGAATTATTTATCCCACAATATGACGCTTTATCATTTCCATTCTTACTTTGTTTTATTGCAGGATCTATTCTTTGTACTTTATTGATTAAGTTTTCTATTCATTTTACTAACAAAATTAAAAAAATTGCTTTTTTGTGTGTAACAGGTATTGCTTTAGTTCTGCCTATCATAATTATTTATCCAAACCTAATAAAAGGAGGGTATGCCGACTACCCTATTTTCCTTAAGGATAACTGGCTATCTTTTGTCTCTGAAGCAAGACCATTAACTGTGACAATATCTCAGGATATCGGAGATATAGGTTATTTTATTGCGATTCTTCCCGCTATCCTTTCTCCATTATTTTTATCTGATAAAAAGGAATTAAATTACTGGATTATATATATCGCTTTAATCACTAATTTATTACTGGCAATATTTTGGCAAGTAAGAATGTTCTATACAGCAATGTCTGTTGCAATTCCTTTACAAGCTTATACTTGCTACTCATTAAGAGAGAAATGTTCATTACCGATAACAAAAACTATCATTTTATTTTTATCAATACCTACATTTCTATTAATTTCAACTAAAATAATCATAAATTTCAACGATGAAAATGAATCCAAAGAGATTTATGACGAAAAATATAATAATAGCTACTATGCGACGAAAAAATTACTTAATAAAAACAATTTAGAAAATAAAATTATATTACCTCCTATTGATTTAGGTGCTGCCGTTATTGCTACAACATCCAATGCTTCTATTTCTGCGCCTTACCATAGAAATATAAGAGGAAATTCTGATACAATGCGGTTTTATACGTCAGTTAATACAGATGATGCAGAAAAATACTTGATTAGAAATAATGTGGATTATATTCTGATTGAGAAAAATTTTGCCAATGTTTTAGCCGATAAATATAAGGGGAAAGAAATCATGGCTCAAAAATTAATAGATAAGAAAGATATACCTGATTATCTTGAATTTATTGATGCCAATGAAAACACCAATATTATTTTATATAAATTTATTAAACCCGAACTCAAATAACTTAACTATAATGTAATGAGAAAAAGTCATTTTTTAAAATAATGACTTTTTCTCATTCCAAATGCCCACTGTAACCATACATCAATTCAAAGCCACTACATAATCCCGCCAAAGTGCGGTACAATTCCTTACTACTTTTTAAACTGACAAACAGCATGATCGATAGATTTAGCCAATACATTTCTGATGAAAATGCCATGTGCGCCTTTGGAGCAAAACTTATCAATGCGATAAGCCATGTTCCGAATCAACAAGGCATTGCACTTTATTTGAACGGTGATCTTGGCGCTGGGAAAACGACCTTAAGCCGTGGGATGATTCAAGCTTTGGGGTATCAAGGTAAAGTAAAAAGCCCGACTTACACGTTAGTGGAAGAATATCGATTCCGCAACAAAACCGTTTACCATTTTGATTTGTATCGTCTTGCCGATCCTGAAGAGCTGGAATTTATGGGCATTCGTGATTATTTTAGTGAAAACACGCTTTGCTTGATTGAGTGGGCTGAGAAAGGAACAGGCATGCTTATGGCGGCAGATTTGTTGGTCAACATTGCCTATGCGGAAACTGCCCGTCACATTGAATTGGTTGCTCAATCGCCAATCGGCAGACAGATTATTGAACAATTAAATAACGATGATGTACCACAATGAAACTCGGCAATATCTTTAAATTATTTCTTGTCAACAGCGTTTTTTTCTTTGCAATGCCCGTTCTCGCCGGTAACGCATGGACAATTGCCGTTGATCCCGGTCATGGCGGGAAAGACCCCGGCGCTATCGGGCGCAACCTAAAAATTTATGAAAAAAATGTAACCCTTTCTATCGCCCGTGAATTAAAAGCGCTTTTAGATAAGGATCCGCATTTTCATGCCGTATTAACCCGCAACGGCGATTACTTTATTTCCGTGCCGCAACGTTCCGAAATTGCGCGTAAGCACAAAGCCAATTATTTGGTTTCCATTCATGCAGATTCCTCAGAAACCCCGAATTTACGCGGCGCTTCCGTATGGGTGTTGTCAAACCGTCGCGCCAATGACGAAATGGGGCAATGGCTGGAAGATCATGAAAAACGTTCGGAGCTGTTGGGCGGAGCGGGTAGCGTGCTCGCTTCACATAATGAAAAATACTTGGATCAAACGGTGTTAGATTTACAATTCGGACATAGCCAACGGGTGGGTTATGAATTAGGCAATATCGTGCTGCGCCATTTTTCCCAAATTGCTTCTTTAAGCCGCCCGACACCACGCCATGCAAGCCTTGGCGTCTTACGTTCGCCGGATATTCCATCCATTTTGGTAGAAACGGGCTTTCTCTCCAATCAAGATGAAGAACTGAAATTAAGCACGCCCGCCTACCGCAAAAAAATTGCAAAAGCCATTTATAACGGTTTGGTCGAATATCGTCGTCAAAATTATAAAGACGAGCCAAAAATTCCGACCGTAAAAACACCTGAAAAATCCACCGCACTTGAAGTGACGGACAGTGGCATTCGTCATAAGGTGAAATCAGGCGAAGGCTTAGGCAAACTGGCTGAAAAATACCATGTTAACATCGCGGATGTCATTGCGTTAAACAAATTAAAACGCAAAAAATTGTGGGTGGGCGAAACCATTAAAATCCCTGATAATGGCAAAAACAACGCGACCAACACGAAGGAAAACACCGAAACTAAACCGGTGAAAAGTGCGGAAATTAAAGACAGCGGCATTCGCCATAAAGTGAAAAAAGGCGAAACTTTAACTAAACTTGCGGCAAGATATAAAGTTTCCGGTAACGATATTCTTACGCTCAATAAGCTAAAACGTAAAGAACTGCAACTGGGTGAAACCATTAAAATTCCTGCCGTTGCCAAAGCGGAAGATACCATGAAAACCGAAGCCAAAACGGAAAAAGGGAAAGCTGCAGAAAATACGAAAAGCAAGGACGAAAACACCTCGGGGAAAGGCAAAGCGGAAGTAAAACAAGCTGTGCCGACTTTCCATGTGGTGAAAAAAGATCAAACGCTCTACTCCATTGCACGTGAGTATAATCTTTCGCCAAATACCTTGCTAAAACTGAACCCGCAATTAAAAAACGGCAAAGTGTTAAGCGGGCAAAAAATCCGACTGGTTGAAAACAAACACGGGAAAAAATAATGACCATACGCATTTTATCGCCACAATTAGCTAACCAAATTGCCGCCGGGGAAGTGGTTGAACGCCCTGCTTCGGTGGTGAAAGAATTGGTGGAAAACAGCCTTGATGCCGGTGCCGATAAAATTCAAATTGATATTGAAAACGGGGGCGCCGGGCTGATTCGCATTCGTGACAATGGCATCGGCATTGCTAAAGAGGAGCTAGCTTTAGCCCTTGCCCGCCATGCCACCAGCAAAATTGCCGATTTAGCAGATTTGGAAGCCATTTTAAGCCTGGGATTTCGCGGTGAAGCGCTCGCCAGTATCAGTTCTGTCTCCCGCTTAACCCTCACCTCCCGCACAGCCGAACAAAGCGAAGCTTGGCAAGTTTATGCCCAAGGGCGGGATATGAAAACCATCATTCAACCCGCCTCTCATCCTGTGGGCACTACCGTTGAAGTGGCAAATTTATTTTTTAACACGCCTGCCCGTCGCAAATTTTTACGTTCGGAAAAAACCGAATTTTCCCATATTGATGAAGTTATTCGTCGCATTGCATTAGCCAAATTTCACATTAACTTTACTCTGACACACAATGGGAAAGTGCTTCGCCAGTATAAAAGTGCGGTCACCCATGAACAAAAATTAAAGCGCGTCGCTGCTATTTGCGGTCAGGATTTTATTCAAAACGCGTTACAAATCGACTGGAAACACGATGACCTGCATTTATCCGGCTGGGTGGCGTTGCCGCAGTTTAACCGTCCGCAAAACGACCTGAATTATTGCTATGTCAACGGGCGCATGGTGCGTGATAAAACCATTACGCACGCGATCCGCCAAGCCTATGCGGATTATTTAACCACTGAACAATATCCCGCTTTTGTGTTGTTTATTGATCTCAATCCGAATGAGGTGGATGTGAATGTGCACCCAACCAAACACGAAGTGCGTTTCCAGCAATCCCGATTGGTGCATGATTTCATCACCCAAGGCATTAGTAACGCGCTGGCTTCAGAACAAATACACTTGACCCCGTCATCAATGGAAAATGCCGTAGAAGAACCTGCGGGTGTGTGGGAAGCGCCGACTTACACCAAACCGAATCGCTCGGCGGCAGGGCAAAATATATTCGCACCGACTACCGGTTATTCCGCCACTGCCTACGCCGAAAAAAAGAATGACGGCACGCAAAAACACCGGCAAAGTTCACCGCACTTTTATCGTGAAAATGCCCATCGTGAACAAATTACGCAGAACGTATTGAATGCCCACAAAACCTTGTGGACGGCGTTAAAAAATCAGCCTCAAACGGAAATGACCATAGCGGAAGTCAGCAAACCCAATACCGATTTTTTACACGCGCTTGCGCTTATCAACGACGAGGCATTATTGTTACAGCAAGGACAGCATTTTTATTTGTTGTCATTAGCCCGTTTGCAGCATTTAAAATTGGAGTTGAATTTAACCTTGGCGCCAACATCTCAGCCATTGTTAATCCCGATTATTTTTCGCTTATCTAATGACCAATGGCAGGCATGGTTACAACAAAAAACGTTCTTTGAGCAAATCGGTTTTACTTTTACGGAAGAGGCGACACAACATAAAATAACGCTGCAAAAAGTATCGGCACATTTACGCCAACAAAATTTACAGCAGATAATTATCTCGCTATTAAATCACTCCATCGAAAATTTACCTGAATTTTTGACCGCACTTTTGGCGTCCTTAGAATTCGCGCCCATCACCGTGCTTGCCGATGCGGTAAGTTTGCTGACCGATACGGAACAATTACTTGCCAAACAAGCGCAAACCTGCCTGATGGATTTGCTTGTGGAAATCGATTGGCAGCCTTATTTAACCCAACTGAAATAACCGCCCCACTAACTATGCAAGATTCCGAACAAAAACCTTTGGCGATTTTTTTAATGGGTCCCACCGCTTCCGGCAAAACGGATTTAGCCATTCAACTGCGCCAACATCTGCCGGTGGAAGTAATAAGCGTGGATTCAGCTCTCATTTATCGCGGCATGGATATTGGCACGGCAAAGCCCTCAAAAGCCGAGTTGGCACTGGCGCCCCACCGTTTAATTGATATTTGCGACCCGGCAGAAAGCTATTCCGCCGCCAATTTCCGCACCGACGCCCTACGTGAAATGCAGGACATTACCTCGTTGGGTAAAATCCCGTTATTGGTGGGTGGCACGATGTTGTATTACAAAGCGTTGCTCGAAGGCTTATCGCCATTGCCCTCCGCCGATGAAAAAGTGCGGTCAGAAATTGAAGCGAAAGCGGAACGTATCGGCTGGGCGGCATTACATCAGGAACTGAACAAAATCGACCCCATCTCGGCGCAACGCATTAACCCGAATGATTCGCAACGGATTAACCGCGCACTGGAAGTGTTTTATTTAAGCGGCAAAACCTTAACGGAATTAACCGAACAAAAAGGCGACGCGCTGCCCTATGAGATTCTGCAATTCGCCATTGCACCGGAGCAGAGAGATCTGTTGCATCAACGCATTGAGCAACGTTTTCATAAAATGATTGAACTTGGCTTTCAACAAGAGGTCGAAAAACTGTACCGACGCGCTGATTTGCACGAGAATTTGCCCTCCATTCGCTGTGTGGGGTATCGTCAAATGTGGGAATATTTGCGTGGTGACTATAGCCATGATGAAATGGTTTTTCGTGGTATCTGCGCCACCCGCCAATTAGCCAAGCGTCAGATTACTTGGTTACGCGGTTGGAAATCACCGATTCAATGGCTGGACAGTTTACAACCGGCTCAAGCGCTTGAGAAAGTGTTAAGTTTGCTTTCAAATAAAGCGTAAAACCCTATTGCGCCTAGTGACTTTCTAAACAATTGTTGTTATATTGAATCTCGGAGGCCGTACAGCTTGGCTGTATTGTTTTTTTAATAAAAATTTGTAGAAAATAGAAGGAAAGAAAAATGGCAAAAGGACAATCTTTACAAGATCCTTACTTGAACGCACTTCGTCGTGAACGCATTCCCGTTTCAATTTATTTGGTAAACGGTATCAAATTACAGGGGCAAATCGAGTCATTCGATCAATTCGTGATTTTACTGAAAAACACAGTAAATCAAATGGTTTATAAACACGCCATCTCGACTGTTGTACCGGCGCGTTCCGTCGCCCATCACAATGCTAACCAACAGCAGCAACATCAGGGACAACAGCAAGAAACTACTCCTGCCGAAAACAATGTTGAAGCTCAGGCAGAATAACGAAGCTGAAAATATTGAACCCTTTACTCAATAATTTAAGCCAAAGTGCGGTGGATTCTGCGGAAATTTCCACCGCACTTTTTGCGTCTGATAAGCCTGATAATCCCTCATCACATGAAAAATCATGGATTGAATCATGCCACTATCGTGCATTGCCTTTTTGATTCACAAAAAAATACGGATGATTTAAATGAATTTCAACTGCTCACGAAATCCGCTCAAGACAATATTTTATTGGTCAGCGCGAAATGGACAATAAAGAAGAGATCAACCAATTCGGTGAGTTTTTGCCGAATATTCGTATTGAAAAAATGGAGTGTCTGAAACTGATTAAACGTTTTGCCCCGTTTGCCGCATTTAACCCGATTCAGCCTGTAGACTAAGATTTGCCAATGCCATATTGGCGTAATTTATTGGCGATTGCCGTGTGAGATACGCCTAAACGGGCGGCAAGTTTTCTGGAGCTGGGATATTTCGCATAAAATTTATTTAACACCGCCGCTTCAAATCGCCCCATGATTTCCTCTAAAGTTTCACCTTCCAGAACAAGATCATCTATAGCCTGAGATGTAGAAACTTGCGTCTCCAGCCCTAAATCTTCAATAAGTAAACGATTTTCTTTGGCTAACGAAACGGCACGATACAGCGCGTTATAAAGTTCACGAATGTTACCAAACCAAGGATATTGTTGAAGATAATGCAAAAATTCGGCATCAAAGTGCGGTGCGGAAATGCCGAGTTTTTCACTGATTTCAGCAATAAATTGGCAGGCAAGAGGCTCAATATCTTCCACGCGCTCACGCAGCAACGGCAGGTTTAACGTCAGCACGTTTAGCCGATGGAACAAATCGCTACGCATTTTACCCTGCTCGACATAATGCTGTAACGGCTGCTGCGCCGTGCAAATCACACGTACATTGGCATAATGCTCCTCTTCCTCTCCGACACGGCGGAAAGTACCGTCGCTTAAAAAACGCAGAAGCTTCGCCTGCAAAGTCAGAGGCAACTCCTCAACACCATCTAACAACACCGTGCCGCCATCGGCATATTCAAAAAAACCGATAAATTCACCATCTTTATTACGCCGCCCGAACATTTCCGTTTCCGCGTCCTCGCCGGGAATGCCGGCACAGTTTACGGCGAGAAATGCTTTATTTCGGCGCGCACTAAAATCATGGCAGGCTTTGGCAATCACGTCTTTTCCCGTGCCGGTTTCACCTTGAATCACCAACGGCGCATCCAATAACGCAAATTTTCTGGCTTTCGCAATAACATCCCGCATTCGCGGATTTCGGCTGACGATGTGTGAAAAAGGATCGGTGGTTGAAGAAGTTGCCATAAGTGCCTCAATAAATAGAAAACGGCATAATGATACCGTTACAAATCAAAATCACCAACTATTTGGCAACTTTTATTTACAGTTTACACTTTATCTTTCTGTTTAAATTTTACATTATCAAAAATAGTTGAGCCGAGATGGCTTAATAATTCCTTATGAATTTGCGATAAACGCGGTTTTTCATCGGCTTGAAATGCCAGCGGACGACAAAATTCCATGGCTTTAATCCCCAAACGGGCGGTTAGCAAACCGACGCCAATGCCCTGTGCCATTCGGGCAGAAAGTTTGGCAGTAAGATCTTGCGAAAGCCAATTCACGCCAAGATCCTGAATTAATTCTGTCGCACCGGCAAATGCCATATTCACCAATACTATACGCAATAAACGGAGACGACTGATATAGCCCAGCTCAATGCCGTAAAGACACGCAATTTGATTTACCAAGCGAATATTACGCCACGCGATAAAAAACATATCCGCCAACGCCAATGGGCTGATTGCCACCAAAGCCGCCGATTCAGCAGTGGCTTTGTTAACCAGTTTTTTTGCTTGTTTATCAAAAGATTGCAGTACATTCTGGCTAAACAAATGCAACACTTCAGGAGCCGAATAAGATTCATTCACCTGCTGTCGCCATTGAGTGAAGCCATCTTGCTGTGATTCAAGGTGCATCAGTTTGCCGATTTGTTCACATAGCCCAACCGCTTGTTGATTGCTTGCACTTGAAAATTCCCCCGGAAAAACGACCGCACTTTTGAGCAATTCGCGGCTTTGATTTTGCATTTCGCCACGTTTCCGTAGCAGCACCAAGCGTCGCCATTCGCCGATGATTGCGGATAAACCAAGCAATACCGCCAAACACAACACCAAGGAAAACACAAAATAGATCCACTGATTTTGTTGCCAGGTATCGATCAGCCATTGCACCGATTGCGCCACCGTCGCCGTCAAAAACAAAAATGCGGTGCCGGTAAGTACGCGTTTCCACCAGCGGGGTGTCGGTTGAATGCTTTGTTCAAATTGATCTTCCAACAGTTCCCCGTCCAATACGACATTTTCCGCTTCCGTATCCGGCACTGCCTGCTCTTCACGGAATTCCTGTTTGGCAATAAAGGCATCTTGTTGTTCTAGGTCATCGGCTTGGTCAAACATTTTTTTATCCATTTCCTCGCTCCTTTTATAACTTATCGCCCAGCAAAAACTGCAACACGGCATCCATACGTAAGTGCGGTATATTTTCGCCCTGTTCTAAACGGTGTGGTTCAAATTGGTCAAATTCAAATTTCCGGGTTTGCCAAAAATCGGCGCTCGGCAATTTACTCGGTACGCTACCGGGATAAAGCGTCACCTTCTGCTGATCGCTACTACGAACGCCCTGAATAGCTTTAAATTGGCGACCGTTTTGGTTCACCACCACCTGTTGCGTCGCCCGAATGGCAGCAATGGCGGTGTAATCGGTGGCAATATCGGCAAATTCCACATAGCGCCCGCCTTCCTGGACTAATTGGCGCATAAGATTGACTAAATTGGGAAATTGATCGGTCGTGATGTGATCCGCCTTGGTTGCGATAAACATCAATTTATCGATTTTCGGTGAAAAAAGGCGATTAAGAAAATGGCGCTTTCCATAGTGAAAATTCCGAAACAGCTGATGTAACGCCAGCTGCATATCGCCGAAGGCTTCACGGCTGTGATTCAAGGGCGTTAAACAATCCGCCAGAATCACCTGCCGATCAAAAGTGGAAAAGTAATTTTCATAGAAATCTTTCACAATACGCCGACGGTAATAATCGTAGCGTTTTCGTAGCACGACAAAATAACTGTTCTCTTTTGCCTCTTTTTTCAGCTGCTGCCATTGTGACTCGGTTAAATGTAACAAAGGAAAGAATTGCAAGGCAGGTGCGCCATCCAATTCACCGGGTAACACAAATCGCCCTGGCTGAATAAAATGCAATCCGTGTTTTTTACACTGCCATAGATAGTCCGTGTAGTCTTTGGCAAGTTGCGCCAAAATGTCTTCATCGGCAACATCGGTTAAATTGATTTTCTTTGTTTTCTCCAACCAAGGTTGCGCCAGTTGCAGATGAGTCGCATTGAGCTGTCGTTGCAATTCCTGCGACCACTGTTGAAAATCCAGTTCCAGCAAAGGCAAATCCAACAGCCATTCGCCCGGATAGTCAAAAATATCCAGATACAACGTGCCTTTTTCTTTAACATGACGCAATAAGCCCGAACTACGCTGATAACGAATCGCCAGTCGGGTTTCGCTTACACTTCTGGTAGATTGCGGCCAAACAGGCGGTTGCTGCGACAAGGCATTGAGATTGCCATCATAATCAAAACGGGGAACGGATAAATCCGGTTGAGGAATACGTTTTACCGCAATAATCCCGCGCCGCCGCGCCGCATCAAAGAGCGGCAGATGGCTATTATCCACGCGATTGATATGTAACAATTGGTTAATAAGGCTGGTGATAAAAGCAGTTTTCCCGCTTCTACTCAACCCTGTCACAGCAATGCGTAAAGTGCGGTCTAATCCGCGATTAACCAGATCGTTTAATTCTTTTTGCAAATGATTTAGCATGGTTTTCATTCTTCAGTATTTGTGCAATAGTGCAATAATCATGACGAATATTATACTGAAAAAATGAAGAGAGGCTTAAATTAACAACGTTTCTCCCGAAAAAGTGCGGTTATTTTCTACGGTGAATACTAAGAAAAGGCATATTCGCTAGAATATCCACGGAATATATTTTACAATTTAACATTCATTTTTTAGAACCGCGAAATCTGTTGTTATGCTGAATAAAAGAATCCTTACGTCATGTTGTTTGCTCGCTTTTGCGGTTAATTCCGCAATGGCGGCGCCACGCGTGCCGGAAGAGTTGACAAACAACGGATTGATTTATTGTACTCATGCTTCCGGTTTTTCTTTTAATCCGCAAACCGCCGATGCCGGCACCAGCATGAATGTAGTCACCGAGCAGATTTATAATAAACTTTTTGAAATATCCAATACCAGTGCGGCGCCAACGCCGGTATTGGCGCAATCCTATTCTCTCTCGCCTGACGGCAAAGTCATTACAATTCATTTACGCAGGGGCATTAAATTTCATCACACCGATTGGTTTAAACCGACCCGTGATTTCAATGCCGATGATGTGGTTTTTTCGCTAAATCGCGTGCTGGGCTATGAAACCTATTTACCGACCTTAGAACAGACCTCGGTCAGCTATAAAAATCCTCAGTATCGCATCTTTCACGAACAGGCAAAAAAGGTGCGTTTTCCTTATTTTGAAAGCATTAAATTGAATCAAAAAATCGAATCGGTAAAAGCCATTAATCCGCATACAGTGGAAATTATCTTATTTAAACCGGATTCCTCCATTTTGTCCCATTTGGCAAGCCAGTACGCCATTATTTTCTCGCAGGAATATGCCGTACAGCTCAATGCGGACGACAACTTGGTACAATTGGATACATTGCCCGTGGGAACCGGTCCGTATAAAGTGAAAAATTACTTTCGTAACCAATATGTGCGTTTAGAAAAAAATACAGATTATTGGAAAAAAGACGCCAAAATTAACGACATCATTATTGACCTCTCAACGGATCGTACGGGGCGGTTGATTAAATTTTTCAATGGCGAATGCCAGATTGCGTCCTATCCCGAAGTCAGCCAACTGGGCTTATTACGGGAAAATGACGAACGTTATTACATTAAAAGTGTCGAAGGCATGAATTTGGCGTATCTGGCGTTTAATTTCCAAAAAACTGCCCTTCAAGACGAGCAATTACGCCGCGCTATCTCGCAAGCGATTAATCGACAACGGATTATTAAAACCATTTATCACAATACGGCAACCGTGGCGAATAATATCATCCCGAACATTTCTTGGGCTTCCGCGGTGAATACTCCCGATTTTGACTATGATTATAATCCGCAACAGGCGAAGAGAATCTTACAGGATAAAAAGTTAAGCCTGAGTATGTGGGTGATTAATGAAGAACAGGTGTATAACCCTGCGCCATTAAAAACCGCAGAACTCATCAAAGCAGATTTAACAAATGCTGGTGTTGAGGTTAATATTCGTTCTGTCACCCGCACCTTTTTAATCGAGCAATTACATAAAAAAGCCGAAGATTACGACATGATTTTAACCGGTTGGCTGGGGGGAAATTTAGATCCGGACAGTTTTATGCGCCCGATTTTAAGTTGCAGCACCTCAAATGAAATTACCAACTTATCCAACTGGTGCAGCGAAAAATTTGATCAAATTATGGATGAGGCATTGGATACTTCCAATCAGCGCGTACGCTCCGCTGCTTATAATCAGGCACAGACGTTAATTTTATCGGAGTTACCAATCATTCCGATCGCGAACGTTAAGCGGGTTCTCGTCGCCAGTTCGCGTGTTCAAAATATCGACATGAGTCCGTTCGGTAGCCTGAACTTTTCAACCCTCTCCCTGCGAAAAGGACACAAATAATGTTTAATTCACTGATTCGGCAATGTGTTTTTCTCGTTTTAACGTCAATTATCCTCACATTGATAAGTTACGTTATTTTAATGCAGGATCCATTAAATGCCGAACTGGCGACACCGTATTTTTACAATGGCTACCTTAATTATTTAGGCAACCTTACCCGTGGTGATTTAGGTATCAGTTACAATGGCGGGCAGCTGTTAAAATCCACGATTTTTACTGTTTTACCCCCCACCCTTGAATTGTGCTTTTGTGCCATTTTGTTGGCGGTGCTGTTCGGCATTCCTCTTGGTTTATTAGGTGCCATTTACCAATCACATTTCATCGGAAAAACCACCCGCACTTTATCTTCCATGGGATTGGCCATGCCAGTCTTCTGGATTGCACCGATTTTATTATACGCCTCCGCGATAAATGGTTGGGAAATCGCCGCAATCGGGCAATACAATTTACTCTATGAAATTAAACCGATAACCGGTTTCCCTATTATTGACGTATGGTTTGTCGAAGCGCCTTATCGGCTCAAAATCATTCAAAACGTGCTGCAACATTTGGCATTGCCCAGCTTAGTGTTAACCATCCTGCCGACAATGGAAATTGTCCGTTTTGTGCAGCAACAAGCGGAAACTATTTTTCAGCAAAATTACGTTAAAGTGGCCGCCACTCGCGGTTGGTCAAAATTTAAGATGCTACGCAAATATATTTTACGCAATACCCTGCCTCTGCTTATTCCGCAAATGACCCGTTTATTCACCTTGGTCATCACACAATGTATGCTGGTAGAAAGCACCCTCGGCTGGCCGGGGATCGGGCGCTGGCTTATTGATTCGGTCACCCAGCAGGATTACAACAGTATTTCGGCAGGTATTATTACTATCGGATCATGTATTATCTTCATCAAATTATTCTCCGAAAGCTTAATCTTTATTTTGGATCCGTTAAATAAGAAGGGTTGGTATGCAAGATAGAGAACCGAAAGACTTTCGTGAAACTGCGACCTTAAAACATATTTGGCAGTTATTTCGTAAAGACCGCATTGCGTTATTCGGCTTCTACGCATTTTTACTGCTAATTTTGACCGCACTTTTCGGACCATTACTTGCGCCTTATCCAAGTGAAATGCAATTTGTCGGCAAAGAACTGACACCGCCTTCTTGGGCAAGTGATGGGCAAATAGCCTACTTCTTTGGCACCGATGATATTGGACGCGACGTATTCAGTCGTATACTTATCGGCACCAGCTATACCGTCGGCGCCGCGGTTATTGTCGCCATGATGACCGCCCTTGTCGGTGGTGGACTGGGCATTTTGGCAGGAATGTCACAAGGGATTAAATCCCGTGTTTTAGGACATTTTCTTGATGCGTTTCTCACTATTCCGGTACTTTTAGTGGCAATTATTATTGCGACACTCATGGAACCGAGTTTAATCAACGCAATGTTATCAATCGGATTGGCGTTATTGCCGTATTTCGTACATGAAATTTATCTCAGCATTCAGCAGGAATTAAAGAAAGAATACGTGCTTATGTTGCGTCTGGATGGCATTTCAAAGCGACTTTTGTTAAAGGATACCATCTTACCAAATATTGCCACCCGCTATATTCAGGAAATTTCCCGTGCCTTCAATATTGCCATTCTGGATATCAGCGCATTAAGTTTTATCGCCCTCGGCGCACAACGTCCCGCACCGGAATGGGGCGCGATAATCCAAGATTCTTTAGAGCTGATTTACCTCGCTCCTTGGACTGTGATTTTACCCGGGCTGGCGATCATTCTGAGCGTATTAATCAGCTTAATTTTCACCAACGGGCTCTGCAAAGCCATTGATAAATATTATGAGTAGGTAAGAAATGGCTTTATTGGATATTCGTAACTTACGCATTGATATAAAAACGCCGGCAGGGTTTATTCGGATTGTTGATAACGTAAGTCTAACATTAAACGAAGGGGAAATTTGCGGCTTGGTCGGCGAATCCGGTTCCGGTAAAAGTTTAATTGCTAAAGTCATTTGCAATGCATTCAAAGATTCCTGGATTGTCACAGCTGACCGCTTTCGCTTTAACGACATCGAATTACTCAAGCTCACACCGCCCCAACGACGTAAAATCGTCGGTAAAGAAATTTCCATGGTATTTCAGGATCCGCTCACCTGTCTTGATCCCAGCCAAAAAATCGGCAAGCAACTGATTGAAAGTATCCCGAACTGGACGTTTAAAGGGCACTGGTGGCAGCGTTTATTCAATTGGAAAAAACGTCGCGCCATCGAATTATTGCATCGCGTAGGGATCAAAGAACACAAAGACATCATGGCCAGCTACCCGCACGAACTGACCGAAGGGGAAGGGCAAAAAGTGATGGTTGCCATCGCTGTGGCAAACCAACCGCGTTTACTTATTGCCGACGAACCGGCAAATTCCGTGGAATCCATTACAAGGGTACAAATATTCCGCCTTCTATCCAGCATGAATCAAAACCAAGGCACTTCTATTTTGCTTGCCAGCAATGATATTAATAGTATTAGTGAATGGTGTGATTCTTTTATTGTGCTTTATTCCGGGCAAAACGCGGAATCAGGACCAAAAGAAAATATTTTGGAAAACCCTCATCATCCTTACACGCAAGCCTTGTTGCATTCCATCCCGGATTTTACACAGCCCTTACCGTTTAAAGGCTATCTGGGTACATTAAAGGGGTCGGTACCATTATTGGAGCAAATGCCGATCGGTTGTCGTCTCGGTCCGCGTTGCCCTTTCGCGCAAAAAAAATGTATCGTAAAACCGACCGCACTTCGTATTAAACAACATGAATTTTTCTGCCATTTCCCGATTAATTTACGGGAAAAGAAAATCAAAGAAAAAGAGCAGATTCAACCGCTCACCCTAAACACCGATAAACAGGAATAAGAAATGCCGTTATTACAAGTGGAAGATTTAACAAAATCCTTTAAGGGTAGCCTCGGCCTCTTTAGCTCCGGCTATTTTCACGCTGTGGAACAAATCAGCTTTAGTCTTGAAGCAGGTAACACCCTGGCAATTATCGGAAGAAACGGTTCAGGAAAATCAACCCTAGCAAAAATGATTGTAGGTATCACAAAACCCACATCAGGAAACATCTTGTTTAAAGACAATCCCCTAGTATTCGGCGATTATCATTATCGTGCCAAGCATATTCGCATGGTATTCCAAGATCCGAATACCGCCTTTAATCCGCGTCTAAATGTTGGTCAAGTGCTGGATGCCCCCCTACTTCTCACGACAAAATTTGATGAGCAGCAACGCAATCAGAAAATTTTTGATATTTTAAAACTCGTAGGAATGCACCCGGATCACACTAATATAAAAATCAATACGCTTTCCGTCAGCCAAAAGCAACGTATCGCCCTAGCCCGCGCACTGATTTTAAATCCGGAGGTCGTTATTATTGATGATGCACTTGGTTCATTAGATGCCACGGTAAAAACACAACTGACTAATCTCGTGTTGGAATTACAGAAAAAACTCAAACTTGCCTATATTTATGTCGGACAAAATCTCGGCATCATCAAACATATTGCCGATACGATTCTCGTGATGGAAGACGGGAAAATGATTGAATATGGCGACACGCATTCCTTATTTACTGCGCCTAAAACCGATGTAACCAAACGCCTCATTGAAAGCCATTTTGGTAAAATTCTGGATAATTCATCTTGGAAAAATGAAGATTTAGCCAATAAAGTGCGGTAAAAAATTTCAGTGTTTTTTTAAAATCAAAATCCCCTTCCTGACCCCAAATTCCAATCCCATTTATTCCACTAAAACAAAAAGCCCCGATGCTCTCACATCAGGGCTCCCTATCAGGCTTGGCGGTGACCTACTCTCACATGGGGATGCCCCACACTACCATCGGCATTACGGCCTTTCACTTCTGAGTTCGGTATGGTTTCAGGTGGTACCACCGCACTATCGCCGCCAATATTCTTTGATGACTATCCTCTCTCCTTTCCGCGCTTTCGCTTTCTTATTCCGCTCTTCGCTTCTCTCGTTCTTTCCCTTCTTACTTCCTTTCCTGCACGCTATACGCGTCCTCTCCAAAAACAAGCCTCAAACCAACTTCCTTCCCTCAACTCCCTCTCCTGAGCTACAATCCTTTTTCTTCTCTTTCTCTTTATCTTTCTCTTTAATTTAATCTAATACCGTTATTCTTATCAATACATCCCCTGCGCTCCTGCCCCCCGCAAAAACACTTGAGCGTTGTATGGCTAAGCCCCTCGGGCAATTAGTACGTGTTAGCTCAACATATCACTACGCTTACACACCACGCCTATCTACGTCATAGTCTTTAACAACCCTTACAGACCTAAAGTCTGGGAGAACTCATCTCTTGGCAAGTTTCGTGCTTAGATGCTTTCAGCACTTATCTCTCCCGCACTTAGCTACCCGGCTATGCGTCTGGCGACACAACCGGAACACCAGCGGTGCGTCCACTCCGGTCCTCTCGTACTAGGAGCAGCCCCAACCAATTCTCCTACGCCCACGGCAGATAGGGACCGAACTGTCTCACGACGTTCTAAACCCAGCTCGCGTACCACTTTAAATGGCGAACAGCCATACCCTTGGGACCTACTTCAGCCCCAGGATGTGATGAGCCGACATCGAGGTGCCAAACACCGCCGTCGATATGAACTCTTGGGCGGTATCAGCCTGTTATCCCCGGAGTACCTTTTATCCGTTGAGCGATGGCCCTTCCATGCAGAACCACCGGATCACTATGACCTACTTTCGTACCTGCCCGACCTGTCCGTCTCGCAGTTAAGCTTGCTTATACCATTGCACTAACCTCACGATGTCCGACCGTGATTAGCAAACCTTCGTGCTCCTCCGTTACGCTTTGGGAGGAGACCGCCCCAGTCAAACTACCCACCAGACACTGTCCGAACACCTGTAATCGATGTCTCGTTAGAACATCAAACGTTAAAGGGTGGTATTTCAACGTCGACTCCATAATGACTGGCGTCACTACTTCATAGTCTCCCACCTATCCTACACATCAAAATTCAATGTTCAGTGTCAAGCTATAGTAAAGGTTCACGGGGTCTTTCCGTCTAGCCGCGGGTACACCGCATCTTCACGGCGATTTCAATTTCACTGAGTCTCGGGTGGAGACAGCCTGGCCATCATTATGCCATTCGTGCAGGTCGGAACTTACCCGACAAGGAATTTCGCTACCTTAGGACCGTTATAGTTACGGCCGCCGTTTACTGGGGCTTCGATCAGGAGCTTCTCTTTCGATTACACCATCAATTAACCTTCCAGCACCGGGCAGGCATCACACCCTATACCTCCACTTTCGTGTTTGCAGAGTGCTGTGTTTTTAGTAAACAGTTGCAGCCAGCTGGTATCTTCGACCGGTTCAACCTTCAGGGGCAAGCCCTTACAATCTACGCCGGCGCACCTTCTCCCGAAGTTACGGTGCTATTTTGCCTAGTTCCTTCACCCGAGTTCTCTCAAGCGCCTGAGTATTCTCTACCTGACCACCTGTGTCGGTTTTCAGTACGGTTTAGTAAAGCCTTTCGCTTAGTGGCTTTTCCTGGAAGTGTGGTATCGGTTACTTCAACTCCGTAGAGTCTCGTCATCATCTCTCAGTGTTAACAGGAGCCCGGATTTGCCTAAGCTCCCCACCTACCAACTTAAACGTACATATCCAACAGTACGCTAACCTAACCTGCTCCGTCCCCACATCGCAGCTTTACCAAGTACGGGAATATTAACCCGTTTCCCATCGACTACGCTTTTCAGCCTCGCCTTAGGGGCCGACTCACCCTGCCCCGATTAACGTTGGACAGGAACCCTTGGTCTTCCGGCGAACGGGTTTTTCACCCGTTTTATCGTTACTTATGTCAGCATTCGCACTTGTGATACGTCCAGCATACTTCTCAATACACCTTCTTCCGCTTACACAACGCTCCCCTACCCAACAGGCGTATCACTAATATTCCTCAATTCCCAACCGCACTTCCCGTCATGACTTCCGTCTCAACGTGTTTGGCGCTTGACCAACTTGCTTCTCTTCGTTTCGCAAGTTGTTAATCGTAAGGCGTATTAGTGATACGCCTGATGCCGCAGCTTCGGTGACTAATTTTAGCCCCGTTATATCTTCCGCGCAGGCCGACTCGACTAGTGAGCTATTACGCTTTCTTTAAATGATGGCTGCTTCTAAGCCAACATCCTAGCTGTCTAAGCCTTCCCACTTCGTTTCCCACTTAATTAGTACTTTGGGACCTTAGCTGGCGGTCTGGGTTGTTTCCCTCTCCACGACGGACGTTAGCACCCGCCGTGTGTCTCCTGAGTATCACTCTTCGGTATTCGTAGTTTGCATCGGGTTGGTAAGCCGGGATGGCCCCCTAGCCGAAACAGTGCTCTACCCCCAAAGGTGTCCGCTCAAGGCTCTACCTAAATAGATTTCGGGGAGAACCAGCTATCTCCCGGTTTGATTGGCCTTTCACCCCCAGCCACAAGTCATCCGCTAATTTTTCAACATTAGTCGGTTCGGTCCTCCAGTTAGTGTTACCCAACCTTCAACCTGCCCATGGCTAGATCACCGGGTTTCGGGTCTATACCTTGCAACTAAGCGCCCAGTTAAGACTCGGTTTCCCTTCGGCTCCCCTATCCGGTTAACCTCGCTACAAAATATAACTCGCTGACCCATTATACAAAAGGTACGCAGTCACCCTTTCGGGCTCCCACTGCTTGTACGTACAAGGTTTCAGGTTCTATTTCACTCCGGTCACCCCGGTTCTTTTCGCCTTTCCTTCACAGTACTGCTTCACTATCGGTCAATCAGGAGTATTTAGCCTTGGAGGATGGGCCCCCCTTCTTCAAACAGGATATCACGTGTCCCGCCCTACTTCTCGTTAGCTTAGTACCACGACCCAGACTTCGAGTACGGGGCTATCACCCTGTCTCGCTGTGCTTCCCAGCACATTCCTCTGTCTCTGTCGCTATCACTAACAGGCTCTTTCGCTTTCGCTCGCCGCTACTCACAAAATCTCGGTTGATTTCTTTTCCTCGGGGTACTTAGATGTTTCAGTTCTCCCGGTTCGCCTCATTACCCTATGGATTCAGGTAATGATAGTGGGTTCTTCACCCACTGGGTTTCCCCATTCGGATATCTCGGATTAAACGCCTCTTATCGACTCATCCGAGCTTTTCGCAGATTAGCACGTCCTTCTTCGCCTCTGATTGCCAAGGCATCCACCTTGTACGCTTTGTCTCTTAACCATACAACCTCAAGTATTCTTGCCCTCTCATAGGATATTAGTATATTCACCATAAGTGGCATACCCGCGCTGCGATTAATAACAGTTTTAAATTAAAGTCGAGTAATCGCCTTTTCTCAATCACTCGCTCAGACTTCCTTGAAAGTCTCGTTTTCAGCTTGTTTCCGGATTTTTAAAGAACAGATAAGAATAATGTAAGTCTATAGACTCACTATCATCATAGTTAAATTCATTCATCGAAATTAAAAGATACCTTAAATAAACTTAACTATGACGATGTTGGTGGAGATAAGCGGGATCGAACCGCTGACCTCCTGCGTGCAAGGCAGGCGCTCTCCCAGCTGAGCTATATCCCCAATCATATCCTTTGGCTTTCACTCATACTCAGTGCTCTTGATGTATAAGTGGTGGGTCTGAGTGGACTTGAACCACCGACCTCACCCTTATCAGGGGTGCGCTCTAACCACCTGAGCTACAGACCCAACAGGATTTTGTCTTCGATGTCGTTCTTCCATTGCCTACAACCATCAAACAAACTGTGTGAACACTTAAAGTCGTTCGTACGTAAGGAGGTGATCCAACCGCAGGTTCCCCTACGGTTACCTTGTTACGACTTCACCCCAGTCATGAATCATACCGTGGTAAACGCCACCCTCTCGGTTCAGCTATCCACTTCTGGTACAACCCACTCCCATGGTGTGACGGGCGGTGTGTACAAGGCCCGGGAACGTATTCACCGCAACATTCTGATTCGCGATTACTAGCGATTCCGACTTCATGGAGTCGAGTTGCAGACTCCAATCCGAACTTAGACGCACTTTCTGAGATTCACTCCCCATCGCTGGTTGGTTACCCTCTGTATACGCCATTGTAGCACGTGTGTAGCCCTACTCGTAAGGGCCATGATGACTTGACGTCATCCCCACCTTCCTCCGGTTTATCACCGGCAGTCTCCTTTGAGTTCCCGACCACGTCGCTGGCAACAAAGGATAAGGGTTGCGCTCGTTGCGGGACTTAACCCAACATTTCACAACACGAGCTGACGACAGCCATGCAGCACCTGTCTCAAAGCTCCCTAAGGCACAAACCCATCTCTGAGTTCTTCTTCGGATGTCAAGAGTAGGTAAGGTTCTTCGCGTTGCATCGAATTAAACCACATGCTCCACCGCTTGTGCGGGCCCCCGTCAATTCATTTGAGTTTTAACCTTGCGGCCGTACTCCCCAGGCGGTCGATTTATCACGTTAGCTTCGGGCACCAGGGCTAAACCCCAATCCCCAAATCGACACCGTTTACAGCGTGGACTACCAGGGTATCTAATCCTGTTTGCTCCCCACGCTTTCGCACATCAGCGTCAGTACATCCCCAAGGGGCTGCCTTCGCCTTCGGTATTCCTCCACATCTCTACGCATTTCACCGCTACACGTGGAATTCTACCCCTCCCTAAAGTACTCCAGACCCCCAGTATGAAATGCAATTCCCAGGTTAAGCCCGGGGATTTCACACCTCACTTAAAGGTCCGCCTACGTGCCCTTTACGCCCAGTTATTCCGATTAACGCTCGCACCCCCCGTATTACCGCGGCTGCTGGCACGGAGTTAGCCGGTGCTTCTTCTGTATTTAACGTCAATTTGGCATGCTATTAACACACCAACCTTCCTCAATACCGAAAGAACTTTACAACCCGAAGGCCTTCTTCATTCACGCGGCATGGCTGCGTCAGGGTTGCCCCCATTGCGCAATATTCCCCACTGCTGCCTCCCGTAGGAGTCCGGGCCGTGTCTCAGTCCCGGTGTGGCTGGCCATCCTCTCAGACCAGCTAGCGATCGTCGGCTTGGTAGGCCTTTACCCCACCAACTACCTAATCACACTTGGGCTCATCTCATGGCATGCGGCCATAAAGTCCCGCACTTTCGTCTCCCGACTCTACGCGGTATTAGCGACAGTTTCCCGTCGTTATCCCCCTCCATAAGACAGATTCCCAAGCATTACTCACCCGTCCGCCACTCGTCAGCAAGAAAGCAAGCTTTCTCCTGCTACCGTCCGACTTGCATGTGTTAAGCCTGCCGCCAGCGTTCAATCTGAGCCATGATCAAACTCTTCAATTCAAAAAGCTTAATCCCTCAATAGCTGACTTAATTAATCTATTATAAATAATATAAATAAACGAATCTTCCGGCACCTATTAAGTTCAATCTTAAAATTATTTAAAACGAATCTATAAGTGCCCACACAGTTTGTATGATTGATTGTTAAAGAACAAAAAATTCTGAGAAAACCCAGAATTAGAATTGGTCGGCGAGATAGGATTTGAACCTACGACCCACTGGTCCCAAACCAGTTGCGCTACCAAGCTGCGCTACTCGCCGATTGGGGTGGCTAATGGGACTTGAACCCACGACAACCGGAATCACAATCCGGGGCTCTACCAACTGAGCTATAGCCACCATATTGAATTAGCTGAATTTGCATGACCTTTGGCGCGCTCGACAGGATTTGAACCTGCGACCTTTGGCTCCGGAGGCCAACGCTCTATCCAACTGAGCTACGAGCGCTGGAAGCGTCGTTGCGGGGCGTATATTAAAAGTTTCAAAAGTGCTTGTCTAGTCTTTTTTTATAAATTTTTATTAGCAGCTATTTTTTATTCAAAGTGAATATAATTTATAAATTATCTGATTATTTTTTATTTAATTTTAACTTTTTAATGAAAATATTAATTTCTATTTAATTTTAGAACGTCTTGCAGCACGGCGCTTCATGCGACGTATCCAGCGGGTAATTTTCCACGCCCGTGTAATAGAGTAAGAATATAAGAAGAACAGAATAATGAAAGCAATAAACATCACCCATTCATTAATATAGTAGATCTCACCCAAAATACCGAACCCGGCACATAACGCCGCCACAAAGGTAATTAATAAAAACGCCTGGCGGGAAGTTAAACCGGCGCGCACCATTAAATGATGTACGTGCAATCGATCCGGACGGAACGGGCTTTTGCCTTTGCGTAAACGACGATAAATAATTGCCACCATATCTACCAACGGAATCGCAATCACCCAAAGGGCGGTCACCGGATTCATCGGATGCCCTTTGCCTTGTGTGCTTAGTAAAAGAATCCAAATAATCGTAAAGCCGATTAACGTACTGCCCGCATCCCCCATAAATACTTTAAATTTTGGTCCCAGCGGAATCCCCAGATTCATCAATAAATAAGGAAGAATCGCAATGATTAAACCAAAACTCCAATACGCCAAATCCATTTGTCCGTCGCGGTACATCAAAATACCAATCGCCGCAAAAGAGACACAAGACAAGCCGCCGAGCAAACCGTCAATTCCGTCAATCATATTAAATGCGTTAATGATCCCAATGGTCGCCAACACAGTAATAATTAAACCGATAGATCCTAACGTTAACTGAAACGGACCAAGAATTTGCCCCAGATGATCGAGGTAAACATTCCCCATATCAATCATCAGAATGGCTAAAAATGCCTGAATACCGGCGCGCAGAAAAGGACTAATGTCATAGCGGTCATCAATGATCCCCATTAATAACAACACCAAAATACTGAATAAATAAAGGTAAGGTAAACGGGTTTGATCCCATTGCATCAGGTAAAAACAAAGGTTACCCATAAACAATGAAATTCCACCGATTAACGGAACCGCGCCCTGATGGCGTTTACGGTAGTTAGGTTTATCCACCAAGCCGAATCGAATTGCAGCGGGACGCATCACGAGTAAAGTTAAAAATGCTCCCCAAAATGTAAAAATTAACGTCAGTAACATAGGTCTTCCCGTAAAAATAAAGTGCGCAAAGCATATCACAAAGGCAAAAGGCTACATAAATATTTTTACTAACCTCCTATTTTTTCAGTACAATGTCACACATTTTTTGAACGTAAGGATAAAAAACGATGATAAATTCAACCGCACTTTTTTCCCGCGCCCAACAAGTAATTCCCGGCGGGGTGAACTCTCCCGTTCGCGCCTTTAACAGCGTCGGCGGAACACCGGTCTTTATTGAGAAGGCTGAAGGCGCATACATTTACGATACGGAAGGCAAACAATATATCGATTACGTCGGTTCATGGGGGCCGATGATTTTAGGACACAACCACCCGTCCATCTTAAACGCCGTCATCAAAACTGCACAAAACGGGCTCAGTTTCGGTGCACCGACGCCGTTGGAAATCGAGCTTGCCGAATTGGTGTGCAGCCTGGTTCCGTCTATTGAAATGGTCAGAATGGTCAGCTCCGGCACCGAAGCCACCATGTCCGCCATTCGTTTGGCGCGCGGCTACACCAAGCGCGACAAAATCATTAAATTTGAAGGTTGCTATCACGGTCATGCAGATTCACTGCTGGTAAAAGCCGGTTCCGGCGCATTAACGCTGGGGCAACCCAACTCACCGGGCGTGCCGGCGGATTTCGCCAAACACACCCTCACCTGCACCTACAACGATCTTGATTCCGTCCAACAAGCATTTGAACAATACCCTGATGACATCGCCTGCGTGATCGTCGAACCGGTTGCCGGTAATATGAACTGCGTGCCACCGAAAAATGATTTTCTGCAAGGTTTGCGCAAACTCTGCGATCAATACGGCGCGGTTTTTATTATTGACGAAGTGATGACCGGCTTCCGCGTGGCGCTTGATGGTGCACAAAGCTACTATAATGTCGCGCCGGATTTAACCTGTTTGGGCAAAGTCATCGGCGGCGGTATGCCGGTGGGGGCGTTCGGCGGTAAAAAAGAGATCATGCAACACATTGCGCCAACCGGTCCTGTTTATCAGGCGGGTACCTTATCCGGCAACCCCATTGCCATGGCGGCGGGTATCGCTTGTTTAACGGAATTAAAACGCGCCGGCAACGAACAAAAACTCGCCCGACAAACGAAAAAACTGGCGCAAGGCTTACAACAACTGGCGGCCAAACATCAAGTGCCGTTTGCGGTCAATTATGTCGGCGGGATGTTTGGCATCTTCTTTACCGAGAAAAAAGCTGTTACCTGTTATCAGGACGTGATGGCGTGCGACACGGAAAAATTTAAACGCTTCTTCCACAAAATGTTGGATCTCGGCGTTTACCTGGCACCATCGGCATTTGAAGCGGGCTTTATGTCCCTCGCCCATTCCGATGAGGATATTGACCGCACTTTAGCGGCGGCAGATATTGCCTTTGTCGAATTGGCTTAATCTGAAATCACAAAAAGTACGGTGTGTTTTAAAAACGTTTTTCAAATCCACCGCACTTTTTGTTGTGTAAAACCACTAACTCAAAATCTGCAATAAACGATTCAATAACCTCGCCCTTTCTTCTTCGTTTAATGCTTTGTCCACCTTATTCGTCAGAATAAAAAAGTCTTCTGCTTTTTCACCAATTGTGGTGATTTTGGCGTTAAGCAAATTTAGTTCCAGTTCGCAGAATACCGCGCTGACATCTGCCAGCAAGCCCGCCTGATCTAAGGCGAACAGTTCCATTTCCGTTTGATCGGTTTTTTCGAGATTCAAAAAACGCACTTCGGTTTTGACATGAAAATGTGCCAATTGATGATTTTCACGCAGACGCTGTTTGTTAACCGCATCGGAAGTTAAACTTTCCGTGAGCGCATCTTCCAACATTCGGCGGCGATCAAAAGGCAGCACGGAACCGTCTAATTCCGTCACAATAAAACTGTCCAACACATAGCCGTCTTTGGCGGTGATAATTTGCGCATCATGGATACTGAGTTTTTTCGCGCCGATAGTACTTACCACTTTGTGAAACAGGTTCGGTCGGTCTTTGGTATAAATGAAAATTTCCGTGCCGCCGGCAGAAAACCGGTTACTGACTTTCACCAACAATTCCCCTTCAAATTCGGCAAGCGAACGGGTATGCCAACCAATTTGTTGTGGCGAATTGCGCAAGAAATAATCTATCGGAAAACGCTGCCACAATTTTTCGATGTGTTTGTCGGAAAGTGCGGTGGTTTTTTCACGTATTTCCTGCAGTGCTAATCGGCGGTGTCCTTTCGCTTTCGCTTGATTATCCAAGATACTTTCCAGCCCTTGGGCGAATTGTTGGGTGGCGTAATCGTACAAAGTCGCCAGCAAAGAACGCTTCCAGCTATTCCACAAAGTTTCATTGGTCGCCACAATATCGGCGACGGTCAGGCAGGTTAAATAATCCAAACGCACCTGATTACGCACCAGTTCGGCGAAATTCAGTACAATTTCCGGATCATGAATATCCCGCCGTTGCGCCGTGACCGACATAAGCAAATGCTGCTCCACCAGCCACACCATGGTTTCCGTTTCCCGTTGATCAAAACCGTGCCGAACGGCAAATTCGCGCACATCCACCGCACCCAATAATTCATGAGAACCGCCGCGCCCTTTGGCGATGTCGTGAAATAAAGCGGCAATATACAACAAAGTGCGGTCGGAAATTCGGCTGAATATTTGATGGCAAATGGGATGGCTTTGTGCCGAAGCGCCCTCTAAAAAACTTTCCAGTTTTAACATCACGCGCAGAATATGCTCGTCCACGGTGTAACAATGAAATAAATCAAACTGCATTAAACCGACGACGTTGCCCCATTGCGGTAAATAGGCGGTAAGCACGCCGTATTGGTGCATAGGGAAAAAAGCACGTTTAATCGCATTCGGCTGATTAAACAGGCGCACGAATTTTTCCCGCGCCGCTGGCAAATCACACAAATAGCCCTGCCGTTGCTCCAGCGCCAAATAAAGCTCGCGCAAGACAAAGGAATGAATTTCCGCCTGCGGATATTGGGTTAAATGATAAAAAAGGTCAAGAATGCTTTCCGGCTGCTGCTCAAAGCATTGATGATTACGTAAGCAAATGGATTGATTGATCAGGCTGAAATTGTCATCGAGTATTTGCTCGCTCACCACTGCATGACGGGTTAAAAAATGTTCCTGATAATGTTTTACCAACAATTCGCTTAGTAACGAAATGGAATGCAACGCCTGAAAAAAGCGCTTCATCATGGCTTCCACGCCTTGATTGCCTTCCCCCTGGAAACCCAACAATTCGCTGACTTTCAGTTGGCGATCAAACAACAGGCGGTTGTCATAACGCTTTAAAATTAAGTGCAAAGCGTACCGCACTTTAAACAGAAATTGCTGGCTTTTTAGTAACAAGGCGTGTTCTGCCGGATGAATAAACCCCGCCTGTAAAATTTCCTGTAAATTTTTAGCCCCGTTATGGCGCAACGCGATCCAATACAACAAATGCAAATCGCGCAACCCGCCCGGACTGTATTTGATGTCCGGCTCAAGATTGTATGAGGTGTTGTTATAACGTTGATAACGTTCGATTTTCTCCTGAATTTTTGCCTGACAGAAATCCGTTTTCGACCAAAAATCCGATTGTTGCACCAAATTCACCAGCGCTTTAAACACATTACGGTTGCCGCATAAATAGCGCACTTCCAGCAAATTGGTGGCGATGGTAATGTCCGCCAGCCCCTCCGTTTTACATTCTTCAAGAGTACGAATACTGTGTCCCACATTAAAACCGCAATCCCATAAAAACTGCACAAATTGCCCCAGATTTTCCTGTAGCGCAGGTGTCGCGGGTTGTTCGGTTAAAATTAAAATATCCAAATCGGAAAGGGGAAACATTTCCTCCCGCCCGTAGCCGCCCACCGCAATAAGGCTCAACGTAGAATCGTCGGCGAATTGAAAATGTCGCCACAAACGGGCGAGTAATTGATCGTAAAACGCGGTGCGGTTGGCGATGAATTGATCCACGGCTATGTCATCGAAATTCGCCAGTTCAAACTGCTTTAAATTTTCTTTTTGAATTTTGACCGCACTTGGGCTGATGTCGGTTTGCGTATCGTAAGGAAAAAGCATAGGTCGTGATAAAAAAGCAGAAATAGAAAAAATCCGCCATGAAAAACACAACGGATTTCAGTCAATTAAACATTCACCATAAAACGCTGAATACGCCCTTCGGCAATTTCTTCATCACGAATGGTCATGACTTCACAACCATTTTCGATGACCACCAGTTGATGCTCGAATTGGGCGGAATGGCTACGATCTTTGGTTTTCACCGTCCAACCGTCGCCCATTAAACGCACTTCTTTTTTACCGGCGTTAATCATCGGCTCGATGGTAAACACCATGCCCGGTTTTAAAATCACGCCGCCGTCGTCCGCGTAATAATGTAACACTTGCGGTTCGCAGTGGAATTCCGTGCCCACGCCATGCCCGCAATATTCGCGTACCACACTGAAGGTTTGCGATTCCGTATATTTTTGCACCGCGCGACCGATTTCATTGAGACGAATCCCCGGTTTTACCGTACGCAAGCCCACGTAAAGCGCTTCTTGTGCCGCTTCCACCAATTTTTTACTACGTAAATTGGTTTCACCCACAATATACATTTTAGAGTTATCGCCGTAATAACCATCTTTGATGACCGTGACGTCAATATTTATAATATCGCCGTATTTCAATCGTTTATCATCATTCGGAATACCATGACAAACCACCTCATTAATAGAGGTACAAATGGATTTTGGAAAACCATGATAATTCAAGCATGCCGGAATCGCTTTTTGTTCATTCACCATATAATCATGGCAGATACGATCCAATTCACCGGTTGTTACGCCTTCTTTAACATAAGGCTCAATCATCACCAAAATATCAGATGCCAATTTACATGCTTTCCGCAATTTAACAATTTCAGCTTCCGTTCTTAATGGAATCATTATATTCATCTCCCTGTTAAAAATTCGTACGTAGAATTATAGCACTTACCTATTGAAAAATCCTTGATAAATTCTTGAATGGAATAGTGGGTTAATGGATAATACAGCCTCGACTAAATCGTGGGGAATTACAATGACAGAGATATCAGTTCCGTTAACTTTTACCGACGCAGCTGCGCAAAAAGTTAAGACCTTAATTACCGAAGAAGAAAATCCGGCACTTAAATTGCGCGTATACATCACCGGTGGCGGTTGCAGCGGGTTCCAATACGGTTTCACCTTCGACGAAAAAGTCAACGACGGTGACCTCACCGTGGAAAATTCGGGCGTACAATTAGTCATTGATCCAATGAGCTTACAATATTTAATCGGCGGCACCGTTGATTACACCGAAGGTTTGGAAGGTTCACGTTTTGTCGTAAACAACCCAAACGCCACCTCCACTTGCGGTTGCGGTTCTTCCTTCAGTATCTGACATGGATTTTCAATTCACCGCCTATCAAGGCAATATCATCACCAAGCGTTCCATGGAATATAGCGTTTTCGCTAATCGGTTTAACATTGAAGTGCGGTCGGATCCACAGTTAAATCGATCACAAACGGAATTAGAAGAGATAGGTTTTATTGTAACGCCACAATCATTGCCTTTTGCAGCATTGAAAATTTCGCCCGTTTTCTGCACCCTTACTTAGCTTTCATCCGCCCTTAATTACAACTCAGCCCGAACGGTAACGCACATGGCAAAGACACAAGATCACAACTCCTCCACCGAACAGCAACCGACAAAGCCGAAAAGATCTTGGAAAATCCTGATGTTAAAAACGGCATTTACCGCCTTGTGCATGCTGTTTTGCTATTCTGCCTATCTGGATTGGCAAATCCGCAGCAAAATGGACGGGCAAATTTGGCGTTTGCCGGCGGAAGTGTATAGTCGCATTGAAAACATTCGGGTCAGCGACGAACCGAGTTTTGAGCAAATCAAACAAATTTTACTGGATAACGAATATCGCCAAACCACCATGATTGCCGCGCCGGGCGATTTCAAAATTGAAGACAATACCATCGTGTTACTGCGTCGCGGCTTCCCGTTTCCCGGTACACCGGAAGCGCAACGGGTTTTCCGCCTGCGTTTCCAACAGGAAAAATTGGCGATGATTGAAGATCTGATTAACGTTAAAACCATCGACGAATTCCGCATGGCGCCGAAACTCATCGCCATTTTACAATCAGACAAAGAAGAACGCCTTGCCATTTCCTTGCAACAGTATCCTCGCCTACTCATCGACGCCTTATTACTTACCGAAGATCGCCGTTTCTTTGAACATGACGGCATCAGCCCGCTCGGCATTTTACGCGCCATGATCACCAATATTCAGGCGGGGCAAACGGTGCAAGGCGGCAGCACCCTCACCCAACAACTGGTCAAAAATCTGTTCCTAAGTAACGAACGTACCCTCAGCCGCAAAATTAACGAAGCCTTAATGGCGTTGATTCTGGACTGGCGTTACGACAAAAACCGCATTCTGGAAACCTACTTAAACGAAATTTACCTCGGACAAAACGGCGACAACCAAATCCATGGTTTTGAATTAGCCAGTCAGTTTTATTTCGGGCGTTCCGTGCGGGAAATCAGCCTGGATCAAATTGCGTTGTTGGTGGGCATGGTAAAAGGTCCGTCGCTGTATAATCCATGGCGCAACCCGAAAAACGCGCTCGAACGTCGAAACGTGGTGTTGCATTTGATGCTGGAACACAAAGTTATCGGTGAAGAACTTTATCAATTATTGAGCCAACGCCCACTCGGCGTACAGGAAAAAGGGAAAATCAGCCGTAAATATCCGGCATTTATTCAAACCCTGCAAACGGAATTACGCCATCACCTCGGCGAAGGCAAAGCCGCGAATTTATTGGGCGCACGGATTTTCTCCACCTTAGACGTGAAACAACAGAATTACGCCGAACAGGCGGTGATTAACGCCGTATCCGATTTACAGACGAAACATAAAAATCCGCACTTGGAATCCGCCATGGTGGTTGCCGATTATCAAACCGGCGAAGTGCGCGCCATCGTGGGCGGCTTACAAACTCAATTTGCCGGCTTCAACCGCGCTTTGACGGCGAAGCGGCAAATCGGTTCTTTAGTAAAACCATCCATTTATTTGACCGCACTTATGTACCCGGATCAGTTCCGCCTGAATACGCCGATCAACAATCAACCGATTACCATTAACATCAAAGGCAGTCCACCGTGGCAACCGCGCAATTACGATCGCAAATACAGCGGTTCGGTGATGTTGATGGACGCCCTGGTACGCTCCTTGAATATCCCGACGGTGAACATCGGCATGAAGCTCGGTTTGACGAAGGTGATTTCTGTGCAACAAGCCATGGGCTGGGATAAAGTCGCCATTCCGAAAGTGCCGTCAACCCTGCTCGGTTCTTATTCCATTTCGCCTTATGGTGTGACTAAACTCTATCAAACCATTGCCAACGAAGGTGCCAGCGTACCATTGAACACCATCAACAGTGTGGTGGATAGACAAGGCAATGTGATTTATGAGCGAGAATTCGCACCACAGCAAGTGGTGCCGCAAGAAGCCGCTTTCCAAACCTTATTTGCTCTGCAGCAAGTGGTAGATCGCGGCACGGCACGTAGCCTACAAAAAGACTTCGCCCACTTACATTTGGCGGGCAAAACCGGCACTACAAATAATGCGCGTGATACCTGGTTCGTGGGGATCGATGGCGAAAACGTCACCACCGTTTGGCTGGGGCGCGATGACAACGGAGAAACCAAACTCACCGGTGCCAGCGGCGCATTACAGGTTTATAAAGATTATTTACAACGTTCTGCTATCCGTCCGTTAAAACTGCATAAACCGCAAGACATCAAATGGGTCGGCATCAATTCCTACGGCGGCTGGGATTGCGCCAGTTCACGCACCATCCCCGTTTGGGCTGACAGAAATCAATCCTTCTGCCAACAAGCCGTGTTGACCCAAACCGCCAACATCATCACCAACGCCCCAACCCAAACCAACGCCAACACCGCAACCAAACCGGAAAGCGTGTGGGATGTGCTAAAAGAAGACAAATCGGTACCGGTGGAAGAAGCAAAGCCGTCAAATTAATTTGAAAAGTGAGAGCTCCTATGCCTACCCGAATATCGATGGGTTGAGCGGGTGGGCACAAGATCCTCCCCACAAAACACCTTTAAAAACAACCGCACTTTTTCTCCCTCTCATCAAATTCCCCTGCAACAAAATGTTACAAAAATGTAAACCTCTGACTTCAAATTTGTAACAAATGCTACATGGATCACATTTCAATGAAAAGGAGGTTGATTTTCCCTTGCACTCTGAATTTATTAGAGGATAATTATTATCAATTACATCAAGCAGGAATAGTTTTACGATAAGGAGATGGGATATGCGTCTTTCCCGTTGGTATCAATGTATTCTTTTCAGTCTGTTTATTTTATTCTCGGCGTTTACTCATGCGGAAGATAACTATCAAGCATGGGTGCAGGATATTGAAAATCGGCTGGATAAAACCTCCGCACTTTACGCCGAGAACAAAACCGATGATGCTCAAACGGAAGTGCAAATGGCGTATTTTGAGGTGTTTGAAAATCTGGAAGGTCCGATTCGCATTAACTTCTCCGCACAAAAAAGCTATCAAATGGAAGCCACTTTCGGTGAAATTCGCAAAATGATTCGTGACGGATTGCCGCAAGATCAGGTAAAAGCCAAAATCGACGGGCTGAAAGCCGAGCTTCAGGAAGTGCTTCCCTCTTTAAAAGAAGGTCATCAACTCAACGCCTCCGGTCAACATGGCGTGTATGAAAACCAAACCATCGCCGCCCACTGGCAAAAAAGTTTTAAAACCATTGACGATCTATTAGCCCAAGCAATTACCGCTTATGAAGCCCAAGATTACGCCACGGCGAAAAAACTGGTGCAACAAGCGCAGTATGAGGGGTACAAAAATTCCGAAATGGAAATGTCTATTCGGCAAAATCGTTCCGCCGCCATTTCCGCCAACTTCAATCAACAATTTTACGATCTCATCAAACTCAGCGAAGTGCCTGATCAAATTAGCAATTTCGGCTATCAAATCACGACCTTGCTGCAAGACATTGAAGAACAACTTCCGGACTTGCCGACCACCCGTGACGATCAAATTGAACAACCTGCCAATCAAACCGTCGCCGATACCACGTCGGACAAAGACTGGGCGCAAATCAGCGTGCAGGTGAATGCAGGAATTCAGCAAGCCATTAAACTGTATGAGCAAGGCGAAGCGAAAAAAGCCATGTTAACGGTGCAGGATACCTATTTTGATATTTTTGAAAACACCGGTATGGAAAACAAAATCGGTTCCCGCAACAGCAACTTTAAAGCGCAACTGGAAGGCTATTTCACCCGTTTGGTGAGCTTAATGAAAGCCGGTGCGGAGAAAGAAAAGTTACAGGAACAAGCCACAGGGTTAAGTCAGGATTTAAGCAAAGCGGTAGACATGTTACAGGGCGGAGAACAAACCGCCTGGAGTATGTTCTTATACAGCCTGTTAATTATTGTACGTGAAGGCTTGGAAGCCTTGCTGATTGTTGCCGCGATCGTGGCGTATTTAGTGAAAAACGACCATCAGGACAAACTGCCCGTTATTCGCCAGTCCGTGTATGTGGCATTACTCGGTAGCGTCATCACCGCCGCCATCTTCCAGATGATTTTCTCTAATTCCGGCGCCAGCCGCGAATTGCTGGAAGGCTTCACCATGATCATCGCCGTGGTAATGCTGTTCATGATGAGCTACTGGTTATTATCCAAAGTGGAAGCACAAAACTGGAAACGATATTTAGAAGGCAAACTGTCCACCGCGTTGACCACAGGTTCTTTAGTAGGCTTATGGCTCACCAGCTTCCTGGCGGTTTATCGTGAAGGTGCGGAAACCGTGCTGTTTTACTACGCCCTTGCCGGCGACGCCAAAAGTGCGGTGGATTATTTCTATCTTTTCGGCGGCTTCTTCCTCGGTGTGATTATCCTCGCCGTGTGCTATTTCATTATGCGCTACACCGTGGTGAAATTGCCGCTTAAACCGTTCTTTATGTTCACCGGTTCCTTTATGTATTTAATGGCGTTCGTGTTCGCCGGTAAAAGCGTGCTGGAGCTGATTGAAGGCAAATTATTTGAGCCGACCCTCATTTCCGGCATGACAGAAATCCCGTGGTTGGGTATTTATCCTTATGTAGAAACATTGGTTCCGCAGGTTGTGCTGTTGGTCGCCGCTGTTTTTGCGTTAATTTATATGAAGTACCAAAGCAAAAAATCTATTTGATTTCAAACGACAAATACTTATTCAGTTAAGGAGAAACTAAGTATGAAAAAAACGTTAATCGCTACCGCACTTTTAGCAGGTATGATCACCGCGCCTGCCGCTTTAGGTTTTAAAGAATACCCAATCGGCGAACCTGTCACCATGAACGAAATGGAAATCGCCGCCGTGTATTTGCAACCGGTTGACATGGAACCGCGTGGCATGGGCTTGCCGGCTGCCAAATCCGACATTCACTTAGAAGCCGATATTCACGCCACCAAAGGCAACAAAAACGGTTTCGGTGAAGGCGAATGGATGCCGTATTTAACCATTCAGTATACTTTAGTGAACGCCGATACCGGTGAAAAACAAGAAGGAACATTCATGCCGATGGTTGCCAGCGATGGCCCGCACTACGGCGCAAACATCAAAATGATGGGCGTGGGTAACTATAAATTAACTTACCATATCGACCCGCCGCCAAAAGCCGGTATGCACCGTCACACCGATGAAGAAACCGGCGTCGGTCGTTGGTGGAAACCGTTCGACGTGAACTATGAATTTAAATTCACCGGTTTGAAATAACCCGTTCAGGTGTTAATAAAAACAAAAATCAATAAAAACACCTTGAGGCATATCAAGGTGTTTTTGTTTATTTGAGGGCATAATTAACCCATCCATAAAAATAAGCAAAATTATTGATTCAAATACTCGGAGTAAGCTATGAACTATTTCTTTGTTTTTCTCATTCAAACCCTACTCCCGATTTCTCTGCTGCTCGGTTGCAGCTGGGTGCGTTACCCACAAACCAATTTCAAGAAACTCATTTGGCTTTCGCTTTTCGGTTTTATTATCGGCAGCCTTATTACGTTAAATTTACCCGCGACACAAAGTGCAAAACTCGCCGTCGCCCTTGTCGCACTCTGTATTTTATTGTTTGCGTATTGCTTTCAATTTATTCATTGGCAAAAACTTAACGGCTTTTGGCATATTATGCTGTCCGTGCTTGCCGGGTATTTATGGGCGAAAGATCCGAATATCGCCGCCATCACCGACACCAACGTGATTAACACGGAATTTTTACTCCACCTCAGCGCCATCATTCTCGGTTTTATTTTCTGCCTGATCGTCGCCGGCTGGCTGTATATTTTATTTCAACAACAAAAAACACCGGAAAAAACAACCGCACTTTCCGTCCTATTAACCACAATTTTCACCCTGCTATTGATTACTCCGCTCATCGGCGACGTACTGCTCATATTAATGAAATTGCAAGTGCTGGAACTGACCAAAGTGCGGTTAAGTTTTGTGGCGAAATCGGGCAATATTTCCGCTTATTTGAATTACATCAACGCCACCGTACTGGCGTTTATCGTGCTTATTTTTGCCGTTAAAACACACTTGCCTCGCATTCGTCAGGTCAATATCGAACAACAACCTATCGCAAAACGCAAAGCCATTGCCGCCAAACGTACTTCCGCCAAAATCATCGGTTACGGTTTAACGGCTGTGGCAATCATTTTGGCATCGCAACTCTATTGGGACAAAATCGCCTCCCAGCCGCCGCAACTTTCGGAAGCACAACGAATCACCTTAGACGCAGAAAACAACGTGCGCATTCCCATCGAACAGGTGAAAGACGGCAAATTACACCGTTTCCTTTGGATTGCCGACGACGGCAAAGCGGTGCGTTTCTTTATCATCAATCGCCTTGCCGAAAAGCTCAGCCTCGCCGTCGTATTCGATGCCTGCATTTTATGCGGCGACCAAGGTTATGTGATGGAAGGCAACCAAGTGGTGTGCGTGGGTTGCGGCGTGCGTTTATTTACGCCGTCCATCGGCAAACCGGGCGGCTGCAATCCGGTGCCGATTGATGATTGGAAGCAAACAGAAACGGAAGTCATCATCAGCAAGAAAAGCTTGGAAGAAGGTTTGAATTATTTCACCACGGTGATTGAAATTGAAGTCGTGGATCCCGTCAACGGCAAAAAACTCACCAACACCAAAACGGAACACAAATACAGCTATGACGGCAAAACCTACTTCTTCAGCGATGAAAAGAACCTGAATCTGTTCCGCGATAATCCGGAAGTGTATCTCAACAAAACCGCTGCGGATTCCACCACGGATTCAATAATGAAAGAGGAAAAATAATCATGTTGGCAAGAATGTTATTTCAATCCTGGCGTTATGATTTAAAGCGCAAACTCCTCGCCATTGTGACCATTTTCCTCGCTGCCGGATTAATTTCCGCCTTGCTTGCGGTGTCCATCGACATCGGCGACAAAATGGCGAAAGAGCTTAAATCCTACGGCGCCAATATTCTGGTGGAGCCCGCCAGCAGCGCCATTTTGCCTGATGAAGTGAGCGGTAATAATTCTCTCGCCACGCAAGATTTTTTGGACGAAAAAGAACTGCCGAACATTAAAGACATTTTTTGGCGTAACAATATTGTAGGCTTCGCCCCGTTACTCAGCGCGCAAGTCAAAGCCGATGGACCAAACGGCAAGGCGCAAGACATCGACATTCTCGGCACGTTTTTTGATCATCAAATCGCCGTGCCGGATGAAGACGATTACCACACCGGCCAAAAAATCATCAACCCTTATTGGCAGGTGGAAGGCGAATGGGTGAACGATGCCACCGATGATTTCAGCGAACAGGTTCCTGCGTTACTCGGCGCACAACTTGCCAAACAACATCAGTGGAAAATAGGCGACGCCATAATCTTGCGCTATCAACAAGATGAACAGTCTCCGCAACAACAGCTTAAGGTTATCGTAAAAGGCATTGTGAAAACCGGCGGCACGGAAGAACAACAACTGATTCTGCCATTAAGTGCGGTGCAAAATTTACTTGGATTGGAAGGCAAAGTGCAGGCGGTGAAAGTGTCCGCCCTCACCGTACCGGAAAACGATTTATCGCGCAAAGCCCGCGCCAACGTGGACGGCTTGGCGGCGGAAGAATATGACCGCTGGTATTGCACCGCCTATGTTTCCTCCATTTCTCACCAATTGGAAGAAGCCATTTCCGGCGCCATTGTTCGTCCGATTTGGCAAGTCGCCGCCTCCGAAGGTGTAGTCATTGAGAAAATTCAATTATTACTCGCCGTAGTGACCCTCGCCGCGCTCATTGCCGCCGCCATGGGGATCGCCTCTCTCATGACCACCACCATTATCGAACGCAGCAAAGAAATCGGCTTAATGAAAGCCCTCGGCGCTTATCAATGGCAAATCGTGCTGCTGTTTTATTGTGAAGCCATCATCAGCGGTTTAATCGGCGGCATTTTAGGCTGTGCTGCCGGCTGGGGCTTGGCACGCTTTATCGGCGCCACCCTGTTCGGCGCACCGCTCAGTTTCGCGTGGATTGTGGTGCCTTGCGTACTGGTGATTTCCGTATTGATTGCGGTCATCGGTGCGTGGTTCCCGGCACATCGAATTGCCCGTCTTTATCCTATTGAGGTGCTTTATGGCAGACAATAGACCCATCAATATGTTCCGGCGCTTGGTATTACGCGCCTTACGGCTACGTTTGCAACGGGTGTTTATCATCTTTGCCGCGCTCACGGTAGGCGCTAGTATCGTCACCGCCATGGCGGCGGTGTATTTCGACATCAACACCAAAATGAGTCAGGAACTGCGCACCTTCGGCGCTAACTTTTATATCGGCTCAAACAATGGTGGTTTGATTAAAATGGATCAGGTGCAAGAAATCATTAACCTAGCGCCTAAAGGCTTAATTACCGCCGCCAGCCCTTATTTATACGGTGTAACCCGTAGTGATTTGGAAAAAATCGTCATCATGGGCGTGTGGTTTGAAGACATGAAAACCCTCGCGCCCTACTGGCAAATCACCGGCACGCCCATCGGTGTCAACTTTGACGAACGCAACGCCATGATCGGCAAAACCCTCGCCGAACGCTTAAACCTGAAAGTGGGCAGTAAGCTGACCTTAAGCCTGAATTCGGTAGATAAACACCAGTTTACGATTAAAGCCATCGTGGAAGCGGGCGACGCCACCGACAATATGCTCATCGTGAGCCTGGATTTCGCGCAAAACTGGCTGGAAAAAGAAAACTTTGCCACCAATGCCCTGCTTAACGTGAAAAATGATCAGGGGCAAGTGGAACAATTCGCACAGCAACTTCAGCAACAATATCCCGATTTGGATATTCATCCGATCCGCAAAGTCTCCGCCTCCGAAGGGCAAATTCTGGATAAGATTAAAGGCTTGATGGGCTTGATTTCCGTGGTGATTCTGATTTTAGCCACCCTCTGCGTGAACACCACTCTCATCGCCATCGTGGGCGAACGGGCAAAAGAATTCGCGTTGCAAAAAGCCCTCGGCGCGAAAAGCCGGGACATCATCAAACAAATCGGCGCGGAAACCTTAATTATCGCCGTATGCGCGATCATCAGCGGCTTAATTATCGGTTATTTACTGGCGCAAGTACTCGGCTTAACCGTCTTCAAAGCCTACATCGACATGCGCCTGCCGGTGTTGCCGATCACCATCGGATTATCCTTATTAGTGGCGTTTATCGCAGTTATCGTACCGACCCGCCGCGCCTTAGACATTCAAACCGCCAATGTGTTAAAAGGGGAATAACATGGCTAAAACCGTGATTGAAACACAGCATTTATATAAAAGATTCGGGCAAGTGACCGCACTTGAAGACATTAATATTCAAATTGCCGAAGGGGAATTTGTTGCCATCATGGGCGCTTCCGGCTCGGGGAAAACCACCTTAATGAACATTCTCACCGGCTTGGACACCGCCAGCGAAGGCAAAGTGATTTTAGACGGCGTAGATGCGGCGCAACTGGACGAAACGGGCAGGCAACGCTTCCGTGCGGAGAAAATCGGCTTGGTGTTCCAACAATTCCATTTAATTCCCTATTTAACCGCGTTGGAAAACGTGATGTTGGCGCAACATTATCACAGCGTGGTGGATGAAGCCGCCGCCAAAGCGGTGCTGGAACAGGTGGGGTTGGCACATCGAATGGATCACCGCCCTAGCCAACTTTCCGGCGGGGAACAGCAACGGGTGTGTATCGCCCGCGCATTGGTCAATCAACCGCCGGTGATTTTTGCCGACGAACCGACAGGCAACCTCGACGAGAAAAATGAACATTTGGTGCTGGATTTGCTCACCGAGTTAAACCGACAAGGACGCACGATCGTAATGGTGACCCACAACCCCGATTTAGGCAAACTCACCAATCGCATTCTTTATTTACAACACGGCAAACTGTTAAGCGAGGAACAAAATGTGGGCTAACGTCATTCGCTTTCTCGCCATAAGTGCGGTCATTTTTCTCAGCGTTTCTTGCAAGGAAGAAAACGCGCAGCTCGGACAACCTGCGCCGGAAATTGCCGCCTTCGATTTACAAGGCAACAAAGCCACGTTAAGCGACTGGCAAGGCAAAACCGTGCTTATCAATTTCTGGTCGGAAACCTGCGGTGCCTGCATTGTGGAACTGCAAACCCTGCAACAATGGGCGGAAAAATACCCGAACCGCGTCCAACTGGTCGCCATGAACATCGACGGCGAAAATGCCGACACCCAAGCCGTCGTCACCAAACGTCAATTAAATTTGCCCGTGTTTAAAGATCAAATGAAAATCACCGCCGAACGCTACCAACTCATCGGCACCCCAACCTCATTTGTCATCGACCCGAACAGCAAACTATTACGCAAATTTGAAGGGTTACTTTCCGAAAACGATTTACAACAATTATTCAACCCGACGAAAAGCTAACCAACCATGAAAAAACGCGACTTTACTTTCTTTCTCCTCGCTTGCTGCGCCATCACCGCCGCCCAAGCCGAACCCGACATTGCGCACGGACAAAAAGTCTATAACCGCTCCTGTGCCCTTTGCCACGGCAAACAGGCAGAAAAACCGGCAATGGGACAATCCCAAATCATCAACACCTTCACCCAAGACCAAATCATCAACGCTCTGCAAGACCGCAAGAGCGGTAAAATCGAAGGCGCCGGCAACCGCGCCAAATCCACCCTCAGCGAACAGGATATGCAAGATGTGGCAGGCTATGTGGAAACGTTGAAGAAATAATGGAAAAGTGCGGTCGGTTTTGGAAATGTTTTTTGAGAACAAAATGAAGGTTCAAACATCCAATGCTTAAACCTGATCAGAACAAGCTATGAATGCTTGCGCTATGCCAAAACAGCAGGGGCAGGTCCTGTGCCTGCCCGAATTTTTCGATGAATCCAACGGGCGGGCACAGGACCCGCCCCTACGCGAAAACACAAAAAAACACCTTTGATAGCGCACGCTTCATAGCGCGTGCTTTTAACTTATTGATATTACAGGCACGCGTTAGGAAACGCGCACCAGCAAAATGTAACGTTTTTCAAAATTCAACTGTCATAAGGAAACTCTATGCTACAAGCGATCATCTTTGATATGGACGGCGTCATTGTCGATACCGAATTTTTAGAATACGACTTACAGGCGCAATTCATTGAAGCCATTAAGGAACACGACCGCACGTTAACCCCGCTCGAACGTTCGGAAGTGATAGGCAAAGGACTGGCGGAAATCCCCGAAATCGTGAAAAAATTAAGCGGTTCCTCGCTCTCTTTGGAAGAAATCAGGCAGCGCTATTTTGATTTCTTCAAACAGCTTTTTGCCACCGTGGATTACCGTTCAATTTTCCGAGCCGACATTCAGCAAATCATCGATTTCGCCAAGCAAAACAGTATCAAATTGGCGGTCGCCTCCTCTTCTCACCTCGACCATATTCAAAACATCCTGACCGAATGCGGCATCATTCAGCACTTTGACTTTATCGTCAGCGGCGAACAATTTAAACGCAGCAAACCGGGTCCGACAATTTACCGTTACACCCTCGAAAAATTAGGCGTACAAGCACAAAACGCCGTAGCGATTGAAGATTCTTTTTTCGGCATTCAAGCCGCTAAAACCGCCGGCATTCCCGTCATCGCCTACGAAGAAAAACGCATGCTCATCGACCAATCCGAAGCCGATTATTGCGGTAAAGACATGAAAGAAATCTTGCGCGTTATTCAACAGTTGCATCATTAATCGGTTTATTGAGAAAAAGTGCGGTGGATTTTGGAAGTGTTTTTTGAACTTGAAAAACGATTGGTAAAATGACCGCACTTTTTGATGATTATGCCGAGATACGATTTATTGATAGCGCACGCTTCCCAGCGTGTGCTTGTAACCTGTTGATATTTCAGGCACACGTTAGGAAACCACAGCTGTTCGAAACCTTAACTTGGAACCCAAAGACGGTCAACACCGCTTGGGTCTCCGCCACAAATTAAAACTATCTCTTTAATTAAAAGACTTTCAATTTCAATGGCTAATTTTAACTTCGCCATCTTATAACCGGATAAACCGTTCTCTTTCTTATAAACAATTAATAAAATCGCCGTAATTAACGTCATATACATTTCCACTTTCATGCCATTTTCATTACGTGAAAGTAAATGGCTGAAGTCTAAATGTTGCTTAATAAATTTGAAAAAAACTTCGATTTCCCAACGTCTCTTATATAACTCAGCTATTTCCGTTGCCGAATAATCCGCATGGTTTGCCAGAAAGTAAATCTCTTCATCCTTCTCTTTTAATCTCGCGATAATTAATCGAAAAATATGTCGGGTTTCTTTATTTTCCTTATTAAATAATCTGACATTATAATCCGATTGTATAACCATACTTGCCGTCTCCCGGATTTCTACCGGATTTTCACTCATGACCCGATAACGCGCTATCTCACGAACCCGGGTCACAAAGGTAAAATGTTTATCGCTAAATTCATCAAACGTATTTCTTGACTGAATTCCCATATCAAACAATAAGATATTATCCCGGCTCAACGGATATTCTACAATCAGCTCTTTGAGCGCAACATCTTCCGAGGAATAAACCCGTTGCGTAAACAGTTTTGATTTTACCGGTACGCTCGAAAACGCCACACTGAACTTGATTCCGTTTACACCCTGATAACTCCCCACTTTCATTCCCGTTTTTAATAACTTACTTGAAAGCGTCACGATTGTGGAATCAAAAGCGATAATGTTATCTCTCGGTTTTAAATAACTGTCACTATATCGACTTAATACCGACTCGAAAATGGCTTTAAAATAATCTGCATTAATGGTTCTTAATCGGTCGCTAATCGAATTATATTTTGCATGCTTTATCGGTTTATCAAATAATCCGGTAAAGGTCGGAGAACTGTAAAATTGCTCTAATGTTCTTAAGCTGTTATGTCGTACATTTAATGATGAAAATAGCAGTAAATAAAACATCACTTCACCGCTTAATTTTTTCACTTGACGGTCAACTTGATATTCCAATGCAAACATTCTTAACTGTTCTTTCGGAATATAGCTTAAGATTTCTCTGAGTTTCATCGCTCACCTCACTCTCTGTTAATAAGGTGATTTTACCTTTTTCTCAGGTTTCGAACAGCTATGGTCGGGAGACGCTCGCCATCGTGGGGGGATAATATTATTCTAATTTAATTGATATATTCAATTCCAAAGTATAGCCTCTATTATTTGTAAAATTCTCCTTAGTAAAACTTATAATATAATTATCTTTCTCCATCGAAAAAGGAGTTTTTTTCAACCAATTATTTATTTTAATAGAATCACACTTTATTGAATTAAGCAATAAACCACTAAATACCTTTAAGATAACTTCTTTTGTAGATTCCGATATGGATACATTATTAATATAAACTTTTAATTTTAAATTACCAACAATTTTTTCATCTCCATATATATAATATGTAATCATATCTGAAAATGAATTTTCTTAATCTATTAGTAATGGCCTACTATACGCCCACCATCTATTATCATAGCCAGGGTGATAGTCAGTCATTATAATTTTGTCATTTTTAAGAAAATTTCTAGCCAAATATGGAGACCAGCCTTTCTTTGAAGGAACAAAAGGAGGATTAGATTCTACACCTTTTAATTTCTTTATGTTACATACACTTCTTTCTAAATCTTCTTTATCTCTTATTTGGTAGATTCTAATATTTCTATTCCATCGTCTTAAATAATCAACATTAAACTTAAAATATTTTAAACTTAACTTTTTGGCATACTCAAATAAACCATTATCATTAAAATATATTTTCAAAGATGCAAATACTCGTTCATACTCCATATATATAGATAAAAAATACAAAAAAGGAATACATATTAAAGAAAGGATAGATGGCAAAAACAACTCTAGAATGTTGCCCCATAAAGAATTTGCATCAAATAACAAAACAGATAAATATATTGAATGTAAAAAATATATCACAATCCATAAACTGAGTATTATATAAATAAAACAACTTATCTTTTTATTGTTTTCATTTAATGAATTGCATTTGATATATAAAAATAAAAACGTTGAAAAAGGTATCATAATAAACTCTATTAAAAAAGAAAAAGAATAAAGTTCAAGAACAAATATCAAGAATACACCAACATTAATATTTTCTTTTAACAATGATAAGAAATAATCCTTTTTGTCCTCAACTTTACTAACACCAATAACCATTGTGATTATTGAGGTTGAAAACCATACTAAAGTCGTTTTTATATTATTCTCTTTCCAGACTCCCACTTCATATAAAATAAATACACCAATACTCATCCATATAGCAGCTAGGGCTATTACAAATAAAATCTTTTTATTGAAAAAGCAATCTATTACATTATAAAAACCATCTCTAATATTCTTATGAAAATAAAATAAATATGTAAATAAGATCACCATCCATATTGCAGTTGCTAATTCTCTATTGTTAATATCCATATTAAAAAATTTGCCTTATTGAATTGAATTTAATTTTCACTAAATTTTTTTAGAATGTTCCAATCGTATTCAAAACCCTCTTCTCCGAAACCTGATACTTCGTCCCCAACTGCTGTGCAAATAAACTCACACGCAATTCTTCGATCATGTACCGAATCTCTGCCACTTCATCAGAAATCGGTTTAGATTTCGGGAGTTTGGCGAGCAACTGTTGATAAGCCTGTTGAACCTGTTCCACGCGTAACATTGCCGCACGATCGCGATTCACATCTTGCGAAAGTTTGTCGATGCGTTTATCAATGGCTTGTAAATAACGCAGTAAATCCGGTAGGCGATGGTAACCGCTCTTTTGCACAAAACCTTGATACACCAAGCCGCTTAATTGAGACTTAATGTCCGATAAGGCAAACGCCATGGTGAAATCCATTTTGCCTTTCAGCCGTTGGTTTAATTGATGGGTGAGCGTGAGGATTTGCTCTACTTTTTGTGCAATATCCACGGTGACATCATTGAGGTTTTCCCGCACAAAATCGCGCAGTTTTTCAAAGCCTTCTTCGTTCCACACAAAACCGCCGAAATCCGCAATAAGTTTATCCACGGCGCAGGCGATGCAATCGTCAATCAAATCCATTACGCGACCAAACGGCGTGAAATAAAGCCCGAGTTTGGATTTATTCGGCAATTTTTCGTGCAGGTATTTAATCGGCGACGGCACGTTGAGCAGTAATAATCGACGCAGACCTTGTTGCATTGCCACCGCTTGCTCAAATTCCGTTTCAAAGAGTTTCACACCCACGGCATCTTTTTCATCGACGATTGCCGGGAAGGCTTTGACGCTGAAACCCTGTTTTTTCTGCTCATAAAATTGCGGCAGGTCGGCGAAATTCCAAATGTGCGCACCGCTTTGTTCAATGCCGTCGTCTGCCACCGCAGAAATGCTTTCCTGCACACGGTCTTTCAGCTCAAATTTCAGCGCGTCCAAATCCATCGATTCGGCAATTTTCTTGCCTTTTTCATCCACCACGCGGAAGGTCATTTTCAAATGGCTTGGAATTTGTGCCCAGTTCCAATGTTCCGCTTCCACGGTCACACCCGTCATACGGCGCAATTCATAAATCAGCGTATCTAACAGCGGTTTTTCCAATGGTACGGCTCGCCCTAAAAAGGCTTGAGCGTAATTCGGCGCGGGCACAAAATTACGACGGTAGGATTTCGACAAAGATTTAATCAGCGCAATCACCAGTTCTTCACGCAAGCCCGGAATTTGCCAGTCAAAGCCCGTCATTTCCACCTGATTGAGCAACGGCAACGGAATATGCACCGTCACGCCATCTGCGTCGGTGCCCGGTTCAAATTGATACGTGAGCTTGAGTTTTAAATTACCTTGATGCCAGAAATTCGGGAAATCCAGCTTGCTGACCTGTTCCACGTCATCATTAATCAGGAAGGAACGCTCGAAATTCAGCAGTTCCGGATCCTGTTTTGAGGCTTTTTTCCACCAGGTATCAAAATGCTTTTGAGACACCACGTCTGTGCCGATGCGTTGGTCGTAAAATTCAAACAACGTGCGCTCATCCACCAAAATATCACGACGGCGGCTTTTGTGTTCCAGTTCTTCCACTTCACGAATCAGCTGTTGATTTTGCTTGAAGAATGGGTGCTTCGTATTCCAATCGCCTTCTACCAACGCCGATTGAATAAAGATCTCACGGCTCACCACAGGATCGATAGCGCCGTAATTCACAGGGCGCCCCGCCACAATCGGCACGCCGTACAAGCTCACTTTCTCATCGGCAATCACCGCCCCGCGAGATTTCGACCAACGCGGTTCGGAATAGGATTTTTTCACCAGATGTTCAGCCAAAGGCTCAATCCATTCCGGCTCAATTTCCGCTACCATGCGCCCCCAAAGTTTGGAAGTTTCCACCAGCTCCGCCGCCATTACCCATTTCGGTTGTTTTTTGAAAAGCACGGAATTGGGGAAAATGGCGAAATGGGCGTTGCGCGCGCCGAGATATTGTTGTTTTTCCGCTTCTTTCAGCCCGATATGGGACAACAAGCCACTTAAAAGTGCGGTATGAATTTGCTGATATTCGGCTTTTTCGGAATTAATCGGCAAGCCCATTTCACGCACCGCCAGACGAATTTGCTGATAAATATCCTGCCATTCGCGAATGCGCAGGTAATTGAGGAAATCTTTTTGACATTGGCGACGGAATTGGTTTTTGCTCAGCGCTTTTTGTTGTTCTTGCAGATAATTCCACAGGTTCAAGAACGCCAAGAAATCCGATTTTTTATCGGCAAAACGACGATGTTTTTCGTCCGCTGCCTGTTGTTTTTCCGTCGGACGTTCGCGCAGATCCTGAATGGATAACGCCGAAACGATGATCATTACTTCATAAACGCTGCAAAAATTGACCGCACTTAGTAGCATTTTTGCCAAGCATGGATCGACTGGGAGCTGGGCGAGTTGGCGACCGAGGTGTGTGAGAACACGTTTTTCTTTGAAAGTTGGAGTATTCCCCCCCTCAGCCCTACGGGCAGATCCCCCTGTAAACGGAGGGAGCGAAGATCCTTCTTCTGATAAAATACCCTTTCCCTCCCCCTGTTTACGGGGGGAAGTACCGAAGGCGGAAGGGGGAGATTTGCGAATAGCCTTCCATTCCAACGCCCCCAATTCTTCCAACAATTTCACGCCATCCTGAATATGCCGTTTATCCGGTGCATCCACGAACGGGAAGGCTTCAATAGCATCCAAACCCAACACCGTCATTTGCAAAATCACCGACGCCAAATTGGTTCGCAGGATTTCCGGATCGGTAAATTCCGGGCGATTGTTGAAATCGTCTTCCGAATAAAGACGAATACAAATGCCTTCGCTCACACGCCCGCAACGCCCTTTACGCTGATTGGCGGAGGCTTGTGAAATGGGTTCAATGGGAAGACGTTGCACTTTGGTGCGGTAACTGTAACGGGAAATGCGCGCAGTGCCGGGGTCGATGACGTATTTAATGCCCGGCACGGTGAGGGAAGTTTCCGCCACGTTGGTGGCAAGCACGATGCGATTAAGTCCGCTCGGGTGGAAAATTTTGTTTTGTTCTTGCGCAGAAAGGCGCGCAAAGAGCGGTAGGATTTCCGTGTGTTTTAAATTTTGCTTTTGCAGGGCTTCAGCGGTGTCGCGGATTTCCCGTTCGCCGTTCATAAAAATCAAAATATCACCGCGCCCTTCCGCTTGTAGCTCGTCCACCGCATTTAAAATGCCTTGTAGCTGGTCTTGATCGTCTTCTTCCGCAATAGGACGATAACGCACTTCCACAGGATAAGTTCTGCCGGAGACTTCAATAATCGGCGCATTATCGAAATGCTTGGAAAAACGCTCCACATCAATGGTTGCGGACGTGATAATCAATTTAAGATCAGGGCGACGCGGCAGGAGCTGTTTCAAATAGCCGAGAATAAAATCGTTATTCAGACTGCGTTCGTGGGCTTCGTCGATAATCAGGCAGGCATATTGGTTGAGAAAACGATCCGTTTGAATTTCCGCCAGCAAAATCCCGTCAGTCATTAACTTGATTTGGGTGTTGTCGCTGATTTGGTCGTTAAAACGCACTTTGTAACCGACCAAATCGCCCAGTTCCGTTTGCAATTCTTCCGCAATACGCGCGGCGACGGAGCGGGCGGCAATACGGCGTGGTTGAGTATGCCCAATCATGCCAAGATTGCCTAACCCCAACTCCAGGCACATTTTCGGCAACTGAGTGGTTTTGCCTGAACCGGTTTCCCCCGCCACCACAATCACTTGATGTTCGGACAATAATTTTTCGATTTCCGCTTTGCGTTGGCTAACAGGCAGACTTTCCGGAAAAACAATCAAATTTTTGACCGCACTTTTGCGTTGTTCTACGCGCAATTTGGCGAGGTGAATTTGCTGTTCAATCTCCGCTATCACCGCCTGTTGCGCATCAGTGCTTTTTATTTTGCCAATGCCGTGAATGCTTTCGGATAAACGGCGTTTATCCGAAAGCATGACGTCATTCAGTTGTGTGAAAAGGGATTGTTGTAAAGGATTAAGTTCTTGTTTTATCGTTCTTTTATTCATTCTGATTTACTTTTGAAAGCGCCGTAAGCTAAACCAAGCCAGCCGATTAAAAATAGCGTGCCGCCGATGGGCGTGAGCCAAACCATAAATTTACCTGAGCCAAGTGCGAGGGCGTATAAACTGCCGCTAAAGAGAAGGATTCCGAATGACCACGCGCCGGCGGCAACATTGGCGCTTTTGTTGGCGGCAAATGGTTCGCGACATAATTGTGCGATGCCGATTCCCATGATGGCGAGGGTGTGGAACATTTGATATTTCACGCCGGTGTCAATCCACGCTAAGGCTTTCGCGTCCAACACTTGGCTTAAACCGTGCGCCGCAAACGCGCCGATAGTCACACATAAAAAACCGCTCACGGCGGCAATCAATAACCATTTGTTTTTCATTTAAAATTTTCCTATTAATAATGCCAAAATCCCTGCCGCAATAAGGGGACCAACGGGAATACCACCGAGAAAAGAAACGCCGATAATGGTGCCGATAACCAAGCCGGTTACCAGAACAGGCTGTTCCCCCATGAGCGGAACGCCTTTGCCGGCAAGCCACGCCACTAATACGCCGACGCCAATGGCAACAAACATTCGCCAGCTAAAAAATGCCGACAAGCCAGGCAGTTGAATTCTGCCGGAAACCAACGGGCTTAGTACGCCGATGGTTAAAATTACGATACCGATGCTCAAGCCGTATTTTTCCAAGTAAGGAATATATTTTGCGAGCAAGGTTTGTTGCATGATGAGCAATACGGCAGCGGAAATGGTGATGGAACTGTTGTGGCTGAGTACACCTAATAAAATTAAAATCACCAAAAGTAAGGCGATCGCGTTGAATTGAAACGACATATTGATCCTAAAGTGCGGTAAAAATTTGCGGAGAATTATAGCACAAACCGCCTGTTTTTCCCTGCGCCAAGCAGCAAAAAACCGCACTCCGGAAACCAAAGTACGGTCATTTTGAAACGCGTTTTTACGCTTGCGGATGTCTTGCGGCAACCTCTTGTAACAAGGTTTTAAGCTCACCTTGTTGGTACATTTCCAACACGATGTCGCAACCACCGATGAGCTCGCCTTCCACCCATAATTGCGGGAATGTCGGCCAGTTGGCATAAGCCGGTAATTCGGCACGAATGTCCGGGTGTTGTAAAATATCCACATAACCGAACGGCACACCGCAGTTAATTAAGGCTTCAACCGCGCGGGCGGAAAAACCGCAAGACGGGAATTTCGGCGAACCTTTCATGTAAATAAGAATGGGGTTTTCGCTAATTTGTTTTTTGATTTTATCTAAAGTTTCCATAACATTCCTTGTGTTCATTGAAGGAAAAAAACGCGCGTATTGTATCACAAACAATTTTCCCCACCAATAAAGGTCTGAATGTTTGGCTCGGGTATTTACCGGCTACTACCAAAACGCCCTCGCCTCATCCATTAGGGCGGCAAGGTTTGGGGTAATGCTTCATTCAGCACATGATTTTGACTGATATAAGTTTGGAATAAACGTGACTGCCACAATCACAACAACTGCGATTAAAATAAGCTATTTTTCATTTCTTACTATCAAATCTGACTACATAAAAAAAGACCTAAACTTTCGTTTAGGTCTTTATTATCTCTATTTGCTAACAATTAACAAATGAATTATTTAGTACCGTTAACAGCGATTTCTACGCGACGGTCATCAGCCAAACAAGCGATAAGCGCTTTACGACCTTTAACTACGTCGCATTTGTTACCGGTAACCGGATTTGCTTTACCGTGACCGGTAGCAGAGATGGCTTGTTGAGAAACACCTTTAGATACAAGGTAGTTTGCTACAGTTTCAGCACGTCTTTGAGATAATTTTTGGTTGTAAGCGTCGGAACCGATACGGTCTGTATAACCTGCAACTTGAACATTAGCATTGTTCACTTGAGCGATTTCGCCGTAGATGCCATCTAATGTGTTTTGTGCTTGTGGTTTTAAGTTAGCTTTACCGAATGCGAAAGTTACATCAGAGTTCAAACTGAATGTCTTTCTTACAACTTCAGGAGCCGGAGCAGGCGCTACACCTTGACCGAAACGGTAAGACAAGCCAACTGCTACAGAACCGATGTCCGGTGAATAATCAATTGTACGTGCAGAACGGTCGGCTTTTTCTTCTGCACGGCCTAAGTTACCTACACGGCTAACCCATTGATATTCTGCTCGTAATGCCAGTTCAGGAAGAATGGCATACTCAACACCACCGGCAAAAACCGGAGATACTTTCAAATTGTGATATCTATCAGGTTTATTGGCTTGACCAACTTTATAATCACTACGAATTAAAGCGGCGCCAACACGTCCATAAACATCTAAGTTGTCCAATACAGGATAACTTGCCTTAAGGGCTAAAGTTGTACCATGAGCAGTATGTCTAAAGCGTTGAGCACCATTAACTTTAGCCTTAGAACGTCCAAAATATTCATAACCTGCTTCAACAGCGAAGTTATCTGTAATTTGATAACCACCGAAAACGCCGTAAGCCTCAGAGTTACGATTTATAGAAACTCCTTTCTGTTTAAATTGATTTAATCCGTGATGAGACGAAGCCCAACCGGCTTTTGCACCAGCATAGAAAGTGTTTGCTTGTGGTGCTGCCTGTGCTACTGTTGCTGCTGCTAAACCAGCGATAGCTAATGCGATTGCAGTTCTTTTCATTTTGATGATCCTCTATTAATTAGTCATCTTTAATTTAAAACAGTATCAGCCGATACAGCTGAAAACCAACACAAGGACTTGTGTTACCTGTCATCTTAAACCGTTTAAGTAAAAAAGTGAAATTTTTTACAATTAACGAACTAAGATATTGTTTAATACGAAGTTGAATTCACCCCATATACTTTTAACAAATACATATCCCTTATGAAATGACTGTTTAAAAGTTCGAACATTATCCTACTAAAAAGCCGAAAATCAAACAACTTAAGTTTTTTTGATTATTTTTTAAACAACCCAACACCTTTCTAGTTCACTAATCAACCAATCTTAAGAATTTATTCAGTAAATTTAATATTTATTTGCTTTTTTCTACTGACAATATTCTGCATTTGTGTGCTAAGATTCGGTTACTTTCTACCGCTCTAACTAATAAAGCGTCATGCAAATACTACCTCGTTTAAAAAATGTTCCCCAGTGTTCTCCTTTGGTTAAAAATTATTTGAATGCTCTGTACCGACAACACTTTGAAGGCGATATTTCGTCTAATTATGCCGATCGTTTGAGCTTAGCCACCGACAACAGTGTTTATCAGCAACTGCCACAAGCCATTTTGTTCCCTAAAACCGTCGCCGATGTGGTACGTCTGACCAAATTGGCACAACAGGAAAAATACCTTCCGCTGACCTTTACCCCGCGCGGCGGTGGCACAGGAACCAATGGGCAATCCATCAATAACAATATTATTGTGGACTTATCCCGCCACATGACGAAAATTTTAGAACTCAACGTCAAAGAACGTTGGGTGCGCGTGCAAGCGGGCGTGGTGAAAGATCAGCTTAATCAGTTCCTCAAACCGCACGGTTTATTTTTCTCGCCGGAGCTTTCTACCAGCAACCGTGCCACTTTGGGCGGTATGATCAATACGGATGCTTCCGGGCAAGGCTCCTTGCAATACGGCAAAACCTCCGACCATGTTTTGGGATTGCGTGCCGTATTAATGAATGGCGAAATTCTGGACACAAGTGCGGTCAAATCTGACGACGTTTTTCATGCGATAGAAGAAAGTCATTTATCTGCCAACGGGAAAAAAATCCATCAGGAAATTTTCCAACGTTGCAAAGAAAACCGTGAACAAATCATTAATGATTTACCGCAATTGAACCGTTTTCTCACCGGTTATGATTTGAAGAATGTTTTTAACGATGATTTAAGCGAATTCAATTTAACCCGCATTCTCACCGGCTCGGAAGGTTCCCTCGCCTTTATTTGTGAAGCAGTGCTGGATTTAACGCCGATTCCGCAATATCGTACCTTAATTAAATACAGTTCCTTTGACGCGGCGTTGCGTAATGCGCCGTTTATGGTGAAAGCCAATGCCCTTTCCGTGGAAACCGTGGATTCCAAGGTGTTGAATCTGGCGAAGCAGGACATTATTTGGCACTCGGTGAAAGCACTCTTAACAGAAGAAGAGCAAAATCCGATTCTCGGCTTAAATATAGTGGAATATGCCGGCAATAACCAGGCGCTCATTGAAAATCAAGTGTCTCAATTATGTGCGACATTAGATCAAAAAATCGCCGACGGGCAGGATCATATCATCGGCTATCAAGTGTGTTCCGATTTGCCTTCTATCGAACGAATTTACGCCATGCGCAAAAAAGCTGTGGGCTTGTTGGGTAATGCCAAAGGCGTAGAGAAACCTATCCCTTTTGTGGAAGACACCTGCGTGCCGCCGGAGAATCTGGCGGACTATATTAGTGAATTCCGCGCCTTGTTGGATAGCCATAAGCTGCAATACGGTATGTTCGGACACGTGGACGCGGGCGTGTTACACGTACGCCCGGCGTTAGATTTATGCGCTCCGGAACAAGTGAAACTGTTCAAACGAATTTCCGACCAAGTGGCGGACTTAACCCGCAAATACGGCGGTTTAATTTGGGGTGAACACGGCAAAGGTATGCGTTCGCAATACGGCGAAAAATTCTTCACACCGGCACTATGGCGTGAGTTACGTTACATCAAATTCCTGTTCGATCCGCAAAACCGCTTAAATCCGGGGAAAATCTGCACCCCGCTGGGCAGCGAGCAAGAACCCTACACCATTTTATCGCCGATGCGCGCCGATTTGGATCGTCAAATTCCTATTCAAATGAAACAAGAATTTATCGGCGCCATGAATTGTAATGGCAACGGATTATGCTTTAACTTTGACGTGCACAGCGCCATGTGCCCGTCCATGAAAGTGAGCAAAAACCGTATTTTTTCACCGAAAGGACGCGCTGCGATGATTCGCGAATGGTTGCGTTTATTGGCAAATGAACAAATTCGCCCGGAACAACTGGATTTCAGACAATCCACAATGAAACTCACGAATATCGTGAAAAAAATCCAAAACAGCCGCAAAAAACGTCGTGGCGAATATGATTTTTCCCATGAAGTGAAAGCCGCCATGGATACTTGCCTTGCCTGTAAAGCCTGCGCCAGTCAATGTCCGATTAAAATTGATGTGCCGAATTTCCGTTCTAAATTCTTCCATTTTTATCACCAACGCTACTTGCGCCCGATAAAAGATTATGTGGTGTCCAATGTAGAATTTATTGCGCCGCTGATGGCAAAACAGGCGAAATTCTTCAATTATTTTACCACGGCAAAAGTGAGCCAAAAGGCGGCGGAAAAATATTTAGGCATGACGGATTTGCCGTTGTTGTCCACGCCGAATTTGCAGCAGCAACTCATTCAAATCGGACATAAAAATGATTCCTTGGAAACACTGGAACGCCTAAGTGCGGTGGAAAAACAAAATGTTTTACTCATCGTGCAGGATCCTTTTACCTCTTATTATGATGCCAAAGTGGTTGTCGATTTTGTGGCGCTGACCGAAAAATTAGGATTTAAAGCAGTGTTATTGCCATTCAAACCGAATGGTAAAGCACAACACATTAAAGGCTTTTTAACCCGTTTTGCGAAAACCGCGAAAAATCAGGCGGACTTTCTTAATCGCATGGCGAAGCTAGGCTTGCCATTGGTAGGCGTGGATCCGGCGATTGTGTTATCTTATCGCGATGAGTATAAAGAAATCCTAGGGACAGAACGGGGGGATTTCCATGTGCTGACTGCACACGAATGGCTAAAACAACAGCTTGATAACGGCACGTTGTTGCAGCACATGAAAAACGCCGGGAAAAATGACCGCACTTTTGAGCCGCATCAGTGGTATTTATTCCCGCATTGCACGGAAATCACCGCAATGCCGAACAGCGCAAAAGAATGGCAGCAAATTTTTGCCGCGTTCACTCAACAGTTACAGGTCGAAAGCGTGGGTTGTTGCGGTATGGCGGGCACTTTCGGGCATGAAACCCAACACATCGACATGTCGAAAGCTATTTATGTATCTTCGTGGGAGCAAAAACTGCAAAATAGAAAGCCTGACTATTGTTTGGCCACCGGTTATTCCTGTCGCAGTCAAGTTAAACGTTTCGCCCATTATCAGCCAAAACACCCTGTGCAAGCCTTATTAACTTTATTTAAATAACGAGATCCCATGAGCATCTGGAAAAAAAATCTTACGTTGGAACAACTGAATGCGTTTTGTAAAAACTGCGCAGTAGAACATTTAGGCATTGAATTTATCGCCAAAGGTGATGATTGGCTGGAAGCACGAATGCCGGTAGATCGACGCACTACGCAACCCATGGGGTTATTGCACGGTGGCATTTCTGCGGCATTGGCGGAAACTATCGCTTCAACAGCCGGGTTTTGTTGTGTGGCGGAAAATCAGGTGGTGGTCGGGCTGGAAATTAACGCCAATCACTTGCGCGCCGTGCGTCAAGGCAATGTGTATGCCAAAACCATGCCCATTCACTTGGGCAAAAATGTGCAGGTTTGGCAAATTGACATTCGTGACGAGCAAGATAAACTATGCTGCGTTTCACGTTTAACTCTTTCTGTAATCACTCATGAATAAAGCAGCAAAAATCGGCGTCATCCTTGCCAATTTAGGTACACCGGACTCGCCCAATCCTAAGGATATTTCCCGCTACTTATGGCAATTTTTAACGGATCCGCGCGTAGTAGATTTGCCACGCTATAAATGGTTTCCGCTGCTCAAAGCCATTATTTTGCCCTTGCGCTCCAAACGTATTGCAAAAAACTACCGTGCCATTTGGACCAAACAAGGTTCGCCGCTACTTGCCATAACTCAACAACAAAAAGAAGCGTTAGCGATTTTTCTGCAACAACAAAACCTTAATATGGAAATCGAAATCGGCATGACTTACGGCAATCCGTCAATACCCGACGCGGTACAAAAATTAATAGATAAAAAAGTGGATCACATTATTGTATTGCCGCTTTATCCGCAATACAGTAGCACCACCACAGGCGCTGTGTTTGACTCCTTCGCTGCGGCGCTGAAACAACAGCGTGGCATCGTGCCGTTCGATTTCATTCATTCTTATCAATTAAACCAAGGTTATATTACAGCCCTGATTGAATCCTGCAAAGTGCGGTTGAAATCCGAAGAGTTTTTACTGTTCTCTTTCCATGGCATTCCGTTACGTTACGAAAACACCGGCGATTATTACCGCACCCACTGTCAACAAACTGCCACTGCTGTGGCGCAAGGCTTGGGTTTAAATGAAAAGCAGTGGGGGGTGACTTTCCAATCCCGTTTCGGTAAAGAAGAATGGTTGCAGCCTTACACCGACGACTTTCTTGCCGGTGCGGCACAACAAGGCATCAAAAATATTGCCGTACTCTGCCCGGGCTTTGCCGCCGATTGTTTGGAAACCTTGGAAGAAATCGCCGAAGAAAACCGCGAACTATTTTTAGCCAACGGCGGACAAAGCTATCACTACATCCCGGCGCTCAATGCCGAACCGGCGCATATCGAAGCGCTTGGTAAACTATTACTGAATATGATCGGCAAAATGAAATGCAATAATTGCAATGTGCCGAATATCAACGAAGTTCCGATCATTGAAGTGCAAACTTCAGGTCAATTAAGCAGCCGTTGCCATTAATGGCCGGCATTATATTTTTAATTCAATTTAGGAGAAAATTATGAGTAAAGTCACTTTAACAGGCACCCCTATTGATGTTGCTGGCACTTTTCCTGCAACAGATACGCAAATCGCCAATTTCACTTTAGTCAACAATGAATTGGCAGATGTGGCACTTAATAGCTTTGCCGGTAAACGCAAAGTCTTAAATATTTTCCCAAGTATCGACACCGGTGTTTGCGCCACATCGGTACGCAAATTCAATGAAAAAGCGGCAAATTTGGCAAATACCGTAGTGCTTTGCATTTCCGCCGATTTACCGTTCGCCCAAGCCCGTTTCTGTGGCGCGGAAGGCGTTGAAAATGTCAAAACCCTTTCCACCTTCCGTAACCACGCCCTACACAACACCTTAGGCGTTGACATCACCTCCGGTCCGCTTGCCGGCTTAACGGCACGCGCGGTTATTGTGTTGGATGAAAATAACAACGTGTTACACAGCGAGTTAGTTTCTGAAATTAAGAATGAACCCAATTACGACGCGGCACTTGCAGTATTGGCATAGTTGATCACATAAAAGTGCGGTAGATTTTTTCGATGTTTTAAAAACACGTGGAAAATCTACCGCACTTTTTTTGTAGGATGGGATTTATCCCACCTTGATAGCGCACGTTTTACGGAACGCACCGATAGCCTATTGATATACAAAAACTCACCGCTCCGCCATCGGAAGGTTTTTAAAATGGTGTGATTCCCACCCTACCATTGATTAATTCACTTTCCACTCGCCGTTCAGCACGGTGCCAATAACTTCGTAATCATTGGAGAATACGGCGAGGTTGGCAATTTTGCCGGTTTCCACGGAACCTAAACGATCGTCCACGCCGATGGCGCGTGCGGGATAAAGGTTACTCATGCGAACCGCTTCGGCGAGCGGGATTTCCACATATTCTACGGCGTTTTTGATGGATTCCATCATGGTAATGGACGCACCGGCAATGGTGCCGTTGCCATCGTAGCAACGACCATCTTTCACATAAATGGTTTTACCCACGAAGGTGAAACTTTCCAATTCCGGACCTGCGCCGGCAGCGGCAAGGGAGTCGGTGACAATACAGAGTTTGTCGCCTTTCACTTTTTTATCAAGGCGTACGTTGCCGAAATTCACATGCACGCCGTCCACGATAATGCCAGTGTAAACATCAGAATCCAACACCGCGCCGACCACGCCCATAGCGCGTCCGGAACTGATCGGTGACATGGCGTTGTGCAAGTGGGTGGCGAAGGTGGCGCCTTTATGGAACGCCGCTTTTGCCACTTCATAGGTGGCGTTGGAATGCCCGATGGAAACCACAATGCCACTTTTCACGAAATCCGGAATATAATTGGCGGTCGGATTTTCTGCGGCGATCGTGAGTTTGGTGATCACGTCGGCATTTTCACAAAGGAAATCTTTCATTTCCGGCGAAATTTCGCGGATATATTCCGGGCGGTGCACGCCTTTTTTCTCAACGCTTAAATACGGTCCTTCAATGTGCAAGCCCAGCGCTTGGTTTTTATGCTTGGCTAAATATTCACGCATAATTTTAACCGCACTTTTAATGCCTTCATCAGGTGCGGTGATAAAGGTCGGTAAGAAACTGGTGCAGCCCGATTTCAAATTGGTAGCTTGCATGATTTCCAAGGTTTCTACGCTGGTTTGATCGTTAAACATCACGCCGCCGCAGCCGTTAAGTTGCAAATCAATAAACCCTGCCGTGAGGTTATGTCCTTGTAAATCAATGGTTTTAATACCGCGCTCCAATTCACTTTGCAGAACCACGGCTTGAATATGTTCGCCTTCAATCACCACGGCATAATCCCGTAACACCTCATATTTTGTGTAAATCACAGAGTTTGTTAATGCATATTTCATTCTTACCTTCCCAAATTTATCGAAAAAAACAACCGCACTTTCGTGCGGCGTTTAACTATAACACACTGTGAATGGCTCTTTCTTCCAATTCGGTGAAATATTTCACGGTTTTCACTTTAAGCTCTTGCAACGCGGCTTCATCCGTCACCAAAATAAAGTGGCGATGTAATTGCAACGCGCTGACCGTCCAGAGATGGTTCACCGAACCTTCCACCGCTGCTTGTACTGCAAGGGCTTTTTGGTGTCCGGTGGCTAAGATCATCACTTCTTCCGCATCCAATAACGTTGCCACACCGATGGTTAAGGCATATTTCGGCACTTTTTTAACATCATTATCAAAGAAGCGGGAATTGGCGATTAAGGTGTCTTTCGTCAAGGTTTTAATACGGGTGCGGGAGCTTAAAGAAGATGCCGGTTCGTTAAAGGCGATATGCCCGTCAACGCCCACACCGCCCATGAATAAATTGATTTTGCCATAGGATTTGATTTTTTCTTCGTAACAACGGCATTCTTCATCATGATCTTCCGTATTACCGTTTAAAATATTGATATTTTGCGGTTGAATATCCACATGATTGAAGAAATTGTTATACATAAAGCTGTGATAACTTTCCGGATGTTCTTTCGGCAAACCGACATATTCATCCATGTTAAATGTCACCACATGTTTAAAGCTCACTTCGCCCGCTTGATAAAGTTTAATTAATTCCTGATAGGTTTTTAACGGGGTGCTGCCGGTCGGCAAGCCCAATACGAAAGGACGATTTTCAGTGGGTTTGAATTGATTGATTCGATCCACGATATGACGTGCTGCCCAGCGGCTGACTTGTTGTTCTGTAGTGAGTGGGATAAGACGCATAGTGAAATTCCTTTATTCTATCGCCGTGGGTAATAAATTACCCACGATTATGTATAATTCAGCCCCTTTTGGGCTGTATAGGTTCCCCAAAGGGGAACAACTATGCCTAACCTAGGGTAACTTGTTACCCTAGGTCATTGCAGTTTCCATTAAATTATAAATACTTCGCTTTTAATTCTTTCGCTTTCGCGAGTTGTTCCGGAGTGGCTTTGGCGGTCATCGGTTCACGGCAGTAGCCGGCGTGAACGCCTTCCAATTTCAACAATTCTTTGATGGTTAAATATAAACCGTTCGCCAAAATGCCTTCGATTAAATCGTTAGTGACGTGCTGGATTTCAAGCGCTTCTTTGAGTTTGCCCGCTTTGGTTAACTCAAAAATTTGACGGGCGCGGATACCGTTCACGTTAAAGGTTGAACCGATAGCGCCATCCACCCCTAAAGAGGCTGCCGGTAACATCATTTCGTCGAAACCTGCCCAGATTAAGTGGTTCGGATAGGCTTTTTTCAAACGTTCCAACAGATAGAAATCGCCTGCGGTGAATTTCACGCCAAGCACTTTCGGGTTTTTGTAAAGTTCGCCGAATTGTTCGATCCCCATGTTCACACCGGTTAAGAACGGGATGGAATACACGATCATGTTGTTGCCAGTTTCGGCAATGATAGTATCATAGTAATGTTTGATTTCAGGGAAGCTGAATTTGTAATAGAACGGGGTGACCGCAGACAAGCTGTCATAGCCTAATTCGGTGGCGTATTTACCCAATTCAACGGCTTCCTGTAAATTCACGCTACCCACTTGGGCAATTAACGCCACTTGGTCTTTGGCTTCATCTTTGGCAATACGGAAGATTTGTTTTTTCTCGTCCGTGGAAAGCATGAAGTTTTCACCGGTGGAACCGCCCACATACAAGCCGTCCACTTTCATTTTGTCGATGTTGTAACGAATAATTTCGCGCAAACCTTTTTCATTCACAGAGCCGTCTTCGTTGAATGATACTAATAATGCACTGAAAATTCCTTTTAAATCCCGCATAGTTTTCTCCTATTTAATACGTTGTTCTAAAATAACATTAAGTGTTTTCTGTTTGGTTTTGGTCGCGGCGTCCTGTTTGGCTTGTACCAATAAAGCGTAGATCAAATCCAATACAAATAATTGAGCGATTTTCGTACCGATGGAATCTCCCTGGAGTTTCCCTTGTTTATTGCCGTTGACCAGTACAAAATCCGCGTGTTCGGTAATAGGCGAACGCAAACTGTGCGTTAACGCCACTGTCGTCGCCCCGTTTTGTTTGGCGATTTTTAACGTGTGGGCGGTTTCCTGTGAATAGCCCGAATGGCTGATCCCAATCGCCACATCGGTTTCTTTCAGCAGCGCCGCCTGCATATACATAAAATGATTGTTACCGGTAGCATCTACCGGCACACCGATACGCATAAATTTATTTTTCGCATCTTCCGCCGTGACACCGGAAGATCCCACGCCGAATAAAAAGACCCGTTTAGCTTTTTGAATCGCCCGCACCACGCTTTCAAGTTGTTGGAAATCCAGCAAATTCACCGTTTCGTCCATCACTTTGGAGATCGCTGCCTGTAATTTGTGAGCGATTTTCAATGAATCGTCGTCAGGCATGATCTCCGTTTCCAGCACGGTGTCGTCACGGCTTTCTCTGGCGGTTGCCAGCTCAATGGAAAACGCCAGTTTGAAATCGCTGAAGCCTTTGAACCCCAAGGTTCGACAAAAACGTACAAAGGTCGCTTCGCCCACATTCAAATTCGATGCAAGCTCGGAAAGAGAATATTGCATGACCATTTCCGGTGATTGCGAAATCACATCGGCAATTTTCTTTTCCGTTTTAGTTAAACTCTGATATAACGCGCTAACGGTGTTAAGCACATTGCCATTCGTTGCCATAAATTCCCCTTACGCGGCAGCCTGAATTTGCGCCAGCGCCCAAGAAGCTGCACCGATAAGCCCCGCATCTTGCCCTAGTTGAGCCGATTCGATAGCGCCGCGATACACTTCCGGCATTTGTTGCAAATAGGCTTGAACCAAAGGCAAATAGCCTTCCGCCAGTCCTACGCTGCCGCCGATAACCACTTTTTGAATATCCATACCGATAACCAAATCCGCCACCAGATTGGCGATGGCTTTTGCCGAACGGGACACAAGTACGGTGGCTTTTTCGTCCGTTTTTCGAAAACGGGCGAACACCTCTTTCGGTTCGCAAGGATCGTCCCATTGTTTGGAAACCGCTTCAATGGCACGCCCCGACGCAATAGCTTCCACACAGCCCACGCGTCCGCAACCGCACACAGGCCCGTTCGGATCGGCGACGGTATGTCCGATATGACCGGCAATGCCGTTTGGTTCGGTAAGTAATCGGCGATTTAAAATTAAACCACCTCCCACACCGGTGGAGACGGTAATAAAAGCAAAGTTTTGAATGTTATTTTTATCTTGCAGTTGATATTCCGCATAAGTCGCCGCCTGTGCATCGTTTAATAAATACACCGGCTTGGACGTATGCTTGGAAAGGCTTTCTTTTAACGGGAAGTAGGCAAGACCGCCCAGGTTTTTCGGATTCAATGCGGTCAATATTCCTTTATTGATGATGCCCGTTGAAGCAACCGCAACGTAATCAAATTGCCCCGCATAATCCGTGAGTAATTGCGCGAGAGTCTGATGCATTGCCGCCGCCACATTTTCCTGTGGCGTATGGATTTGTTTCCGTTGTGTAACTTGGTTCTGAGCAACAATGGCGGCGGCGATTTTGGTTCCGCCAATATCTAAAGCTAAGCAACGCATCATCTGTCCCTCTTTATTATTTGTCCGCCGATTTGACCGCACTTGCAAACCAGCTGACGATGTGTTCCAGGCGGGTTAATGCCGATCCGACGGTGACGAAATCCGCGCCGATTTCAATAGCGGTTTTGGCAAGTTCCGGCGTGTTATAACGCCCTTCCGCCATCACTTTGCAACCCGCCGCTTTCAGATCTTTCACTAACTGATAATCCGGTTCGGTCGGTACGGTGCCGCCGGTATAGCCCGACATGGTGCTACCCACGATGTCAAAACCGAGTTTTTGGCAATACAACCCTTCTTCCAGATTGGAGCAATCCGCCATGGCAAGACAGCCCATTTCATGAATTTTTTTAACCGCACTTTCAATCTCTACCGGGCGCGGGCGACGAGTGCCATCCACGGCGATAATGTCCGCTCCGGCGTGCGCCAAGTCTTCAATGTCCTGTAAAAACGGGGTGATACGTACCGGGCTGTCGGGAAGATCCCGTTTGACGATACCGATGATCGGCACATTTACGGTCGGGCGCACGGCTTTTAAATTGTCCACACCTTCAATGCGCAACCCCGCCGCCCCGCCGATAACGGAAGCCTGCGCCATAGCAGCGACAATTTCCGGTTTATCCATCGGACCATCATCCACCGGCTGACAAGAGGCAATTAATCCGTTCTGAAGTTGGGCGAAAACGGCTTGATGAGATAATTTTTGAGATAGCTGTGACATAGAAACTCCTCTTTTTTGCGGCTGCATTTGGCAGTCATTCTAGTCAATGGAGACATTCTACTAAAATAAAATTTCATTTTAAAATATTTTTTGAAGTAATATTCCAACTATGTGATCTACTTCTCATTTTTGAAATAAAGCTTCATTCTCTATTTAAAAACGATTTTTTTACTTTAGAATGCAAACTGAGCTGTAATTCAAACATCCCATATTCATTATTTGTTACTACAGGAGTGTAGCCATGAAACTAGCCAAACTTTTCCTTGCCACTGCAATTGCACTAGGTGTGACCTCTGTTGCCAATGCCGCAGAATATGATTTGAAATTCGGTATGAATGCAGGCACTTCATCCAATGAATACAAAGCTGCCGAAATGTTTGCCAAAGAAGTGAAAGAAAAATCCAACGGCAAAATTGAAATTTCCCTTTATCCAAGTTCTCAATTAGGTGACGACCGCGCCATGTTAAAGCAATTAAAAGACGGCGCATTGGACTTCACCTTTGCGGAATCCGCCCGTTTCCAATTGTTCTATCCTGAAGCGGCGGTATTTGCCCTGCCTTATGTGATCACCAATTATGAAGTGGCACAAAAGGCGTTACATGACACCGCATTCGGTAAAGATTTAATCCAAAAAATGAACAAAGAATTGGGCTTAACCTTGTTATCCCAAGCCTATAACGGCACTCGCCAAACCACTTCAAACCGTGCCATCAACGGCATTGCCGATATGAAAGGCTTGAAACTGCGCGTACCGAATGCCGCAACCAATCTGGCTTACGCCAAATATGTGGGCGCGTCTCCAACACCGATGGCATTCTCCGAAGTGTATTTAGCACTACAAACCAATTCCGTGGACGGTCAGGAAAACCCGTTGGCAACCGTGCAGGCGCAAAAATTCTATGAGGTGCAAAAATACTTGGCGATAACCAACCACATTCTGAACGACCAACTTTATTTGGTCAGCAGTGAAACCTTCGCCGACTTGCCGGAAGATTTACAAAAAGTAGTAAAAGAAGCTGCACAAAAAGCAGCGGAATATCACACCAAACTCTTTGTTGACGGAGAAAAAGAGTTAGTAACTTTCTTTGAAAAACAAGGTGTCACCGTTACGCATCCTGATTTAACACCGTTTAAAGACGCTATGAAACCTTACTACGCCGAATTTGTAAAACAAACCGGCGCAAAAGGTGAAGAGGTCCTAAAACAGATTCAAGCAATCAACAAATAATTGACTCATACGTGTGCCTGTTTCGGCAGGCATGTCCTCCATTATGATTGAACGGAGTTGAACATGAAAATCTTTAATAAACTTGAAGAATGGATCGGTGGTGTCTTGTTCCTCGTGATATTCTGCATTCTTGTTTTACAAATTCTGTTCAGACAAGTTTTCCAATCTCCATTAATTTGGAGTGAAGAACTGGCAAAACTGCTATTCGTTTATGTGGGTATGCTTGGTATCAGTGTCGCCATCAGAAAACAAGAACATGTTTATATCGACTTTCTCACCAACTTAATGCCGCCGACAATCAAAAAAATCGTCAATTCCTTTGTGCAATTGGTGATTTTCCTCGGTGTGATTTTCTTTATCCACTTCGGCATAAAAACCTTCACAGGTGCCGGTTTCCCCATTGATGCCTTAGGCGGTATTTCGGAAAAATGGATTTACGCCTCCCTGCCGATTATTTCCGTTTTAATGCTAATTCGCTTCTTTCAAGCGCAAGCAGATAATTTCAAAGACAATAAAAGCTATCTGCCGGCGACCTTTTTCATTATAAGTGCGGTTATTTTATTGGGTATTTTATTTACCACCCCTGAATGGTACAAAGCACTGCGCATCACGGAATATGTCAAATTCGGCTCCAATGCGGTTTATGTCGCACTGGTCTTCTGGTTGGTTATCATGTTCTTAGGCGTTCCGGTGGGCTGGTCACTATTCATCACTACCCTGCTTTATTTCTCTATGACCCGTTGGAACGTGGTGAATGCGGCTTCCGAAAAACTGACCTTGAGCTTGGACAGTTTTCCACTCCTTGCCGTACCATTTTATATTCTCACCGGAATTTTAATGAACACCGGCGGTATCACTACCCGTATCTTTGATTTCGCCAAAACTTTATTAGGTCACTATACCGGCGGAATGGGACACGTTAACATCGGCGCCAGCTTATTATTCTCCGGTATGTCGGGTTCTGCCCTTGCCGATGCCGGTGGTTTAGGTCAACTGGAAATCAAAGCCATGCGCGACGCAGGTTATGACGATGACGTTTGTGGTGGTATCACTGCGGCTTCCTGTATCATCGGCCCACTAGTGCCGCCAAGTATCGCCATGATCATTTACGGCGTTATCGCCAACGAATCCATTGCAAAACTATTTATTGCCGGCTTCATCCCGGGTGTCTTAGTCACCATCGCACTAATGGGTATGAACTATTACATTGCTAAAAAACGCGGATATCCAAGAACATCGAAAACCACCCGGGAGCAACTTTGCGCCTCTTTTAAAGGGGCATTCTGGGCGATTTTAACCCCGTTATTGATTATCGGTGGTATCTTCTCCGGTTTATTCAGCCCGACAGAATCTGCGGTAGTAGCGGCCTTCTATTCCATCATTATCGGTAAATTCGTGTATAAAGAACTTACCCTTAAAATGCTGTTCAACAGCTGTGTGGAAGCCATGGCAATTACCGGCGTGGTCGCCCTGATGATCATGACGGTAACTTTCTTCGGCGACATGATCGCCCGCGAACAAGTGGCAATGCGTATTGCCAATGTGTTCGTCGCCGTGGCGGATTCCCCGTTAATGGTGCTGGTGATGATCAACGCCTTGTTACTATTCCTCGGTATGTTTATTGACGCCCTTGCCTTGCAATTCTTGGTATTACCGATGCTCATTCCAATCGCTATGCAATTTGGTATCGACCTCGTGTTCTTCGGTGTCATGACCACCTTGAACATGATGATCGGTATCTTAACACCGCCGATGGGAATGGCGTTGTTCGTGGTAGCACGGGTAGGCAATATGTCCGTCTCCACCGTTACCAAAGGGGTATTACCATTCTTAGTGCCGATTTTTATTACTTTGGTATTAATCACCATCTTCCCGCAAATTATTACCTTTGTGCCGAATTTATTAATACCTTAGGAAAAAAAGTGCGGTTGAAAAACGCTGTAAATTTTAACCGCACTTTAAACCCTAGGGTGCAACCGGTTGCGCCCTACCACAAAAAATCTATTCATGCCGTTTACGAATAGCAAACAATAACTCAAAACGAGGTGTGTTATGACATTCAAAAAAACAACATTAGCGAATTTATTTTTTGCTGCAACGGCTTTTGCCACGACTGCGCAAGCAGCTTATCCCGATTTACCCGTGGCGATTAAAAGCGGCGCAGGCGCGTTAATCAACGATACGGTTTATGTGGGCTTAGGCTCGGGCGGAGATAAATTTTATGCCTTGGATTTAAAGACCCCGAACGCCCGATGGAAAGAAATTGCCGCGTTCCCGGGTGGCGAACGCAACCAACCTGTCGCGGCGGCAGTTGATGGCAAATTGTACATTTTCGGCGGCTTACAAAAAAATGAAAAAGGCGAATTACAACTGGTCAATGACGCTTACAGCTACAACCCTGCCGACAATACCTGGAACAAATTGCCAACCCGTTCACCGCGTGGTCTAGTAGGTTCCAGCGGTGCTTCTCACGGCGACAAAGTGTATATCATCGGCGGTTCTAATCTCTCTATTTTCAACGGCTTCTTCCAAGACACCGTCGCCGCCGGTGAAGACAAAGCGAAAAAAGACGACATTGCCAAAGCCTATTTTGAACAACGCCCTGAAGATTATTTCTTCACCACCGAACTGCTCAGCTATGAACCGTCCACCAACAAATGGCGCAACGAAGGTCGCGTGCCGTTCTCCGGACGTGCCGGTGCGGCGTTTACTATTCAAGGCAATGAGTTAATCGTTGTCAACGGCGAAATCAAACCGGGCTTGCGCACAGCGGAAACCCATCAAGGTAAATTCACCGACAAAGGCGTGCAATGGAAAAATCTACCTGATCTGCCGGCACCAAAAGGGCAAAGCCAAGACGGTTTAGCGGGTGCCATGGCGGGCTATAGCCACGGGCATTATTTAGTCACCGGTGGCGCAAACTTCCCGGGCTCCGTAAAACAATTCAAAGAAGGCATGCTTCACGCCCACAAAGGCTTAAGCAAGGCCTGGCACAAAGACATTTACACCTTAAACAACGGTAAATGGCAAATTATCGGTGAATTGCCTGCCGGTATCGGCTATGGTGTTACGGTGTCTTACAACAATCAAGTGCTTTTAATCGGTGGTGAAACCAACGGCGGCAAAGCCTTAACTTCCGTACAAAGCATGAGCTACAACGGCAAAAAATTAAGTGTCGAATAACCTGTCAAAGACGTAAAAAATGAAGGATTACGCCAATGACGTTTAATCCTTCATTGTTATTGTGGCGGGCACAAATTTACGGAACAAGGGAACCGTTTTAAAATAAGCCACCGCTAATACCACGCCGTTGCGTGATACTTCTCACAAAAACGGAAGTTTTTATTTGCCAAAGGAAATCGCATAGTCATATGCTCTCTTCCGTTTAATAAAAAATCTTATGGAATCAAAAATAAATTAAAGGAGTTCGTATGAGTGTTTTAAGTTATGCCCAAAAAATCGGGCAAGCCTTAATGGTACCCGTTGCCGTTTTGCCGGCAGCCGCCGTATTAATGGGGATCGGCTATTGGCTTGACCCGGACGGCTGGGGCGCAAACAGCCAACTTGCCGCCTTATTAATCAAGTCCGGCGCGGCAATCATCGATAACATGGGCTTATTATTCGCCGTGGGCGTAGCATTCGGGTTGTCCAAAGACAAGCACGGTTCTGCTGCGCTTTCCGGTTTAGTGGGCTATTATGTGGTCACTACCCTACTCGCCCCTGGCGGCGTAGCGCAATTACAACATATTGATCCAAGCCAGGTGCCTGCTGCTTTCGGCAAAATCAACAACCAATTTATCGGTATTTTAATCGGTGTACTTTCCGCCGAACTTTACAACCGTTTTTACCAAGTGGAATTGCCGAAAGCCTTATCATTCTTCAGCGGAAAACGTTTAGTGCCGATTGTAGTGTCTTTCGCCATGATCGCCTTGTCTTTCGTTTTACTCTATGTATGGCCTTATATCTTCAATGCCTTGGTGTCCTTCGGGGAGTCCATCAAAGACCTCGGTGCAGTGGGCGCAGGGATTTACGGCTTCTTCAACCGTTTATTAATCCCGGTTGGCTTACACCACGCCTTAAACTCCGTATTCTGGTTTGACGTTGCGGGCATTAACGATATTCCGAATTTCTTAGGCGGCGCCAAATCCATTGCCGAAGGCACGGCAACCATGGGCATCACCGGGATGTATCAAGCGGGCTTTTTCCCGGTCATGATGTTCGGCTTACCGGGCGCGGCACTTGCCATTTACCAATGTGCGAAACCAAGCCAAAAAGTGAAAGTCGCCTCCATCATGCTCGCCGGTGCTTTTGCTTCCTTCTTCACCGGTATCACCGAACCGCTCGAATTTTCTTTCATGTTCGTGGCGCCGATTCTTTATGTATTGCACGCATTACTCACCGGGATTTCCGTATTTATCGCCGCCAGTATGCACTGGATCGCAGGCTTCGGTTTCAGTGCCGGTTTGGTGGATATGGTACTTTCCTCCCGCAACCCACTCGCCGTTGACTGGTATATGTTACCGGTGCAAGGTTTAGTGTTCTTCGCCATTTACTATTTGGTGTTCCGTTTTGCCATCCAAGCCTTTAACTTAAAAACCATCGGTCGCACAGAAGAAACGGAAGAATCCGTCCCTGCACCAAGCGTAAACAATCAATCCCGTGAAGAAAGGGCGATCAAATTTATCGACGCTTTAGGCGGTGCCGACAATTTCAAAACCATTGACGCCTGTATTACCCGCTTGCGCTTAACCTTGGTTGATCGAAATAAAATCAACGAGGAACAACTCAAATCCCTCGGTTCTAAAAGCAATGTCAAACTAGGTAATGACGGGTTACAAGTGATTCTTGGCCCCGAAGCAGAATTGATGGCGGAGGCGATTAAAGCAAAAGTGAAGTGAGTTTTCGTCTAAATCTTGATAAAAGCTTGGAATATTCTCCAAGCTTTTTTATTAACTAAGAACATAAAAGCCGATAAGCTACAAAAAAGTGCGGTCGAAAATCAATGTATTTTGCGATATGATGCTGCCTCATTAGACTCACCATTTTCTCAAGACATAGTAGACAAAATAGTTGGTAAAAAACTATCTTTCCATTGTTTACACTACACAATTCGGTAAACAACTCTTATTTTATCATAGGATGGCTTGATTTGGCTGTTGGAAAACAAAGGCGGAAAACAAGCCAGCAGAAAATATCTATCCGTTCTAAGCTTTCCGCAAATGGCTTTTCTTCTCTATTTCGGGGTGAAAACAATGTGGTACTTACAGTTCCATTTGGTGTGTGATAGACTTGAATCGTCATTGGCTTTACTTACCATTGACTTATCCTCCTATATCTTGAATTTTGGTTGTCAGCCTTATTCATTATATAGTGAGGATTTTTTATGTTGACCGCTTAAGCTCTTTGATTCCATACGCATAGCGTACGGTTTTTATAAGCACGCTATTGCTATAAAGTGCGGTCAAAAAATCAGGTGTTTTTCATGGCCTATTTTCTGAAAAAAGAGATAAAAAAATCTGCATACTTCACAGCATGCAGATTTATTACTTATTTATTCTTCAATTAAAAAGAAATTATTTCGTGCCGTTTACCGCAATTTCTACACGACGGTCATCAGCCAAGCACGCAATCAGCGCTTTGCGACCTTTAACCGTGTCACATTTATTGCCGGTAACCGGGTTTGCTTTACCGTAACCGGTAGCGGAAATTGCCTGTTGAGAAACACCTTTAGATACAAGGTAATTTGCTACAGTTTCAGCACGTCTTTGGGATAATTTTTGGTTGTAAGCGTCGGAACCGATACGGTCTGTATAACCTGCAACTTGAACGTTAGCGTTATTTACTTGTGCAATTTCGTGGGAAATGCCATCCAAAGTTTTTTGCGCCTGCGGTTTTAAATTCGCTTTGTTGAACGCAAAAGTCACATCAGAATTCAAATTGAATACTTTGTTAACTACTTCAGGAGCAATAACAGGCGCCGGTCCCTGACCAAAGCGGTAAGATAAACCTAGCGCTACGGAACCAATATCCGGAGAATAGCGAACATCAGATTCGTTATTTTCATAATAATTGGCTTTTCTTTCTGCTTTGCCGAAATTGCCTACTCGGCTCACCCATTGATACTCCAAACGTAATGCCAATTCAGGAAGAATGGCATATTCAAGCCCCCCGGCAAATACCGGAGAAACTTTTAAATCATGGAATTTATGAGTTTCTCCGAAAGTGTTATCTTTGTAATCAACACGGATTAATGCTGCACCTGCACGTGCATAAAGATCTAAATTATGCAATACAGGATAGCTTGCTTTAAGAGACAAGCTGGAACCATGAGCGGTAATTCGTTTTTCTCCGGTAGCTTCTTTTACTTTACCGCGACCGAAGAATTCATACCCTGCTTCAACAGCGAAATTATCGGTAATTTGGTAGCCGGCAAAGATGCCATAGGATTCCGAGTTTTTCTTGGCTTTACCCACTACTGTGCCGTCCTGCTCATACTGATATTGATTTAAACCGTGACGGACAGATGCCCAGCCGGCTTTTGCCCCCGCATAAAAGGTATTTGCTTGCGATGCTGCCTGCACAATTGTCGCTACTGATGCAGCTAAAGCCGCAGTAGTAGCTAATGCGATTACAGTTTTTTTCATTTTTGCTCTCCTATATTATTAATTTGATTAACTTAAAATATGCTAACTTAAGATTTTAATTTAACTAAAGGCAAATTGAACCGCTTTATTTGGGTAAATTCAGTCCTTTATTTAAAATAAAATGCTAAAGCTTTAGTATTATCCTATAAAAAAATAAAAAATCAAATTCCGCTTATTTTTCAGATCAATATAACCAACTTTCCTTTGTTGCTTTTTATATGAAATTTTACTCACTTGATAACATAAAACTTTCCCGTAATTGTTGTAACTGATCGCGCGTTGCAGCAGCTTTCTCAAATTCCAAATCCTGTGCAAATTTATACATTTGCTGCTCAAGTTTCTTAATCTGTTGCTGATATTCTTTCGGTGATTTCGGCGTTGTATAAAGTGCGGTCGGTTCTGCCACCGTTTTTCCACGTTGTTTATTGGCTTTGGCTTTCTGATTGGCACCCTGACCGATATCTAACAACTCGCCTACCTTTTTATTTAATGCCTGCGGCACAATGCCCTGTGCTTCATTATATTTTGCTTGTTTCTCACGCCGACGATTGGTTTCGGTAATAGCTTTCTCCATTGATTTGGTTATATTATCCGCATACAAAATGGCTTTTCCGTGTAAATTTCGCGCAGCACGTCCGATCGTTTGAATTAATGAACGCTCGGAACGTAAAAAACCTTCTTTATCCGCATCTAAAATTGCCACTAAAGACACTTCCGGAATATCTAAACCTTCCCGTAATAAGTTAATGCCGACTAAAACATCAAATTCCCCCAAGCGCAAATCACGAATAATTTCCACCCGTTCGACAGTATCAATATCAGAATGCAAATAACGTACGCGAATACCATGTTCATCTAAATAGTCGGTAAGATCTTCCGCCATTTTCTTCGTTAATGTCGTCACTAAAACGCGTTCATTTTTATCCGCTCTGTGGCGTGCTTCGGAAAGTAAATCATCCACCTGAATAGATACCGGGCGAATTTCAATTTGCGGATCAAGCAAACCTGTCGGACGCACTACTTGGTCGATAATTTCCCCACCGGATTTTTCCAGTTCATACGGTCCCGGTGTGGCGGAAACATAAATGGTTTGCGGTGCCAAACGTTCAAATTCTTCAAAACGTAACGGACGGTTATCCAACGCAGAAGGCAGACGAAAACCATATTCCACCAAGGTTTCTTTACGGGAGCGATCGCCGCGATACATCCCACCGATTTGTGGCACGGTGACGTGGGATTCGTCAATAATCAAAATTGCGTCAGACGGCATATAATCAAATAAGGTCGGTGGCGGTTCGCCCTCATTTCTACCCGATAAATAGCGGGAATAGTTTTCAATGCCCGAGCAATAACCGAGTTCATTCATCATCTCAATATCAAATTGGGTACGTTGGCTGATACGCTGCTCTTCCAATAATTTATTTTCTTTAATGAAATACTCCCGCCGTTGCGCCAATTCCAGTTTAATTTTTTCGATGGCATCCAAGATACGCTCGCGCGGTGTGACATAGTGCGTTTTCGGATAAACGGTAAAGCGCGGCACCGTGCCGAAGCTGCTGCCGGTGAGCGGATCAAATAAACTCAAGCGTTCGATTTCATCATCAAATAATTCGATACGTACCGCCCGATCGTCCGATTCCGCCGGGAAAATATCAATAATTTCTCCCCGTACACGGAACGTTCCGCGCTGAAACGCCTGATCATTACGGGTATATTGCAACTCTGCCAATTTTGCCAAGATTTGGCGCTGATTAATAATCGCGCCTTGTTGCAAATGCAGCATCATTTTTAAATAGGAATCGGGGTCTCCTAAACCATAAATAGCGGACACGGACGCCACTACAATAGTATCGCGCCGTTCTAAGAAAGATTTTGTGGCGGAAAGTCGCATTTGTTCAATTTGATCATTAATAGACGCGTCTTTCTCAATAAAAGTATCGCTACTCGGCACATAGGCTTCGGGCTGATAATAATCATAGTAAGAAACAAAATATTCCACCGCATTTTCCGGGAAAAAATCCTTCATTTCGGCATAAAGCTGGGCGGCAAGGGTTTTGTTCGGTGCCAACACCATCGCAGGGCGATTCAATTGCGCAATCACATTGGCAATGGTAAAGGTTTTGCCTGAACCTGTTACCCCAAGCAAGGTTTGATGTGCCAAGCCATCTTCTAAATTTTCGGCTAATTTTGCGATGGCCTGGGGTTGGTCGCCGGAGGGTTTGAAATGGGAATGAAGAATAAAAGGTTTAGTGTTAATTTTTTCTGACATAAAGTGCGACCGATTTTAGCATTGTTTCTAATGGCGGCTATTTTAACACGTTTAAGGCACTAAATTGAGGGTTAAAAAATCAAGTTTTACACAGAGTTATATTTGTCAAGCAGGTTACTTCACAAATTTAGAAAAAAATTTCAAAAAATTCGCTAGATTTTTACTAACCATTTGAAAATTAAATAAATGTTATTTTACAATCAGTTTCTCTTAGGATTTTGTTGAAGCCTTATTTCATCGGGTATTAGCCCATTCGTAAAATAATAACCCACAAACTTATCCACAGACTTTGTGGATAGAAAATTTCACTCAAAAATATTCAAAAAATTTTCAATTGAAGGTGTTGACAAGGAGAAATCGGATCAGTAGTATACGCGACCTGTCTTTTTTGACACCAAATTATTCCTCCTTAGTTCAGTCGGTAGAACGGTGGACTGTTAATCCATATGTCGCTGGTTCAAGTCCAGCAGGAGGAGCCAATTTTTTCTTTTGGACAGTTTTTATTTATCTCCTTATTATGAAACTAAAGCATACCAAAAGAATTTGAGCCCATACCTTCTTTATGGGCTTTTATTTTTCTACCGGATTCTTTCACTCTCTAAGATCTTCGCTTATCGAACAAATAATGCTGCCCCGCCACTTATCGGCAATGTGGTGCCATAAAGTAAACTCATCGCAAAGAAAATCAATATGATGCCGGCAAGGCATTTCATTAAGGCTTCCGTATTCACATTGGCAAACGGCAGGCGATACCACTGCGCCATTTTCACGGCAGTGGATCGGGCATAGCGCACCAACAACGCAAAGGCCGATAATGTCATTCCTGTGCCGAGAGCCATTGCCAGTGTCGCTATCACGCCCCAAGCATAGAGATCCAACATATACGCCAGAAACAGTACGAAAATCGCGCCGGAACAGGGGCGCATGCCGATACTCAAAATAATCAGCAAACTTTCTTTGATGTTGGTACTTTGATTGAGTCGTTCGGGGTTCGGCACATGTTGATGCCCGCAACCGCAATTTTCGTGGTGTTCCGTATGCCCGTTAAAAACACCTGAAATTCTGACCGCACTTTTTCCTGCGATCAATGAACCGACACGCATTTCATTTACCAAACCGCCTTCAATTTTTTTGATTTGCAGTTGCTGCTTCGTTTGTCGATGTTGCTTCAACAGCGTTTTCCCGCTTTTCCAACACCAATTTAATCCCAATAAAATCACTAACGCATAAGCGGTTCGCTCCAGCCATAATTGGCTTAAATTAAAATAAGCGGAAGAAAGCTGAAGCAGCAAAACCACGATTGACACCGCCGAAATTGCCACCACGCCCTGCGTTAAAGAAGAAAAGAACGTGATTTGCATACTGCGCTCGAGCTTGGTTTGATGGGTGGCTAAATAACCGGCAATAATAAATTTACCGTGTCCCGGACCCAGCGCATGAAACACACCGTATAAAAAACTAACAGCAATCAGCAGGCTGCCGGCATACACGGGCTGTTGCTTGATTTCGTGCAAGTAACCGGAAATCAGTTGATTAAATTCCCGCTGCCACACGACAACCTGCTTAAACAGCCAGGGGAAAAGATAAATAATAGCGAGAACTAAGACGATAAAGACGATGCTGTAAAATAAACGGGCTTTCATAAAATTTTTAAAAACTAACGGCAAATCAACCGCACTTTTTGTGCAAATAGCGCACCCAATGTATTGTCCTCATCACGTTGCGTTTGATCTAATGATGAGGCGTATTGTTTCACTTTTTCATCCACTTGCGGCTCAAGCACCTGTCCCCGGCAATTTGCCGGCAGCGCGGAAAAATCCACCGCACTTTTGGTCGGTTCGCCGTAATACATGGACACATAATAGGTTGGATCGTAAGTACTTAAAGTATATTCGTTATCTGTCAAGGGCTGCGGTTTAGACAACATGAAATCGAAAAAGTACATCACTTGTGAACCATTGGATTTCATACCGTAGTTTTGCGGTTTGGCTCGGTATTTAATTTTATTGCCCTGCTTGTCAAAAAAATAACTAAAATAATGCTCATTCACCACATTGCCCATGACTTCATCAATGAGCTTTTGTCGCGCGTTTTTATCGCCTTTGGTTTGTCTTAAATCGTATAAAACCGCTGCGGAGCTGGGTTCGTCTAAAATCCACTGCATTGAAAAACCGACTAATTGTTGATTCTCTACCAAGGTTTTGGTTTTTATCTCAATGAAAGCATGAGGATGGGCAAAAACATACTGAGCGGATAACAAAGACAATAGCAATAAAAAAAGTTTCTTCACAAATTCACCTTCCGAAAAATAGCTATAACGCATTCTAACATAAAATAAAATTACACAGAACAAGTATAAAAAATCAGCAAAAAGAAAAAAACACGCTCAGTTTTGTGATCTATATCAAAAAAACTTAATTTAGTATTTTTCTTCACACGAAAAAATCTATAGCATTCAATCGCGTCAAGTGATTGCTTGATATTCATAAAGTTCCTAAATAAAATAATCATAAATAGCTAAACTACTTTCCTACCTCTCCTCGCGAGAGGTTTTTTTATATCTGTTTTCCGCGAATGATTAGCACAAAGATGAAACATCAAGTAGAATGAACCCCCGAATGATTAAATTCCATCGGTCATCAGGTGCCGAAAAAACGCCTTGAATTCCGACCGCACTTTTCCCTTAACCCAGAGAATAATTATGTCAATACAATTCGTTTATACGATGCACCGAGTAGGCAAAGTAGTTCCGCCGAAACGTCATATTCTGAAAAATATTTCACTCAGCTTTTTCCCGGGCGCCAAAATCGGCGTACTTGGCTTAAACGGTGCCGGTAAATCCACCCTGCTTCGCATTATGGCAGGCATCGATAAAGAAATCGAAGGGGAAGCCCGTCCGCAGCCGGGCATTAAAATCGGCTATCTTCCGCAGGAACCGAAACTCGATCCACAGCACACCGTGCGCGAAGCCATTGAAGAAGCCGTCGGCGAGGTGAAACGCGCTTTAACCCGCTTGGATGAAGTGTATGCGCTATATGCGAATCCCGATGCGGACTTTGACAAACTTGCCGCCGAACAAGCGGAGCTGGAAGCCGTTATCCAGGCTCACGGCGGGCATAACTTAGAAAATCAATTAGAACGCGCCGCCGATGCGCTACGTTTACCGGACTGGAATGCCAAAATCGAGCATTTATCCGGGGGGGAACGCCGCCGCGTTGCTTTGTGTCGTTTGTTGTTGGAAAAACCGGATATGTTGCTGTTAGACGAGCCGACCAACCACTTGGACGCGGAATCCGTGGCATGGTTGGAACGCTTCTTACACGACTACGAAGGCACTGTAGTGGCAATCACCCACGACCGTTACTTCTTGGATAACGTTGCCGGTTGGATTTTAGAACTTGACCGCGGTGAAGGCATTCCTTGGGAAGGCAATTACTCCTCTTGGTTGGAACAAAAAGAAAAACGTCTGGCGCAGGAACAGGCGCAGGAATCCGCCCGCCAAAAATCCATTGAGAAAGAATTGGAATGGGTGCGTCAAAATCCGAAAGGCCGCCAAGCGAAAAGCAAAGCCCGTATGGCGCGCTTCGAAGAACTTAATTCCGGCGAATATCAAAAACGTAACGAAACCAACGAACTCTTTATTCCACCCGGTCCACGCCTGGGCGAAAAAGTCATCGAGGTGCAACATTTAAGTAAGTCCTACGGCGACCGCACTTTAATCGACGATTTATCCTTCAGCATTCCGAAAGGTGCCATTGTCGGTATTATCGGTGCCAACGGCGCGGGTAAATCCACCCTCTTCCGTATGCTTTCCGGCAAAGAAAAACCAGATTCCGGTACCATTACCTTGGGCGAAACCGTCGTGTTAGCTTCCGTGTATCAATTCCGTGATGCTATGGACGAAAAAAAAACCGTGTGGGAAGAAGTGTCCAACGGACAAGATATTCTAACCATCGGTAACTTTGAAATCCCAAGCCGTGCTTATGTAGGACGCTTCAACTTCAAAGGCGTGGATCAACAAAAACGTGTGGGCGAACTCTCCGGCGGTGAACGTGGTCGTTTGCATTTGGCGAAATTATTACAAGCCGGCGGCAACATGCTGTTATTGGACGAGCCAACTAACGATCTTGATGTGGAAACCTTGCGCGCACTGGAAAATGCCATCTTGGAATTCCCGGGCTGTGCCATGGTAATTTCCCATGACCGCTGGTTCTTAGATCGTATCGCCACCCACATTTTAGATTACGGCGATGAAGGCAAAGTCACCTTCTACGAAGGCAATTTCTCCGATTATGAAGAATGGAAAAAGAAAACTTTCGGTGCTGAAGCCCTTAAACCGCACCGAATTAAATATAAACGCATTGCGAAATAATTGTTAATCGCGAAACACAAAAAAACCCGCTTTCATTGAAAACGGGTTTTGTTTTATTGATGCAGCCAAAAACACCTAAAATTCTGACCGCACTTTAAGTGAATTACCACTCAAAGTTTAAACCGACGTTATAGGTTGCGCTGCCACCATTGGTACTTACTGCCACACCGGCTTTCGCGGCTACATTTTGATTGAAACGATAACCTGAACCAACCGCTAGTGCTGTTTTAGATTTATAACCACCAACAGCTGCACTCAAGTTAAGGCTGCCGACATTATACGGTTGGAATAAGCCGCTTAGTGCCGCTTGGGAAGCCAAACCGTTTTTTACTTCTTTGTCTAATTCATTGACTCGGCTATCTAATCGATCAATACGCGCAGTATTACGATCAACTTTGGTCGTTAATGCCGCGATGTTTTGGCTTGAAGATCTAAAGGTTGCAATCGCTCTGGAATTTGCTGCAATATCGGCTCTGTTTTTCTCTACATCAGCCTTATCCGCTTTATTTTCAATTGCTTTTTTATTCTCGGCGATTTTTTGCTCGTTAGCACGGGATCTTGCCGCATTTTCGGTAGATCTCACATCTACATTTTGAAGCACCCGATTAACGCCTTCCAGATTTCCATCAATACGGGCTATAGAAGCTGTATTCTCTGCAATTGATTTAGTATTTTTCTGAATATCTAACTCATTTTTAGTAATCCTTGCCCTGTTAACAAGCTCTTGCTTAGCTAATCTATCGATCCCCCCAGTGTTACGCATAACATCTTTTTCTATACTAGCAATATTTGCTTTATTAATAGCAATATCTTTCTTATTTTCATTAATGTTCGTCTCATTATTAAAAATATCCACCCTGTTTTTAAAGACTTGTTGTGGAAGATTAGCAGAAGGATTTTCCAGAAAAGAGTCTTTAGCCAATGCATTGACAGAAATTGCACCAGTGACCATTAAAGCAACGAGGTGGTGTTTAAATAATTGATATGTCATAATTCATCCTTAAAAAATAAAGTTATTTAATTTTTAGTCTAATTTTTCGAAATCGAAAAACCATTCTTCCATAATAAAATTAAAAAAGAGTCTGATTTAACATGCCTCCTTTTCGGCTTGAATTTATACCACAAAAAAATATGAATCCCTTCTAATATAAATGTATCAATTCAATAGGTTACGACTATTGTTTTACCCTAAAATAGAAACAATACTTAATCTTGCATATTAAAAAACCATTTATTAATCCTTCTTTAAACAAGGTTAAATCTTTCCCTCCAAACTTATAATCTAAAAAAATTATATTTTAATCGGTTAAAATAGTTACCTGCCGAGACCTTTTTTAAAGCTATCACCACACGAGCCATTACTCAAAAAAATAAAACACCTGCCAAAACGACCGCACTTTTTGCCAAATCCATTAAAGTGCGGTTAAAAATTCCGTTGTTTTTTGCTATAATCCCGCGCAATTTTGCTTCCCGATTTTATGAATTAACCCATTATGACAACGAATTATTCCGCCAACGAAATTACCGTTTTAAAAGACCTCGAACCTGTCCAGCTGCGTCCCGGCATGTACACGGACACCACCCGCCCGAACCATCTTGCACAAGAAGTTATCGATAACAGCGTGGACGAAGCTCTTGCCGGTTTTGCCACCAAAATTGAAGTGATTTTGCACAAAGACCAATCCATTGAAGTCATTGATAACGGACGCGGGATGCCGGTGGATATTCACCCGGTGGAAAAAGTTTCCGGTGTGGAAGTGATCATGAGTAAATTGCACGCCGGCGGTAAATTCTCCAATAAAAACTACACCTTCTCGGGCGGTTTGCACGGGGTCGGAATTTCTGTCGTAAACGCCTTATCGGAGCGGGTTGATGTTACCGTTAAACGCAATGGCGAAATCTATAAAATCGCTTTTGAAAACGGCAAAAAAGTAGAAGATCTTACTGTTATCGGCACCTGCGGTCGCCGCACGACCGGTACCACCGTGCATTTCAAACCGAATCCGAAATATTTCGACAGCGAAAAATTCTCCGTCAGCCGCCTACGCCATTTATTACGCGCCAAAGCCGTACTTTGTTCCGGCTTGGAAATCAAATTTATCGACAACGTCAACGACACCGAAGACACCTGGCTATATCAAGACGGCTTAAATGACTACTTAATGGAAGCGGTCAATGGCTTGGTCACATTGCCGGAACAGCCCTTTATCGGCGAATTTAACGGCGAAAAAGAAGCGGTATCTTGGGCATTATTGTGGCTGCCGGAAGGCGGTGAACTCATTGGTGAAAGCTATGTGAACCTGATTCCCACCGCACTTGGCGGCACCCATGTCAACGGTTTGCGTCAAGGTTTATTAGACGCCATGCGCGAATTCTGCGAGTTTCGCAATCTATTGCCGCGCGGCGTAAAACTGACCGCCGACGACCTATGGGATCGCTGCGCTTATGTGCTTTCCCTCAAAATGCAGGATCCACAGTTCGCCGGTCAAACCAAAGAACGACTTTCTTCCCGTCAAAGTGCGGTGTTTATCGGCGGCGTAGTCAAAGATGCCTTCAGTTTATGGCTCAACCAAAACATTCAGCAAGCGGAACTGTTGGCAGACATGGCAATCAGCTCCGCTCAACGTCGTCTGCGTGCGGCGAAAAAAGTGGTACGCAAAAAACTGGTAAGTGGCCCTGCGCTACCGGGTAAACTCGCCGATTGTAGCTCGCAAGACATCAATTTCACCGAATTATTCCTCGTAGAAGGCGATTCCGCCGGTGGTTCCGCCAAACAAGCGCGGGATCGTGAATATCAGGCGATCCTGCCGTTACGCGGCAAGATTTTGAATACGTGGGAAGTGTCTCCGGAACAAGTTTTGGCATCACAAGAGGTGCATGATATTGCGGTGGCGTTGGGCATTGATCCCGACAATAGCGATTTATCCCAACTACGTTACGGTAAAGTCTGCATCCTTGCCGATGCGGACTCCGACGGCTTACACATCGCCACCCTGCTTTGCGCCTTGTTCCTACGCCATTTCCCGAAACTGGTGGAACTGGGCCATGTGTATGTGGCAATGCCGCCGTTATACCGTATTGATTTAGGCAAAGACGTGTTTTACGCCTTGGATGAAAGCGAAAAAGACGCGATTTTAGATCGTCTTAAAGGGAAAAAAGGCAAACCGAACGTACAGCGTTTTAAAGGCTTGGGCGAAATGAACCCAATGCAACTGCGCGAAACCACCATGGACCCGAACACCCGCCGCTTAGTGCAGCTCACCTTTGAAGCCCAAAGCGAAGAAAAGCGGGAAACCATCGAAACCATGGATATGTTACTGGCTAAAAAGCGTGCCGAAGACCGTAAAAACTGGTTGCAGGCAAAAGGTGACCAGGTTGATTTGGCGGTGTAAGAGTATATTCGATTATTTTTAATAATTTCAGCCCATTATTAAATTGATATCGGATTTCGCCCGATGGGCGACCTACTTTTTCTTTGCTCGTGCAAAGCAAAAGTAGGCAAAAAGAAAACACGCCCTGCTTTCCCTTGTTTCCCTTGTTCCACTGAATTTGCTTTACGGAAATTTTCGAACTCGCCACTACGTGATTCAAACAAAGCGAAAATTTCCTACAAATTCAACTCCACAAGGGCGGCAAAGAAGGGAACCCAATAAATAGCTCTAAAAGTGCGGTCGATTTTAAAATCATTTTTTAAATAAAAAAACATCCGAAAAAAATCAACTGCACTTTTCAGAATAACGCTCGAAATAATGGGTCCCCGTATAAATTGCCCGAACGTGCGTTAATTTTTAGGAAAATTTTGCTTTGTTTGAACCACGTAGTGGCGAGTTCAAAATTTTCCGTGAAGAAAATTAATGCTAAGAGAGGAAAAGCAATTTATCCGGGGTCGCCTTTCTTTTGGTTACTTTTCTTTGGCGAAGCAAATAAAAGTAACTCGCCCCATCAGGCGAAACCGATTAACACAACCAAAATATGAACTACAAATGACAACAGAATCCATCAACTACGAAGGCATCGAACAAATGCCACTCCGCCACTTCACTGAAAGTGCGTACCTCAACTATTCCATGTACGTCATCATGGATCGCGCGTTGCCGTTTATTGGTGACGGCTTAAAGCCGGTGCAGCGACGTATTATTTACGCCATGTCCGAACTCGGGCTGAACGCCACGGCGAAGTACAAAAAATCCGCCCGTACCGTGGGGGACGTGTTGGGTAAATTCCATCCGCACGGCGATAGCGCTTGTTATGAAGCCATGGTGCTGATGGCGCAACCGTTCTCTTACCGCTATCCGCTGGTTGACGGGCAAGGTAACTGGGGGGCGGTGGATGATCCGAAATCCTTCGCCGCCATGCGTTATACGGAGTCCCGTTTATCTAAAATTTCTGAGATTCTGTTAGCGGAACTTGGACAAGGCACAGTAGATTATCAGCCGAACTTCGACGGCACGCTGGAAGAGCCGCAATATTTACCGGCGCGCCTACCGCACATTTTACTCAACGGCACCACCGGCATTGCGGTGGGGATGGCGACGGATATTCCACCGCACAACATTAATGAAATCGCCGACGCGGCGGTGATGTTATTGGACAATCCGAAAACTACGCTGGACGAATTATTAACCGTAGTGCAAGGCCCCGATTTCCCGACGGAAGCAGAAATTATTTCGCCGAAAGAAGATATTCGGAAGATTTATCAACTGGGTCGCGGTTCTATTAAAATGCGCGCCACTTGGAAGAAAGAAGACGGTGAAATTGTTATCAGCGCCTTGCCGCATCAATCTTCACCGTCGAAAGTCATCGCGCAAATCGCCGAGCAGATGAATGCCAAAAAACTGCCGATGGTGGAAGATATTCGTGATGAAGCGGATCATGAAAATCCGGTGCGCATCGTGCTGGTGCCGCGTTCCAATCGGGTGGATATTGACGCCGTGATGGCACATTTATTCGCCACCACCGATTTGGAAAAAAGTTATCGCGTAAACATGAACATGATCGGTCTTGATCACAAGCCGGCGGTGAAAAATCTGTTGGAAATTCTCACCGAATGGCTCAGCTTCCGCCGCACTACAGTCACCCGTCGTTTGCAATATCATCTGAACAAAGTGCTCGCCCGTTTGCATATTTTGCAAGGCTTAATGATCGCCTTTTTAAACATTGATGAAGTGATCCACATCATTCGCTACGAAGACGAACCGAAAGCGGAATTGATGGCGCGTTTTAATTTAAGCGACGAGCAGGCAGAAGCTATTTTGAACTTACGTTTGCGCCATTTAGCCAAGTTAGAAGAGCATGAGCTGCAAGCGGAACAAGCGGAGTTGGAAAAAGAGCGGTCATCTTTGGAAGAGATTTTAGGCTCCGAGCGCCGTTTGAATACGCTCCTGAAAAAAGAAATTCAACAGGATGCCAAAATCTACGCCAGTCCGCGCCGTTCGCCGTTAGTGGAACGTGCAGAAGCCAAAGCCATTGCGGAAAACGAAATGCTGCCGACAGAACCGGTCACCGTGATTTTGTCGGAAATGGGCTGGGTGCGTTGTGCCAAAGGACACGATATTGATCCACAAGGCTTGAGTTATAAAGCGGGCGATAAATATTTGGCGCACGCCTACGGCAAAAGCAATCAAGCAGCGGTGTTTATCGACAGCACGGGGCGCAGTTACGCGCTGGATCCGTTGACGTTGCCATCCGCCCGTTCACAAGGCGAACCGCTCACCGGCAAACTCACTTTACCGGCGGGGGCGACTATCGATCAGTTACTGATTGAAAATGAAGATCAGCCGTTGCTCATGGCATCTGACGCAGGCTACGGTTTTATTTGTAAATTTGCCGATTTAATTGCCCGCAATAAAGCCGGCAAAGCGCTGATTTCCCTGCCGGAAAATGCCAAAGTCTTGCCGCCGTTAACGCTGAAAAATTCCACCGCACTTTTGGTAGCGCTCACTTCCGCCGGTCGCATGCTCATTTTCCCCGCGCAGGATTTGCCGGAATTATCCAAAGGCAAAGGCAACAAAATCGTTACCATTCCGTCCGCCAACGCCAAAGCCCGTTCTGAGCTGTTGGTGCACTTATTGCTGATTGAAGAAAATTCGAGTCTAGTGTTCCATTCCGGCAGACGCAAAATTGTACTGAAACCGGAAGATCTGCAGAAATTCCGCGCCGAACGCGGTCGTAAAGGCACGCAATTGCCACGGGGTTTACACAGTAATGTGGAAATTGAAGTGGTAACACCACAGCAGTGAAAATCTTAAATTGCACTTAAAGGCTGCTATTCGCATTCTTTCATGAGGAACTGCGGTTATTTTTACCGGTGTTTTTTTCTCTTACAATAAACAAGATAGAAAGAATTTTATTCACTACTGAGTGTAACTAAGCCGGCACGTTGTATATATCCATAAATGGAAATATCAATAGATTCAATCAGGTGGGCATATTACACAAATCTGCTACAATGTCCCTGATGGTTATTTATACCATCATTAAGCAGGCAAAAATTGTAATTGTCATTTTATTCAAGGAGTTAATATGAAACTATATTTTAAGCCGGGTGCATGCTCATTCGTACCGCATTTCGCATTGGAAAAAATCAATCAGCCTTATGAAGCCGAAGCAGTGACACAAGAGTATATGAAGAGCCCGGAATACTTAGAGCTCAATCCACAAGGTGCAGTTCCTCTACTCGTTGACGGTAATCTTGTACTTTCCCAAAACTTGGCGATTTTAACTTATTTAGACGATCTTTACCCACAGGCAAAACTCTTTGGCAGCGACTCAGCCAAAGGCAAAGCTATAGCATTTCGCTGGTTGGCATTCTTGAATTCTGACGTACACAAAGCCTTTGTCCCACTCTTCCATGTACCGCCTTACGTTCAAGATGAATCCTTAAAACAAGCGATTCAAAAAACAGCGAAAGAAAATATTCTGGGTATGCTGGCGCAAGCTAATCACTGCTTATCAAAGCAGAATTACCTAGGCGAAGATGTATCCGTCGCCGATATTTATCTATTTACAATTTTAGGCTGGTGTAAATTTATCGATCTTGATTTTTCATCCCTAACACATTTAACCGAATTTGCGCAACGCATTGCAGCATTGGACATTGTAAAACGTGTACAAAAAGCCGAAGGGTTGATTTAACTCTTGTATTAAATAAAAAAATCCGTCTTTATAGAGACGGATTTTTTTATTTAGTGATAGTTCAGAATCTCTAACCGTTCACGGGCGGCATCAGAAAAATAACTTTGTTGTGCAATAAGATCCTTGTAAATAGAAATAGCGAGCGGGCGATTGCGTCGAGTACCTTCGCCATGTTCATACATTAGTGCCAGACGAAAGATCGCTTCTTCGTTGCCTTGTCGTGCGCTTCTTTCCAACCACTGAAATGCTTTGTTGAAATTCTTAATTTTGTTCTCGTTGTAATACAGCATGCCTAAAATCAACATGGCTTGCGAATCGCTAACTTCGGCGGCCTGCTCCAATAAATTAATGCCATATTCCAGATTCTTTTTAACGCCGTAGCCGCCTGTATAAAGAATGCCCAAATTGGTGAGCGCTTTCACACTCCCCTTTTCTGCCGCCTCACTAAACCACCAATAGGCTTTTTCGTAATTTTTCTCTACGCCGTTACCGCCAAAATACAAACGCCCTAAATCCAGTTGCGCGTTACTATCACCACGTAGCGCCAAAATACGCATCACATTGAATGCCGAACGGACATCGTCATTTTGATAGAAATATCTTGCCAGATTTCTCAATTCATCATTATTCAATTTATTCTGTGCAAACGCCGACATTTCTTGTACACGTTCCGCGACCGAAAACGCCACATTTTCCGCCGCTTGTACAGAAAAACCCAATAATCCCAATACTATCGCAAAATGTTTTAACTGTTTTTTCATCATATTCATAACGTTGCATAAAGCAAATTGGCAAAAAACAGCAGCGAAACGCCCATTTCGGTCAGCCCCACTTGTTTTACCGACATTTTTTTGTGCGGTAGCCAAATTGCACGAATTAACGACGGAACAAACGCCAGCGCCATTAAATACTGTTGTAACAAGATAAATCCGAGCACACAAAGCGCATGAAAACCGATAGATAACTTCAAATATAACGGATTTTTTCGCTCACGCATGACGGATTTGACATATAAGGTGGTACCGATAAAAAACAAGCTCGGATACAGCGCTACCAGCCAGATTTTGCCATCAAAAGTGCGGTCGGAAAAATAGTAGGATCCCATGCCCGCAATGGCAAAAATAATGATTCCCACCAGATCATTTAAAAAAGCACGCTCATCCTTTTTTTTCACATAATAAATATTTACCAACACTAACGGCATCATGGCGACCACAAAAAGCACCGTTCGCCAGTTATGCAATAACACCGGAATGGCAAAAATCACCGTGGCAAAGAAATAAATCCACGACCATTTTATGTACAGTTCTAAATTTCTGCCTTTGAACAAATTCAGAAACGGGTAAGTCATTAAATATAATGAAAACCATGCCAATAAAAAGAAAAGGTGCTGCCAAATAGGGTGAGCAAGTAACATACCGTACAGAAATGGCATGAGTGCCATGACGATTGCGCCGTGCTGATTAGAAATCAATAGCGTCATAATTGAGACTAGTTATCAGTTGAAAAGTTTAAGAATTTTAGAGGTTTTTCTGGAAGATTGATATAATCCTTACGAATTATTTTCATTACGGAGAAGAAATCATGACACAAATTCAACGTATCGATACTCACGCCCGCCTTGCCGAACTGGTGATTTATCATGGTGTCGCTTATTTGGCAGGACAAGTTCCGGAAACCACCTTAGCACAGGATGCTTACGCCCAAACGCAAGAAGTGCTAAATCTCATCGACAAATTACTTGCCAAAGCCAATTCCCACAAAAGCCAAATTTTAAACGCGCAGATCTATCTTGCCGACATGCAGGATTATGCCCTGATGAATCAGGCATGGGACGAATGGGTTGATCCACAAAATCCACCGGCGCGCGCCACTGTAGAAGCCAAACTGGCAGATCCTCGCTGGAAAGTGGAAATTGTGGTGACGTCGGCGGTTTAACAATGCTATTCGGACCTAATATTTAGCCTTCATATTACAATTTATAACGCTTCATTTTCTTTAATTTTTTTAAACAGTAACCAATCCTGTTGCTGATTCTCTAAAATGAATGTTTTACATCGAGGGTTTTCTGCCAACCATGTCGAAATCATTGTTGGTGATTCTTTTGTTTTCATCAATAAATAATCATAATCCTTACAATTATCAAGGCTAATAATCCAATCTTTATTAACCACACCTGAACGACTTGATATATTTGGCATTTTATTAGGTTTGAATCTAACTATTTGCGGTGAATAAACGGCAAAATTAAAATCGGACCACCCATGTTTTTGCGCCTGATACCAGCTACCAAAATGTAAATATTCTGTACTTGAAGTAAGCAATCCACTGGTTTCTGAAGATTGACTAAATAAAGTTAATATTCTTTTTTGAGACTGCATAGACTCTATTATTTTCGAATATGCTCTCATATTTGGATCATTATTAAATTGAATATTATTATAATAGACTTTTCCCATTAATAAGAAAACAAATATAAAAAACATTAAATTAAAGAAAATTATGTTACCGTTATTCTTTTTGATTGACCTTTTTTCAAAAATTAAATAATAAAAAGGAAGCATAAAAATGGAAAATCGTTCATATATAAATGCTGTTTGATTAAGTGCATGAGGTAAACTAAACCAAAGAATGAGAAAACCGATAAAAGGAATATAACGTTTAATATCCTTAGTTAAGGTATAGCCCATATAACTCGGTAAAATAAAAAAAACTATCCAAGCAACATTATATAATACGGCATAGTCCATATTCCAAGGATAGTAAATCAGTGTAAATACTTTATACCAAAAAGGTAGGAATACATAATTTTCAGAATAATCTTTAAATTGTAGTAAATCTGTTTTACCCAAATACCGAATTAATATTATTGCAAATAGCAGATAAGGGAGAGTAAATATTACCCCCCCCCCGCTTTATAAGATTCTTGTCTAAAATGAATAGCTAAAAAATATCCATATGAAATAAAACAGAAGAATGAAAAAATTAAAACATGGCTACAGTAAGATAAAATACCTAATAATACTATACCTATAAAATAACGATATTTCTTAGTTTCAAGCCAATTTTTATTAGAAAGAAAAAATAAAATACCGATAGGTATTGCTAAAAGAAATGTAACAAATCCCCATTGGAAAGCAAATCCAAAAAAGCTTGTTATCGCAGCCCATTCCAGAATACTTTCAGCTTGAAAGCTTTTTCTCAAAAGAAAAACCGCCCAAACATTAAATAGGAATATAAAAACCACCAACAGTTTAGAAGATGTAACAATATCCGTGAATTGATATAGCAACCACCAAACAAAATAGCCCGTTAAATAAGGAGTATCCCAATTCAGCTGAACTAAATCAGACCATTTACTCTGTTGTTTAAACAGATCATCTAACATAACTACTTGGGCTGCATGCTGCGGCAAATCAACCATGGGTAAATATGGTGGATAAAATAAAAAAAGAACAGTAACAAGCAGAACCAGATAAAATAAATTTCTTTCATTATTAGTTAATAAGGTAAATATTTTCATTATTATAATTCTTTCTCTATTATATATTTAGGTCTATCTTTGACTTCATCGAATATTTTACTAATATAGATACCTATAATACCTAAAGTAAAAAGTTGCACACCGCCTAAAAAATACATAGGCACAACAGTAGACGCCCATCCGGGTACTATACCACTGCCAAAAATTTTTATAATTAGTGCCCATCCTCCCATTGCCAGTGAAATTAAACTAACAATAATACCTAACCATAATATAAATAATAAAGGAATTGCACTAAATCCACATATCCCATCTATGGCTAAACGCATCATACGAGGAATGCTATATTTACTAAATCCGGCGATCCTTTCTTCACGTGCATAATAAACTGTAGTACTTGAAAATCCTAAAAGTGGAACAATACCGCGAAGAAATAAATTACTTTCCCTAAAACATTCCAAAGCAGACAAAGCTCTAGCACTCATTAGACGATAATCTGCATGGTTAGGAACAACGTTAATATTCATCTTTTTTAAAATGTTATAATATAATAAAGCAAAATTCCGTTTTAATAAGCTGTCTTTTGCACGCCTATTTCTCACAGCATATACAATTTCATAACCAGAAAAATATTTTTCTAACATCTCCTCTAAAGTACCGGGATCATCTTGTAAATCGCAGTCCATAGTAATACAAATATCTGTTTTTAACTGTTTAGCTGAAAACATCATTCCTGCCAACAAGGCATTTTGGTGCCCAAAATTGCGGGTTAACTTTAATGCTTTGATTTGCTGATATTGCTTAACCAGCATTTCTATTTCCAGCCAGGTATTATCTTTTGAACCATCATCAATCAGCAATAACTTACTATTCTTATTAATTCTCTTATTATTTATTAAATTTAATAAGTGATTAAGAATAATCGGTATGGATTTAGATAAAACAGACTGTTCGTTATAACAAGGCAAAACAATTGTAAGTATAGGTTCCGACATAAAAGCCTTCATCATTTGGAAAAAATATTTAAAAATTATGATATAAACAGATAGTAATTATATCTAATGACAGGATAAGTATAGAAGTGAATAACTGTAAAGTACAGTAAAACACCAAAGAAAGATAATAAATAGAATGGATTCTATTTATCTGCTATTAGCTCCGCCTCCAGCAACAACGGCGCATGGTCGGAGCTTTCCGTTGGTTCTGTAGTGGCGTTGATGACATTTAATCCGCGAATAAAAATATGATCCAGCGGGTTACCCAAAAAGCGCAGACGATGATCTTGCGGAAAAGTCACCTCTTGTAAACCATATTCCGTAATTAACTCATGAATACGCGACATACGGTAACTGCTCCAAGAATTAAAATCCCCGGCGAAAATTAACGGTCCCTGATGGTGGGAAATAAGTTGCATGAGCGTGCGTAGTTGCTCGCCGTATGCGGTGGGGTTTAATTCAAAATTAATTAAATGCACGTTGACTAATAAGAGATTTTTTCCTCCCGCCAGAGGCAGACTCATGGCGGCGCCGACTTTCGGAATGCGGATCCAGGGTTCCGGTTTTGAACCGGCGCAATAAAAGTGCGGTGGAAATTTTGAGAGAATTTCAACGCCCGATTGCTGCTGTAAATAAGCAAAGGCAGAGGCATAAAGTGCGGTCGGAAATTGCGCTGAATATTGCGTCGCCAGATGTTGCGTATTTAACACCTCTTGCAGCAACACAAAGTCGCGCCCTTTGGCAAAACGGGAAAGCGCCTGCTGCCAACCGGCATCCTGCCCTTTGTGCAAATTCCAAACGAGTAAACGGAATCTATTTTGTGTCATTTCTTGCGGTTTTTGCGCCGCTTGGTAACAGGTTAAATCTTCGTGTTTTGCGAGCGGTTGGTAAGTCAGCTTGGAAGCACCGGAAAAATGGATTTTGACCGGCAAAAAAATCTCGATGCTGTAAAAAAGATAGGCAGCAACGCCTACTGCGACTATACCAAATAAAGCGAGAAATTTGCGAATAAAATGCGTCGTTTTCTTTGCCATCATTACACCGGACGAATACTTTTCACATCAACCTGACAATCAAATTCACGCTCCAATAGTTGCAACTTTTCATCTTGCAACAAATCCTGTTTCGCCTGCTCACGCAATTGAGCATAGGTTTTACGGCGATAATCCGTCGGCGTCAGATATTGTTCGTCGTCGTTAATTTCCACGGTCAGTGCAATTTCTTTCTGTAACACCACTGAAAGTGCCTGTTGTAACAGCTTCCGATGCTTATCCTGATTTAAATGCCCGTGGCTGGAACGCACACCAAGTTTAAACTCCGCGTCATTTTCCTGCCAAATGAAGGTATTTAAGGCGAACTCTTTGGTGAGATTTTCTACACCGCTTTGCTCAATCAGCTGCGCCCAGCGATCTTGCGTTTGAGTTAAATTGACGATTTTTTGCTGTAATTCAGGAGTGATGTCCTGCAAAATGGCGGCTTTGATTTCGGAGGGCTTAGGGCCTTGCTCAATATTGGCAAGCTCGGGGTTGCTCCACTCCCAACGATAATCCTCGCCTAACAACACATCCGCATCAGTTTCGTCGCTATCAGATTCACTCTGATTTTCTACCGCACTTTGGGCGTCAGAATGCGTGGTTGCATGGGAAAGTGCGGTCAGTTTTTCCGATGAATGTTGTGCTAAGCGTTCAGACTTTTTTTTTTCTTGAGAGGGCGTACTCGGCATGGCATCCAGCTGCTCCAGCCCGTTTAAGGCGTCCAGCACGGGGGAATTGACTAACGCCTCTGTCGATTGCGCAGGTTGTGCTTTTTCCATTTGAGTCGGCGCATTATCCGCCACCGATTTTTTACGGCTTTGATAATTGGCTTTGATCGCCTGTGAAACCACCGGCATTTCAATCGCGGGGGCGGTAGATTGCAATGGAGATTTAACGGGATTTTCCACCGCACTTTGTTGGCTTAACGGAGGATTGAATTCGTTCTGTTCTGCATTCGCAAAATCCCCCATTAATTTCGGGTGAAACGCCAACGCACGCAATAACACCATTTCAGCGCCCATACGCGCCGTTGGTGCGGCACTTAATTCTTTACGACCGGTGACAACGACCTGGTAGAAAAATTGAACGTCCTGAGGCGCAATATGTTTGGCTAAAAAGCCGATTTGACTGCTTTCATCCAAGGCAGCCTGCGGCAAGAGTTGTTGCATGACGATTTTGTGCAAGTTTTCCGACACTTCACGTAGCAATTCATCCCAATCGCCGGCTTTATCCGCCACAGCATTCACTGCCTGCATCAGTTTTTCGCCGTTACCTTGCTGTAACGCATAAATCATCTCAATGGCTTGACTTTCATCCAGTAAACCGAGCATATCGTTAACGATATTGAGCGTAACATTGCCGTTGCTCATGGCTATCGCTTGATCGGTGAGGCTTAAACTGTCGCGAATACTGCCCTGCGCGGCGTTGGCAAGTTTATCTAACGCCAAGGATTCAAAAGGGATCTGTTCCTGATTGAGAATATACGCCAAATGGTCAGCGATTTGTGATTGCTCCAGGGCTTTCAAATGGAACTGCATACAACGGGATAAAATCGTTACCGGCAATTTATGCGGATCCGTGGTGGCGAGCAGGAATTTGACGTATTCCGGCGGCTCTTCCAGGGTTTTCAGCAACGCATTGAAAGAATGGCGGGAAAGCATGTGTACTTCATCGATAAGATACACTTTATAGCGCCCCAACACCGGTTTATATTGCACGTTATCCAGCAATTCACGGGTGTCTTCCACTTTGGTTCGGGACGCCGCATCGATTTCGATCAAATCAATAAAGTTGCCTTTTTCGATGGCGTTGCAATGCTCGCACACGCCACAGGGTTCGGCGGTGACACCGCTGACACAATTAAGCCCTTTGGCGAATAAACGGGCGATGGAAGTTTTCCCCACGCCGCGCGTGCCGGAAAACAAATAGGCATGATGCAGACGATTTTCACGCAAACCGTTAGCAAGTGCGGTCAAAATATGTTGCTGCCCCACAACGTCAGCAAAGGTTTTCGGACGCCATTTTCTTGCTAATACCTGATAACTCATACTATATTTTCCCGCTTGCCTAATCTGAAAAATTAATGACCGGCGAAATTAACCAAGGTATAAGGTTCCACGCCCAATCCAAGTAAACGCTGTTCGCCACCCAATTCCGATAAATTAATCACGAACGCGGCGTGCTTCACTTCACCGCCAAGACGTTGCACTAATTTAACGGTGGCTTCAACAGTGCCGCCGGTCGCCAACAAATCATCAATCACTAAGACATTATCACGTTGTTGAATGGAATCCGTGTGAATTTCCAAAGTGTCTTGCCCATATTCCAATTCGTAAGATTGTGCGATGGTCTCACGGGGTAATTTGCCCGGCTTGCGCACCAACACGAAAGGCACATTTAACGCCAACGCCACCGGCGCGCCGAAAATAAAACCGCGGGATTCGGTACCGATCACTTTATTAATCCCTTTGTCTTTGCAATGTTGCACGATGAGATCGATAGCCGCATGAAATGCCGCCGGGTTTTCTACCAGGCTGGTAATGTCACGAAAAATGATGCCCGGTTTCGGATAATCGGGAATGGATTTAATTGAAGAAGCGATAAGTGCAAGTTGTTTTTCCATTTTTTTACCTAAAAGTGCGGTTGTTTTTTTGCACGGATTAAAATTATAAATCGGCGCGCATATTATCATAAATCGACGGATTGCCGAACATTAATCATAAAGATCTTCACCATTTTTTCGGGTGCGCAGCAGCTGTAAAATCCACACATATTGCGCCGGCGTTTCAGTGACAAAACTTTCAATTTCTGCATTCATGGCGCGTGCACATTGTTCCGGATCATCACTTAATGCCATGGCGAGATGAATTTCCATCTGGTATTTGCCGGCCTCTGCGTTGTAGCGCGGAAACATGGGAATCACCACCGCTTTTGCCAGTTTCGCCATTTTATTAATACCCGGCAATGTAGCTTTGTAGGTGGCGAAGAAATCCACATACACACTCTGCTCTTCGCCAAAATCTTCATCCGGCAAATAATAGCCCATTTGCCCCTGCTTAATGTGGTTCAAAAACGGTTTAATACCATTTTGGCGGGCGTGCATTTTGCCGCCGAAACGCTGTCGGGTGATAGTCCAAAGCCAGTCCACCAGAGGATTGCGGTGCGGGTTATACATGGACGTCATGGGAATGCCGTGGGTGTGCAAAATAATCCCCGACGCATCAATCGCCCAACCGTGCGGCACCAGCAAAATCACGTTTTTACCCTGTTCTTTTGCCTGTTTAATATGTTCAATGCCGATAAATTCACTGCGTTTTTGCAAATGTTTTTTTGAACGCACGGCAACTTCACCGATGCCCAACATCACTTGCGCCAACACGGCGAACATTTCATCAATCACCTTCTCACGATGCTGTTCCGACCATTGCGGAAAGCAACATTGCAAATTAATTTGCGCCCGTTTACGTTGTTTTTTCGCTTTATGCCCGATAAACACACCGAGTTTCGCCGCCAGCTTATCGCGCAAGCGAAAAGGGATAAAGCCGAGCAAAAGCAGTACCAAAATACCGCACCAAATGCCCCAGTATTTCGGCTTTAAATACGACCATGAGAAACGTGGTTCATAGCCGACACGCGCCGTTAAACGGACGTTTTGTTGAGAATCTGTCATTTATCGTTCTTCGTTCAGTTTTAAGAATTAGGACACGCGTTAGAAAACGCACGCCATCAGGACGCCATCGGAATTCATAAAAAAACAATCAAAAAATTGACCGCACTCTATGCCGTTAAAAGTCAAACCAACCTTGATCAAACGCCATTTTCACCGTCATGATAAAGGACATTACGACCACCATAGGGCGAATCAACGTTTTTCCTTTGGTCATCACCATTTTGGCGCCTAAGTTGGCGCCGATGAACTGCCCTGCCAGCATAATCAAGCCCACTGTCCATAAAATTTGTCCGCCGATTAAGAAGAAAATCAAGGAAGCCAGATTAGAGGTAAAATTCATCACTTTGGCATGGGCAGTGGCTTTTGCCAGATTAAAGCCAAGTAATGTCACGCAAGCCAAGCTCATGATGGAACCGGTACCGGGGCCGAAAAAGCCGTCATAAAAGCCCATAAACGTACCGATACAAAATGCAAAAATCGGGTAAGAAAGACGCTGTTTGCGATCTTCGTCGCCGAGTTTAGGGGTGACCAAAAAATAGATACCGATAGCCAAAATCAAAAACGGGAGAATTTTCTTGATCAAAGACGCGTCAATTAATTGAATTAAAATGGTGCCGGCAACAGATCCGAGGAAGATCATCAACAAAATCAACCAAACTTCCGAAAATTTAACCGCTCTTTGACGCAGAAAATAAAGGCTGGCAGAAAAGGAACCGCCACAGGCTTGTAGTTTATTGGTACCGAGCGCAACCGCCGGCGGAAGCCCTGTCATCAGTAACGCGGGGATGGTGATTAAACCGCCGCCACCGGCAATGGCGTCAATAAAACCGGCAATAAAGGCAACAGCAAATAAAATGGCTAAAATATCAAGTCCGAATTCCATACATCACTCCAGCCACTCGCTTCGATTCGGCGAGCTTAAGACTTGCTGACACAAAAACGGTTCGGGCGGTGTAACTTTCGGTTTGCTCGGGGCTGAACCCGGTTTTGCCGGTTTAAACCAAGAATAGAGTTCTTCCCCACAACCGTCGCCGGCGGGCACCGGCGCTTGATTCTCACAATACTGCGCCCCTTGCGGACAAGTCAGACGCACATGGAAATGGGAGTCATGCCCAAACCACGGGCGGATTTTGTGCAACCAGGCGCGATCGGCGCCCGCGGTTTCGCAGAGTTTTAATTTGATCGCCGGATTAACGAAAATACGCGTCACTTTCACATCTTCCGCCGCCAGTTTAATTAGTTTCGCGTGGTTGGCATTCCAAATACTGTCGTCCACCCGCTGCGCTTTGCGATTCACCACCAACAAACCTTTGCCGTCGGAATTCAGTGCGTCGCTGTCGGACATACTGCCCATGCGCAGCCAAATATCCGCATCCAGCCCCATTTGATGGCTGGCGTGTCCCGTCAGAAAACGTCCGCCGCCCGGCATAGCAATATCGCCCACCAACATGGTCGGCAAACCCGCCGCCTTGGCGCGTTGCCCCAAACGTTGCAAGTAGCTAATCATGTCAGGGTGTCCGTAATAGCGGTTTTTATTCATGCGAATCACTTGATAGCCGTCGCCTTTATAAGGCAAAGGCTGGGCGCCTATGATACAACCGTTGGAATAACTGCCGATAGCCTGCGATTTCCCGTCTTCTGCGGGAATCGGACGTTTAATTTGTTGCCAATCTTGCGGCGCGGCAAAAGCGTTGGCGGCGTAAAAAACGCTGCTGAAAACGACCGCACTTTTGATGAATTGGAGAAAGGTTTTATTCATGATGGCATCCGTTTTTCAGGTTTATCGGCATTGCGCTTTAAAACGCAACAAATGATCCAACAATACAATCGCCGTCATAGCTTCCGCAATCGGCACGGCGCGGATGCCGACACAAGGATCGTGGCGACCTTTAGTAACAACTTCGACAGATTCATTGTCGAGATTCACCGAGCGCCCCGGAATGGTAATGCTGGAAGTGGGTTTGAGGGCAATCGTGGCGATAATCGGTTGTCCTGAACTGATGCCGCCCAAAATCCCGCCGGCATAGTTGGAAAGAAATCCTTGCGGGATCATTTCGTCACGATGTTGGCTACCTTTTTGTTCTACCACAGCGAAACCGTCACCAATTTCCACGCCTTTTACCGCATTAATGCTCATTAATGCGTGGGCTAAATCCGCATCCAAACGATCAAACACCGGTTCGCCCAACCCGACGGGGACGTTTTCCGCCACCACGGTCAATTTAGCACCGATAGAATCCCCTTGTTTTTTCAGATCACGAATTAATTCATCGAATTTTTCCACCGCACTTTTATCGGGGCAGAAAAACAGATTGCTATTTACTTCTGCCCAATCAATATGTTCCACGGATTGCGGCGCAATTTTGACATCGCCGATTTGGCTTAAGAAACCACGCACTTCAATGCCGAATTGTTCGCGTAAATATTTTTTCGCGATGGCACCCGCCGCCACGCGCATGGCAGTTTCGCGGGCGGAAGAACGACCGCCGCCGCGATAATCACGAATGCCGTATTTTTGTTGATAAGTAAAATCTGCATGTCCCGGACGGAAGCGATCTTTAATTTCGCCATAGTCCTGCGAGCGTTGATCGCCGTTCTTAATGATTATGCCAATACTGGTGCCGGTGGTTTTTCCTTCAAAGACACCGGATAAAATCTGCACTTCATCGTCTTCGCGGCGCGGTGTGGTATAGCGCGAGATGCCGGGTTTACGACGATCCAAATCCGGTTGAATATCCGCTTCCGATAATGCCATGTTCGGCGGTACGCCGTCCACAATGCAACCCAAGGCAATGCCGTGGGACTCGCCGAAGGTGGTGACGCGAAATAATTGTCCGATGGTATTTCCTGCCATGCTGTTCTCTCTTTAATGCAATTAAGATTTTACTTCAATCAGTGGCATGACTGCACCGGTATCTTGATTTTTAATAAACACATCAAGCTGATTAAAGGCAATATCAATGTTATTTTCTGTAAATAATTCATTAATTCGTCGATTGAGCGAGTCGATGGTATTTGTTCGCTCGGAAAGTTGCCCCACATAAACACGCAATTCATGATCTAATGTGCTTGCCCCAAAGGATAAAAATAATGCACGCGGTTCAGGATCTTTAAGCACAGCCGGCTGTTCATTTGCCGCTTGAAGCAATAATTTTTTCACCAATTCAAGATTGGAACCATAAGCAACTCCAACGCGAATTACCAAACGTGTCATCGTATTGGATAACGCCCAGTTGATCACCTGCCCGGTCACGAAGGATTTATTTGGCACAATCACTTCTTTACGATCAAAATCTATCAACGTAATAGCACGAATCCGAATTTTCGCTACGGTACCGCTCACATCATTAATAGTGACGGTATCGCCGACCCGAATCGGGCGTTCAAATAATAAAATAATCCCCGACACGAAGTTCGCAAAGATTTCCTGCATACCGAAACCAAGACCGACGGAAAGTGCGGCGAATAACCACTGCAATTTCGACCACGACATTCCCAGCGTCGCAAACGCCCAGGCGCCGCCGATAGCTACTAAAATATAGGTTAATAAGGTGTTGATGGTATAAGGCGTACCTTGCGACAATCTTACCCGAGAAAATACGATCACTTCCAAAATCCCCGGAATATTGCGCACCAGAATGTAGGTAATGCTGATGATAACCAACGCCACCAGCAAGTTAAATAACGAAATACTTTCCGTTACTACGCCCGCTTCCGTGGTAGAAATTTGCTGCCACAATGTAATGTCGCGCAAATAGCTTGCCACAGTGACCAAATCCGACCATACATAATAGAACATGGCAAACAGCGCCGTCCAAATGAATAAATCGGCAAAGCTCAATAACTGGCTGCGCACTTGATTTAACGCCAAACCTTCTTCCTGCTCAGTAATCATTACCACATCGTCAGAAGGAGAACCGTCGTTAGAATCCGCTTGTTTTTGCTGACGTTTTTCCTGTAAACGACGATACGCCAAACGGCGGGACGCCACGGTAATGGCACGATAGACGGTATGGCGGGCAAGCGACCACACCACCCAGGCAATGTAAGTATTAATAATGTGTGAAATCAGATTTAACGCGGTGTAATAGTAGCCTAACACGACCAATACGATTAATCCGACCGGCGCCAAACGTAGCAAAATGCGTACGATTTTCAGAATAATTTTATCGCGATTATCCTGCGTGTTTGCGCCAAACGCCGTCACCGCGCGATTAAAGCGCGGCGCAATAATGAGGATACAGAACCCTAACGCAATAATGGTATTAATTTCACCAAGCACATCATTGGCTAAACCGCTATCCATCACGCTGCTGAAAATCGAAGTATTCAACAATAAAACCACGGCGACAATAATCCGCTTGGTAATGGATTGGAATTTCTCCGCCGTTTCCTGTGAAAAGCCGAAGTGGCGCACTAAAATACCGTTCGGGCGCAATACCGCCAGCAGGAAACTAAAGAACCACCAATAGCCCGCCATACTCAGCGACCACTGCCAGAATTCCGCCGGGTTACGGAAGAAGAAAAAGCCGACAAGCTGACAAATTGCCAAAAACCATAACGTTCCTGACAGGGACAAAATTGCTGTGTAAAACAACGCAATCGGCGTATGCCACTGGCTGTCGGAGCGCAACGTATTGATTTCACCGTTCATTAACGCAAAGCGGTGTTTAATTGCCGGTTTGAATTTAAAAATAATCCCGCCAATGACTACCAGAATAAACACATAAGTCAATAAATACGGCAGATTGTCAAAATTACTCGGGAAACCTAATTTTTTAACGATGCCGTCAAATTGCGTGCTCAATGACATCGGCAAGGTTTTAATCCAATCCAGGTTGAGCGGGTTGTTACTTTTTACCCAGAAGCTTTGCTGATCCAGTTTAGCCTGAATTCGATCACTGATTTGCGTAATCTGCTGTTGGGTCAACTCTAAGGAAATCGCCAAATTCAGCTGATTATTTAATGATTTAATCACATCGGAAGCGATTTTACGGCGTTCCGTCAACAAATTAGTTAATTGCGTTTTTTCCGTATCGGTGAAGGTTTGATTTTCATCAGATTGTACCTTCGTAATATAAGCATCTAAATCGTACAACTCGTTACGGCGCTGGGTAATATCAAAAATCTGCACGCGCAAATCGGCAATTTGTTTTGATAAACCCTGAATATTTAGATTGGTAGGCAGTTTTTGTTTTTGTTGCTGGATAATTCGTGACAACACCAATGTGCCCTGCAAGGCGCTGATTTGCTCGTCAATGGTGCGCTGAGTTTGGGTTAAATTTTCCAACACGTTGCGCATACGCAATTCATCCTGAGTCAGCGTATTGGTTTTTTCCGTTTGTTCAAGTAAAAAGCGGCTCAACTGTGCATTACGCTCCAGTTCTTGCTGAATAAAATTATTTTTGACCGCACTTTGCTGTTGCTGCTGCGCCTGCTCCACCTGATTTTGCGATTGCACCAAATTCTTTTGGTTAATCACTTCTTGAATCAGCGCAAGCTGTTGCTGCTGCACTTGTACTCTTACGCTCAATAAATCGTAACGGTTTTTATACAATACGGTAAGTTGATCGCTGTTTTTCAACAAAAATTGATTGTTGGCATTGCGCAGTTCGATCAGTTGTAACTCTAACTGATATTGCTGTTTCAGCGTGCTGCTTGTAGAAGACTCGGCAAGTTTTTGATTGAGTTCCTGCGTGCGTTTTAAATTCGTCGCCAACGCCGTTTGCGCCCGTTCGGACACGGAACTTTGCCCCGCCAACAAGCCATTCGCTACATTTAATGCCGCTTGCGTGTCTTGTTGTTGTGCATTTAGCTTTTCAAAAGCGGATTGTAACGAGGTCAAGGTGGCGGATTTATAGTCATCGGCACTTGCCGTATTCAGTTGTTTTTTCAGATTTTGCAGATCCGTGCTATCTTTTTGAATTTCCGCATCGGCGCCGTTAATGGTTGCCTGTAGCTCATCATTGGCTTTTTGCTGTGCCTGAATTTGCTGTAACAAATCCAAAGACGTTTGCAGGTCGGCGACCAATGTTTTTTTCTCATCGCCATCGGGCAGTTTCTGCGCATTCGCCAAATCGGCTTTTAAGGATTTTTCCGTCGGTAACGCATTATTCTGATCGGCAAATGCACTTTGCGAAACGGCAACGTTTAGCAACAATGCCACACAAAGTGCGGTCAAAAAAGCGTTTATTTTCATACTTATCCTCATTGCTGCGCCAGCCAATCCGCCAACGTTTTCCGTGAAATCTTAATAGCGCCGTCGGTTAAATTTAACGGCAGATCATAACAGGCAACAGGCTGTTTAAATCGTTCCAACCGCCCTTGTAAAAATTCGCGCAGATTTTCCACCGCACTTTTGGATTTTTCCAACCACTCAATGATTGCAACCGGTCGCTGACCGAATTCCAAATCCGCCATAGGCAACACAAAAACCTGCTTAACTAAATCAGACTGCAATATCACCTTTTCAATCTCTTCCGGCTGAATATTTTCCCCACCGGAAATGAACATATTATCAATTCGCCCCGAAATCACAAGCTCGCCATTCTGCCATTGCCCTTTATCTTTGGTAGCAAACCAACCCTGTTCATTCAGTAGCGAAACAATTCTCCCCTGCTGCCAATAACCGAGTGCCAATCCCGCGCCACGTAGCCAAATTTCGCCATTTTGCAGGCAATATTCACGCCCGGCTAAGACGTTTCCCACACCATTTTTTTCGTCACTCTCTTTGGCAAACACTGTGGATGCCATTTCCGTCATACCGTAACCGCAATAGCTTTTAATACCCAACTGTTGCAACGCCCGGGTAAGCGTTAAGGAAATATGCGCGCCGCCAAGCAGCACCGCCTTGATTTGTAACGGCGCCGGGTTTTCCTGCAAATATTGCAACCAACGTTGAACCTGCGTCGGCACCAACGAGACATGGGTCACTTGATTCACTGCCGCATAAAAATCTTCACCGGGTAACACCAAGGTGGTGGCGCCGGTCAACCAACGCCACACAATCCCCTGTCCGGAGACATGGTATAAGGGCAAGGAAAGCAGCCACGAATCCGCTGCGTCAAAGTTCATTAACTCACACACGCCTCGGGCGTTATCCAAATGGGCTTGTACATTGTGCACTACGGCTTTCGGTAAGCCTGTGGAACCGGAAGTGAGCGTCATGGTGGCGGGTTGAGAAAAATCAATATCAACATCCGAGTAAGCGTGAATTTGATTTGCCTGTGCCATGGCGTCGTTCAGGGTTAAAAAACACTTGAAAATTGGACCGCACTTTTGTTGCTCGCTAGCAAATGCCTTCTGCTCTGCCGTAAAGTAAAAATCCGCATGATTAGATTGACAAAGAGCAATGCGTTTTTCCAACGGGAACATCGGATTAAGCATTAACACCCGCGCCCCCGTCTGAATCGCCGCCAAATAAAATAGCAGCAGTTCAAGACTATTTTTTCCGCATAGCGCGACACCACATTGTTTTTCTACGCCCAATTGCTGCAGATATGCGGAAATTTGTAGCGTTTTTTCAACCAGTTGGCGCCATGTAAAAGCGTCGCCTTGCAATACTTGCAAGGCGATTCGTTCGGAGAATAAAGAAGATTGTGCGAATTTGCTACCAAGAGCCATGAGATTTAATTTGCCGTAAAAAATAACCGCACTTGATCAATTAACGATTCCGGCAAGTGCATGGATTGCATCGCACCTTCCAGCATGAGCATTTTACGACCGCTGTTGGTATTGGTGATCACCCAATACGGCGTATCGGGAATTTGTTTCGGTTTGGTGTGATTGCCCGCCATCAGCAATGTGCCTTCATCTCTGGCAAAATACACGCGGGTGCGCCCTTGTAACGATTCGGTGGCAAGCGCAAATCCTTCCGGATTGGTGCGATACAAAATGGTCAAAATCGCTAAAAAACGAATAACCGCTTTGTTTTCCTGTTTGAATTCTTCGGAATGTAACAAGGTTTCCAATTTACTGATGGTTTTCTGCATCACTTCATCAGATTGTTTTCTCGTCACCGGCTTATTGATTTCTTCTTCAAAAATCGTGGTTTGTTCCGTTGCTTCTGCTTTGGCGTCTGATGGAGAGGTGACGATCGTCGGTTGATTTTCCGGTAAACTGAAATATGTGTTGTGCGGGGAAAGGTTTAATAAGCGCCGTAAAATATCGGATGCACTTTCGCCAATAGATTGCGTGTTACCGGCAATATATTGATAAAGTTCTTCGTCCACTTCGATAATTTTCATTTTCTCTCTCCACTTGCTTGATCTATTTAATCTTTTGGCACATTATAGCGAGCTATTAATAAATTCTCTAGCCAAAAATTTACCCGATGCAAAAATTACTCAAATTTCAATTTAATGAATTAAAACAAGCAATTAACAAGCCGACTTTGGTTTTTATTCACGGTTTATTCGGCGATATGAATAATTTGGGTATTATTGCCCGCGCATTTAGTGAAGATTATGCCATTTTACGGGTAGATTTGCGCAATCACGGCGCGAGCTTTCACAGTGAAGAAATGAACTATGATTTGATGGCGGAAGATGTGTTTCATGTCATTCAATCCTTATCACTGCGCGAAGTGATTTTGGTGGGGCATTCTATGGGCGGCAAAACCGCCATGGTACTGGCGGCGAATTCTCCTGATTTGGTAAAAGGACTGGTGGTGATTGATATTGCGCCCATTGCCTACGGCGAACATGGGCATGATGCGGTTTTCAACGGGTTATTTGCGGTGAAAAACACGCAGCCTCATACCCGTCAGGAAGCCAAACCAATTTTGGCACAACATATTTACGATGAAAGCGTGCAACAGTTTATGCTGAAGTCTTTTGATGCCACAAGCGTCGATTATTTTCGTTTTAATTTGACCGCACTTAAACGCAATTACCCTAACCTGATGGGATGGCAAACCCGCCACATTCAACAACCCTGCCTGTTCATTAAAGGTGGCAATTCGTCCTATATTCTGCCGGAATATGCCGATCGCATTTTGGCCCAATGCCCGCAGGCAAGTTCCTTCACCATTAACGGCAGCGATCACTGGGTACACGCCGAGAAACCACAATTTGTAATTCGTGCTATCACGAACTTTTTAAATAAAATTAATAGCGAATACAAGTCTAAATAGAGTTTCATTTAGTGCCAAATTTATGGTATAGTTCGACGCGGGTTTCACTGTGGCTTATCATTATCACTTTACAAATAATTCTCTTTATTGAAATGTGAATTGACAAACCAATAATCCACAATATAGCAAAACAAGATTCCGACTGTATTACTTTAGATTTATTTAGCGAGATCCGTAAAGTTAAGCATGCAAAAACCAATCTATTTTAGGCGGGAAAAACCAATTCGAAGTAATAAATGCTCTCAGTTAAAATGCGGTAAATCCTGTGGGTAAAAACGTGTGAAGCTAGAGTTGCACACGGGTTTGGTTCAGCAGTTATGAGGATGTGTGCCAACACGAAACCTAAACCGTTTCGAGTTAATCGTAACAGTTTTACAAGATGATTTTAGTGTTAAGAAGTTAAGAAAATAGGGAACAAAATGGCTGTTGTCGGCTTATTTTATGGTAGTGACACAGGCAATACGGAAAATATTGCCAAAATGATTCAAAAACAATTAGGTAGTGAATTAGTCGATATTCGCGACATCGCAAAAAGCAGCAAAGAAGATATTGAAGCTTACGACTTTCTGCTATTCGGTATCCCGACTTGGTATTATGGTGAAGCGCAATGCGACTGGGATGATTTCTTCCCGACATTGGAACAAATTGATTTTACGGATAAACTCGTAGCAATTTTCGGTTGTGGCGACCAAGAGGATTACGCAGATTATTTCTGTGATGCCATGGGAACAGTGCGCAACATTATTGAACCGCACGGCGCCATTATCGTAGGCAACTGGTCAACCGAGGGCTATAGTTTTGAATCTTCACAAGCATTAATCGACAATGATACCTTTGTCGGCTTGTGCATTGATGAAGATCGCCAGCCTGAATTAACATCCGAACGTGTAAATAAATGGGTTAAACAAGTCTATGAAGAGATGTGCTTAGCCGAATTAGCTTAATAGCAAAAAGGAGCTGTTATGTCTGAAGAAAATATTAAATTATTAAAAAAAGTAGGATTAAAAATTACCGAACCCCGTTTAACCATTCTCGCTTTAATGCAAAAACACAGAGAACACCATTTTTCTGCTGAAGACGTTTACAAAATGTTATTGGAAAATGGCGAAGACATCGGTCTAGCAACAGTATACCGTGTATTAAACCAGTTTGATGAAGCAAAGATTCTTATTCGCCATAACTTTGAAGGCAATAAATCAGTTTTCGAACTGGCGCCAACCCAACATCATGACCACATTATCTGCACCGATTGCGGCAAAGTCTTTGAATTCAATGACGAGTTAATCGAAAGTCGCCAAAAAGAAATCAGTAAACAACACGGTATTGAGCTTTCCAGTCACAACCTGTACCTTTACGGCAAGTGTAGCGACATTAATCATTGCGCAGAAAATAACAAAAAATAACCATGCAAAAGGCGGTCTCAAAACCGCCCTTTCTATCTCTGAAAACATCTGAAAAATCAACCGCACTTTTCGCCTATAAACCGAGATTTTTCTTAGGGAAAAGTACCTCTCCGTGCTATAATCACGCCAATTTTTCACTATTAAATTCAATCATTAGGAAATTCTAAATGTCTGATTTAATCCAAGATATTACGCCGGTAAGCCTTGAAGAAGAATTGAAATCTTCATACCTTGATTACGCCATGTCCGTTATTGTGGGGCGCGCCCTGCCCGATGTGCGTGACGGCTTAAAACCGGTACACCGCCGCGTGTTATTTGCGATGCATGAAGGGGGCAATCTCTACAACAAACCTTATCGTAAATCCGCCCGTATCGTCGGTGACGTGATCGGTAAATACCACCCGCACGGCGACAGCGCGGTATATGACACGTTAGTACGTATGGCGCAGCCGTTCTCCTTACGTTATATGTTGGTGGACGGGCAAGGTAACTTTGGTTCGGTGGACGGCGACGCGCCGGCGGCAATGCGTTATACGGAAGCCCGTATGACCAAAATCGCCCACGAATTATTGGCTGATTTAGACAAAGAAACCGTCAATTTCGTGCCAAACTACGATGGTTCCGAAATGATTCCCGAAGTGCTGCCGACCAAAGTCCCGGCGCTATTGGTAAACGGTTCCTCCGGGATTGCAGTGGGGATGGCAACCAACATTCCGCCACACAACTTGGGCGAAGTGTTGGACGGCTGTCTGGCTTATATCGAAAATAACGACATTACCATTGATGAATTAATGAGCCACATTCCCGGCCCGGATTTCCCGACGGCGGCATTGATCAACGGACGTAAAGGCATTGAAGAAGCCTATAAAACCGGACGCGGAAAAATTTACGTACGCGCCCGCGCAGAAATCGAAACCGATGAAAAAGGCCGTGAAAGCATCATCGTGAACGAAATTCCGTATCAAGTGAACAAAGCGAAACTCATCGAAAAAATTGCCGATTTCGTCAAAGACAAAAAAATTGAGGGGATCAGCGGGTTGCGCGATGAATCCGACAAAGACGGTATGCGCATCGTCATCGAAATCAAACGTGATGCGGTCGGCGAAGTGGTGTTAAATAACCTGTATGCGTTGACACAAATGCAAGTCACTTTAGGGATTAATATTGTCGCACTTGACCACGGTCAGCCCAAACTATTGAATTTAAAACAGCTCATTGAGGCGTTCGTATTACACCGCCGCGAAGTGGTGACCCGTCGTACGATTTTTGAATTACGCAAAGCCCGTGAACGTACGCACATCTTAGAAGGCTTGGCGATTGCCTTGGCAAACGTCGATCCGATTATCGAATTAATCCGCAAAGCACCAAATCCGGAAAACGCCAAACGTGAATTGCTCACCCATCCATGGCAGCTGGGTCATGTCGCCGATATGTTGGCGGCAAGCGGTGTCGATGCCGCTCGTCCGGAAGATTTGGACGAACAATATGGCATTCGTGACGGTTTATATTATTTAACCGAAGTGCAAGCACAAGCCATTTTAGATTTACGTTTGCAAAAATTAACCAATTTAGGTCACGATGAAATCCTGGACGAATACAAAAAATTATTGGATGCCATCGGTAAATTATTGTACATCTTGCGTAGCCCTGAGCGTTTAATGGAAGTGATTCGTGAAGAATTGGAGCAAATCCGCGAGCAATTTAACGATCCGCGCAGAACCGAAATCACGGCGGCTTCCGGCGATATAAATCTGGAAGATTTGATTGCCCAAGAAGATGTGGTGGTGACCCTTTCCCACGAAGGTTATGTGAAATATCAACCGATTACCGACTACGAAGCACAGCGTCGTGGTGGTAAAGGTAAATCCGCAACCAAAATGAAAGAAGAAGATTTTATCGAAAAATTACTGGTTGCCAACACCCACGATACCATTCTCTGCTTCTCCAGCCGCGGACGTTTATACTGGCTGAAAGTATATCAACTACCGCAAGCCAGCCGTGGCGCGCGCGGACGACCAATCGTGAATATTTTGCCGTTAAATGAAAATGAACGGATCACCGCTATTCTACCGGTCGCCGCCTACGAGGAAGACAAATTCGTCGTCATGGCAACCGCCGGTGGGATTGTGAAGAAAATCGCATTAACAGAATTCAGCCGTCCGCGTTCCAGCGGGATTATCGCCCTTAACTTGCGTGATGAAGATGAGTTAATCGGCGTGGATATTACCGACGGCAGCAATGAAATCATGTTGTTCTCCTCTCAAGGTCGCGTGGTGCGCTTCAGCGAATCCGCCGTGCGTGCTATGGGGCGCTTGGCAACGGGTGTGCGCGGGATCAAACTCGCCTTAACCAATGATCTGAATGACGACGAAAGTGCGGTGGAAATTGAAGACGTTTCTGATGATAACGCAGAAGAAACCTTGGATTTAAATATCGACAAAGTCGTTTCTTTAGTCATTCCGAAAAACAACGGCGAAATTCTCACCGCAACGCAGAATGGCTACGGTAAACGGACGAAACTGGATGAGTATCCGACCAAATCCCGCAACACTAAAGGGGTGATTTCCATTAAAGTGAGTGAGCGTAACGGCAAAGTCGTGGCGGCGGCACAAGTGGAAGAAAACGACCAAATCATGTTAATCACCGATGCAGGCACCCTTGTTCGCACCCGAGTAAGCGAAGTCAGCATCGTTGGACGTAACACCCAAGGCGTTCGCTTAATCCGCACCAGCGAAGCAGAACACGTTGTGAGTTTAGAACGTATCTGCGAAGTGGATGACGAAGAAAGTGAAAATCCGACAGAAAGTGCGGTAGAAAATAACGAAGAATAACAAGATTAGGTTATTTCTATTTTAAGGCAGTAGTGTTTTACTACTGCCTTTACTATTGGAGTGAAAAATGGGTATTTATCTGGTTTATTTGCACATTGTTTGTGCTTTTCTAAGTTTAGGGTTGTTAATTGTGCGTGGGGCAATGCAGTTAACACAGAAAAACTGGCGCGCGGTAAAACTCTTGAAAATCCTACCGCACTTAACGGACACCCTGCTTATTTTGAGCGGTGTCGCCATGTTATTTGTGTTCAACTACGGCTTACCAATTTGGATCATAGTGAAAATTTTACTGCTTGCAGGCTACATTGTCTTCTCGGCAAAATTCTTCAGTAAAAAACAATCTCAAATTCGACCGCACTTTTTCTTCTTCGCCCTTGCGGCACTGACTGCCACGATGTTATTAGGCTACTTTCACTAGAAACAAAAAGTGGGCTCAAACCCACTTTTTGTTTTAACCTCCCGCCAACTTTACTTTAAAGCCTTTTTGCTCCAGTAGTTGTTTCAGCAAATCACGCTTTTCGCCTTGAATTTCAATGGTGTGATTTTTCACCGCACCACCGCAGCCACAGCGTTTTTTTAATTCCGCCGCCAAGGCTTTCAACTCAGGCTCAGCCAGTCCAAGCCCGTTAATAATACTTACACCACTTCCTTTCCGTCCAGTTTTTTGCAGCTGAATACGCACAATACCGTCGCCCTGCGGAATTGGTTCCTGCGGTTTGTCGGCTTGAATACGTCCGACGTCGGTGGAATACACTAAATGACTTGTCATACGTATCACGCAATAGACGCATTAATGGCGTTTAACACTTCTGCCGGGTTTTCCGCCTGGGTAATTGGACGACCAATCACTAAATAATCGGAACCGGAACGAATTGCTGCCGCCGGTGTCATCACGCGGCGTTGATCACCCAAATCGGTACCAATCGGACGAATTCCCGGTGTCACCAGCAGGAAGTTCTCACCGCAATTACGACGCAAAATTTCCACTTCTTGCGGTGAACAAACCACGCCGTCCAGACCGGCTCGTTGGGTCAAATGCGCCAAACGAATAACTTGTTCCATGGGTGAGGCGTTAATGCCGATTTGCAATAAATCCAAATCTTCCATGCTGGTCAGCACGGTAACGCCAATTAGCAACGGAGCATCTTTGCCATAAGGCTCGAGGATTTTCTTGGCTTCTTCCATCATACGCAAACCGCCGCTGGCATGTAAATCCACCATCCAAACGCCTAAATCGGCCGCAGAACGCACCGCTCTTGCTACCGTGTTCGGAATATCATGGAATTTTAAATCAAGGAAAACATCAAAATGACGCTTATGTAACTGCTTTACAAAATTCGTGCCAAGCGTCGTAAACATTTCCTTTCCGACTTTTAAACGGCATGAATTCGGATCCAGTTGGTCAACCAAAGCCAAGGCTTCAGCTTCCCTTTCATAATCCAATGCAATAATGACTTTATTCGTCATATTTTTCTCCTTATAAAGCAAAGTCACGGTTAATTATGTTCAATCGCATTAACCGGTTTAATGGTTTCCCATTGACGACAGGAAGGACAGCACCACATTAATTTATGGGTTTGAAAGCCGCAATTGCTACAGCGGTAATCAAAAGTCTGTTTAATCCGCTCACCTACCATTTTATGCAATAAAATCAAGCTGTCTTTGCCTCTGCCCTGCTCTGCATCATCAATTTGATATTGGATAAACCGATGAAAAATCGGCGTGCTCGGATTTTGTTGCAATTGTTGGTATAACTTCAATTGGGCGGCAGAATAACCGTCTTTTTCTTCAATCAGTTCTGCAAGCATTAACACCACTGCGCTGTTGTTATTTTGGCGGCTGGCTTTGATTAAGAATAGCTCAAAATTATCTAACAGATTTAATTTTTGATAACAATGTTTCAACGCCGGCAAGGCTTCACTAATATACGCCGGGCTCTGATTTAAAATTTCTTCTAAAAAACCGACCGCACTTTTATAGTTTTCTTGTTGAATTGCCAAGTCCGCCAACATCATTGAAGCACGAACGCAATTCGGAGAGACTTTAAGCGCTTGCAATAAGATTTGCTGCCGATTTTCTTTACTGTCTGCCGGCAAATGTTGCACATATTCACAATAATACTGCGCCAGTTCCACATTATTGGCTTTCGGTGCTATTTTTGCCAGTTTCTCCGCCACATTAATGGCTTTTTTCCACTCTTTGGTTTTCTGGTAGATCACCGTCAGTTGTTGTAACGCGCCTTCGGCAAACTCCGGCTCATCTACCATTAAAATATACAGATTTTCCGCCCGATCAAAAAAACCGACGGTCATAAAATCTTTGGCTAATTGTTGTTTGGCTAACAGTTTTTGTTCAAAAGAATAATGAGGGCTGTTATCGAGGGCTTGATGGATACGCAACGCACGATCCACTTCGCCACGGGAGCGAAATAAATTCCCTAAAGTTAATTCCGCTTCAAATTGTGAGGTGCTATCGATTTCATTCTCAGTTTCCTGCTTTTGCAGCATATCCAAAAATAAATCAACAGCTTTTTCCGTTTGATTGGCAAGTAAAAAATTCACCCCGGTGACATAATCCCGAGAAAGCTTGTTGCTGACATCATCCTGATCTTTTTTAGCACTACGGTGCCCCATATACCAACCGTACGCGGCGGCTATCGGCAAAAGAAGGAAGAGGAGTTCAAGCATTATTGAGAAACCTTATCTCTGCTGGTCGTTAATTCGTTGATTTGTTGCGTTTGGCGTTTGATTTGGCGATTCAGCGCAATATTTTTTAACTTTAATTTGAGATAGAAGAATCCGGTGATAAACCACCCTAGAATTAATCCCAGGCCGAATAAAATAGCAACTAAGGTAGAAAGCTGGAATTGGCTTTGCGCCACAATATAATTAAAGGTAATGATTTGATCATTGTTGGCACCAATGGTAACGGCAACCAGCACAATGGCTAAGGTAATGATCAATCCCAAAATATATTTAATCATTTGTTTCTCCTTTAGATAAATGTGTGAGCATTATGCCAAAAATACATATAAAAAACGACACTTAGAAGTGCCGTTATGAAAAGTTAGTTAGTAAAAAATTATGCTGCATAAACGTCGACACGTTCTCTTAATTCTTTGCCTGCCTTAAAATATGGCACACATTTGGCATCCAATTTTACTTGTTCGCCGGTTTTAGGATTACGTCCGATGCGCGGTTGGCGACAATGCAAAGAAAAACTACCGAAACCACGCACTTCTATACGTTCGCCATGTTCTAACACATATGACATTTGCTCTAAAATTGCTTTTACCGCTTCTTCAACATGCTTAACAGGAATGTTGCTGTTTTTTTGCACCAGAAGTTCAATAAGTTCTGACTTTGTCATATATTCTCCTAACTCTTTATGACCGGCATATTGCTATGCCGGTTTATTAGTAAAAAGTGAATTATTCACCTTTAGCGGCTTTGAAAGCTTCTGCCATTGCATTTGGAATAGCAACATCTTCTTGCTTATTCACGCTTGCAACTGCCGCGGCTTCTTCAGCTTGATCTTTCGCACGAACAGATAAATGAACGATACGGGCTTTACGATCTACGCCTGTGTATTTCGCTTCAACAACATCGCCGGCAACCACTTCGTTAGTTAAATCAGCCGCGCGGATATAACCTTCAACACCGCCGTCTAATTCAACTTTAGCGCCTTTAGCGTCTGCTTCAACAACTTTAGCGTTTAATACTGCGCCTTTTTTGTTGATTGCAACGAAGTTATTGAACGGATCTTCTTCAAGTTGTTTGATACCTAAAGAAATACGTTCTTTCACTGCGTCCACTTGCAATACAACGGCAGCGACTTCGTCACCTTTCTTGTAGTTGCGTACGGCTTCTTCGCCTTGAACATTCCAAGAAATATCGGACAAGTGAACCAAACCGTCGATACCGCCTTCTAAGCCGATGAAGATACCGAAGTCGGTGATGGATTTGATTTTACCGACAACTTTGTCACCTTTGTTGTGGGTTTCGGCGAATTGTGTCCATGGGTTAGGTTTGCATTGTTTTAAACCTAAAGAAATACGACGACGTTCTTCATCGATTTCCAGTACCATCACTTCAACAACATCACCTAAGCTAACCACTTTAGATGGGTGAATGTTTTTGTTAGTCCAATCCATTTCGGAAACGTGAACCAAACCTTCAACACCGTCTAAAATTTCAACGAAACAGCCGTAGTCGGTTAAGTTAGTCACTTTACCGGTTAATTTGCTGTTTACCGGGTGATTTTCAGCGATTGCCGCCCAAGGATCTTGACCTAATTGTTTTAAGCCTAAAGATACACGGGTACGATCTTTGTCGAATTTCAATACCTTAACAGTGATTTCATCACCAACATTAACGATTTCACTTGGGTGTTTAACACGTTTCCAAGCCATGTCGGTAATGTGTAATAAACCGTCAACACCGCCTAAATCAACGAACGCACCGTAGTCGGTTAAGTTTTTAACGGTACCTTTAACTTCTGCACCTTCAGACAAGTTCGCCAATACTTCTTCGCGATCTTGGCTGCTTTCGGATTCGATAACGGCACGGCGGGAAACAACAACGTTGTTACGTTTTTGATCAAGTTTGATTACTTTGAATTCTAATTCTTTGCCAAGTAAGTGATCTGCATCACGAACAGGACGGGTATCAACCAATGAACCCGGTAAGAATGCGCGAACACCGCTTAACTCAACTGTGAAGCCACCTTTAACTTTACCGTTAACCAAACCAAGAACAGTCGCTTGTTCGTCGTATGCTTTTTCCAATACAATCCAAGCTTCGTTGCGTTTTGCATCAGCACGGGAAGCTACAGTTTCACCGAAACCGTCATCCACCGCTTTAAGCACGACATCAACAACATCACCCACTTGAACTTCCAATTCACCTTGTGCATTAAAAAATTCTTCGGCAGGAATAGCTGATTCGGATTTAGATCCAGTATCTACAAGTACGAAGCCTTTTTGGATAGCAACGATGGTACCTTTAACGACCGCACCTTGACGGGTTTCAAGGTCTTTCAATGATTCTTCAAAGAGTTGAGCAAAAGATTCTGTCATAATTAATCTTCAATTTTAAGTAAATAACGTCCACTTCTAATCCATAAAAAGTGGGGCTGATAATAAAGTTCATTCATCCATGAACAAACCGTGAAATTTAAGCTTTAATATCAATACGTTGCTGAATATAATCGAGCGCCTGACGAATCACTTCATCAATACTCAATGCGGTGCTATCAAGTAAAAACGCATCACCAGCAGGTTTTAAAGGAGCGACGGCACGATTTCTATCGCGCAAATCACGCGCTTTTATCTCGGCTAAAATCTGTGCAAAGTTACCACTAATCCCTTTATTTTGCAACTGGTTATAACGTCTTTTTGCACGTTCCTCCGCGCTGGCGTCTAAAAATAATTTGACTTGCGCTTCGGGGAACACCACCGTGCCCATATCCCGACCGTCCGCGATCAAGCCTTTTTCCGTTGCAAAATCGCGCTGACGTTGCAGTAACGCCGCCCGTACCTGCGGGAACACCGCGACTTTTGAGGCGGCATCGGCAACCTCCTGCGTACGAATCTGGCCGCTGACATTTTCACCATTGAGTAAAATTTGTATTTCACCGTCTTGCGCCACAAATTCAATGTGTAAATGTTGTGCCAACTCGGCAAGCGCAGATTCATCCGCCAAATCCACCGCACTTTTTAGCGCCGCTAACGCCGTCACACGATAAATCGCACCGGAATCCAACAAGGTAAAGCCCAGTTTTTCCGCCAACGCATAACATAATGTGCCTTTACCGGCGCCGCTCGGGCCGTCCACCGTAATAATTTTATTCATGATTTTCTCTATTAAAAAGGGATTGAATTTCTGTCGTCATTTTGTCGAACATATCGTAACGTTTGCGATACATAGAACGTTTTTTACTCTGGATTTCTTCTAACGGACGACGTTCAAGTGCGGTCGGAATTTGCCAATAATTTTCCGCTAATTTGCCCTCGTTTTCCTGCCAAAATTCATCATAGTTAAACAACAATTTCGCCGAATCGTTCCAACGGTATTTCGCCTGACGCTTATGCGGAATGCCTTGCAAGCGACAATGTAATACTTCCGCCAATACCTTAAACGCATTCACCAACATAAACATCGGGCGCACGCCATGCAATGCTTTTGTTGCCTGACGCACCAAATCCTGCGCTTCATCGCCTTTTGGTCCCTGAATGGAAGCGATCAATACGCGATTATTCGCTAAAAAGGTAAAACCGGCAGAATAAATGCTGCGTTGATTTGCATCTGTTAAACCCATGGCAAAAAAACCTTCGTAAGGGTCGATATGATTCAGCGTTAAATTTAACGCTAACTCATCGGTTAACTGTGATAGCAATACCGGCTGTTGCGCGATTAACGTTTCGCATAACGCCTTACCGAATTGTTTTTCCGCCACGGCAAAATTGGTTTCAATCGCCTGTAAGCGCTGAGTTACGTTAAAACCTTTATCGCAATATTGGCTCAATAACGTATTCACCCGATAAGGATGCTGCGTAAAAATCGGCTGCCACAAGGTATTGTCGTGAATAAACTTGACCAACGCCGAACATTGCCCGACAAAAAACAAACGACGCGCCCCATAGCGCAACCCTTCCCGCAATAATTTTAATTTACGTTTTTCAACGGGAAACATTTCATGAAATGTCGGAAAATGGAACGTTGCCACCATAAACCCCATAAAAATCGATTCAATAAATTAAGCGCCAGATTATAGCAAAAAGCCTTGTTATTTTAAATGCGCCCATGCGCCGTAAAAACACGAGGAAAAACCACCGCACTTAATCTGTCACTTCACTAAAACATGAACTCAATTAATTAACTAAAAAGCTACCCTGGATATTTCGCTACGGAAGGTAGTCAAAGTTACAAAATTTTGTATCAAATATTTTATAAATTTATTCTTTACATTAAACCAAACAAAAATATAATGCGAATCGTTTTTATCTATGGCCAGAATCTGAGGAAATACTATGTATAAAAAAACCAAGATCGCATTTTTCATTTGTACGGCGCTGTATGCACAGCATGTTCTTTCGGAAGAAAAATCAACAAATAAATCCAATATGTTACCGGAAATTATAGTATACGGAGATAGTAATAAATCCCTTTCCTCCACCCAGGCTGTTACTTCCAATGAAATGGAAAAAATACCGACAACCAATAATAACATCACCGATTATCTACGTTCCAACCCGCACATTCGTTATGAAGACAGCGACCAAGATGGTTTTCAACGTGGCGAAATTAAGCCGCAAAATATCTCAATTAATGGAGCCGATGCAAACCAAACTGCTTACTTTGTCGATAACGTAAACGTAAATAATGATTTAACCGTCGATAACGAAATCTTTGATGGAGCCATGCAGGTTGTTCCGGGTATTAGTAATACGCAAGCTTATTTTTTTGATGCATCTATGCTATCAAAAGTCGAAGTTCACGATAGCAACATTTCCGCAAGTTTAGGTGGTTTCATGGGAGGTGCAGTCGTAGCTAAAACCAAACAATATAATGGTAAAGACGGTGTTTCACTAAAATATCGCACCACCAACTCCGGTTGGGCAAAAATTAATGCAGATAGCTCAGCAAAAACTCTTTTAGATAAAATTAGGCCTGATGCAGGCGGTGTTGCCGAATTTCAACCTAAATACCATAAACAGACGTTCAGCATCATGGCAGAAAAAGGCTTAACGGAAAATTTGGGCATGGTGATCGGTTACAGTAAACGCCACGCCCGCATTCAACAGAATAGATTAATTGGTTATGCTCCCGACGCTAAATTAGACAAACAAAATCATAAACGCGATTCAGATAATTTATTGTTGAACTTCAATTTGGCGGCAAGTGAAAAAGATCGTTTTGAACTGGGCTTCCGTTATTCTAATTATAAAGAACAAAAATATTATGCTACTAATATTGATAGTAACGTCAGTGATTATCATCAAGCCCTCGGTTCAACATTAGCTTGGGTACATTCTTTTAATTCAGGCATTTTGACAAATACACTTGCTTACGATCACTTTAAAGACAAGCGGAAATCCTCCTCTGCCAATGTTGAAATCGTTTCTGTTTTCGATGAAAACTTTGATCCGCTTTATGATTATGAAAAAGGTGGTTATGGTAATAGTTCTCTTACGCAAGACAACATTCATTTCTCCACAGAATTTGCCGTAGATCCCTTTAATTTAGGTTTTGCCAACCATTCTATTTCTATAGGTGGAATTTATCAGGCAACCCATTATAAATTTAACCGCCCGCAGGATGTACATTCCAAAATTATTCAAAAATATCCTAACCTTAGCCCAATTGAGACAACAAATATTACCCACCAAGGTAATGCCCAAACCCGTTATCAAAACTTTGTTTTTTATACCGAAGATTTAATTAAGTGGAAAAAATTGGAGCTACGCCCGGGTGTACGTATTGAACGTGATGACTATCTACAAAACAATAATATCGCCCCGCGTTTTGTTGCACGCTATAAGCCGTGGGAGGAAACCGGGTTCACATTAGGTTTAAATCGCTATTATGGACGCTCTTTCGCTTCATTAAAACTAACGAATGAGATTTTAAAAATAAACCGTGATACCAGTCGTAAATACCAAGAATTTCATTCCTTAAAAACCCCTTACGCTGATGAACTTAGTATCGGTTTTGATCAAGAATTCAATAATCTGGCATTTAAACTTAATTATATTCATCGCAAAAATAAAAATCGTATTGTGCTAAAACGTGATGCCAATAAAGTTAATTTTTATCATAACGGCAGTGACTTCAGCGTCGACGTTTACACTTTCCAAATGAATAATATTGAACCTTGGCAATTGGGTAAAAGCTACTGGACAAGCTCTCTGGGATTTGATTGGTTAAAAACCAAACGGGCGGATATAGGTCGAGATCTTGATCCCAATGAATTAGTTTATCTCGATGGTAAATTACTTACCCGCAGAGAAATGCTGAACAAAGTCAATAGTTCTACAGAAGACTGGATTGCTCGCTTCGGCTTGGATATGGCAATCCCCGATTACAACATCACTTGGTCAAACAAATTGTATATAAAAGCACCGATTCGCAGTTATGACGTTTTGGAAGGTGATTTTAACGACGGAATTTCCCGTTATCGTTCTTATCACTACGGCCGACACACCCAATGGGACAGTAGTATTCGTTGGCAACCGACCATTACCGGTAATCACAGTATTTATTTGCAAGTTGACATACTAAATGTATTAAATAAAACCCGTAAATCAAAAACCGTAAAACCAATTTCAAGTAACGATGAATACGGTATTTACACGCCCGGCCGCGAGTTTTGGCTGGAAGTCGGCTACAAATTCTAGTTCATAATAATTACTTCATACTTCTACGCTAATGTGAATTAGCGTAGGTTTTCTTTGTTACGTCCAATCAAAAAACGATGAAAAAACTGACCGCACTTTTCGTACTGCTCTGCTCTTTTCACTTACTCATTGCTTGTCGAACCGGAATAGATCCTGATGCCTTAGCTTTCGATCCCGATATTAAACACGGCAAACTGACAAACGGATTGCAATATTACATCTTGAATAATCGTGATCCCAAAGATCGGGTGTATATTCGTTTAGTGGTAAATGCCGGTTCAATGCACGAAGATGATGATCAAAAAGGCATCGCCCATTTAGTAGAACACATGGCGTTTAACGGTTCGAAAAAATATCCTGAAAATACCATCATTAATGCTCTTGAAAAATTGGGTATGAAATTTGCCCGCGATATTAATGCATTCACTGATTTTGAAAATACCGTTTATACTCTGAATTTAGACGGTAATAGCCCGCAAAAACTATCCCTTGCTTTTGATGTTATCAATGAATGGATGAATCATCTCACAATTTTACCCAAAGACCTTGATGGTGAACGCGGCGTGGTACAAGAAGAATGGCGACGTCGATTAAGCCCAATGTTACGTCTCGGAGATAAAAAAAGTGCAATTGAAATGGCAGGTTCGCGCTATGTGTTACGTGACCCGATTGGCGATATGAATATTATTCGTCACATCTCCCGTGATCGCGTAACCGATTTTTATCATAAATGGTATAGACCGGATAATATGTCCCTTATTGTCGTCGGTGATATCGATGCGCACAAAATTGCACAGTTAATATCACAACAACTAGATAAACCGAGTTCTCGCACACAACGCCCGTTAGATAAAATTGATTTTAGCATTCCGCTGATTCATCATTGGCGGGTAGCAAGTATTGCCGAACAAGGCACCAATATCCCGGCACTGGAGTTGAGCTTTTTTGAAGAAGATAAACAAAAAGAAACGGCCATTGGCTACAAACAAGATCTCATTCAACAAATTGTGACCCGTTTAGTCAATTTACGTCTGCAAAAATGGGAAAAAAGCCAAAACAACTGGTTGGATTCGGCGAATTTCTATCGTTCTCATCTTGGTAAACAAACCCTGCAAAGTGTCTTTTCCTTGCAATTAATCGATACCAATTATTTAAAAAATATCACCGCACTTTTTGCTTTTATCGCCGAAATTAAACAACATGGATTTACCGCCGACGAGCTTAACGGCGAAATTGCACGACTACATAATCTCAATGAAAAACAACAAAATATTCGTCCTGGCAGCTTAAAAATTGCTAATGATTTGATTGCAATCGCGGCAAATCATCAAATCATGTTAAGCGCTAAAGAACGCTATAATCTAAATCGACGTTTTTTGAATGAAATTAAAGTAACTGACTTAAATGCAACATTTAATCAAATGTTAGCGTTAAACGCTAAGCTATTACTGATAACACAACCGCTACCGGAGAAAAAACTTCCTTTTGATGCAGATTATATAGAACAGCGTTGGAACCAAGCAATGCATTCCGGTCAAAATCAATGGGAAAACAAAAAACACATCGTAAAACAACCGCACTTTGAATTCAAAGACGGTTCATTAGTATTAGAAAAACACTGGGATAAAGGCGATATTGATGAATTTCGCCTCAGTAACGGGGCAAAATTAATTTATCACTACAGCAATAAAACACCGAACCAAGTCCATTTTCGAGCAGTAACAAGCGGTGGATTACGATCTGTACCAAACCAAGATTATCATTTATTGCGAACGGCGATTACCTTAGTTGATGATACCGGCACAGGTGAACTAACGCAGGCAGATGTCAACAACCTCTTTGGTCAAAGCCCACTTGTGTTGGCAACGGTTATTGATGACGATAAGCAAGGTTTTACCGGTGTGGCAAAACCGCAAGATCTCAGTAGTTTGCTGACACTTTTCCGTCTGAAACTCCAATCCGCTCCCGTTTCAGATAATGTGTTACAAAAATATCATCGGGAAACACAGGATTATTTTAAACAAATTGATGCCGAAACAAAGTTTATGCAATCTATTTCCTATTTGCGCCGACCTAACACTGCTACAGTTTATACCCAAAATCAAAATGAACAGCTTAGCTTTACAGCTGCACAATTAAGTCAAATTTATCAAGAAAAGATTTTAGGTAAAACGGATTTCACTTATTTCATTATTGGTGATATTTCCCGATCCGAGGTCGAAAAATTGGCAAAGCGATATTTAGCGACAGTGGAAATAAAAACACAGGCCCGTGCTTATCAGCCCGGTTATATTCATACTCCTAAAAAAGCATTCATTATGCGCGGATTAAGTGAACCACGTGCTGATGTGGAAATTTATCTTACCGCTGAAAATCAATGGCATCCGGAACAGAAATATGCCTTAGAAATCCTTGCTGAAATTGTACAAGAAAAACTTCGCCTTGTTTTACGTGAAAAAGTATCGGGCATTTATTCCGTCAATAGTTGGTTCAGCCAAGATCCGCATACGCCGCAAATTGAAGGGAAAATTGCGTTCAGTTGCGCACCTAATCGTGCTGAAGAATTAATCAAATTGACCCATCAAATTTTGGATGAAATTATTGAAAACGGTATAGATGAAACACTACTTCGCAAAAAAAAAGCTGAGCAACAGCAATACATCAAACGTCAGTTTGATTCACTCGTCTCTGTGGCAGGCATGATTGAGGACAGTTATTGGCAGCAAAGCAACCCACAGTCGGTTTATTTGTATCAACGATTGGAACAGATTGCCGACAAACCTCACCTTGAGGCATTAGCAAGAAAAGTTTTAGTCAAAGCTGCCCGTTTTGAAGCAATTTTACGTCAATAAAAAACACCTAAAAAAATAACCGCACTTATCATGTCAGAAAAAGTGCGGTTATCTCGAAGAACGTTTTTATGTCACGAAAACCTGTTGCACCAGCAACATATACAGCATGGTGCCGGCAGCGATAGAAAGGAACATATTGCGTTTCCAAAAATGCAGCGCCAACACCACCGCACCGGCGATAAATTCCGGCAAGCCGTGAAAACCGATCAATACGTCAATATTCTTATAGCAATACACCACCAGCATACCAAACATGGCGGCAGGTAACACTCTGCCCAAATAACGGATATATTCGGGAATCGGGCGGTTGGCGGGGAAAATCCAGAACGGCAGCCAACGGGTAAACTGCACCGCCAATACTGCGATAGCAATGGTGAGAATCTGTTCGGTTAAGCTCATTTATTTCACCCTCTCCAATTTTGATTTCGGTTTCGGGCGACGGAGTGTCAGCACCGTCCAAATACCGATTAGCGTCGGCAGCAGGAAGTAATCTTTGCCGAAAATTAACAACGCAATAAACGCAATTGCCAGCCCCAACACAGAACTTTCATGGGATTTTTCCCGCGACCAGTTTTCGGCAAAAATCACTAAGAATAATGCCGTCATAGCAAATTCAATGCCCTTTAAATCAAAAGGAATAATGTTGCCGAACAAATTGCCGAGTACCGCGCCTGCCACCCAATAAACTTGTAAATAAAAGCTGACGAAAAACATATACCAGCCGCGATCCAAGTGCGGTGGAATTTTTACCATATAATTGAGAGAGAAGGATTCATCCACTAGGGCAGCGATGAGATATGGACGTTTCTTGCCCAAATATTTACCGTATTTTTCCAACATGGAAATGCTGTAAAAAAGTTGTCGTCCGCTGACCATCAGTGTAATCAATAACACATTAAGCGGAGCGAACGGTAAGGTGAGCGCGCCGGCAATAATAAATTCCACCGAACCACCGTAGATCAACAGTGCCATAAAAAACGGATACCACGCACCAAATCCCAGGGATTTCATATAAATGCCATATGCCATACCAAGGAATAAAAAACCGGCAATCATCGGTGAACTGTACGGTAACGCTGCTTTGGCGGCAGCAAATATAGGATGAGGAGTTGTCTTAACATCAGACATATGGCTAGCTCTCTTCTAATATAGATAATTCAGGTAAAGTTGAAAAACTTTGTACTTTAACGGTTTCATAAAAATCATCAACAAAGGCGATATGCGCGTCTGTTTCACGAAAGGCCGCATAGAGATTACTGTGCAAACCTTGATGAGTGATTTTGCGCGCCACAATATAACCACGATCCAAATAAGGTTTTGCCGCCCAAAACGGCAAAGCCGCCACGCCACGTTTACTTGCCACCAGTTGAATAATCGCAATGGTGAGTTCGCTGGTGCGACGGGTCGGGTTAATGCCTTTCGGATACAACACTTTACGCAGTAAATCCAGCATATCGTCCGGCACAGGATAGGTAATCAGAGTTTGATCGGAAAAATCTTCCGCCTGCCAAATATCTTTCGTCGCCAGGGGATGATCTTTCGCGCATAAGCCGACCATTTCATACGAAAACAATGGTTTATATACAATACCCGAATTTTCTTCCACTTCTTGAACCACCGCCCAATCGGCGCGATGGTTCAGCAATAAGCCGACGGCATCGGTGTGGAATCCGGACACAATATCCAGTTCCACCAATGGCCAGTGCTTGCGGAAAGAATCCATTGCCGGCATCAGCCAGTCAAAACAGGTATGACACTCCACGGCAATCCGCAACTCGCCCGCATCGCCCTGCTTCACCCGCGCCAGATCGCGCTCCGCTTCAATCACTTTCGGCAGAATCTCATTGGCAAGCTGAATCAAGCGCTCCCCGGCCGCGGTGAAATGCAACGGTTGGGTTTTCCGCTCAAATAACGGCAAGCCGTATTGTTCTTCCAATAATTTAATTTGATGGGACAGCGCCGATTGGGTGAGATAAACCCGCTTTGCCGCTAAGGAAACGCTACCGGTTTCTTTCAGGGCAAGTAAAGTTTTGAGATGTCTGAGTTCAAGGAAGATCGGTTTCATGAGAAAGATTCATCTAAATTCGAAAAAGAATGAAGCCGTATCATACACGAAAACGGCTCGCACTTTAACGTTACATAGAAGAAATCCATAAAATCCATAAAGAAATCGATGAAAAAGTGCGGTCGTTTTTAAAAGCGTTTTTTATGATTACCACCGCAAACTAATAAAATACAGGATCATTAATTTCTTTCATAAACTTTTAGAAAATTATTAATTTGCATAATACCCCCGTTTTCGTCATTCTAGCCCACGTATAGACGTTTAGCCGTCTAAATCATTTAATACATTGAGGAATTAGTATGACAACTTTTCATTTATCCGGCTTTCCGCGCGTGGGCGCAAAACGTGAACTTAAATTTGCACAAGAACGTTATTGGCGCGGTGAAATCGCAGAAGCCGATTTATTAGACATCGCCAAAGCCTTACGCGAAATCAACTGGAAACACCAAGCGGCAGCGAATGCGGATTACGTCGCCGTGGCGGATTTCACCTTCTACGATCACATTTTAGACTTGCAAGTGGCAACAGGCGCGATTCCGGCTCGTTTCGGCTTTGACAGCCAACATTTAACCCTTGATCAATATTTCCAACTGGCGCGCGGTAACAAAGCACAATTTGCCATTGAAATGACCAAATGGTTTGACACCAACTATCATTACCTCGTGCCGGAATTCCACGCGGATACCCAATTCAAAGCTAATCCGGCGCATTACGTGCAACAAATTCGCGAAGCCAAAGCCCTTGGCTTGAATGTTAAACCCACTATTGTTGGTCCATTAACGTTCTTGTGGTTAGGCAAAGAAAAAGGTGCGGCATTTGATCGCTTTGATTTATTAAATAAACTCATACCGGTTTATGTAGAAATCTTAAACGCATTGGCAGCAGAAGGCGTGGATTATATTCAAATTGACGAACCTGCTTTAACTGTCGATTTGCCGGCTAAATGGGTTGCGGCTTATAAAGACGTGTACGCCACATTAAGCACACAAGTAAACGCAAAATTACTGTTAGCCACTTATTTCGGTTCTGTCGCGGAACACGCTGCGTTATTAAAAGCCTTGCCGGTTGCGGGCTTACACATTGATTTAGTGCGTGCGCCTGACCAACTTTCCGCCTTTGCTGATTACGACAAGATTTTGTCTGTGGGCGTGATTGATGGTCGTAACATTTGGCGTGCGAACCTGAACCAAGTGTTGGATGTGGTGGAACCGTTAAAAGCGAAACTGGGCGATCGTTTGTGGATTGCGCCAAGCTGTTCTCTGCTTCACACCCCTTATGATTTATCGGTGGAAACACAGTTACAAGTAAACAAACCTAAACTTTACAGCTGGCTTGCATTCTGTTTACAAAAAATTCAAGAATTACGCGTCATTAAGACCGCACTTGAGCAAGGCAGAGCCGCCGTACAAGCGGAACTGGATGCCAGCCAAGTTGCCGCCGATGCCCGTGCGACCTCAAAAGATATTCATCGCCCTGAAGTGGCGGAACGTTTGGCGAACTTGCCAAAAGGCGCGGATCAACGTAAATCCCCGTTTGCGGAACGTATCAAATTACAAAATGCCTGGTTAAATCTACCGTTATTGCCAACCACGAATATCGGTTCTTTCCCGCAAACTACTGAAATTCGACACGCGCGCGCCGCCTTCAAAAAAGGCACATTGTCCCTTGCGGATTATGAAGCGGCAATGAAAAAAGAAATCGAATTGGTGGTGCGTGAGCAAGAAAAATTGGATTTAGACGTGCTGGTTCACGGCGAAGCGGAACGTAACGACATGGTGGAATATTTCGGCGAATTATTAGACGGTTTTGCCTTCACCAAATTCGGTTGGGTACAAAGCTACGGTTCCCGTTGTGTAAAACCGCCGGTGATTTACGGCGATGTGGTTCGCCCTGAGCCAATGACGGTACGCTGGTCGCAATATGCCCAAAGTTTAACGCAAAAAGTGATGAAAGGCATGTTGACCGGCCCGGTAACGATTTTACAATGGTCTTTCGTACGCAATGATATTCCGCGTTCAACCGTATGTAAACAAATCGCCGTGGCACTTTCCGATGAAGTGTTGGATTTGGAAAAAGCCGGCATTAAAGTGATTCAAATTGACGAACCGGCAATTCGCGAAGGCTTACCGCTCAAACGCGCCGATTGGGACGCTTATTTACAATGGGCAGGAGAAGCATTCCGTTTAAGTTCAATGGGTTGCCAAGATGATACGCAAATTCACACCCACATGTGTTATTCCGAATTTAACGACATTTTACCGGCAATCGCAGGCTTGGACGCAGATGTGATCACCATCGAAACCTCTCGTTCCGACATGGAATTATTAACGGCATTCGGCGATTTCAAATACCCGAACGACATTGGCCCGGGCGTGTACGACATCCACAGCCCACGCGTCCCAACCGCCGCCGAAATCGAACACTTGCTACGCAAAGCGTTACAAGTGGTACCGAAAGAACGCTTATGGGTCAACCCGGACTGTGGTTTAAAAACCCGCGGTTGGCCGGAAACCATCGCCGCATTAAAAGTGATGGTGGATGTAACGAAAAAATTACGCGTGGAATTAGCGTAATAAATAGATAAAAAAAGCTGGATCTAGAGAGATTCAGCTTTTGTTTTATGAAAGGAAAAGTGCGGTTGATTTTTAAGGTGTTTTTTTGAATTACCAATATGTTGAATAAGATTAAAAAAGGATTGTATAAAATCGTGCAGGGTAATAAATCGTGAGCTTGGCGAGTATCGAAGTCGCACAGAGCATTTTGTTAAACGCTGCCCCACCATTAATTGCCATAATCACCATTAATGGAGAATATGCACTAATAAAAAGAATTAACGAGACCCATGGTCTTAATCTTAAAGATGAATCAGCCATATTTATTTTTCCTTTCAATTTGACTCATATCACACCATCTCCCACTCAATAAAAAACAATTCTTCCTCTTCAACCTCTTGTTTCAACTGTTCTTCCAGCTCTTCAATCAATCGGTTGCGCTGTTCTTCGATTTCGTCTTGTCTGTCAAAAAGCTCGCGGCGTTGGCGGCTGCGTTTGTTTTCCAGTTCGCGCTGTTTTTTCTGCCAGCTTAGTTTTTCTTCCAAGGTGGCGGAAGTGGCGGCGGTGCGGCGAGCCGCTTTGATTTCGCGATCGGTTTCTTTGATTTCTTGTTCCAAACCTTGTTTTAAATCATCGACCCAATCATCCAGTTTTTGCACTTCCTGCTCGAAGTAGCCGAGGTTGCGTTCGGTGGTTTGGTTGAGCAGGGTTTGAAGACGTTGCGCCATATCGTTGGTCAAGGTCGTCTGAAAATTGGGATTGACGGCGGATTCGGCGATATGGGCGGGCAGACGCAGGAGTTTTTCGGGGTCGTTATCTTGCAGGGTTTCGCCGTTTGAGGTGACGGCGGAAATAAGGATGTGCTGCTCCATGCCGCCCAGCGCGCTGACGCTGATGAGTTTGGCGGCAAGCTGTCCGCTTTGTCCGCGATAGGGTTCCAGCGTGCTGATTCTGCCGTTGCCTACTTGGTAATCGAAAATCAAGCGTACAGGCGGGCAATCTCAATGTTTGGCGTGTTCGATGATGGCTTGCGCTAATGGGTGGGTGATGCGGTAGAGGTAGGCTTCGCCGCTTTTTCTCGGCAGTTCGTAGCGTCCGATTAGGATGCTAAGGTCGTCTGAAAGATTTTCAGGTAGCCCTTTTAGCGTGAAGCCGCCGTTGTCGAAATCGGCGTAGCTGCCCAATTCGCTTCGGGTCAAGTCCAGTAGGATTTTTTCGTATTTGTCGAGCACAGCCTGGCTTTCTTCGGCGCGAATCCGTAGTCTTTCGCGGACTTCTTCGTCGAAATTATCCAGCAGGGTTTGTCGGGCTTTCATCATGTTTTGGTTGATTTCGTCCGATAATTCGCTTTGCAGGCTGTCAAAGGCGGTTTTGATGTCTTCGGGTTGGCGGCATCGGCGGTAGATGTCGGCAATGCGCCGTTCGATGTCCACGCCACTACCGATGGCGCCCAATACTTCGTCGCTGGCGCCGAAGACGCCGTTGAAGAGTTGGAATTTTTGTTCGAGCAGTTCGTAAACGCGCTGGTCGGCTTCGTTGGTTTCATCGACAAAGTTCACGACGACTACATCGTGTTTTTGCCCGTAACGGTGGCAGCGTCCGATGCGCTGTTCGACGCGCTGCGGGTTCCACGGCAAATCGTAGTTGATGATGAGCGAACAGAATTGCAGGTTGATGCCTTCGGCGCCCGCTTCGGTGGCAATCATGATGCAACCGCGATCTTTGAAATGCTCGACCAGGGCGGCGCGGGTATCGGCGGTTTTGGAGCCGGTGATTTTGTCGCTGCCTTCGTGTCGCTTGAGCCAGTCTTTGTAGATTTTTTGCGCTTGTGCGTCGTTGTTGGTGCCGTTGAATAATACGATGCCGTCGCCGTTTTCACCGGCATAAAGTTTGGGTAAGGCATTCTAAGAGGTAATCTTGGGTGCGTTTGGATTCGGTGAAGATGATGGCTTTTTGTGCGGCGCCGAGTTCTTTTAATTTGTCGAATGCGGTGGAAAGTGCGGTCAATAATGCGCAGCTTTTTGCGTCTTCACGGATATTTTCCGCCAATGTTTTGAAATGTTTAAGCTCGTCGATTTCATCGGCAATGGCGTGATATTCGTCGGTGGTCAGAAGATTGGGTTCGTTTTCTTCTTCCCATTCTTCGGCGGTTTCATCCAGGCTTTCATAATCTTCGTCCAGCGTTTCAACCAAGTCTTGCGGCGCAGATTCCTCCAACACACCTTGCAGACGTTTGGTCATGGTCTCCAATGCGCCGGCAATGGCGCGGCTACTGGAAGCAAGCAGTTTCCACAATACCAATGAAATCAACTGCCGCTGCCCTTCGGGCAGGGCTTGCAGATTCGGACGGCGCAGATATTCGGCAACCAAAAAAGAAAACTCCCGCTCCTGGTCGGACGGGGTGAATTTTTGCACAATGGCGAGACGCTTGGTATAGGGAACATATGCCTGAACTTGTCGGCGCAAGGTGCGCTGACAGACGGCACTTAGCCGTTGGCGTAGATGAAGTAAAGTTTGTTCGGTCACTTTTGCACCGAATTGGGTGCGAAAACTGTCCAAGTCGCCGAAAACGAGCTCGTCTATCATGCTGACCAAGCCGTAGAGTTCCAACAGGGAATTTTGTAAAGGCGTGGCGGTGAGCAGGACTTTGCTGGAAACGTTTGCCAGGGCTTCTTTTAGGGTTTTACCTATGACGTTGTTTTTCTTATAGACATTGCGTAGGCGGTGCGCCTCGTCCAATACGACCAAATCCCAGCCGATTTGTTTGATGTCGTCCGCTTTGGATTTGGCGAACTGGTAAGAACAAATAACGGGTCTTTCTTGACGGAATGGGTTTTTGCCCGTTTTCTTGTCAGCGTCGTAGCTTTTGGCTTCCAAAATCATGCCTTGCAAACCGAATTTTTCTTGCAATTCCTGATGCCATTGTTTGCGCAGGTTGGCAGGCGTAATAATCAGAATTTTGCGTTTGCGCTCCGCCCAACGCTGCAAAATCACCAAGCCCGCTTCAATAGTTTTACCCAAACCGACCTCATCCGCCAGAATCACGCCTTTTGACAGGGGATTTTGGCAGGCAAACAAAGCTGCATCCACTTGGTGCGGATTCAAATCGACTTGGGCATCGACTAAGGTGCTTGCTAAAGATTCGACGTTGCTCCCCTCGGCTTGACGGGTAAGTAACCAGGAGTAGTATCGGGCTTGATAGGGAGTAAGCTGGTGATGGGGCATGGGTCTTGGTTTTCTCCGAATATGTTTTTAAATCAGACTGATGATATGCGCTCTAAAAGAAAAATGCAAACTTTCATCGTAAAAATAATAAGTTAGCTAAAACACCAAGTTTTCTTTCTTCAAAAACTCCGTATCTTCCGAAGAAAGCTCCGCCACCTCGTCATACAAATCCAGCCCAATCAGTGTATAAAATTGTCTACCGAAGGTTTTCTCGTTTATCGGCTCAATGCGTCCTGCCTTATATAAAGCCTCAAACGCTTTTTCAGGGATTTGCACGGTGTAGGGCTGGAGTTTGCGTAGCAGTCCGTCGATTTAATCAGCATGGTGCAGGCTGTCGATAAAGGTTTCAGTGTCACTGCCAAACAGGATAGTCAATAGCTGCGTAGCTTTCTATCATTCCGAAACAGTAGGCAATAGTTTAATTGGATAAAAAACAGCACTAAAAAGTAGCGAACGCTAAGGTTCATAACAGGAGAATTGACATAATAAGGATCATTTTCTAAACAAGACATGATAGCTTCCCTTAGATTTTAACACCGAAGATGATCTTCGGATAAGTAGATAGCATTATTGTCATTCATTTTTTTGAATAATTTACCCGTCCATCTTCCATAGTCAATAGCAGAAAATTATTTAATCTACTGAAATTATTAAATTTATTTAATCTTCTTATTGAAGCATAAAAACACCTACTTTTTAGACCGCACTTTTCACTCCGCAAGCGCATCCATAAAAAATATTTACTGCCAAGAATTGACTTTTCCCTTCTCAACCCTTACTTTACACAAAGGTTTTAACCTGTTATTTTCTTTAATTTAAAGGAGCTTTTATGCAATCTCGTATTATTGTTAGCACGCAGGAAGAATCGTTGCTGAGCACACATAAAGTGTTGCGTAACACCTATTTCCTATTGGCTTTGACGTTAGCATTTTCTGCTGTGGTGGCCTATGTTTCCATGGCGATGAATTTACCAAGACCGGGGTTAATTCTGATGCTTGTGGGTTTCTACGGTTTACTTTTCTTAACCAATGCGTTGGCAAACAGTGCGTTGGGGATTTTGTCCGCTTTCGCCTTTACCGGCTTCTTGGGTTATACCGTCGGACCGATTTTAAATGCGTATGTGAGTGCCGGTTTGGGTGATGCTATCGTGTTGGCATTGGCGGGTACTGCGGCGACCTTCTTCGCATGCTCTGCCTATGTATTGACCACGAAGAAAGATATGTCTTTCTTGTCCGGCACCATTTTAGCCTTATTCGTGGTGTTGTTACTTGGCATGATCGCCAGTTTCTTCTTCCAATTCCCAGCGCTTTATGTAGGTATCAGTGCGTTGTTCGTGATTTTCTCCACCATGGGAATTCTGTATGAAACCAGCAACATCATTCACGGCGGCGAAACCAACTATATTCGTGCCACAGTAAGTTTATTCGTATCAATCTATAACTTATTTATCAGCTTGTTAAACTTACTTTCATTCTTCTCTTCCCGAGATTAATTATTAATTTAATAGATAAATGCAGCGCCCCTTTTTTGGGGCGTTTTTATATAACCAAATCCGTATAAATCATGAGGTCTTGCCGATGCTCGAAGTCAATAAAAAACGCATTGAAACCGATGCGTCGGGGTATTTACTAAATATAAATGATTGGACACCGGACGTCGCCTTAGCGATTGCAAAGTTAGAAAATCTGGAATTAACGGATGCCCATTGGGAAATTATCCATTTTGTGCGTGATTTTTATCAAGAATATAAAACCTCTCCTGCCATTCGTATGTTGGTGAAAGCCACCGCGCAAAAGCTGGGAGAAGATAAAGGCAATAGCCGTTATTTGCAACGTTTATTTCCCGATGGTCCGGCAAAACAGGCAACCAAGCTGGCGGGTCTCCCCAAACCGGTAAAATGTCTATAATTTTTTTTGAGAATCATTTGCATTTAGAAATAGAAAGAATATAATGTCCGCGCAGCTTATGTTGTTATTTTATAGTTAAAAAGCCAAGGAGAAAAAATATGCGTTTATTAGCCACATTAGTCAGCGTACTTGCGTTAAGCTTAAGCAGTAGTCTTGCTTATGCGAAATTTAAAGTTGTCACTACGTTCACTATTATTCAAGATATGGCACAAAATGTCGCCGGTGATGCGGCAACCGTAGAGTCCATCACCAAGCCCGGAGCAGAAATCCATGATTACGAGCCAACCCCGAAAGATATTGTCAAGGCACAATCTGCCGATTTAGTGTTATGGAATGGTTTGAACCTTGAGCGTTGGTTTGAAAAATTCTTCCAAAACGTCAAAGATAAACCGGCGGTCGTTGTAACCGAAGGCATTGAGCCGATGTCAATTCATGAAGGTCCGTACACCGGCAACCCGAACCCGCATGCCTGGATGTCACCTTCCAATGCGTTAATCTATGTTGAAAATATTAAAAATGCGTTGATTAAATACGATCCGCAAAATAAAGAAACATACGAAAAAAATACCGCACTTTATATCCAAAAAATCAAAGAACTTGATCAACCGTTGCGTGAAAAATTAGCACAAGTGCCGGAAGCACAGCGTTGGTTGGTGACCAGCGAAGGCGCATTCAGTTATTTAGCACGTGATTACGGTTTTAAAGAGGCTTATTTGTGGCCGATTAACGCTGAGCAACAAGGCACGCCGCAACAAGTGCGTAAAGTAATTGAAACCGTCAAAGCCAACAATATTCCGGTCGTATTCAGTGAAAGCACCATCTCCCCGAAACCGGCAAAACAAGTAGCAAAAGAAACCGGTGCAAAATACGGTGGCGTGCTTTATGTTGACTCTCTTTCCGGTGCCAGGGGTCCTGTGCCGACTTATATTGATTTATTAAAAGTGACTGTTTCTACCATTGCTAAAGGATTTGAAAAATAATGTCATCAAATATTGCCTCTATTTGCGTTGAAGACGTAGTCGTTCGTTACAACAATGGTCATACCGCCATTCATGATGTTTCTTTTAAACTAGAAGGCGGTACGACCTGCGCTTTAGTCGGCGTGAACGGGAGCGGTAAGTCAACCCTGTTTAAAAGTCTGATGGGGTTAATTACACCGCAACGAGGTAATATTTCTCTTTGCAATCTCACAATTAAACAAGCCTTAAAACAAAATTTAGTGTCTTATGTGCCACAATCGGAAGACGTGGACTGGCAATTTCCGGTCTCTGTTTACGATGTGGTGCTGATGGGGCGCTATGGTTACATGAACTTCCTGCGCCGTCCGAGTGAAACGGACAAACAAAAGGTGCAGGAAGCCATGCAACGGGTGAACATTGAACACCTTGCCCATCGCCAAATCGGCGAGCTTTCCGGTGGGCAAAAAAAACGGGCATTTCTTGCTCGCGCGCTCGCACAACAAAGTAAGATTATTTTATTGGACGAACCTTTCACCGGCGTAGATGTACAAACGGAAAACGCCATTATTGATTTATTAGGTCAGTTACGCAGTGAAGGGCATTTAATTCTGGTTTCCACGCACAATTTAGGTTCCGTGCCGGATTTTTGTGATCGCGTGGTAATGATTAACCGCACGGTAATCGCTGCAGGTTTGACCGAAACTACTTTTAACCAGCATAACTTGGAATTGGTTTTTGGCGGTGTGTTGCGCCACATTAAGCTATTAGGCGAAGACTTGCATGATGACGAGGACCCACGCGCCGTTACGGTATTAACCGATGATGAGCGGGCAGCGGTATTCTATGGTAAAACTAAAATTGATCCACCGGCACCTACTGTCAGATATACCAAACCGAAGGAAGACGCATAATGTGGGACCTGTTATTAGAACCCTTTTCCTACGATTACATGGTGAAAGCCATTTTAATCAGCTCGGCGGTGGGTGGCATTTGTGCGTTTTTATCCGCTTATTTAATGCTGAAAGGTTGGTCACTGATTGGTGATGCCCTTTCTCATTCCGTCGTACCCGGCGTTGCCATTGCTTATGCCCTCTCCCTGCCCTACGCGCTTGGTGCATTTTTTTCCGGTATCCTCGCCGCCATCGCCATTCTTTGGATAAAATCCATTACCAAACTCCGTGAAGACGCAGTCATCGGCTTTATTTTTACCACTTTCTTTGCCCTTGGCCTACTGATTATTTCCCTTAACCCGACGTCGATTAACGTACAAGACATTATCTTAGGCAACATTCTGGGCATTGCCGATGAAGATATTCTGCAAGTCGGCATTATCATCGGCGTTTGTTTAGTATTACTGCTGATCTTTTGGAAAGATCTTTTGCTGATTTTCTTTGATGAAGTGCACGCCACTTCCGTCGGCTTTTCACCGATTTACTACAAAATCCTGTTTTTCACCTTGCTCAGCGCCTGCGTGGTTGCCGCGTTACAAACCGTCGGTGCCATTTTGGTTATCGCCATGGTTATCACACCGGGCGCAACCGCTTACCTGCTCACCGATCGTTTTAAAACTTTGGTCCTTATTGCCGTAGTTTTAGGCATTTCTTCCAGTTCCGTAGGCGTTTATATAAGCTATTTCTTAGACGGTGCAACAGGTGGCGTTATTGTTTGTATTCAGACCGCTCTTTTCTTGCTGGCATTCATTTTTTCACCGAAGTACGGTTTGCTCCATCAACATAAACCCATCGCACAAGAAGAGGTGCAAAAATGAACGCCATTTATCTTTGGATTACCGAACCTTTCAGCTACCCTTTCATGCAAAACGCGTTAATTACCGCGCTGTTGGTGTCCGTTATTTGTGCTATGCTGTCCTGCTATTTAGTGTTAAAAGGCTGGTCGTTAATGGGCGATGCCATTTCACACGCCGTGTTACCGGGAATTGTGGTCGCATTCTGGTTGGGATTACCGTTAAGTATAGGCGCTTTTATCGCGGGCTTGGTTTGTTCTATTAGTGTGGGCTATTTAAAAGAAAACAGCCGAATTAAAGAAGATACTGCAATGGGTATTGTATTTTCAGGGATGTTTGCCTTAGGGATTGTACTGTTTACCAAAATTGAAACAGAACAACATTTAACCCATATTTTATTCGGTAATTTACTTGGTGTCAGTGATGCCGAGGTTTGGCAAACCTTCTTTATGACTGCGCTGATTTTTCTTGTCATCTTTCTCCGTCGAAAAGATTTCCTACTTTATTGTTTCGATCCCAACCAAACCAAAATTGTTGGTTTATCGCCGCGTCTGCTACATTACAGCTTATTGATTTTACTTGCCTTAACCATCATTAGCGCCATGCAGGTGGTGGGGGTTATTTTAGTAGTCGCCATGCTCATTTCACCGGGTATTACCGCCTTTATTTTAACCAAGCGATTTGATTATATGATCGCCATTGCCCTAATAACTTCAGTCAGCACGAGCATTTTAGGCACGATCATCAGCTATTATATCGACGGCGCAACCGGTCCTTGCATTATCTTGCTACAAGCGACCGCATTTTTGACCGCACTTATTTACAGCAAAATCCGCCTGCGCTTTAATGCAACACTTGAAACGTCGTAAATACTTTACTGCTGAGATAATCTTCCGCAAAAACCTGTTGCACCGTCGCCGTGCGCGGACCATGGTGCAGCCAGTCACTTAACGCCTGAATTTGCACCTCAGAACCGATGGCTACCACTTCCACGGAGCCATCAGCAAGGTTGCGTACAAAGCCCGTCACGCCGATTTTTGTTGCCTGTTGCCAAGTGAAATAACGGAAGCCGACACCCTGCACGCAACCATAAACCAAAAAACGTTTTTTCAGCATTTTCGTCTCCTAAAATCGAATAAAAACAAAAAACCAGCCATTAAATACAATTTTCTATTTGCATTTCCGCGAATTTGGAATAGCATACAGCCAACGCTTTATGCTATAAAGTGTCACTTAATTTTACTCAAAACAGGAGCAAATATGAAATTTCGTTTAGCTGCATTAGCTGCAACACTTTTAGCCAGTACCGCCAGCTTTGCAGGTATGATCACCAGTTCATCCAACATCGACTTCCTCGCCTTTGACGGTCAAAAACCGTCAAAATCCTTATTGAAGGAAGCCCGCAGTTTCAATATTAATGACACCCAAAAGCACCAAGTGGTAGTGCGCGTATCCGAGATTATAAAAACCAGTTCCGACAGCGCCTTACTTGAAACCGATCCAATTGTCGTTACCTTCCAAGGTTCAACACAAGACATCATCATTTCCGCCCCGAAATTATCTAACGAGCGTGATTTCAATGCCTTTAAAAAGGCCCCGGTGATCAGCGTAAAAACCGCTTCCGGCGCGAACATACAAACCCAACAAGAATACTTAAAACAGGAAGGTTTCTTCCCAACCGTTAGCCTGATTAAAGACTTAGGCGAATACAACGCTTCCGGTGCAGCCGCCGCCGTGCCTGCCTTTGCAACCGCTTCAACTGCCACGCCGACCACTACCGTGGTAGCCGGTGGTGCGGCCACAGGTAAAGTAGCAAAAGGCAAAGTCACCTTACAAGGCGAGAATGTTGCCGAGCAAATGCTCCAATACTGGTATCAACAAGCCGACAAAGAAACGCAAACCCGTTTCATTAATTGGGTGAAAAAACAAAAATAAAATTAATTTTAGATACATTTGAAAAGTGAGCTTCCCGCTCACTTTTTGTTTAAGGAGAATTTATGCAAACCACTTATCGTGCGCTACCTAAAAATAAACATATCACGTTAGTGGCACATGATCACTGTAAACAGGACCTCATAAACTGGTGTAAAAACCACCGCACTTTATTGGCAAATCACACCCTGTACGGCACGGGTACGACCGGCAATCTGATTCATCGGGAAACGGGCTTAACGGTAAACAACCTATTGAGCGGTCCGATGGGCGGCGATCAGCAACTAGGCGGATTGATCGCCGAAAACAAAATTGATTTAATGATTTTCTTTTGGGATCCGATGAATGCCGTGCCCCATGATCCGGACGTCAAAGCCTTAATGCGTATCGCAACGGTGTGGAATATTCCGGTAGCCATGAATATCGCCATTTTTAGTCACTTCTCCGTTATTTAATGAAACTGCCGACATTCGCATTCCAGATTACCAAGGCTATTTAACCGAGCGACTGAAATAATGAACGGAAATAACGCAACACTTGCACTCGTTTTAAATATTCTGAATTTTGTCCTGGGTGGCTTCGCCGTCACCTTGGCATGGCTTTTGGCCACCGTGATGAGCGCCGTTTTGATCGTCACCTTGCCATACACCCGCAGCTGTTGGGAAATCACCAAAATGACATTCGTGCCTTTCGGCAATGACATTATTCATGTTAAGTATTTAGAACCGAAAAGTGCGGTGGAAAATTCCATCGGATCCGTACTTAACATTGTCTGGTTCATTTTGTTCGGCTGGTGGCTTTGTCTCAGCAATGTGTTTTGCGGTATCTCTCAATGTCTGACCATCATCGGTATTCCGACCGGCTTGGCGCATTTCAAAATCGCCGCCATCGCATTATATCCGGTGGGACAACGCGTGTTGCCGAAAGACACTGCCGCCTTAATCCGCCAACAATTCACCGAACAACAATACAAGCAGTTTTATAAATAAGGTTAAACATGAATCGCTGGTTTAACGCCAAAGTTATTGCGTCCATTCCGATTTTTATCGCCGTAAATCTCGCGGTGCTGGCAATTTGGTATTTTAATATTTCCGAACAAAGCATGCCTTTGGTGCTGGGCATTATTGCCGGCGGATTAGTGGATTTGGATAACCGGTTAACCGGCCGTATTAAAAACGTATTTTACACCCTGCTCGCTTTCTCCGTTTCAACCCTAAGCGTGCAACTGAGCATTGGGCATAACCTGCAATTTATGCTGTTAATGACGCTCATGACCTTTGCCTTCACCATGATCGGCGCTTTGGGGCAGCGTTACAGCACCATCGCTTTCGGCACCTTAGTAGTAGCGTTATACACCACGCTGGCCTATTTGCCCGATACCCTTTGGTACATCAATCCGCTGATGATCCTCTGCGGTACGCTGCTTTATAGCGTCACTACCCTATGCGTGCATTTATTTTTCCCTAATCGCCCGGTACAGGAAAGCGTTGCCAAATCCTTTTTGGCATTAGCCAATTATCTGGATGCCAAATCCATGTTTTTCGATCCTGATGAAATCGATCAAATCGAAAATAAACACATTGCCATGGCGATGAAAAACAGCGAACTCATCAATGCCTTCAACGGCTCCCGCACCGCACTTTTTTACCGTATTCGCGGGCAACATCGCCACAGCCACACCACCCAAATGATTCGTTATTATTTTGCCGCACAGGACATTCACGAGCGCATCAGTTCCAGCCATTTTAACTATCAAAAATTAGCGGAACATTTAAAAAACACCGATTTAATTTTCCGCATTCAACGTTTATTGGAACTGCAAGCCCAAGCCTGTCGCGACATTGCTTTAAGTTTACAGCGCAATAAAACCTATCACTACGACACTCGGGTAGAAAAAGCCATTCACGGTTTAAACCAATCCTTTGAGTTTTACAGCGCCGCTCATGGGGAAGAAAGCGAAACTCTGCTCAATCTGCAAACCTTACTGGATAACCTGAAAAGCGTGGATTATCAGCTACGCCACATTGATCAGGAAGCGGACAATACGGAACAAACTGAACGGGCACAAATTTACACAGAGCAAATCACCGGGTTAAAAAATATCCTATTGGCAATTCGTAGCCATTGTAGCTTTGAATCCCAACTCTTCCGCCATGCGGTGCGTCTGTCTATTGTAGTGTTTGTTTGTTGTGTAATCGGCGAATTTTTACCGTTAGATCGTGGTTATTGGGTTTTGCTTACTGCCGTGTTCGTCTGCCAGCCGAACTACACCGCCACCAAATTACGTCTCAAACAACGAATTATCGGCACCATTCTCGGTGTGGTTATCGGTTCATTATTGCCATACACCAACCCGACACTGGAATTGCAACTGGGCTTAATTGTGCTGACCAGCACCCTGTTCTTCTTTTTCCGCACCAATAATTACAGTTTCTCCACCTTTTTTATTACTTTACAAGTGATTTTCAGTTTTGATGTCATGGGGTTTGATGTGGAACAGGCGCTTTATTCGCGGGTCATTGATACCCTTATCGGCGCTACGATCTCTTGGTTTGCGGTGTCTTATTTTTGGCCGGACTGGAAATATTTACAACTGGATAAAGTAAGCCGACAGGCAGTAAAAAGCGATGCGCAATATTTGCTTTATGTGGTCAGCCAACTGCAATTCGGCAAAGGGGATAATCTGAAATACCGTATCGTGCGTCGTTACGCCCACGAATATGCGGCGGCGCTAAGTGCCACCATTTCCAATATGAATCATGAACCGAAGAAATATCAGGCGTATTTGCAAACAGGATTCGAGCTGCTAAAAATCAATTATTCTCTGCTCAGTTATATTTCGGCGCTCGGCGCGTATCGCAGTAAAATGAAAAAAATACAGCAAAGCACGGCATTTTTAGCGGAATTTTATCCGGCGGCGAAAAAGATTATTTATATTTTGGAACACCTGGAAAAACTGCCACCGGATATTTTTGAAAAGCTGCACGAGAACATTGAATCACGTTTAAAACAGGTGCAAGTCAATCTAAATACTAACGCCCAACCGGAACAGGTACAATTTAACATTCCGATTCAGCAGTTAAGCATGATCAGCCAAATTCTGCCGTCCCTTTACGGTGCATTTCAGAAAACCGTCTAAACGTCGATTAAAATCAAGATTGCCGCATCACCGCCCCATTCTTTCGGGGCTTGGTGTAAGGCGCGCACTTTAGGGTGTTGCACCAACCAACGGGGAATTTGACGTTTTAAGGTGTAAGTGCCGTAACCGGTCATAATACTTGCGCAATAAATATGTTCTTTCTCACAGGCTTGAATCAGTGCCGCCAATTCCAGCTTTGCTTGCTCGCGGGTTAAGCCGTGCAAATCCAAAAAAATTTCCGGCGAAAAATCCCCGCGCCGCAATTGTTTCAGCAAATGGGAATCCTCATTTTCACGTAAATATTTGACCGCACTTTCGTCGTTCAACAACGGTTCATATTCGTCAGAAAAATAAAATAACGTGTCCCGCTGCTCGCGCACCTCTTTGACCGCTATCTGATTTTTCTTCTTCGTGGCGCGCGGCGGCACGAATCTGTCCTGCTTTAACGGCTTCACACCTTTGATTTCGGCACGGAACAGCGAAATCGCTTCATCATCTAACATTTCGTTTCCTATCTCAAATATGGTATAACTACGCGCAATTCTAACATTGATAAGAGCAAACCATGAACCAAATTACCTTTAATCAGGAATTGATCGACGATATTTATTCCGCCAACGTACATGACGAACTGCACAGTATCAAAGATTTTCTGCGCTGGACCTACAGCACCTTTAATCGCGCCGAATTATTTTACGGGCATGGCTATGACAATGCCTGGGACGAAGCGCACCAGCTGGTGCTTTCCTGCCTTCACCTGCCGCCCGATTTTCCCGCCGAATTATACAATGCCCGCTTAACCGTCGCAGAAAAATTGGAACTCATCCGTTTAGTGATGATTCGTCTTGAAAAACGCCTTCCTATCGCCTATTTAATTCACAGCGCCTGGTTTTGTGGATTGGAATTTTATGTAGACGAACGGGTCATCATCCCGCGCTCGCCGATCGGTGCGCTGATTCAGGATGGCTTTGCCGGCTTGTTGCCAAAAGCGCCGAAACGTATTTTGGATATGTGCACCGGTAGCGGTTGTATCGCTATCGCCTGTGCCGAGCAATTCCCCGAAGCGGATGTGGACGCCGTCGATCTTTCTCTTGATGCGCTGAATGTAGCGGAAATCAACATTGAACGCTACAACCTCAGCCGCCGCGTGTTTCCGATTCAATCGGATTTATTCTCTCAATTATTGGCAGAACAATATGACCTCATCGTCACCAACCCGCCTTATGTGGATTTAGACGATCGCTCAGATATGCCGGAAGAATTTCACTACGAACCGGAAATGGCACTCGGTTCAGGCGACGACGGCTTAACCATCACCAAACAAATCCTGCGCCAAGCGGCAAACTACCTCACCGACGACGGCGTATTGGTATGCGAAGTAGGCAACAGCATGGTGCATTTAATCGAACAATTCCCCAACGTCCCGTTCAATTGGCTTGAACTCAAAAACGGCGGTGTCGGCGTTTTCGCCTTAGCCAAAGCAGAACTCATCGCCCACCAGGCAACTTTTGCTTAAGCGGGATTCATAAAAGTGCGGTCAGCTAAAAAAACGTTTTTCAAACTAGCCGCACTTTTGTTTGTTAAGTATTTAGCTATAAATTCATCTTATCTAACAATATCGTTTGCATTGTACGGGTTATTTATACCACGAAGTAGCAAGTTCATGATTTTGGTCGGGAACATCAAAACAACGTCAACGCCTGCTGCACAATATGATTCGCAGTGAGCTCGTATTCATTCATCAAGAATTCCAAGGATCCCACTTGCCCGTAACGCTCTTTAATGCCGATACGACGCATTGGCACCGGGCAATGTTCCACCAGCACTTCTGCCACGGCGGAACCTAAACCATTTTGGACGCTGTGATTTTCACAGGTGACGATTCTACCGGTGCGTTTGGCACATTGAATCACGCATTCCCGATCAAGCGGTTTGAGGGTGAACATATCCACTACCGTGGCGTCAATGCCCTGCTCTGCCAACATATCCGCCGCTTTCAAGGCCTCCGCCACCATAATGCCGTTGGCGATCAGGGTAATGTCTTTGCCTTCATGCAGGACTTTTGCTTTACCGATAGTGAAGGTTTCATTTTCATCGTAAATTTTGACCGCACTTTTACGAATGGTGCGCACCCAATAAAAGCCTTTTAACGCCACCAACTGCCGAACGAGATTTTTCATCATGGCGCCGTCGGTGATTTCCAACACCTTGGCATGAGCCAGCCCGCGCACAATGCCCATGTCTTCAAAGGACATATGCGTGCCGCCGTTATACACTGCCGTGACACCCGCGTCGGAGGCGATAACTTTCACGTTCACCTGTTGATAATCCACCGACATAAACAGCTGATCCAAACAGCGACGGCTGGCAAAGGCGGTAAACGAGTGGAAGAACGGAATGTGCCCGGCAATGGCTAACCCTGCCGCCATGCCCACCACATTGGCTTCCATAATGCCACAGTTAATCACCTGATTCGGCAGATTTTTCTGCACTTTATCCATGGTCATGCAGCTCATTAAATCCGCGTCCAGTTCAATCACCAGCGGATTTTCCCGCATACATTCCTGCAAGGTGCCGGCGTAAATTTTGCGCATTTCCAGCGCATCACGTTCTAATTTAAGCGCCATACTCCGCCTCCAATTCGTCGATTGATAACTGAATTTGCGCGCGGCTTTCGTCATTCAGACGCAAATGGTGATTATTGGCAAGGTTTTCGATATAAGGCACGCCCTGCCCTTTTTTGGAATCCAAAATCACCGCCAACGGTCGGGTCGGCGTAGCGGAAAGCACACGACACAAGGCGTCAATATCATCGCCGTTGACGGTTTCCACCACGAAGCCGAAAGCGGCAAATTTGTCCTGCAAGCTGAACGGATTGATGATGTCCGTCAGGCATCCGTCTAATTGCAATTTGTTGTAATCCACGATGACGCAAAGATTGGTTAAATTGCGATGCGCAATAAACTGAAACGCCTCCCAACATTGACCTTCGTTCAGTTCGCCGTCGCCCACAATACAAAAAGTGCGGTTCGGCATACCGCGTAATTGATGGGACAAGGCGATGCCTGCCGCAATGGAAATGCCCTGCCCGAGCGAACCTGTTGTGGCGTCCACGCCGGGGGTTTTCAAACGGTCGGGGTGACTTGGCAAAAAAGTGCGGTCGGAATTTAAGGTAAAAAGTTGCTCGAGAGGAAAATAGCCTTTTAAGGCGAGAGTGGCATACAGGGCGGGGCCTGCATGCCCTTTGGATAACACAAAATAATCGCGTTCCTGCCAATGCGGATCTTCAGGTTTGAGGCGCATCACCTTGCCGTATAACACGGCAAGGGTTTCTACGATAGAAAGGCTGCCACCGAAGTGACCAAAGTCTAAATGCACCAGCGATTTTAATGTGTTAAGACGAATTTTCTGAGCAAACCGTTGAAGTTCTGTAGTATCCATCTTATTCACCTATTTTTGCTCTGTTGTTTTTTTCGCAATGTAGTTATAGCCCACCAGCAACAGGAAAACACTCACCACGGAGATTAAAATCATCTCTTTGGAGAAATATTGCGCCATGTAGCCCAGCACAATACCCACACCGCCGAAGTCCGAATCGGAGAAGGTGGTATTGGCAAAACCAAGAGAACCCAAGACCGGCAATAAGAATACCGGCAAGAAGGTAATCAACACGCCGTGTGCAAATGCGCCTAAAATTGCGCCGCGACGACCACCGGTGGCGTTACCGAACACCCCGGCTGTGGCGCCACAGAAAAAGTGCGGTACAACACCGGGCAGAATTAACACCCAGTGTAATTGATTGAGTAACGCCAAGCCGACGATCCCACCCACGAAACTGGCAAGAAAACCAATTAACACCGCATTCGGTGCGTACGGGAAGACGATCGGGCAATCCAGCGCAGGTTTGGCATCCGGCACGAGCTTCTCGGAAATCCCGGTAAATGCCGGAACGATTTCAGCCAAAATCAAACGCACCCCTTGCAAGATGATGGACACGCCAGCTGCGAAGGTAATGGCTTGAATCGCCGCATACACCAAATAATGTTGTCCGTTACTGAAATGCGCCGTCACATATTCACTGCCGGAAGCGATGGCAAGAATGAAATAAATCGCCATCATGGTCAGTGAAATGGAAATGGAACTGTCACGCAGGAAGCTTAGATTTTTCGGCAAATCCATTTCTTCCGTGGATTTGGATCCTTTACCCACCGCCTGACCGATGGCGCCGGAAAGCACATAACCCAAAGTACCGAAATGCCCGAAACCCACATCATTACTACCTGTGATTTTCTTCATATAAAAATGCGCCAACGCCGGGAAAAACGCCATAATCAAGCCTAAAGTCAGGGATCCGGCAACAATCAATTCCATGCCTTCCAAACCGGCAACGGTTAAAATCACCGCAATCATACACGCCATATAAAAGGTGTGGTGACCGGTTAAGAAAATGAATTTTAAGCGGGTAAAACGCGCGACCAAAATATTCGCCACCATGCCGAACGCCATAATCAGTGCCGTCGCCGTGCCGTATTTTTCTACCGCCATGGACACAATGGCTTCATTATTCGGGATAATCCCCTGCACGTTAAAGCCATGTTCAAACATCCCGCCCAACGGCGTCAACGAACCCACCAACACGCCGGCACCGCCACCCAGCACGATAAAGCCTAAATGGTTTTAATCGTTCCCTTCACCACATCGGGGAAGGATTTCTTTTGCACCAACAAGCCGACCAACGCAATGAGACCGACCAGAATGGAAGGCACTTTTAAAATGTCTAAAATAAAGAAAAGTATAGAATCCATCACTATGCTCCTTTAACTACCGATTAAAATACGCCGCCAATTTTTCTTCAAATTCACCGACACTCACGATATTTTTCACCACCACGATTTTCTCCACCGGAATGGAACTGCTCTCGGCAATATCGCTCGCCATAATAAACACATCCGCATCATTCACCGTCACCGACGCCAAATCCGTATGATTCACCTCGGCATCAATCCCCAATTTAGCAAGCGCCTTTTTGGCATTCATTTCCATCATAAAACTGCTCCCTAAACCGGAACCGCAAACAGCCATAATTTTCATAATTTTCTCCTTTTTGAGGTTAATTGATTCAGCAACTGAGATGCAGTCTATGACGGAACAGCAGGGGGATCAATGCACAGGTTTGAAAACTGTGATCAGGACGACATTTTGAGAAAGGCTTCCGAAGGTATAAGAACAGGAATGACATCTGATGGTTCAAGCGTCCACGCTTGGACCGACACAAGCAAAAGCGCGGATGCTTGCGCTATCATGGGAGCTATCCTGGTGGACTGGAATTACGGTTGGTGAGCTTGTCGAACCATGAGTAATTCCGGCTCTCGAGCAACATAAAACTCATGCTTCGACTAACCCTTCGAAAAGCTCAGGAACCGTCTCAGCAACCGTTTTGTGTATTAACCGGATTATTTGGAAGGAATAGAAAAAGTGCGGTCTGTTTTGAAAGCGTTTTTTAAGAACAGAACAATGATTCAATCCTCCACGCTTGGACCGGATAAGCACTAGCGCGGACGCTTGCGCTATCATAGGGGATAAAGTACATATTTATTCCTTATCTGGGTTTACTATATTTTTATATCTCACAATTAATTCCCCATACTCTTTATTTTTTCCAAAAGCAGATAAAGAAAAGTTTTTTAATATATGAAAAATAATATTATCCTCATACTTTAATTCAGCTTTTACAGATTTCCCTTCCTTGACATATCCCAAATTTAACCCCATAAACTTTTTATATATTATAGGACAATTTTCCTGTTTACTTTGGATAATTTCCTTTAAAAACATTTCACGATCATAGCTATCAATATCATCAGGAATTAATTCACCACTCTTAAGAGCATCAAATAGATAACTTTCTCCCTTAAAAACTAAATCGTATAAAGCTTCTTTCTCTACCCTACTCACTTGATGTATAAATTCAAGTTCTAGATCTATAAAATTTACGTGCTCCAAAAATGAGAACCTATTAATATATTCAATATAATTCCTATAAGAGTCATCTCTATTAGATAGATGATAAGACAATACAACTAATAATTTATTAGATATAAAACTTCTCAATAAACTTGAATAATTATTTTTATTATTTAACTCACCATTTTCATAAATGAATTTCAAAATCCTATATAGAAGTAAAAAGTAACTATTAACTTCAGAATAAATTTTAGATTTTTCTTGAATCTCAATTTTATTTCTTAGTGAATCCATACTTCCATAATTTGATATAATTTTATCGTAGATTTCATCTATTACCTCTTGCCCAATAGTATTCAACTTCAAATTATGCTGTTCCAACATCATAAAGAAAGTTCGTTCAAACTCTTGCTTTTTTTGTTCTTGTTTTGTTGTATGCAACTGATATACAACACCTAAAAATGCTAATGCAGAAAATATCCCACCAATATAGCTTCCAAAATCATTCCACTTTGCACTATTATCGGAAATATCATAGTTCCGGAAATTCCAAACATACATACCAAAAGCAATGATTACTAATACCCCAGCAGTAATAATGATCCAGTTCTTTTTTAAATTGTTCATATTAATTCCTTAAGTTAATTATATTTTCTAAAAACATCTTAAAAAACAACCGCACTTTTTCACATTAACATGCAAAACGTGGTTATTTCCTTTCCCCTTGATAGCGCACGCTTCATAGCGTGTGCTTTTAACTTATTGATATTACAGGCACGCGTTAGGAAACGCGCGCCATCAAAAAATACCTTGACGGTTGCGTCCACATTTAGACCAATGCAAACACAAACGTGAACGCTTGCGCTATCATGGGAGCAAAAACGTGGTTATTTCCCTTCCGCCAGATTTTTCTTTTCCTCCAATTCTTCCCAGCGCATAAATGCCGTTTCCAGTTCGGTTTCGGTGTCTGCCAGCGCTTTCAATTTGGCATCAGTGATGTCGTGGGATTGTTGGAAAAAATTCGGGTCGGCGATTTCGCTTTGAAGTGCGGTGATTTTTTCTTCTAAATCTTCCAGCAATTGCGGCAGCTGTTCCAATTCGCGTTGTTCTTTATAGGAAAGTTTGACGGTTTTCGGTTTGTTGGAAACGTTTTTATTTTCCACCGCACTTTCTTCTTTTTTCGGCTCGATTTTTTTATTTTTAACCGTGCCTTGTTCGGCTTTTTGTGCAAAATAATTGGCTTGCTGCTGTTTGGCGTCGAAGAAGCCGCCGACGTATTTATTCAGCACGCCGTTGCCTTCAAAGATGTAGCATTCGGTGGCGGTATTATCAATAAATTGACGATCGTGACTGACGATAAGCAAGGTGCCTTGATAATCCGTGAGAATTTCTTCCAACAATTCCAAGGTTTCTACGTCCAAGTCATTAGTCGGCTCATCCAGAATGAGCAAATTATTGGGTTTTAACAATAATTTCGCCAATAACAGACGGTTACGTTCGCCGCCTGAAAGGGCTTTAACCGGGGTCATGGCACGTTTCGGCGGGAATAGGAAATCCTGCAAGTAGCCCAACACATGACGTTTTACGCCGTTGACTTCCACATCCTGTTTGCCGTCGGCGACGTTATCTATCACCGATTTTTCCGGGTCGAGATCAGCGCGGTATTGGTCAAAATAGGCAATGTCCAATTTTGTGCCGCAGCGAATAGAACCGCTTGTGGGCTGAATCTCGCCGAGCAACAATTTAATAAAGGTGGTTTTTCCGCAGCCGTTCGGACCGACAAGGGCGATTTTGTCGCCACGTAAAATGGTGGTACTGAAATCCTTGAGAAGTTGCTTGCCGTCGATGTCGTAGCTGACATTTTCCATTTCAAATACGATTTTGCCCGAGCGGCTGGACGTGTCTAATTGCAATTTTGCCGTGCCTAATACGTCGCGGAGTTGGCTGCGTTCTTCCCGCATAGCTTTTAAGGCGCGCACACGTCCTTCATTACGGGTGCGGCGGGCTTTGATACCTTGGCGAATCCACACTTCTTCCTGCGCTAAGCGTTTGTCGAATAAGTCGTTTTGTAAGGCTTCCACCCGCAGATTTTCTTCCTTGGTAGTGAGATATAAATCATAATCGCCGGGATAAGAAACCAATTTGCCGCGATCCAAATCCACAATGCGGGTCGCCATTTTGCGAATAAAGGAACGGTCGTGGGAAATAAAGACTATGCTGCCGCTGAATTCCATCAAGAAATTTTCCAGCCATTCGATAGCATCAACGTCTAGGTGGTTGGTAGGCTCATCCAATAACAAGACATCAGGATTACACACCAACGCACGCGCCAAAGCGGCTTTGCGCAACCAACCGCCGGATAAATCGGCGAGTTTGGTATTCGGATTAAGTTCCAGTTTTGCCAGCACTTCGTTAATTTTATTTTCAAATTGCCAGCCATTGGCATGTTCTAATTTGGCTTGAATTTGCGCAAGCTGATTGAGCACCTGCTCGCTGTAATTTTGCTCCAATTGCACGGAAATATGATGATATTCCTTCAATAAATCCGCCAGATGCTCAATGCCCTCCGCCACATAATCAAACACATTGCCTTCCGCATGACGCGGCGGATCCTGCTCCAAACGGGACACCACCAAGTCTTTTTCATATTGCACTTTGCCGTCGTCCATCACCACATCGCCGGCAATAATTTTGAGCAAGGTGGATTTCCCCGCCCCATTACGCCCCACTAAACAAACGCGTTCGTTCGGTTCAATATGTAAATCCGCATGATCCAATAAAGGCGCATCACTGAAAGAAAGATATCCGTTGGTTAAGCTGATGAGTGCCACAAAAAAGTCCTATAAAAATAAAGAAAAAAATAACCGCACTTTTAAAGCTGCTGATACACCTTGAGCGCGTACGCATCGGACATACCGGCGATGTAATCGCAAATGACGCGCTTCTTGCCCGATTCTTCCGCTTTCAACCAGCGGTTGGCGGTGTTGGTGGGGAGCAGGCGTTGCGGATCCGATTCAAAAATTTGGAACATTTCCGTCAAAATGCGTTGACCTTTATATTCCACGCGCTGGGTTTCCACATTATTGATGACATACTTCAACACGAATTTTTTGAACACGTTGAGTACGTCCACCACTTCTTGCGGTAATTCGGCGTTATAACGCAACAGCGGATCGCTGAATTCCGGCTGAATTTTCCAACGTACGTTGGTGATGAAATAGTTGACCAAGGCGCCGATGGCATTTTTGCGTAAGTAATGTTGATCGGAAAACAGTTTTTCGCTGATGTGTTCGATATGTTGACGCATCCACTCCGATTGGCTATTTTTCAGTGCGTTCAGCGCTTCTTGCCATTGCTGCACATTCACCACGCCCACCACGATAGCATCTTCCAAATCGTGCACGCCGTAGGCGATGTCGTCTGCCAGCTCCATAATGCTGCAATCCAAGGATTTAAAGCGGGTCTTTAAAATCTCTTTGGGATTTGACCGCACTTTTTGTAGCGCGCCGAACAACGTGCGGTCGCTTTCGGAAAGCGGTTCCAGCAACCAATCGAACATGGCAATGTCATCACGAAACAGCCCTTTGCCCGGTCGCCAATCGGCGATTTTCACATAACGGGGATCGCTGTGTTGGGTTTCGTCTAACTGCGCATACTGTGCGGAGGACACATCCAAAATGGTAGGATATTTTACGATACCAAGGATCGTACGTCGGGCTAAATTCATGCCGGCGTTCGGCGTATAAGGCTCAAGTTTGGTGAGCAGGCGGAAGGTTTGTGCATTGCCCTCAAAGCCGCCGTTGTTACGCATCATATAGTTAAGCGCCACTTCGCCACCATGCCCGAAAGGCGGATGACCGATGTCGTGAGCAAAACATAAACTTTCAATCAGATCATTAGAAGGCAACAACGGAATCAGCTGTTTTTGCAGTTCGCTTTTTTCTACGGAAAGCTGGTGTGCCACGGCATTGAAGGCTTCGGCAAATTTCATTTGCGCTACAAGGCTGCTGCCGATTTGCGCCACTTCCAGCGAATGGGTCAAACGAGTGCGATAAAAATCATTTTCGCCCACCGCGTGAATTTGGGTTTTTGCCTGTAAACAACGAAAGGCGGCGGAATGGAGAATGCGTCCGCGATCTCGACGGAACGGCGGACGGTGGTCTTTTTCCCGTGGTTTATCGTCAATAAAACGTTGCTGCCAACGGGGATTAATCTGATTTTTCATGCTATACCAATGTGTAGATCAATTTGAAGATAAGAGGTGCCAAAATTGAACTAATGATACCGCACAATACTAAGGAAATGGAACTGTAACTGCCGGCTTTCTTATCGTTTTCCATACAGCTTACCGTGCCTAACGCGTGAGAAACGGCGCCCACGGATAATCCGATGGATTCTTTATTTTTCAAGCCGATTTTGGTTAATAATAAATAGCCGAAAATAGACCCCTGTAAACCGGCAACCACCACGCCCACCGCCGCCACGGAAGGAATGCCGCCAAGATTTTCGGACACCGCCATGGCAATGGGCGTCGTCACGGATTTCGGCAACACGGTAGCCACAATATCAGGCTGTGCGCCAAGCAATAAAGCAAAGATCCCCCCGCTTAACATAGACAACACAGAAGCCGCCACCGTTGTGATTAAAATAATTTGCCAGTAGTTGCGAATTTGGCGAAGTTGTTCATATAACGGAATAGCCAACGCAACAATACTTACGCCCAATAAATTATTGAGTGGCGCGTTACCTTCCATATAACTTTCATAAGGCAATTTGAAAATCAGCAACACCGCCACTAAAATCAGCACCGTCAGCACAAAACTGTTCAGTACGACGGATTTCCAGCGTTTGTTAATTTTTACTGCCAAAGCAAACGCAACAATGGTTAGCAAAGTATAAAGATAAACCAAATAAGACATTATTCCCCCTTTGCTCTTTTTTTGATGACTTTGCGTTTTAAACGGCTAAAGGATTTCAGTGAGAACAAATAATCGGAAAACAAACCGATCACTACAAGGGTTATGCAGGTGCTGACGATATTCGGCAACAATAATACTTTCATTTGATCCATAAGCAGCCCGGAATATTTAATGATCCCAACGCTGACCGGCACGAACAACAGTGCCATATAACGAACCAGAAAATTAGAGAAAAACATCACCCATTCGATTTTGATAATGCGCGTAATTAAGCACGTAAAGAGCAACAATAATCCCCAAATACTGGAGGGAATGCCAATGGGAACAAAATGCGCGGTAAGCCCGCCCAAATACAGCATGAAATATAACAGGAGTAACGATCTTGCTAAGTCAAAAACTTTCCGATACATAGTGAAAACTCAATTTTTTTTTAATATTTAAAATAATTCTACTCTTATTTTACAAGAAGGGGAATTTTTTCCGGAAAGCCACTACACTAGTAGAAAAGAAAGTAAGGGAAAAATTTCACATAGATCAAAATTATTGAATGTGTTGAATTTTAAACAGTTAAACAAAATTGCAAAGTTTTTGCTTGCAACTGAAACATAATCCCTTATAATACCGCTCGTTTTTACGAAGCTTATCAATGCTGCCTGGGTGGCGAAATTGGTAGACGCAGCGGATTCAAAATCCGCCGTTGAATAAACGTGTCGGTTCGAGTCCGACCCTAGGCACCAATGATAAGTTTCTGAAAAATTAAAGCTGCCGTAAAACGCAGCTTTTTTTGTCACTTGAAGTTAACCCTTCCCTTAAAATTTACCGGAAAAAATGACCGCACTTTTAGCGCCGTTATCAATTATGCGACAAGGATTTTTCTGCATTCTGCTGGTATTGCTCCCCTTCACCGTTCACGCCCACACGTTAGCCTGTCGCGTTGTCGGCATCAGTGATGGTGACAGTTTTACCTGCTTAACAGGCAATCATAAACAAATCAAAGTGCGTTTGGCGGAAATTGATGCGCCCGAACACAATCAGCCATTCGGCAAGAAATCCCGTCAAATGCTCGCGTCATTGATTCATCAACGTGAGATCAAACTGGAGATTTCCGGCGAGGATCGCTATCATCGCAAGTTAGCCATCGCGTATGATGCGCAAGGGCAAAACGTTAATTTAATCATGGTCCAACAGGGCATGGCGTGGGCCTATAAACAATATGTTCAGGATCCCGTTTATCGCGAAGCGGAACAACGGGCAAAAAAACGGCGTATCGGCTTATGGCAGGATCGTCATCCCATCGAACCGCACTTATGGCGTCAACAAAGAAGGTAAACCACATGAATTTTGATCCCGTGATATTTCGTCAATATTTTCCTTATCTCCATTCCGATGCTGTGGTCTATTTAGATAACGCGGCGACCACACTGAAACCGCGGTGTTTAATTGATGCAACGGTGGATTTTTATCAATCCGCCGGTTCTGTCCATCGTAGCCAATATGATGAAAAACAGACCGCACTTTACGAACAGGCACGTACGCGGGTGAAGCAGTTGATTAACGCAGAAGACGAACGGGCGGTGGTTTGGACATCCGGCACGACGCAGGCGATTAACACGGTGGCAAACGGTTTACTACCACATTTACAAGCCGGCGATGAAATCATTATTAGTGAAGCGGATCATCACGCCAATTTTGTGACCTGGCATGAAATTGCCGAAAAAAGCGGCGCTAAAATTCATGTTTTGCCCATTGGCGATGATTGGTTGATTGATGCCGAGGCGTTACGGGAAAAACTCAATTCACGCACAAAATTGGTGGCGTTAAATTTTGCGTCGAACGTTACCGGCACGCAGCAAGCGGTAAAACAACTGATTCAGCGCATTCGTGCCAACAGTTCGGCGTTGATCTTGCTTGACGCCGCGCAGGCGATTAGCCACATAAAAATCGATTTGGCAGAACTCGACGCGGATTTTATCGCGTTTTCCGCCCATAAAATTTATGGTCCGACGGGGCTTGGTGTGCTCAGTGGGAAGTTATCCGCACTGGATTTACTGCAACCGTTGCAATACGGCGGCAAAATGATCAATAAAGTCAGTAAACAACAAATTACCTTTGCCGAATTGCCTTATCGTTTGGAAGCCGGCACGCCGAATATTGCCGCCGTTATCGGTTTCAACGCGGTGTTGGAATGGCTGGCACAATGGGACATCGGCGACATGGAAGAAACCACCGTGCATTTGGCGGAAATCACCCGCCGTCGTTTGAGCGGTTATGCGCAATGTAAACTGTTTAACTCCCCGCAACCGAGTTCCGTGGTCAGCTTTATTTTTGGAGACGTCAACGCGTCCGATTTAGCCACATTGCTGGCGGAACAAAATATCGCGCTACGGGTCGGCGAGCACTGTGCCCAGCCTTATTTGGCACGCTTAGGACAAACCGCCACCTTGCGCTTGTCTTTTGCGCCGTACAACATAGAAGCGGAAGTAGATACTTTCTTCAACGCGTTAGATAAAGCCTTGGCATTATTACGATGAATATCGAACAACAGTTAATCACCGCTAAGAATTGGGAAGATCGCTATCGCTTAATTATTCAGGCGGGGAAAAATCTTCCCGAACCCAGCGAAGAAGCCTTGGTAGCCATGGAAACCATTCCGGGCTGCGAACTGCAGGTGTGGTTTAAATCCATCGAAAAAAATGACCGCACTTTTCACTTTGAGGCTTACAGCGAAGCACGCATCATGAACGGCTTGCTGTGGATTTTATTGCAGCGTATTGACAATCAACCAGCGGAAGCCTTACACCAATTTGATTTGACGGCGTATTTCAAGGAATTAGGCATTGCGCAGCGGTTGAGCTCTACCCGTTTAAATGGCTTAAAACACATTGAAGGGATTTTGCACAATCTATAAAAGAAAAAAGCGTGGAAGAACCACGCTTTATTTTTATCTGCACTTATTTTTCCAAGTGTTTAATTTTTTTGATGACGTTTGAGGTGGAAAAACCGTTCTCAAAATTCAGCACTTTTACATCACCGCCGTTCGCCCACACTTCTTTGCTACCGGCAATCTCTTCCGGCTTGTAATCGCCGCCTTTCACCAATAAATCCGGCAACACTTCACCGATTAAACGCTGTGGCGTATCTTCACCGAACGGCACCAACCAGTCCACAGAAGAAAGCCCGGCAAGCACCGCCATGCGGGAAGCCAAATTATTGATCGGACGCTCCTCGCCTTTTAGGCGTTTTACCGAATCGTCCGTATTCACCGCAACAATCAGGCGATCGCCAAATTTACGGGCATTATCCAAATACGACACATGACCGGGATGCAAAATATCAAAACAACCGTTAGTCATGACGATTTTTTCACCACGATCTTTCGCCAGTTTAACGGCCTCTTTCAGTTCCGCTTCGGTCATTACGCCAAAGCCGGTGCCGGTTCTGCCATGAATGGCATTTTCCAGTTCCACGGTTGAAACCGTTGACGTGCCCAATTTGCCCACGACGATACCGGCGGCGACATTGGCTAAGTAACAGGCTTCTTCAAAACTGCGACCGTCCGCCAATGCTGTCGCCAACACACTAATCACGGTGTCTCCCGCCCCTGTCACATCAAAAACTTCTTTGGCCTCCGTCGGCAGGTGATACACAGGCTGGTTCGGACGCAACAGCGTCATACCTTTTTCCGAACGGGTCACTAAAAGTGCGGTCAAATTTATCTCCGAAATGAGTTTCAACCCTTTGTCGATAATTTCCTGCTCAGAATGACATTTACCCACAACCGCTTCAAATTCGGACATATTCGGCGTTAATAAGGTCGCACCGCGATAGCGTTCAAAATCCGTCCCTTTCGGATCGATGAGCACCGGCACATTGGCGTTACGGGCAATTTGGATCATTTTTTGTACTTCATTTAATGTGCCTTTGCCGTAATCGGACAAGATCAAAGCGCCGTAATTTTTGACCGCACTTTCTAGTTTTTTCAGCAAATCCGCACTTGTCACGTTCTGGAAATCTTCTTCAAAATCAAGGCGTAATAATTGTTGATGGCGGGACAAAATACGCAATTTGGTAATTGTCGGGTGGGTAGCAAGCTGTACGAAGTCGCAAGCGATTTTTTGTTGTTGTAATAATGAGGTTAACGCCGCGCCCGCTTCATCCTGACCGGTTAAGCCCAGCAATTGCACCGGCACATTTAACGAAGCGATGTTCATTGCCACGTTTGCCGCACCGCCTGCACGCTCCTCATTTTGCTGAACACGCACCACCGGCACCGGTGCTTCCGGTGAAATACGGTTGGTTGCACCGAACCAATAGCGATCCAACATCACATCGCCTAATACCAAAACTTTTGCATGATTAAATTGTGCAGAATATTGAGCCATTTGATTTTCTCTTATATAGAATAAAAAATTTCGCTAATACTACCACAGGGGAAATGCTATTTCCTAAAAATTCCGCTAAACTAAACCAATTGAAATAATCCTGTAATTCCTTTATGGCAAAATCCGTTCTTCCGACTTTTAAAACTGAATTTCTCCATCCCAAACATTGGGGCTTTTGGCTTGCACTCGGCATTTTCCGTCTGATATTACTGCTTCCTTATCCTATTTTATGCAAAATCGGACACGGATTAGGTTGGTTATTTGCTAAAACCGGCATAGGCAATCGGCGTGCAAAAATTGCCAAACGCAATTTAGAACTCTGCTTCCCCGACTTATCCGAACAGCAAATCAATGACATTCTACAAGCCAATTTACGCTCCACCGGCATGGCGATTATTGAAACCGGCATGGCGTGGTTTTGGTCTGATCATCGGATCAAAAAGTGGTCAAAAATTGAAGGTTTGGAATATTTAAAAACGAATTTGCAGGATGGCATTATTTTTGTCGGCGTACATTTTTTAACGCTGGAATTAGGCGCACGTATTGTCGGCATCCATCAACCGGGCATTGGCGTTTATCGCCCGAATGATAATCCGTTATTTGACTGGATACAAACCCAAGGGAGGTTGCGTTCCAACAAAGATATGCTAGATCGCAAAGATTTACGCGGCATGATTAAAGCCATTCGTCACGGTGATATTATCTGGTATGCGCCGGATCATGACTACGGCAGAAAAAATGCGGTCTTTGTGCCGTTTTTCGCCGTTCCTGGCGCAGCAACCACAACGGGCAGCTACTATTTATTGAAGTCTTCACCGAACAGTAAAGTGATTCCTTTTTCACCGTTAAGAAACAAAGATAATTCCGGCTACACGGTTAAAATTTCCCCTCCCGTGGATTTTTCCGATCTGCACACGGAAACGGAAATTGCGACCCGGATGAATCAAATCATTGAAAAAGAAATACTAAACGGTGTGGAACAATATATGTGGATCCATCGCCGCTTTAAAACCCAGCCGAATGAAGAAGATAATTTGTATAAAGATTAGATATGAAAAAGGTGAGTCCAAAACTCACCTTTATTTTTAACTGCCTTTAACAAGACTTTATAGTTCTTCAGAATCCAACTCATCAGCCATCGCAGAAAGCATTTCACGGGTTAAATAAGCCAGAGCGCGATAAAATGGCAACGTCGCCTGCTTTTCAACTTTCACTAAAAACTTCGCCGCACAAGGCAGAAGAAAATGCTCAAATAATTCCTGTTGGGCGCTCAATGAATCGGTGTTATCTTCCAACCAGGAAGCCGTCAGTAGCAACATGGCAAAATGATCGATATTTTCCGTTTCAGGCAAATTGCGCATTTGCCGAAAACCCTTAAAATCTTCAATGGAAATCTCATAAGCAGAAATTTGTGTCGCCACACTTCCCGACTGACCGAAAAGTTTTTGATATTCTTGATTCAACAATGTCAAATCAATGGGTCTTTGCAAGGCATCTAATGCGCTTTTACCGTCGCTGTCTTCGTTTAACGCCCAGACTTGGGATAAATTACCTTGCTGCAACCAAGCAAAAACGCCGGATAAAATGGGATCTGTCGGTTGGCGGTAAAATAAATTACCGAATAAACGGCTAATCAAAGAAAAATTATTGAATTGCACACTTTCCTGCATTATTTGGAGCCATCCTTTGCCAAAAGTGCGGTCAGATTTTCTTGTGTTTTTTGTGCGGTATTATTCAAAATCTGCTGATACCCAGCTTCATCCAGAAAGTGAATATCTCCGAAAATATCATGGTGAATATCGGTAATACCGCAGAAATTAAACAAACCGTCAACTAAACAGGTTTGTAGTGCTTTATCAAAAGCAATGCTTTGATAGCGTTCAAGATTATTGCCCATGGTAATAAAATGTTGCATTTTTTTATCACCCAACAATCCCACCGAACCGCCATTTTCCGTTTGATATGCAAATCCATAGCTAAGAACGCGATCCAAATAACCTTTCAAAACAGCAGGGAAGCCCATCCACCAAAGGGGATAGACCAAGGTAATCAAATCCGCTTCTTTAATTAAATTTTGCTCAAATTTAATTTCTGCCGGCACAATGCCTTCAGGCCCTGCACTTAATTCACTCCAAGACAAAACGGGATTGAAATTTAATGTATACAAATCCCGAACAGTGGTTTCCGCCTCTAATTCATGAGAGGCTTTTACAATACGTTCCACGATGGCGCGGTTAAAACTTTGTTGATTAGGATGTGCAGAAATAATTAAATGCTTCATTTCTTTCCTTAAATTTTCTTAACTTTCAATGTGATGCTATCAACAGAAACAACTTCAACAATATCATTCACTGCTAAATCACGCCCCTGGATTCTCCACGTAGTATCACCGAAAGCGCCTCTACCAATGCCGTTTTTGGCAATAGTTAAGACTTTTCCCTGCACCCCTATCATGGCATGATCCCGTTGATTGAGGACAGATTTCGATTGATCAATTTGATCCTTACCGTGTTGATAGCGCCACCAAATAATACTAAGAATAATGGCGATAACCGCATAAATTACCGCCAATGCCGAAAGCGGTAAGGCGGGAATAAATTTCATGATACCGGCAACAACGATGGCGGCTAATCCCCACCATAGAAGAAAAACACCGGGAATGACAACTTCAGCAATGAGCAAGATAAAACCAAGAATAAGCCAGTGCCAAACGCCCCAATCTGCTAACCATTCCATACCCAACCTCGACTTTCTTGTTGTTAATTTACTTTTTTATCGGTTTTTAATAATTCGGTAATACCGGCAATGGAACCGATTAAGTTGCCGGCTTCTAAAGGCATCAGCACGACTTTACTATTATCCGAACCACCAATTTCTTTTAGCGCTTCAGTATATTTTTGCGCAATAAAGTAATTAATAGCTTTCGTGTCACCATTAGCGATCGCATCGGATACCATTTGGGTCGCCTTCGCTTCCGCTTCCGCGGCACGTTCGCGGGCTTCAGCTTGTAAGAAGGCTTCCTGACGTTCCCCTTCCGCTTTTAAAATACGGGATTGTTTTTCACCTTCTGCGCGTAAAATTTCAGCCTGACGCACACCTTCCGCCTCCAAAATATCTGCACGTTTATTACGTTCAGCTTTCATTTGAGCATTCATCGCGGCGATCAATTCATGTGGCGGACGCACATCTCGGATTTCAATACGGGTCACTTTAATCCCCCAAGGATTTGTCGCTTCATCTACAATAGATAACAAACGACTATTAATGGAATCGCGCTGAGATAGCATCTCATCCAACTCCATGGAACCTAAAACCGTACGAATGTTTGTCATAGTAAGATTGATAATAGCTTGTTCTAAGTGATTCACTTCATAAGCGGCATTACGCGCATCAATAACCTGAACGAAACATACCGCATCAATAGCGACATTCGCATTATCTTTTGAAATAACTTCTTGGGATGGGATGTCTAACACTTGTTCCATCATATTGATTTTACGACCAACACGATCAACAAATGGAACGACAAAATTTAATCCCGGCATTAATGTACGGGTATAACGACCAAAACGTTCAATCGTCCAGTTATAACCTTGTGGCACCGTTTTCAATGTTGAATAAAGCACAACACCGACAAGTACGATAAAAATAATGGAAACAATTGGTAGGCCATCTAAAAAATACATAATTTTCTCCTTAAGATAATAGACAGTTATCTGTTAAAGGATAGCAATTAGCTGAAAGTTTGTATATAGCAATCCATCGCTAAAAACACTTTAAAAACCAACCGCACTTTTTGTCATAGTTAAAAATCCTACGCAACATCAAAAAATAAATTTAATGTGTTAAACGCATTGACTCTGTTCGGACTGCATAGTAGTTTTCACTATAATAAAACTTTTCCGTCTTTAAACGGCTACAGTCATGTACTCTTGTTGGCGATATTGGAAAAATTACTGTTGATCTAAAAATGCAACTTAAAAATGGATCACATTGATTTACTTGGTGACGTTAGTGGATGGATTACAGGTGTATTGGCTGAGTACATCGCGTAAAATCCGGTACTTTTTTACTAATCCTGTGCACAAGGGATTCTAATCTGTAGGTCGAAAGTTCGAATCCTTCACGACCTATCAATTAGTTATTGACATCAAAATTATTAAATTGACTGCTAACTTTTTACTTATTATATCTGCATTCACACGAGTTACCGAAGCTCTAATCCCTTCGCGTTATACCAAAGAAAGCCATTTTCATTTGCATATTTGTCAATTTTTTTTGACAGTTCCTTACTTGCATTATATTCAAGTAAATAGACAGATAATCCATGAGCCTTAACATATGCCAGATATTTTTGAAAATAGGTTGTTTCCGATTTCTGCTGGATTCCATATTTTTTTTTATTAAAATCAATAGTGGTAAAAACACTTTCTTGGTTAATACCATCAATTAAAACGGTATTTTGATTAATACATTTTTTTACAAAAAGATCCCCTCCATTAATAATAAGTGGAATATTATAATATCGAAGCCCAGTCAAAATTGTTACAAGCCCTTGAAATATCTCATTTGTTTGATAATGATAATAAACATCTGCATTATCAAGAAAAAAACCATCCAACCCCATATCAGCATACTTTTTTCCTAGCTCATTAACGATAAAACGCTGCCATACCGGAGAGGATACATCAACCCATCGCTCATCCGGCCAAGTTTCATAGATACCAAGCATGACTGACTGAAAATGACTATAATACGGGCGGTGTTTCTCAATTGCTCCAATATTAATATACCCATACACAGTTTTCCCTGAAGCATGTAATTTCTCCACTTGAGAAGGTTGAAACATAGCAGGATCGATTACAACAATATTGTATCCTTGCAATTTATCTTCTTCATTTCCATTAATACCAAGAAATACGCCATAGTTACCATTTTTTGAAGGAACTGCAAAGGCCACTCTATAAAAAAATGTAGATATAAGAAAAAATATGCTAAATAGCATCAAAAATTGAATCTTGTTTCTCATCTAACGATCCTTTCTTAAAATTTAAGTATTACCAGCAATTAGCCTATACATTAATTAATCTGAAAATTAAAATAATATACTGATCTACTTAAGAATTAGTTAGTTGCCTATGATTTAGGTCAAATTGATTTTACATCTTTCAGCAATAACAGATAACTATATAAATTAAGTATAGAATGAAAAACCGACTTGTAACTAGGAGATCTTTATGAAATTAAAAGTTTTAGCGTTAGCAATAATTACTGCCTTATCAACGGGAAGCATTCAGGCTGCCTCCAATACTGACAGTGAGTCTAACCAATCAGTAAAAAATAGCAGTCTATATTTAAAAACATTTAAAAGTAAATATTCTGCAGAGAACACTATTTCAAAAATCCGGCAAGCTTTGAATGATAAGAACATAAAAATATTCACGATAATTGACCATCAAGCTGCAGCAAAAGAAGCTGGATTGAGCATGCCGTTTTCAAGTGTAATTGTTTTTGGAAAACCGCAACTAGGTACCCCAATGATGATTGAATCCCCAACCCTAGCTATTGATTTACCATTAAAAGCTTTAGTATGGGAGAATAGCCAAGGTGAAATATTCGTAAGTCTAAATAGAAATGAGATTATAGCAGAAAAACATAATGTCACGGCAGGGAATGTAGAAAAAATGAATAAACTGGTGAAGTTAATAACTGAAAGTGTTACTGAATAAGTTACTTATTATAGTACTTTATAAATACAAAAATAAGTTCGCCTAAATTGAGGCGAACTTATTTATTACCGACTATTTAACAAATGGAATTTTATTTAGGTCGTGTTTTAACAACACAAGACCGGAGCCAATAAGTATAATATCTTTAATAATAAAACCATTAACACCAATTTGAGGTATAAGGCTAAGTGTTACTACGCCAAGAGCGATAGTAAACAAGCTACCAAGTACGCCAAACTTAGGTTTAAAAATACCAACAACTAAGAAAATATAAGTAACGCTTTCAATAAAGCCTAGCAAATAACTAGTCCCATGAAATCCCAAAAATTCATATAAAAAACTTAGCCATGTTGGAGATATTAAAGGTTTTAAGGCCTCTACCTCAAAATCAAACCATTTATAGTTACCAAATAATGCGATAATAAAAACAACTGAAAATCTTAATACGGTAATATCAATATTAGAAAGGCAAAACTTTCTAAGAACTTCTTTCATATAAATTCTCCATGTATAATAATGGCTTATCATATTCTATGATAAGCCTCCGAAAATTATTTATCCCCTTTCATACGTCTATCATACTCTCTAACAGTCGGTTTATGATAATTCATACTTCCCAGATCATTTCCCATGTTATAGCTAATCTCTTGTTTAATATCGTCTGAATGCATTACACTTTCTTTCATATTTGTTGTGCTAGCTGATGCTAATGATGCAATAGTAAGAGCAAGTACGCCGGTTAATAAATTAATTTTTTTCATGATAAACTCCTTAAATAATAGTATTAAATGTAAAAATATTTTGCTTGAATAAGCACGAAGTGAAAAAGTCATAATAAACTCCCACACACATAATGTTAGACGGAGACATTTCCATTTTCTTACAAAAAATTTTTTAAAATTTGCAAATCAACCTAAAAAACAGATACTCTCATATAAAAATATATTTATAGTGAATGCTCTAAATAGATATTTAATTACTAAAATCTATTTCATCCATTGTTTTTTCAAATTGAATTTATTGATTTAAATCATATGTTTCCTCTTATATTTAACCGATAATCCCTTCTTCGTTTTTACTTTTAAGTGTTGGAGGACAATTATGAAAAAATTTGCACTGAAAACGGCGGTTGTCGCTATTGTTGGCTATTTAGGAGTTGTAGGGTACGTTCATCAGTATGATAAAGGACAAATGGAAAAATTATTGGCTGAAGGTAGTTACTCTGCCGAGCAACAAAAAATCGCAAAAGTCTTTTTTAACAACGGCTGCCAGTACTGTCATACACCAAATGCAGAACTCCCCTTTTATGCCCATGTTCCGTTAGTTGGCTCCATGTTGCAAAATGACATCAAAGAAGGCAACCGCGTATTCCTGTTAAATGAGTTACTGAACGGCTTAAAAGATCCAAGCAAATTATCGGAAGTGGATTTGGCAAAACTTGAACGGGTTATTGAAAATGACGAAATGCCGATTGCCAAGTTTCTTCATATTCACTGGGGAAGCCGCCCTGATGAAGATGAAAAAACCGCATTGCTAAACTGGATTCGCGAACAACGGAAAGCCTTTTTACCGGCAAATACCGAAGGCACGGACAACCACCGTTTAGTTCAACCGATTCCTGATGAAATCATGACCGATGCGGCAAAAGTTGCTCTTGGGCATAAACTGTTTATGGATGGTCGTTTATCCGGCGATGGTACGATTCAATGTCACACCTGCCACCAACTGGACAAAGGCGGTGTTGACCGTTTAGATACATCCACCGGCATTGATGGCAAAAAAGGCGGCATTAACGCGCCGACTGTCTTCAACGCCGCATTTAACTTCGCACAATTCTGGGATGGGCGTGCCGTGGATTTAGCCGATCAAGCCGGCGGACCGCCATTAAATCCGGTAGAAATGGGTTCCCATTCCTGGGAAGAAATTGTGGCACGATTTGAGCAGGATGAAGATTTTAAACAAGCGTTCTTACAAGTCTATCCGCAAATCAGCAAAGAAACCCTCACCAATGCTATCGGTGAATATGAAAAAACCTTAATTACACCGAACAGCGATTTTGACCGCTATCTGAAAGGCGAAAACACATTAACCGCGCAACAACTTAAAGGTTACGAGCTATTTAAACAGTACAAATGCGACACCTGCCACACTGGCGTGAACATGGGCGGACAATCTTACGAATACATGGGTATCTACGGCGATTATTTCAAAGATCGCGGCACACCGCTCACTGATGCCGACCAAGGTCGTTTCGCACAAACTCAAGATCCGTATGATATGCACCGTTTCAAAGTGCCATCACTGCGCAATATTGCGTTAACGGCGCCTTATATGCACGATGCGTCGGCAAAAGATCTGAAAGAAGCCGTTCGTATCATGTTGAAATATCAAAGCAATGCTAAACCGCAGCAACAAGACATTGATGACATTACGTCCTTCTTGGAAAGTCTCACCGGCGAGTTTGAAGGCAAAAAATTACAATAAGCCTGATTAACAAAAAGTGCGGTGGATTTTCAAAGCGTTTTTAAAACGCTGTAAAAATCCACCGCACTTTTCTTTTCGTTGTGATGGCTATTCATCAAAGGCTTTCAATGCCGCCAGCAACTTCTCACCAAAAGGCTTACGCCACCCCGTCAGCAGCTCTGGCAAATCATCTTCACTATTTTTTAACCAATGCCATTTCATCAGACTTTCCAAATGACGTTTGCCGGCGATAAGTTCCTTCGCTAAATTCGGCGGGGTAATTTGGATTAAATGTTGTTGCAAGGCTTTCAATATGGCTTTGTAACGCGGATCATCGGCGAGCCGTTGAATCGGCGGCGGGTAATCTTCGGGCACGATACGTTTAACCTGATCGATAATTTGTAGCAATTTCTTACCGTGAATACGCACTTCCGCTGTGCTTAAACCCAGTTCCGGCAATGTAGAAATATGCTTCGGATTGCTTTTTGCCACCTGCCATAAATTTTCTGCGCGCACCACAAAATTTAGTGCAAGATCGCGCTTCATCGCCTCTTCCATACGCCATTTAGCCAGCAGTTTTAGGCGCATTAATTCCAATCGGTTCAATTTCCATGCGTTGGGAATAGCGAAATAAGCGCTATCGGGATCTTTGGTTGTCTGCGCCCGCTTGTTCAATAAAAATTCACATTCATTTTCCACCACACTTTGCCACTCGGTTTGCGTAAGCTGTTGTTGCATTTGTTCATATAACGGCAACAAATACCATACATCCGCCGCCGCATATTGCAGCTGCGTATCCGATAACGGGCGTGCCAGCCAATCGGTACGGGAGGCGCCTTTGTCGATTTCAATTTGGAAATAATGTTGCACCAAGGTAGCGAAACCGGTGGAGCCGGCAAAGCCGAGAAAATGCGCCATCACTTGTGTATCACACATCGGGCGCGGCAGCTGCTGAAAATAATGCTGGAATACGTCTAAATCTTCGCTACAAGCATGCAGAATTTTGACCAAATTAGTATCTGCAAGCAATTTAATGAACGGCGAAAAATCCTGAATCGGTAAGGGATCGATTAACGCCACCCGATCGCCGAAATACATCTGAATTAAACCGAGTTTCGGATACAGGGTTCGTACCCGCACAAATTCAGTGTCTAACGCGACCGCACTTTGCTGTCGTGCCGCCTGACATACCCGCGCCAATTCAGCATCATCGGTCACCACCGAAAAGTGCGGTGGATTTTGAACTTCTTTTTTAAGTTGAGGCATAATGAAATAACAAGAGAATGCGGTGTGGCATTCTCTTTCCTTAATTAACCATATTTATTGAAATGACGATTTAATTCGCCGGTCACTTCGCAAGTTCTTCATCACGCAACACGCGACGCAAAATTTTGCCCACATTGCTTTTCGGCAATTCCTCGCGGAACTCAATATCTTTCGGTATTTTGTAACCCGTTAGGTGTTCGCGGCAATGCGTACGCAGTTCATCGCGGGTCAGGCTTTCGTCTTTTTTCACCACAAAAAGCTTAATGGTTTCGCCGGAAACCTCATGAGGCACGCCGATGGCAACCACTTCGGAAACCTTGTTATTCAACATCACCACATCTTCGATTTCATTTGGATACACATTAAAACCGGATACCAGAATCATATCATTTTTGCGATCCACAATGCGTAAACTGTAATCCTCGTCCATAACCACAATGTCGCCGGTCGCCATCCAGCCGTCTTTAATCACTTCCGCAGTGGCTTCCGGGCGCTGCCAATAACCTTGCATAACCTGCTCGCCTTTCACCCATAACTCGCCCGCTTCGCCGATAGCCGCTTCCGTGTCATCTTCTTTAATAATTTTAATGTCCGTATTCGGCACCGGCACACCGATACTGCCGTTATGTTTCACCACATTAACCGGACAGGCGGCAATCAATGGAGAACATTCCGTCATGCCATAGCCTTCAATGATGTTACAACCGGTCAATTCATGCCAGCGGGTGGCTACGGCTTGTTGAATCGCCATGCCGCCGCCGACGGAAAGTTTCAATGCGGAGAAATTCACTTCTTTGAAATTCTCGTTGTTTAACAAGGCATTGAATAAGGTATTCACACCGGTAATCGCCACAAAGCGGTGCTTTCTCATTTCTTTCACAAAGCCTTCAATATCACGCGGATTGGTGATTAACACAGCGGTTACACCTAACTCAATGAATAATAAGCAATTTACCGTTAGCGCAAAAACATGATAAAGCGGCAAAGCGAGGATCGCCAAGCGTTCGCGTCCACGATCGCCTACAAACGGGTAAGCAATCCATTTGGCTTGGAACACGTTCACGATAATATTACCGTGGGATAACATCGCCCCTTTCGCTACGCCTGTAGTGCCGCCGGTATATTGCAGGAGGGCCAAATCGTCCCGTTCCATTTGCGGGCGCACATATTGGCGATATTTCCCCACACTCAGCACTTCACGGAAAGTTACCGCATTCGGCAGTTTATATTTCGGCACCAGCTTTTTCACATATTTCACCACGAAATTCACCAAAGTGCGTTTGCCGAAAGAAAGCTGATCGCCCATACGGGTTAAAATCACGTGCTTGACGGCGGTGTTAAACACCACTTTTTCCAAAGTAGAAGCAAAATTTGACACCACCACAATGGCCTTCGCTCCGCTGTCCTGCAGCTGATGCTCCAACTCGCGCGGCGTATAAAGCGGGTTCACATTGACCACCACCAACCCAGCACGCAACACCCCGAACAACGCAATGGGATATTGCAGCAAATTCGGCATCATTAATGCCACGCGATCGCCGCGCTCCAATTTCAATTCATTTTGCAAATAGGCAGCGAAAGCACGGCTACGTTCTTCCAATTTGCGAAACGTCAACACCTTGCCCATATTAATATAAGCGGCACGATCGGGATGTTCTCGCACCGCTTTTTCAAACATATCTAAAATCGAATCGTATTCCGAGGTGTCTAATTGGCGCTCCGCACCTTCCGGATAATTTTTAAACCAAAGTTTTTCCATTGCCGTTCCTTAGGGAAGTTTGGTTATTGTTAATCGGGTTAATTAATATAAATTATAGCGCACGCGCGGTTCAGCCCAAAAGAAGCGGGACGAAAATCCCCAGCCGTAAGGGTAAAACGGTGCGTAGTCATAAATGTCGTCAGGGTCGTAATAATATTCTTTCACCAGCTTCCAAATACGGTATTGATCGGCTTGAACCACGGGATAATTGTAATCCGCCTGATCAATTTTGCCCTGCTCTTTGCCGCTCAGCACTCCGCCGACTGTCACATACTGGTCTTTCAGATTTTCCGGATCCACAAAGCCGTTTAAATAGGCGATAAAACGTCCGTTGCTATAGCTATCCACGATAGGTTTCGCGGAAAAATACGCCACCGTTTGATTCAATACTTCAATTTTGGTTTTATCTTTCAACGCCTGTGCGGAAACCACTTTGCCGCCCAAGCGCACTTTCAGGCAGCGGCAATCGTAATCCTGCGCCTGCACATTTTTCAGATTTAACATTTCGAACTGTTTGGCTTCCAAACCCTGCGGCGCGGATACGCAGCCGGTTAACACAAGGGAAAGTGCGGTGCAAAATAAAAGTATTTTTTTGTTCATTTTAATTCTCCTTTTAAAAGGTAATTAAGATCTATTCCCGTCCCGGTAATTTCTTCCAAGTGACTTCGTTACGTAAGTAAATCGGCTCAATTTCCAGCGGGCTGATGGTCTCGCCGGCAAACCACTTCGGCAGCGCCAAATCCAGCATATATAACGCGGAAGGCAGGGTAATATCGGTGCTTTTACCAAGGTTCGCCTCGGTAAGTTGCGGGTATGCCGTCCAACCTGTGCCGGCTAACACTGCATTATCGTGTTGGTGCTGCACCACCTGTTCAAGCACTCTCGACGCGCTGCACACCTGCTCGGCAATAATAGGCTGCCAAGCTAAAAACGTACCGAAATCCGACCGCACTTTCCGCGCTTTCCATTGGGCAAAATACACTTCATTCATGCGCGCATCGATGGCGGTCAGCACATTTTCCGACTGATATTGCACATAAGCGGCTTGCGCCATGGCGGCTAAATTTGACACGGGAATCACCGGCAAATTGGCGCCGAACGCCAACCCTTGCGCAATGCCGGCACCGATTCGAACACCGGTAAAACTGCCCGGGCCGCGCCCGAAAACCAAAGCATCCACTTGATAGAGTTTAATTCCCGCCTGCGCCAGAATTTCATCCACCATGGGCAAAATATGTTTGGTATGTTCACGTTGTGCGAATTGTTCCAAATGCGCTTTCTCTCCACCGCGTAACAATGCAACAGAACAAGCTTCTGTAGCAGTATCTAAAGCAAGTAATGTGACATTTTTCATCGTTATTCTGATTCTTCTTTATTGATTGTTGTGAGGAATTGTACCACTTTGTGCAAATCCCGCGTACGTTTAAAATTCGGCAAACTGCGCAAAAAGGTTTCACCGTAAGGGCGCATCACCAAACGATTATCGCAAATAATCACCACGCCGCGATCGGTGACGTCACGAATTAAACGCCCGACGCCCTGTTTTAAAGTAATCACCGCTTCAGGAATCTGAATATCATTAAAAGGCTCGCCGCCTTGTAAACGGCAATCTTCAATGCGTGCTTTCAACAAGGGTTCATCCGGCGCGGTAAATGGTAGTTTATCGATAATCACCAAGGACAACGCGTCACCGCGCACATCCACACCTTCCCAGAAACTGGAGGTCGCCACCAACACGCTATGGGATTGCGAAATGAATTGTTCCAACAAAGTGCCTTTCGCCGTTTCACCCTGTAACAAAATGATCAATTTACTGTTCTCACGGAAATATTCCGCCAAACTGCGCATCATGGCATAGGACGTACAAAGCACAAAACAACGCCCTTGGTTGGCTTCGATAATCGGCAGCAGCATTTTGCCTAATTGACTGAAGGTGCTACTGTGATTGGTTGCCGGCAGATAACGCGGCACACAAAGCAGGGATTGTTCTGCGTAATTAAACGGGCTCGGCAGAATTTTCTGCGCCGCGTTTTGAATGCCTAAACGGTGGCAGATATGCTCGAAAGTCCCGCCCACTTCCAAGGTCGCCGAGGTAAAAATCCAGGCGCATTTTTGCTTCGCCATTTGCTCACCGAATTTATCCGCCACGGTCAGTGGCGTAATGTGCAAGCCGAACTGGCGGCCGATACATTCAAACCAATAGCAATAGCCGGTAATTTCCGTTTCCGTGAGGCGCTTAAGCAAATTTTGTAGCTGGGCGATGCGCTCAAAAATGCTATCCAGAGTTTGCGAACGCCCCAAGCCGAGCTTCACCACGTCCGCCGTAAAATTGAGTTTTTCCAATAAAAAACCAAAGGATTTTTTGACCGCACTTTGCTGCAATATTTGTCGCCAATTGCCACGCAGATTGCCTTCGCCCAACATCAACCGGAAATCCTGCACAATTTTTACCAGCTGATCCGCCGCTACGCCAAGCTGTTTCATGTCTTTCACTTCGGTGCGATAAGTAATTTGAATATCTTTGCACAAATCAAACAGCTGGCGCGAGGTGACCGATTGTCCGAAATATTGACTGGCAATATCAGGGAGCTGATGGGCTTCGTCAAACACGATCACTTCCGCATTGGGAATCAATTCGCCGAAGCCGTTTTCTTTCACCGCCATGTCGGCAAAAAATAAATGATGATTGACCACCACCAAATCCGCATTGAGCGCTTTTTTCCGCGCCAATGCCACGTAACAATCGGCATAATTCGGGCAATCGCTGCCAAGGCAGCTTTCGGCAGTGCTGGTTAATTGCGTCAGGATCGGGCTGTCTTCGGCAATTTCGATACATTCGGACAAATCGCCGGTTTTCGTGGCATTGCGCCATTTACGCACTTTGGACAAATCATGCAACACACTACGATCGCCCAGCACGCCCTGCGCAATCACCTGCTCCAGCCGTTCCAGACATAAATAATTGGCGCGCCCTTTTAATAACGCGATTTTACCGCTGTAACCTAGGGCTTTTTGAATGGCGGGTAGGTCGCGATTAAATAGCTGATCCTGCAAGTTTTTGGAACCGGTGGAAATAATGGTTTTCTTCTTCGCCAATAATGCCGGCGCCAAATAGGCAAAGGTTTTGCCCGTGCCGGTGCCGGCTTCCACCACCAACGCGCCATGCTGTTCAATGGCTTTGCCCACCGCCATCGCCATTTCCTGCTGTTCCGCGCGGGGACGAAAGCCCTTGATGTACGCACTTAACTCGCCATCATGGGAAAAGACCTTGCTAATTTGTTCCGAATACGCCATTATTTTTTTCATCTGTTAAAAAGTCGGCACAGTATAGCAGATTTCCCCTCTTTCTGAATCAACAAGGACAAGATGATGATCAATATTCAACGACAACAACAAATCACGCCCGAACTGAGCTTATATACCTATAACGAAATTCCCGTTTTACATTTACAACACGCCATAGGCACGGCAAAAATCGCCTTACAAGGGGCGCATTTATTCAGCTGGCAGCCGGCGCACAGTAAACAGGACGTGCTGTGGCTAAGTGAAATCGAACCCTTTGAAACCAGCACGGCAATTCGCGGCGGCATTCCTATTTGTTATCCGTGGTTTAATAACGCCGGCACACCTGCCCACGGGTTCGCCCGTATCAGCCTGTGGCAGTTGAGCGATTACGCAATTAATGCCGATAAAGTGCGGTTGGTTTTTTCGTTGTTTTCCGCGCACAATGTGATTTTAGCGAAAGTAGAAATGATTTTCGGCAAACATTGTGACTTGCGCTTTACCCATTACGGTGAAGCAGGAATGGAAAAAGTGCAGCTGGCGTTACACAGTTATTTCAACATCGGTAATATCACCCATACCGACATCGCCAACCTGCCGACGGAATGCTTCAACGCCCTCACCCGCCAACAAGAAAGCGTGCCGTCACCACGCCATATTGCGGAAAATGTGGATTGTGTTTACACCACCCAACAACCGACGGAAATTCGCGACTATGACAATCAACGCACAATCATTGTGGAACATCACAATGCCGGCGATGTGGTACTGTGGAACCCATGGCACAAACCTACCGGTAACATGACAGAAAACGGCTATCAAACTATGGTCTGCGTGGAAACGGCACGAATCAATCGCTATCTTGATGCAGGGGAAACGGTGGCGGTGAGATTGCGTGTGGAATAATGAATTATCTTAGTCACTTCTGAAAACACGAATCTCCTAGCCATAGCCGTTTGAAATATTTTGGCTCTTTAGTAACTTGGCTCCCCTCGTTTACAGGGGGTAAGATACTTTTGAAATATCAATGTATTACATGTTTCGAACGGTTGTGGTTAGGAAACGTGCTAGCGTAGTGATTATTAATAGTATGATATGTAAAAAAGTGCGGTGGATATTGAAAGTGTTTTTTGGACTCGAGAAATGATTGGGAAAATGACCCGCACTTTTGACTAAATATGAATGATTATGCTGACACGCGTCTCCTGACGCGTATCCTTTGTTAAAAAAAGTTCAAATGAAAAACACTAAAAAAACCGACCGCACTTTGCTATAATGCGCCCCGTTAATTTCACTAAAAAAATAAGAGACAACCATGACCGACTTTCCCTATATTCGTGACCTCAACGAACATAACCTTAATGAAACTCTGCAGCTTTCCCAAAATTATCCGTTAGTCATTATCTTTTATGCACCCAGCCATACCGATTCCGTGGCGTTTGTTAAAACGTTGGAAAACTACGCCAATCAATACCAAGGGCAGTTTGTGTTAGCCAAAGTGGATTGTGAAAAAGAACAAATGGTGGCGGCGCAATTCCACGTTCAGGCGTTGCCGACCACCTATTTATTCAGAGACGGGCAAGCCTTGGATGCGTTTCAAGGGGCATTGGATAATGCCACATTGCAACAGCGTTTGAATGCGATTTTACCGAAAGAGGAAGAAATTAAGTTTAATCAAGCGTTGGAATTGCTCGCCGTCGAAAATTACGAACAGGCATTGCCGTTGTTAAAAGATGCCTGGGAGTTGTCCGACCAGAAAAACAGTGAAATTGCGCTGCTCTATGCGGAAACCTATATCGCTATGAAGAAAACCGAGCCTGCGCAACAGATTTTAAATAAGATCCCGCTACAGGATCGCGACAGCCGCTGGCAGGGCTTGCAGGCGCAAATTGAATTATTGATTAAAGCCGCCGACACGCCGGAAATCCAGCAATTACAAGAAGAATTTGCCCAAGGGACGACAAATGATCTTGCCTTAAAACTGGCGTTGCAATTACATCAAGCCAACCGCAATGAAGAAGCACTGGATCTGTTATTTAGGATTTTGCGTCAGGATTTAAGTGCGGAAGAAGGTAAAATCAAACAGGAATTTTTATCTATTTTAGCCGCTATCGGTAACAATGATCCCGTGGCTAATAAATACCGCCGATTGATCTATTCGTTGTTGTACTGACGGGAAATCTTCTATAATGTACCTGCCCTTTCAACTATTATTTTAAAAAAGGATTATTTATGTCTGAAATTAAACACGCTCAATTACTCATTTTAGGCTCCGGCCCTGCCGGCTATACTGCTGCGATTTATGCGGCACGCGCTAATTTGAAACCGTTATTAGTAACCGGTTTACAACAAGGCGGTCAACTAACTACCACCAATGAAATTGAAAACTGGCCGGGCGATTTCGGTGAAACTACCGGTCCGGAACTGATGCAAAGAATGCTACAACACGCAGAAAAATTCGAGACGGAAATTGTCTTCGATCATATTAACCGTGTTGATCTTTCCTCCCGCCCATTTAAATTATACGGTGATGCTCAAACCTTTAGCTGTGATGCGTTAATTATCGCCACCGGTGCCTCCGCCCGCTATTTGGGATTACCGACCGAAGAAAGCTACAAAGGTCGTGGCGTTTCTGCCTGTGCCACCTGTGACGGATTCTTTTATCGCAATAAGCCTGTTGCAGTGATCGGCGGTGGCAATACGGCGGTCGAAGAAGCTTTGTATTTAGCCAATATTGCCAGCGAAGTGCATTTGATTCACCGTCGCGACAGCTTCCGCGCGGAAAAAATCCTTATTGATCGCCTATACAAAAAAGTAGAAGAAGGCAAAATCATTCTACATACCCACCGCACTTTAGACGAAGTATTAGGTGATAACATGGGCGTGACCGGAGTACGATTAAAAGACGTGCAGTCCGATGCCACCGAGGACGTCATGTTAGACGGCGTATTCGTCGCCATCGGTCATGCGCCGAACACGGAAATTTTCCAAGGTCAGCTTGAATTAAACAACGGCTATATCGTGGTGAAATCAGGCTTAGAAGGTAATGCCACCGCCACTTCCGTGGAGGGTGTCTTCGCCGCCGGTGATGTGATGGATCACAATTATCGCCAGGCAATTACCTCTGCCGGCACCGGTTGTATGGCAGCATTGGATGCCGAGCGTTATTTAGACGCGCAAAAATAAATCAAACGGGCGTTGTGTTCCGTCAATAAAATCATGATGTTACAACACGGTGGGCTTTAAAGCCCGCCTTATGTTTTTTCTATCTTTTGTAAAAAACCGCAACTTATGGACAAATCCCGTCAAAAGTATTTGCAACAATGGTTACGCACGCAGCAAAAGCCAATTAAAGAATATTTAAACCTTAACATCCTCCTTGCTTCCCTTTCCTCCGTCATTCTCGTGGCGCAAACCTATTTACTGGCGTCATTGCTGTATAAAATCATTATTGTTAATAAAGCAATTAGTGGTCTTATACCTTATTTTATCGGCTTGATTGTGGGATTTGCATTGCGCGCTCTGATTTTATGGTTACGGGAAAAAATCGGCTTTAAGTGCGGTCAATTATTACGAAATAGTATTCGCCGGCAAATTCTGGATAAAATTCATCAGGTCGGTCCTGCCACCATTAACAACAAACCGGCGGGTAGCTGGGCGACGATCATGTTGGAACAGGTAGAAAACCTGCACAATTTCTACGCCCGTTATTTGCCGCAACAAGCGCTTTCCGCCATTGTACCGATCATTATTCTAATTGCGGTTTTCCCACTGAATTGGGCGGCAGGTTTGATTTTAATAGGCACCGCACCGCTGATCCCGATTTTCATGATTTTAGTGGGCAAAGCAGCAGCAGACAGCAGCCAAAAGAACATGGACACCCTCGCCCGTTTAAGCGGGCAATTTTTAGATCGGTTGCGTGGCTTGGAAACCTTACGTTTATTTGACCGCACTTTGGAACAAACCCGCTACATTGAAGAAAGCACGGAAGACTTCCGTGAAACTACTATGGACGTGCTGAAAATGGCGTTCCTCTCCTCTGCCGTGCTGGAATTTTTCACCTCCATCTCTATAGCATTAATGGCGGTATATTTCGGTTTTAGTTATTTAGGGCAAATCGAATTCGGTACTTACGGCACGCCAATCACCCTGTTTATCGGTTTCTTCTGCTTGATTCTCGCACCGGAATTTTATCAACCATTACGCGATCTCGGCACCTATTATCACGACCGCGCCGCAGGTATCGGGGCGGCAGATGCCATTGTGGATTTTCTGGAAGCCGATTATTTAACTGCCCAAGGCGATAAAAAAGCGGCATTTGAAGGAAAAAGTGCGGTAGAAATTTCAGGTGAAAATCTGGTGGTCTTATCGCCGCAAGGTAAACCGCTGACGGAAGTCCTGAATTTTTCTATTCCACCACACAGCCATATTGCCATCGTCGGGCAAAGCGGTGCCGGCAAAACTTCGCTCATCAACGCCATGTTAGGTTTTCTGCCGTATCAAGGCAGCCTGAAAATTAACGGACAAGAATTGCGCGATTTGGATTTAATGCAATGGCGTAAACATATTGCCTGGGTAGGGCAAAACCCGCTGCTGCTACAAGGCACCATTAAAGAAAATTTATTGCTGGGTGATATTCAAGCCGACGAACAGGAAATTGATCATGCCTTGCGCTTGGCACAAGCAAAAGAGTTTACCGATCGGCTTGGTCTGGAAGCAGAAATTAAAGAAGGCGGCATCGGTGTTTCCGTGGGGCAGGCGCAACGTTTGGCAGTGGCACGTGCACTGCTGCACAAAGGTGATTTGCTGTTGTTGGACGAACCTACCGCCAGCCTGGATGCCCAATCGGAAAATCAGGTGTTGCAGGCATTGCAACAAATTAGTCAACAGCAAACCACGGTAATGATCACTCACCGTATTGAAGATCTGAAACAATGCGAAAATATTTTGGTCATGCGCCATGGGCAAATTATTCAACAAGGGCATTTTGACCAACTACAACACCAAGGTTTCTTCGCCGAATTATTGGCACAACGACAACAGGATATTCACTAATGCGCGCATTATTGCCTTTTCTTCGTTTATTTAAATTCGCCAAACTGCCGTTAATTTTAGGCGGCTTGCTGATGATTTTAGGGCTGGCGTCCAGTATCGGGTTGCTCACCCTTTCCGGCTGGTTTCTTGCCGCCACCGCCATCGCCGGTTTCGGCTCGCTATTTAACTTTTTCTACCCATCCGCCAGCGTACGCGGTTTGGCAATCGGGCGTACCGTGGCGCGCTACCTTGAAAAAGTGGTCACCCATGACGCCACCTTCCGCGTATTGGCAAAACTGCGTGTGCAGGTGTTTGACAAAATCATTCCGTTAAGCCCTGCGCTGCTCAACCGTTATCGTAACAGCGATTTATTAAACCGCTTGGTTGCCGATGTGGACACCCTCGACAGCCTATATCTTCGCCTCATTGCGCCCTTTATCAGCGCCATAGTGGTGATTGCGTTCATTACCTTTGGCTTGAGTTTTATTAATGCCCCGCTCGCGCTGTTTATCGGTTTCACATTACTGGCGCTCTTGCTGGTTATCCCGACGATTTTTTACCATTTGGGTAACAAATTCGGCGCCAAACTTACCCAATCCCGCGCCCTTTACCGCACGCAATTTATCGAATTTATTCAGGCGCAAGCGGAATTATTGCTGTTTAACGGCGAGGACAAGGTCAAAGAAAAACTGAACCAAACGGAACAACAATGGCAGGCTTACCAACAACGGGAAGCCAATTTATCGGGATTTTCCACCGCACTTTTATTGTTCGCCAACGGTTTGCTGTTATGTGTCACCTTGTGGTTTGCCGCCCAAGCGGATTTAGGCAACGATGAATACCGCATGGCGTTTATCGGCTTATTTGCCTTTGCCGCCCTTGCCTCGTTTGAAATCCTGATGCCTATCGGCGCAGCATTTTTACACATCGGGCAAGTGGTTACCTCTGCCGAGCGGGTAACGGACATTATTGAACAACAGCCGTTATTGGATTTTTCCGGTACGCAAGAAGTGGAACCCGATGAACAACAGCCGTTATTGCAAATGACAAATCTGCATTTTACTTACCCGCAACGCACTAATCCGGCGCTGGTGGATTTAACCCTCAACATTCAAGCCGGCGAAAAAGTTGCCATTTTAGGCAAAACCGGTAGCGGAAAATCCACGTTGTTGCAATTATTAGTTCGTAACTATGATGCCAACCAAGGTGAAATTCTGCTGGCAGGCAAACCGATTCAAACGTATAGCGAAACTGCCCTGCGCCAACAATTTTGCTTCTTGACCCAACGGGTGCACGTGTTCAGCGACACATTGCGCAATAACCTGCAACTTGCCAATCATGCTCCGTTGAGCGATGAAAAAATGCTTGCCGTGCTACAACAAGTGGGCTTGGAAAAACTCGTGAATCAGGAACAAGGCTTGGATTTATGGTTCGGTGACGGCGGTCGTCCGTTATCCGGCGGTGAACAACGCCGTTTGGGCTTGGCTCGGGTGCTATTAAATGACGCACCGATTTTACTGTTAGATGAGCCAACGGAAGGTTTGGATCGTGAAACGGAACGCCACATTCTGCGGGCAATTTTGGCACACAGCCGTGGAAAAACATTAATTATGGTGACGCACCGCTTAACCGCTATTGAACAATTTGATCAGTTGGTCATGATTGATAACAATCAATTAATTGAACAAGGTGCTTATCTGGATTTAATCAGTAAAGAAAATGGCTTTTTCAAGCAATTGACACAACGCATTTAATTGGGAAGGCTGGAAAGGTGGAAACCTTCCCGGCTTGATCTCGGCACACGAAAATTCTGACTCTGGCTGCTTTCTTCCGAACCTGACCTGGTAAACCAGACTTCATTGCGAGGGACCGAAAAGGTTTCCATTGAATTAACCGCAAGATTTCATTTCACACTGGCGATTAAGGGTTTGCATTATGCAATAAGCCCCGCCGAATTGCAAATGTTATCTCCGTATGAAAGGGAAAGTGCCCGAACTTTAAACAAACGAGGAAAATAATGACCGCACTTCATCAACTTATCGACCTGTTAAAACTGGAAAAAATCGACGATTTACTCTTTCGCGGCGAAAGTCAGGATTTAGGCTTCCGTCAGGTTTTCGGCGGACAAGTCGTGGCGCAAGCCCTTTCTGCCGCCATTCAGGTGGCGCCGACAGATCGCTTTTTACATTCTTGCCATGCGTATTTTTTAGCCCCGGGCGACAGCCAATATCCGATCATTTATGATGTGGAAATTCTACGCGAAGGCAGAAATTTCACCGCTATGCGCGTCAAAGCCATTCAGCACAAATCACCGATTTACCACATCACCGCCTCTTTCCAAACCTTGGAGCAAGGCTTTGAGCATCAAAGTGAGATGCCAAAAGTGGAGGCCCCCGATGCACTCATGTCGGAAAGCTCGGTGATCCAGCAAATGGCGCAAATGATTCCGGAAGCGGTGCGCGATAAATTTACGGCGGAACGCCCCTTTGATATTCGCACCAAATACCTGAATAACCCGTTCCACGGGCGCAAACTGCCGCCACAGCAATTTTCTTGGGTGCGTACCAACGGAAAAGCGCCGACGGATTATCGCATTCAACAATACCTGCTCGCCTATTTTTCGGATTTTCACTGCATTTTGACTGCACTTCATCCGCACGAAAAAGGCTTTTTACAAAAAGGCATGAAAGTCGCCACCATCGACCATTCAATTTGGTTCCATCGTCCTTTCGATATGAACGACTGGCTGCTATACGCCATTGAAAGCAACAACGCCTACGCCGCCCGTGGTTTGGCGCGCGGTCAGTTCTTCTCCGCTGACAGCAGACTAATTGCCACCACGCAGCAGGAAGGGCTGATTCGTTATCTTCCGGAAGAACAATAAAAGGAAGAACAATAAAAGGAAGAACAATAAAAACGAGGAAAAAAATTACCGCACTTTCCGATGCAACTCACACAGCATGAATTAAACCGGATTTATGCAGCGGGTTAACGCCTTATATTAAGATTGAAAAAATGCCTGATAATGAAATTTATCAGGCATTTTTTTATAAACGTACACCGGTGCCAACACCGAACCCTACACCAACGCCATTGGAACCGCCACTTGCACCGACACCTACGGAACACGCTGCCAGGCTAAATAGAATAAATACTGCCAGGATAATTTTTTTCATACTTCGCCTCTTTTCACTTTTTCCACATTTCTAAATAAACGATACACCCCGATTAAATCTTTTTTAGCAATATATTTAAACGGCAATAATAAATAATACAAAAAACGATAATGGCATACGGAAGACATCATATCCTGCCACTCTTGAGGTTCACAATCCTGTTCATAACCGCGCATAACCGTGCGGACAGTTTCATCGGAAATATTTTCCTCACGACATAAATTATAAATAAACAAAATCAAATCACGCACTTTCTGACGAGGTAAGTTCCGTTTTGTTGCGTCCACTTCAAAGTCAATAAATAACACCCTGCCGTCATGCCATAAAATATCCCGAATCGCCGGGCGCCCATGCACCAATCCCTGTTGATGTAACTGCGCCAAGGCTTTAGCACAATCCAGCAGAATCTGTTGTTTGGTTTGCGTTGGGATATTATCGTCAACCCAATTTGCTACGCTTTTGCCACCATCTTCCAGCACCAGATAATCTTTACCGAAAGCGACTAATTTCGGCACCGGTGCTTTTCGTTGTGCAAGATACTGCAAACTCCGGAGCTCGTTTTGAAATGCCTGCTGCGGATGCGGTTTTAGCAAATGCCACACGCCTTTCAATTGTTCCGGTTGTTTCAGCCAATAATTTTTGTTCCCGTAGGTAAAATAATAGACCCGCTCCCCTTTATGTTCTGCTAAGAGCCGCTGAACATATTGCGCAAAAGAAAACGTCACTGAGTCTGACATAATAGAATCCCTATAAAAGAAAAGTGCGGTCAAAATTAACCGCACTTTTTGTGCAATCCTGCCGGTTATTTCTTAATTAAACTTAATTTTGCAACCCGGTTGCCGGCCAACCGGCAATCCATTTTATGGAACCGATTACCGTTTAAACGCACATCAGCAGTTAAGCGGGAATTGCTGTTAGCGTGGTTAGCAGAACTACGAAATACGCGTGAAGTTTGTGCCACCTGTTGAATTTTTGCAATACAAAGGTAATTTAATTTAGCATCGTTACCGGTTTTCACGTTAACCACGCCTTTATCCGCATTGTTTGAACCCAACATTTTGTACAGTTTCATGGCTTCGGCGACTAAGGCTTTTTGTGCTTGGTTTGCCGCGTCAATGTTGTGAACTTTGCCATTTTCCTGCACGACGGAAACTTTCCCGCCTTTATAGAAAAATAATTTATTGTCACTACCGTTGCTAACTTTAATCAATTCCGGTTGTCCATTTAAGTAAGCTGTATATTGCGTATTGTTGTCGACATATTCAAATGTCGGCAAGGTTTCCGCTTTTTGCAGTAACGCTTTCACATCGGCATTTGCCTGCATCACCTCAGTGACGGAACCCGACGTACCGGCGGTTTTCATTTCAGATAACGAACCACACGCCGATAACAGTAAAATTGATGAGCATAAGACCACCCTGGTGATATATTTCTGCATGAAAATAAGCTCCTTGAATTGATAAAAGTGCGGTCTAGTTTAACCGTTTTTTTATTTTTTTTAAACCTTACGATTAGGAGAATACCTATGTTTGCTTGGTTAAAACCAAAATTTGTGACATTACTTTGTGCACTTTTGCTGACCTCAACATTATCAACATCCGTATTTGCCCTTGCCATCGGCGAAAATGAAATCAACCAATTGCTGGCTCGGCACAATAATTATAAAAATAATTATGGCATCCCCGGTCTTGCCAGCGTGGATTACAGTCTGCACGATTTCAGTGCCAGAATCGGACAATCCGCGGGAAAACGCTTGGAATTGAGCGGCATTATCGACGGCTTATTCAAACTGCCTACCGATCAGTTTTCCGCCAAATTGAATCTCACCTTCGACACTGTGCCTTATTATGATGCGCCAAAAGGTGCGATTTATTTGAAGGATATTCGCGTACTACGCTGGTCCGGCTCGCCTGAACAATACATGGGGCAAATTCAAAGTCTGGTGCCGTTACTCACCAACAATATCGCCACCTATCTGAGCAACACGCCGGTTTATACCCTAGACGAAAAAAATCCACGGGATATGATGATTAAACAAGCCGCTAAAGGCATTCGGGTAGAACAAGGCAGATTGGAAGTGGACACCTTTGATAATTTGCTAAAACCATAATTTCAGGCAAAAATAAAGGCTGAACAAGGATTCAGCCTTTTTTATTGCGTTAAACATTAACGGGATAAAAACAACGCCGCGGCGCCACGCACGCCGCCGGAGTCGCCATATTTGGCTTTTTTAATCACCGGCACTTTGGCGCTGCGCATTAAATGCGGCGGTAAAGCTTTCGGTAAGGCGCCGTATAAATAATCGAAATTGGACAATCCGCCGCCGAGTACGATCAAATGCGGGTCAAAGGCGGTAATGATATTGCCGATGGAAATCGCGGCAAGCTCCACAAAAACGCCGACAAAATCCACCGCACTTTTATCGCTGGCGTAGAAACGTTGAATAATTTCTTTGGCCGATAAGGATTCGCCTTTTAAATCGCGGTATAACATTTCAAAACCGCGACCGGATAAATAGGTGTCCAAACAGGCTTTATTGCCGCAACCGCAGTCGTAAATCGGTGCCTTGTCCCAGCCGAGTAATTTCAACGCATGGTAGTTCAATTGCAAATGCCCTAATTCGCCCGCCATGCCGGTTTGCCCGGAATGAATCTTGCCGTTTAACACAAAACCGCCGCCAAATCCGGTGCCTAAAATTAGACCTAATACGGAAGGATATTCGGCGTTTTCCGCATCCCAGGCTTCCGACAAGGCAAAGCAGTTAGCATCGTTTTCGGCGCGTACTTCGCGTTCTAAAATAGCGGATAAGTCGCACAAAATGGGTTTGTTATCCGCCACGCGGATATTAGTGATTTCCGCAATGCCGGTGGTTTGATTCACAAAGCCCGGAATGCCTAAGCCGACGGAACCTTTACCGCCGAATTTTTCGTCGGCTTTTTTCACCAAATCGGCAATAGTATTCAGCCAATCTTCATAGCTGGTTTTCGGCGTTTCCACCCGTTCGCGATATTGCTTCTCCAACTGCGAGTTAAACACCGCCAACTCAATTTTGGTTCCGCCAATATCCAATCCGTATAACATCTGTTTCTCCTGTTAAAATACCTAAAAAAACGACCGCACTTTTGGCAAACTTATTCCGCTTTTTGGAAATACCGCTTTTTGGCTAAAAATGCGAACATCACCCAATGCACCAGCCACGCCATTAAAACGGAAATCAATAAATCTATCGGATAATGCATACCGAAACGCAGGCGACTGACCAACATCAATAGCGCCCAAATGCTCATAAAGCCAAGTAATAATTTCGCGTTCCCTTTTCTGTTGCCGAGTAATTGCACAAAGCCCACGGTTAACATCAGCCAGCTGGCGGCGAAAATGGTGTGTCCGGAAGGAAAAGAATAGCCCACTTCATCGGCATAATGTCCTTTAATCCATTCAGGCACCGAAGACTGGGTTTGATAGAATCGGTCAACGATTTGCGCCCGCGCTTTACGATCTTGCGCATAAAAAGCGTCGGTGCCTGTGCCGGTTTGTTCGGCGATGTAAGTAACGAAAGGGCGCGGTTCGGCAAATACATTTTTTAAACCGGATTTTAATCCCTGTGTCACCACCATCGAAAAAGCCATTACAGCAACAGCTAAAATCCATTGTTTACGATTAGAAAATAATGGTAAAAAGAGCAGCGCAAAAACGCCGCAAGTGATAATGGCATAAGGCACACTGCCGGTTTCCGTTAGCCAATATAAAGGATGTTCGTAATCCTCAAAAACCAGATTTCCGCTCCACTGCCATGCAGACAACCAGACAAAAACAGGGACAAGACAAAGCAATAGCGTATATAATGACAATCTTTTTAACATATTCATAACCATAAATAAGAATCGGACTGCCATTTTATCATCAGAATTCGACGAGAGAAAAAGAATAAGGACTAATTAAGGACAAGTTATGACAAAAATTGAATTAGTTGCCCAAGCGAATTTACCGACAGAATTCGGTCTGTTTAAAATCGTGGGCTTTGAATTTCCCGACACCAAAAAAGAACACGTTGCGTTGGTTTTAGGCGACATCCGCAATTCGGACGAACCGGTATTAGCGCGTATTCATTCCGAATGCTTAACCGGCGACGCATTACACAGCCTAAAATGCGACTGCGGTTTCCAACTGGCGGCGGCGTTACGTCAAATTCAACAGGAAGGGCGCGGCGTATTAATTTACCACCGCGAAGAAGGCAGAGGCATCGGCTTAATTAACAAAATCCGCGCGTATTCCCTACAAGATCAGGGCATGGACACCATTGAAGCCAACCTGGCTTTAGGCTTTGCCGCCGATGAACGCAATTTTGGCGTATGTGCGGATATTTTTGATTTATTGGGCGTAAAACAAATTCGTCTGCTCACCAATAATCCGGACAAAATCGAAACTATGAAACAGGCAGGAATCAACGTAGTTGCGCGGGTGCCGTTAAATGTGGGTGAGAATCGCTATAACACCGCCTATTTGGACACCAAAGCAAAAAAAATGGGGCATTTTATCGTGCATAACGGCGAACAGCATTTAATGGAATGCCCGTATTGTCAGGAAGAAGTGCCGAAAAAATAACACAAAAATTCACCGCACTTATAGGCTTTTAGGCACAGTACCGAAACCAGAACAAGGGCTGTGCTTTCTGACTTCATTTTACACTGCTATACAACCTCTTTCAGCCGGCCGGCACGATAGTAAGTTTATTTTACTTATACTATTCATCTTAACAAATCCACACTAACAATAGGGTAATTTTTACACAAACAGTTCTTTTTAAACTTGAATTTAAGCGAATTTTAAATAAAATGCTTCTCATTTGATTTTAACAACAATAGATACAAATTAAGATATTTATGTTTAAAACCTTAAGTAAACTTATTTCATCTTCCATTTCTATGGCATTTTTAGTTGTTTTAGGCTGGTCCACTGCTTATGCCTATGGTTGGGGACAATCTTATTTTTACGGCTTTCCATGGTGGTATGTAGATGTAGGCACGGGCAATGTAGCTCGTAGTTTCGGCTATGTGATCTGGGTTAGCATTATTCTTCTCAGCACCTATTTAATCGGTTTATTCGGACTGAAGAAAACCCAGCCTTACATGACAGATGCTTGCCTTAGTCTGCTAAGAACCTATATTTTATGTACCGTTTTCCTTATCCCCGGCGTTATTGGTTACATTTTGACTGTTGGGAAAATAAGTTATCTTTTTATACTCACTTACATCATCATAACGTTTATTGTTACCCTGCTGTTTAAGCATTACATTCGGAAACACATAAACACAATCTCGCTCAATACCACAATTACGTTTCTGTATCGAAATAAAAGCTATGTGATGTTGTCCACTTATTGCTATTTTGTAATCTGTGCCTTCATTGTCGGCTACAGCCGCCCCCACTTCAAAACAGTGTTTGATTCCTTGGAAATTGAAGGTAGAGCCTATTACGTTTTAGCAAAATATAGCGATACCTTTATTTTAGCTAAAAGCATTCACGCGACTAATGGTAACTTTTATCTATACAAAATCGATCCTAATTCCTTATGTCACGTTCAAGTAATCAACATGGAAAGCATACCGAAACAACCTGAATAAACAGCTGTTTTTTGGGCGTACTTTGTGAATAAAAACTAATGCTCCGCTCAAAAAGTGCGGTGAAAAAAACCAACGTTTTTTAGACGTTGGTTTGAACAAAAATAGTACTGAAAATAAGGGAAATCACTTTGTTATTAGTTTGTTAATTTCAGAACACGTTTTTACGACCGCACTTTATCTGAGCAATTCCGGTTATCTATGTACCATTGCACGGTTTTTCGTATTCCGGAGAAGAAATTTTCTTGTGGCTGCCAGCTTAATTCTTGTTGAATTTTTGTGGCATCAAGGGCGTAGCGGCGATCGTGGCCGGGACGATCGGTGACATGAACAATTAAATCAGCATAATATTTTACGCCCATCGGTTTATTGGGCGCCAATTCTTCCAAGAGCTCACAAATGGCACAAATCACAGCCAAATTTGTTTTTTCGCAATGGCTGCTGATATTGTAGCTTTCGCCTACATTGCCTTTCATAAGCACCAAATACAAGGCGCGAACATGGTCTTCCACATAAAGCAAATCACGAATCTGCTGCCCGTTGCCATTCAATGCATTGGAGATCATAAACGGAATCAGCTTTTCAGGATATTGATAAGGGCCGTAATTATTGGCGCAATTAGTGATTATTATCGGCAAGCCATAAGTGCGGTGCCAAGCGTGAGCCAAATGATCGGCAGAGGCTTTTGAAGCGGAATACGGACTACTTGGCGCATACGCAGCATCTTCCTTGGATAAGGCGTGATTTTCCGCCACATCGCCATACACTTCATCGGTAGAAATATGTAAAAAACGAAATTCCGCTTTTTTTCGGCAGTCAATTTCTCGTAATAATTACGGGCAGCTTCCAACAAAGTGTAAGTGCCGATAATATTGGTTTGCATAAACGCGGCAGGTGCGTCAATCGACCGATCCACATGGCTTTCGGCTGCCAAATGGATGACGGCATCAGGACGATATTGCGACAATATATGCGCCATCATTTGTCCATCGCAAATATCCGTCTGTTCAAAATGATAACGCGGATGGGTTTCTACGCTGTACAAAGCACATAAATTACCGGCGTAGGTAAGCTTGTCAACATTAATGATGTCGTGCTCAGTATGTTGAATCAGCCACCGAATCAAGGCCGAACCGATAAAACCGGCACCGCCGGTAATGAGAAATTGCATAGATTACTTATTGTTATAAAAGGATTAATTCGCTTTCACCTGATTAATCGTGTCACTCTCCCAGCCCACATATTCACCGGAAAATTTTTCCGCCAAACGCTCAAACTGTTCAACATAAGCAAAAATTTCATCCGTATCCAAAGACATTTCCTGTTCAATTTTAACGATATAAAAACTTTCTTTGTCTTCCTCGTCAGAAGCAGAAAAGATAATAGGTGCATTGCTGTAACTCATGGTGTTGAAATAAATGTCACTGAGATTGGTTTCTTCCATGAATTGATACATCAGCTGTTCATCGGCAAATTGAAAGGTATGTTCGATGAGATAGTTATCCGCCAAATTTCTGCCGTTTTGCAATAACATATCGAGAATTTCTTCCGTAACGTTAAGCTTCATTTCCAATGGCGACGGCAGCAAAAAGTCAAAATAAGTGTCCCAATTCGGATCATCCTGCACGCCCGTATGATCAATATGTTCCTTGAATTGGTCAAGCACATCAAAAAGTGCGGTCGGTTTATCGCAATAAAAATGCAACTGCAAATGCCCGTCACCAATGATATGCCCGGCATAAAGCACATCGGATAGTGCCGAAACCTGAATCAGAATTTTGAACAATTCCGTGATAACACGATGATGTTCATCCAAGGTCGGCATAGCATTTTCATCAGGCTCATAAGGTAGAGAAACCTGCACGACTTTATTGTATTTTTGTGGAGAAAATGCCTCAAAAATATCCAAATTAACCGTGCAACTGGCGATTTTACCGTTAATTAATGTGCGGTAATTTTGCCAATTCTGTTCGGGATTTTTCAACGGCATTATTTAAACTCCGCCCAAATCGGTGCGTGATCAGAAGGCTTATTCATGGCGCGAATATCCAAGGCAATACCGGTATCCACACAATGTGCCACCAAGGCTTTATTTGCCAAAATGTGGTCAATACGCAAACCGCGATTATCATCAAACCCTTTGGAACGATAATCAAACCAGGAGAATTTATCATTAACCGTCGGATTCATGTGGCGGAAGGTATCTTCCAAGCCGTACGCATATAAACGCTGATACCATTCGCGTTCTTCCGGCAGGAAAGAGCATTTGCCGGTCCGCAACCAACGTTTACGATTTTCCTCGCCGATACCAATGTCTAAATCGGAAGGACTGATATTCATATCGCCCATGATAATGACCGGGTTTTGCGCGTTATGATCTTGCTCCAAATAACGCTGTAAATCTGCATAAAATTTTTGTTTCGCCGGGAATTTAGTCGGGTGTTCACGGCTTTCCCCCTGCGGGAAATAGCCATTAATAACAGTCAGTTGACCGAATTTCGTCTCTAAATCAATCATGATGATCCGCTTTTGCGCTTCCTCATCATCTGTCGGAAACCCTTTTCTCACCGACAATGGCACCTGCTTACTCAATAACGCAACGCCGTAATGCCCCTTTTGCCCGAAATGATTGACGTGGTAGCCAAGATGATCCACCAAATCATACGGAAAGACCTCATCCGACACTTTGATTTCCTGTAATCCCAGCACATCCGGTTGATATTTATTAATAATTTCTTCTAATTGATGTGGTCTGGCTCTTAATCCGTTTATGTTAAACGACATGATTTTCATGTTTTGTTCCTTTGCTTTGTGTTGGGGCAACATTATACTTGCAACAAACAAAAAAACAGAAGTTTATTCTGCTTTTTTGATACGCTTATCCAATGAACAAGCTTTTAATAAGTCCCATTTCGAACTAATACAGTTTTTAAGGTTCAGCATAAAATGGCAAAATCATTCCACAAAGACCAATTTTTAACATACCGACATTGATGATCTGCCACCCAAAAATTGGATACCACACCTAACCAGTTAAGGTGCAGCTTTTTATGGGTAAACATTATTCAATCAAATTCAAACATCACATCATCAAACTTATTTTAGAAGAGCATTGAGGCATTCGTGAAGTCACACAACACGATGCCCATTCTTCTGTTATAGTTTGGTTGCAACGCTTGAAAAATACGGAACCAATGAGCTACATCGTCAACATATCAAAGTGAGAAAAATACTCGCCTTTAAGAATGTAGCAGTGAGTAAATAAAAAAACGCACTAAGTTTGAGCTTAGTATGTTTTGCATTTTATCAGAGAAAATCAATCAGCTGCTTGGGCTAATATGCCCCTTTTCTTCTCAACACAATGTTGACGGTTTTTGCCAAGATCACAATATCATTCCACAACGACCAGTTTTTCACATACCATGCATCTAAATATACGCGGGTGGCGTAGCCAATGTCATTACGCCCGCTCACTTGCCATAAGCCTGAAAGCCCAGGGCGAACCATTTCGTAGTAAATTAAGTCATCGCCATAGTATTTCAACTCTTGCCTCGTTACAGGGCGAGGGCCAACAAGGCTCATTTCACCTTTAAAGACGTTCCATAACTGCGGCAGCTCATCAAGGCTGGTTTTACGCAAAATTTTGCCGATTGGCGTGATTCTAGGGTCATTCTTGAGTTTAAACTCTTTATTCCACTGCTCGCGGGCTTCCTCATCTTTCGCCAATAATTCACGCAGCACTTGTTGAGAATTAACCACCATCGTACGGAGTTTATAGCATTTGAAGACTTTACGATTTCGCCCGACACGAACTTGGCTATACACTGCTTTTCCACCATCTTTACGAATCATCAAAAATAGCACCAAGAAAAGCGGGGCAAGCAGAATCAACAATAGGCTGGAAACCACAATATCAAAAGTACGTTTCATCAAACGGGTTGAGCGCTTAGCGAGCTTATTGGGGATCCGCAGCACAATGGTTTCAGAGCTAAAGAAATGCGAAATTTCCGCCCCATAAAGTGGGATGCCTTGCAACGACGGAATAATAGATACATTGCGAAAATTCAGCGCCGAGAGTTTTTTCACCCAATATGCCAATAAATCTGCCTGATCGTGTTCTAAGGCAATAAATACTTTTTCATAACGGTGCAAATGTTTTAAAAATTCCTGCTCAGATATAAAATCTAGGTGTTTTGCCAGCACACAACTTTCTTGTTGAGAAACAAAGGTTTGCACTTTATAACCAAGGTTAGACTCAGCTTGAATCGCCTTGTATGCACGAAAAGCATTGCGCCCCGTGCCGATGATCACGCTTGGCATATCCCACAAACAGTTAAATTTGAGGACTTTTTTGCAAATGATCCGAAAAAGAGGAAAACAGAGAAAAAGCACGCCATAGACATAAATCCACGTTTCCATAGGATCGGGTACTTTGGCAAACACCAATAGCGCCAAATTAACAAAGGCAATCACAAAGAGTGAAAAATAGGTGTCTTTCAATTCGTCCCAAAATGGCTTACGGTAAGTGTAATGACGATAAAATACCCACAAAATCCCAATGCTTGCTAACATCGCCAAGAAAAAGGAACCCGCCCGATAGATAGAACCTTTCAGTTCCAAAATATCGCGAGAAAAATCATCTAAAGGTGAAAGCCAGTAGCCCACCGCAATCGCAAAAACATACGAAATCATATCGGTGAAAATCAAACTGATCTTATTGATGAGGGGCGCGGAGCCTTCTGTTTTTCTCATCTTTCCAATATCCTTTGTGCATACTTAATGCCTTACACCACGCATAAGGCAATTTTTGATAATGATACCCCAGTTGAAAGCCAATCCATTTGGCAAAGGTTGATAGCAAGGCTTTGGGTAACAAGTGCGGTGCATTTTTTACAAGAAATTTGAGTTCAGAAAGCACAAACTTCTTTCCTTCTGAAGCCATTTTTCCAAAGGTTTGCTGAATCCACCCTTGTTCTTGCTGAAACACGCCTGTGTCAAAATAGCGTTGTAATTCCTGGCTTAAGGTATAGTTGTGGCTATGAAATACCGTTGCTTCCGCACAATAGGCAACTTTATAGCCTGCTAACACCATTTTGGCGGTTAAGTACATATCTTCCGCTAAAATTGTATTATCAGGAAAGCCCCCAAGTTCTTCAAACACCGAGCGACGATACGCCGCAAAAGAGTTCGACATAAAAGCCGTTTTAATGCCTAAAGAGGGAATATCTGCTTTTGATTTTAATTTCGATTGCGCCGGGTAATTAAAATAGCGTGCGTGAGCGGCAACAGGCGTGGAATTAGCGTGTGGCAACTGTTTACCATACACCGTCGTTACCTCAGGATCCGCAAAAGGCGCTAATAAATTTGCCAATGAATCAGGCGAAGCTAAAATCGCATCTTGTGTCATAAACACAACAATATCTGCAAAACTTTTAGCAAATTTAACAGCTTGATTGCGCGTGCCACCATGATTAAATTCCATTTGCGAAATACTATGTACAGAAAAACCCGCCTCCTCCGCCCATTTTACCGTTTGGTCGGAGGAAGAAGAATCTACCACAATCACCTCATCGGCTTTTCTGGTTTGTTGCTGATAGGTTGCAATCCAATCTTGCCATTGCTGGTCTGCGTTGTAGGTAGGCACACACAACACAAATGAAAGAGCGGTCATTTTTCTTCCTTATTTTGCGAATAGCAATAATAAAACTCGCTTTAATTTTGGCACTGAAAGGTATTGTCGTTTTGAACGAATTAGCAAGTTATGTGGCTTTCCATATTGTTTGACAAATTGTTCAAACATTTTTACTTGCCGAATAGCTTGCTGAAAGTTTTTCCAATAAGCATGGAAACGAAATAAACGCCATTTATAATTAAACACGCCTACTTGATTGCGGCTATGTTGACGATAATCTAACAAAGGTAAATCAATAAATTGCGTGTTGCCGTAATAACGTGCCAACAACGCCAGCCACCAATCGTGCATATAAAGTTCAGATAAATTAATATAAGGTAAGGAATCCAATGCTAAGTTTCGCAATGCACGATTAATCATACAAGCTGCGCCTTGCACACAATTTTTATACAAAATAGAGTCATCTACCAAACAATCTGCTGTTAAAGCTTGATAAACAAAAAAACTCGATGTAATTTCTTGATTATATTCATCAATCAAACGTGCATCGCTGAAAGTGAGTGTTGGTACATCAGGCGATTGTGTTTGTGCCATTTTTGAAAATGTTACAGCTTTTTTATGATGCCAAATATCATCTTGATCGGCTAAAAAAGTAAAGTCTGCTGAACTATAAGCCAATGCCGATAAAAAATTAGCAATCACACCTTTTTTCGGACCTTGAACAATTTCATAATCAGTAAAATTTGCTTCTAAAAAAGTCTGTTGAACAACATCCAATGTGCCATCAGTTGAACCATCATCAGACACAATAATTTTTTGTGGCAAAATTGATTGAGTCAAAATACTTTTTAACTGTGCAGATATAAAAGATGCACCGTTGAGGGTGCATACGATGACAGAATAACTAAATTTAGGCATTAATGATTTTTAAATTTTTTTCTAATTTATCTAATCGTCTAGCATTCTCATTTTCTAACAATGCTAAGTTCTGAGTTAATTGTATAAAACGGCGATTCAAAATAGATATTCTAAAAGATAAACTCAATGTTAACATAATCAACATAGTAACAACCATTAAAAAAACTGAGAATGCAACGGTTTTAATACCCATTAACAATGCGAGCCATTCTGTTATTTTTGGGAAAATAGCAATTAATATTAGAAATATAGAGAAAAGAAGCCAATAACTAAAATCTGAGAAAATAATTTTTGAGCGGCTGACATCACGAATAATTAAAATCAATAATAAAACACTAAATATAACTAGCAAAACTTGTAAAGTAGCAGTCATTACTTTTTACCTCTTTTTCCTAAAGTTTTAAATACGACAAACAAAAATGATACTGTATTTTCAATCATATACTTAGCTGCTTTAATAGGCGTTAAATAAGATTCTCCAGCAAAGCGCTCCCTCATTGTTACTTGAACTTCTTCTATCCTATAACCCAATCGAGCAAAATATAGCATTGTATCTGGTTCAGGTCTTTCATTAGTTGCATAAGCCATCTGTTGAAATACATTTTTAGTAAATGCTCTCATTCCGCTAGTTGGATCTGTAAGAGTAAGCCCTGAGAAAAGTTTAATGCAAAATTGAATATGTTTTGCACCTAAGGCTCTTAGAAACGTTTGAGAATAGCTATCTTTAGATTCTAAAAATCTTGAACTAATTGCAATATCAACACCATCTTTAATTTTGTCAACTAGTTTATAGATTTCTGATGGCATATGTTGTCCATCACCATCAATCTGTATACAAATATCATAATCATTTTTAGTTGCGTACATCATTCCAGTTTGAACACCACCAGATAAACCTAAATTTATAGGAAGATCAATAACGTTAGCTCCATAATTTCTTACAATTTTCGATGTATTATCCTTAGAACAGTCATTAATAACAATATAATCATATTCAGGATAATCTTTTAGTTCATCTAATAATGAAATTATAGACTCAGATTCATTATAACAAGGTATTATCAACAATATTTTCATTTAAACGCCTATTTATAAACCCAGACTTTAGAAATAACAAAAGTAGTAACTGCAATAATTGGAAGTGTAATTACTTTTGCTACAATGATGTCAATATGTAAAAGCTCTATTAGAAGATACATTAATACGATTGTATTAATATAATTTAATAAAAAAAGAATAAGATATTTTACTAGATTTCCAACATTTGCTTTTTCTTGGAAAGTGAAGTATGTATGTGAAAAATAGTTAAATACCAATCCTAATATAAATGCTAATGAAATAGATAACTCATTATTCCATAGCAAAATCTTACTAAATAAATATAAGCATCCTATATCAACTAAAGCTGATATACCGCCTACAGAAAAAAATTTAACTAGCTGCCAGATTTTCATAACTATCCCATATAGTATCTAGAAACAAGAGTGTTAATTGTAATAAAACTAGATATAAATAAGAACAAGAAAGGTACAATTATAAAATATTTAGAAATAGTTTTATTATTACTGGTCTTTTCTGATTTTTTTAAAATAAAAGAAGAAAAAATAATAAGCATGATCGGAATAAAATAGCGTCCTTGAACTCCTACTATTTGTGTTGTGCCAATTTCATTATAAGTAATCAAGAGAATAAAATGGGTAAATAAAAATACAACTCCTACTAAAAGAACACTTACTATAACATATTTTAGTTTATACAAGTTGTGAATGAATAGAAAAATATAAGCCAATAATGAAGTAGAACCGAAAAATAGATACTCATTTATAGTAAATTTCGTATCAACCCATCCAAGAACGCCTAAAAACATTCTCAGCAAAGATTTTAAATAAGTAAGATTTAAAGTATTTTTAAAAATTTCAAATAAGTCATCCATATGAAAAATATAATAAGAGAAATTATGTAATGCGCCTTCTTTGAAGTGAGATTGAGCCTCAGTTAATTTCATAGCCAAAACTATCCACAAAATTGATAGAATGATTATAAAAATAGAATACATAGAACCATGTCTAATTTCTCTTCTTTTTGAAATAAAGAATGGTAGTAGTAACAATACGAGCATATTAAATTTAACTGTCACACATAAAAATATAGAAAATAGTAATTTACAGAAATCCTTATGAGTAAAATTATAGTTTGAATCTAATCCTCTGGCTAGTAAGGAACCAATAAACACTGACAGAGAAAATATAATACTATCTGGATTTGTTGACCCCATCTGAAACATTGTCATGGGTAAAGAAAGGATTAATAATACAGGAATACTTAATCTATATTGAACACTAGCAAAATATAAAATAGCTATCGATACTAATAAAGTAAAAATCTTGGCTAGATAGTACATATTATATAGTGATAAATCTAATGTGCTTCCTAGAAAACTCCCCAATGCCTGAGGTAAATAAATCAAAGGGAAATAGACATTGGTATTTGCAGATTCATCAAGAATATATTCCTTCTCCCAAGCTACATTTTGTGCTTCATTTTCTAAAAAATGAGTTACTTTATTTTCACTTCGATAAGGGATTCCCTCATATATCGATAACATCTTCATCATAGCTTTATCTAATTTTTCTGTAGATGAGGGTATTATTTGGCCATTTGATATAGCATAACCTCTCTGAAAGTGATAAAACTCATCTGGTGACTGATATGGAGGCGTTATAATAACGCCAATAATAAAAGTCAAAATAAAATAAAATAAAATAAATAATTTAGAATAAAATTTATTTAATAGCATAATATTTATTAATTACCTTTTCAACATAGTCTTTATCAAATTTGATACCTAATTTTTGATAAACATCCTGTAATATAGAAACATCTATAAAATATCTACTTCCTTTATTTTCCACATTATAAAAAGCTCTTTGGTTAGAAATTTTTTCAAGATAAAGAATAAGTTCATACATTGACGTATGATGTGTAGATGCTAAATTAACAATAGAATTAATAAACAGCCCTTCCTTAAGCAGGTAATTAGTAACTTTTACAACATCATCTACATCTATAAAATTTCTATGTGCTTTACCAAAAATAGAAAAACATTCTCTATTCTTTATTTTATTAAATAAAAAATTGACTATTGTAGGAGAATAAGTTTTTCCTATAACCTGAGGAAGCCTAGCAATTAAATAGTTTTTAGAATTTTCTCGAACCAATCTTTCCATACACATTTTATGATAAACGTATAATGAATTAGTTAAACTAGAATCATAAATGCTACAGCTACTAAAATAAACAATTGTTTTATCTTTATACTGCTCCAATACTTCTAATAAAAGTTCTTTTTCTCTATTAAAATTTTCAAAAGACGTTTCATTAGAATTAGATACACCACTGGCAAAAATAATATAATTATAAGTACGCTTATGAAAACTCTCAAATGCTTTAGCAAGCATTCCATTTCCGATTATCATCAGTTTCCTCATTTAGAATAGAATGAATAATTGATTTAACTTTTCTTGCTTCATTTTCCCAAGATGTGCTAGACAAAAACTGATTTACATAATCAAAATCTACATTTATTTTTTTATCTACAACATCAATTAATGTATTGGCTAGTTCATCTATATTATTAGAATAGATAAATAATTTTTTATCTATATCAATCCAATCATTATTATTCCCTTTGTTCATCACGACAGGGCAACCACTCGCTAGTAATTCTAGAGGAAGTAAAGATAAATTAGTAAAAGATAAAACAAGAGCTGCGTCACATTGAGAGTATAAGTTAGATAACTCATCTAGTTTCACAATACCTGCATTTAAATGATGAAATGGGATTTCATAACTAGAAACATCCCATCCTGCAAAAATAATACTAATATCAGGTCTTTTCTTTGTTACCTTATCTAAAACTAACAAACCTAGTTCAAAAGCTCTCCTTTCTGTCGGTGGTCTAGCATAGAAGAAAATATGTTTTTTACTCGGCTCATTTCTTTTATGTATTCCGTATAATTCTCTATCGTAAGAAAAAGAAAATGGCTTACAAGGCATCGAATACTTTTTTTCAAGTTTCTCAGATAACCAGTTTCCAGCGGTAATTCCAAAAAATCCAAATTTATATGTTTCTTCAGCAAAAGAATAAACACTTCCTAAGGCAGTAAAATATGGTTCGTAATCTTGCACAAAGTATGCTTTCTTATAGCAATTATTAAATTTATTTACATAATATGCTGTTTGCCAAGAAGTCGCCATAGCAATATCATAGCTTGTTAATTGTTCAAAATCAGAGTCATCTTCTAGAATAAAAATTCTAGAATTCAAAGGAAAAAAATGTTTCGATAGTATGTCTTTGATCACTTCCTCTGTTCCCCACTGGCTAGAACCACATACAGTAATATCTGAATGAATATCTAATTTTTCTAAATTATAAATCATTCTAAAGATATTAAGGTGCCCTCCAGAACCTATCCCAAAATCAGGAATAAACCAAATTATTTTAGGAGAGCTTATATTAATTGATTGTTTTAATTTAGGTGGGTTTGCTGAATAATTAATAAAATTGTAGAATTTTAAAATATCAGTTTTACCTAAAATAATATTATCTGGGGATTTCTTCAATATTTTTCTTAAGATAATTAAAGAACCTCTAAAAAGTCCATGCTCATTTAAGACTGAAAATGTCTTTTTAATTTTATTCATTATTTATTCCTTAGAATTAATTCACGAGAGAATAACTTAGTAATTAATTTATTATTTGTGCCTTTTGGTCCAAAATATGCACCTGTATATTTAACAGTATTTTTTATTAGAGAAAAATATGACCAATACAATTTTTCTTTCTTAGATAATTTTTTTGTTTTTAGAAATCTCATATCATTAATTGTATGTTTTATGATATAAATAGGTAGATAAAAAATATTTTTAACAGATTTATATCCATAAATCTTATACAATCCTTTGTGATCGTCAAAAGATCTCATCAGCATTTCTTTAAAAGAATAATTATGTGAGTGAAATACAATGGCATTTTCATTATATGCTTTAAAATATCCTAATTCGATTATTCGTTTAGCCCAGATTTGATCTTCAGCAAAATCGACATCATCATATGGATACTTGTCCCAAATACATTTTCTCATTGCCGAAGAATTATCAGAATAGAAACAAAGCAGATGTCTATATCCTTCATCTGAGTCATAGCGTGCTTTATCTTCTATTTTATAAACTACAATTCCTTTACCAAAATTATTAAAATGCGTATAGAGATTGTTTTTTTCAAATATATCACAATCTTCATATGGCAGATGCTTACCAAATACTCCTTGAATGTTTTCGTCTAAGGAAAATGGTTTAATCATTTCTTCTAGCCAAAATTCATTTGCAGGAAGGGCATCTTGAGTGATGAAAACTAAAAATTCACCTTTGGATAAGCTTGCTCCATAATTTCTTGTTTTTCCATGCCCAAATTCATAAGGTTTAATTTGATATAATCTAACATTATCATGGTTTTTTATAATATTATTTAAATATTCAACAGAACCATCTTTAGAACCAGAATCAATTACAATAACCTCAAATGGAGCGTCTAATTTTTGTAATAAAACACTAGATAAAACTTGCTTAAAAATATCTCCACCATTTTTGAGTGGAATGATTATTGAGGCTTTCATGCATTTTTTCCCATGTATAAATTTGTAATTTCTTCAACATCACCAATAGCTTTGACATTTCCTTTATCTAACCATATAGCTTTTTGGCAAAGCTCTTTTACCTGATCGACAGAGTGAGATACAAATAATAAAGTTGTCCCACTTTCTAACATTTCGGTCATTCTCTTTTTACATTTTTCCTGAAATGCCGCATCACCAACAGCTAGCACCTCGTCAATGATAAGGATTTCAGGTTTAACTATTGTAGCAATGGAAAAACCTAATCTAGCAGACATTCCCGAAGAAAAGTTTTTAATAGGAACATCAATAAACTCGTTTAATTCAGCAAATTCAATTATTTCTTCAAAATGAGTATCCATTAAAGATTTATCATATCCTAACAATGCCCCATTTAAATATATGTTTTCTCTTGCCGTTAATTCTCCATCAAATCCAGCTCCTAGCTCTATAAGAGGAGAAATCTTTCCATGAACTTCAAGTTTTCCTTTATATGGTTTTAGAATTCCACAGATAAGTTTTAGTAGTGTAGATTTTCCTGAGCCATTAGTACCAATCAACCCCCAAGATTCACCCTTTTTAACTTTAAAAGAAACATCATTTAATGATAAAAATTCTTGGAACATTAACTTTCCTTTTAGCATTTTTATAATGTAGTCTTTTAAGCCGCTATAATTTTCCATTGCTTTATTAAAGCGAACAGTAGCATTTTCAACGTTAATTATTTCTGTATTCATAGCTATATGTACAATATAAATTCATCTTGTTTCTTGTTAAAATACCAAGTACCTAAAAACAATGTTATCAAAGAAAAAAATATGCCTAATAAAATAAAATTTGTTTCTGGAAATTTTGAAAATAAAACAATTTGTCTAAATTGTTCTATGTATGAAAACATAGGGTTAAGATTTTTATAAATAGCTTGATAGCTCTCTGATATAATTGAAACAGGATAAAATATAGGCGTAAGATACATCCACATTGTTAAGAAAACTCCCCAGAGATACTGAATATCCCTAAAAAAAACAGAAATAGAGGCTAACCATAATCCTAATCCTAAACTAAAAATAAATATTTGCAATAGAATAAAAGGTATAAAAAGAATATTTATTGAGAAATTTGCGTCAGTAAACAGCATTACAATTAGCAATGCGCCAAATGAAAAAATTAGATTTACTAATGAACTTCCAACTTTAGATATGGTGAAAATATATTTTGGTACATATATCTTTTTTAGCAATGAACCGTTACCTGTTATGGAACTTACAGATAGTGTGGTTGCTTCAACCATAAAGTTAAATAGTATTTGTCCAGATAAAAGATATAAGGAAAAATTCGGAATATCAAATTTAAATAAATTAGAGAAAACAATTAATAAAACAAACATTACCATTAATGGATTTAAAATGCTCCATAGATACCCTAGATAGCTACGTCTATATTTTAATTTAATATCTCTATAAATTAGTTGTTTAAATAGCTCTCTGTAGGAAAAAAAATTATTTGTTTTATCTAATAAGAATTTAATCATACTAATTAATCTATGCTAAGAGTAATTTACTAATTAAAATTTTACCGTTTCTGCCAATACTTTACCTGCTAAGTCCTTAGCCGATAAACTCGGTTCACCATAAAGCGGCCATTCAATACCAATCGTTTCATCATTCCAAATCAGTGAATGTTCGGCCTTTGGATTGTAGTAATCCGTACATTTATAAGTAAATTCAGCTTCATCTGTCAACACATAAAAACCGTGAGCAAAACCTTCCGGCACCCATAGTTGGTGCTTATTCTCGGCAGATAAGATTTCACCTACCCATTGCCCAAAAGTTAACGAGTTTCCACGCATATCCACAGCCACATCAAATACCGCACCAGAAATAACACGAACTAATTTGCCTTGTGTATTTTCTGTTTGATAATGTAAACCGCGTAACACGCCTTTGATGGATTTTGAATGATTTTCTTGTACAAATATGCGATCTGCTACATTTTTTCTAAACCATTCATCACGGAAAGTTTCCATAAAGAAACCGCGTTCATCACCGAACACTTGTGGTTCTAATAGTTTTACATCGGGAATTTTAGTATCAATAACTTTCATCTTTACTCCGCATACGCTTTAATATTTTTCAAAGCTCTTTGCCAATCACTTGGTTGGATACCGAATGCTTGTTGAATTTTGGTCAAATCTAAGCAAGAATTCGCAGGGCGTTTGGCTGGTGTTGGATAATCCGCCGTGATAATTGCATTGACAAGCGGTGCTTTTTCTAACATATTTTGCGAAACAGCTTCATCAAAAATTGCTCTGGCAAAATCACACCAGCTGACATAAGGTTCCCCCGTAAAGTGATAAATACCATATTCAACAGATTCGCCTGCAATGATTTTTTCTGCAATTTGAATTAACGCAGCGGCAATATCTCCTGCATAGGTCGGTCCGCCGATCTGATCAGCAACTACGCCTAAAGTGTCACGAGTTTTGGCTAAACGCAGCATTGTTTTAACGAAATTGCTGCCGTGCTCGCAGAATACCCAAGCGGTACGCAATACGATAAATTTATCGTTTGCTTCTACAACGGCTTGTTCGCCCGCTAGTTTGGTTTTGCCGTAAATACCTTGCGGATCGACTGCATCAGTTTCTTTGTATTTACCTGCACGCCGCCCGTCAAAAACATAGTCTGTTGAAATATGTAAAATTGCTGCACCAACACTTTTCGCGGTTTCCGCCAAGTATTGCGGACCTTTTACATTAATGGCCTCGGAAAGCTCAATTTCAGTTTCTGCACGATCTACCGCAGTGTGTGCTGCGGCGTTGATAACTACATCAGGACGAAAATTTTCGACCGTTTTTTTCACCGCATTTTGGTTTGTAATATCAAGCTCATCATGATCGACGGCTAAAATTTCGTGTTTGCCTTGCAATTGTTGGGTTAAACAGTAGCCCACTTGCCCGTTTGCGCCTGTAATCAGAAATTTTGCCATTTATTTCTCCTCGTTGATTAAACGTAGCAAGTATTGACCGTATTCATTTTTTACCATTGGTCTCGCTAATGTTTCTACTTGCTCAGAAGTTAGCCAACCATTACGCCAGGCAATTTCTTCCAAACATGCAACTTGCAAACCTTGTACGCTTTCAACAGTGCGAACGAAAGATGCCGCTTCGTGTAGGCTTTCGTGCGTTCCTGTGTCTAACCACGCAAAACCACGACCGAGTAATTGCACATTTAATGAACCATCTTTTAGATACATTTCATTTAATGTGGTGATTTCAAGCTCACCGCGCGCAGATGGTTTCACCTGTTTCGCGAAATCGACCACACGATTATCGTAGAAATATAAACCTGTTACAGCATAGTTAGATTTAGGTTGAACAGGTTTTTCTTCAATAGAAACAGCTTTGAAATTTTCGTCAAATTCCACCACACCGAAACGCCCAGGATCTTTTACTAAATATCCAAACACTGTTGCACCGTAAGGTCGAGCAACAGCTTGCTGCAACATTTGGGTAAAATTCTGACCATAGAAAATGTTATCTCCTAATACTAAACAACAGCTATCGCCATTGATAAACCCTTCCCCAATGAGAAATGCTTGTGCTAAGCCATCCGGGCTAGGTTGAATAGCATATTGTAAATTCACACCAAATTCAGAACCATCACCTAACAAACGTTTGAAACTTTCGTTATCTTCTGGCGTAGTAATAATAAGAATGTCACGGACCCCCGCTAACATCAGCACAGAAAGGGGGTAGTAAATCATTGGTTTGTCATAGACAGGTAAAAGCTGCTTTGATACACCACGAGTAATAGGATAAAGGCGAGTTCCAGAACCACCTGCAAGAATAATACCCTTCATAAAAAGACCTTCAAAAAGTACAGTCATATTTAGTGTTGTTTTTGCGAAAAAGAGCTAAAATCCAACCGTTTGTAAAATTATTGACTGCCTAAACGCTCACGATTGTAAGAACCATCTAACACACGGCTCCACCATTTTCGGTTATTTAGATACCACTCCACCGTTTTACGAATGCCTGATTCAAAGGTTTCTTGCGGTTTCCAGCCTAATTCACGACTGATTTTGGTTGCATCAATGGCATAACGCACATCATGACCAGGGCGGTCTTTAACGTAAGTGATTAAATCTTCGTATTTGGTAACGCCAGCAGGTTTATCTGGAACCAGTTCTTCTAATAAAGCACAGATGGTGCGAACTACATCAATGTTCGCTTTTTCATTGTGACCACCGATATTGTAGGTTTCTCCAATTTTGCCTTCTGTCACAACTTTGTATAAAGCACGAGCATGATCCTCTACAAATAGCCAGTCACGAATTTGCTGGCCGTTACCATACACAGGAAGCGGTTTGCCATCTAAGGCGTTTAAAATTATCAATGGAATCAATTTTTCCGGAAAGTGAAACGGCCCATAGTTGTTTGAGCAGTTGGTCACAATCGTTGGCAAGCTGTAAGTACGCAACCACGCACGAACAAGATGATCGCTGGAGGCTTTTGATGCAGAATAAGGACTACTTGGGGAATAAGGCGTGGTTTCAGTAAAAAGATTGTTCGTCCCATCTAAATCGCCATAAACTTCATCGGTCGAAATATGATGGAAACGGAATCCTGCTTTTTTCTCATCGTTTAAACTACTCCAATAAGCACGGGCGGCTTCTAATAAAATGTAAGTACCCACGATATTAGTTTCAATAAAAGTAGCAGGTCCATCAATAGAACGGTCAACGTGGCTTTCTGCGGCTAAGTGCATTACTGCATCAGGCTGGTGCTGTTCAAATATGCGAGCAAGTGCTTTTGCATCGCAAATATCCACTTGTTCAAATATATAACGTGGATTATTTTTCACTGCTTCAAGAGATTCTAAATTTCCTGCATAGGTCAATTTATCAACGTTAACTACGCTGTCTTGCGTATTCTCAATAATATAGCGAACTACTGCAGAACCTATAAAACCTGCACCGCCTGTAACTAAAATAGTTTTCAACATAATTATCCCTCTAGGTTTAAAAAATTATCTCACAACTTTATAAAATGACCTAATTTTAAATGTTTAAGCCTATTTGACTCTTTGCTCAATCCTATCAGCAAACATTCCAATACTCACAGCAAAATAGTTGGATTTATTCCAATGTAGCAAGGTTCTGTAATTATTAGAGACCAAAAATGCACGCCCTAATTCACGATCCGGCCTTACCAGCCATAAGTCTTGTGCGCCGGAAAGTGCGGTCAGTTTTTGTTGTGTTTGTGGAGTTTGGTATTTTAGGGTGACACCCATATTTTGCCAGTCGCTTAAAGAACGTTTTTTATTTTCCTCTGTGCCAGCAAGCGCCATGTCTAACGGTTGGGTTAGTGCAACTTCTACACCCCATGGCAGGTTTTCGTTCCAGCCGACGGTGTGTAAATAATTAGCGATGGAGGCGAAAACATCATAATGATCGGTCCAGATATTTTTCTCGCCATCATTGTTGCCATCTGCGGCGTAGCTGAGGTAAGAGCTTGGCATGAATTGGGTCTGTCCCATGGCGCCTGCCCATGAACCCAGCATTTTATAGCGTTGAATATGATCGCGCTGTAGCATTTTCATGGCGGCGATGAATTCTTTGCTGAATAAGGCTTCACGGCGTCCGTCAAAAGCAAGAGTGGCTAAGGTGGATAACACATCGTAATTGCCCTGATAATAGCCAAAGCTACTCTCCATGCCCCACAAGGCTAACAGATAATTTTTCGGTACGCTGAATTTCTTTGAAGCATTTTCAAGCTGCGGCAATTGTTCCCAATAACGTGCTTCTGCCGTGTCTACTTTATTCTTGGTTAATACACGATTTAAGTAATTGGTCGTGCCGTTCGGATTGATGATCGGCGGGGCATTTGGATCACGCTTGCGAATTCTGCCCGCTTGCTGATCGTCCAAATCCACGGATTTTTGAATATAATTAATATTATTTTGTGCATTCAATACGTCGGCAGAAACGCCTTCTGCCGCTGCTTTACCTTTTAAGAAATTCACATAATCGTTGAAGTTATCCAAAGTGCGGGGCTTACTGTACACCGCAGTGGGATTCACAGCCGTAACAGAATTCGCCTGCTCAGAGGATTGCGTCGGCGCACTTGAATTTGAGGAACAACCCGCTAGAAAAAGTGCGGTGGAAATTCCGGATATTTTTAAAATACAGTTTAATTTCATCATGTTATTTTCTTAAAAAGGTTTGATAGATGTTTTTCAGTAATGATGTCGGCAATAATCTGGCACCGGAACGCAGGACAAAAGTGAATAGCCCGGATAAAAATCCCTGAATGCCAAGATGGTGTTTTAGCTTAAATAAGCGCCATTCCGCTTTGGCTTGGTTTAAACCACGGCGTCGCCCTACCATGCCGTTGCCGACGCGCGCATAGACCAAAATATCGGGTAAATTTGCTACGCGCTGCCCTTGCGCCACCAGTTTGATCCACAAATAATAATCTTCCTGTAAATCCTCATATCCGCCGCAATTTATGACCGCACTTTTTTGATACGCCACCGTCATGTGATTAAACGGGCAGCGTTTTTGGGTAAATGTAACGATGTCTTGCGCAGAAGTCGGCACATTTCGATATGCCACTATGTCATGGATATTTTCACCGAATTCGGCAATTTGCCCACCGAACACTATAGTATCAGGATGTTGTTCAATAAACGCCACCTGTTTGGCAAAACGTTCCGGCACGCAAATATCATCGGTATCCATGCGCAGAACCCAGTCGCGCGAGCAATATTTTAAACCTTCGTTGAGAGCTTTGCCTAAACCTAAATTGTTCGGTAATTTCACCAAATTAAACGGCAGCTTCGATTCAAACTCGGCAACCACCGCTTCCAATTCAGGCGTCACCGCGCCATCAAACACCAGTACGACTTCATCGGCAGGGCAGGTTTGTGCCACCAAACTTTCCAAACATTCTCTTAAATATTGTGGATTTTCCTTAATATATAAGGACATTAACACTGAAAATTTCACTACCAACTACTCTACTCTTTTCTTCTTCAATTTCAATGGTACACATCCGGAGACGCATACAATCAATGCGCTATTTACATAAACCGCTTCAAATTAATCGCCAATTTAGGCGAAATCAGCACTACCAAGGCAATAATTAATTGTTTCAGACTTCTGGTCTGTTTAAAAATATCAAAATAATATTTCGCCGCTTTGCGGGATAAATTCATGATATGCGGATAAGCCAGAATATAACTGGCGTTAATCTTGAAATTGCGCGCCTGTTCCGGCGTTTTTACATAATGCTCACGAATATAATCAATGGCTTTTTGCGTATTGGTGGTATCTGTGGAAACGCTTGCCCGTTTGGTGTGGAAGGTGCAATAGGTCAGCGGTTCATTTACCTTGCAAGGCGTGAATTCGGGCTCCTGCAACAATTTCAACAGAAAATCATAATCTTCCAAAGAACGAAGTGCGGTGGATAATCCGCCTATTTTTAAGAACAAATCTTTCTTCACGCCGATCATCGGCATACCGCCGATTTTATTCGCCAACAAAATGCTTTCAATGCTGATATGTTGCGGATCAATGGGATGCGTGACATAAGTAAAGCCTTCATTCACCATTTCGCATTTCGCCGGGTGATAGATAAAGTTAATGTCGGCATGATCGGCAATCATCGCTGCCAATTTTTCACATTTATCATTAGCGAAACGATCGTCATCGTCTAAAAACAATAACCAGTCATGTTGTGCATGGCGCGCACCGATATTGCGACTTTCCGCCGCGCCCTGATTGATTTCGTTGCGAATCACCCGCACGGGGAAAGGATAATTTTGCACCACTGTAACAGGTTCTTTCGAGCAATCGTCCACAACCACCACTTCAAAATCATGCGCAGTTTGTTGGCTTAAACTTTCCAACAGCGCGGGCATTTCCTCTTTGCGATTATAAGAAGGAACGATGATACTGAACATTATTTCGCCTCCTTTTGTTTAAATAACACAAGTTGTTTGCCATGTGAACCAAATAAAGAGAAGAACATCAACATTACAAACATAATGCCCGGGAAAGCGAAAGTGTCGGCTTTCACGTTGCAGGCGGCGAGAATCACAAAGGCGGAAAGCATGAATTTCCAACTGCCGTCAAACCAATTTATCGCCACTTTACGCACAAAATAGAAAGTCACTAAAAAACACACCAGCGCATAAGTCACGCCGCCGTACAAAATCTGACGCAAGAACCCGGAATCTGTGTGACCGTAATAACGTCCCACTTCCGTTTGCCCCGTCATATAAAGCCCGTCGCCGGAAATAAATTGTTTTAATGTCGGCATAAATAAATGTTTTTCCACTAACGTATCTGTCGAAGAACTGACAAAGCCCGCACCATGTAACACATTAATCACCGGCTCCAAGGCGTGCGCCACATATTTATTACCCGGCAGGAAATACGCCAACAATAGCAGCAAAACGGCAAACGAAATCACTACCGGAATATACCGCACTTTGAAGTACAACAAAATGCTCACCGCCGAAAGCAGCAAAAAGGTTCTGCCGGAAATCAAACCGATGCACAACATAAAGAAGATAATCAAACTTGGAATGCGGTTATGTTTCGCGTTGTAGGCAAGCAGAAAATGAAACAGCATTAAATAGAACAAACTTAGCTGGAAAAAAGCCGCCGATGTCACGTTATATAAGCGATATTCCTGTTCGGAACCATAAAACCGCGCCGGCAGCAGCGCGTTCGTGGCAAGCAGGAAATCAATTATAAAAGACACGCCGAAAAGCGCCAATAAGCCCAGAACGAACTGCGTCACCACGCCGATTTGCAGATCCCGCACCATTCTTTGCTGACCGTGGGCATCTGCATAAAAAACGTTATAGATGCCGATGCCCAAAACAAATAACACAAAGCCCTTCACGTACATCATGATGACGGAAAGATCCCGCGTGCCGTTAACCAACAAGGGGATCACACTGAACAGAATCAAGCCGCATAATACGGCAAGGCTGTCTAACGGCACGATAATGCCGTTGGTTTGCCGTTTTTTTACTAACCGATACGCCAACACTGCCAGCGCAATCAGCCCGGCAATGAGCGACATTCGCAAAAAATGGAAGAACCAAGGATCATAAAGGTAAAACAGATTAAAAAGTGCGGTCATTTTTTTCGTTATTTTCCTAAGTTCTTCTTCACGGCTAACAGTTTTTTCAACGGGTATTTCAGCAGTTTTTTCGCTAAATTATTGGACTTCGACCCGCGCACGGCTTCCAAATTACTCACCAGTTGTGGGTTTTCAATTACCATCAACGGGCGCACCACGTTATTGTTCAGCTTAAATTGGGTTTCAAATAACAGAAAATCGTCAGCGAGCCAAAACGGTTTTTCCTGTTCCAAAATGGCAAGAAACGTCCGTGCAGCGGATTTTTTGATTAAATACGCCACGGTGCCGGCAAAATAGCTTTTATACGGATAGGCATAAGTGGCGGCACCCACATTGGCGCGTAAAAAGGCAAACGTGGTCGGATAATTGATTTCCAGTTCCATGTCATCAAATCCGGCAATTTTGGATTGCCCGATAAGGATGATGTCCGCCGTACAATGTTGCGCCAAAAGTGCGGTCAGATTTTCAGGTAAATTTTTATTGAACAGGGCATCGTCTTCACACACCAAGGCATAATCCTTTTCCGCCACCTTTTCATCAGCGACAATTTGGCGGTAAACCTCAAGATGACTCAGAGTACAACCGATTTCACCTTTGGTTACTTTACGCCCGTAGTGCTGTTCAAATTTGACCGGATTAAACACCGCCGACAGCACATCCCAATCCTTTTGCATGGTATTTATTGCCGGGAAAACCGAAAATTCCGCCGTACCGGGCTGTGCAAAAAACAGCTCACGACGCTGAACGTCTTTGTCTAGTGAAACCAAATATTTATTCATAATCATCTCAATTAAAATCTGTTGTATATTTGATTATGCGAAGTCTAAATAATTACATAATAGATTGCTGATTATACTAAAGAAAACTATAATCCCCCACCTATTTTACGGAAAAAGGTCAAGATTAATTCTCATCATGTCCAACAAAACCATCGCAAAAAACACCCTGTTTCTTTATATCCGAATGCTCTTCAATATGGGCGCCATGCTGTATATTTCACGCGTGGTGCTACGGGTGCTCGGCGTAGAAGATTTCGGGATTTACACCATTGTGATGGGCGTGGTGATTTTGTTTTCGTTTTTCAACGGCACTATGACGGCAACCACCCAGCGTTTTATTAACGTGGAAAAAGCCTCAAACGACTCAAGCAGAGTAAATCAGGTTTTTAACATCAGCATCTTGAATCACCTGTTTATTATGCTGGTCGTGGTGATTCTGGCGGAAACGGCAGGATTATGGTTTTTAAATCATAAATTGAACATTCCCGCCCCGCGTATGAACGCCGCCAACATTGTGTACCAGGTAGCATTGCTCATTGCGTTGGTGGAAATCATTAAAGTACCCTTTAACGCTATGATCGTGGCGCATGAGCGAATGTCCTTTTATGCCTGGCTCGGGTTGGCGGAAACCGGCTTAAAACTGGGCGCAATTTTTATTCTCACGCAAATAGAAAACCACGATAAATTGATTTCTTACAGTTTACTGCTGCTGTGCGTAAGTTTATTGGTTTTCACCCTGTATTTTCGTTTCACCCGCAACGCCTTTCACGCAGAAACCCGCTTTCAGTTTCAAAAAGATCTCGGCAAAATCAAAGAAATGATGCGTTTTTCCGGCTGGATGTTGGTGGGGCAGGTAGCTTATGTGGGTTCCACCCAAGGCTTAAATATGGTGACCAATCTCTTCTTCGGCGTCACCGCCAATGCCGCCGTGGGCATTGCCACACAAGTCGATACGGCGGTGTACAGTTTCGTCAATAATTTCCAGGTGGCGTTCAATCCGCAACTGGTACAGTCTTACGCCGCGAAAGACTACGATCGCAACAAAAAGTTAATTTTAGGCACGTCAAAATATTCCTTCTATTTAATCGCCATTTTATCGGCGCCGGTGTTGTATTTCAGCCATACATTGCTCACCCTTTGGCTGGGCGATCATGTGCCGCAATATTCCGATAAACTGGTGCAAGCCACCATTGTTTGTTCCTTAATCAGCGCCATGGCGGGTTCCTTCTGGATGACGGCGCTTGCCATCGGTTCGCACACCATCAAACGATACAACATCGTTTTGGCAACCATTGACCTGTGCACCGTACCGCTCGCCTATTATTTATTCACACTGGGCTACAATCCGGTGTTTGCGTTCATCGGCAAATTCTGCACCGCCTCACTCATGCAAATTTACCGTCTGTATTTTATTAACAACAAAATTAAATTTAATCGAAAAGAATTTGTCTCATACTTACTGAATATCGGCATTATTTTTGCCTTTTTATTGGGTTTAATTTATTTATCGAACACGCAACGCACGTATTCCCTCGTGGAATTTATCGGCGAAGCCATCCTTATTGAAATCGTTCTGTTTGCACTCATCCTGCTCATCGGATTAAACAAAGCAGAAAAAAACGTCTTATTTAGCTATTTACTGAAAAGAGTGAGAAAATGAATCAACAACTTATTGATTTAAAACATAAGCTGGCGCCCATTGCGGATTTAATCAAAGATAAAAATGACGTGTTTTATCTGGATTATCCGTTACATTTAAATGTGGGCGATTTATTGATTTATCACGGAACGGAACAATTTTTTACCGATCACAACATTCATGTGAGGTTAAAACGTAGCGAATACGATACGAATATTGACGAAATCAAACAAAAAATCACACCGAATACCACGATTTTACTGCATGGCGGCGGTAATTTCGGCGATCTTTACCCGCAACATCAAAATCTGCGCGAAGCCATTGTGCAAACATTCCCGAACAACCGCATCATTGTTTTGCCACAAACCCTGTTCTATAAAAACCCAAAAACACTGGAAAAATCCACCGCACTTTTCCGCCAGCATCCCGATTGCCATTTGTTGGCGCGGGACGAACGCACGGCAAAAGCCTTTGAAGCGTTTTCCCCAAATGTGTATTTATCGCCGGACATGGCTCACGAACTGTATGGTACCTTGCCTACCAAAAACACACACACCGGAAAAGCTCTGTATTTTCTCCGCAAAGACATTGAAGCCAGCGACATTGAAAAAAACATCACCGCACAATTACCTGCCGGTAGCCATATTAAAGACTGGGATGACATCTTATCCAAACGCGACAGCCTGGTTCTCGCGCTAAGCTGGCGTTTAGCCAAATTTGCCAACAAATATCGACTATGCTGGTTAAAAGATCTCGTCCAGTTCGTCTGGAAAAATTACACCCTGCGCATTGTAAAACGCGTGGCGCAGGATTTTCTCGGCTACGACAACATCACCACCACCCGCCTGCACGGACATATATTCTCCAGCCTGTTGGAAATCCCTAATGTCGTCTGCGATAACACCTACGGCAAAAATACGGGCTACGCCAATTTATGGACCAAAGGGTTGGATTTTGTGACGTTTTATAAATAAGTAGAAATCATATTCAGAAAGCATACATCATAAAATGTGTGCTTTTTTATTGAGCACATCTTTTTATTGTGCAATAATTTGTACAATGTTTTTATTAAGGAGAATAACATGAATGTAATAAGTTATTCTGCGTTTCGTGCAGAATTGGCAACCACACTTGATCAGGTGGTAGCAGATCATAGCCCAGTCATGATTACCAGACAAAATGGCAAACACGCTGTTGTAATGAGTTTAGAAGATTTCGCAGCTTACGAAGAAACGGCTTATTTATTACGCAGCCCCAAAAATAGAGAGCGTTTATTAGCCTCTATTGACCAGCTCAATTCAGGTAAAATCATCGAACGGGAACTCCAGGAATGATTTTAGCTTGGACGGAAACCGCCTGGGAAGATTATCTTTATTGGCAGCAAGTTGATAAAAAGACGTTGTTGCGCATTAATAAACTTATCCAAAATATTACCAGATCACCTTTCGAAGGCTTAGGCAATCCTGAACCTTTAAAACATCAGTTATCCGGGTTTTGGTCTAGAAGAATAGATAAAGAGCATCGTCTTGTATACCAAGTATCGGATAGCCATTTAACGATTATTCAATGCCGCTATCACTACTAAAAAACGTTTAATATGTTCGAACTCAAAAAACTCATCACCGCTATGCTGTTGCCACCATTTAATGTATTGATTTTATGGTTGCTTTCCTTATTTTTTTCATTAATCAGATGCAAAGCCGTAGGGCGTTTATGCGCTTTGCTTGGCATTTTGATTCTTTATGTGGTCAGCATTCCTTACACGGCGCAAATCCTTAAAGACAGCTTGGTGACGGAAGATCATTTAACCTTAGAGGATTACAAGCAGGCGCAAGCTATTGTGTTACTGGGCGGCGGTGTGCGTGACAGCAAAGAATTATATGCGCCTCTCGCCTCTTCCGCCACGCAATTAGAACGTTTGCGTTACGCTGCTTATTTGCAAAAAGAAACGCAGTTACCGTTATTAATCAGCGGTGTCAGCCCGACGGGTGCTTCGGAAGCCAAGGTATCCGCACAGGAACTGCTGGATTTCTTTCATGTGCCGACCAAGTGGCTGGAAGAAAAATCCCTAACCACCAAAGAAAATGCGTTATATACCCGTCAATTGCTGGAAAAAGAAGGCATCAATAAAATCATCTTAGTGACGAATGAATGGCATATGCAACGCGCCAAACTGTTATTTGAAGGACAGGGATTTCAAGTGTTGCCGGCAAGTGTCGGTGAAGGCATTACCCCTGAGGCTTATTCGTTAAATATGATGCACTTTATCCCACAAGCCGGCGCCATAGCAAAAAATATGCAATTACTGAAAGAATGGATGGGGTATTTGAAAGAAAAATAAACGCCAAGATTTTTGACCGCACTTTACCGCGAAAACAATCGAAGAATGCGCCAAGACAAAGCGCATTTTTTCGTGTTTTCATTTTTGATTTGGGATCGCCGTCGCAAAAATTCACAGGCATTGTTTATCTATAGCGCGCCTTTACCTATGCTCCTTTTTTATTTAAAGGAACTCGTATGCGTCATTTTAAACTGCTTCTCACCCTCTACTTTTTCAGCCTTTTTTGTTACGCAGAAAAACCGGATTTAATGCTGTTAGAAAGCTACAAGAATCAAAATGTGACAGGATGGGTCATGAGCGAAAAATTAGATGGTGTACGCGGTTACTGGGACGGCAAACAAATGTTTACCCGCGGTGGCGTGCAACTGAGTCCGCCTACTTACTTTCTGGAAAAATTCCCGCCTTTTGCCATTGATGGCGAATTATTTAGTCAACGTGATCAATTTGCCGACATTTCTTCTATTGTTCGCGCTTATCAGGACAAAGGCTGGAATAAATTAAAGCTGTATGTCTTTGATGTGCCTGACGCTGAAGGAGACTTATTTGCCCGCTTGGCACAATTAAAAACCTATTTGGCGCAAAACCCAAGCGACTATATTGAAATTATTGAACAGATTCCTATTGAGAGCCCACAACATATTCAGCAATTTTTGCAGCAGGTGGAACAGCTCAAAGGAGAAGGCATTGTCATTCGCAATCCTAATGCGCCCTACGAAAGAAAACGCAGTTCGCAAATACTCAAATTAAAGACCGCACTTGACGAAGAATGCACCGTTGTCGCCCACCACAAAGGCAAAGGGCAGTTTGAAAGTGTGATGGGATCGCTCACTTGCGAAAACCATCGAGGGCAATTCAAAATCGGTTCGGGTTTCAAGTTGGATGATCGCATTAACCCGCCCCCGATCGGCGCCGTCATTACGTATAAATATCGCGGTTTAACCAATAAAGGTAAACCCAGATTTGCAACCTTTTGGCGGACAACCGAGCAAATACAGATACCCTAAAAAGTGCCCGTAAAATTATTCATAAATCACTGAGATAATTTATTCACCCCTTTGAGGCCGTTGTCAAAGCTAACGTTAAAAAACATTGTTTTTTATGACCGCACTTTTTTCTCATCGACAACAAAGCAAAAATTATACTTTCTCCAACTTCGCCAAATGGGCAATCAACCATTTAATGCCCTGATTCTGGAAAGCAATTTGCAGGCGTAAATTGTTGTCTGCACCTTCCACATTGATCACCGTACCGAAACCGAATTTTTCGTGTTTCACTTTCTGCCCCATTTTCCATTCGCTTCCCCCCACAACCGGCGCAACACTTCCGATTTTCGCTTGATTTAACGCACGGGTAACGGTACCGCGTAAACGGATTTCCTGCAAACATTGCTGGGGTAATTCGGTGATAAAACGGGAAGGCAAATGACGTTCTTCCTTGCCATATAAACGGCGGCTTTCCGCATAAGAAATGGTGAGTTTCTGCTTGGCGCGGGTAATCCCGACGTATGCCAAACGGCGCTCTTCTTCCAGACGCCCCGCTTCTTCAAAAGAACGGAAACTCGGGAATAATCCTTCTTCCACGCCAATCATGAAAACACGCGGAAACTCCAAGCCTTTTACCGAATGCAGCGTCATCATTTCGACGCAAGCCTGATGTGGCGCAGCCTGCTCCTCGCCCGCCTCCAATGAAGCGTGAGTTAAAAATGCCGTCAGATCCGTCATATCTTCCACGTCTTCAGGTTTGATAAATTCACGGGCGGCAGACACCAATTCTTCCAGGTTTTCAATACGTACCTCCCCTTTTTCGCCCTTTTCCTGTTTGTACATTTGATACAACCCGGAATGCTTAATCACAAAATCCGTTTGCGCAAACAACGGCATTTCTTCCGTGTCCCGCTGCAAAGAATTAATTAACTCCATAAAGCGTAACAATGCCGTAGCGGCGCGCCCGGCGAGTTTGTTTTCCTGAAGCGCCAGATTGGTGGCTTGCCATAAGGTGATTTGATGTTCACGGGTAAGATTGCGCAAGGTATCCAACGTGCGATCGCCAATGCCGCGCGGTGGCGTATTAATGACCCGCTCAAAGGCAGCATCGTCCTGTCGATTGGCGATTAACCGTAAATAAGCCAAGGCATCTTTAATTTCCTGCCGTTCAAAGAAGCGCATCCCACCATAAATGCGATACGGAATTTGCGAACGAATCAGCGCTTCTTCAATCACTCGTGACTGGCTGTTACTACGGTATAAAATGGCACAATCGTTTAATTTACCGCCGTCTTCAATCCAAGTCTTGATTTGTGAAGCCACAAACAATGCTTCATCCAATTCATTGAAGGCGGCGTAAATGCCCACCGGTTCGCCCTGATTGCCTTCCGACCACAAATTTTTCCCCAAACGATTGCTGTTGTTGGCGATCAATTCATTGGCAGCTTGCAAAATGTTCATGGTGGAACGGTAATTTTGTTCCAGACGAATAGTTTGTGCGTTGGCAAAATCTTTTAAAAATAACTGAATATTTTCAATTTTTGCACCGCGCCAGCCGTAAATAGACTGGTCGTCATCGCCCACAATCATCACTTTGCCGGTTTTGCCCGCCAGCAAGCGAATCCATTCATATTGAATTTTGTTGGTATCTTGGAACTCATCCACCAAAATATGCTGAAAACGTTGTTGATAACGTTGCAAAATCAGCGGTTTGTGTAAAAACAGTTCGTAAGAACGTAATAAAATTTCGGCAAAATCCACCAACCCTGCACGATCGCAGGCATCCTGATAAATTTGATAAATTTTGATCCATTCACGTTCCTGACGATCGTTGTGATCGTCAATGTGATTCGGACGCAGCCCTTCATCTTTCTTATTATTGATGTACCAACAGGCTTGTTTCGGTGGAAAACTTTTTTCGTCGAAATTGTGCAGTTTCATTAAGCGTTTGATTAAACGCAACTGATCTTCCGAATCCAAAATCTGGAAATCTTGCGGCAGATCCGCATCAAGGTGATGGGCGCGTAGCAATCGATGGGCAGTGCTATGAAAGGTGCCGACCCACATACCAAACAGGCGTTGATTGCCATCAGATAACACGGATTCAATACGATGACGCATTTCTGCGGCGGCTTTGTTGGTAAAGGTCACCGCCATAATACTGCCTTCGGAAATACCTTCAACACCGATCAACCACGCAATGCGATGTGTCAGTACACGGGTCTTACCGCTCCCCGCCCCCGCCAGCACCAAATAATTCCCCAAGGGCGCACTCACCGCCTCCCGTTGTTTATCGTTCAGCCCGTCTAATAATTCTGCAAAATCCATACCTTATCACACATAAATACTGTTTTTTTGTACAGGCTAAATTATAGCAATTTCTATTCAAAATACAATGAAAGAAAAGGACGGGGAAAAGTGCGGTGGTTTTTCACGATGGTTTTTTATATGGAAAAGCGCACCATCATGATGCGCTTTAAATAAATGGATAATGGATGATGTTAGAAAATAATGCTACCGATTAAAGCGATAATAAAACCGACAAAACCGATGGAGGTTTCCAACATGGTCCAGGTTTTTAACGTGGTTTTGGTGTCCATTTCCAAGAAACGGCTTATTAACCAGAAACCGCTGTCGTTCACATGGGAGAATACGGTGGCGCCGGAGGCAATGGCAATCACGATAAAACATAAATCCAATTGGCTGAGATCGGTTGCGGCGGCAACGGTCGGGGCGATTAATGCGGCTGCAGTAGTCAGGGCTACCGTTGCCGAACCTTGTGCCACACGCAATGCCATAGAAATAATAAAGGCGGTGATGATGATCGGCATACCGGTATTTGACAACATGGCGGATAACTCATCGCCGATGCCGCTGGCGCGCAATACGCCACCGAACATACCGCCCGCACCGGTCACTAAAATAATGGAGCAAATCGGTCCCAGCGCACTGTTACAAAGGCTTTCGATTTGTTCATAACTGCGTTCTCCGCGCAATAAGGCAATGGCAATTAATAATGTGATTAATAACGCGATCGGGGTTTTGCCGATGAGGCGCAGGCTTTCGACCCACAAGGAAGAACCGTCAATCACTTTTGCCACGCTGAGGGTATTTAACCCGGTATCAAACAAAATAAGGAAAATCGGTAAAACCAAAATAAACAGAACGCGCCCAAACGCCGGTGGATTTTGCACGGAGGTTTCGCTGATGGCGGCGGTGTTCAAAAAGGTTTTCGGCAGTTCCACAAAAAATTTTTTACTGATGTACATACTGAACAAATAAGTACCGATGTACCAGGTCGGGATCGCGCAAATTAAGCCAACAATCACCATCAAGCCCATATTCACGCCGAGTAAATCACCGGAAGCCACCGGACCCGGATGCGGCGGTAAAAACGCGTGCATGACCGCAAAAGCACCGGCAACTGGGAAGGCATAACGCAAGACGGAACCACCGAAACGTTTTGCGACACTAAAGACGATAGGCAACATGACCACCAGACCGGCATCAAAGAAAATCGGGAAGCCGAACAGCAACGCGGCAATCCCCAGCGCAAAAGGCGCTTTCTTTTCGCCGAATTTATTAATCAACGTATCCGCAAGCACTTTTGCCCCGCCGGTGACTTCCAATAAACGCCCGATCATGGTACCCAAACCGACTAATAACGCCACGGACGCCAAGGTGTTACCGAAGCCGGTTAACATGGTCGGCAGGATTTTATCCACGGCAATTCCTGCGGCAAGTGCGGTCAATAAACTGACTAAAATTAACGCCACAAAGGCATGCATTTTAAATTTGATAATTAATAGCAGAAGTAAAAGCACTGCTGCGATCATAATAAAAATTAACATAATAATTCCTTATGTTGATAATGTTATCGGTAACATACCTTTTTGCCGACTTTTGGTAAATAAACAGCATTTAAAAATGTGATCACAATCACAAAAAATTATATTTATGCGACATATTCAGCAATGAATGGCATTTTTTATCATATAAATATTGTTACCGATAACATTTTTACGTTAAGCTAAGCTGATTCAGAATTTCACGAAAAAGGAAATCACAATGGCAACAGGCAAAAGCATTATTTTAATGGGAGTTTCCAGTACAGGAAAAACATCAGTGGGGACGGAAGTAGCACGTCGTTTGGAGATAAAACTGATTGATGGCGATGATCTGCACCCGCGCGCCAATATCATAAAAATGGGCGAAGGACATCCGCTCAATGATGAAGATCGGGCGCCTTGGTTGGAGCGTATTCGCGATGCAGCATTTAGCCTGGAGCAAAAAAGCGAGATGGGCATTATCGTTTGTTCCGCCCTCAAGAAGAAATACCGTGACCAAATCCGTCACGGCAACCGCAATGTGAAGTTCCTCTTTTTACAAGGATCTTATGATGTGATTCTGGAACGTATGCGCCAACGCAAAGGGCATTATATGAAAGAATCCATGTTGAAAAGTCAGTTTGATACGCTGGAAGTGCCGGGGGCGGATGAACCGGATGTGATCGCCATCGATATTGACGCCTCTTTTGAAGAGGTTGTAGCGCGTTGCGTTCAGGCACTGAAACCTTATCTTTCCTAAGGCAAAAAGTGCGGTTGTTTTTCTAAGTGTTTTTGCGATTGAAAAACGCTTGAAAAAATTACCGCACTTTTAAATGCTTTCGCCCAAATGAATCTGATAACCCAAGTTAATAATCGCACTTTGCGCCGGGATGTCGTTAATGCGCGCCAGTAATTCCTGCGCGGCAATTCGCCCGATTTCCAGACGCGGCGTGATGACCGTGGCAAGTTGCGGCGTGATGGATTGCCCCACGTCGTGTCCGTGAAAGCCTGCCACGGCGATTTGTGCAGGAACCTTAATACCTAAACGCCGGCATTCGAAAATCGCGCCGATGGCGATGTCATCATTGGTGCAAAAAATGCCGTCCAACGGTGGAAATTTGGCGAGCGCCTGATGTAACAATTCTCCGCCCAAGGTAAAAGAAGAATGCGCTTTGGTGGCGATCACCTGTGGCGTTAATTGATGCTTTGTCATGGCATTTTCATAGCCCTGTTGACGTAATCGGGTGCGTTTGTCCTGACGGGCAGCAAAATATGCCACATTGCGATGTCCGCGATTAATCATGGTTTCCACCATGGCCTGTGCCGCCGCAATATTATCAAAGCCGACGACTTGCTGAATGCCCACTTCGGTCGTATCCATAATTTCAATCACTGGAATATTCGCTATTTTCAGCATTTTTTTGGTTCTTTCGGAATGATGACTTTCCGACAAAATAATGCCGTCTACGTTATAGGAAAGCAGGCTTTCAATGCGCTGCTCTTCTTTTTCTTCGCTGTAGCCATAGTGCGCTAACATAGTTTGATAGCCCGCTTTATCGGTCACCTGTTCAATACCACGAATCACATTGGCGAATACTTGGTTGGTCAGCGACGGTACCAACACACCGATTGCCCGACTCTTAGCATTCGACAAAATATCCGGCGCGCGATTAGGAATATAGCCGAAACGTTCAATGGCTTCCGCAATGCGCGCCTGCGTGCCGTTCGCCACGGAATCGGGATTGCGCAAATAGCGGCTGATGGTCATTTTCGTGATGCCAAGATAATCGGCAATGTCTTGTAAGGTAGGACGTTTATTTTTATTCATAGGAAAAAGTGCCGTAAATACATGACGTTATTTTAGTCCAAGGCAGCATTAATCACAAATCCGTAACCGTTCTCTGCCGCTGTAAACTGTGGCGCGCCCTGCTCTGGCAAAACCGATCAGGGTTAAGTTATATTGCTCCGCCATTTGCACCGCCAAATCCGTGGAAGCCGAAATCGCCACCAATATTTCTACTCCGACAGACACGGTTTTTTGCACCATTTCATAACTGGCACGGCTGGTGACGACGATAAAACCTTGCGGCTTCCCTGCTTTGGCGTGCCAGCCCAATAATTTATCCAACGCCACATGACGCCCCACATCTTCCCGAATAGCAAGCAAGCTCCCTTCCAAAGAAAAGAAACCGGCGGCGTGTGTGGAACCCGTTTGTTTGCCCAGTTCCTGCGATTTCTGCAATTGCTCTAAACAATCGTCCAGCTGCGCCACATCGAAGGTTAAAGTGCGGTCTAATTTGGCGACGTTTTTATAAACCTGTTGCAACTGCTCTGCGCCGCAAATGCCGCAACCGGTTCGCCCGGTTAAGGTGCGGCGATGATCTTTCAGCGCCACAAAACAGCGGGTGGCTAATTCGACTCTGGCTTCAATACCATTACAAACTTCTTCAATATCAATACTATAAATATCACTCGGTTTTTCAATAATGCCTTCCGATAGCGAAAATCCCATAGCGAAATCCTCTAAATCACGGGGCGAACACATCATTACCGTATGGGAAATATCATTATAAACCAGCGCCACAGGCACCTCTTTTGCGAGGGTTTCTTGTTTCTCGGAGGTGATGATTGTGTTTTGATTTTGTTTCTCATTTATTAATTTTTTGATAAAAAAAATTACTTTTTTTGTGATCCAGTTCAAAATTTTATCCCATTATAACTATTATTACTTATAGATTTCCGTAGAAAAAATAGGTATTCTACCCACCGCTAACAAATGTATAACAGATATTTAACATATCACATCATTTATTTAGCTTCGATTTTGCTTAAATATCATGTGATTTTAACAAAACCGATCGTAAATTATCTACTCAGATACGAATTTATAACTATCAAAAAAGAGGTCGACAAAACATTCTTTGTCGATGTGGGGAGTATTTATGCAGATCAGTAGAAGAAAATTCTTTAAGGTCTGTGCCGGAGGAATGGCGGGAACATCCGTTGCGATGTTAGGCTTTGCGCCATCAACGGCCTTGGCGGCACCACGCGAATATAAATTATTGCGTGCCAAAGAATCACGCCAAACCTGTACTTACTGTGCCGTAAGCTGCGGTATGTTGATGTACAGTACAGGGACACCATCCAATACATTAAGTAGTCATACGAGTACCAATACCCGTTCTAAATTATTCCATATTGAAGGTGACCCGGATCACCCGATCAGTCGTGGCGCATTGTGCCCTAAAGGTGCCGGCGCATTAGACTTTGTCAATAGTGAAAGCCGCGCCTTATATCCGCAATATCGCGCACCAGGTTCCGACAAATGGGAACGCCTTTCCTGGCATGATGCGGTTAAGCGCATCGCCCGCCTGATGAAAGATGACCGCGATGCCAACTTTGTCGAGAAAAATGAAGCGGGCAATATCGTTAACCGTTGGACCACTACGGGTATCATGACTGCATCGGCAATCAGTAATGAAGCCGCGCTGCTAACTCATAAGTGGATTCGAATGTTGGGGATGCTACCGGTATGTAACCAAGCGAATACTTGACACGGACCAACGGTAGCAAGTCTTGCTCCATCATTTGGTCGCGGTGCCATGACAAATAACTGGGTTGATATCAAAAACGCCAACCTTATTCTTGTTCAGGGCGGTAACCCTGCCGAAGCCCACCCTGTTGGCTTCCGTTGGGCAATTGAAGCGAAGAAAAACGGTGCGAAAATCATCGTTGTGGATCCGCGCTTCAACCGTACGGCTTCTGTTGCCGATTTACATGCACCAATTCGTTCCGGCTCCGATATTGCATTCTTAATGGGTGTAATTCGTTACTTGCTGGAAACCAATCAGATTCAGCATGAATATGTAAAACATTACACTAACGCCTCTTATTTGGTAAACGAAGGTTACAAATTTGAAGACGGTTTATTCTCAGGCTTTAACGAGGAAAAACACAGTTACGAAAAATCGACTTGGAATTATCAATTTGATGAAAACGGCCATCCGAAACGTGATATGACGTTGCAGGATCCGCGTTGCGTGATTAATGTCTTGAAAGAACACGTAGCCCGTTATACGCCCGAAGTGGTTGAAAATATTACCGGTGTAAAACAAAAACTGTTCTTACAAATTTGTGAAGAAATCGGTAAAACCTCTGCACCAAATAAAACCATGACGCATTTGTACGCGTTAGGCTTTACCGAACACACTATCGGTACGCAAAATATTCGCTCCATGGCGATGATCCAATTGTTATTGGGCAATATCGGTATGCCGGGGGGCGGAATTAACGCCTTGCGCGGTCACTCTAACGTACAGGGTACTACCGATATGGGCTTATTACCGACCATGCTGCCGGGCTATATGCGTTTACCGACAGAAAAAGAAAGCTCATTCGATCAGTTTATTAATGCGATTACGCCGAAAGACATCGTGCCGAATCAAATTAACTACTATCGTAATACGCCGAAATTCTTCATTAGTATGATGAAAACCTTCTATGGCGATAAAGCGACCAAAGAAAACAGCTGGGGCTTTGATTATCTTCCAAAAGTGGATCGCGTATATGATCCGATTACCCATGTGAAAATGATGCACGATGGCGAAATGCACGGTTGGATTTTACAAGGTTTCAACGTATTGAACTCCTTGCCGAACAAAAACAAAACCGTTGCCGGTATGAGTAAGTTGAAATACTTGATCGTGTTGGATCCGCTACAAACCGAAAGTTCCGAATTCTGGAGAAACTTCGGCGAATCCAACGAGGTAGATTCTTCCAAAATTCAAACGGAAGTCTTCCGTTTGCCGACCACCTGTTTCGCAGAAGAAGACGGTTCCATCGCGAACTCCGGTCGTTGGGCGCAATGGCACCAAAAATCCTGTGACCAACCGGGTGAAGCCTTACCGGATGCGGATATTTTCTCCATGATTCGTGAAGAAATGCATAAGCTTTACAAGAGCGAAGGTGGTCGCGGTATTGAGTCATTTGAAGCAATGACTTGGAACTATGACATTCCGCATTCTCCGTCACCGACAGAATTAGCCAAAGAACTGAACGGTTATGCGTTGGAAGATTTATACGATGCCAACGGCAATCTGATGTACAAAAAAGGGCAATTGCTGAACGCTTTTGCCCACTTGCGAGATGACGGTACGACAACCTCCGGGAACTGGTTATATGTCGGTCAATGGACGGAGAAAGGTAACCAAACGGAAAATCGCGATAATTCCGATCCGTCCGGTTTAGGTTGTACTCTTGGTTGGGGCTTTGCATGGCCAGCAAACCGCCGCGTGCTTTATAGCCGCGCCTCTTTGGATATTAACGGTAATCCTTGGGATAAACACCGTCAACTGATCAAATGGAACGGTAAAAACTGGAACTGGTTTGATATTGCCGACTACGGCACTCAACCACCAGGTTCCGATACCAGACCATTTATGATGTCAGCCGAAGGTGTTGGACGCTTATTTGCCGTTGATAAAATTAATAGCGGACCGTTCCCGGAACACTATGAACCGATTGAAAGTCCGATTGATACGAATCCGCTTCATCCGAATGTGGTATCAGATCCGACGGTGCGTATTTACAAAGAAGATCGCGAGTTTATCGGCTCAAATAAAGAATATCCGTTTGTGGCAACAACTTATCGTCTAACCGAACATTTCCACAGTTGGACCGCGCAATCTGCCATTAACATCATCGCACAACCGCAACAATTTGTGGAAATCGGTGAAAAATTGGCAGAAGAAAAAGGTATCCAAAAAGGCGATATGGTACGTATCACCTCCAAACGGGGCTATATTAAAGCTGTTGCTGTGGTCACCAAACGCCTGAGAGCATTGGAAGTTAACGGAAAAACGGTACACCATGTAGGCATTCCGATTCACTGGAATATGAAAGTATTAAATGGCAAAGGTAACAGAGGTTTCTCAACCAACACGTTGACGCCATCTTGGGGTGAATCAGTGACACAAACCCCTGAATATAAGACTTTCCTGGTGAATGTCGAAAAAATAGCGGAGGCCGCATAATATGAGAGCAATGGATGTACAAACGCAGGATGTTATTAAGATCTCCGCAACTTCAGGGTTAACTCCGGCACCACGTGCACGTGATCACAAGGTAGAAGTGGCCAAACTGATTGACGTCACCACCTGTATCGGTTGTAAAGCCTGCCAGGTAGGCTGTTCGGAGTGGAACGATATTCGTTCCGATGTCAATGCACAATGTGTCGGTATCTATGATAACCCGGTAGATCTTAACGCAAAAGCATGGACGGTCATGCGCTTTAATGAAGTGGAAGAAAATGATCGTTTAGAATGGTTAATTCGTAAAGACGGTTGTATGCACTGCACCGAGCCGGGTTGCTTAAAAGCCTGTCCGTCGCCGGGGGCGATTATTCAGTACGCTAACGGAATTGTGGACTTCCAATCCGATAAATGTATCGGTTGCGGCTACTGCATTGCCGGCTGTCCGTTTAACATTCCACGCATGAATCCGGAAGATAACCGTGTCTATAAATGCACTCTTTGTGTAGATCGTGTTTCCGTCGGTCAAGAACCGGCTTGCGTGAAAACCTGCCCGACCGGTGCGATTCGTTTCGGTTCCAAAGAAGAAATGAAAGTGTATGCAGAGCAACGCATTGCCGATTTAAAATCCCGTGGCTACAAAAACGCCGGACTTTATGACCCTGAAGGGGTTGGTGGGACGCATGTCATGTATGTATTACACCACGCCGACAAACCGGAGTTGTATAACGGTCTGCCGAAGGATCCACACATCGACCCGACAGTCACCTTATGGAAAGACATTCTGAAACCGATCGCAGCGGTTGCCATGGGAGGCTTGGCGCTTGCTGAAATCGGTCACTACCTCGTCGTAGGTCCGAATATTGAGGAAGATGTGGAAGATCATCATGAAGAATGTGAAGATGAGCGCGGGGGCACTCAAGATGAATAAGAGTAAAATTGAAATCACCAATAATACCCGTATCATTCGCCATCGAGTCCCTGCGCGTCTAAGTCACTGGTTCTTGGTGATCAGTTTCTTTTTAACCACATTTACCGGGGTGGCGTTCTTCTTCCCCGATTTTGCCTGGTTAACGGAAATTCTCGGTACGCCGCAACTGGCACGTGCCATTCACCCGTTCACCGGTATTTTGATGTTTATTGCATTCGTGTTCTTATGTTCACTATATTTGCATCACAATATTCCGGAGAAAAACGATATTCGCTGGATGAAAGGCATTGTTGAAGTGTTGAAAGGTAATGAACATGCCGTTGCCGATAACGGAAAATATAACCTGGGTCAAAAAATGTTGTTTTGGACACTGATCCTTGCCATGTTTACCTTAATGGGTTCCGGTATCATCATGTGGCGTCAATACTTCTCACACCACTTTTCCATTCCGGTGCTACGCATTGCCATCTTGCTGCATTCTGCCTGTGCTTTTATGCTGTTTACCGGTATTTTGGTACACATGTACATGGCGTTCTGGGTAAAAGGTTCCATCACCGGTATCGTGGAAGGTTGGGTAACTGTTCGCTGGGCGAAAAAACACCATCCGAAATGGTATCGTGAAGAAGTGCTTCCTGAACTGGAAAAAGATGTTGAGCGGGAAGAGAAAGGTGAGCAGACCAAAGCAATATTCAAGAAATTTAGCTAATCAATTAAAGTGCGGTGAAAAATAACCGCACTTTGATCTGCACCCCAAAAGTTGGACACTACGACCAACTAATTAAAGTGCAGATTTTCATGGGTAAACATTATTCAACGGGTTCAAACATCGAACCATCTACATACTAAACCGGAAAAGTGAAAAGAAACGCTAATCAAAACATGGCTTGCCATATTGCAACAAGCTTACTCAAGCTCAATTTTACTGCCATGGAGCTGAAAGATAATTAGGGCAATTAAAGGAAACGGATTTACCGATTATACAGACTAACCAAGGTTGTCTATCGGCTTGCCCGTTGGCGTGAGATGTTAATTCGCGATGAGGTTCACTTTATAGCATACAGCGCATAAGCTGATGGGAAAATTTATCTGCCCAAGTTTTGAGAGGCATGTGTTAATAAATAATATTTTTTGCTCCATAGCATTCATTTCTTTCCATGGCATATTGTTTCTCCGAGAGATTTTGACACTCATTTTACAAGATTGAAATATAAACGATGTTTTGAACGCTTCATGTGTGAACCACCGTATTGCATACAACTGTAATATTTTGAACTATTCTGTTTTTGATTCGCTGAATTGACCGGCAATCACTACCTGCCCCAAACTCAAGCCGCCATCGCCCATGGGGAATTGGTGGGCGCTTAACACGTTAAATTCTGCTAAATTTTCTCTTACCAATCGGCGTAATAATCGGTTATGCCATACGCCACCCGATAACACGATGGTTTTGCAACCGTGGCGTTCGGCTTGTTGGCAGGCGAGAATGGCGAAGCCTTCAGCCAACGCGTAATGGAAGATAAAGGCTTTGTCGGCCGCGGAGGCGTTGAGGGCGAGCCAGGTTTGCCAGAAGACGGCGAGATCTAATTTATTTTCATTGTTCAACGGCATTAAGATTGGAAGGTCGATTTCGTTTAATGGCAAACGGGCGAGTGTCGACTGTTCGGCGAGCACTTCTAATTGGCAGGCGGCTTCGCCTTCCCAGCTGAGTTGTGGCGGGGTGATGCCTAAGCCGAACGCCACGGCGTCGAAGAAGCGTCCGGCGGAAGAAATCAACGGGCTGTTGATTTTGCGTTCAATGGCGGTGGCGAGAAGTTGCCAGTCGTGATCGGCGCAGGTTTCGGCGACGAGCTCCCGCCAATTTGGCACAAATTGTTGTAAATGCGCCAGCCAGTTGCGCCAAGGCTGTTTGGCGGCAAGATCGCCGCCGGGCAGAGCGACGGCAGGTAAGCCGCCTAAATAGCGCGAGGCTTTTTCATCTGCCAGCAGACATTCGCCACCCCAAAGTTGCCCGTTTTCGCCCATGCCGATGCCGTCCAGCGCCAGCCCGATGACTTGTTCATGACAATGGTGTTCCGCCATGACGCTGACGATGTGGGCGTGGTGGTGTAACACTTCCACATAAGGAATTTGGTATTGCGCCGCCAGTTGTTTGCCTACTTCGTGGGTGAAATAACCGCGGTGTGCGTCGATGGCGATAAGTTCCGGCTTGAATTGGTAGATTTGGCAAAACAGGGCGATATTCGCTTCCAATTGTGACCGCACTTTTTCGTTGGCGGTGTCGCCAATGTGTTGGCTGACGATGGCTTTATTTTGGCGCAACAGACAGAAGGTGTTTTTTAAATCGGAACCGAGCGCCAGCACATTGCGCGGACTGTGGTGATCCAACAGGGTTTCGTCAGGTACATAACCGCGTGCGCGACGCAGGGTTTCCGTACCGTCGAAAGCGGCGCGAACTAAGGAATCGTCGGCGCGCTGCAAAATGTCGCGGTTATGACAAAGAAAATAATCCGCCAAATCACTTAAATTTTGGACCGCACTTTCGTTACCCAAAATCGGCGGTTGTGCGCTTGGGTTAGCGGAGGTCATCACCAGCGGGCGGTTGGCTTCCCGTAACAGTAAATGTTGCAGCGGGTTGCTTGGCAACATCACGCCGATTTCGTTGAGTTTCGGCGCGATCTGTTCCGCCAGCAACGGCACTTTGTGTTTTGCCAGCAAGACAATAGGCGCGGCGGTGCTTGTCAGCAATGTGGTTTCCGCTTCCGTTAAATCCGTTAAAAAAGACAAATCCGGCACCATCACCGCCAGCGGTTTGGTCGGGCGGCGTTTGCGTTCGCGCAGTAATTGCACGGCGTTGGCGTTGGTGGCATCGCAAGCCAGGTGGAAACCGCCGATGCCTTTGACGGCGACGATCCTGCCTCGTTGTAATAAAAGTGCGGTGGTTTTTATCGGTGTTTTTTCATCGGCAAGATTGCCGCGCTTGTCCACCAGCCAAACGTGCGGGCCGCAGACGGGGCAGGCGTTGGGTTGGGCGTGAAAACGGCGGTCGGCGGGGTTTTTATATTCGGCGGCACAATCGGCGCACAGCGGGAAACTCACCATGGAAGTATTTTTGCGATCGTAAGGAATGGCTTTAATAATGGTAAAGCGCGGACCGCAGTGGGTACAGTTAGTGAATGGGTAGTGATAGCGCCGATTGTTCCGGTCGAATAAGTCGTTCAAGCAGGCGGGGCAGGTGGCAGCATCGGGCACGATTTGGGTGTCCATGGCGTTGTTTTCGCTTTCGCGGATTTCAAAGCCTGTAAAGTGCGGTGGATTTTCCCAGCGTTTTTCATGCTGTTGAATGTCGGTGATGAGGGCAAGGAGCGGCAGTTGGGTTTGTAAGTCGTGCAGGAAGTGTTTAAGCTGCTGTTCCGTCGGCGCAAGAAGGCGGATTAATACGCCTTGTCCGTCGTTGTTCACATCGCCGCGCAGGTTATGTCGGTTCGCCAATAGCCAGACGAAGGGGCGAAATCCTACGCCCTGCACTTTGCCTTTGATGCGTAATTCAATGCCTTCCATGTGTTGCCTTCCTTTTTTACTCCGCGTCTCAACTATCTGTTTGAATTTAATAATAAATCTTATTTATGTTCGCAGTAAAATTTTACAAAACGGTAATATCATTAACACCGTTGTCATTTTGATAAAGTTTATTTTACTGCGGTTATATTGTTGTATTTACTGTATTTTATAAAAATGAAAAAAAGTATGATCTCTGTCAAAGAATAAAAACTTTTATATGTGATTTATTTTTAGGCAAGAGTATCCTTATGAAAAGGGTGGTTATTTGACTAACTCTTTTTTATAGGGGGAAAATATGAATCGTTTTGTTATCGGTGATCCGAAAGATTGCATTGGATGCAACACCTGTATGGCCGCTTGTAGCGAAGTGCACAAAGCCTTCGGATTACAATCTTATCCTCGGTTACAAGTCATGCGTAATGATGATATAACCGTTCCAATCCTTTGTCGTCACTGTGATGACTCGCCGTGTGCCACCGTTTGCCCGGTACACGCGATTACACATGAAGGCGACACCATTCAACTCAACGAAAGTTTGTGTATCGGTTGTAAACTGTGCGGTATCGCCTGTCCGTTCGGCGCGATTACCCAACACGGCAGCGTACCGATCGATGCGCCTGCATACTACGAAAGTTTCACTTTCACTGATGCGGTAAAACGTGACATTCGCACCGCGCCGGATAATTCGGAATTGCATAATATGCTAGCATGGCAACCGGGCGTGAAAGCCATTGCGGTGAAATGCGACCTGTGCTATTTCCGTGAACAAGGACCGGCGTGCGTTCAAACCTGTCCGACCAAAACCCTGTTTATCATCAGTGATGAGAGTATTCAAGAAGCTAACCGCAAAAAACGTGAAATGGCAATGATGTCTTCACCTGCTATTCCAAGATAATTTTTTTACTCGTTAATCAATGGAGTGAAATTATGAGTTATTCAATCAGTTTACTCATCACGACCCTGTTGATTTATGTCGTCGGTGCGTTTATTTCGCTAATTTTGAGTCGGAATGAACAACTTTCAATCAATATATCCGGCGTGACCGGTGTACTTGGTGGAGCTTTAGGCATTGTTGCCTGCATCCCCGTTCTTATCAGCAGCGACCCTGTCGTTGATGTTTTCCAAACCCCGTTTGAATTTGCCAATTTTTCAATCCGCATTGACGGATTGGCGGCGTTTATGGTGTGTGTGATTTCTTTGTTGGTTGTGGTGAGCGCACTCTACTCTTTCTCTTATGTCAAAGAGTATAAAGGCAAAGGCGCAGGTTCGATGGGTTTCTTTATGAATTTGTTTATCGCCTCAATGGTTGCCTTGGTGACCTGCGATAATGCGTTCTACTTCCTGGTCTTTTTTGAAATGATGTCGTTGGCGTCTTATTTCCTTGTGTTGACGGAACAAGACGACAACGCGGTGAATGCCGGTTTATTGTATTTCTTCATTGCTCATGCCGGTTCCGTATTAATTATGATCGCCTTCTTCATTTTCTACTGCTATGCAGGCAGTTTTGAATTCGGTGATTTCCGTCAAACCACTCTTTCCGAACCTCTTGCGTTTACCGTGTTTATTTTGGCGCTCCTCGGTTTCGGTGCGAAAGCGGGGATGATTCCGTTACACAGCTGGTTACCGAAAGCCCACCCGGCGGCACCTTCTCATGCGTCCGCCTTAATGTCCGGCGTGATGGTGAAAATCGGTATTTTCGGGATCGTGAAAGTGGGGATCGATCTGTTAGGTGCCACCAATATGTGGTACGGCGTGATTGTGTTAGGCTTCGGTGCGGTGTCTTCGGTGCTTGGCGTACTTTACGCCCTTGCCGAACATGATATTAAAAAATTATTGGCATACCACACCGTCGAAAATATCGGCATCATCATGATGGGCGTGGGTGTTGGCATGATCGGTATCGCCACACACCATCCGGTGCTTGCCACTGTGGGCTTACTCGGCGGTTTGTATCACTTATTGAACCATGCGGTATTTAAAGGCTTATTGTTCTTAGGTGCCGGCTCCATGATGTATCGGTTACATACCAAAGACATGGATTTAATGGGCGGTTTAGGTAAATTAATGCCATATACCGCCTTTTGTTTCTTAATCGGTACCATGGCGATTTCCGCATTGCCACCGTTTAACGGTTTCGTCAGTGAATGGTTTACTTATCAATCCTTGTTCAGCTTAAGCCAAAGCGATGATTTCGTGTTAAAACTTGCCGGTCCGATTGCCATTATCATGCTTGCCTTAACCGGTGCGCTTGCCGCGCTCTGTTTCGTGAAAGTGTACGGTATCAGCTTCGGCGGCGCGCCGCGTAGCGAAAAAGCGGCGAATGCACGGGAAGTGCCGAAACCGATGGTGATTGCCATGGCGATTTTGGCGTTATGTTGCGTGTTGTTGGGCGTGGGCGCTTCCGTGGTTACTCCAATCATTGCGAAAATTTCCACCGCACTTGCCAATACCGAAACCATGACCTTGGCACACAACGGCATTGTGGTTGCGCAAGCCGAACCGAATACGGCGCTTTCTACCCCGATGGTGACCATCATGCTGTTGGCGTTCTTCTTCCTGCCGTTTACCTATTACGCTTTTACCAAAAATCAACGATTATCGGATCGTGCCAAAGGCAATCCGTGGGCTTGCGGTTATGCCTATGAAGCGGATATGGCGGCATCTGCCGGCAGCTTTACCCGTCCGTTGCGCACTATCTTCAAACCGCTTTATACCTTGCGTGAAGTGTTGGATCCTGCGCCGTTAGGCAACAAAGGCGTTCAGGCGTTAATCAAAGGCGCAACCAAAACCGAACCGTTCTGGGAAGAAAAAGTCACCATGCCGATTGCGCATTTCATCCCTTGGCTGGGGACCAAAATTCAATGGCTGCAACAAGGCGACTTCCGCGTGTATTGCGTGTATTTCGTCATTGCCTTGGCGGCGTTACTGCTTTCCATTGCGTTGATGTAGGAGGTTGGTGATGATTACTTTACCTTCAGAAATTGCAACATCCGCCGGAATGTTTGTATTAGCCATCGTGCAAGCCTTGATTTTGCTTGCCCTTGCCCCGTTATTCTCCGGTATTTCACGTATGATCCGCGCACGGATTCAATCCCGTCGCGGTCCGGGCGTGTTACAGGATTATCGCGACATTGCGAAATTAATGAAAAGGCAAAATATTTGGCCGGATAATGCCGGTGCGGTGTCCCGTATCATGCCTTATGTGCTGATCAGCACCGTAATGGTGGTGGCGATGAGTTTGCCGTTGTTTACCCGCGTTTCACCTTTCGGGGCGGGCAGCGATTTAATCACCGTGATTTATTTATTCGCGTTGTTCCGTTTCTTCTTCTCCATCGCCGGGTTGGATTCCAACAGCACCTTCTCAAGTTTGGGCGCAAGCCGTGAAGTGACTTTAGGCGTGTTGGTTGAGCCGATTTTAATGTTGGCGTTTTTGGTCATCGCGTTAATCGCCGGTTCCACCAATTTTGCCGTGATCGGCACACAACTGGCGGATCAAAGCTGGCAATACCCGATAGCCACCGTGGTTGCCTTGGTTGCCGCGTTCTTCGCCGTGTTTATTGAAATGGGTAAAATCCCGTTCGACTTGGCGGAAGCGGAACAAGAATTACAAGAAGGTCCGTTGACCGAATATTCCGGTCCATCCCTTGCCTTATTGAAAATCGGCTTGAGCTTAAAATCCATGGTGGTTGCCGCCATCTTTGTGAGCGTGTTATTGCCATTCGGCGCGGCTCAGGATTTCAGTATAAGTGCGGTCGTTTTCGGCGCCGTTTTCTTCTTCGTGAAATTGTTGGTGGTGTTCGTGTTAGCTTGTGTGTTTGAAAACACGCTTTCCCGTACCCGCTTCATGTTAACAGGACGTTTAACCGTTGTCGGCTTCGGCATTTCTGTGTTGGCGTTTGTGTTTTACTTCACAGGATTGTAAGGAGGAAAAAATATGGAACGTTTAGCTCTGATTACAATCATTTTGCCGTTTGTGGGCATCTTTATTGTAGGCTTAAATAAAACGCATTTTGCCAAATTAGCCACAATTTTCTCCGCCTTAACCACTGCCTGTATCAGCGCCTTGGCGGGGCAGTGGTATTTAAGCGGTCATCAAAGCGTGACTTACGAGTTGGTGGCATTTGATCAAACCGTGATCTTCGGTGTGACGCTGGATGCGGTCAGTACCTTAATAGGCTTTGCCGTAGTTAGCCTCGGTTTCTTGATTTGCTTATATTCCTGCGGCTATTTAACCGATAAAAACCGCGAACATCCGCACAACGGCTTACCGCGTTTTTACGCCTTCCTGCTCATCTTTATCGGCGCCATGGCGGGCTTGGTGTTATCCTCCACCTTGGCGGGACAATTATTGTTCTTTGAAATCACCGGTGGCTGTTCTTGGGCGTTAATTAGCTATTATCAAAGCCCGAAAGCCATGGCGGCGGCAATGAAAGCCTTGATTATCACCCATGTGGGTGCTATCGGCTTATACATTGCGGCGGCCTATTTATTTAGCAAATCCGGTACCTTCTCCATTACGGCGTTGGAACAGTTGGATCCGAGTGCGAAAACCATCGTGTTATTCGGTGTGATGTTCGCCGCTTGGGGTAAATCTGCGCAACTGCCGATGCAAATTTGGTTGCCGAACGCCATGGAAGCACCGACACCGGTGAGTGCCTATTTGCACGCAGCGTCTATGGTGAAAGTGGGTGTGTATATTTTCGCCCGTGCAGTCATGTCTGCCGGTGAAATTCCGTCTATTGTGGGCGAAGTGGGCATCATCATGGCGATGATTACCTTAATTTACGGCTTCCTGATGTACTTGCCGCAAACGGATTTAAAACGCTTGCTGGCGTATTCCACCATCACCCAGTTGTCTTACATTTTTATCGGTATTTCTCTTGCCGCGCTAGGTTCTAAATTAGCCTTCGTCGCCGCCATTGCCTATATCTTCAACCATGCCTTTGCAAAAAGCTTGTTCTTCTTGGTTGCCGGTTCCTTAAGTTATGCCACCGGAACCCGTTCAATGCCGTTATTACAAGGGATCATGCGTACCATGCCGGTAGTCGGTGCGGGATTTGGCGTTGCCGCCTTAGCAATTGCCGGGGTGCCGCCGTTTAACGGATTTTTCAGTAAATTCCCGTTATTTGCCGCCGGGTTTGAGTTAGGTAATGAATATAGCTGGATCACGACATTGATGGTTATCGCTTTGATCGAATCCACCGCAACCTTCGTTTGGTTGTTGTATAAATTCGGACAATGCGTTATCGGACAACCGTCAGAAGCCGTTGCCAAAGCACAACCGATTACGCTTTCTATGAGCGTCGTGTTGGTGATGCTGATGGTAATGTCTGTTTGTTCTGGTTTTATCGCCGCCTATTGGCTGGGTTTGGCAGGTTAAGGAGGAATCTATGTTAATGATAAATGCCCTTGCAAGTTTACTCATTATTACCTCCCTCTGCGTAATTATGGTACGAACCGCCAAAAAATCGGCATTGTTTTATAGCTTGCAATCTTTCGTATTAGTGTTGTTGTTTGTGTATCTTGCCTATGAAATGCAGGCGCACGAACTTTATATGTGGTCAATCAGCGCGTTTATCACCAAAGTGATTTTGGTGCCGGCGATTTTGATTTACGCCATGCGGAATATTGACGAAAGTCAAACGCCCGGCGGAATGAATATCGCTTGGTTGATCCCGATCACAGCAGTGATTGTTTCATTGTGCTACTTTGTTGTCATCCCGATCGATTTACCGTTGGTAGAACATCTCAAACCGGCGCTTTCCGTGTCCTTAAGTCACTTCTTGCTCGGTTTGGTTTGTATCGTCAGCCAACGTAATATCGTAAAACAAGTGTTCGGTTATTGTTTGATGGAAAACGGTTCTCATCTCACCTTAGCCTTATTAGCGAATAAAGCACCAGAATTAGTGGAAATCGGAATTGCCACCGATGCGATATTTGCGGTCATCATAATGGTGGTGCTGGTCAATAAAATTTACCGCACGTTCCATTCATTAGATGCAAAACAACTTATGAGTTTGAAGGGGTAACGCTATGTATGAACAATGGATAATCGCGTTATTGACCGCACCTTTAGCCGTGGCTTTGGCATGCTTTGCCTGTCGCTCGACAAAAAATCGGACAATTTGCACAGCACTTCATGTAACAGGCTTAATCTTGATGGTGGGATTCGCCTTACAAATTATTAACGGTGTACTTACTCAAGGTGACATCAGTGCATTAAATAATTGGGTCTATATCGACAGTCTTTCCGCCATTTTCTTAGGATTAATTGCGGTTGTCGGTACCTTAGCCGGTATTTATTCCATCGGTTATATCGGCACCGAATTACAAGAGGGACATCTGAGCCTTAAGGATTTCTGCAATTATCACGGATTTTTGCACTTATTCTTTTTCACTATGATTATTTCCGTGATTACCAATAATGTGATTCTTATGTGGGTCGCCATTGAAGCGACAACCTTGAGTTCCGCATTTTTGGTGGGAACCTATAAACAAAAAACCTCTCTTGAAGCGGCATGGAAATACATCATCACTTGTTCCGTAGGGGTGGCGTTCGGCTTATACGGCACGATCTTAACCTTTGCGAACGGAAATAATCTGTTGGCGGATCCAAGCCAAGCGATTTTCTGGTCTGCGTTGAATCAACAAGCTGCCGGGTTAAATCCGATGCTCATGTATATCGCTTTTGCGTTCATTCTCATCGGTTTCGGCACAAAGTGCGGTCTGTTTCCGATGCATACTTGGTTATCCGACGCGCACAGTGAAGCCCCAAGCCCGGTAAGTGCGATTTTATCCGCCGTGTTATTGAATTGTGCCATGTTGGTGGTGTTGCGTTACTACATTTTGGTTTCAAAAGCCGTCGGTTCCTCCTATCCGCAAACCTTGTTGTTGGTATTCGGATTACTTTCCGTTTTGGTTGCCGCGTTATTTATCATCGTGCAATTCGACATCAAACGGTTACTGGCGTACTCCAGTATCGAAAACATGGGGCTAATCAGCTTTGCTTTCGGTTTGGGTGGACCTATCGGCGTGTTTGCGGGACTGCTGCACACCATTAACCACAGCTTGGCAAAAACCTTGTTATTCTGTGCTTCCGGTAACATTTTATTGAAATACAAAACCCGTGATATGAACCAAGTCCGCGGCTTATGGCGGGTCGCACCGGTAAGTGCGGTGCTTTTTGCCGGCGGTGCATTGGCATTGGGCGGATTACCGCCGTTTAACGTATTCGTCAGTGAATTTAGTATTGCGGTTGCAGGTATTTATGCGGGAAAAACCTGGTTGGTTATTTTCTGCTTAATCTTGCTCACCATTGTGTTGGCAGGATTAGCGTTAATGATTCTGAAAACCGTTTTAGGAAAACAACCGGATAATATTGAAACGGGAGACGTTAATAAAATCTCATTAGTAGCAATGGCGGTTCTCTTGTTATTAATGTTTGTAATGGGCATTCATATTGCCGAACCCATCTTGCAGTTATTAAAAAGTGCGGTCGGAATCGTACTCGGATCCGAACAAGTATCCTTTGGCGATATGTTAGTTTTACCTTGGCAAAGTTTAGCGAAATGATCGACAAGAGGGGGAAAAATGGAATTAACGAAAAATACATCCGTCGATCCGGGCAAAATGCTTGGCAAAAATTATATTGAAGCAGTCAATGCTAAATTTCCGAATACGATTTTGGACGAGGAGTGGTCAACGCCGAATCAGGTGACGCTCACCATCAAAACCAATATGCTGCCTGATGTGGTGGAGTACCTTTACTATCAACATGAAGGTTGGTTGCCGTTGGTGTTTGGTAATGACGAACGGACGATTCACGGCAATTATGCGGTGTACTATGTGCTTTCCATGGAAGGGGAAGTGAAAACCTTCATCACCATTAAAGCCTTGGTGGATCCCGTTACCTTAGAATTTCCTTCCGTCACGCCGAAAGTGAAAGCGGCGGTGTGGGGCGAACGTGAATTGTTCGATATGTACGGTTTGAAAGCTGTCGGGTTGCCCGATCAACGCCGTTTGGTGTTGCCGGACGACTGGCCGGACGATCTTTACCCATTACGTAAAGACTCTATGGACTATCGCTTGCGCCCCGATCCGACAACAGCGACGGAAACTTACGAATTTATCAATGAAAAAGGCGAGGCGCGTATCGTGCCGATCGGTCCGTTACATATTACGTCCGATGAACCGGGACATTTCCGTTTATTCGTGGACGGCGAAGACATTATTGACGCCGATTACCGTTTGTTCTATGTGCATCGCGGCATGGAAAAACTGGCGGAAACCCGCATGGATTACGACCAAGTGAATTTCCTCGCCGACCGTGTGTGCGGTATTTGTGGGTTTACCCACAGCGTCGCCTACGCCAATTCCGTAGAAAGCGCGCTAGGCATTCAAATTCCAAAACGGGCGCAGTGGATCCGCGCGATTTTGCTTGAAGTGGAACGCTTGCACAGCCATTTGTTGAATTTAGGGCTTTCCAGCCACTTTACCGGTTTTGATACGGGCTTTATGCAGTTCTTCCGTGTACGGGAAAAATCCATGACCTTGGCGGAAGTGTTGACCGGCGCTCGTAAAACTTACGGTATCAACCTCATCGGCGGGGTGCGTCGCGATATGCTGAAACACCAACGTGAGCAATGTATCAAGCTGATTGCGGAAATGCGTGCGGAAATTAAAACCTTGTCGGAAATTCTGCTTTCCACGCCGAACATGGAACAACGCACCGTAGGCGTGGGCATTTTGGCAAAAGACATTGCCCGTGATTTCAGCCCGGTGGGACCGATGATTCGCGGTTCCGGTTTTGCCCGCGATGTGCGCAAAGTGCATCCGTTCTCCGGCTACAGCGATGTGCCTTTTGAATTGTTCACCGAACAGAACGGCGACGTGTTATCCCGTGTGAAAGTGCGGATCAACGAAGTGTTTAAATCCATGAATATCATCGATTACATGGTGGATAACTTGCCGAGTGGCGAAATCCTGAAAGAAGGCTTCAATTACACGCCGGGCCGTTTCGCTTTGGGCATTACCGAAGCGCCGCGCGGTGAAGATATTCACTGGTCAATGCTGGGCGACAACCAAAAATTGTTCCGTTGGCGTTGTCGTGCGGCAACCTATGCCAACTGGCCGACATTGCGTTATATGTTGCGTGGTAATACGGTTTCCGACGCGCCGTTGATTATTGGTAGCCTCGACCCTTGCTATTCCTGTACCGACCGCGTCACCGTGGTTGATGTGCGTAAGCGCAAAGCGAAAACCGTGGATTACAAAGAAATCGAACGCTACGGCATCGAACGTAAAAACTCACCATTGAAATAAGGGAGGCGGAAGCATGTTTAAGTTACTTAAAACCGTATTTAAAGCCGGCGACGTTACCACCAAATACCCGTTCCAACCTTATGAAGTGGATGATGATTTCAGAGGTAAACCGGAACTTAATTCCGATCAATGTATCGTATGCGCCGCCTGCACAATGGCTTGCCCGGCGAACGCTTTAACCATGCGCACCGACCCGGTGACCGGCGACCGCACTTGGTCTTTATTCCTGGGGCGCTGTATTTTCTGCGGTCGTTGTGAAGAAGTGTGCCCGACCAAAGCCATTCGCTTAACGCAGGATTTTGAATTATCGGTAACCAACAAACAGGATCTTTATCAGGAAACCACCTTTGCGACCGTTGCCTGTCAGGAATGCGGTCAACCATTCATTTCCTATAAAGAGCTGAATTACACCATTGATTTATTCAAACAAACTTTGGATGACCCGAATTTGGTTAAACAAAAACTGGCGGTGTTGCATACTTGCCCGGTATGCAAACGCCAAGGTAGCTTAGAAAAAACCGCAAACATGGAATCCAATATGCGGCTGAAACTCATCGACTTCAAAGAACCGGTGCGCCTGAATTTCAAACAAATGATCGAGCAACGGTAAGAAAGTGCGGTGGAAAATTCAAGAGTTTTAGCAGGAGGCGAAAGACGATGAACACACAAATTCCAATGCCGGTCAATGGCATTTCAACGCCATTCAGCATAGATGAAAATATCGCCAAAATGAAACAAACCCTGTTGAAGAATATTCAACGTTCGGCGTATGTCTATCGTGTGGACTGCGGTGGTTGCAACGGCTGCGAAATCGAAATTTTCAGCACCATCACGCCGACCTTCGACGCGGAGCGTTTCGGGATTAAAGTGGTGGCATCGCCCCGCCATGCGGATATTTTGTTGTTCACCGGCGCGGTGACCCGTGCTATGCGCACCCCTGCAATGCGTGCCTACCAAGCGGCGCCCGATCCGAAAATCTGTATTTCTTACGGCGCTTGCGGTTGTGGCGGCGGGATTTTCCATGATCTTTATTGCGTCTGGGGCGGTAGCGATCAAATCGTGCCGATTGACGTGTATATCCCGGGCTGCCCGCCAACCCCAGCGGCAACCATTTACGGCTTCGCCATGGCGTTAGGGTTACTCGATCAAAAACTGAAAGGCAAACAGGAAAAAGCCGATCCGAATGCCGACGCCAAATTGCGTTTTCCGGGCATTCCACTGGATTTGCGTATCAGCTTAGAACGGGAGGCTCGTCGTCTTGCCGGTTATCGCCAGGGTGGCAATATCGCCAATCAATTTATGGCGATGATGTCGGAAGATGACAGCGTGCCGTTCGGTGTGCGTTTAGGGGAATACCTGGAACGGGAAGCGGATCCGCGCCTGAGCGAAATCGTCAACCGTCTGCATGCCATTAGTATGCCGTTTTCGGGGTAAGTTATTGGCTTACATTCTCCCGTAGGGGCGGGTCCTGTGCCCGCCCGAATTTACGTTTGGATAATGGGCGGGCACAGGACCCGCCCCTACAAAAGCAACTCTGTTGCTTAGATGTAAAGCAGTAAGGACGTATCATGACCACCGTAATCTTCTATCTTCTCAACGAACGCTTTGTCGAAAACGAAGAACAAGTGCCGGAGCAGGCGCAGCAAGTAATGTATTACTCTTTGGCAATCGGTCACCATGTGGGTGTGATTGATTGCTTCAAAAAATTGCTGATTTGCGACTACGAGGATTATCAACAATTTGTCGCCGCCTTCCCGGAAGGGGAAGCAAAGCGTAAATTTACAGGGTTAATGAAATTCGGCGAAATCGTGATTGATTCCAGTCATGTGAATTTATTGGCGAAAGCGCTGGACGAAAATAAAGCCCATTTCACCCCGCAACATCAGCAATGGTCCGAAATTTTAATGGACACCTTGGCTTCCATTCAGCGCGAGCCGGTGATGTATATCATGGTGAAACGTCGTGACGAATAACAATATCATTCTCACCGTCGGCAACAGCATGATGGGCGACGACGGCGCCGGTCCGTACCTGTATCAGCTGTTAAATGAAAATCCGTTGGAAAATTGGACCGCACTTGATGGCGGATCCGCGCCGGAAAATGTGGCGCATATCGTGCGGGAACTCAAACCCGAACTTTTGCTGATTTTCGATGCCGCCGATATGGAACTGGCGCCGGGCAAAATCCGCATTATCGAAAAAGAAGCCATCGCCGAAATGTTCTTCATGAGCACGCATAATATGCCGCTTAATTTTTTAATCGAACAATTAGAACAAGACATTAAAAAAATCATCTTTGTGGGCATTCAACCGGATCTGGTTTCCTTCGGTTTTCCCATGACCGATGCCGTCAAAGAATCCGTGCAGTTTATGTATGATTTTTTAAAAGACGGACGGACGCTTGCGGAGATTCCGGTGTTGTAAGAAAAGTGCGGTGGGTTTTGGGCGTAAATCCGGCAACAGCTACATAATCGCGAAAAACACTTGAAAATATGACCGCACTTTTTTGCCGAAAAATAGAATATTCAAACTTAAAATCAGGACATTCAACCTGAAAAACAGGATATTCAACCTAAAAAACAGGATATTGAAAATCTGAAAGACGTTTTAGCAAATCAAAAAGGGCTTTCATATAAAACTATCAGTCACATTGAAAAATTATATCTGGCAGTCGGTTATTCTATTTTTTCCCGCGCTGACCTTATTGCTATTTTAACGCTTACTGCCTCGCCTTCCTCCGATCTGCTTGGAAAAATGCTAAAAATCAGCATTATTAAAAAGGTAGAAGGACAAGGAAAGGGAAAATATCAGTTTATCTAATCGGTTAAAATTATTGTTCCCATCTTTAGCGATGACATAATTTCACTATCAAATCCCAAAATTTACAAAAAACCTGTTCTATATCAATAAATCCATGCTTTTTGTAGGTCTATCCTAGTGTTTAGGAGTATGATGGCTTTGGACAATAACAATAATTTATCCATATCGTGTTGTAGCTCAAATAAGGACATTACTATGGCAATTAAAAAAGTGATTACTGTATGTCCGTATTGTGCCTCAGGTTGTAAAATCAATCTTTTGGTTGAAAACAACAAAATTGTGGGAGCTGAGGGCGCAAACGGCAAGACCAACGAAGGGGAGTTGTGTCTAAAAGGATATTATGGCTGGGATTTCGTACATGACACTAAAATTCTGACTCCTCGCCTGACTCAACCGATGATCCGCTACAAACGTGGCGAACCATTCACCCCGGTAAGCTGGGAAGAAGCGATTTCTTACTCCGCTAACCGTCTCAAAGAAATCTGTGAAAAATACGGTAACGAATCCATTATGGTAACAGGGTCCTCCCGCGGTCCGGGTAACGAAGTGAACTTCGTTATGCAAAAATTCGCCCGTGCGGTATTAGGAAATAACAATGTTGACTGTTGTGCGCGCGTATGACATGGCCCTTCTGTAACAGGTCTGCTCAAATCGGTCGGTAACGGCGCAATGTCCAACTCAATCGTTGAGATTGAAGACACCAAATGTGTATTTATCTTCGGCTATAATGCCTCCACTTCACACCCAATCGTGGCGCGTCGAATTAATCACGCCAAAGAAAAAGGTGCGAAAATCATTGTTTGTGACCCTCGTAAAATCGAGACTGCGCGTATTGCTGATATTTATGCACCACTTGCCAACGGTAGTAACGTGGCATTCTTAAATGCCATGATGAATGTGATTTTGGAAGAGGGGTTACAAGATCAAAAATTTATTGATGAACACACCGAAAACTTCGATGCGTTCTATGAAACCGTAAAAGCCTATACACCGGAATCCACGCAACACATCACCGGCATTGACCCTGAAATGTTGCGTGAAATCGCCCGCACTTATGCGAAAGCGGAAACCGCGACGATCTTGTGGGGTATGGGTGTATGTCAATTCCGCCAAGGGGTGGAAACCGTTCGTGCGTTGGCAAGTTTGGCAATGTTGACGGGTAATCTTGGTAAACCGAATGTGGGTGTAAACCCGGTACGTGGTCAAAATAACGTACAGGGCGCGTGCGATATGGGCGCGTTATTCAACACCTTGCCGGGCTATCAAAGTTTTGCTGATCCGGAAACCAATGCGAAATTCGCCAAAGCCTGGGGAGTACCGTCCATTCCGACCAAACCGGGCGTGCCGTTAAGTGAAGTACCGCACGCAGTGAAAGAAGGCAAACTCAAAGCGTTTTACATCATGGGTGAGGACACCTTACAAACCGAACCTGATATTAACGCTATGAAACAAACCTTCAAGGATTTGGAATTCATTATCGTACAGGATATTTTCATGACCCAAACCGCCGCGGAAGCGGATGTGATTTTACCGGCAACCTCCTGTGCCGAACATGAAGGTGTGTACAGTGCCGCCGACCGTGGTTTCCAACGCTTCTATAAGGCCGTTGAACCGGTAGGCAATGTCAAGGACGACTGGGAAATCATCAGTTTAATAGCGCAAGCCTTAGGCTATCCAATGCATTACAACAACACCAAAGAAATTTGGGACGAATTACGTGAACTTTGCCCGATTTACAAAGGCGCGACCTACGAAAAAATGGAAGGTTTGGGCTACATTCAATGGCCTTGTACCGACGAAGGACCGGAAGACCAAGGTACGCAGTATTTGTATGAAGGACAAATCTTCGACCGCAAAGGCGGCAAAGCCGAATTCTTTGCCTGCGACTGGGAACCGCCGATGGAAGATCTTTCCGAAGAATTCCCGTTGGTACTTTCCACCGTGCGTGAAGTGGGACACTATTCCTGCCGTTCTATGACAGGTAACTGTCGCGCCCTCGCCGCCCTTGCCGACGAACCGGGATTCGTTCAAATGAACGACCAAGACGCCAAAGCACTGGGTATTAAAAACAACGACTTGGTTTGGATTGCTTCTTCACGGGGTAAAGTTATTTCCCACGCCGATGTGAGCACCCGTACCAACAAAGGCGCTTGTTATATGACCTACCAATGGTGGATCGGTAAATGTAACGAACTCACCGCCGAACATTTGAACCCGGGTTCAAGAACGCCGGAATACAAATACAGCGCGGTGCGTATTGATAAAATTGAGGATCAAGCTTGGGCAGAGCACTATGTAGTGGCGGAATATACCAAACTGAAAAACCGCTTAAAACAAACTGCGTTAGTAGCATAAGGTTTGTTTTGATTTAACGAAAATTACAGCCGCACTTTTAAGGGAATCAAAATGATCTATCTCCCCTAAACTTAGGTTGATCTGTCCAAGTTTTGGGGAGTAGATTAAAGTGCGGTCGATTTAAAAAACGTTTTTCAAACCGACCGCACTTTTTACCTCACTAACTCCAATTATTTCTTCAGCACGTCCCGCAATACTGCACCGATGCCTACCAGGCTTCTGACGGTTTTCACGCCGGCCGCTTCGAGGGCGACAAACTTTTCATCGGCGGTGCCTTTGCCGCCGCTGATGATGGCGCCGGCGTGCCCCATGCGTTTGTCTTTCGGGGCAGTAACGCCGGCGATGTAGCTGACTACCGGCTTGGTGACGTGTTGTTTAATGAACGCCGCCGCTTCTTCTTCCGCCGAACCGCCGATTTCGCCGATCATGACAATAGCTTCTGTTTGCGGATCTTCTTGGAATAATTTAAGAATATCCACAAAGTTGGAGCCGGGAATCGGATCGCCGCCGATGCCGACACAAGTGGATTGCCCGAAACCTTCGTCGGTGGTTTGTTTGACCGCTTCATAAGTGAGCGTGCCGGAGCGGGAAACGATGCCGATTTTGCCTTTCTTGTGAATATCGCCCGGCATAATGCCGATTTTGCATTCTTCCGGTGTAATCACGCCCGGGCAGTTCGGGCCGATCATACTTACGCCGGTTTGATTTAAACGCTGTTTGACCACTAACATATCTAGCGTTGGGATCCCTTCGGTAATACACACGATTAACTGAATGCCCGCGTCGATAGCTTCTAAAATGGCGTCTTTGCAGCCCGGTGCAGGGACATAAATCACTGTTGCGGTGGCGCCGGTCGCTTCCACGGCATCCCGCACAGTATTGAACACCGGCAGCCCCAGATGGGTTGTGCCGCCCTTGCCGGGGGACACGCCACCGACTAATTTGGTGCCGTAAGCCAATGCTTGTTGGGAGTGGAATGTGCCTTGTCCTCCGGTGAAACCTTGGCAAATTACTTTGGTGTTATTATCGATTAAAATTGACATCATTCGCTCCTTATAAATTACCATTTGCCGCTTTAATGGATTCCACCGCCGCGTCCGTGAGGGTTTTCGCCGCAATAATATTCAAACCGCTGTTGGCTAAAATTTCCCGTCCTAAAGGCGCGTTGTTGCCTTCCAAACGCACCACTACCGGCACATGTACGCCCACTTGGTTCACCGCCGCCACAATGCCTTCGGCGATCAGATTGCAACGCACAATGCCGCCGAAAATATTCACCAATACGGCTTTGACGTTTTTATCGGAAAGAATGATTTTGAAGGCTTCCGCCACCCGTTCTTTGGTTGTGCCACCGCCCACATCAAGGAAATTTGCAGGCTGCCCGCCGTGCAGTTTCACAATATCCATCGTGCCCATGGCAAGCCCGGCGCCATTGACCATACAGCCGATGTTGCCGTCCAGTGCTACGTAATTCAGCTGGTGCAATTCCGCCAAGGCTTCACGCGCATCGCTTTGGGTAATATCGTGCATAGTGGCTAAATCCAGCTGGCGATATAGTGCATTACTGTCCACCACGATCTTGGCATCCAGACAAGACAGCTTGCCTTCTTTGGTTACTACAAGCGGATTAATTTCCAACAGAGATAAATCCCGCTCTACAAACATTTTCGCCAGTTGGGTGAAAATATGGGTAAATTGGTTGATTTGATCGCCCTTCAACCCCAGTTTAAACGCCAATTCGCGCCCTTGATAAGGCATTCCGCCCACCAGCGGATCCAACGCTACTTTATGCAATAATTCCGGGGTTTTCGCCGCCACCTCTTCAATATCCATACCGCCGGCGGCAGATGCCATAAAGACCACTTTTTGTGAAGCGCGATCGATCACCGCGCCCAAATATAACTCTCGGTCGATATTGACCGTTTCTTCCACATAAATAATGTTAATCGGTTGCCCATTGGCATCGGTTTGAAAGGTCACCAAACGCTGCCCCAGCCATTTATCCACAAAGGCACGCACTTCCGCTTCATTACGCACCAATTTCACGCCACCGGCTTTTCCGCGCCCACCCGCATGCACTTGGCACTTGGTAACCCAAACATCGCCCTTCAGCTGTTTGATCGCCTCTGCCGCTTCGTCTGCGGTTTTACAAGCGATGCCTCGGCATATCGGTAAATCATATTCGGCAAAAACCTGCTTACTTTGGTATTCGTGTAGATTCATACAAAATCCTCTGTTGCGTATAAATATTCTGATAAAAAGTGCGGTTGTAAAAAATATTATTTTTTGACTGTTGGCGTGAGCAAGTAAGCAAACTTACCTGCGAAGAATAAACAACGTTTTTTTCTTAAGGCGTTTTTATAAACCGAAACCGCTTGTCTTGCAAGCAAGAAACAAGCGGTTTTCTTATTAAATTTCAAGTAATAATCTTGTCGGGTCTTCCAGCAGCTCTTTTATCGTCACTAAGAAACCGACGGATTCCCGCCCGTCAATTAAGCGGTGGTCGTAACTCAATGCCAAATACATCATCGGGCGAATCACCACTTGACCGTTTAGCGCCACCGGGCGTTCTTTAATGGCGTGCATACCTAAAATGGCACTTTGCGGCGGGTTGATAATCGGAGTGGACATTAGCGAACCGAACACGCCGCCGTTGGTAATGGTGAAGTTACCGCCGGTTAAATCTTCTACTGTCAATTTGCCGTCACGCCCTTTTTCCGCCAGGGCTTTGATAGATTTTTCAATGTCCGCCATGGAAAGATTATCACAATCGCGCAATACCGGCGTCACTAAACCGCGTGGAGTCGAAACCGCAATGCTCACGTCAAAATAGTTGTGATAAATCACATCGTCGCCGTCAATGGAGGCATTCACTTCCGGATAACGTTTTAAGGCTTCCACCACGGCTTTGATATAAAAAGACATGAAGCCTAAACGCACGCCGTGTTGTTTTTCAAATTTTTCACCGTATTGTTTACGCAGGTTCATGATCGGCTGCATATCCACTTCATTGAACGTAGTCAACATCGCGGTGGTGTTTTTGGCTTCCAACAGACGTTCCGCAATACGTTTGCGTAAACGGGTCATCGGCACGCGTTTTTCACTACGTGCGGCATATGCCACGGTGCTGAGGGTATCTTCCGCCACTTGCGGTTGTGCCGCTGCAGCCGTGCGTTGGGCAAGGATCGCTTCCACATCTTCACGGGTAATTCTGCCGCCCACGCCGGTGCCTTTTACATCGGCAACATCGGAAGGCTGTAAACCGTGCTCGGCTAATAAACGGCGTACCGCAGGTCCTTGCGCATCGGTGACATGCGGTTCATCAGGCACTTCCGTGCGACGATCTTTCGGTGTCGGCTCCGCCGTTTTTTCCGTTGCAATGGCTGCCGCCGTCACCGAATCTTCCAGAGTGCCAAGCAACTGTTTGCTGACTACTGTTGCCCCTTCTTCCTGCAAAATCTGGGCAAGCACGCCGTCCGCCTGTGCCGGCACTTCAAGCACCACTTTGTCGGTCTCGATTTCCACAATCACTTCATCACGTTTCACTGCGTCGCCCGCTTTTTTGTGCCAAGTTGCCACGGTGGCATCGGCTACGGATTCGGGTAAATCGGGGACAAGAATTTCAATCGTCATAATGTTTATTCCTTTTTATGTTCGTTTAGCTAAGTCTTATATTTTGATGAAAAGTGCGGTCGGTTTTCGCCGCGTTTTTTTCGCACAAAAAACGCTGTGAAAAATCACCGCACTTTATCGCCTCATTAACGTGTTAACGCGTCTTCCACCAATTGTTTTTGTTGTTTGGTGTGCAATGATATATAGCCCACCGCTGGAGAGGCAGAGGCCGGGCGACCGGCATAGGTTAATTTCGCCCCTTCCGGAATAACCGCTTCAAAATTGTGTTTGCTGGAATACCACGCGCCTTGGTTCAGCGGTTCTTCCTGACACCACACAAAATCCGTCACATGAGCATAAGGCGCAAGCACCGCTTTCACATCATCGTGCGGGAACGGATAAAGTTGTTCGATACGGATAATCGCGACGTCTGTTTGCTCGTTTTTACGGCGTTGTTCCAACAAATCGTAATACACTTTGCCCGAACACATCACCACGCGCTTGACCTGTTTCGGATCGAGTTCATCAATTTCGCCGATGACGGTTTGGAAAGTACCGTTCACCAGTTCGTACATCGTGGACACCGCAAGCGGGTGACGCAATAGGGATTTAGGCGAAATACCGATGAGCGGACGACGCATTTTGCGGATCGCTTGACGGCGCAACATGTGATAAACCTGCGCTGGCGTTGACGGGATACACACCTGCATATTTTGTTCCGCGCAGAGTTGCAAATAGCGTTCCAGGCGGGCGGAAGAGTGTTCCGGGCCTTGCCCTTCATAACCGTGCGGCAGCAACATCACCAAGCCGCACATTCTGCCCCATTTTTGTTCACCGGAGCTAATGAATTGGTCAATCACGATTTGCGCACCGTTGGCGAAATCACCGAACTGTGCTTCCCAGATGGTCAACGTTTTCGGATCCGTTGTGGCATAGCCGTATTCAAAGGCAAGCACACCTTCCTCGGTCAGCACGGAATCCCACACTTCAAAGCGCCCTTGGTTGGCGTGTAATTGGGTCAACGGCACATAACCGGTGCCGTCTTTTTGGTTGTGCACGACCGCATGACGATGGAAGAACGTACTGCGTCCCGCATCCTCACCGGACAAACGTACATTAGTGCCTTCATCCAACAAGGTGGCGTACGCCATGGTTTCCGCCATGCCCCAATCCAATAATTTATCGCCTTGTGCCATTTCTTTCCGATCTGCATAGATTTTTTCCACACGCGGATGCGGCTGCACGTAATCAGGATAATGGGAAACCCGTTTCGCCAAGGTTTGGAAACGATCCAACGGGAAATGGCTTTCGTATGGCGCCGTCCAGTCATAATTGAGGTATTGCAACCAATCCACTTTCGCCATATCCATAGCCCGCCATTCCGGCACGACGCATTCGCCGTTATCCAGCGCATCGCGATATAAATTGGTAATTTCGGTGGCATCTTCTTCGCTGATGGTGCCTTCCTGAATTAAACGGGCAGCATAGACTTTCGGCGGTGTCGGGTGTTTTTTGATGATACCGTACATCATCGGCTGGGTGGCCAAAGGTTCGTCCGCCTCATTGTGTCCGTGACGACGATAGGAAATTAAATCAATGAAAATATCCCGTTTGAAGGCGTTGCGATATTCCACCGCCATACGCGCGGCGAAAACCACCGCTTCCGGATCGTCACCGTTCACATGAATAATCGGCGCCTGGATCATTTTCGCAATGTCGGTACAAAATTCGGTGGAACGGGTGTCGTTTGGGTTGGAGGTGGTGAAACCGATTTGGTTATTAATGACGATACGAATTGTGCCGCCCACTTTGTAACCGCGCGCATTGGACATATTCAAAGTTTCCTGCACGATGCCCTGCCCTGCCACGGCGGAATCCCCATGCACGGTAACGGCAAGCACTTGGTTATGTTCCAAATCCTGTTTGCGAGTTTGTCTGGCGCGCACGGAACCGATAACCACCGGGCTGACGATTTCCAAATGGGACGGGTTAAACGCTAGGGTTAAATGCACCCGTTTGTCATCCACCGCAAAATCGGAAGAAAACCCTTGGTGATACTTCACATCACCGGTGCGATTGGTTTCCGCGTGTTTACCGGCAAATTCATCGAATAACTCCGCCGGTTTTTTACCCAGCACGTTCACCAACATATTTAAACGCCCACGGTGCGCCATACCAATAACAATGTCATCGATGTCGTTACGTCCGGCATGACGAATGATCTCTTTCATCATCGGAATAAAGGCATCGCTACCCTCTAACGAAAAACGTTTTGCTCCCGGGAATTTTGCCCCTAAATAACGTTCTAAGCCGTCCGCCGCCGTCAATTCTTTAAGCAAATTCACTTTTTCGTCTTTCGTAAAAAGCGGCTGTTGAATCCATTTTTCCTGTTTATTTTGTAACCAGTTACGCTGTTCCATATCGTGAATATGCATAAACTCCAAGCCGATATTGCCGCAATAAGTGGCTTTCAAATCACGGGCTAAGTCGCTGAGTTTAATGGTTTCTTTGCCGTAAACGGCATAGTCAATATTGAAACTTTCGTCCAAATCGGCATCGGTTAAGCCATGTTGATGATAATCTAGCTCTGGAACGGAGGAGGTTTTCCAACGGTAGTAATTGAGGGGGTCAAGGGTGGCTTCAATATAACCACGGGAGCGATAAGCATTGATAAACTGGAGTACTTTGACTAATTTCGCACTCGCTTCGGGGTCGATAACGGCAGTACTCTGCGAATGATTCTCTCGGGCTAAACGGCGGAAATAATCACGCACGATCGAATGGGGTTGCTCAAGTGCGGTGGATTTTGGCAGCGTTTTAAAAATCGCCTGCCAGCTGCTATCCACACTGCCCGGATCCTCAAGATAACTTTCATAAAGCTCTTCGATATACGCTTGATTCGCGCCACCCAACGCACTGGAGGCAAGCCATTCCTGTAAAGAATTATGCTGCATAAATACCACCTTAAAAATGAACACACTAACAAACAACGTCATGGCAACGACATAAAAAATACCGTTACATTTGAAAGGCATATTATGCCCGAGAAATTCAATTTATATTGTGATCCAAGTCAGAATTTTTACAAAAATTTAACGTATTCACGCCATAAAGTGCGGTCAAAAAAATCAGCGATTTTCAATTTCAATTTTACTAACTGATACCACAAGGCGCAGGCAATTCACGCAATGAGGTTTGAATAAAATGCCCAACATTTTTGCTAGTGATTTTATTCCTGCTTCACATAAGGATTGATTTGTTTTTCTATACCGATGGTTGTGTAAGGTCCGTGTCCCGGAACAATAATCATATCATCACCCAACCGATATAATTTTTCCCGAATAGAAGCAATAATCTCGTCATAACTGCCGCCCGGAAAATCCGTGCGCCCGATGCCACTTTTAAATAACACATCACCGGTAAACGCCACACGTTTTTGATGTTCGATAAAACCGATATGCCCCGGCGTGTGTCCCGGTAAATGCAGAACTTCAAAGGTAAAATCGCCGATAGTTAAAATTTCGCCTTCTTTATCCAACCAACGATCCGGTTCAAAGGCGGCGACTTCAAACAACATCCCGAATTTTTCCGATTGTTGCGGCAAGCCCTTAAACCAATAATCATCTTTGGAATTTTAACCGAGGATGGGCACATTAAACTGTTGTTTGACTTTTTCCGCCGCGCCCACATGATCCAAATGCCCATGAGTGAGTAAAATCGCCTGTAAATTCAAGCCTAATTCTTCAATTCGTTTGATTAATTTATCCGCTTCGCCGCCGGGATCAATAATTGCCGCATTTTTCTTATCATCCCAAATTAACGAACAATTTTGTTGAAATGCGGTGACGGGAATAATTTCAATATTCATAATGACCAGCCTTATTTACTCAGTAAAAAAACCGCACCAAAGTGCGGTTAAAAATAACAACGTTTTTAAGCAACGGACTAACTTCCTCTCCAGGTACGGACAGGGCCGGTATCCATGTGAATGAAGTTACTGCGCGGATAGAAACCGACGCCACCGTCATTTAACGCTTCCACCGCGTTGCGTAACTTCGCTAACGGAACGCCGTCAATGCGGAAGTCAATGGCTTGACCACGGATATGATAACTATTGCTGGCGACACCACGGCTGCGACGGTGCATTGCCGCATTGCTGGCAGCGGAACGATAACCGCAGATAATTTGGATTTCGGTGTTGCGTAAACCGAGATTTTGCTGAACCCGATAAAACTTAGTAAAAAGCTGCGGGTCCATTTTATGTACTTGATTATTGCGCTTATCACGCAGTAAATGATCTAACAGTCGTAATGTCGTATTGGAAAACCCGCGACCAAGCACGAATTCCGCGCTTAATTTCTCTTGGGTATTAATATTGCGAAAGCTCAACATACGGGGCCTTGGCGTTGAAACCACAGCTAAAACCGTATCAGGCAACAAAGTTGCACCCAATACAATTCCCCCTAAAGATAACCATTTGCGACGACTATGGTTAATATTGCTCATTATATTTTCCTGAATATGTTTAAAATCTGTTGTTTTGACTTACCTTGTGAATGTTAGTTCGAGACTAAGGCTGAATATATTTTTTCAAAATGTCCCAGTCAATATAGCTCAGATTGGGTGCTTTGTCATAGCCATAAACATCCGGCAAGGTGTGTACTTGCTCTTTATCAACCCATGCAGTGACGTAATATAAGAAAACCGGGTTATTGGATTTAACAGTTACAGACGTCGTTTTTCTGCTTTTCAGTACACTTTGTTTTCTTTCCGCCGTCCAACCCGCTTCTTTTAACAAAACTGTTGCCAATTCTTCGGATTTTTCAACACGCACACAACCGGAGCTTAAATCACGTCTTTTATTACCGAATAAGCTACGTTTTGGTGTATCGTGCAAATAAATAGCGTCGGAACTCGGCATATTAAATTTATAGTTGCCCAATGCGCTATTGTCGCTTGGTACCTGACGCAAACGATATGGGAACTTCTTCGCCGTCATGTTTTCCCAGTCAATGGTATAAGGGTCAATGGTATTGCCTTTGCCGTCGATGATCGTATAACCATTACGATAAATGTAACTTGGATCCCGGCGCACTTTCGGAATGATGTCCTCGTTAATTAAACGGGTTGGCGCATTCCAAGGCGGATTAACCACCACATTGCTCAGACGGCTGAACATAACCGGCGTTTTGCGTTTATCGGTACCCACAATCACGCGGGAATTCAAAACCAGTTTGCCGTCACGGTAGTAATTCAATTGATAACTCGGAATATTCACGAAAATCCCGTTATCGAGTTCAGGCAAAATACGCAAACGCTGTGCGTTGATCGCTAAACGATACAATTCATTAATACCGTTTTTATCTAATTTGCCGTTTAGGATTAAATTTTCTACCTTGGCTAACGTCTGCTTAAATAATGGATTTTCACCGGATAAGTTATTCACGAAAGCAAAAACATCATTATTTTTGACCGCACTTAGCCAGGAATCGACCTGGTTTTCGTCCGGTTTACCTGCTTTGTAGCTATTTTCCGAATATAACCATTTTTGCGCAAATTTCTTCACATTATTGGCATAAAACAGATAATCTAAAAACGCATCGGTCAAGATAACATCTTGCACAAATGCTTCTTTATCGGCAGACTGGCTTACTGCATTTAAGACGTTGGCAGAACGCTTGGAAATGCCGCTTGCCACCATTAACGCATAATCACGCAAGAACTGTTGTTTGGCTTCTTCATCCTGCCACAGCGGCATAAAATTATTTTCCGCATAAATTTTTGCGATTAACGGTTTAAATTGCAGTTCCGTTTCACCGATGCGTTCAGCTAAACCTTGCTCCGCCAGTACTTGTTTCTCTGCTGCCAAACGTACCTCTTCGTTTTTTTTCTCGACGGCAAGACGCTCTTCTTCCGCTTTATTTTCTAAAGCCAGTTGCTGCACCAAACCTAAATCAGTTTGTGCCTGAGTTTGCTCCGTGGCAGCCTCCGAAGGCTTCGTTTCTTCCGCAACCGCATTCCCCACATAGAACGCCATAGCTAACGTCCATGCGGTCAACTTAAAAGATTTCGTATTCATTAATCGCTGTGCCTTAATCTCTAAACTTAGCTAAAAACGACCACACTTTTAGAAAGTGCGGTCAGAAAATGAAACGTTTACGGCTTTGCAGAGGTATCCGCGTCTTTCAGTCCGGTTTTTTCCGCATCAAATTTTACGACATCTGCAGCAATGAATTCTGCTTCTTTCAGAAAGAAATCCGGGGCTTCGTAATCTTTCGGTAAGTCATTAATGTCTTTTAACGGTTTCTTACCTTCACGTTTAAAGCGCTCATTAATATCTTTCAAACGTTTTTCGTCGTCCTTATCGTTTTCCGCTTTGCGTTTTTGATAATTCAAAGATAAGAACTTACGATCACGACGCTCGTCACGAATCTTTAAATCCTCGTTTAAAGCAATAAATTCCGGATTTTTCGCGATTCTTTCTTTGTGTTTTTTAGTCAACTCGGAAACAAAATCACGCGCCGTCATCACTTCGGAATAATTGACCGACGGAATTTTATCCCAAGGCAAGGCGTTATCCTCTTTTTCTTCACCATATTCTTGCGCATCGATCACATCCGGGAATTTAATATCCGGTGCAACGCCTTTTAATTGGGTGCTTCCGCCATTAATACGATAGAATTTTTGAATGGTATATTGAATTAAGCCGAGCGGAGTTTGATCCAAGTCATACACAAAATTGAGTGAACGACTTTGTTGGACCGTGCCTTTTCCATAGGTATTTTGTCCGATAATAATGCCGCGGTTGTAATCCTGAATCGCGGCGGCAAAAATTTCCGACGCGGAAGCACTGAAACGGTTAATCATCACCAATAACGGACCGGTATATTGTTGCATATTGTCCGGATCTTCGTGTACACGAATACGTTGATAGGCGTCTCGCACTTGCACTACAGACCCATCGCTAATGAATAAGCCGCTTAAACCGACCGCTTCGGTCAACGCACCGCCACCGTTTTCCCGTAAATCCACGATTAACGCAGCGGTTTTTTTGTTCTTCATTTCTACCAATAATTTTTTCACGTCTTCCGTTAAACCGAGGTAGAAGCTTGGAATTTTAATCACGGCAACATTGATGCCGTCAACTTTTTCAACGGTTAATTTCGCCGCTTGATCTTCAATACGAATTTTATCGCGAACCAATGTCACAATACGGGATTTTCCGCCTTTTGCCGGTTCCACTTCCAAACGGACTTTAGAGCCTTTTTTCCCTTTGATTTTGTCAACGATGTCTTCCAGACGCCAACCGACAACATCCTCGATTTCGCCTTTCTCCTGACCAACACCGATAATTTTATCACCTGCTTTTAATTTTTTACTGCGTTCGGCAGGCGCTCCCGGAACTAAAGATTTAATACTGGTTTCACCATCCTCGGTTTGCAATGTGGCACCGACCCCTTCTAAAGATAAATTCATGCTTTCATTGAAACTTTTTGCCGTACGTGGGGCTAAATAACTGGTATGTGGATCAATTTCACGGGCAAAAGCGTTTAAATAGGTTTGTACCACATCATCCGCTTTAGTTTGGGTTAAGCGACGAATCGCCAAATTATAACGCTTAACTAATTTATCTTTAATTTCCGACCATTTTTTATCTTTTAATTTCAAGCTGATGATGTCGTTTTTAACGCGCGCTTCCCATAACTTATTCGCTTCTTTTTCGGTTTTCGGCCAGGCTGCTTTTTCACGATCAATTTCAATTTGATCATCATCGTTCAAATGCGGTTCTTTATCCAGCAAAGACAAGGCATAACGATAACGTTCATAACGGCGTTTCATCATTAACTCATACATATTAAAAGCAATATCTAAATTACCTGCATTCAACTCGTCATCAATTTTATTGCCATATTTAGTGAACATTTCATCAATATCGGATTGCAAAAACGTCGTACGGTTAAAATCCAACGCTTTAAGGTAACGATCAAAAATCTTTTTCGAAAATTCATCATCCAGCTGAAATCTACGGTAATGAGACTGAGTTAGGCGGGTTGTCGCACGTTTCGTGGCAAACATGTTGGATTCCGACGGCTGTAAAGAGACCAGATCACTTTGTTTTAATTTCGGTTGTACCGCGTCCGCAATATTGACATTAAGCAAAAAGGAAGTTAATACAAGTGCGGTCAGATAGCTTTTTGTTTTCATAAATTTCATTCAAACTTTCCTAATTAAAATACGGCAATAAACAAAGCTATCTGTGAAAGATAGCTTTGTTAATTAAAAGAATTTAGGCAAATAAACGATCTGCCGTGACAGTAATCACCAAACCGTTTTCCAATTCCACCCTGGCGGCATCGCCGGAAATTTCCAAAATGGTGGCGTTTTTCGCATGGTCAGCTGCTTTGACTTTTACCTGCTGACCGACCTGCAACATCGCCATATCCACGTTATTGAAATTAAAATTAGGTTTACGGGCATGCTTTTCACCTTGCTTCTGATTGCGACGGACAGAGCGTTTTTTCTCATTTTCGCCTTTTGCCGCTTTTTCCGCCGCACGTTTTTGGGCAATTAAGGCTTTAGCTTCCGCTAATTGTTGCGCGGCATGATCAGCATGTTCTTGCTCCAGTTCCCCCACCGGATTACCCTGTAAATCCACGCGCATTGCACCGGCTTTGCAGCCGTGTAGGTAACGCCAGTTTGAAGTATATTGACGCAAGGCGTGACGGAGTTGGGTTTTGCTTACGCGCTCGTCATCTTTCAGCGCTTCGCTTAAATCCTGAAACAAACCGATTTTTAACGGTTTGGCTTCCCCCTCAATAGAAAAACATAGCGGAAATTTTTCCGCTAAATAAGCAATAATCTCTTTATTATTTGTTAACTTTTGTATTTCTGTCATTGCGAAATCCTGCATAGATTTTAATAAGTAGAAAAACTTACCATAGTTTAGCTTACTTTCAGAAAAAATGACAATTAATAATCTATCTACTGAAAAGAAATAATAAATTCCGCGAAAAATGACCGCACTTTTTCTGTCTAAGCAAGATAAATTCGTACTAAAAACGAAAAATACAGTATAAAATACGCGCTTCTTTAATATTTAGGTAACTTGATTCATGACAGCACATTCCAAGTTAAATTTGGCCGACGCTACTTTTCATCGCCTCGTTCGTTGCGGTGAATGCAATGCCGTGGTTAAAATTTCTGCATTACAACGAGGGCAACGTGCCCTTTGTCCGCGCTGCCAGAATGTGTTATATGCCACCAGCCGCTGGAGTTTAAAACGCTGTTCGATTATCGCCATCTCTATTTTAATCCTGATGCCTTTCGCTTTAACTTACCCGCTTTTAAGCATAGATTTATTAGGCGAAAAAATTGACGCCTCGGTCTGGCTGGGCGTGTGGAAAATGGCGACACAAGGTTTTTCTTACACTGCATTTTTAGTGTTTCTTTGCGCCGTGTTTATGCCCATTGCCTTTGCGCTGCTGGTTATTCTGCTGCGGCTGTCACGGATCATGCACATAAAACCACGCAATTTGTTGATTTCCCTCAGTTATATTAAACCCTGGGTGATGTTTGACGTGTATTTGGTGGCATTGGGCGTGAGCATTTTCAAAGTGCAGGAGTACGCCACATTAGAACTGAATATTTACTTAATCGCTTTTATTTTTACCGCACTTTTAACCACGCTCTTGTTTATTAAAATTAACCCCGACGAAGTGTGGAACGATTTTTACCCGCAAAGCAAAGCGGTCAATAATCTCACGCATACGGAAGATTTACGTTATTGTCATTCCTGCCAATATAGCTTTATTAATCCGCTCACCGATCGCAAAGGGCGCGAAATCTGTCCGCGTTGCTATTCGCAAATTGATTTGCCAAACGCCATTAAATTACAACGCACCTGGGCGCTATTAATTGCGGGTATTATCATGCTGTTTCCGGCAAATTTATTGCCGATGTCGGTGATTTATTTAAACGGTGCGCCAAGTACGGACACCTTAATGTCGGGCGTGATCAGTTTTATTGATATGGGCAGTTACTTCATTGCTTTTGTGGTATTTACCGCCAGTATTTTCGTGCCCATTAGCAAAGTGTTGATTATGTTGTACCTGCTCACCTGCATACACTTTAAACTGAAACATTCTATTCGCTGGCAAATGCGTTTGTTGCATATCGTGCATTTCGTCGGACGCTGGTCAATGCTTGATTTATTCGTATTGGCACTGATGATGTCTTTGGTTACCCGAGGGCAGATTATCGACTTTTCTGTAGGTACAGCGGCGCTCTATTTCGGCGCGGCGGTATTTTTGACAATGATTGCAGCGGAGCAATTTGACAGCCGCTTAATTTGGGAAATCTATGACAGACAACAAGCAAAACACGCAACATCAAAATAATGAAACGGAAGTCAACGCGCAGGTGCGTCAAAACCGGCGTATTTCGCCATTTTGGTTGTTACCTTTCATCGCCCTGTGTATCAGTGCCATTTTGTTCTTCCAAATTGTGCAGGAACAGGGTATCAGCGTAAAAATCACTTTTACCAACGGTGACGGTATCGTTGCCGGCAAAACACAAATTCGCTACCAAGGTTTGCAAATCGGGGTAGTAAAGAAGGTGAATTTCACCGATGATCTGCAAAAAGTGGAAGTGGTAGCCAATATTTACCCTGAGGCCAAAACCGTCTTACGGGAAAACACCAAATTCTGGCTGGTGAAACCAAGTGCATCCCTTGCCGGGATTTCAGGCTTAGATGCATTGGTTTCAGGTAATTACATCACCTTACAACCGGGCGGGGGGGACACCGAACATGAATTCATGGCAGAAACGAAAGGCCCTATAGCACAGCTTACTCCGGGTGATTTACTGATTCATTTAATTGCCGATGATTTGGGCTCTATTTCAATCGGTGCATCTATCTATTACAAAAAGATACCCGTGGGTCGAATCTATGATTTCCATTTCACCGAAGACGGCAAAAAAGTGGAAATTGATGTGGTCATCAATAAGCCTTACGCCAAATTTGTCAAAAAAGACAGCCATTTCTGGAATATCAGCGGCATCAGCGCCAGCATTGACGTTTCCGGTTTAAACGTTAACGTAGACAGCCTTAATTCTGTGGTGCAAGGTGCTGCTGCTTTTGATTCGCCAAACAACAGCCCGGCAGCGGAAATGAACGAAAGCTACACACTTTATTCCAACCTGCAAGCGGCAAAACGCGGTATCAACATTAATGTCAACCTTCCGAACACTGTCGGTTTGGTAGCAGGGAAAACCCACGTTTATTACCAAAATACCGAAATCGGCGTGTTATCCGAATTAAGTGCGGTAGAAAATAACGATGAAATGTTAAGTGGTACGTTATTAATTGATCCGAATCTTGCCAATTTGTTCAAAGCCAACAGCAACATTGTATTGCGCGTGAAAAAACCGGGTCTGGCAGATTTAACCGATGTACAAAAACTGCTACGCGGCAAATATTTTGAGGTGTTGCCGGGCGACGGTGAAAACCGAACGGATTTCGATGTGATTAAAGAAAGCGAGTTATTACTGAAACAGCCGAACACCTTAGTGCTGAATTTAACCGCACCGGAAACTTACGGTATCAACGAAGGACAACCGTTGATTTATAACAACATTCAAATCGGCGAAATTGTGTCTCAGCAAATTGATACCGACGGCGTCAAATTCAAAGTCGCAATCGCCGGCGAGTATCGCCATTTAATTCACGGCGATACCCTATTTATCGCCGCCTCCAATTTTGAAGTGAGTTTGGGTGTTGACGGCTTACGTTTTGAAGCCGCCACACCGGAAAAATGGCTGCAAGGCGGCATTCGCGTGGTGGCGGGTAAAAATCAGGGCAAAGCAAAAGAAAGCTATACCCTTTACAGCGATTTAACCAACGCGGAAGCCGGCATTACCGACAACCGACCGCAACCTACCATCACGCTGACCACGTCCAATTTACCAAGTATTAACAAAGGCTCATTGGTGCTTTACCGCCAATATGAAGTGGGTAAAATTTTGGATATCCGTCCGCAAACCCAACATTTTGCCGTGGATGTGTTTATTTATCCGAAATACCGCTATTTATTGACGGACAAAAGCGTCTTCTGGGTGGAAAGTGCGGCGCAAATTGACATTACCCCGAAAGGCATCAGCATTCAGGCAACGCCCGCAGCACGTTCGTTAAAAGGCGCTATCAGCTTTGATAATAGCGGCGGTAAAGGCAACCATACCCTTTATCCGAACGAACTGCGCGCCAAGTCTGCAGAGCAACAAATCACCCTGACTGCCGAGGACGCCACTAACCTCAGCAAAGGCATGGCGTTACGTTATTTAGGCTTAACCATTGGTGAAATCGACAGCATTCAGCTTAATCAAAAGAGCAATAAAATCATCGCTAAAGCATTAATTAACCCGAATTACATGGCGCTAATCGCCAAAGAAGGCTCGCGCTTCAAAGTGATTTCACCGCAAATTTCCGCCGGCGGTATTGAAAATATCGACAGCTTATTGCAACCGTACATTGATGTGGAAGTGGGTTCCGGCAAAAGCAAAACACAATTTGCCTTAAGCCAATCCGTCAACAATAACATTAAATATACCAATGGGTTACCGCTTGTGCTGGAAACCAACGACGCGCTAAATATTACCGCGGGATCGCCGATTATGTATCGTGGCGTGGAAGTGGGAACCATTAAAAACTTAGAGCTGAATTCGTTGGGCGATCGGGTATTTATCAACATTCTTATCGCCCCGAAATATCAGCACCTCGTGCGCCAAAATTCCGAATTCTGGATCGCCTCCGGTTACGATTTCAACCTCGGCTGGTCCGGCGCCCAATTCAACACCGGCAGCGTACAACAGCTGTTAAAAGGCGGCATTTCCTTCTCTACGCCGTCAGGCACGGTGGTGCAAGGGCAGGTAAAAGCAAATCAGCATTTCTTATTGCAAGCCAAACGCCCGGAAAATGCACAGAAATGGAATCAAGGCGCGTTACCGGCAGCCAAAAATTAATGGAAAAAATGACCGCACTTTAAACATAACCTCTTGTGGCTACATAAAGTGCGGTCGTTTTTACAAGCGTTTTTATCATGACGCCTTAGCCGCCAGCTCGACCAGTTTGACAATCACGTTCACCGCGTTTTTCATGCCCTCCAGGGTAATCAATTCGTGTTTGCTGTGAAAATTATAGCCGCCGGTGAAAATGTTCGGGCAAGCCAATCCTTTTTCCGCCAACCAAGCGCCGTCGGTGCCGCCACGAATCAATTTATGGTTGGGGGTAACGCCGCATTGTTGCATCGCCAAATCCGCCAATTCAATGGATTGAGGGACTTTCTTCACCGTTTCGTTCATATTTTTGTAGCTGTCGGAAATCATTAACTCAATGGGTTTCGGTAAACGTTTTTCGCGATTGAATTTTTCCACCAATGCCGTGATGAATTGTTTACGCTGTTCAAAGGTATTCCATTCAAAATCACGAATCAGGTAATGCAATTCCACTTTTTCAATGTCGCCGGCAAAATGATTTAAATGGAAAAAACCTTCGCGCTGTTCGGTATTTTCCGGTGTTTCCGCCGATGAAAACGCATTTTGAAACTCACACGCCAAGGTCAGCGCATTCACCATTTTTTTCTTAGCGGCGCCGGGGTGAATATTGCGCCCGTGAAATGTGATTTTGGCGGAAGCGGCATTAAAGTTTTCGTATTCCAGCTCGCCCACCGCGCCGCCATCAATAGTGTAGGCCCAATCGCAAGGGAAATCTTCAAAAGGGAAAAACTGCATCCCTAAGCCGATTTCTTCATCGGGCGTGAAAGCGACACGGATATTACAATGGGGCAGATTTTCCGTTTTTAGGCGATAAAGTGCGGTCATAATTTCCGCTATTCCTGCTTTGTTATCCGCGCCTAATAAGGTGTTGCCGTCGGTCACAATCAGGGTTTTACCCGTTAATTGGTGCAGAAAGGAATAATACACGGGGCTGATAAACTCTTCGCCGATGCCAAGGGCGATGTCACCGCCGCGATAATTTTCAATCAATTCCGGCTGAACGTTCTTGCCGCTACATTCGGGCGAGGTGTCTAAATGAGAAATCAAACCGATGGTCGGCGAATCAGGATCCACATTGGAGGGCAAAAATGCGGTAAGCACGGCGTGCTTGCTTAATTCAATATTTTGCAAACCCAATGCGATAAGCTCCTGCTGCAAATGTTTGGCTAATGCCAGCTGCCCTGCCGTACTGGGCGAAACTTTGGCGCCGGGCTTGGATTGCGTGTCGTAACTCACATAGTTGAAAAAACGCTCCAATACGGGTTCTTGAGATAATAAATCCTGCATTATTCTTCTCCTGTTTTAAGTATTTTGCTTTCCGAAAAAATTCATTGAAAAATTGCTGTTAGTCTAGCCGTAAAATAATGACAGTTCCTTGATATATAACAAATATCCGACTTTTTATGAAAAATCACTATTAATTGCTTTTCATTATGCCCTGATCGCTATATCATTAGCGTTCATTTTTACAGTCGCCGCCTGCATTTTGTAGGCATTCGTTTCTAATTTATATCGAAAAATTCGGTACATTAGGGAGAAAACCAAAGCTAGTGGAAAATACAGTTCAAAACAAGCCAATTATCGAGCTTCGTTCCATTACTAAATCCTACGGTTCCAACACCATTATTAAAGACTTCAATTTAACCATTAATAACGGTGAATTTTTGACAATTCTCGGCCCCTCCGGCTGCGGCAAAACAACGGTATTGCGTTTGCTTGCAGGCTTGGAAGAATTAGATTCGGGCAACATCATTTTAGACGGTGAAGACATCACCAACGTGCCGGCAGAGAAACGCCACGTTAACACCGTATTCCAAAGCTACGCACTTTTTCCGCACATGACCATCTTTGAAAACGTCGCTTTCGGTTTGCGTATGCAAAAAGTGCCGGAGGCGGAAATTAAACCGCGCGTGTTAGAAGCCCTACGCATGGTGCAATTAGAAGAAATGGCGGATCGTAAGCCGACCCAGCTTTCCGGTGGCCAGCAACAACGTATTGCCATTGCCCGGGCGGTTGTAAATAAACCTAAAGTGTTATTACTCGACGAATCCCTCTCCGCGTTGGACTACAAATTGCGTAAACAAATGCAATACGAACTGAAAGTGTTGCAGCGCCAGTTAGGTATCACATTTATTTTTGTAACCCACGATCAGGAAGAAGCGATTACCATGTCCGACCGTATTGTGTTGTTACGTAAAGGTAAAATCGCACAAGACGGTTCGCCGCGTGAAATTTACGAAGAACCTGCAAACCTGTTCGTCGCACGTTTTATCGGCGAAATTAATGTGTTTGATGCCACTGTGATTGAACGTAAATCGGAAAATGTGGTGTTGGCGAACGTGGAAGGTCGCGTTTGTGATATTTATACGGACATTCCGGTGAAAAAAGATCAGCAGCTTCAAGTGTTGCTTCGTCCCGAAGATATTGTAATTAAAGAACTTGACGAGCATGAACATTCCAAAGCCATTATCGGTCATATTATCGACCGCACTTATAAAGGCATGACCTTAGAATCCACCGTGGAATTTGAACAAAACGGCAAACGCGTGCTGGTCAGCGAATTCTTTAACGAAGATGATCCTCACATGGATCACAGTATTGGTCAACGTGTAGGCATTACATGGCATGAAGGTTGGGAGGTTGTACTCAACGATGAAGATAATCAATAATAAATTCCAGAAAATTACTGTTGCGATTATCTTCAGCTGGCTAATCTTCTTCGTGCTGATCCCAAACTTATTGGTATTAGTCGTAAGTTTTTTAACCCGAGATGGTAGCAACTTTTATACCTTGCCATTTAACTTTGAAAACTACATCAACCTGTTTAATCCGCTTTATGCGCAGGTGGTGTGGAACTCATTGTATATGTCAATCATTGCCACCATTATTTGTTTACTAATCGGTTATCCGTTTGCCTTTATGGTCAGTAAAATTCACCCGAAATATCGACCGCTCTTATTGTTCCTTGTGGTGTTGCCGTTCTGGACAAACTCGCTTATTCGTATTTACGGCATGAAAGTGTTCCTCGGCGTGAAAGGCGTATTGAACACCATGTTATTGGAAATGGGTATTTTGAGTGAACCGATTCGGATTCTGAACACCGAAGTGGCGGTGATTATCGGTTTGGTGTATTTGCTTCTGCCGTTCATGATTCTGCCGCTCTACTCCGCCATTGAAAAGTTAGACGGACGCTTATTGGAAGCGGCAAAAGACTTGGGGGCAAACGCGTTCCAACGATTCTTCCGCGTGATTCTGCCGTTGACCATGCCGGGCATCGTTGCAGGCTGCTTGTTGGTATTATTGCCGGCAATGGGAATGTTTTATGTAGCGGACTTACTCGGCGGCGCGAAAGTGTTGCTTGTGGGTAACGTGATTAAGAGCGAATTCTTAATTTCCCGCAACTGGCCGTTCGGTTCCGCAATCAGTATCGGATTGACCATTTTGATGGCATTACTCATCTTCGTGTATTACCGCGCGAATAAATTATTGAACAAAAAAGTGGAGTTGGAATAATGAGCCGTTTACTACGCAATATTTTTATGTTTGTGGTATACGCTTATTTGTATATCCCGATTGTTATTTTAGTGACGAACTCTTTCAATTCAGACCGCTACGGTTTAAGTTGGAAAGGCTTCAGTTGGAACTGGTACGAGCGTTTATTTAACAACGACACCTTAATTCAGGCGGCGATTCACTCCGTTACCATAGCTTTTTTTGCAGCAACACTTGCGACCATCGTTGGCGGCTTAACGGCTATCGCGCTTTATCGTTATCGTTTCCGTGGCAAACAGGCGGTAAGCGGTATGTTGTTTATCGTGATGATGTCGCCGGATATCGTAATGGCGGTATCCTTACTCGCCTTATTTATGGTGGTGGGGATTTCCTTAGGTTTCTGGTCATTGCTTTTGGCACACGTAACTTTTTGTCTGCCTTACGTTACCGTCACCATTTTCTCCCGCTTAAACGGTTTTGACGCCAGAATGCTGGAAGCGGCGAAAGATTTGGGTGCAAGCGAAATCACCATTTTACGTAAAATCATCCTGCCGCTTGCCTTACCGGCGGTGGTGTCCGGTTGGTTGTTAAGTTTCACCATTTCACTGGATGACGTTGTGGTGTCCTCCTTTGTGAGCGGTGTCAGCTACGAAATCCTGCCGTTGCGTATCTTCTCCTTGGTGAAAACCGGAGTGACGCCGGAAGTGAATGCCCTTGCAACCATCATGATTGTGTTGTCATTATTACTAGTCATTGCCAGTCAATTTATTGGCAAGAAACACAAAGACATCTAGATATAATAATGCTTCACAAATAATTTAATAGCACATACAATACGCCTTGACGCAAAATCAAGGCGTTTTTTTATACCTGCATTTCATGCAGGTGGTTTTTTACCCCCTCTTTTACGGAGAACAAACAAAAATGAAAAAATTTGCCGGTTTATTCACCGCAAGTATGATCGCTGTTGCACTTACCGGTTGTAACGATAAAGACAACAAGCAAGCGCAAGCAACGCCGGAAGCCCCTAAAGCTGAAGCACCCGCAAATGATACCGTGTATCTTTACACTTGGACTGAATATGTACCGGATGGTCTTCTCGATGAATTCACCAAAGAAACCGGTATTAAAGTGATTGTTTCCAGTCTCGAATCCAACGAAACCATGTATGCAAAAATCAAAACCCAAGGTGCTGCCGGCGGTTATGATGTTATTGCGCCTTCCAACTACTTCGTGTCCAAAATGGCGCGCGAAGGCATGTTAAAAGAACTTGATCACAGCAAATTACCCGTCATTAAAGAATTAGACCCTGATTGGCTCGACAAACCTTACGACAAAGGCAACAAATATTCCCTTCCGCAATTATTAGGCGCTCCGGGCATTGCCTTTAACACTAACACTTACAAAGGCAGCGATTTCACCTCCTGGGGCGATTTATGGAAACCTGAATTTGCCAATAAAGTACAATTATTAGACGATGCCCGCGAAGTATTCAATATCGCGTTATTGAAAATCGGCCAGGATCCGAACACACAAGATCCGGCGATTATCAAACAGGCTTATGAAGAATTACTGAAATTACGTCCAAACGTGCTTTCTTTCAATTCCGACAACCCGGCAAACTCTTTCATTTCCGGTGAAGTGGAAGTCGGTCAATTATGGAATGGTTCCGTACGTATTGCGAAAAAAGAACAGGCACCTTTAGACATGGTGTTCCCGAAAGAAGGTCCGGTCCTTTGGGTAGATACCCTCGCGATTCCGGTTACTTCTAAAAACCCGGACGGCGCACACAAATTAATTAACTATATGTTGGGCGCAAAAGCGGCGGAAAAATTAACCTTAGCTATCGGCTATCCAACCGCTAACCTTGAAGCGAAAAAAGCCTTACCGAAAGAAATCACTGAAGATTCGGCGATTTACCCATCTGCCGACGTGCTACAAAAAAGCTACTGGCAAGATGATGTGGGCGACGCGATTCAATACTACGAGCAATATTATCAAGAGCTGAAAGCAGCGAAATAATTAGTTCCAACACAAAAAAGAGAAGCTAAAGTGCGGTTGAAAATTCATGTAAAATTTCGACCGCACTTTTTTATTGTGAAAGTGCTAAGATAAGAAAAATAATACGCAAAAAGGAGATTTTATGTCATCCCACATTTCAGACAAAATTCAAGATGCTTTAGGCAAGATAGAACATTCCGTCTTGGCACAAGATATTTGGCATATTTTGCAAGAACAAAAATACCTCGGATTTCTACCGCACTTTGCCGTGCAACACCTGTGCAACAAACATCAACTCACGCCTAAACAGCTCGCGCTGAAACTCCTGCCTATCGCTGCCTGTTATGCCACCACGCCGATTTCACATTTTAATGTGGGTGCGGTTGTACATGGGATCGGTGGCGATTTTTATTTCGGTGCCAATCAGGAATTTTGCCAAACGGACATTCAACAAACTATTCATGCGGAACAAAGTGCCATTAGCCACGCTTGGATGCGCGGTGAAAAACAACTGACCGATGTCACGGTAAACTACACTCCGTGCGGGCATTGTCGCCAGTTTATGAATGAATTGAACAGTGCGGAAACGCTGCAAATTCACTTGCCGCATAGCCAAAATAATTTGTTGCACCAGTATTTGCCCGATGCGTTCGGTCCGAAAGATTTAAATATTCAGCTGAGTTTGCTGGATCAACACGATAACCAATTATCCCTAAATAACGACAATCCGTTGGTATTGCAAGCGCTCGCCATGGCAAATCAAGCCCATGCGCCCTATTCCAATTCTTTCCACGGCATTGCCATTCAAACCCGAAATCAGCAAATTTATCACGGCAGTTATGCAGAAAATGCCGCCTTCAATCCAAGCCTGCCGGCAATGCAGGTGGCATTAAATCATCTGATTTTAAGCGGTGAGGAGGTTGAGAATATCGTTCGCGTTGTGATGGTGGAAAAATCCAATACGCTCCATTACAAAGCCATGGCGGAAGAATTGCTCGGCACATTGAGCGACGTGAAATTAGACTATTTTGCCGTATAAAGTGCGGTGGATTTTGACGACATTTTTTTAAGGGTGGATAGAAAATGTGGGTGCCAACGCACCCACAAATATTTCAGATTATTTCGCGGATTTGCCAATCACATCCAATCCGCCCATGTAAGGACGCAAGACTTCCGGTACGGTAATGGAACCGTCGGCGTTTTGGTAGTTTTCCAACACCGCCACCAAAGTACGTCCCACAGCCAAACCCGAGCCATTTAAGGTGTGCACCAAACGGGTTTTCTTGTCGCCTTTTGAACGGCAACGGGCTTGCATACGACGGGCTTGGAAATCCCACATATTGGAGCAGGAAGAAATTTCACGATAGGTGTTTTGCGCAGGCACCCACACTTCCAAATCGTAGGTTTTGCAGGAACCGAAGCCCATGTCACCGGTGCAAAGCAACACTTTACGATACGGCAAACCGAGCAATTGCAACACTTTTTCCGCATGACCGGTTAACTCTTCCAACGCCTCCATGGATTTTTCCGGTTCAACGATTTGCACCAATTCCACTTTATCAAATTGGTGCATACGAATTAAGCCGCGCGTATCACGCCCATAAGAGCCCGCCTCGGAACGGAAACACGGCGTATGTGTGGTCATTTTTAACGGTAAATTTTCCGCGTCCAAAATTTCACCACGCACCAAATTGGTCACAGGCACTTCTGCCGTCGGAATTAAGCCGTAAGTGCGTTGTACTTCGTTCGGATCTTGTCCTTCCAACGGTTTAGTGTGGAATAAATCTTCGCCGAATTTCGGCAACTGACCTGTGCCGTAAAGGGTGTCATGGTTGACCAAATAAGGCACGTAGGCTTCAGTGTAACCATGTTGTTCGGTGTGCAAATCCAACATAAATTGCGCAATGGCGCGGTGTAATTTGGCAATTTGCCCTTTCATCACCACAAAACGGGAACCGGTTAATTTCACCGCTGCGGCAAAATCCAAGCCTTGTAGATTTTCACCTAGGGTCACATGATCTTTCACTTCAAAATCGAATTTACGCGGTTCGCCCCAGCGGGACACTTCAAGATTTTCACTATCGTCTTTGCCTAACGGCACTTCATCGGCGGGAATATTCGGAATGTTTAAAGCGATGTCATTTAAAGCGTTTTGTACTTTATCTAATTCAATTTTACCCTGCTCCAATTCTTCCGCCATGTGATCTACTTCCGCCAATAAAGGGGCGATGTCTTCACCACGGGCTTTTGCCGCACCGATGGCTTTGGAACGGGCATTACGCTCCGCCTGTAAATTTTCGGTTTTAACTTGTAACGCTTTGCGTTGTTCTTCTAATTGGGTAATTTTTGCCGTATCCAACACGAAACCGCGTTTAATTTTTAATTTTTCAGCGACGTCCGCCGGATTATTGCGTAATAAATTCGGATCGATCATAAGTTGTTACCTTTATTCTATTGCTAATACCAGTTGAAAACGGTGTTTATTCTATATCGTATTAACAAAATAGACTAGCAAAAACATGGACTAAAGTGCGGTTGTTTTTATCAATGTTTTTCTCCGCCGCTAAAAATTTTTAGCCAAAAAGCTTAAGCGATTTAGTGTGCCAAACGCTGAATTCTTAATGTCAGGAATTTTGATTTATCGCAACAATCTACATAATTCTACTACTTAAGAAGTAGCCTTAATGTTAGACTAATGCCGATTTTTCAATCATAAAATGACATTAATTTCCGGAGTATCTATGGAGTTTTTATCTAACCTCAGCGAAGGCACGCAATTTGCTATTCAGCTTGCCATCGTCTTAATCTGTTTGTTCTACGGCGCGAAAAAAGGCGGTATTGCACTGGGTTTACTGGGCGGTATCGGTCTGATCGTATTGGTCTTCGGCTTTGGCATCGAACCGGGTAAACCGGCAATCGACGTTATGCTTACCATCCTCGCCGTGGTAGTCACATCCGCAACATTACAAGCCAGTGGCGGTTTGGACGTGATGTTGCAAATTGCAGAAAAACTACTGCGTAAAAATCCGAAATATGTGAGTATCCTCGCACCGTTCGTTACCTGTACCCTCACCATTCTTTGCGGTACCGGTCATGTGGTTTATACCATGCTGCCGATTATTTACGACATCGCCATCAAAAATAACATTCGTCCGGAACGTCCGATGGCGGCTAGTTCCATCGCTTCCCAAATGGGGATCATCGCGTCTCCGGTGTCCGTTGCGGTAGTGACCTTAACCGCGTTCTTGGTGAATGCACAAAATCACTTAGCCGGTTTCGACGGGTATTTGGATTTATTAAAAATCACCGTGCCATCTACGCTCTGCGGTGTGTTAGCCATCGGTATTTTCAGCTGGTTCCGTGGCAAAGATTTAGATAAAGACCAAGAGTTCCAAGAGAAGTTAAAAGATCCGGAATTCAAAAAATACGTGTACGGCGACAGCACTTCCCTACTCGACAAAAAATTACCGCAATCCAGCTGGAACGCCATGTGGATCTTCTTCGGTGCCATTCTTATCGTTGCTTTGCTGGGTTACTTTAAAGACTTGCGTCCGTCCTTTGAGAAAAGCGCACCGGCACAAGTGGTTGAAGTGGTTTCCGACAATAAAGCGGTACAAAGTTTCAACGTGAAAGAAGGCAAAATCGTTGCTATTGCAAAAGACAGCAAAGTGGCGCTTGATGTGAAAGACAGCAAAGCCAAAGCGCAAACTGCTTATGACAGTGTTGAAATTTACGACAACAAAGGCGTGTTGACACAAACTTTATCCGCACAAAATAACAATGTGGTTATCACCACCAGCGATAAAACAGACAGCATTGCCAACGCCACTATCGCGTTAAAAGATACCGCGAAGAAAAAAGTGACGTTAGGCATGGTTCACGTTATCCAAATTTTCATGTTGTTAGCCGGTTCATTAATCATCATCTTTACCAAAACCGATGCAAGCAAAATCAGTAAAAATGAAATCTTCCGTTCCGGTATGATTGCATTAGTTGCCGTCTTCGGAATCTCCTGGATGGCAGAAACCATGTTCACCGTCCATACCCCGATGATGAAAGCGGCATTAGGCGACATCGTGAAAGCCCACCCTTGGACTTACGCCGTGATGTTGTTATTAATCTCCAAATTCGTAAACTCACAAGCCGCCGCCTTGGTTGCCTTCGTGCCGTTGGCATTAAACATCGGCGTTGACCCGGCAATCATCCTTGCCTTCGCTGCCGCTTGTTACGGCTACTACATCTTACCGACCTACCCAAGTGACTTAGCAGCAATCCAATTCGACCGCTCTGGCACCACCCACATCGGTAAATTCGTTATCAACCACAGCTTTATCCTACCGGGCTTAATCGGTGTGATTACGTCCTGTATTTTCGGATATATCTTTACGGGAATGTTTGGGTATTTGTAATTGAGGTTGATTTAATCTTGTTGAATGGAAAGGTTATTTCGTTGGGAGTAGCCTTTTTATTTGCTTCGCCGATAAACTGCGGTTAAATTTTGGAGCGCTTTTTTCTGTTTATTGTTGAATTAATATCGCATTTCGCCGATGGCGACCTTCTTTCTTTTGCTTGCCCAAAAGAAAGAAGGCAAAGAAAAAGGCACCCCGGATAAGCCGCTTTTCCCTTTTTTTAAGAATTTTTCTTAACGAAAAGTTAGCAGACTCCGCCTAACGCATCGCTGGCGTAACTTTCCTAAAAAATCCTTAAAAAAATGGGCGTCTTACACGGGGATAAATAATCAACAAAAACCGACTACACTTTTATCATACCCTAGCGGAGTGCTTTCTTTTGCCTACCTTTCTTTTCACAAGCAAAGACAAAATCCAAGGATTTTGAACGTTGGCTTTGCCAATGGTACGAAGTGCAAGCGCAGCGCAGTAAAAGTAGGTCGATGCCGAAACAAACCTATTTATATCGCTTCTTACCACTTTCCTGATCTAACCCCCGCAGCCATTCCAACTTCTCCTTAATCTTAATTTCCATGCCTCTGGTGGTCGGGAAATAGAATTGGGTGTCTTTCAGTTGTGGCGGGAAGTAGTTTTCGCCGGCAGCGTAGGCGTTAGGTTCATTGTGGGCGTAGCGGTATTCGGCGCCGAAGCCGAGGTCTTTCATGAAGCTGGTCGGGGCGTTGCGGAGATGTTCAGGGACGTCGAAATCGGCGGATTCGGTTGCCAATTTTTTGGCGGCTTTGAAAGCGAGATAAACGGCGTTGCTTTTCGGTGCGACGGCTAAATACACAATGGCTTGCGCAATAGCGCGTTCGCCTTCGGCAGCGCCGACGCGGGTGAAACAATCCCAGGCGGCAAGTGCCACCTGCATGGCGCGCGGGTCAGCGTTGCCCACATCTTCGGAAGCAATTGCCAATAATCGACGTGCCACATAAAGAGGATCCCCGCCGGCAGTGATAATGCGCGCGTACCAGTATAACGCCGCATCAGGGGCGGATCCGCGAATGGATTTGTGCAGTGCGGAAATGAAATCGTAGAAAAGGTCACCTTGTTTATCAAAACGCGCCTGCCGTTCGCCCAACACTTCCGTGAGTAAAGTGCGGTCTAAAATTTTGCCGTTTTCCGATTCGCCCGCCATGTCCACCATCATTTCCAGGCAGTTCAAAGCAAGGCGGGCGTCGCCATTGACGTATTCTGCCAACAGGGACAATAAATTCTCTTGTAAATTTAACCGCACTTTACCCAAACCGTTTTCGGGGTCATCTATGGCTTGTTGTAAAACCTGTTCGATTTCCTGCGCGGAAAGCGGTTTTAGAATATAAACCCGCGCGCGGGAAAGCAACGCGTTATTGAGTTCAAAAGAGGGATTTTCCGTGGTAGCGCCGATAAAAATAATGGTGCCGTCTTCAATATGCGGCAGGAAAGCGTCTTGCTGGCTTTTGTTGAAACGATGCACTTCATCTACAAACAAAATGGTGCGCAAACCTGCCAGTTTGTTTTGTTTGGCTTTGTCGATGGCTTCACGGATTTCTTTAATGCCGCTGGTGACGGCGGAAATGCGCTCTACTTCCACATTAATGCGATGGGCGATAATTTCCGCCAAGGTGGTTTTACCGGTGCCGGGCGGGCCCCAGAAAATCATGGAATGAACATATCCCGCTTCAATAGCTTTGCGCAACGGTTTTCCTTCGCCCAATAAATGAGACTGACCGCAATATTGCGCCAAGGTGGTGGGGCGCATTCTTGCAGCAAGCGGGCGAAAGTCATTTTCGTTGAAATCAAAGCTGAAGTTAGACATGCTCGAACCCGCTTATTTTTTCCGTTGGTCGTCCAATTCGACACCTTTCGGTACGCTGAATTTAAACAATCCGTCGTCTAAATTTTGATTGGTGATATTGCGCAGCACATATTGATTGGACTGCCCGTCTTTTTCAATGGTACTAAAGCCTTTTAATACGCCGTTTGAATCAATGCGAATATCAAATTGTTTGACGTTGCTATTCTTCGCTTTCGGGGTTAACACAAACGTGTCGTCTTTTTGTTGCACGGTATATTGCGACCAATGGCTTTTATCACCGCTGGTCAACAACACGAACGGGGTATTATTCACCGCATCTTTCACCCAGTTGGCGGTGACTTGTTCCACAAAAGGATCGTAGAACCACAGGGTTTGCCCGTCGGCAATGATTTGGGTTTCCTGTGGTGCTTTGGTGTCCATACGGAACAAATTCGGGCGTTTGATTTGCAATTTTCCGTTGCCCTGTTGCACGTTTTTACCGTTCGCCGAACTCACGGTTTGCGCGAAATCCGCACTTAACACATCTACTTTATTTAAGCGGTTTTGCAGCTCAATATCGGCATTCGCCCAAACCACAGAAGAGAGCCCGAGCAAAGAAAGTGCGGTCAGTTTTAGCAGTGTTTTTTTCATAGCGTTACCTGTATTCTATGGGTGCATTCACGTGCGCCCTGCGATTTTTTCATCAATAGACAAACAAACTGTCGTTTAATTCATATCACGGATTAATAATCCGCACTGCGCGCCAACACTTCACGTTTACCGTTTTGCACCGGCGAAACAATGCCCTGCTCTTCCAGCTGATCCATAATATTGGCGGCACGGTTAAAGCCTACTCGGAAACGGCGTTGAATCGCAGAAATAGACGTGGTGCCTGTGCTGACCACAAACTCTACCACTTCATCAAACAACCCGTCGGTTTCGCCGCCACGCTCACTTAAGCGTTCCGCACCGGCATCTTCTTCATCACCCTCTAAAATACCATCAATGTAATTCGGTTTACCGCGTGCTTTCCAATCATCTACCACGCGCACGACTTCGTCATCAGTCATAAAGGCACCGTGAATACGGACTAATTCGGTAGAACCCTGTGGGGAATACAGCATATCACCTTTACCCAATAAGGATTCCGCACCGCCTGCATCAAGAATAGTACGCGAGTCAATTTTAGTCGCCACAGTAAACGCAATTCGACTCGGTACGTTCGCTTTAATCAAACCGGTAATCACATCTACGGAAGGGCGTTGGGTTGCCAAAATTAAGTGAATCCCCACCGCACGGGCTTTTTGCGCCAAACGTGCGATAAGCTCTTCCACCTGTTTGCCTGCCACCATCATCAAATCGGCGAATTCATCCACAATCACCACAATGTAACTCAGTTTTTCTAATGGTGGCGGCAAAGTATCCATGGAATCGCCCGGCTTCCATAACGGGTTCGGAATCGGCATATTTAAGGCCTCATATTCATCAACTTTCTCGTTAAATCCTTCAATATTACGCACCCGCAAAGCAGACAATAATTGATAACGGCGCTCCATTTCGTCTACACACCAGTGCAACGCGTTTGCCGCTTTTTTCATGTCCGTGACCACTTCCGTTAAAAGATGCGGAATATCATTATAAATAGACAATTCCACCACTTTCGGGTCAATCATGATGAATTTCACTTCTTCCGGTTTAACGCGGTAAAGCAGGCTTAAAATCATGGTATTTACGCCGACGGATTTACCGGAACCCGTGGTGCCCGCCACCAATAAATGCGGCATTTTAGCAAGATCCACCACCATTGGTTTGCCGCTAATGTCTTTACCTAACGCCATGGAAAGTAAGGCTTTGGAATTGCGGAATTCATCGCTGTCCAACACATCACGCAATGGTACTATTTGACGGTGATCGTTCGGTGTTTCGATACCAATATAAGGTTTGCCCGGAATCACTTCCGCCACACGAATGGAACGGAACATCAGGGCGCGTGCCAGATCCGTATCCAATCCCGTGACTTTGGAGGCTTTCACACCCGGATCCAATTCCAATTCATAGCGTGTCACCACCGGCCCCACTAAAACATCTTTGACTTTCGCTTTCACATTGAAATTGCGCAATTGTTGTTCAATACGTTGTGAGGTTTCGACAATTTCCGCTTGGGTAATATCCTGTTCGCGGGTCGGACGATGTTCCAATAAATCCAGGCTCGGCAACGGCGTCTTCGGTTTTTCGATGTTCTTTTTATGTTGCTGAAATGCCGGATGAATCAAGGAATCGCCATACGGGCGATAATTAGCTGTCTTAGGTGCGGTTTCCGCCGTTGGTCCCTGCACAATTTGCTGATAGACGTCCTGCACGCCCATGTCTTTCGCGCGCCGTTCCATTTCCCGCAAACGTTGTTGCTCTTGCGCGGCAAATTGGCGGGCAAGTTCGCTTTGTTCAGGATCTTCCTCCGCCACGTTTACTTCCGGTTCAGCCAGTGATACGCTCGGCATGTCTTCTGACGTCGTAAATTTACTGCCAAAATCAACCGCACTTTTCTCTTCACCGAAGACATTTGTCTGTTGCCATACCGGAGTGAAATCATGTTGCGTCGACAATTCTGTCTGACCGCGCTGCATAGAAATACTCACATTCGGCAAGGTTTCCTGTTGCTCAAAATCGTATTTAACGAATTCAGGGTTTTCCGGTGCAAAAGCATTGACCTCGTTCCCATTATTCATCGGCACATAAAACATATCCTGCGCTTTTGATAAGCCGGAAATATTAATGCGATCCGCAGGATTGACTAATTCCGTAAGCTGCTCCACCGCTTCCTGCGCCGGAGTTTTCCCAATCACGATCTCTTCCGGCGGTTCTGCCATGTGCGTTTCCTCACTTTCAGTTTCGTCGGTTTTTTCCAGGTCTTCAGGCGGATTTTGCATGGTCAGCCAGCGGTAGAATTTCATTAATAGACGAATAAAAAACGCGCCCGAACAGAAAATAAAGCCCACCGCCACAAAAATCACAGCCAGTAAGGATACGCCGAATTTGCCTAAACTCGGGTATAAATTCAGGGTTAAACTACCGCCCAGCACGCCTCCCGCAAGGTAAGAGGGCGGGTTATTCAGTGAAAGTGTAGCAAGCACGGTTAAACCGCAAAGCAACAAAATGAAACCGAATGAACGCAATGCGAATTTAGTCCAAGTGAGATTTTCCACCCGCTTGGAACGAATTAAATAAATGGGGATAAAAAATAAAATGAAAGGGATCAGGTTGCCGATATAACCGAAAAATACAAAAAACAAATCCACAAACCACGCACCGAACGCACCCGCTTTGTTGATGGTTTCCGGCGCGAAGCCGGAGGTCGCCCAAGAATTGTCCAGCGGCGTATAGCCCGACCAGGCGATTATCAAATACAAACCGAAAAGTGCGGTCAATCCTAACAGCAAATGTAATAGGTAATACTTCGGCGAAAAATGTTCGGTAATATGTTTAATCATGCGCTATTTTAACTGTAAAAAATTCGTTTGTTTCACTTCTTCCATCACCACATAAGTGCGCGTGTCGTTCACCCCGGGCAGGCGCAGCAAGGTGGTCCCCAGCAATTTACGATACGCCGCCATATCCGCCACCCGTGTTTTCAATAAATAATCGAAATCACCGGAAACCAAATGGCATTCCTGAATTTCATCTAACTGCTGCACCGCCGCGTTAAATTCTTCAAACACATCGGGCTTGCCACGTACCAGCGTAATTTCCACGATCACCAACAACGGCGAATCCAATAATGCGGGATTCAGCAAAGCACGATACCCCATAATCACCCCTTGCTTCTCCAACCGTTTCACCCGTTCCAGGCAAGGTGTCGGCGATAACCCTACTTTCTTGGACAAATCAATATTGGAAATTTTTCCGTTCCGTTGCAATTCATTGAGAATTTTTATGTCAATAGCATCAAGAGCTTTGGGTAGCTTTTTTTCCATGAGGTTTTGAGTTGAGTTTGAAAATTTAGGGGAGGAGATTTTAACGTAATTTGAGGGAAAATTCAGTAATAAAGTGAGGAATGTTGTTTTGGGGCTTTGTATTTCATTGTTAAGATAGGGTTTCGCCGATGGCGAGTTCCTATTTTCGCCAAGGCGACCTTCTTTCTTTTGTTTGCCCAAAAGAAAGAAGGCAAAGAAAAGGGCACCCCGGATAAATTGCTTTTCCTCTCTTAGCATTAATTTTTTTCACGGAAAATTTCTAACTCGCTACGCTCAAACAAAAGAAATTTTCCTAAAAATTAACGCACGTTCGGGCAATTTATACGGGGACCCCGTTGGAGCGTTATTTGAAAAGTGCGGTGTATTTTAGATTTGTTTTTTAAGCTTAAAAACAAGTGGAAAATACACCACACTTTAAGTTTTGCGAAATAAAGAAAGGTTATTCGGAGAAAGAATAATTCCCCCGTTTACGGCGCCTTTCTTTTGGTTCATTCTCTTTGGCGACGCAAAGAAAAGGAACTATCGGCTGAAACCCAATTTAAAACCGATCCAACACCTCAATCGCATCACCTAACTTCCGTACCGTAAACACTTCCATATTCTCCACTTTATGTTTCGGTTTATTGCCAAAAGGCACGATGGCGCGTTTGAAGCCGTGTTTTGCAGCTTCGCTGATACGTTCCTGACCGCTTGGTACGGGGCGGATTTCGCCTGCCAAGCCCACTTCGCCGAAGATCACTAAATCCTGTGGCAGCGGGCGGTTGCGGAAGCTGGAGATGAGTGCGAGGAGTAAGGCTAAATCTGCGCCGGTTTCGGTCACTTTGACGCCGCCGACCACGTTCACGAAGACATCCTGATCCGCCATTTGCAAGCCACCGTGGCGGTGTAATACGGCAAGTAATAAGGCAAGACGGTTTTGTTCCAGCCCCACAGCGACACGGCGCGGGTTAGCGAGCATGGAATGATCCACTAAGGCTTGAATTTCCACCAACAGCGGGCGCGTGCCTTCCCATAACACCATCACGGAACTGCCGGAGGTTTGTTCGTCGCCGCGACTTAAAAAGATCGCCGACGGGTTTTTCACTTCGCGCAGCCCTTGTTCCGTCATGGCGAACACGCCTAATTCGTTCACTGCGCCGAAACGGTTTTTATGGCTGCGTAAGGTGCGAAAGCGCGAGTCCGTTTCTCCTTCCAATAATAAGGAACAGTCAATAGCGTGCTCCAACACTTTTGGCCCGGCAAGAGTACCGTCTTTGGTAACATGCCCAACCATCACAATTGCCACTTGACGGGTTTTCGCGTAACGGGTTAAAAAAGAAGCACATTCGCGCACTTGTGCCACGCTGCCGGGGGAAGATTGAATATCCGCCAAGTGCATAACCTGAATGGAGTCGATGACGATAATCTGCGGTTTGAGCTGATCCGCCAGGTTACAAATTTGCTCTACAGAAGTTTCCGACAGCATATTCAATTTTTCCGGCGGCAGGCCAAGGCGTTTGGCACGCATCGCCACTTGTTGTAAGGATTCTTCGCCGGTGACATAAAGTGCGGTCATTTTTTGCGATAAATTACACATCACCTGCAACAACAGGGTACTTTTCCCCGCCCCCGGGTGACCGCCGATGAGGATCGCACTGCCCGGTACGACACCGCCACCCAACACACGATCCAGCTCAAAAAATCCACTGCTGAAACGCGGTGTTTCCTGCAGGCTGATTTCACTTAAGGTTTGAATTTTCGCACGTGTTTCACCCGCGTAGCCGCTAAATCGATCCGCTTTATTATTTGACGTAGAAACCAACCGCACTTCGGTGATGGTGTTCCAGGCTTTACAGGCGGAACATTGCCCCTGCCAGCGGGAATATTCCGCGCCGCAGTCGTTACATACATAAGCCGTTTTTGCTTTTGCCATAATTACCCGCCGATGGTTAAAGTGATGAGGTAGAGCATACGTTGGGCGTATTGCGGCGTTTGAATCAGTTCAAGCAATTTATTCATCGCCGACGCGTTATCTTTGCTTTCGCTGTGCAGACGAATAATGTCATGAAGTTGCGCCAATATGCGATCATTTTCTTCGGTCAACGCCGTCAATACATCGTCCTGCGCATAATGCCTATTGCCTGCTAATTGCTCGTTCAATGCTGTTTCCAACAGGGATTTATTGTCTTCGTAATAATGATACAAATTGAAAAACGCTCCTACCCGTTCAACGCTTTTGATGAAATCAGAAGCAAAGAAATTTGCCCCTAACGCCAAGGTTTCTTCAATTAAAGGCTGCTCGTAAGCCAAAAGTGCGGTCACAAAATCCAACGGATTTTGAACGTTGGCTTTGCCAACGGCCTCATCAGGGCGAACAATCGAACTTGATTCGATTGTGAGTAATTTTTCCGATGTTTTTTGTGCCCGTTTTTCCGTCTGTAAAACGCCGCGCCAATGTTCGATCCAATCACTTGATTTAGCACATTTGCCCTGCACCAATTGATAACCGCGTTTGGCTTTGCTCACAGAATAAAAATGTACGCTGCCCTCATAACGGGTTAAGAAATCCATGACGAAGGCAAAAAATGGTGCCAATTCGCCGGATTTGATTTCAAATTCTATTTCACGGATAGGTTGCCGTTTATCGCCTGCTATCACATTGCCTTGGTCGAACGCCACTTCAATTTGGCAATTGGGCGCATATTGTACCAACCAGCTTTGGCGTTCGAAATCTGTGCTGAAAATAGGATGCAATTCATTTTTTAGATTGCCGAGCTGTAAGCCATGTTCTTCGATTAAGGCATTCAGATCAGGCTTGGCATCGGGCAACGTCACATTATACTCGGGGCGCATGTGCAACCCGCCGGAAACATTGCCGTCGGTTTTTAGCGTTAAGGTGTAATTATCCTGCTGACGGCGAACCCGCAAGCCCATTTTATGTCGGGTAAAAAACTGATCGGAGGTGTCGTAATAGGTATTGGCTAAAAAATCGCATTGTTTTTCAACCACTTTGAAATGATTCAAAATTTTGTCTAATTGTGCTACATCGACAAAATCCACCGCTAACTTTAATTCAATTTCATCCTGCATTATAAAATCCCTTAAAGATCATGAGGTTTTATCTTCTTACCTGATTTATAAGGGATTTATTATCCAATAAATAAGGGGATTTTTCGATTAAAATCGTGAATTTTTCACCAACATAATGTAATATGCGCGTGAATTATTAACCTTCCTTAAAGGAGTCACTTTTTATGGCAATGAATAATATACTCGGATTATTTGCCCACTCCCCTTTAAAGCCTCTGCAAAAACACTCTAATAAAGTTACCGAATGTTGTGAATTATTAATCCCTTTTTTTGAAGCAACATTTAATACCGACTGGGTAAAAGCGGAGCAAATTCGTTTAGATATTTCTGCACACGAACGTCAGGCTGACGCGTTAAAACGTGAGATTCGTTTAAAATTACCGCGCGGTTTATTCATGCCTATCGATCGTACGGATTTGTTGGAATTAGTGACTCAACAAGATAAATTGGCAAACTACACCAAAGACATTGCCGGCCGTATGATTGGTCGTCAGTTAAGTATTCCGGAGGAAATGAAAAACGAATTTATGAGCTATGTACGTCGCAGTTTGGACGCTACCGAACAAGCCCATAAAGTGATTGAAGAAATGGATCAACTACTGGAAACCGGTTTCAAAGGTCGCGAATTGAATTTCGTCAATCAAATGATTAACGAACTGGATATCATTGAAGACGATACCGACCAAATACAAATTAAATTGCGAAGAATGTTATTTGATATTGAAGATCGCTTTAACCCGATTGATGTAATGTTCTTATACAAAGTCATTGAATGGGTCGGTGTACTTGCCGATCAGGCACAACGTGTCGGAGCACGCATTGAGCTGATGTTAGCACGTTCATAATTTCCATTTATCCGGGATTTTTTCAATGGAATTACTCAATCAATATGGTTCCTTATTAATCATAATTACCGCAATTTTCGGCTTTTTTATGGCCTTTGGTGTGGGAGCTAACGATGTTTCAAATGCTATGGGAACATCTGTTGGTTCAGGGGCAGTCACAGCAAAACAAGCTATTTTTATTGCAATAATTTTTGAAGCCGCCGGTGCTTATTTAGCCGGTGGTGAAGTCACAGAAACTATCAAAAGCGGCATCATCGACACCATGGAATTCGTCAATGAACCGGAAGTTTTAGTTTTCGGGATGATGGCTGCCCTCTTCGCTTCAGGGGCCTGGTTATTAATCGCTTCCAAAATGGGCTGGCCGGTGTCCACCACTCACTCCATCATCGGTGCTGTTATTGGTTTTGCGTGCGTTACGGCAGGTCCTCATTCGGTGGATTGGAGCAATATCCGAAATATTGTCGGCAGTTGGTTTGTTACACCGGTAATTGCCGGAGTGTTGGCTTACGCCATTTTTATCAGCACGCAAAAACTGATTTTTGACACAGAAAACCCGCTTAAAAACGCACAAAAATATGGCCCTTACTATATGGGTATTACTATTTTCATCTTGTGCATTGTTACCCTGACCAAAGGGTTAAAGCATGTAGGGTTAAATTTAAGCAGTCAGGAAAACTTCCTGATTTCTTTTATTATCAGCGCAGTAGCCGTTATTTACTGCTATTTCTACTTTCGTAGTAAAAAATTCAAACAAAGAATGCTCCATGGCGGTACGTTTAGCGGCGTAGAAAAGATCTTCAGTATTTTAATGCTAATGACCGCTTGTGCTATGGCATTTGCCCATGGTTCTAACGATGTTGCGAACGCTATCGGTCCGCTTTCTGCGGTGGTCGCTATTATCAAAAGTGGCGGTCAAATCGCAAACAACACTCCTCTCGCTTGGTGGATTTTACCCCTGGGCGCATCCGGTATCATGGTCGGTTTGATCGTCATGGGTTACAAAGTGATGGCAACTATCGGTACGGGCATTACCGATTTAACGCCAAGTCGTGGCTTCGCCGCCCAATTCGCCACCGCAATGACTGTGGTCGTGGCATCCGGTACAGGCTTGCCGATTTCTACGACACAAACCTTAGTGGGTGCTGTATTAGGCATCGGTTTCGCGCGTGGAATTGCGGCAATTAACCTGACCGTAATTCGCAACATCGTGGTTTCATGGGTTGTTACTCTGCCTGCCGGCGCATTGTTCTCTATTATTATTTACTATTTGCTCAAAGCAATTTTTCATTAATCAGACTAAAAGTGCAGTCATTCCTTACCGCACTTTTAATTCTTATTCACTAACTTAGGGTCTACAGTATGCAAAAAACCATTAAATACCTTCTCACACTAACCTTTCTGGGCTTAGGTATCACTACTGCACAAGCAGAAACCAAATATGTAACAGAAAACCTTTCCACCTACTTACGTAAAGGTGCAGGTGACCAATATAAAATTGCCGGTGCTATTAAATCAGGTGAACCGGTAACCGTATTGGATCAAAAAGATCGATATACTCTAATCCGCGATGGCAAAGATCGCGAGGCCTGGATTTTAAGCAGTGAGCTAAGTAATGAAGCCAGCAGCAAACTGGAAAATCCGAAATTAAAACACCAAATTCAGGAATTAAGCATGAAGCTAGGCCGTATAGACAGCGACTGGCAACAACGTACTATTGAAATGCAACGACGTGCCAAACAAGCGGAACAACAAAGTAGCGAACTCTTAGAACAAAATTCACAGCTAAAACGCGAATTGGAAATCACCAAAAACAAAAACCGCGATTTGGAAGCCATGTTAGATGCGGGCAAACGCGAAATTGCCATTCAATGGTTCATTTATGGCGGTTCCGTGCTTGGGGTCGGCTTATTAATCGGGTTGATTTTACCGTTAATCATGCCGAAACGCCGTCGTCGCGATGGTTGGGCATAATGTCCGAAAATCATTTTCAAATTTATTTGGTTGGCGGGGCTGTGCGCGATCAGCTCCTCAACCTACCTGTTCAAGATCGCGATTGGGTCATTGTAGGTGCGACGCCGGAAGCACTACTCCAACAAGGCTATTATCAAGTGGGAAAAGATTTCCCCGTTTTTTTGCACCCACAAACCAAAGAAGAATACGCACTCGCCCGCACGGAACGTAAATCCGGTACGGGCTACACCGGCTTTATTTGCGATTTTTCTCCCGATATTAATCTGGAACAGGATTTAATCCGCCGCGATCTCACCATCAACGCCATGGCACAGGATTTGCAGGGCAATCTGTTCGACCCTTATGGCGGCGCACAGGATTTAGCCAACCGTGTGTTACGCCACGTCTCCCCCGCATTCGTTGAAGATCCCCTGCGCGTATTACGCGTGGCGCGCTTTGCCGCCCGTTATCATTATTTAGGATTCAAGATTGCCGAAGAAACCCTGCAATTAATGAAAGATCTCACTGCCCAAGGGGAGCTGCAACATTTAACCGCCGAGCGGGTATGGGCGGAAACGGAAAAAGCGTTAAACGAGAAAAATCCTGAAATTTATTTTGAAACCTTACGCCTGGTGGGCGCACTCAAGGTGTTATTTCCTGAATTGGACGCTCTATATGGCGTGCCGAACCCGGCGAAGTATCATCCGGAAATTGACAGCTTCGTGCACACTATGATGGTGTTACAACAGGCGACGTTGCTTTCTGAGCAAGTGGATTGCCACAAAAGTGCGGTGCGTTTTGCCGCCATTTGCCATGACTTGGGCAAAGCCAAAACGCCTAAACAAAGCTGGCCTCATCATCACGGTCATGAAAAGCTCGGCATGGCGCCGACCCAAAGCCTATGCAAGCGCTTAAAAGTACCCGGTTATTATCAACAACTGGCGGAACTCACCTGTGAATATCACACCCACATTCACAAAATTTTTGAATTACGCCCGGAAACTATCGTCAAACTGTTCAATACCTTTGATGTTTGGCGCAAACCGTTACGTTTCATGGAATTTTTGTTGGTGTGTTTTGCCGATACGCGCGGACGCAAAGGCTTCTCGCACATTGCGTACCCGCAACAGGAATTTACTATCGCCCTATATCGGGCGGCATTAAAAGTGGATATTCAATCCATCATCGCGGCAGGCTTTGAAAATAAAGCCATTCGCGATCAGTTAAACCGCGGACGGATTTTCGCCGTGAAGCAAAAACGCACGGAAATCCTACCGCACTTTAAACCATCGACATCAGATTGCCGCCCTCGTTGCGAACCGTAAAATAACCACCATTTTCTGGGGATAAAAATTGTTTATGAAAAAATTAAAATCCTACGTTTTACTTGTGTTAGCCGTGTTATTTTTAACCGCTTGCGTCACCGATCAGGAACGTCCGACTAACGTAAAATACATCGAAAAAACCGACCGCACTTGGCAGCAGCATTTCACCCAATTAAAACAAATTCAAGGTTATCAGGCGCTTGGGCAGTTAGGTTATATCAGCAGCAAAGAACGCTTTTCCACGCGCTTCGACTGGCAATATAACAACCCACGCGATTACACCCTGCAACTGTATTCCACCATCAGCAGCGAAACCCTGCAGATTCAAATGCACGCGCAAGGCATGACCATTTCCGACAACAAAGGGCGCCAACGCTCCGCCGCCGACGCAAAAATGCTGCTACGTGAAATTATCGGCATGGATTTCCCGTTGGAACAATTCGCTTTCTGGCTGAAAGGTCAACCGGAAGATAACGCCGATTATCAAGTGGGAGAAAACCATTTGTTAGCCACCTTCAGTCGCACTATCGACGGTAAACCCTGGACGGCGGACTATTTGTCATACCATGTCAATCGCCGTCCGCCGATGCCGGAAAATATTTTGCTGAAAACGGAAGGACAAACTTTGAAAATCCGTGTAGATGAATGGCTGTTTTAATGAAAACTTATCAATTTTCCACCGCACTTTTCACGCCCGAAACCTTGCAAAGCGAACAGGGTGTACGCTTCCCCTGCCCGGCGAAGCTGAATCTTTTTTTGTACATTAACGGCAAGCGGGCGGACGGTTACCACGAATTACAAACCCTGTTTCAGTTTGTTGATTTCGGCGATTGGCTACACATCAAAGTGCGCCCGGACGGCAAGATTCGTTTAACCTCCGTCATCGCCGATTTAAAAGCAGAAGATAATTTAATTTATCGCGCGGCAAAATTGCTGCAACAGTACACCGGCTGCACGCTGGGCACCGAGTTAACCTTAGATAAAATCCTGCCGATCGGTGGCGGCGTGGGTGGCGGTTCATCCAATGCGGCAACGACATTGGTCGCCTTAAATCATTTATGGAAAACCGGCTTGAGCACCGGGCAACTTGCCGAACTGGGCTTAACCCTTGGCGCGGATGTACCGATTTTCGTGCACGGCAAAGCGGCGTTTGCGGAAGGCATAGGCGAAAAAATCACATACTGCGAACCGCCGGAAAAATGGTATCTGGTGCTCAAGCCGAATGTGTCTATTTCCACTGCCGTTGTGTTCTCTGACCCGCACTTGCCACGTAATACACCGAAAAAATCGCTGGCACAATTATTGGCGGGAAAATACGCAAACGATTGTGAAAAAGTTGTGCGAGATCATTATTCAGAGGTTGAAGAGTCACTGAACTGGTTGGTAAAATATGCACCGGCCAGATTAACCGGGACTGGTGCTTGCGTTTTTGCGGAATTTGATGATAAAAAATCTGCCCAATCAGTTCTCCAAGCCAAACCAAAAAATTGTTTTGGTTTCGTCGCAAAAGGATTAAATCATTCTCCCTTGCATGAAATGTTGAAAAACGTGCCTGATTCAACGAATTAACCAATTTATTTTACAACCTAACTCCTGAGGTCAATTTACGATGCCTGATATTAAACTCTTCGCCGGTAACGCCACACCGGAGCTCGCGAAACGCATTTCCGAAAACCTGTTCACCAAATTAGGTGATGCCACCGTGGGCCGTTTCAGCGATGGTGAAGTACAAGTCCAAATTAACGAAAACGTGCGTGGCAGCGATGTATTCATTATCCAATCCACCTGCGCACCGACTAACGATAATTTAATGGAATTATTAGTGATGGTTGACGCATTGCGCCGCGCTTCCGCCGGGCGTATTACTGCTGTCATCCCTTATTTCGGCTATGCCCGTCAGGATCGTCGGGTACGTTCCGCGCGCGTACCGATTACCGCTAAAGTGGTGGCAGACTTCCTCTCCGGTGTCGGTGTTGACCGTGTATTAACCTGTGATTTGCACGCCGAACAAATTCAAGGCTTCTTTGATGTGCCGGTAGATAATGTATTCGGTTCACCGGTATTACTTGACGATATCCGCAAAAAAACCGACCTTACCAACCCAATTGTGGTTTCCCCGGATATTGGTGGTGTGGTTCGTGCCCGTGCCGTTGCCAAATTATTGAACGACACCGAAATGGCGATTATAGACAAACGCCGCCCGCGCGCTAATGTATCCAAAGTCATGCACATTATTGGCGATGTCGCGGATCGTGACTGTATCTTGGTTGACGACATGATCGACACAGGCGGCACCTTATGCAAAGCAGCGGAAGCCCTGAAAGAACGTGGTGCAAGACGGGTATTCGCCTATGCCACCCACGCCGTATTCTCAGGCTCTGCGGCAAAAAATATTGCCAGCGATGCCCTTGACGAAGTAGTCGTCACTGACACCATCCCACTTTCTCCGGAAATCCGCGTATTAGGCAAAGTCCGCACCTTAACCTTATCCGGTATGCTTGCCGAAGCTATTCGTCGCATCAGCAACGAAGAGTCCATTTCCGCAATGTTTAACGAATAATAAAAAAAGACCCGTAAAAACCACCGCACTTTAAACTACAAAAGGTTTAGCAAAAACTAAACCTTTTGTTTTTATACGTTATGCCGAACTAACTGCCCGCCACATTGTTGTGCTATAATCGCGCCACATTTAATTTAACAACCCATTTTATTTTAATTTATCAGTAAAGGTGTTCCATGAAAAAATTACTTTTTGTCCTCGCCGGCATTTTAACCATCGCCGCCTGCTCCCAGCCAAAAGACATCTATTTTAACGGTTCCGAAGGTTCCCACTCCGGTTTGAAATACGACAAAAGTACTAAGACTTTTGGTGTTAATAACTAAGAGGTAAAAGTGCAGTAGAAATTTATCTGTTTTTTCTACCGCACTTTCTTTCCGCTATTTATGAATATTCATCTCTTAGAGTGAATCCGGCCTGTTCGGTATCATGCACTTGCATTTTCCGGTTTTCCGGCTAAGTATTGATACCTCCACAGGTAAACTCACTCAAATAATCGTCATAATTTTGTGATCTTCTGCACATTTTACAAAAAATATGTAAGTATCTTGACTAAATTGTTTGCAAAGAAAAATTACTTACATTATTGTTAAATAATAGTTATCAATATGTAATATAAAAAGAGGTAATACCAATGATTATTTCGTCCGCTAACGATTATCGTGAAGCCGCACGTCGCAAAGTTCCACCTTTCATGTTTCATTATGCTGACGGTGGTTCTTATGCAGAACAAACCCTAAAACGTAATGTAAACGATCTGGAAAATATCGCGCTTAGGCAACGTGTATTAAAAGACATGTCACAACTGGACACTCAAATTGAGCTGTTTGGAGAAAAATTATCCATACCTGCAATTCTTGCGCCCGTGGGAGCGCTGGGTATGTATGCGCGCCGCGGTGAAGTACAAGCCGCTAAAGCTGCTGCAAGCAGAAATATTCCATTTACTCTTTCGACAGTTTCAATCTGCTCTATTGAAGAAGTTGCTCCAAAGATTGATCGTCCGATGTGGTTTCAGCTTTATGTGTTGAAAGACAGAGGGTTTATGCGTAATGCTCTTGAGCGGGCAAAAGCCGCCGGTTGTTCAACTTTAGTATTTACTGTTGACATGCCAACTCCCGGTGCACGTTATCGGGATATGCACTCAGGTATGAGTGGTCCTTATAAGGAAATCCGTCGTATCATTCAAGGGATAACCCATCCCTTTTGGGCATGGGATGTCGGAGTTAAAGGTAAACCTCATACATTAGGCAATGTGTCTCACTATATGGGTAAGCAAATTGGTTTAGATGACTACATTGGTTGGCTTACAGAAAACTTTGATCCCTCTATCTCGTGGAAAGATTTGGAGTGGATCCGTGAATTCTGGGATGGTCCGATGATTATTAAGGGGATCTTAGATCCAAAAGACGCTAAAGACGCCGTACTTTTCGGTGCAGATGGTATTGTGGTGTCAAATCACGGTGGTCGTCAATTAGATGGTGTGTTATCCAGTGCACGCGCCCTTCCACCGATTGCAGAAGCTGTAAAAGGTGAAATTAAAATTCTGGCAGATTCGGGTATTCGTAACGGGTTAGATATTGTCAGAATGATTGCGCTGGGGGCAGATGCCTGCATGATCGGACGCTCTTTTGTATATGCACTTGGTGCGGCAGGTCAGTTGGGCGTGGAAAATATGCTGGATATTTTCAAAAAGGAAATGCATGTTGCCATGACACTTACCAGCAATCAAAAAATTAGTGACATTACTAAAGACGCATTAGTAGATTTAAGTAAGCTATAACCTATTAATACGTAAAATATCAAACGGCGTATTTTATATACGCCGCCTTTAATTTGAGTGAAACCATAATAATCAAAAACCAAGAATTCACGCCTAAAAAATAAGCATAAAAAATCACCCTGTTAACCAAGAAAATTAACTTTTGTGGTTAAATCAGGGTTGTCAGTTTTACCATAATTTACACAGCTCATATATTCAGTACATGAGCTATTAATTTAACTAATTTAGCATCGGAGTACTCTATGGCTCTTTTCTTAAGTGTCTTTCCAATAATTCTATTAATTTATTTAATGGTTAACCGCAATGCTTTACCATCTTATATAGCGCTCCCTTGGATTGCTGCCGTGGTATTTATTATCCAACTAGTATTCTTCGGTACCGATATTACTATTGTTAGTGCAAACATCGCTTCAGCATTAGTTGCAGTACAGACACCGGTTACAGTAATCTTTGGTGCAATTTTATTTAACCGCTTTTCAGAAATCTCCGGAGCCACAAATACACTGCGCAAATGGTTAGGAAATATTAATCCTAATCCTGTTGCTCAGATTATGATTATCGGCTGGTCTTTCACTTTCATGATTGAAGGTGCCAGTGGTTTTGGTACACCAGCAGCGATTGCCGCACCTATTTTAGTAGGGCTAGGCTTTCCTGCACTAAAAGTAGCAATGTTAACGCTGGTAATGAATTCCGTACCGGTTTCTTTCGGTGCAGTGGGCACGCCAACATGGTTCGGTTTTGGTCCGTTAAATCTAACAGAAAATCAAATTCTTGAAATTGGTTCTATGTCGGCTCTAATTCATAGTATAGCGGCACTTATTATTCCACTTATTGCATTGCGCTTTATCGTCAGTAGCAAAGAAATCATCAAAAATATTCGATATATTTATCTGTCAATTTTCTCTTGTACCGTACCCTACTTTTTACTGGCGCAAGTTAATTATGAATTTCCGGCACTGGTAGGAGGCGCTATCGGTCTGTTTATTTCAATTTTTCTAGCTAATAGAGGTATTGGTTTGGAAAAAACCGAGAATGCATTAAATGGTCCTGTGGTTAATTTCCCAAATGTAGTTAAAGCGTTATTCCCTACCGGATTATTAATCATAATCTTAATCATAACCCGCCTACAGCAACTTCCATTTAAATCTATAATGAACGACACTACGTCATGGTTCAGTGTTCAGCTGGGTTCATTAGGAACTTTCGACATAAGCAGAGGGTTAATTCTCAGCTTAAAAGATATTTTCTCAACTCAAATCAGCGCAAGCTATAAATTACTCTATGTACCGGCATTACTGCCATTTATTGTCACTGTATTGATTGCAATTCCGATATTTTCTATTACTAAAACCCAAGCTAAAGATATTTTTGCCAGTAGTTTCAAACAAACAAAGAACCCATTCTTTGCGCTTGTCGGGGCATTAATCATGGTAAATCTGATGTTAGTCGGTGGCGATAATTCAATGGTAAAAATCATCGGTAAAAGTTTTGCAGAAGCAACCGGTCAGTATTGGACTATATTTTCTTCATACTTAGGGGCAGTAGGGGCTTTCTTCTCCGGTTCAAATACAGTGTCTAATCTAACTTTCGGTAGCGTACAGCTTTCTACTGCTGAACTGACCGGATTGTCCTCTACTTTGATACTTGCATTACAATCTGTAGGCGGTTCAATGGGTAATATGGTATGCATCAACAACATCGTTGCCGTTAGCTCAGTACTGAACATTAACAATGTAGAAGGCGTAATAATCAAGCGTACCGTGTTACCGATGATCATTTACGGTATTATCGCGGCCATTGTTGCCATTACAATTGTCCCTCTTATCTATTAAGGACTAGCCTCAACTTAAGGTTCCCTTAAAGCTTATAAAAGAAAAAGTGCGGTCAAAATTTACTGTGGATTTTGACCGCACTTTATTAACATTAACACCATTTCACCACAAAAATGGCGAGTTACCTCACCATTCTTTTACCTACCGCCCTACTTTATTTTTTCGCGGATTCCCCATGGGATTTCTGTTGTGACTTCATTTTGCTGCTGATTTCGCGACGTTGTTTAGACAATTCGGCATTGCGGATAACATAGTCGTCCACGCGGTTTTCGTAGTCATCGCGCATATTTTCGATAATCGTGCGCACATCACGAATTGACATATCGTCACGAATGTACTGATCTAAGTTTTGTAACAACAATACGCGTTTCTGGTTATCACGGATTTTACGATTATTATCGTCCATATCGCGCAATAGTTTATTTTTTAAGCGATACATACGCACATACTCCAAAACATCCTGAAAAGATTTATTCACATTGTCCATCAATTTGCTCCCTTGTTATAAAAAATGAATGGCGATAATGTAGCCTTTTTTGTGAATTTCGTCAAAAAATTCGCACTTTTTACAGGGGATTATTTTTCTTTCCCGCAAATTAAAAAAATTTCCGTAAAAATCATTGATTAGAAAACGGCTAGGTGATAAAACGTAACCCTCTTTTTATTTATTTTAAGGAAATAATTATATGGCGAACGTATTTAATTTCAGTGCCGGTCCGGCGATGATGCCGCAAGCGGTGTTAGAACAGGCGCAACAAGAATTACTGAACTGGCAAGGGCAAGGCACTTCGGTGATGGAAGTTAGCCACCGTGGCAAATTGTTCATGGAATTAATCACCCAATCCCAAGCGGATTTTCGTAAGCTCTATAACGTTCCTGAAAACTACCAAATCCTGTTTTTGCAAGGCGGTGCGCGCGGTCAATTCGCCGCCATTCCGATGAATTTATTACGTGAAAACGGCAAAGCCCTGTATTTAAACAGCGGTCACTGGTCTGCCACCGCCGCCAAAGAAGCCCGTTCCTTCGGCGAAATTGACGAAATCAATATTCTGGAACCGGGTGACGAATTAAAAGTAAAACCTTTAGATTTCAGCGACATCGCCGAACAATACGATTATGTGCATTACTGCCCGAACGAAACCATCAGCGGCGTAGAAATTTTTGATGTGCCGAATGTAGGCAACGGCGTGTTGGTAGGCGATTTCTCTTCCACCATTCTCTCCCGCAAAGTGGATGTCAGCAAATTCGGCTTAATTTATGCCGGTGCACAAAAAAACCTCGGTCCGGCAGGGATTACCATCGTGATCGTACGTGACGATCTCATCGGTAAGGCACGTAAAGCCACACCGTCCATTTGGAATTACGAAATTCAGAAAAACAGCGATTCCATGATCAACACCCCGCCGACTTTCGCATGGTATTTATGTGCCTTGGTATTCAAACATTTATCGGCTATCGGCGGCTTGCCGGAAATCGAAAAACGCAACCTGGCAAAAGCGAAACTGCTTTACGATTATTTGGACGGCAGCGATTTCTACCGCAATAATGTGGCGAAAGCCAACCGCTCTTTAATGAATGTCACCTTTACCACCGGCGATGATGAACTGAACGCCAAATTCATCGCCGAAGCCACCGCCGCAGGTTTACAGGCGTTAAAAGGGCACAAAGTGCTTGGCGGTATGCGCGCGTCCATTTATAACGCCATGCCGATTGAAGGCGTACAAGCATTGATTGCCTTCATGCAAAAATTCGCGGAAGAAAACGCGTAACGATCATAAAAGTGCGGTTGAAATTCATGATAAAAATCAACCGCACTTTTCTTTCATCACCACTCGGAGCAACCATGCAATATATCGATCGCGCCAATGAAGGCGTCAAAACCCTTTTGCCTTATCAAGCCGGCAAACCCATTGAAGAATTGGAACGCGAATTAGGCATTGAAAACATCATCAAACTCGCCTCTAACGAAAACCCTTTCGGCTTGCCGCCAAGTGCGAAAAAAGCCATTCAAGCGCAATTAGACAACCTCAACCTTTATCCCGATTCCAACGGATTTTATTTCAAACAGGCGGTTGCCGAGAAATTCGGTTTACAACCGGAGCAAATCACACTCGGCAACGGCTCCAACGATTTAATCGAGCTCATCGCCCACACCTTTGCCTCCGAACAAGATGAAGTGATTTATTCCCAATACGGCTTCATTGTTTACCCGCTGATCAGCCAGGCTTTGAACGCCAAGCGCGTGGAAATTCCGGCGAAAAATTATGGCAATGATTTGAAAGAATTTCTGAACGCCATCACGCCAAAAACCAAATTGATCTACATTGCCAACCCGAATAACCCGACGGGCAGCTTTGCAAATGCGACAGAGATTACCGACTTTTTAGCGCAAGTGCCACCGCAAGTGATTGTGGCATTGGACGAAGCCTATGTGGAATTTACCGAGCCGAGCGAACGGGTGGATTCTTTCGGTTTGTTGGCAAAATACCCGAACCTTATCGTGTGCCGCACCCTTTCTAAAGCCTACGGATTAGCCGGCTTGCGTATCGGTTATGCGGCTTCCTCAGTGGAAATCGCAGGGCTGTTAAATCGCGTACGTCAGCCCTTTAACTGCAACAGTCTGGCACTTGCCGCCGCCACAGCCGCCATTAAAGATGACGAATTTGTGGCAAAAGTTGCCGAAAATAACCGAATCGGTTTGCAATTGCTGCAAAACTTCTTTGACGAAAAAGGACTGCGCTATGTGCCGTCCAAGGGAAATTTCGTCATGTTGGATTTGCAACAGCCTGCCGTCCCCATTTATCAGGCGTTACTGCGTAAAGGCGTGATCGTGCGCCCGCTTGCAGGATATGGTTTGCCGAATCACTTGCGCATCAGCATCGGCTTGCCGGAAGAAAATCAACTTTTTTTAACCGCACTTAGCGAAATTTTAGGCTTATAACGGACGACTTATGCAGCAAGCAATTTCCATTACGCTCAATCCCATTGCCCGCGTTGAAGGTGCCATCAATTTGCCGGGCTCGAAAAGCCTGTCCAACCGCGCCTTATTGTTGGCGGCATTGGCGCACGGCACCACCAAAGTGACCAACCTGCTGGACAGTGACGACATCCGCCATATGCTCAACGCCTTAAAACAGCTCGGTGTGCAATATACGTTGTCTGAAGACAAATCCGTATGCGAAGTACAAGGCTTGGGTGGCGCCTTTCAGTGGCACGACGGCTTGGCATTATTTTTAGGCAATGCCGGCACCGCCATGCGCCCGTTGGCGGCAGCACTTTGTTTGGCGCGTGCAGGCGATTCCGCGCAAAATGAAGTGATTTTAACGGGTGAACCGCGCATGAAAGAACGCCCGATTCGACACTTAGTGGATGCGTTGTTACAAGCGGGCGCCGATATTCGTTATTTAGAAAATGAAGGCTACCCGCCTATCGCCATTCGTAACACGGGATTACGCGGCGGTTTAATTAAAATCGACGGTTCCATTTCATCGCAATTTTTGACCGCACTTTTAATGGCGGCGCCCCTTGCGGAGAGTGACAGCGAAATCGAAATTATCGGTGAATTGGTGTCCAAACCGTACATCGACATCACACTCAACATGATGAAAATCTTCGGCGTGAGCGTGGAAAATCAACATTACCAACGCTTCATCGTAAAAGGCAAACAATCCTATCAATCACCCGGCTCATTTTTAGTGGAAGGTGATGCTTCCTCCGCCTCTTATTTCTTAGCGGCAGGCGCCATTAAGGGCAAAGTGAAAGTGACAGGCATCGGCAAAAACAGCATTCAGGGCGATCGTCTGTTTGCCGACGTCTTAGAAAAAATGGGCGCGCACATCACTTGGGGCGAGGATTTCATTCAAGCGGAACAAGCGCCGTTACATGGTGTGGATATGGACATGAACCACATTCCCGACGCCGCCATGACTATCGCCACCACCGCCCTTTTTGCGGAAGGCGAAACCGTGATTCGTAACATTTACAACTGGCGCGTGAAAGAAACGGATCGTTTAACCGCCATGGCGACGGAACTGCGCAAAGTGGGCGCGGAGGTGGAGGAAGGCGAAGATTTTATTCGCATTCAACCGTTAAAACCGACGGAATTTAAAGTGGCGGAAATCGAAACCTATAACGATCACCGCATGGCAATGTGCTTTGCGCTCATCGCCCTTTCCGACACGCCGGTAACGATTTTGGATCCGAATTGCACGGCAAAAACCTTCCCGACCTTTTTCAAGGAGTTTTTAGCCATCGCGCAACAACCGACCGGCGAAACGAACTAGCCGCACAAGGCAAATGAAAAACGCCGTAAAAACAAACCGCACTTTATGCTTCATCACATAAAGTGCGGTTCTTTTTTCGGGCGGATTTTATGCTTCCGGTTGATAACCTTCATCGTTTAACGTCGGGTTCTCTGCGCCCTGCTTTGCCAGTTGATCGCAAATTTCATTTTCACGATGCCCCGCGTGCCCTTTCACCCAACGCCAATCCACCTTATGGCGGGCGATCGCCTGATCTAACGCCATCCACAAATCCTGATTTTTCACCGGTTTGCCGCTACTCGCTTTCCAATGATTTTTCTTCCAGTTAAAAATCCACTGGGTGATGCCGTTTTTCATGTATTGGCTGTCGCTGTATAAATGAATGTCGCAGGGCTCTTTTAGGCTGTTTAGGGCTTCCACCACCGCCAATAATTCCATGCGGTTATTAGTGGTCAAAAAAAAGCCTTTGGACAGTTTTTTTTCGTGTTGTTTGTAACGTAACAAAATGCCGATACCGCCCGCACCGGGGTTGCCGAGGCAGGATCCGTCGGTAAAAATTTCGATTTGTTTGCGCATATTGACTACTAATTTATTTCAAATGAGGCGATAATACCCGAAATTTTTGCGTATAAAAAGTAGCGTTATGAGTATTCAAATTAACCCGAATCGCCAAATTGTACTGGATACGGAAACCACCGGTATGAACCAGTTAGGCGCCCATTATGAAGGTCATTGCATCATTGAAATCGGTGCGGTGGAAATGATTAACCGCCGTTATACCGGCAATAATTTTCACATTTATATTAAGCCGAATCGTCCGGTGGATCCCGATGCTATTAAGGTACACGGTATCACCGACGAAATGCTGGCGGACAAACCGGATTTCAGTCAGGCCGCCAATGAATTCATCGAATATATCAAAGGCGCCGAGTTGCTTATTCACAACGCGCCCTTCGACGTGGGCTTCATGGATTATGAATTCGCCAAGCTGAACCTGCCGATTAAAACCAACGACATTTGCCTGGTGACCGACACGCTGACCATGGCGCGTCAAATGTATCCCGGCAAGAAAAATAACTTGGATGCGCTCTGTAGCCGTTTGGGGATAGATAACAGTAAACGTACGCTACACGGCGCGTTACTGGATGCGGAGATTCTGGCGGATGTATATCTTGCCATGACGGGCGGGCAAACCAGCCTGTTTGATGAAAGTGAACCGGAAATTATTCAGCACGCCGGCGAACAGCAAGTACAAAGTGCGGTCGTTTTTTCACACAATTTACGCCTGCTCACCCCGACGGAAGAAGAACTGCAGGCGCATTTGGAGTACCTCAAATTAATCAATAAAAAAAGCAAGGATAATTGCCTTTGGGAGCGTCAAGCCCAGGAAGAAACCTTGCATTAATAAAATCGTTCACCGATTAAACAAGTAACCCCAAAAGAGAAAAAAAAAGTTGACGGAGTGTCCCTGCGCCATTATTATGCACCTCACCTGTGCGGAGTGGTAGTTCAGCTGGTTAGAATACCTGCCTGTCACGCAGGGGGTCGCGGGTTCGAGTCCCGTCCATTCCGCCAATTGTTTTATCTATTCTAATTCGGAGCGGTAGTTCAGCTGGTTAGAATACCTGCCTGTCACGCAGGGGGGCGCGGGTTCGAGTCCCGTCCGTTCCGCCAATTTCTCTAAACTAAACGTTCACATTATTTTATCGCCTAAAATTTTATAATTCACATCCACGCCGACCTTCTTTATTAAAGATTTACTATTATCTATCCGTCCAAATAACGCAAGAATACCTTTAAAAAATTTTTAAAAGTATTATTATAAGACGCCAGAATCAGTAGAAAGGGGAAACATTATGGCAATACATCAAATTTTGACACAACAAGCCGCAAGCATTACCGATTTAAAACGGGACCCAATGGGCATTGCGTACGCAAGCCAAGATGGTGCCGTAGCCATATTAAACCGTAACCAACCAGCCTTTTATTGCGTCACGCCTGCATTATTTGAATATTTTCAAAATCTGGTAGAAGATGCAGAATTAGGCAGAATTGCTGAAGAGCGTCTGGCAACCCTTGATCCGATTGAGGTAAGCCTTGATGACTTATAAACTCACTTTTGATAAAAGGGCTTTAAAAGAGTGGCAAAAGTTAGGCGATACCATACGCCAACAATTCAAAAATAAACTTGCGGAACGCTTAGAAAATCCGAGAGTACCGGGCGACAAATTAAGAGGTTATCAAAACCTTTATAAAATCAAACTCCGCGCAGCCGGTTATCGCTTAGTTTATGAAGTTAATGATAACCAAATTTATATTCTTGTTTTATCCGTGGGTAAACGGAATAGATTAGACGCATACAAAAATGCAGAATTCAGACAAGCTCGGTAAAACGGGCTTTTTTTAACCCTTGAATTTACAATCCAAGTGCCTCTCTGCTTACCTCACTATCTCCCCTCTTTCGGGAACACCACCGTCAAGAACATTTTGAAATTCTCCAAGGCATACAAAGCATGGGGAATGTCCGCAGGCAGCACGATACTTTCGCCGGCATTGACTTCGTAGTCGGTTGTGTCGATAGTGATTCTGGCTTTGCCTTCCAATATTATTGTCACCAAAGCATCACCACGGGATTTATGGGCGCTGATTTCCTCGCCTTTCGGCAGACAAAACATGGTTAAGCCCACGGCAGGGTTTTGTGAAAATGTTTTGCTGATAACTTGTCCGTCTTGATATGCCAGAAGATCATTCAATTTAAGAACGGTGGCTTTTTCAATGTTTTTTAACATATTTTTGCTCCTTTTAAATCGTCAAATCAAACTGCTTGTCGCTCAATAAATAGGCGACAAGCCGATTATACCCCTACAACAAATGCAATTCATTATCATCTGAATATTTATTGGTTTACATCAAAAAAACATCGCCAAAAACCACCGCACTTTAGAGAAAAATACGCTCCCCGTCGCCAAAAGTGCGGTCGTTTTTGCATTTAAAAATAAATCCTTGATCCCGCTCACAATATGACCACAAGATGCTTTTCTTATTTTGAGCGTCTTTTTACAATGAAAGCGTTTTTAAAACATTAAAAACACCATTCACATTTACTTCAGATATCACAAGGGTCTTATTATGAAAATCTTAACTTGGCCTGTGGTTGCAGGTGCTGCACTTGGTATCGTTGCTCCACTTCTAACCTACAATGGCAATCCCGGCAATATGGGCTTCTGCGCAGCCTGTTTCTTGCGCGACACAGCGGGCGCACTCGGTCTGCATCGCGCCACACCGTTACAATATTTACGCCCCGAACTTATCGGTTTGGTATTGGGCGCATTCTCCATGGCACTTTGCGGACTTTGCTTCTCGCTCGGTGGCGGTTGCCCGGGCAAAAAATTGGTGAACATCGGCGAAGGCAATAATGACGCCGCCCTCTTTGTATTAGGAATGGTGTTAGGTGCTACCGCCGCGCATAATTTTGCGCTCGCTGCTTCCCCTGCCGGCGTGACACAATTTACGCCTTATGTATTCGTCATCGGTTTTGTGGTCTGCCTTTATATCGGACTGACGAATAAATCCAAGATTTAACCTTTACCGAAATTTCCACGCCCGCAAACCAAGCGGGCGTTTTGCGTTAAAAAACACCGAAAAAACCCACCGCACTTTTCCTTTACAAAAACCAAAATCCGCCTAAAATAGCCGTCCTTACGATTTGCCTTGGGCAAATTCCTGACTTGAAATCAGACAAAGAGACTTTTATGACAACCCCATTTAAACCTGAATTACTTTCTCCTGCCGGCTCGTTGAAAAATATGCGCTATGCCTTTGCTTACGGTGCAGATGCGGTTTATGCCGGTCAGCCACGTTACAGCCTGCGCGTGCGCAACAACGAGTTCAATCACGCCAATTTAAAAATCGGCATTGATGAAGCTCACGCCCTCGGCAAAAAATTCTATGTGGTGGTGAACATCGCGCCACATAATTCCAAGCTCAAAACCTTTATCAAAGATTTACAACCGGTCATCGACATGGGGCCGGATGCGTTAATTATGTCCGATCCGGGCTTGATCATGCTGGTACGCGAAAACTTCCCCAACATTGACATTCACCTTTCCGTGCAAGCCAACGCGGTAAACTGGGCGACGGTGAAATTCTGGAAACAAATGGGCTTAACCCGCGTGATTTTATCCCGCGAGCTTTCCCTTGATGAAATCGCCGAAATCCGCCAGCACGTGCCGGATATTGAACTTGAAATTTTCGTTCACGGCGCACTTTGCATGGCGTATTCCGGTCGTTGTCTGCTTTCCGGCTATATCAACAAACGCGACCCGAACCAAGGCACCTGTACCAACGCTTGCCGTTGGGAATATAAAATGGAAGAAGGCAAAGTGGATGACGTCGGCAACATCGTGCCGAAAATCGATCCGCGCCAACAAATTGAAGTGAAAAACGTCGCCCCGACGTTGGGCGAAGGCACCGTGACCGACAAAGTGTTCCTTTACACCGAAGCACAAAATCCCGACGAGCAAATGACCGCCTTTGAAGACGAGCACGGTACTTATTTCATGAACTCCAAAGATTTACGCGCCGTGCAACATGTGGAAAAATTGACCGCACTTGGCGTGTATTCCTTAAAAATTGAGGGGCGCACCAAATCCTTCTATTACTGCGCCCGTACTGCGCAAGTTTACCGCAAAGCGATCGACGATGCGGCTGCCGGCAAACCATTCGACGAAAGCCTGATGGATACGTTGGAATCTTTGGCGCACCGTGGCTACACCGAAGGCTTTCTGCGCCGCCACACCCATGATGAATACCAAAACTACGAATACGGCTATTCCATTTCCGAACGTCAACAATTCGTCGGTGAATTCACCGGCAAACGTAACGAACAAGGCATGGCGGAAGTGGCGGTGAAAAATAAATTCCTGCTTGGCGACGAAGTGGAAATAATGACACCGCAAGGCAATATCGTCTTCAAAATCAATAAAATGCTTAATCGCAAAAACGTCGAAGTAGATGCCGCATTAGGCGACGGACATTTTGTCTTCTTAGACGTGCCGCAAGACATCAACTTGGATTACGCGCTGTTAATGCGAAACCTGGTCAACACTAACACACGCAACCCTCACGAAAAGAAAAGTTAATATTTTGTTAAAATCATGTTGCAATATTAATTTGGGTCTATATAATACGCACATACCCTAGAAAAATATAACTCAAAATACATTATTCAGCCCTTCCCCCTTGAAAGGGCTTTTTTTCGTCTTGTAGAAAGTAGAATTGAGTAAAAAATACCTTTAAGTATGCTCACAATTACCTGCTATTTGTATTGCTAACAGAAACCAGCGCAATTTCTTTTTAATAGATTATTCATTCCCCTTGAGATCCTCCCCAATCCGCACTAGACTACCGCCCTCTTTTTTAAACCAAATATTCCATTATGCGTGTTGCCGATTTTTATTTTGATTTACCTGATGAGTTGATTGCCCGTTATCCGAAAACGGAGCGGACAGCCAGCCGATTGTTACAACTGGATGGTGAAAACGGGGAAATTTTTCACCGCACTTTTAGTGATGTGTTGGATCTGATTAACCCCGGCGATTTGATGATCTTCAATAATACCCGTGTGATTCCTGCACGGATGTTCGGGCGTAAAAGCAGTGGCGGGAAAATAGAGGTGTTGGTGGAGCGGGTGTTAAGCGAATCCCTTTTTTTAGCTCATGTTCGCGCCTCCAAAGCACCGAAGGAAGGCGCGGAATTGATCTTAGGCGAGGATAAACTGGGAGAAGGTCACGGCGTAAACGCCGTCATGGTGGGGCGTCAAGGCAGTTTGTTTGAGATCGAAATAGCCGAAAAACAGACCGCACTTTTTGATGTATTGCAGAAAATCGGGCACATGCCGTTGCCGCCGTATATCGATCGCCCCGATGAAGAAGCGGATCAGGAACGCTACCAAACCGTGTATAACAAAGTGCCCGGCGCGGTTGCCGCCCCAACGGCAGGGCTACATTTTGACGATGAATTGTTGACGAAACTCAAAGCCAAAGGGGTAAATTTTACCTTTGTTACGCTACACGTTGGGGCGGGAACATTTCAGCCGGTTCGCGTGGAAAATATTGAAGATCACGTGATGCACGCGGAATATGTGGAAGTGCCGCAAGAAGTGTGTGATGCCATTTTGGCGACCCAAAAAGCCGGTAAACGGGTGATTGCGGTAGGGACAACCTCCGTGCGTTCCATTGAAAGTGCGGCATTGGCAGCGGAAGAGAAGAAAAGTGCGGTGCTTATTGAGCCTTATTTTTCCGATACGTCCATTTTTATTTATCCGGGCAAATCGTTCCGCGTGGTGGATTGCCTGATTACCAATTTCCATTTGCCGGAAAGCACGTTAATTATGTTGGTTTCCGCCTTTGCGGGTTTTTCCTATACGATGAATGCCTATAAAAGTGCGGTAGAAAATCGCTATCGTTTTTTCAGTTACGGCGATGCAATGTTTATCAGTAAAAATCCTGATGTGAAGGGATTGAAATAACGGGTCTCAGAAAAAATAAAGATGGGCTGTCCCACCTTTATTTTTATACCCAACCGTTTTGTCTGAATTCTTTGAGGACTTTAACAAAACGTTGCATTTCTTCCGGCGTTCCTAAGGTTAAACGGCTCCAGCTTTGAATCGGTAAAAATTCACGTCCGACCAAAATGCCATTTTCTTTCATACGCTCCTGGTAGGTTTGGACATCCCCTTTAATTTCATGAAAAATAAAGTTGCCGTTAGACGGTGCAAATTTTAAACCCAGTTCTCGCAATGCGTTTTGCACGATTTTACGGGAGGCTTCGTTGCTTTGTAAGCTCAGTTGGGAGAAAGTTTTGTCTTTCAAGGAAGCAAGCGCGGCAACAGCACCGGCAATGTTGATATTGTCAATGGACATGAATTTATCCACTTCTTCCACCACATCGGAATTCGCCAGCATATACCCCACGCGATAACCTGCCATGGCATAAAATTTAGAGAAAGTGCGGGTGACGGCAACATTTTTAAAACCCTGTTTAATCAGCTTAACGCCACTTTCAAAAGCAGGATCCTGTACATATTCGGCGTAGGCTTCATCTAGTAAAAAGAAATAATTTTCCGGCGCTTTTTTAATCCAACGGAATAACTCTTTTGCCGGCGTAACGGTTGAAGTTGGATTATTCGGGTTACACAAATAGAAAATACTCACGCCACTAAACTGCTCGGCGGTTTCTTGTAATTTTGCCAAATCAAATTGGAAATCTTTAGTCAGCGGCACCTTAACAACCGGCACATTCATGGCTTGCGCATATAATTCGGCATAATTAAACGTCGGATCCGGCACCACCAGCTGAACCGTCTGTTTCGCCTGTCTGGCTTTAAATACCTGTGACTGAATAATTCCACGAATATTTTCAGAGGATCCATTCCCCAAGGAAACGAAATTATCTTCCAGATTATATTTTTCAGCTAATTGACGGATTAATTCACTACGATGCTCATCGGGATAACGGGAACCAATCCCAATGCTATTAATAATCGCCTGTTTTGCTTTTTCCGACATACCCAATGAATTTTCATTGAAATTCAAATGTAGAATACCGGAACCACTACCTCTGCCTTTCTTTTTTGCTATCAACCCCGGCGCAATAGTCATCCCGATAACTGCGGCGCCGGTTAATTTCAGAAGTTTTCTCCGTTGCATAAAGCTCTACCTTTATGAATAATCACATTTAAAATATAAGTATAAATATTAATACGATAAATATCTTTTTCAAGAAAAACCTTGGGCTATGCCAAAAATTGAAACTTATTAAGCGCCGAAAGAAGGCGGTGTTTGACTTATTTTCGGGCAAGTCATAAAATAAAAAACAAGGAATGGCGATAACCATTCCTTGCGGCATCAATTACTATGAGCCAGTGCTACTTTTCAATAACAGGCAAAGTAGAATAATGATGACCAATTTAATAAAAAATTTAATCATATTTTTATCCTTATGATTATAACAAGGATCTACTAATCTAGCCCAACAGCGGCAACTGGCGGACTATCATTAGTAGAGTCCGCCTCTGCTCGTAAGAGCATTGCGAAAAATTATAGCATGAAGCCTGTATATTTAAACAGGCTTTTTTATTAACCAAAAATCTTCGAACTGTTTATTCGTTGAGGAAATTTAATGAAGTATGAATTAGACAAAACCAGCGGCAATGCCCGTCGTGGTCGCTTGGTATTTGAACGCCCGCAAGGCACCTTTACCGTTGAAACGCCGGCATTTATGCCCGTAGGCACTTATGGCACAGTGAAAGGCATGACGCCGGAAGAAGTGCGCACCACCGGTGCGGAAATTTTGCTCGGTAATACCTTCCATTTGTGGTTGCGCCCGGGGCAGGAAGTCATGCGCAAGCACGGTGATTTACACGATTTTATGCAATGGCATCGTCCGATTTTGACGGATTCCGGCGGTTTCCAAGTGTTCAGTTTGGGCAAGTTACGCAAAATCACTGAAGAAGGCGTGAAATTTCAAAACCCGATTAATGGCGAACGTATTTTCTTATCGCCGGAAAAATCCATGGAAATTCAATATGATTTAGGTTCCGACATCGTGATGATTTTCGATGAATGTACGCCCTACCCCGCCACGTTTAATTATGCCAAGCAATCCATGGAAATGTCCCTGCGCTGGGCGCAACGCAGCCGCGCTCGTTTTGACGAATTAGGCAACAAAAACGCGCTGTTCGGCATTATCCAAGGCGGAACCTTTGAAGAATTGCGCAAAGTTTCACTGGAAGGCTTAATCAATATCGGCTTTGACGGCTATGCGGTGGGCGGTTTAGCCGTGGGCGAACCAAAAGAAGATATGCACCGCATTTTGGAGTACATCTGCCCGCAGATTCCCGCCGACAAACCGCGCTATTTAATGGGTGTAGGAAAACCGGAAGATTTAGTGGAAGGCGTACGTCGCGGCATTGATATGTTCGATTGCGTGATGCCAACCCGCAATGCGCGTAATGGGCATTTATTCGTCACCGACGGCATCGTTAAAATCCGTAATGCCAAATACAAAGACGACACCAGCCCGCCGGATCCGCACTGTGACTGTTACACCTGCAAACACTATACCAAAGCCTATTTGTATCACCTGGACAAATGTGGCGAAATTCTTGGTGCACGCCTTAATACCATCCACAATTTGCGTTATTACCAACGCTTAATGGCAGAAATTCGCCAGGCGATCGAAGCGGATCGTTTTGATGATTTCGTGGTGGAATTTTATGCCAGAATCGGCAAACCTGTTCCGCCGTTGCAATTAGCAGAAGCAAATCAGTAATCCGAAAAGTGCGGTCATTTTAAAAAACGTTTTTTAAATCGACCGCACTTTTCTCAACGACAGAAACAACCACATCTTTTTTCTACCGGATCTGAAGAAGCTTAAAAATCATCAAATCTGCTAAATAAACAAATTTGCTCAATGCACAAAATCGTAGTCTTTTTTCACGGTATGCTTACAATATCATTTTCACATTCCAACAGATTTGTGGTATTTTAGGCGACGGTTTTTTTATCAGTTACGGACGCTTCACGGCGTCTTTATATTTTCATTAACTAAAAGGAAATTGGAATGGAAACGCAACAAGGCAGCCCAATGTCAATGTTATTTATTTTCGTCATATTCGGATTGATTTTCTATTTCATGATTTATCGTCCGCAGGCAAAAAGAAATAAAGAACATAAAAAACTTATGTCTGAATTAGCCAAAGGCACTGAAGTGCTTACCGCCGGCGGTATCATCGGTAAAATCACCAAAATGGTTGAAAACAGTGACAACATTGTTATCGCATTAAACGACAGTACCGAAGTGACCATCAACCGCAATTACATTGCCGCGGTATTACCGAAAGGTACAATCAAAACCCTTTAATCTTACATTCCTCAAGGGAACAGGAAATCTATGTTAAATCGTTACCCTTTATGGAAGAATCTAATGGTGATCTTCGTGGTCGCCATTGGTATTTTATATGCTCTTCCAAATCTTTACGGTGAAGATCCTGCCGTACAAATTTCAGGAACTCGCGGTCAGGAAGCCAATTCTGCTGTACTTAGCGATGTTCAATCCGTGCTTAAAGATAATAATCTGACAACCAAATCCATCGTATTGGAAAGCGGATCGATTTTAGTGCGTTTTAACAATACGGATACACAATTACTCGCCAAAGACAAAATTACCGAAAAATTAGGCACCAACTATTCCGTCGCGTTAAACCTTGCACCGGCAACCCCGAAATGGCTAAGTAGCATTGGCGGTAACCCGATGAAATGGGGTCTGGACTTACGTGGTGGCGTGCGCTTCCTGATGGAGGTGGACATGAATTCCGCACTGTCCAAACGTCAGGAACAGTTGCAGGATTCTTTGCGTACCGAACTGCGCAAAGAAAAATATCAATACAGCGCCATTAAATCCATTGATAATTTCAGCACCGGCGTAACCTTAACCAATTCTGAACAACTTTCTGACGTACAACGCTACTTACGCAAACAGCACCCGAATCTAGATGTTAGTGTCACATCCGAGAACACCTTGTCCCTAGGCTTATCTGATTCCGTATTGAATGAAGCTCGTGAGAGCGCTATTGAGCAAAACCTGAGTATTTTACGTAAACGTGTTACCGAATTGGGCGTCGCCGAAGCCGTTATTCAGCGTCAAGGGGCGGAACGCATTGTGGTTGAATTACCGGGGGTACAAGACACTGCCCGTGCGAAAGAAATTCTCGGTGCAACGGCTACCCTTGAATTTCGTATAGTTAATGCAAGCGCTAATTTAGAAGCGGCAGCGCGTGGTATGGTGCCTTCCGATTCCGAAGTCAAATACGACAGAAACAATCGTCCTGTGGTGTTATATAAACGCGCAGTACTCGGTGGCGAGCACATTACCAATGCCAGCTCCGGTGTCGATCAAAACACGTCGTTGCCGCAAGTGAGCGTGACCTTGGATAGCGAGGGCGGCGAAATCATGTCACAAACCACCCGTTTAAACCTGAAAAAACCGATGGCGACCTTATATGTAGAATATAAAGACAGCGGTAAAAAAGACGAAAACGGTAAAACCATTTTACAAAAACACGAAGAAGTCATTAACGTCGCGACTATTCAAGGTCGTTTCGGCAGTCAATTCCAAATTACCGGTATCGACTCCCCGGCAGAAGCACAAAACCTTGCCGTGCTACTCCGTTCCGGTGCGTTAATTGCGCCAATTCAAATTGTGGAAGAACGTACCATCGGTCCGTCTCTCGGGGCACAAAATGTAGAACAAGGCTTACAGGCCAGCTTCTGGGGCTTAATGATCGTGGTGGCATTTATGGTTATTTACTACCGTAAATTCGGCATCATCGCCAATATTGCTTTAATCGCCAATATCGTTTTATTGGTCGGTTTAATATCGTTATTGCCAGGCGCCACGCTCACCATGCCGGGCATTGCCGGTATCGTATTGGCAGTAGGGATGTCGGTGGATGCGAACGTATTGATTTTCGAGCGAATTAAAGAAGAAATCCGCAACGGTCGTCCAATCCAGCAAGCCATTAATGAAGGTTATAGCGGCGCATTCAGTTCCATCTTCGATGCCAACTTAACCACGATTTTAACCGCAGTCGCCCTCTACGCGGTGGGTACCGGTCCGATTAAAGGTTTCGCAATCACCCTATCTTTAGGTATTGCCATCTCAATGTTTACCGCAATCACCGGAACACGGGCAATCGTGAATTTCTTATACGGCGGCAAACGAATTGATAAATTATCAATTTAATGGTGAGGAACATATTGTGAATTTAGAAAACAGAAGTCAGTCAATTCGAGAAATTCAAGGCATTAAACTCCCTTTCCGTTTAGTTGAGTTTATGAAATACCGCATGTGGGGTTATCTTGCATCGGTGATCATCATTGCCGTTTCCCTGTTCTTTGTATTTACCAAAGGCTTCAACTGGGGTCTGGATTTTACCGGGGGTGTGGTGGTGGACACCCACTTTTCTCAACCGGCAGATTTGGAAAAAATCCGTTCTACTCTGGTCCAAAACGGGATTGAAAGTCCATTGGTACAAACCACCGGTGGTGTGCGTGATGTGATGATTCGCCTGCCCGCGACGGATAACGCACAAATCGGTGATAATGTTAAGAGAATGCTAAGTACGTTAGATAGCGATATTCAGATTCGCTCTACTGAGTTTGTTGGTCCGAATGTTGGAGAAGAACTGACTCAAGGCGCCATTTATGCCACGTTAACAACTCTTATCATGTTGTTACTTTATGTCGGTATACGTTTTGAATGGCGCTTAGCTGTTGGCGGCGTACTTTCCCTTGCGCACGATGTGATTGTTACCTTAGGTGCTTTCTCCTACTTGCAAATTGAAATGGATTTAACCTTTATCGCAGCGATTCTTTCCGTGGTGGGCTATTCCCTCAATGACAGTATCGTGGTATTCGATCGTGTGCGTGAGAACTTCCGTAAAATCAGACGGATTGCTTCTATCGACATTATTAACATTTCATTAACACAAACTCTCTCCCGAACTATTATGACTTCAGTGACGACGTTAATTGTGGTCATCGCCCTTTTTGTCTTCGGCGGTCCGACAATCCATAGTTTCTCGTTGGCCCTCTTAATAGGTATCGGATTCGGGACATACTCTTCTATCTTCGTTGCGATTGCTATTGCATATGACTTAGGTCTTGACCGTGAACACATGGTGCAACCCAAAGTGAACAAAGATGATATTGATGAGCTGCCTTAGTCAATAACAAAAGTGCGGTTAAAATTCATAGTGAATTTCGACCGCACTTTTTACTTTCAAATTTTTCAATAGAATAAGACGGAGAATCAGGAGTAATATCTAATAAATTCTCAGATGAAAGTGCAGTTATTTCAATTAATTATGTTAATTTTCACAAAGTAATATAACTGCTAATCTAATACCGTCCCTAAAATTATAATTATATTTTAAAGGAGCAGTATGAATTTTAAATTTAAAAAATCTCAAAAAAGTGACAAACGCAACCCTACACTACTCTTTTTGACCACTTTGATCTGCACGTCACAAAGTATCGATGCTGCCCCTCAAACTACGGTTCTACCGGACATAGTAGTTACCGGGCAAAGTAAAACTTCATATGAGGATGAACTGGAAAGCTATCTAAAATCCGGTTCGTACTCATATCTCAATGATACAAAAATTCAACGTTTTCGCGGCTCATCAGTAGGTGATTTTTTAAGCGGAATTCCGGGCGTTATGGTCGGCAACAAACGAAACAGCGGCGCTATAACCCCTATAATTAGAGGTATAGCCAACGAAAACAGAATTCCTGTTTTGATCGATGATTCGCTTCAGTCTATCCCTTCGTGGCAAGGCTATGCAGGTTCAAGTACCCGAACATATCTGGATCCTGATCTTATCTCGCGCGTAGAAATAGAAAAAGGCCCGTCACTCAAAGCAGATGCTACCGGCGCCACAGGTGGTGTAGTGAGAATGAATACCGTAGGCTACAAAGACATAATCCCCGAAAATAAGAACTGGGGACTTCGCTTGCGGTTCGGCACGATGTCTAATACTACAGACAAACCGCCTCTTTATACACGCGGCGGATACCGCACTAAATGGATAGACGAATGTCGTACCAACCGTTCGGGTAAATGTCCGAAGCAAACCTACAACCCCAACGCGAAATACGCATCCAAAAATCCTTTTCAGAATTTAGGCAAAAGCTACAACTACTCGCTCGCATTTTCTAAAAAGTGGGAAAACGCCGACATTGTGTTGGCCTACGCCAAAAAGAAGCAGGGCAATTATTTCGTCGGACGCCATGGCGCCGTACCAGTGATAGAAGATATCGAATATAAAAATGAAGATGATTTTGAAGTACACAGAGACCCTACGAGAAAGGACAGATTCGGCAGACCTCTTGTGACTGAAGAAGATGTTAGGATCGGTAGGCTGAGATTTAAAGAGCAAAACGGTTATACCTACTTTCGTGGTGGCGAGGAAGTACTAAATACCAGCCAGGATAATAAGTCCTATCTGGCTAAGTTTAACACTTACAACGACACGCATGCTTTAAATTTGACCTACCGCGGCTATAGAAGCAAATTCGGCGAGCTGATGCCGTCCATTACGAGCTTTCGTGGAGACGGTGCGCTGCAGGGAGAAGGCACGGAAGTAAAGACCGATAGCTACAGCGCAAAATATATCTTCGATCCGACAAATCCATTTATCAAGCTAACTTTAAGCGGATATTACACTAAAAGTGACACTTCTAGCTTTACACCTTTCATCGAGGATCTGGTTGATTTCAGCTCTCGCCACGCGCACTTTACAATCTCCGAGCAGAAGGGACTAAATTTAAGCAACACCAGTGTAGCGCAAATTTTCGATAGACCACTAACGATAAACTACGGCATAAGTTACTCGCGCGAAAGAATTCATCCGCCTAAAGATATGGCTGCTAGAGTACGCGCAAAAGGCTATCCTGACAATGCTGTAGCACCGTTTTACATCAGAAACGCAAAGCGCAAAGAAAAAAGTGCCTTCATTTCGCTTAACTATCCAATCACGAACTGGCTTAAAATAGATCTAGGTCTGCGACACATCCGCACCGCAATTCATGATTTTCAGCCCAGAGTCGAAGATAAATTCGTACGCAAAAATATGCCCGATCCGAAGAATTCCGTCTGTGAACCGGTGCGCAACAACCCGTTTCAAAAAAGATGTCGGATTTATTCTTGGCCGCAACCTCCAAGCGTTAAGGCCACATCACCAATCGCGATGTTTACCTTCGAACCACATGAGAACGCGCAAATTTACATAAAATATGCCGAGGCTGTACGCTCAGCGAGTTTGTTTCAAGCATCACGCGGATTTAGCACACAAATAGTCGATTATCAAACCTACAAGTTAAAGCCTGAGAGACAAAAGAACTGGGAAATTGGCACAAATCTATTATTTGATGATATAGGCGGTGGAGATAATTTTTTAGGTTTTAAATTTGCTTATTTTAATAACTTCACGAAAGATTATCTCACCAGAACGAGTACGCAAGGCAGACTACAAACCGTCAATATTAGATCTGCCCTTTTTCGTGGGTATGAGACTTCGGCATATTTTGATATGAGAAGCTTCTATACACAGATAGGTATGACACACTATCTAAAAACGAAATTTTGCCGTAGGGACGATCAAGTCGGACGAATAAGAGATACACCGCAGTGCTTTGAGGGCGGTATCAGCGGAAGCAATCTCGCCAATACGTTGCCTCCTAAAACAACGATAACGACTACAGTCGGATTTAGATTCTGGGATGATAAACTTGAACTGGGTGCGCGCCACAATTACTACTCAAAACGCATAGTTTCGATATTTTCGCCAAACAATAGTACCGGGGAGACAAATTCTGCCGAATGGAAGCCATATGCAATAGTCGATCTTTTCGCAAATTATAAAATTTCAAAGGATCTAACAATATCTGCAACGCTGGATAATCTAACTAACAGATATTATTTAGACGCGAACAATATGGGATTAAATCCTGCACCGGGCAGAACCTTGAGGTTAAACCTGGATTATAAATTTGGGTCTATATTTGATTAGCCTTAAATGCCACACTAGTGTTATAAGGTTATTAATTAATGCGTTTATGTCCTCAAAGTTAAATCTAAGTTTATATTCTTTCAAAAAATAACGGAAAAGATTTTTTATCGATTCCGTTATATTTCTCAATTTCTTTGGTTTGCAATGCGTTACCTTTATTTTTATATGACCAGCATAACCGCGCCAATCCAATCAACCCCAAATAAATAACGGTAGTCAAAGCAGTTTGTTTTTTGACCCAGATCAAACATTTCAGCTAATCACCAAAAAATGTGATTAAGATCACTTGTGCATACAATATAATTCTAAGTAGTTATATTTTAATTTTTAAACTTTAGGAGAAAACATTATGAGTAATGTTGAAAATGCAGTAAGTCCTGCACAAGCAGAAGTGAATGCTCTGGTTGAAAAAGGTTTGGTTGCGCTGGAAGAATTCCGCCAATTAAACCAAGAGCAGGTGAACTACATTGTGGCGAAAGCCTCTGTGGCGGCGCTGGATCAACATGGTGTGCTGGCAATGCACGCTTATGAAGAAACCGGGCGTGGCGTATTTGAGGATAAAGCGACCAAAAATTTATTCGCCTGTGAATATGTCGTGAACAATATGCGGCATTTAAAAACCGTCGGCGTAATAAGTGAAAATGATGTAACAGGCATCACCGAAATCGCCGATCCTGTGGGCGTCATCTGTGGGATCACCCCGACAACCAACCCGACATCCACCGCCATTTTCAAGTCCCTCATTGCGCTAAAAACCCGTAACCCAATCATTTTTGCCTTCCATCCCTCCGCCCAACAATCTTCCGCGCACGCCGCCCGCATTGTGTATGAAGCTGCTATTGCCGCCGGTGCGCCGAAAAATTGTATTCAATGGATCGAAAAACCATCTATGGAAGGCACATCCGCATTAATGAAACACCCGGGCATCGCCACCATCCTTGCCACCGGCGGGAACGCCATGGTAGAAGCTGCTTATTCCTGCGGCAAACCGGCATTGGGCGTCGGTGCAGGTAACGTGCCGGCTTATGTGGAAAAATCCGCCAACTTAAAACAAGCAGTGCACGACATCGTGATGTCCAAATCCTTCGATAACGGCATGGTGTGCGCCTCCGAACAGGCGGCCATCGTCGATGAAGAAATCTATAACGATTTTGTAAAAGAAATGCTTTCTTACGGCGTTTATATGGTGAACAAGAAAGAAAAAGCCATGCTGGAAGAATTCATGTTCGGCACAAAAGCCAACAGCAAGAACTGTGGCGGCGCGAAACTGAATGCCAATGTGGTGGGTAAACCTGCCGCCTGGATTGCGGAACAGGCGGGCTTCAAAGTGCTACCGCGAACCAATATTCTGCTTGCCGAATGTAAAGAAGTGGGCGAAAAAGAGCCGCTAACCCGTGAAAAACTTTCTCCGGTACTGGCTTTAATTAAATCTACCTCCCGTGAAGACGGTCTTGAAAAAGCGGAACAAATGGTGGAATTCCATGGTTTGGGTCACTCCGCCGCCATTCACACCTCCGATGCGGAGCTTGCCAAAGAATTTGGTAAACGGGTGAAAGCCATTCGCGTTATCTGGAACTCGCCTTCCACCTTCGGCGGTATCGGTGATGTGTATAACGCCTTCCTGCCTTCCCTCACGTTAGGTTGTGGTTCTTATGGTAAAAATTCCGTGGGCAACAACGTAAGTGCGGTCAATTTAATTAACATTAAACGAGTAGGCAGACGGAGAAACAATATGCAATGGTTTAAAGTGCCGTCAAAAATCTATTTTGAACGGGATTCAATTCAATATCTTCAATCCATGGGCGGCATGGAACGCGTGGTCATCGTCACCGACCGTACCATGGTGGACTTAGGTTTCGTAGAAAAAATCGCCCACCAAATTACGGCTCGTGGCAATCACGTAACCTACCAATTATTTGCCGATGTAGAACCGGATCCGTCCATTGAAACCGTACGCCGTGGTACGGAGTTAATCCGTAACTACAAACCGGATACCATTATCGCCCTGGGTGGTGGTTCGGCAATGGATGCGGCAAAAGTGATGTGGTTATTCTATGAACAACCAGAAGTGGATTTCCGCGATTTGGTACAGAAATTCATGGATATACGTAAACGCGCGTTTAAATTCCCGCAACTAGGTCGTAAAGCCAGATTTATCGGTATTCCGACAACATCCGGTACCGGTTCTGAAGTGACACCGTTTGCGGTTATCACCGAAGGTAATAAAAAGTACCCGATTGCCGACTACTCGCTTACCCCGACCGTCGCCATTGTGGATCCGGCATTAGTGATCACTGTACCGGCACATGTCGCCGCCGACACCGGCTTGGACGTATTAACCCACGCCACCGAAGCTTATGTATCCATTCTTGCCAGCGACTTCACCGATGGTCTTGCCTTGCAAGCCATTAAACTGGTGTTTGAGTTCCTGGAAAAATCTGTGACCGAAAAAGATCAGGAAGCGCGCGAAAGAATGCATAACGCCTCCACCATGGCAGGTATGGCATTCGCCAATGCGTTTTTAGGGATGAACCACTCCCTTGCCCACAAAATCGGCGGTCGCTTCCATACACCACACGGACGCACCAACGCGATTTTAATGCCGCACGTGATTCGTTATAACGGTACCCGCCCGGAAAAAACCGCTACGTGGCCGAAATATAATTACTACAAAGCAGATGTAAAATACCAAGACATCGCCCGTATGCTCGGCTTGCCTTGCAGCACACCGGAAGAAGGCGTGCGTTCTTACGCACAAGCCTGCTACGATTTAGCTGTGCGTTGTGGCATTAAGATGTCTTTCAAAGAACAAGGCTTGGATGAAAAAGCGTGGATGGATGCCCGTCGTGATGTGGCACTGCTCGCCTTTGAAGACCAATGTTCCCCGGCAAACCCTCGTTTACCGATGGTTACCGATATGGAAGACATCCTCACCCGCGCTTATTTTGGTTATGATCCAAAGGATTATTAATTCACCGTTGTGAGTTCCACAAAAAAGCCTAGAAATATTTTCTAGGCTTTTCTTTTTTCCAGTAAAAGTGCGGTCAAAAAAATTATCCTTTTTTACGACGTTTTAAGGTATCAAGTAATACGGCGACAACGATAATCGCCCCTTTAACAATTTGTTGCCAATAAGGGTCAACGCCGAGCATATTTAATCCTTTATTGGTTGTACCGATAATCAATGCGCCGATAACGCACATTGGGATCGTACCGAAACCACCACTTAAGGAAACCCCGCCGATAACGGCTGCCGCAATGGCATCAAGCTCCCACGCCAAGCCATAAGACGGGTTACCTGCATAAGTACGCGCCGCCAACAATGCGCCGGCTAAACCGGATAGCGCTCCGCCAAGGATATAAACCCAGATTAAAGTTCGATTGGTGTTAATACCACAAATTTTAGCTGCATTTAAGTTTCCGCCAACAGCATAAACATGGCGACCGAATGTTGAACGGCTGAGTAAAATATGGCTGACGATCACAATTAAAATGTATAACAGTACCAATCCCGGCAACCCTAAAATATTGACATCGGCAATCCAGGTAAAGGCTTCGGAAGAAGCGTCAATCGGACGACCATCAGAATAAAGTTGCGCTGCACCACGTGCAATAATCATCATCCCCAATGTGGCGATAAACGGCGGAATGCTGCCAATTGCCGTAAGCCCACCGTTAATTAACCCCAATCCGGCACCAATTAAAATAGACACTGCAAAAGCCAGTAATGCGGCAGAAAAAGTATCGCCGCCCGTTACCACTGACGCGGAAACTACAGCAGTTAATGCGACCACTGAGCCTGATGACAAATCAATACCGGTAGTAATAATGATAAATGTCACCCCAATGGCAATAATACCGAACATAGAGACTTGTTCAACAATACTCCACACTGTTCTTGCTGAGAAAAAACCATCAATTGAAACAGATAAGCCCAAAAAGAGAAGAATTAAAATTAGGACCATTCCATAAGCATTGATAATTTTCTTCAATGTCACGTTTTCCATAATAAACCTCTCATTTTCTAATTAAAAACCGACCCTGATAAATAAAAAAATTAGCCTGAAGCCAATTCAAGAATGCGTTCTTGTGTCAGATCCGTATGAGGAATAATACCCACTTGATATCCTTCATGCATTACCATCACGCGGTCACTCATCGATAAAAGCTCCAACATATCCGACGTAATCATAATGATGGTTTTGCCCTGTTTTGATAGCTCAACCATTAGTTTATACAATTCCGCTTTTGCCCCCACATCAATCCCTTTTGTCGGTTCATCCAAAATCAGAATGTCCGGCTCTAACAATAGCCAGCGGGCAAGTAAGACTTTTTGCTGATTTCCCCCTGAAAGATTGTTTGTAATCACTTCCACATTCGGGGCTTTTATCTTGAGCTTTGTTTTTTGTTCATTTGCTGTTCTTTTTGCTCTGACGACAGACACCAGGAAATTTTCCAGATATGGCGACATTTTCGGCATAATCATGTTGTCTGTAATGCTCAAATTTAAAAATAGCCCTGTCAGTTTCCGGTCTTCCGTCACAAAACCGATTTTATATTTCATGGCATCTAACGGATTATTGATAATCGCTTTTTCGCCTTTAATATAAATTTCGCCGCTATCCGCCGGTTTATAACCGAATAACCCTTCCACGATTTCCGAACGTCCCGCACCGACCAATCCGGCAATACCAAAAATTTCGCCTTTACGCACGGCGAAATTAATATCCTGATATTTTCCTGCGCGGGTGAAATGTTTAATTTCCAGCACAATTTCATCGGATAAATCAAAACGCTCACGCTGGAACATTTCCGACATATCTCGTCCCACCATCATGGAAATAAGCTGTTCTTTACTAACGTCTTTGGTTGGCTTGGTATCTACATATTGCCCGTCACGAATGACGGTAATCTCATCAGATACACGGAAAACTTCATCTAATTTATGGGAAATAAAAATAATCGCGATGCCTCTTTCTTTTACCGTTTCAATAATGCGGTAAAGCTGCTCGACCTCATTTTCCGTCAATGCCGTGGTCGGCTCGTCCATAATGATGACTTTGGCGTCATTAGAAACCGCCGTAGCAATAGCAACTAACTGCGCTTTTGCCACCGATACATCGGACATTTTGGCGGTCACGTCCATCGGCACGCCAAGCTCTTTTAATATCGCCGAAGCCTGCTCATCCATTGCTTTCTGATCGAGAAAAAACTTGGCTTGGGTAATTTCACGCCCTAAGTAAAAATTATCGGCGATGGTCAAATTGGCAGCCGGGGAAATTTCCTGCGGCACCATGGTTAAGCCGCAACGAATCGCATCAATAGGACGACTTGGTTTAAAGGGTTTGCCGTCCAAAATTAATTCTCCGCCATCATCCGGGATATAGATGCCATACAGCACTTTCATCAAGGTGGATTTCCCGGCACCGTTTTCCCCCATTAAGGCATGAACGCTTCCACGTTTTACGCGAAGATTAATGCCGTCAAGTGCCTTCACCCCCGGAAATGTTTTTGACACATTTCGCATTTCTAAAATATACGGAGAATTTGAACTGTTAGTCATTTTTAACTCCTTAAATCGGTTAAGAACGAATACTAAAATCGTCGTTATCGTTATAAAGTGCGGTCAATTTACTCCTTATATTTGTTGATATATTGCTCCTTCATATCGGGTGTCACCAATTCAAAAGGAATCCAGTTATATTTCGGAATGTCTTCGCCTAACGCAGCTTTGTATGCCATTTCTGCACTCAAACGCCCCTGCCCTGATGCCGATTGATAAACAGTCGCGTCAAGACCGTTACCTAAATACCCCAACGCATCCGGTGTCGCGTCAATGCCGACAATAAGCAAATCTTCATCTTTAAAGCCCAGTTTCCTCGCCGCGAGCAATGCGCCGATTGCCATTTCGTCATTATTACTCAAAATCACATTGGCATCGCGATGTGCCGAAAGCAGATTTTCCGCCACTTCCATGCCTTTTGATCGGTCCCATTTTGCCTCTTGTTCCGCCACCACCTTAATTTCAGGATGTTGCGCAAAAATCTTTTTATTGCCTTCCGTACGTTTAATTTGCGCTTCCAAGCCCAACGGACCGAGTAAAATAATCGCTTTCGCCGGTTTACCGTTCAGCGAATTAACAATAAATTCACCTTGCATTTCCCCGCTTTTAACTTCCTCGGATCCCACATAACTTGCTACATATTGCATATCTTCTTCATTCGGTTTTACAGTGACGACAATTAAAGGGATTTTGGCTTTTTTTGCTTTTAAGCCGATGGCTTTCACAATTTTTTGATCCGTTGGCATAATAATTAACGCATCCACATTGGAATCAATAAAATTCTCTACGTCATTCAGCATTTTTGCCGGATCACCATTGGCATCCGCATATTTAAATTTAAGATCTGTTTGCGAACGCACAAATTTATTCATTGAATCCTGCAAATAGGTCGGGTATTTATCAGCGAGACTATACATTGAAACGCCAACCACTATGGATTTGGCAAGAATGAGCGGAGTGAAAAAGAGACCAAGAACCAAGATGCACATCTTTTTTAACATTGTTTATCCCTCCGTTTGTGAATAGATGTTTTATGGGTAACGGAAAGGACAATGCTGTCCTTTCCGTTATAGCTGATTAAAAACTATTTTTTATATTTCGCCTGGTATTCCTCTTTTTTATCCGGTGTGACAAGTTCAAAAGGTACCCATTTCACGGACGGCACTTTTTCACCTTTAGCCGCGAGATATGCCATTTCCGCGCCTGCAGCACCTTGACCGGCAGCAGATTGGAACACGGTCGCATCTAAACCTTTACCCAGGTAATCCAACGCATCCGGTGTCGCATCCAATCCCACAATAATTAAATCTTCGTCTTTAAGTCCTAACTTTCTACCTGCCAATACGGCACCAATCGCCATTTCATCATTATTACTTACCACAACATTCAGATTTTTGTTTGCCGCAAGTAGGTTTTCTGCAATTTCCAATCCCTTAGCTCTGTCCCATTTACCTTCTTGTTCGGTAAAGATTTTGATATTTTTATTCTGTGCAAAAATTTCTTTGTTACCTTGTGTCCGTTTAATTTGCGCATCCTGACCTAAAGGTCCCATTAAAATGGCGGCTTCGGCAGGATTACCTTTCAATGTATTCACAATGAAGCCCGCTTGAATACGTCCCCCTTCAATTTCATCAGATCCCACATAACTGGTGACATACTGCATATCTTCATCTAACGGTTTACGATTAATAATAATGAGAGGAACGCCGGCGCGTTTGGCTTTTCTGCCAATTACCTTAACAATATTCGGATCGGTCGGCACAACCAGTAAGGCATCGACTTTTTGGTCAATGAAGGTTTCCGCATCATTTAATAAGCGGGCAGGGTCACCGTTCGCATCGGCAAGTTTGATTTCAACATCATCGTGAGTTTTATCAAATTCACGAATCGCATCTTGAAGATAGGTTTGCCATTTATCGGAGAAGGCAACCATCGGAGCGCCAATTACAACATTTTTAGCAATAACAGCTTGAGACGTTAATAGGATTCCACCACAAAGTAACGCAAGTAGTGTCTTTTTCATAATGCTACTCCCTTTTATCGGTTAAACGAATAACAACAAAAATTGAAATACTGCTATACCCCACCACAACAATCACATGCGAATATAAATTTCACCAATATACAATTTGAAACAAATCGTCCGTTTAGTATCTATATCATTAAAAGAAGATTTCCTGCAACCGCCATTTTTTGAAAGTGTGAGATAGATCTTATTTTTTGGAAGGAAAATTTAACTACTGCAAAAATAAACTAAATATTTTATTTTTAGCAAAAAAATAGGAGTCCAAAGACTCCTATGTTCATGCTCAATACGAATTCGTTACGCAACCTCTTCTACGTCTATCCAACGCTTTTGTTCACATGAAAACGCAATAGCATCCAACACGCGGGAAACCTTGTAACCTTCTTCAAAATCCGGATATAAGGTATTTTCAGAAGACGCAAGACCATTGACCAAATCTCTGATCTCCACCGTTTTTTGGTCATTAAAACCGATACCATGGCCGGCACTTACGCAAAAATGCTTGTAATCAGGGTGTAACGGTCCGGTGAGAATGGTTTTAAACCCTTGTCTTGCAGGATCTTCATCATGCAGATAAAGCTTCAATTCAGCCATTCGTTCCTGAGTATAGGAAATTGTGCCTTTTGTTCCCGTAATCACATAACTTAGCCCCATTTTACGCCCGCAAGCGATACGGGAGGTTTCAATCGTTCCCATACAACCATTGGCGAAACGCACCAACGCGCTCGCCTGGTCTTCATTTTCTACCGTCAGACGCTCTTGCAGACTGTTAGGATTAGGTCGGGTTTGAATCACCGTTTGCATATCACCGATAACCACGCGAATCTCTTGTCCTAACAAATACTGAGACATTTGCACAATGTGTGCGGCAAGATCACCTAATGTGCCCAAACCAGCCTTTTCTTTGACACAATGCCAATCCAACGGTGTATTTTCATTAGCGAGATAATCTTCATTATGTGTGCCATAGAAATGAATAACTTCACCGATTTCGCCCTTGGCAATAATTTCCCGTGCCAATTGGGTTGTCGGATTCTTGATGTAGTTAAACCCGACTAAAGTCTTAACCCCAGCTTTTTTTGCTGCTTTGTACATTAACTTGGCATCTGCCGCCGTCAATGCCAGCGGTTTTTCGGAATAAACGTGTTTGCCATTTGCAATGGCCGCCAACGCAATGTCTTTATGGAGAAAATTCGGTGTGCATATATCCACCACATCCACATTCGGATCCTGCACGATATCACGCCAATCACCGGTAAAACGTTTAAAACCAAATTCTTTTGCTTTTTTTTCCGCTAATTCGGGGGTGACTTCCGCCAAATACTCTAAAACCAACTCGGCATCAAGAGGAAACACCGTCGGCGCCTGAGCATAAGCAATTGCGTGACAACGCCCAATATATCCCGTTCCCACTAAACCGATACGCACTTGTTTCATACTATGTCCTTACTGTTTATGACATAAAATAAGAGGAGATAAGTCCTCAAGTTCCATTATCTCCTCCCCGTGATTTAAAAATGACGCCGATTAAAGTGTAGGCATACTAAATGCCGCATTTTCAATCACATATTTATTCGGCCAACGTGTTGTTACCGTTTTCATCTTCGTATAAAAACGAACACCATCCGGACCATAAACATTCAAGGTGCTGTAAGAAGAATGTTTCCAGCCGCCGAAACAGTGGAATGACATCGGTACCGGAATCGGCACATTGATCCCCACCATACCGGCTTGAACATGGTAAGCGAATTCACGCGCCGCGCCGCCGTCGGAAGTAAAGATTGCCGTACCGTTTCCGTAAGGATGTTCATTAATCAGCTTCATCGCCTCTTCAAAGCTTTTCGCTCTGACAATGCCGAGTACCGGGCCAAAGATTTCCTCTTTATAAATCACCATATCGGAAGTCACATTGTCAAATAAGGAACCGCCGATAAAGAAGCCATTTTCATAATCTGCCGGTTTTTTGCCACGTCCGTCAACCACTAAAGTAGCACCTTCTTCTACCCCGGTTGTAATGTAATTGGTCACGTTATTCAAGTGTTGTTGCGTAATGAGCGGACCAAAGTCCATTTCTTTTTCACCCGGTTTCGGAATGCCCGGACCATAACGAAGCGCTTCCACTTTCGGTTTTAAGGCGGCAACCAATTTATCTGTGGTTTCATCATCAATCGTCACTGCCAGTGCCAACGCCATACAACGTTCCCCGGCCGCACCGAATGCCGCCCCCAAGAGAGCATTCGCCGTGGATTCAATATCCGCATCAGGCATGATAAGTGCATGATTTTTCGCAGCCCCAAAGGTTTGTACGCGTTTGCCGAATTCAGAACCGACTTTATACACATGTGCCGCTGCCGGTGTTGACCCCACAAAACTCACCGCATGAACACGCAGATCGCGCAATAAAATTTCATTGTCATTACGATCGCCATGCACCACATTAAATACTCCATCAGGCAAACCGGCTTCTTTTAACAGCTCGGCTAAACGAATAGATAAAGAAGGATCGGCTTTTGCCGGTTTCAAAATGAAGGTATTACCACAAACTAAGGCAATCGGGAACATCCACATCGGCACCATTGCCGGGAAGTTAAATGGCGTGATTCCCACAGTTACGCCTAACGGTTGCAATGAAGAGTGAATATCGATACCACGTCCCGCCTGTTCTGAAAATTCACCTTTTAACAAATGAGGAATCCCGCATGAAAATTCCACCACTTCCAAGCCACGCGTCAATTCACCGCACGCATCGGAATACACTTTACCATGTTCTTCAACAATCAAACGAGCCAATGAATCCCAATCTCTTTCCAATAATTCCTTAAATTTAAACATAATACGGGCACGACGTAGCGGAGCGGTTGCCGACCAATCGGCAAAGGCTTTATGCGCCACTTCAATCGCTTCATTGACATCCTCAGGCGAACTCATGATCACCTGACGAATTTGCTCGCCGGTTGCCGGGTTATAAATCGGATGCGCTTTTGTCCCTCTGCTTGGAACTTGTTTACCATTAATAAAGTTATAAACGGTTTCCATTTTGAACTCCTTCTTATAGCTTAAGAAATTAACATTGCGATAAACGAATGGTAATTTACATAAAACGATGACGCTTATCACCCAAAGTAGCTATAGAGTAGGAAAATAAAATAAAATTTTCAAATCATTTTATTTTAAATTAATTTTTTTATTTCACTTTTGTGATCTGTGTCTGATTTTAGTCAATCCCATAAAAAAGTGCGGTGAAAATCTACCGCACTTTTTTGTCCGTCATGATTAATTTGTAACCCGTCGGGTTTGATAGTATACAACCACAGCAAACAGCACGGATGCCAATACGGAGCACACATCGGCGCCGACCCAGAAATAGGACAAGCTGTCGAAATCATAAATTTTCTTACCGGCTTCATTAATCACCGTGGTTTTATCTAACATAAAGCCGGTGAGAAACTCCCCTGCCGCCGCACCGGCATAACCGAATACGCCCATCATGCCTAATGCGATACCAGATGCGGATTTATGGGAAATGTCCGTCGCCAATAAACCGCCTAAGAAACATAATTGAATACCGAGTGTAATACCAAAGACGGAAAGTGCAATAATGGAGAACCAGGTATTACCGTTCGGGGCGAATAAGAAGGCTGCCAAAGAAATGACGTTAAGCAAACTGACCCCGATGGTCATGATATTCCGTCTACCCTGTAAGAAACGATCGGATAACCAGCCTGAAGCCACCGTTCCCAGAATACCGACAATACTGTTTACGCTAATAATAGAAGCCGCTTCAATGGTGGTGTAGCCTTTGCCGTTTTCCAGGAAAAATACGCCCCAACTGTTCACGCCATAACGGGCAATATACATACAACAAGAAGCGACTGCCAGGATCCAAATCGCCGGATTTTTTATCACTTCCCATTGGTGTTTTAATACTTCTTTATTATCGAAAGTTTCTTCTTTTGATTCGGTTTTAATAATCGGTTTAAATCCGCAGGATTCCGGCGAATCTTTCATGAACATGATGGTCACAAGCACACCTAACAAGCCGGTGATACCGGCAAAATTAAACCCGGCGCGCCAACCGAATGCGGTAATAATGGCGGCTGTCACCACAAAAGTAATCGCTTCCCCCGCATTATGCGCAACAGACCAGAAACCATAATAGGAACCACGGTCTTTGTCATCATACCAACGGGATAACGCCACGACGCAAGGTCCCACCCCCATGGATTGCACCCAACCGTTGAATCCCCAAATAATGGTCAACACAATGGCGCTGGTGTTCATGCCCATGGCGAAATTGGCAAGCGCGGAAAAGAACAAGCCGACGGAAAAGAAACGAACGATGTTGGAATGATCCGCCAACGCACTGTTCACGAATTTCCCGACCGCATAAGTAATAAAGGTTGCGGAACCGATAACCCCCAATTCCGTTGCGCTTAATATGCCGTTATTGACCAACGCAGGCTTCGCCACATTAAAAGATAAGCGACAAACATAATAAATGGCGTAAGCGAATGAAAATGCCCAAAAGTTTTTCATTCGTGTACTTCTAAACATTTTTTCCGTGTAATCCTTCAACGGAATTGCCGAACTGGCTTTAAAAAAGCTGAGAACAGACATATAGCCTCCTTTCTACGCTAGCGTATTTCGTGTGAATTTTTGATGTGATTGAGTTCTGTAAACAGCGCTTCGGTACAGCAACCTAAAATATAATTTCCTTTGCCGAGTCCTTCATTTTCAAGGAAATTATTCACATGCCCGCCCGCTTCCTGAACAATAATGATCGCGGCGCAAACATCCCAAGCGTTAATATGCGGCTCAAAATAGCCAATCAAGCGACCTGCCGCCACATAAACCAACATTAACGCACCGGAACCGTTACGAATGAACATCCCACCGTCCAATAAAATTTGGTGTAGCACAGGAGTAAAAGTATCGGGGTGAACACGGTGGGAAACGCCTAATCCCATTAATCCTTCTTTTAAAGAGGTGGAAGAGGAAGCGTGAATAGGTTGATCATTCAGAAATGCGCCATCCCCTTTCATTGCTCTGAACAACTCATTGTGGACGGGATCAAAAATCACACCGGAGACAATTTGATTTTTATGCAAAATTGCAATGGACACGCACCATGCGTTTAACCCATATAAAAACGGGCTGGTGCCATCAATTGGATCCACAACCCAACAATATTCACAGGATAAGTTTTCAGCACCGGATTCTTCGCCTAAAAAACCATCTTGCGGAAAATGTTGTTTTAATGCTTCTTTAATTTTCGCTTCAACGGTTTTATCCGCGATACTGACTTGATCCTGTAAATCACCTTTTTTACACTCAATTTTTAATTCCTTACGTTTAAGGTAAAAATCCAGTGCAATTTTCCCAACTTCTTTGACTAACTCCTGAGAAAATAAATATCTATTTAGTAGTTCAACGTCCATACATATTCTCCTGGTTAATATATCGTTGTAGGTTTACAACATAAATGATTACATGAAAACTTGTGTGCTTATCCTCCTTGTTCATTTTATGAACGCATTCAAATTAATCCTGTCATTTGAAAAATACAATACATATAAACCCTAAAATGAACTTTTTATTCCACTTTTGTGATCTGTATCTGATTTTAAGGAAAAGCCGGTAGATTAATTAAGTTAAGGGAGTATTATCCAAGGAGTCTATTGAGTCATTTTAGGAGAATGCGATGAGTTACTTACTATCTAAATCCAAAAAAAATCATCCTGAAAAGAACGGTGAAGTCCAAAAAATCACACCGCAAACAGCCAATTGGGAATATGTCGGTTTTGAGATGTATCACCTGCAAAAAGACCAAGAGCTTACCTTCGATACGGAAAATACTGAGGTTTGCTTCGTGCTGATTGCTGGTCAAGCCACTGTTGCAACCGCTCAAGCCACATTTGAACATATCGGCAACCGCACTTCGCCTTTTGAGCGAATCCCCCCTTATTCCGTATACGTGCCGCATCATCAGCAGGTCCACATTAACGCGGAAAGCTATTTAGAACTGGCGGTTTGTCGTGCACCAAGCCAAGGGAATTTGCCGGTGCGTTTAATCGAACCAAAAGATGTGGGCGTAGAAAAACGCGGATACGGCAACAATAAACGTCTGGTGCACAATATCCTGCCGGAAACCGAAACCGCAGATGCGTTATTGGTGGTTGAAGTATTTACCGATGAAGGCAATACCAGTTCATTCCCCAGCCATAAACACGATGATAAAAACTCCCCAACCGAAACCTACCTGGAAGAAACCTATTATCACCGTTTCTTCCCGTCACAAGGCTTCGCATTACAACGCGTTTACACTGACGATCGATCACTAGATGAATGTATGGCGGTATATGACGGTGATGTAGTTCAGGTGCCAAGAGGTTATCATCCCGTTGCCACCATCGCCGGTTATGAAAATTATTACTTAAACGTGATGGCCGGTCCGGTGAGAAAATGGCGTTTTACCTGGGAACAGGATCACGCCTGGATTAACAGCGAAGAATACGCCGATAAATTCAAATAGTGAAAGCGTAAATCCATAAAATCGACTAAAAGTGCAGTCATTTTTTCAAACGAAATAACCGCTTTTTTCTTGAATTTTTCATTCATCTCGATAATATTTATGAATATTTATTTTATGGATATAACAAGATGAAAGAAAAATCTCAATTAACCAATTTACAAACAGAAATACAAACCCGTTACGACAGCTTAAGTAAAAGGCTCAAACAGGTTGCTCAATATATTTTGGACAACAGCGACAGCATCGTTTTTGATACCGTTGCCACTATCGCCGAAAAAGCGGACGTACCGCCCTCTACATTAATCCGCTTTGCTGCCGAATTCGGTTTTTCCGGCTTTAACGAAATGAAACAAATTTTCCGTGAAAATCTCATGGAAAAAACCACAAACTACACGGAGCGACTACAGCTTTCACACAAAATCGCCCGATCGGAAGGAGAAGAATCCCCGGAAGACATTTTGACGATTTTCTCGCAAGCCAACAGTCAGGCATTGATTCAACTGGCAGAACAAACCACAAACGATCAAGTTTACGCCGCCGCCAAAATGTTAAAAGAAGCCAATAACATTTTTATTATCGGTCTAAAACGATCTTTTAGCGTTGCCTGTTATCTCAACTACGCTCTCCATCACTTAGATTGCAGTTCCTTTTTAATTAATGGCTTGGGCGGGATGTTTGATGAACAGCTCAATCAGGTTAAAGAAGGCGATGTGGTGGTTGCCATTAGTTTCTCGCCTTATGCGGCGGAAACCGTCAATATTATGAATACCAGTGCCAAAAAAGGCATTAAGCAAATTGCCATCACCGACAGCCAAATCAGCCCGCTACTTGCCTTCAGCGATATTGCTTTTGTGATAAAAGAAGCGCAGGTGTTGGGATTTCGTTCCCAATGCTCAACGATGACGTTGGTTCAAACACTGGCGATTGTGCTAGGGCTGGAAAAAGAAAAAGAGAAAACAAGCAAGTAACAAAAATGCCCCGAACGGGGCATTTTACGTTGATGGTTATTAACGGGATTTCCAAAGTTTAATCAGTCTTCTGTATCTTTCACCCACTTCGGCGATCAGTTCGTCATCTGTTAATTTTCCGGCAAACCAATCCGCCGACGGCTGCCCGAAAATTGTCCGCCCCACTGCAAAGCCTTTTACTAAAGGCGTATTGGCAGACGCATCAAATACTGCTTTAAACTGCACTTCCGGCGCATCCAAGCCGAGAATCAAAATGCCGCGACAATATGGATCATTTGCCTGAATTACTTCGCTGATACGTTCCCAATCCTGCGCTGAAACGCCCGGTAATTTCCACCAATCCGGCTTAATACCTAATTGATAGAAGTGTGCGAGAATGTCCGCGTAATATTGTTCGTTTTGTTCCATATCCGCCGGCAAAATCACTTCCAACAGCAACTCATGACCGGTTCGACAGCAGGCTTGATACACTTGTTTTAATGTGACATCCTGCTCCGCTTTCATCTCTGCGCGGTCTTTCGGATGATAAAAGACCAAACATTTCACTACATGCTCTTGGGGCCAACCGGCTAATTGGCTGCCTAAATCGCCGTGTTCCAAACGCAACGGACGGGAGGACGGCAGCTCAATCGGGCGACCAATCCACCATTTCTTGCCGGTAATTTCATTCAATGCCGCTTGTCCGAAAGTCGTATCCGCCAGAATCCCCGCCTGACCGTTATAAATACCTTCTTCCTGTGCCGTTTTTTCCGCCGCCTGCAAGAGAAGCTGTTTCAGTTTAGGAATACGTTTGACGTCCGCACCGTATTTTTCCGCCATATCCACCAATTGTTTACGGTGGTCAAAAGCAAAAATACATAAGTTATCCCATTTGGCTTTTCTGGTTGTCACTCGGTGCAAATGATTAAGTTGTTCATCTAAATCCGGGCGCGGCACCGATTGTGCGCGGGCAAGATAATTATCCAATTCCGCTTTGGTCGGCATTGCCGGTGCACAACCGTGACGGGAAACCACCAACGCACCGCAAGCATTGGCATAACGACACGCCTGTTCCCAGCCTTCATTATTAATGTAACCACGAATCAGCCCCGACATAAAGGCATCGCCGGCACCCAATACATTAAGCACTTCGACTCTGACTCCATAAACATTTAACCCGCCGTCCAAATCATCAGGGATTTCCCCTTCAAACACAGAACAGCCCAGCGCACCACGTTTACACACCAAAACGGCATGGCTGAATTTACGCACATTTTTAAGTGCGGTTAAAGTATCTGTCGAACCGCCGGCAATGTGGAATTCTTCTTCTGTGCCCACCAACACATCAAAATGGTGTAACACTTCTTGCAATGATTTAGTTACCGCCGCCGAATCAATAAACCGGGTTTCCCCATCACCCAAGGACGTCAGCCCCCATAACACCGGACGATAATCAATATCCAGCAAACGTTTCGTATTATTTCTGCCCGCATATTCCAACGCCGTTAACACGGCTTCTCGTGTTTTCGGATGCGACAAATGGGTGCCGGTAATGGCAAGCGCTTTGGCGGAAGCAATATAACTTTCATCAAAATCCTCTTTGGTAATTGCCATATCCGCACAATTTTCACGGTAAAAAATCAACGGGAAAGTGTCCTGATCTTTAATGCCTAGAATCACAAGGGCAGTCAGGCGTTCTTTATCCGTAATCAAATGGCTGGTATCCACGCCGACACGTTGTAATTCCTCACGCAAAAAACGCCCCATGTGTTCATCACCGACACGCGCCAGCATGGAGGATTTCACACCCTGCACCGCCGTGCCATAAGCAACGTTACCGGACGAACCGCCAAGATATTTGGAAAAAGAAGAGACATCTTCCAATCTGGCGCCGATTTGTTGGGCATAAAGATCAACAGCAACCCGACCAAGACAAATAAGGTCTAATGTTTTTTCCACCGTTTTCATAATGCAATTCCTTCTTATTTTAATGAAATTATTTTACCTGCATAAAATTGAAACATATATTTCAAAAAAATCAACATTGAAATTTGTTTTTTTAGACGTTAATCACAAAATCAGCCCCGTTAAATTTTCTTTTCTATATTTAATTCGCCAAGATTTAACAGGCTGTTAACCTGATCTTGCAAGATAAAACATAAATTCGGAAAAATTTGATCTATGTCGCAAAAATGAAATTTTTGTTTCAAAAGCATTTAAAATTAAAAGAATGCTTATATACTGGGTTTCAATGCTCGCTACCCGTAAAGGAGATTCTGATGAAAACCGTAAGACTTACTGTTGCACAAGCACTTATAAAATTCCTTGATAATCAATATATCGAATTTGACGGCAAAGTAACAAAATTTGTTGAAGGTATCTTTGGTATTTTCGGTCATGGCAATGTGCTCGGCATTGGTCAGGCGCTGGAACAAGACAGCGGTAACCTGATTGTACGCCAAGGGCGCAATGAACAAGGCATGGCACATGTCGCCATCGGTTTTGCGAAACAAAATCTGCGTAAAAAAATTTACGCCTGCACCTCTTCCGTCGGTCCCGGCGCCGCCAACATGATTACTGCCGCCGCCACCGCAACCGCCAATCGCATTCCGCTTCTTCTTTTACCGGGTGATGTTTTCGCCACCCGCCAACCGGATCCGGTTTTACAACAAATCGAACAATTCCATGATTTAAGCATCAGCACAAACGACGCGTTCCGTGCCGTGAGCAAATATTGGGACAGAGTCAGCCGTCCGGAACAACTGATGACCGCTTGTATTAACGCCATGCTGGTGTTAACGGATCCGGCGGACACCGGCGCCGTCACCATCGCTCTGCCGCAAGACGTCCAAGCGGAAGCCTATGATTTCCCGGAATATTTCCTGCAAAAACGCATTCACCGCATTGAGCGCACGCTCCCTACCGAACCTATGTTGAAATCTGCCGTGGATTTGATTCTGAAGGCGAAAAAACCGTTAATTATTTGTGGTGGCGGGGTGCGTTATTCCGAAGCGGCGGAGCAATTAAAACAGTTCGCCGAAACCTTCCAGATTCCTTTTGCCGAAACCCAGGCGGGAAAAAGTGCGGTCGTTTCCGAGCACGTTTTGAATGTGGGCGGTGTGGGAGAAACCGGCTGTTTGAGCGCCAACCTGTTGGCAAAAGAAGCGGATCTGATTATCGGTATTGGCACGCGTTACACGGATTTCACCACCTCCTCAAAATGGATCTTCCAAAATCCGGATGTGAAATTCCTGAACATCAACGTTGCTCGTTTCGATGCCTATAAACTGGATGGCGTCCAAGTGGTTGCCGATGCCAAAGAAACGCTGGAAAAACTGACCGCACTTTTAGCACCGACGGGCTACCGTTACCGCGCTCAATGGGGCAACGCCGTTGCCGAAGCCAAAGCGCAATTTGCCCAAGAACTCCAACGGATTTATCACGCGGTTTACACCGAAACCGATTTCGTACCGGAAGTGGACGATGCTTTAGATCGCGAAAAAGTCTATGCGGAATTTATTAAATTGACCCAATCCCATCTGCCCCAAAGTCGCGTGTTAGGCATTCTCAATGAAACCTTGGGCGAAAACGACATTATCGTAGGCGCCGCGGGCAGCTTGCCGGGTGACTTGCAACGGGCATGGCAATCCAAGGGTGAAAACACTTACCATCTGGAATACGGCTATTCCTGCATGGGATATGAAGTGAACGCCGCATTGGGCGCGAAATTGGCGCAACCTGAAAAAGAAGTTTATGCCTTATTGGGCGACGGTTCTTACATGATGCTCCATTCCGAACTGGTGACCTCCGTTCAGGAACATAAAAAAATCAACGTAATTTTATTCGACAACATGACAAACGGCTGTATTAACAATCTGCAAATCGGCAATGGTATGGACAGCTTCGCCACCGAATTCCGCTTCAGAAATCCGCAAACCAATAAATTAGACGGCGGATTCGTGCCCGTTGACTTTGCCATGAATGCGGCATCTTACGGTTGCAAAACCTATAAAGTCACCACCGAAGAGGAATTACGCGCCGCCCTCGCCGATGCGCAAAAACAAACCGTCTCTACGCTGATTGACATAAAAGTCTTGCCGAAAACCATGATCCACGGCTACGGCAGCTGGTGGCACGTCGGCGTGCCGGAAGTGTCGGAAAAAGAAAAAATCCGCAAAGCGCACAAAAACAGCGTGAAACACATTAACGAAGCAAGACGTTATTAATCCGTCATTTAATTTATTTCTCCAATTTAACCACTCTGTTGAGAAGGAAAACACTATGAAAGCTGAAAACGTGAAATTAGGTATCGCGCCAATCGGTTGGACTAACGATGATATGCCTGATCTTGGCAAAGAGAATACCTTTGAACAATGTGTAAGTGAAATGGCACTTGCGGGTTTTACCGGATGTGAAGTTGGAAATAAATATCCGCGCGATGTGGAAGTGTTAAAACATAAACTGGCGGTTCGCGGTATTCAAATTTGTAATGCGTGGTTCAGTACGTTTTTTGTCGATGGTAAAAAAGAGGAAACCATCAAAGAATTTATCAAACATCGTGATTTCCTCCATGCCATGGGCGCCAAAGTGATCGGCTGTTCCGAGCAAAGCCGTAGTATTCAAGGCACCACCAAAGCCGTGTTCAAAGAGAAAACCGTATTCACCGAAGAAGAATGGCAACGCCTCGCCGAAGGTTACAACGAACTTGCCAAACTTGCCGCCGAAAAAGGCATGAAAGTTTGCCTGCACCACCACATGGGCACTGGCATTCAAACCCCGGCAGAAATTGATAAGTATATGGCGGTGGTTAATGATGATGTGTATTTGTTATTCGATTCAGGTCATCTCTACTATTCCGAAGGCTCACAAAAAGCCATGCTGGATGTTTTGGAAAAATACATCGATCGCATTTGCCACGTGCATTTGAAAGACGTGCGCGATGAAGTGGTCGCCGACGTAAAAGCCAATAATCTGAGCTTCCTGGAAGGCGTGCGTAAAGGCACCTTTACCGTGCCGGGCGACGGTGTGATTGATTTCAGACCGATTTTCGACATTCTCGAGAAACACAATTACAAAGGCTGGATGGTCGTTGAAGCGGAACAGGATCCGGCAATCGCCAACCCATTTGAATATGCCGTCAAAGGCCGTAAATACATTAAAGAAACAGTGGGGATTTAATCATGATTAAAGTAGGTATTATCGGCGCCGGTCGTATCGGTCGCGTACATTCCGAAAGCATTACAAAATATGTCAAAGGCGCTGAAATCAAAGCGATTTCCGATGTTCGCGTCACCGATGAGCTCAAACAATGGGCGAAAGGCATGGGCATTCCGCACGTTTATGAAGACTATAAACACATTTTGCAGGATCCTGAAATTGATGCCGTGTTGGTTTGTTCCTCCACCAACACCCACGCGCCGATTTCCATTGAAGCCGCCCGTGCCGGCAAACACATTTTCTGCGAAAAACCGGTGGATGCCGATGTAAATCGCATTAAAGAAGTCTTAGCCGAAGTGGAAAAAGCGGGCGTGAAATTCCAGGTAGGATTCAACCGTCGTTTTGACCACAACTTTAAAGCCATCAAGACCCGCGTGGAAAACGGCGACATCGGCGAACCGCACTTAATCCGCGTCACCTCCCGCGACCCTGACGCACCGCCGATTGAATACGTTAAAGTGTCCGGCGGGATGTTCTTTGACATGACCATTCATGATTTCGACATGATCCGTTATTTATCCGGCAGCGAAGTCGTGGAAGTGTATGCGGCGGGTGGCGTGTTGGTGAATCCGGAAATCGGTAAAGCCGGCGATATTGACACCGCCGTCATCACCTTAAAACTGGCGAATGGCGCGATCGGTGTAATCGACAACAGCCGCAAGGCGGTTTACGGCTACGACCAACGGGCGGAAGTGTTCGGCTCGAAAGGCGCGGTACAAACCCGTAATGATACCGATTCTACCGCCGTGTATTCCTGTGAAGCAGGCGTGATTGCCGAAAAACCGAAATATTTCTTCCTGGAACGCTATATGCAATCTTTCGCTGACGAAATGGCGTGCTTTGTGGATTCCGTAGTGAACGACAAACCGACTTTAGTCAACGGCAACGACGGTTTGCAACCTGTGCTTATCGCGTTGGCGGCAAAACGTTCTCTTGATGAAGGACGCCCGGTGAAACTGGCGGAAATCGCCTAAAAGCATTTCCGATGATAAAAAAAGACCTGAAGCGAATTCAGGTCTTTTGTTTTTCGGCGGGTTAAAAAACACTTGAATTTTTGACCGCACTTTTGCCCCGAAACCTACAACGGGCTTTCGGTTTGCAGGCGTTCGCAAATGTCGGTAATGGTGAGAATGAGGCTGGAGCGGATAACTTTTTCCTTGCGCTGACGTTTGATTTGGTAAAGCAAGGAATCCTGATTGTCGGCTTCGGGCGGGAAATCGAGGAGCTGTTTATCTTCCAATAAATGTAAATGGCGGGCGAAATCCAAAATAATATCATCGGAAAAATCATAGTCTTTTTCGTCGTTATTTAAGGTTTCTTTTAGCCCGATAAAGTGAAGAATGTCGGCAAAAACCGGCTGTTCCACAATGCCTAAACCCAGCAGCACTTTTAAGCGAATGCTTAAATCGGAAAGCGGGCCGGAGGTTTCAAACAGGGAATCCACCACGGATTTCACGGCGAAATCCGTTTTACGAAAAACACGGTTAATCAATGCATCTACGGTTTCATCAAAAATCGCAACGGAGACGGTGATGAAACCGCGAAGAGACATTGCGCCATTTAATTTTTCATAAACCTGATCAATCGGCACCTGAAAATCCTTTTAAAAACCCATTATCTTAAATTTCACAACGCAAGGGCGAACGTTCATTCGCCCTACTTCACTTAAATCGCCTGATAAGCCGCGACAATGCGTTCAATCACGGCATCGCCCTGCAACTCGGTATATTTACGCACGGTTCCCGCGACGCCGTTTTCAGCAAGCGATGCCGCCAATTCCAAGGCTTGCGAATCCTGTTCGTTGCGATACGCCAAGGCTGCGGCAATGGCGTTGACCAAATGCTGATTCGGCAAACCGTATTCCAATGTGCCGCGCAACGGTTTGATTAAGCGGTCGTTGTAGCTTAATTTGCGCAAAGGCTCGCGCCCCACACGATCCACATCATCCACCAGGAACGGATTCGCAAAGCGTTTTAAGATTTTTTCAATATACGCCGCGTGCGCCTGCGGATCAAAACCATAACGTTTAATCAACACCGCGCCGCTTTCCTGCATGGTGGCTTTCACATCCGCTTTAATGGCGTCGTCTTCAATGCTTTCTTTCACGAAGCGATAGCCTTTTAGTTTGCCTAAGTAAGACGTAGTAGCGTGTCCGGTATTCAGGGTGAACAATTTGCGTTCCACAAACGCCATCAGATTATCGGTTTTCTCCATGCCACGAATTGCCGGAATTTGCCCTTTAAACTGGGTTTCATCCACGATCCATTCGCTGAATTCTTCCACAGTGACCAATAACGGATCGCTTTCATCCGCTTGTACCGGCGGTACGATACGATCCACGGCGGAATCCACGAAACCGACTAATGCTTCCGCTTTAGCTTGTTGTTCCGGCGTTAAGTGGGTGAAAACCTGCTCTTTTAAGAAGGTTGTGCCGCGCACCATATTTTCACAAGCGATGATATTTAACGGCGTGTCGTTTCCGGCGGCGAAACGGGCAACCAAGCCTTTTGCAATAGTGCCGGAAATAATTTTCAGCACATTCGGCCCGACGGCGGTGGTCACCAAATCTACAGTCTTGAATAATTCAATCACGGCATTTTCATCTTTAGAATTGATGCCGATGACGTTAGTGACTTCTTCCACCGTATTCACGCTGTCGCCGACGATTTTGACATGATAGGACTGTTGCGTTTTCAGCAAGTCAATCACCTTATCATTCACATCGGCAAAAATCACTTCAACACCGCTGTCCGCCAATAATTTTCCGATAAATCCGCGACCGATATTGCCCGCACCGAAATGTAATGCCTTCATGTTATTTCTCCTTTAAGTAAGGCTACATACCGCACTGCCTGTCGCCTGTAAAAACACCTTTAAAATCAACCGCACTTTTAGGCTTTGAGTAACGCCAAGACTTTTTCCACATCGTTGGTGGTGGTCAATAATTCAATGGCTTCGTCGCTGTCTAAGGCGTTGGTAATCGCCGATACTACTTGAATATGCTCGTTGTTTTTCGCCGCAATCCCCACCACTAATTTGGCAATGCCGTCCTCTTCGTCGGTGAAGCGCACGCCTTCCGGATATTGGCACACCACGATACCGGTTTTCAGCACTGCATCTTTCGCTTCGATAGTACCGTGTGGCACGGCAACACCTTCGCCAAGATAAGTGGATACCAATTTTTCACGCTCAAACATAGCATCGACATAGCTCGGTTCAACAAAGCCCGATTTGACTAATTGCTCACCGGCAAAACGAATGGCATCTTCTTTGCTATCGGCTTTTAAGCCCAGGAAAATTTGTTCCGGTGTTAAGGTGAATTTCGTGCCGTTCACTTCCACCACGTCCTCATGCGCCTGCGCTGCTTCTGCTTTCGGTTGCGCTGTTAATTGCTCTTTCAAATCCTGCACCAGGCTGTCGTAGAATTTGTTATCCAGGAAGTTGGTTAAGGATAAGTGCATGGCGTTCGGCACTTGTTTTTTCGCACGCAGGGTTAAATCCTGGTGAGTGATAACCAAACGGGCATCTTCCGGTAAATCGTTAATTGCCACGTTAGTGACATCCAACGGCAAGCCCGCGTCTTTCACTTTTTTGCGTAACATACTCGCACCCATGGCACTGGATCCCATGCCCGCATCGCAAGACACATAGATTTTGGTTAAGCCTTTGTAATCAGTCACCACACCTTGATTGAGGTTACCGGATTTCATGGCTTTAGACGCCGCCTGCATTTCTTCCAAGTTGGTGGATTCTTCTTTTTGGATTTTCAGGAAGAAGACGGACAAGGCGAAGGAAACCGTACAAGCCACCACCACGGAACTGATCACGCCCACTAAGGATGTTTTCGGTGTCATAAGCAACACCGCAATGATGGATCCCGGAGATGCCGGTGACACTAAACCTGCGTTAAATAAAGTCAACGTAAACACGCCGGACATACCGCCTGCAATAACCGCGAGTAACAAGCGCGGATTCATTAACACATAAGGGAAATAGATTTCGTGGATACCGCCGAAGAAGTGAATCACCGCCGCACCGCCTGCGGTTTGTTTAGCAGACCCTTTACCGAAGAAAATATAGGCTAACAACACGCCCAAGCCCGGACCCGGGTTGGCTTCGATTAAGAAGAAAATGGACTGACCAAATTCTTGTGATTGTTGAATACCAAGCGGTGAGAAAATGCCATGGTTAATGGCGTTGTTTAAGAACAGAATCTTCGCCGGTTCAACGAAAATGGAGGTTAATGGCAACAAGTTGTTATCAACTAACACTTTTACGCCTGCCGCCAACACTTCGGTTAAGGATTTCACCACCGGACCGACCACAAAGAAGAACAGAATCGCCAGAATCATCCCGATAATGCCGGAGGAGAAGTTGTTGACCAACATCTCAAAACCGCTTTTGATTTTACCGTGCGCCCATTTATCAAAGGTTTTAATCGCCCAACCGCCTGTCGGACCGGCAATCATCGCCCCCAAGAACATCGGAATATCGGTCCCGATAATCACCCCTGCCGTGGTAATCGCACCGACTACCGCGCCACGATCGCCACCGATCAATTTACCGCCCGTATAACCGATTAATAACGGCAGTAAATACGTAATCATCGGGCCGACCAGTTTCGCCAAGGTTTCATTTGGCAACCAACCGCTCGGAATAAATAACGCCGTAATAAAACCCCAGGCAATAAACGCGCCGATATTCGGCATCACCATATTAGACAAAAAGCGTCCGAAGCTTTGAATCTTCACTTTTGCACTTGCTGATAACATAATTGTCTCCGTCACAGGTTTAAAGTGCGGTCAAAATAGCACAAGAAAATTTTTGTCAAAAACTTTTTTCGGAAAAAATGTGAACTACATCACAATATTTTTTAACCAAAAATTTTTAAAACGTGATACAGATCACAGTTTTTAATTCAAGGAGACAATTATGTGATTTAGATCACATTTTAATCCCAATAAAGTAGGATAAAAAAACACCAGGGAAATCCACCGCACTTTTGCACCAGAAAACTACAACGGGCTTTCGGCTTGCTGGTATTCGCAAATGCAGGTAATACGATTTCAATTATAAATCCATCATCAAGTTACCGTTTTATACTGTCTAACCAAATCCATTTTCAATTTAGACTTTTGATACATTGCGGAAAATCAGAATGTTATATTCTATCTTTTATAATTAACGTTCTCTTAAACTTTTATCAATAGATTCTTCTAATGGGCTGAGTAGATAGCTTATAACACTTCTCATGCCTGTCTTAATTTCTGCAGTAATTTCCATCCCTGCAGAAAGCGGGATTTCTTTTTCTTCGGTAGAAAGTGTTTTTTTATCCAATTCAATAATTGTATTAAATACAAGTCCAAGCTTTGGATGTTCAATCGCATCTAAAGTAATATTTTTCACTTTTCCTGTTAAGTAGCCATAACGGGTATAGGGGAAGGCTTCAACCTTAATTACGACGTCTTGCCCTTCTTTCACAAAACCAATATCTTTATTTTGAATAAGTGCGGTGACTTCAAGGGAATCTTCTTCCGGCACAACTACCATTAATGTTTCAGCCGTAGTAACAACGCCATCTATTGTGTGAACCTTTAATTGCTGTACAGTACCCGATACAGGGGCTCGAATTTCAGAGACTTGCTGGCGTTGATTGTTTTTGTCCAGCTCGAATGTCAATAAATTCACATTATCCGTCGCCTGTTTTAGCTTGTCTAAAATATCATTTTTGAACAATTGTGTGACTAATTCCTGCTCTTCTTTGGCCAATAAAACTTCATTTTCAACTTGCATTAAACTCGCCTTATATACTTCAAGCTCATTGATTGCATCCTGATATTTATTTTCTTCATCTAAAACCGTATGTTTTGCAATAGCATGTTCCTTATATAAGGCTCTAAAATCATCCAATCGGACTTGTTCTGTATTAATCAAACCCTCATATTTTTTTATTCGTGCCAAATAACTGAGTTTTTCTGCTTCTTTTTTATTAAGATTCAAGGTTTTCTGATGGCGTTGTTTTTGCCAAGTAGAGAATTGCTCTTCAATCAGTAAAGTCACCCTTTTTTGATCGTTTTCCGTCATAAAAGGCAAATCAATTTTAGAAAAATCTAATATTGGTAATTGATCTTTTTCAACAGCTTCCAATAAAGATTTATAACGAAATTCCTCTAGTTTAGCTTGAGAAAGCGATGTCTTCGTTTTTAACGTATCCGCTTCGGCACCAAGTGCGGTCAGTTTTAACAATAGTTCACCCTTTTTCACGTATTCGCCCTCTTTCACAAAAATATCTTTAACCAATGAATTTTCAATCGGTTTAATTTCTTTGCTTCTCCCGCTTAGTGCGAATTTTCCTGAAGCGGTTGCGATAATTTCCACATTGCTAAAGATAGAAACAATAATCGCTAAAGTTAAAAAGAGCATAATGGAATAAGACACGAATCGTGGTGCATTTGATACAGGTGTCTCAATTAATTCCAAATGCGCGGGCAGAAATTCATTTTCATCTTTTTCTCTAATCGGAGAATCAAGCTGTTTACGAATTTTCCAAGTTTCATTCCACACGTTTTTATAACGGGAAAGCACATCATACAATGCCAAAAGCCAAGTTTTCATTATCGTTCGTCCCTTTAATTTACTTGTAATTGGTGTAAATAATAGTAAAGGCCTTTTTCATCTTTCAGTAATTCTTGATGCTTGCCTTGTTCGATGATTTCACCTTTGTCCATCACAATGATGCGATCAGCATTTTTTACAGTAGAAAGGCGGTGAGCAATGATAAGCACGGTACGATCTTGGCAAATTTTGTGCATATTATGCATAATGATATTTTCAGATTCGTAATCAAGTGCACTGGTTGCTTCATCAAAAATCAAAATCCGTGGGTTATTGACTAATGCCCTTGCTATCGCGATCCGTTGGCGTTGTCCTCCGGACAGACCGGCTCCCTGTTCCCCCACAACAGTGTTATAACCTTCTCTTAATTCAGAAATAAAATCGTGCGCGCCCGCAAGTTTTGCCGCGGCAATAACCTTTTCCATTGACATTCCCGGATTGGTTAACGCAATATTCTCTCTGATACTTCGATTAAGCAACACATTATCTTGCAGGACGACACCTACTTGCCGGCGTAACCAGTTTGGATCGGCTAGTGCCAAATCGTGACCATCAATTAAGACTTGCCCCTGCTCCGGAATATAAAAACGTTGGATAAGTTTAGTAAGCGTACTTTTTCCCGAACCTGAACGACCAACAATACCAATCACTTCTCCCTGACTGATATCTAAGTTAATACTGTTTAAAATCATAGGGGAATCCGGTTTATAGCGGAACTTAATATTTCTAAAACTAATCTCACCCTGAATTTCCGGTAATGATACTGAGGCGGTATTATTCTCTGTAGGCGAATTAAGCACATCACCTAAGCGAGTAACAGAAATACCGACCTGTTGGAAATCTTGCCAGATCTGGGCTAAACGAATCACGGGGCTAATAATTTGTCCCGCAAGCATATTAAATGCAATTAGCTGACCAATACTTAAATCACCGGAAATAACTAAATGTGCGCCAAGCCATAGATTGATCACCATAACGGCTTTCTGGATAAGTTGGATACCTTGCTGCCCGATCGTTGCAAGCACGGTCACTTTAAAACTCGCAGCAACATAACTCGCCAACTGTTTATCCCAAATGTTAGTCATTTGAGGAGAAATAGCCATCGCTTTAATTGTATTAATGGCAGTCACTGATTCAACAAGAAAAGACTGATTGTCGGCATTTCTTGCGAACTTATCATCAAGCCGTTTCCTAAGAATAGGACTAATAAAAACAGACCAAATGACATAACAAGGTAAAGAACCGAGTACAACTAATGTTAATTTTGGGCTGTAATACCACATAACGGCGAAGAAAATAAAAGAGAATAACAAGTCTAAAATAGAGGTAAGTGCCTGCCCTGTTAAGAAATTCCGAATTTGATCTAATTCACGAACACGAGCCACCGTATCCCCAACCCGACGAGCTTCAAAATAAGAAATCGGTAAAGCTAATAAGTGACGAAAAAGTCTTGCTCCCAGTTCGACATCAATACGACTTGTGCTATGAGCAAACACATAGGTTCTCAGCCCCCCCAAGACTATTTCAAATAAGACTACAATAGCAAGAGCCACTGTAATCACATTCAATGTTGAAAATCCACGGTGAACCAAGACCTTATCCATCACGACTTGAAAAAAGAGCGGTGTAATCAGTGCAAAAATTTGCAAAAATATAGAAACGATTAACGTTTCTATAAAAATTTTGCGGTATTTAATTACAGCAGGAATAAACCAGGTAAAATCGAATTTTGCTAAATTTCCTACAATAGATGCGCGTGACGCAACTAAAATCACCTTGCTTTGATAACGTTCTTCAAATTCATTTTTGTCTAAAACAATAGGATTTTTTTGCATTAGATCAAAAATGAGGTAACGATCGGTTTCTTGATCTATTTTCAATAAAATAAAGTGGTCACCATCATCACGCCAAGCCAATACCGGTAAATGTAAAAAAGGTAATCTATCAATTGTTTTGTTCGTAGTTCTTACTTTTAATCCAAGTGATCTTGCTGCAAGCAACCATTTAGTTTGGTTCAGCCCATGCCCATCTATATCAAATTTATGTTTTATTTCTTCAGGGTTAATTGAAATATTATGATATTGAGCCAGTACTTCCAATGCCTGAAGAGCAAGATTAGTATTTTTCTGTGAGTCCATTACATATCCTGAAAAACAGTGATTCCACACATACAAATATGCGGAATCACTAAAAAGCCAATAACTCATTAAGCAGTAGTTGCTAACGAATTTGCGTAAGAGTTAAAGTTATTATTGGTCTGCAATGGCGAAGCGGATAACGCTTTACCGGATGAACCAAAACCACTGGTTGCTGAAATCATACGACTAATATCATTTGACAAACCGGACTTTTGTGTAAGCATACTTGACGAACGAGAAGAAGACATAAGGCTACTTGACTTACCTTTATTCTTAATAAGCCCGGCAAGCTCTTGAGGTGAAATTGTCTTTTTATTCCCACTTTTATCAAGAAGATTATCAATGTCTTGCGAAGTAATCCGCTCCCCATCTTTACCGATAATTTCTTCAACTTTATTATTGAGTGATTTGTCGACTTTACCTCGCTGTAACTCAAATTGTCTCTTAAGTCGTGCACGATCCTTTTCAGGTGCGTATTCAAGAAGTTTTCTTTGATACTCATTTAACCCCGCCGACGAATTAGGTTTATTAAACCATCCTTTAAATGTTACTGCTGTTCTATTATTTGTTTTCAATAGTAGATCATTGCCGTTACGTTCAAATGACACCTCTTTGAGGTTGATATTTGCTAATGATAATTTATCTTTATCACCGCTATGTTCCGTAATAGTGTGGTGGCCATATTCCTTACGGTAAACATAAATATCATTTCCTTCTCCACCGGCAAGTTGATCATCACCTTTTCCGCCATCAAGCAAGTCATCTCCTTGGTTTCCAAATAATTTATCATTGCCACTTCCGCCTCTTAGAATATCGGAACCATTCCCCCCTTCTAAATGGTCGTCGCCTTCACCACCGTCTAGATAGTTGTTACCATATTCACCAAAGAGCCTGTCATTGCCGGCGCCACCATAAAGTTTGTCGTTGCCTTTTCCTCCATGGATCTCATCATTACCATTATCTCCATATAAGCGGTCATCACCATCATAACCATAAATCACATCATCACCATCGTGACCATGGAAAACATCATTAAATCTAGAACCATAAAAATGATCCCGTAATTTACTGCCGATAATTTCCTCTACTGAGTTTAATTCATCATGAGCTTTAAAGCCCTTATTCGTATAATAGTAATCTAATTTATAGTTACGATATTCAAGTAGATCGGTAACCTTCCCTCGTTTAGTTTCTTGCTTTGATACGGTTTCCTGCAAGACTTGAGTACCGCTAAGATCTCTTTCAACCTTATATTGTCCGGCTTTAGTAGCATTACGACCGTCGATTGTTAATGCACCGGTGCGACCTTTACTATAGTCCACCACATCATAACCGTCTCCAGCATTAACTATTGTTGAACCGGATCCGACAAAAACATAATCATCTTTAGCACCCAAATTAGCAATTAATCTTGCTTCTAGAACTTTATTATCACGTGTAACGGCATGTTGAATTAAGTTAGAAAAATCATATACACCATTAGAATTAGGAACACCTTTTACCTTCCAATCGGTACGTCCTTTTACTTTTAATTCAGTAATAAATTCATATTTACCTGACTGACGTCTTTTCCGTTCTTCCTTACCTGCGGTTAACAACGGATTTAAAAAAGTTAGAGTGGTAGAACCTTTTATACCCGAAAGATCAATATTACCTTTGATTGGATCTAAAATCTGTTTAGTGAATTTATCGCTATGCTTTGCAAGCTCCTCACCCTTTTTCAAATAATCCACATAAGCTTTACCACTTTGAATACGATCTCCATTACGAGTGATACCTGCTAATTCACCAATGCGCTGATCCCAACCTTGTTGAGTGATAGATAATATATTTTCGGTTTTATATTTTTCACGTAACTCATTAAATAATTTTAGTGAATCTTCCAAGAAGGCGGAATGACGGGCATCATAGCCATTTTCAAAGTAATTCTTACCGTACTTATTCTCCCATGCTTTAATTTTATCGGCGAGCTGATTCGCGATATGTTCAAAAACGGCTTGTTTAGAAGCATCAAGAATTCCTGAAATTAAGCTGGTAATCGCACTCACTAACAAACCGATTGGCGCACCAACTAAAGAACCGGCGGAGGCTGCACCAACCCCTGCTGCAATAGCACTTAATACAGTGTTAATCGTTGTAATCGCAGCATCTGCGATCCCTGTATTTTTGTAGAATTGACCAAGTAAACTATCGCCGTTATAACCAAATTTCTTAAAGCGTTTCGAGTATTCCTCAAGCATTCTCGCACGATCAAATTGTTTCGCAATACCTAGGAAAGACAAAGGGCTGATTGCCAAGCTGACCACAGAGGCAATTAACCCTGCGACAGGTCCCGTAGTAGAAAGCCCCGCTGCAGCACGTTGAGCAATCAAGTATTGTGTGATCGCTTTACCGATGTTACCTAGCACTTTATTTGTCAATTCAGCTGCAGCCGCTGCTTTCGTTGCAGTATCAGCATCTTTATTTGCAAGTAATAGAGCCGCTGATATAGCCGACAATACACCGGATAATGCACCTAAACCTTTTCCAAGATTACCTAACTTAGGTAAATTCTTTAATTTATCTCCAAAACTACCAAAATGTTTTACTTGTCCTAGTGCTTCACCTAACTTATTAAGTTGTTTAGAAAAAGTATCTACATTATTTGTAATGCTAGAAATAGTACCAATCAATTCATTAATCAGGTTAAGACTGGCTTTTGCTAGCTGTACATCTGTTACATTTTTACCATTTTGACGGGCTTTAATTAAGGCATCTAAATCCATGCCCGAAAATGCGGTGTTCAAAAACGCTTGTAACGTACCAAGAACACTCTGAACCTTATCTATCGCTTTTGTCAAATTTCCAGTACTACCCACAGAATTACTTAAATGTTTATTACCTTGAATCCATTTATCTAATTCCGGAGCAAATAAAGTTAAACCTCGTTCGGTAAGACCAAGTAATTTTTTCCCAGTATTTAAAATACCATTAGTTAATGCCGGGCCGTCTTTCCCTTCATGATATACTTCAATCCCTAACTTCTGTGCTGCTTTTATAAGCGCAGTAAGACCATTTCCTTTTTTGTAATTCTTAGGGATATATAAAGTTAATTTCTTACCTGTCTTCCCTAATTTATCTAACGCCTTTTGCAATTGTTCTTTTGCAGCATCAATATTTTCCTTAGCTCTATCTGCAACTGAATTTGCAAACTGTGCAGCTTGCTGTTTTGTATTTGGCAGTGTAGTAGTTGCCATAATCTATTCTCCTTAATTAATAGATATAACTTCAGATTTGTTTTTTAATTCATTGATTAACTCAAAATGATATTGTTGAAAGATTTTATTAGCTAATTGTTTATCGACTTTACCTCCATGGAATTCAGTAATTTTGCCCTCTGACGAACCTTTATAAACACGAATTGATCTGAATAAATCATAGGGAAATGATTTACGCATATGTTTATAAAGCACATAATTGTGACCAAATGGCGCAATCCAATCAATAAACCATTTACGATCACCGGAATTCCAATCGTCATAAACAAGAGATGATACATCTTCAAGATATTTTATCTCATTCTCAAGGCTTAAATTTGCCCAGCTACAAAAAGCAATAGGAACCCCATCTCTCATTAATAATGTATATTGCCCATATTGAATTGCAGGCAGTACATTAATAGCAAGTAATGATAAAGACCAATTTCTATGCAAAGGAGAATTTGCCCATAACCAAGCCACATACCCTAACACTTCAAAATTATTATTTTTCTCCATATTAAATCTCCTTGTTAATAATTTATTTTGAATAAGATAACCAAACCACAATATACAAAATAACTTACACGATCGCATGACAGAAAATGCCAAACTCATTACGAAATCAAATAGACTATGATTTAATTATTATTGTTAAACAATAAATAGAAATATAACTTATTTAACCTTATATTACAGGAATATATTCAAGCTTTATTATTTTGCATAATAAACCTTAATTTAAATGAGTGATTCGTAGTTGGGTAAAAATAAAGTCGGCTTCAGATTATTTCTTATATATTTTTAAATTTACAATGAAAACCGGGATTTGATCTTCATAGCTATATAGCAGCTAGCCCCATGGCAACGGTAGAAGGGTAATTTTAAATTCAGTTAATCGTCTGCGTAATAAGCAAGAGAGGTAGAGGGGGAAGTATTTACTTTTTTTAGATTTAGGGCGATGTCTACAATATTGTGTAATCTGTGACAGTATAAGAAGGTTGGTAAAATTAGATTTAAAGTGGATAACTATGGCACTTGCGACAAGTAAAGCACTATTTCTTAAAGTGAGGGAAACTTCTTGTTTAGCTACCTCACCTTCCAGCATGCCATCATTAAAAGTACTTTGGTATTTCCAAATAGTTTTTTCGCCGAGAATGCCAACGATTTGTGCTAATCTTACCGTTATTTTACTAACCTTTTGTACAAAATTCTGAACAAGTTTCCAGTATTCATAGAGTAAAACTTCATTACTTGGGAACTGAATAAAACGGAGATAAAATGGAGCATATTCTGTACTGGACATACTCGTTTTCCTTTTTCTTAGGGTTAATACTTAAGATAACCTTTGACCGGATAAATTACCTAGTTTTGGTTAATTTTGGAGACTAATTTACTCCGGATTCTTTAATAGTCAATAGAAAAAATTATTTAATTTCATAAAATTATTAGTTTTTTGATAATACTTTATCTACGCAATCCCGTATTGTATTAATACGCAAAAATTAGACTGAGAAAATACTGTTATCAGGTTTTGATCTGTAAGATTTTGACTGTCATATTTCTCAAAAAGAAAAAGCGGCAATTTTCATTACCGCTTTGTTTTTTTTCATTTGATTAAAATTACGCGTAAACCGGAAGACGTTTACAAATTGCCAAGACTTTGTCTTTGGTGTCGGCAATCACTTCCGCTTCGTTATCTTTGCCGATGGCGTCTAATACGTCACACATCCAGCCGGCAAGTTCTTTCACGTCCGCTTCGTTGAAACCGCGACGGGTGACGGAAGGCGTGCCCACACGGATACCGGAAGTGATGAACGGTTTTTGCGGATCGTTCGGCACAGAGTTTTTATTCACGGTAATGTTGGCCTTGCCTAATGCGGCATCGGCGGCTTTACCGGTCAATCCATGGCTGACTAAGTCCACTAAGAACAAGTGGTTTTCAGTGCCGTTGGAAACGACTTTATAACCGCGTTGTTTGAACACTTCCACCATGGCTTTGGCGTTTTTCAACACATTTTGTTGATACACTTTGTATTCCGGCTCCAAGGCTTCTTTGAAGCACACCGCTTTCGCCGCGATAATGTGCACCAACGGACCGCCCTGACCTGCAGGGAAAACGGCGCTGTTGAGTTTTTTATAGATTTCTTCATCACCGCAAGAAGAAAGAATCAAACCGCCACGCGGACCGCCTAAGGTTTTGTGGGTAGTAGTGGTCACCACATGGGCGTACGGCAATGGATTCGGGTAAATACCTGCAGCGATTAAACCCGCAACGTGCGCCATATCCACGAATAAATATGCGCCCACTTCATCGGCGATTTCACGCATTTTTTTCCAATCCACTACTTGAGAATACGCGGAGAATCCGCCCACGATCATTTTCGGTTTCACGTCATGGGCTTGTTTGCGTAACGCATCATAGTCGATTAACCCTTCGTCGGTAATGCCGTATTGTTCCGCGTGATAAATCTTGCCGGAGAAACTCACGGACGCGCCGTGGGTTAAGTGACCGCCGTGCGCTAAGCTCATGCCTAAAATGGTATCGCCCGGATTGAGTAACGCCATGTAAACTGCCGCATTGGCTTGCGAACCGGAGTGCGGTTGCACGTTCACATAATCGGCGCCGAATAATTCTTTCGCACGCTCAATAGCGAGCTGTTCCACAATGTCCGCGTATTCACAACCGCCATAATAACGCTTGCCCGGGTAGCCTTCCGCATATTTGTTGGTGAATTGGGAACCTTGCGCTTGCATTACGCGCGGGCTGGCATAGTTTTCAGAAGCGATTAATTCGATATGTTCTTCCTGGCGGCGGTTTTCATTTTGAATAGCTTGCCATAACACGGGATCGTAATCGGCGATGTTCATACTTTTTTTAAACATGGTGTTCTCCTCTTGGTAGTGAATTGGAACTGCGGTCTATTGTACTCAATTTCGCAATAAAATCTTAATAACTCCGGATGTGTTTTTTTTCATTCTAATTATGAAAATTTTTCACTCGGCAGTATTTGTCGGTGTTATTGGCGAAAGCAAGCTGTGGTGTAGCTTTTTTGTGCTGTTTTTTGCGTTAAAGTCATCATATCTCTGCCAAGCTCCATATCGCGTGTCAGTGAGCTAATCACAAAATTAATCGTGTTCGATTTATTCACGCGCTTACTGTATTTCTTAAACAAATTTTCTTCATAAAGTTTATATCTGGAATCCTTTTTAATGGCGTCCAAAGCCTCTTCCGTATGCCTACGCTGTACCCAATTAGTGGTAAACGTATAGGTCAATTTGTGATCAAGTTCACTTAGCTGCCATGTTCCCGTGCCCGTGATTTCATACACAAAAAATGGCTTATCAATAGGTTCAATAATGGTGCGGTTATTCACCAACGTGCCATCCCGATTTAAGCGCAGATTATTTACGATTGTTAAATTGTGTTCAGGGTAAATACTGGTACATTGCCATTCCCCGCTCACTTTGCGTTGGGTAATTTTACCATTGTCTATTAAATCCGTAAGCGTACAGCCGCTCAAAAAAGACAGGGTTAATCCGAGTAAAAATAATTTTTTCATTTGCATCTCCTCTAAAAGTGCGGTGCATTTTTTCAGTGTTTTTTTATTCCTAATAGGGAATGTCCAAAATACGACAAGGATTTTTTATTGTAATCCATGTAATACGCTTATTTCTGAGTAAGTGCGGAAAAGAATTTACACCAAGTGCGGTCGTCTTACAAAACGTTTTTCATTATCAGAAAAGTACCAACCTGTTTGCAGATTCGCGCTTTAATGGAACAAATCTAAATCACATTTTTAGCATTTGAAGGGAGTGGAAAGACTGAAGGAAATAAAGAAAGCAGCATACCGGGCCATTTAATCAATTCGGCGTGGACCTTATTCATCGTTCCGCAACCGAAAATAATCTGATACTGTCCTGCTACGGCAAACTGCACTTTTACACCTTCAATGTTGTCAATGCCTTGTCAACTTTGCTTTCGTTATTCAGAACAACGCGCCAACGCATGGCGCAGTGGGTAGCTGTCACAATATTTCCTTTGTCGCCAAGTTTTTCAATAACCTGTTGGACGATTTTAAGAAGATTCATATTATTCGCCGGAAGTGTCTTAAATAATAAGTAGAATTCTAACTAAAAGGCTTCGCTAAGCCAGCGGAATTTCGTGCACACTTAACTCATCTGCGCACCGAATATACCTTAAACTTGTTATTTCTCGCCAGGACGTCATGACTGCCGAAATGTTGATTCAGCCAGTCGGCGTAAGGCAGAAACGCATTTGCCACGATGCGCAGCTCACCGCCCGGTTTCAAATGCCATTTTGCCTGTTTTATCAGTTCGTTAACGGCGGTGTAAGCGGTGTCAATGCCGTCATGAAAAGGCGGATTGGAAATGATCAGATCGAATTTGCCGTCAATATGGGAAAACACGTCACTGGCAACCACCGTGCCTTGCAACCGATTTTCCTGTAAAGTGCGCTTTGCGGAAGCCAACGCCAAGGCGTGAATATCCGTCATGATTAATCGGGTGTTCGGGTTGTGCTGTTGAATATAACTGCCAATCACCCCTGCGCCGCAGCCCACGTCCAACACCTCGCCCGCGATGTTTTTTAGCGTAGAAAGCAATAATGCCGTGCCGCCATCCAGCTCGGCGGCGCTGAATACGCCGGGCAACGCATAGATAGTTAAATCGGCAAGTTGCGACGATTGATAGGATTTCCAGAAAGTTTTCAGTTCAAAGTGCGGTGGATTTTTTAATTGAAAATGATACAGACTGCAACGACGGGCGGAGTCGATTTTGTGAATATCGCCGTAATCGGCAAGCATTTTTTCGGCGGAACGCACACCACTACGATTTTCGCCCACCAGTAAAACTTCCTGTCCGGCGGTACATTGTGAGAGAAGCTGCATGAGCTGGAAATGGCATTCCTGTTTATTCTTCGTCCAATAAAACAGGATCACATCGGCGCTGCCATGAAATTCAAGGGAAAAATCCACCGCACTTTGTGGCGTTTGGTGTTGTCGGTTGGCGTAGTCAAAATACCAGCTCCATGCGCGGGCGTTGAATCCCTGGCGTTGTAAATCGGCGAGAAAATCATCATTCACCACCCCGGTGAGCAGCAGAGACTTCCCGCTTAAAAAATCCAAATGCCGTTCCAACACTTCGCTTTCTGCACAAATCACGCTATTAATCCTATGGCTTATTGGTTAAAATGGGCGCCCATTATACTGGATTGAATTGATTTTAGATATGCAAGAAACGCGCCGACACACTTCCCGCCGAGATTTATTATTGCAGCAAATGGGCATCAGCCAATGGCAATTGGTGCGCCCTGAAGCCTTAAAAGGCGCGATTAATATCGCCGTGCCCGAGTCGGTTCGTTTGGTTATCGTGAGCCATCAAAATCTGTTGCAACAACCCATCGCGCAGGACCTGTTGCGCGCTCTCACACTTGATAGCACGCAAGTGCTGAATATCACCTTTGAGCAGCTTGCCTATTTGCAAGTCAACCACACCGTCAATTATTGGCTACTCCATAAAAACGCCGACGAAATCCACCGCACTTTAAGCGGGCTGCAACAGCCGTTGAATGTCTGGCAATCCGTCGATCTCGCCGCGTTTAAACATGATCCGCAGGCGAAACGCCAACTCTGGCGGCAAATTCAGCAATCCGCACCGATAAAGTAAGGATTCGCCGTGATACACATTTCTCCTATTGAACCCTCGGATTTTGATCGTCTTTATCTCATTGAGCAGGCGGCACACGCGATGCCTTGGAGCTTAGGCACACTGAAAAATAATCAGGGCGAACGTTACTTCAATTTGAAAATCGGCGAAGAAAGCCGAATCGACGGCTTTGCTATTTGCCAAACGGTGTTGGATGAAGCCACGCTGTTTAATATCGCCTTGGATCCGCAAAAACAGGGGCGGGGATTGGGGCGCCGTTTATTAACCGAGCTGATGACGCAGTTAAAACAAAAAGGCATTTTGACCTTGTGGCTGGAAGTGCGCGAATCCAATAAAAAAGCCCTGGCACTGTATGATTCGCTGGGCTTTAATCAAGTGGATATTCGCAAAAATTATTATCCCACCGCCGACGGCAAACGGGAAAATGCCGTGGTGATGGCGGCGTATTTATAGGCTATTTTTCCCTTTTGATAGCTTGCAACATCGGTGCAAACCAAGCGTTTACCTGCCGATTGATCCAATTCAAATCCAATTCCTGCGTTTGCACCAGTACGCGCCGCCAATATAAATCGCCAGGCGAACGCTCATCGCCCATAGCGATTTTATTTAACAGGGAAAAACACTTGTCAACATCCACCGCACTTTCATCGGCAATCAGCTTCAAATACGCTTCAAGGTTTGTGGTCGGAATAAGCTGTAATTGCGTCCGCCCCGCCAAATAACTTTCCACATAAATTTGTAGCTGGGCAACGGCGTCCTGTTGAGGCAACACATTAAACCGCACGCGCTGATCTTTCCCCTGGAAAAGCGATTCCGTCGGCTGTTCCTGCGTGGCGCATAACAATAAGTGATAAAGCCAGGCTTCAATACGATCTTTGTCTTTTACCGTCGCCATGCGCCAAGTGACGCGCTGTAGATTGTCACCGTATAAATAGGATATGTTGCCCGACAACGTCATGTCACCCTCTTGGGTCAGCACGGTGAATTGCAAAAAACGGCTTTGCGGCGTTTGGCTTACATAATCGGCGATATTGCCTTTAAATTCCGCCACATCCGCCAGCAACTGATTGGCATAAATGGCGGAGAACTCCCCGCGCGGCAACACGCCTTTGACTTTCAGACGCGCAAAAAACGCGTCGGTTTGCTGCTCGTCTGCTTCTAACAAATCCGCATGAATGGCGTATTTTTCCAAGGCATTATCCAAGGCGAAATTTTCGCTATCGGCAATGCTTTCTTCCTGTTCGGAGAAATTCACGCCAAGGCGTTTTTCAAAGAAAAATTTCACCGGATTTTTCACAAACGCCACCAAGCGGGAAAACTCGATTTCTTCTTCCGGCTCCGCATCCGCCATCATCGGCTGAATAAAATCCTGCAAGGTTTGATTTGCCTGCGAATTTGCCAAAGGCAGCCACTGTTGCGCGAAAGATTGCATAAAAGTGCGGTCGTTTTTTTCAAAGTTTTTGCGACTGAACGCCGTCATGCCATGTTGTTGAATCAGTCGTTCGCGCCACTTGAGATTTCCCGCTGGGGTATTTTCTGCCGGCAGATTTTCCACGATGTAATCCAACAACTGACTCACCAGCACCGACGGCTCCCGTTCCTGATTATCGGCGATGGAACGTCCGATGTAGCTGATGTACAAATAATCCTGCGCCGACAGCAAGGCTTCAAGGAACAGATAACGATCGTCATCACGACGGGCGCGATCGCCTTTTAAACGATGATATTGCATTAAATCGAAACTGTTCGGCGCTTGTTGACGCGGGTATTCGCCGTCGTTCATACCGAGCAGACAAACTACTCTGAACGGAATAGAGCGCATCGGCAGCAATGTACAAAAATTCACTTTGCCGGCGAGGAAGCGGTAGTGATTCGGATTTTCCTCCAACGCATTGTTCATGACATCTGCCACCACATCCACGCCCAACGCGTCGTTAAAATGCACCTCCGCTAACTGTTCGGCAAATTGCTGGATCACCTCTTTAATATAAAACAGGGTTTCATCGGTTTCCGCCGTGGCGGAGAAGAATTTATCGGTGAGCGCCAGTAAATGCTGTTGCCATTGTTCCATGGAATAACGGCTTTGCAGCGTTTGGAACCAATCAAATAACGCTGCTAAAAATGCCGCCAATTGCCCCGCCAGCTGCCCTTTTAAGCCGAAACTGTTATCCAGCCCGAGGCTGTCTTGCCAAATGCCGTTTTCTTCACGCAAGGCATAGCCCAACAACATTCGCTCCAAGCCCGCCTGCCATGAATTGTAGTTACTTTCCGCTTCGTCATTTTTTGCTAAGCCGAAACGCACGCCGGCATTTTTCACCCAATCGCGAATTTGCGCCAAATCCTGCAATTCAATATTAAAGCGTTGGCGAATTGCCGGCACATCAAGCAATGCCAGCACGTCTTCTGCACTAAACGTGCTTTCTTTCAGCTGCAATAAGGTCAGAAAACCGGCGATAATCACGTTATTCTCCGATAATTTGTTATCGGAAATGGAAAACGGAATAGCGGTCTGCGGCGTTGCATTTTGCCCGAATACAGCGCGGATATACGGTGTGTATTTATCAATATCCGCCACCATCACAATAATGTCTTTCGGCGTTAAATCGGGTTCTTGTTGCAACAAATGTAGCAAATAATCCTGCAACACTTCCACTTCGCGCATCATGCTGTGGCAGGAATGGAAGGTTAAAGTGCGGTCATTTTCCCGATAGTTTAACGGCGTGGAGCCATTCGGAGTTAAATGCAAAATACGGTGTTGGATTTGGCTTAATAAATTGTGCGGCGTGATTTCCACATAGGCAGAAATATCATTGGGTTCCAGCTGCGCCAATAAGTAGGAAAAATCCCGTCCCAGCTTACCCCAAGATGCCAATAAGGAATTACCCACCTGTAATTTTTCCTGCGCATAAGTCAGCTCCCAATGTTGCTGCGCCTGTGCAGCCTGTTCCGCCGATAATAAAGGCTTATCTGCGTGATTAAAATAATCGGTGCGAGTACGCAACGCCAGTTTTTCTACGAATTTCGGATCAACGATGTCGCCCCAATATTCCTCGCAGGGATTATTAAAAAACAAGTGCACATCGCAATATTGGCTGATTGCCTGAAAAATTTCCAAATAAGCCTTTGGCAAGGCGGGAATGCCGAAAATAAACAGGCGTTCCGGCAAAAAGAGCGGTCGATTTTCACGGAGTTTTTCTAATAGCAGTTGGTGCAAATGGGCGCGGTGTTGTACCAAATCCAGCCCGGTATCCGCTTTCACCGCCCGCACCAAGGCGCGCCACAAAATGCCTTGCCATGCGATATTTTGCGTAATCTGCGCCAGTAAACGTTCATTATTTAGACTTAATTGGCTCTCGATTTGTCGGCGAATGTCGTCGTCTTGCTGATTTTCCCAAGCGGCAATCCAGTCCGGACGATAAACCAAATATTGGTCGAATAAATCGGCGATTTTCCCGGCAAGTTGATAAAGTTTAAATTGCTCCGATTGGGCGGAATAGGCTAAGTAATGACGCAAAGGGCGCAGCGCATCCTGTTGTAAATATTGAGGAATCAAACGAACCAAACGCCACATCATGGCATTTTTGTTAAATTGATTACTTTGCGCTACATCGAGCAGGTTTTCCGCATAAAGTTGCCAGATAAAACTGGCGGGCATAGGAAAGGCGAAGTTCGCCGCAATACCTTTTTGTCCGGCAATTTGCAGTTGCAGCCATTGCGCCATGCCCGGGCTTTGCACCAACGCGATTTCCGGCTGTAATGGGTTGTTCAGCGGTTGACGTTGAATTAATTCAACTAAAATGTCTTTTTGCACCTCAAGTTGATTGGAATGATAAACAGTAAACACGCCGCCTCCGGAAATTTGCCCTAACATAAGTGGGGCTATTATAAACTAATTTCACCGCGAGGATATTTTACCGACACCTGATTTTGCGAACAAATCACCTGAAAACGAATTTGATTTTGCTGCACCTGTGATTCACAAGGCAACCCGAGAAAACGGCGTTGATGCTGATTTTCGGCAATTTGGATGGCTTGAAAACGCTGATAAATTTCCACCGCACTTTTTCGTTGCACATTGCCCCATTGGTTAAACGTGAGAAAAATCCCGCTGAATAGACTTAATGTAACCAATAAAGACAACAGGCTCATGCCTTTGTAATTAATTTTCCGTAACCGCGAAATCATACCAACTGTTCTCCGCCAAACGCCATCGGCTGTACTGTTGCACGATGTGCGCAACGGTGCTTTTGGAATAAGTGACTTTAATATCCTCATCCAAGGTTAGTTTCCCTTTCGTGATCACACTCCCGCTGATTTTGCCTTTTCCCCGAATATGTAAATCACCCTCCGCCACAATCACCGCATTCACATTCTTATCAAGCGTCCATTCCGTTTCGTCGGCGTTAAACCAATATAAGGAAGGCGGTTGCTTCCTTACGGAATTTTTGGGCGGCCCGGAGAGTTGCTCACGAAAAATCATCAGCCCGCTTTCAGCAATAAATTGCGCTAACAAGCCTTCATGCAGATTTCTCACCGGTGATTTTTGAAATAATTTATCACGTTGGCACCAAATATGATGTCGAATGCCATCGGGAAAGGGCGTTCCTTCCAAAGAAAACTGTACTAAAAACACATCACCGTTTTCATCGATCGGCACCTGTTCACATCGTTCCCGTTGTGTGGATTGACTTAATGACAATAATTTAACCTGTTGTTCAACATAAAGATTTCGCTGACCGGCAATGGCTGAATACAGGCACAATAAATCATCATTAAATAGCATGGTTAACAGCAAAAATGCACTGAGCAATAATAACAGGCTCATCGTCATCATACCGCGGTGAAGCCGTTTCATTCTTTGGCTCCGTTTAATAAAGGCACGATCATGGAGGTTTCATATTCGATCTGTTTATGTCGTTTAAAACGTCCACTGAGGCGAATTTTAATCCCCTTTTGTTCCGACAGCCAATCAAAACTCAACTGCGAAATTTCATATTCTTTCTCGTCCAGTAAATCTGCCCAACCACCGTAATGGCACGCGGATTGTTGCGTATAACGGCGGCATTCTTCTTGTATGCAGTTTTGCTTCACCGCACTTTTGTAGGTCAAACGAGTTTCCAGCATGTTTTGGTTAAGTCGATAGCCGAACAATTCGCGCTCAATTTCTCTTGTATTGTTACGCCCGTTCACAACACAAGCATCGCCTTTATAATTTCCGCCGATACACCCATTGGCATCCAAGTCATAAAAGAACAACACGCAGCTGTTATTTTTCTCGCCATTCACTTGCGCGATGGTCACTGCCGATGGTGTATTTTCTTGCTCAAATAAGGCGATATTATTTTGTTTTAATTTATTATTCACGGCACGAAAACCGCTTCTTGCCAAATCTTTCCCCATTAATTGAATGACGCGTTGTAATTCCATTTGTAACTGCAAACGCAGTAACATTTCCCGATTTTGTTGCTGATGTTGGCTATAAAACTGCATGATGACGAGAAATAAAGAGCTCGAAAGCGCCACGGAAATCATCAGCGCAACAAGGCTTTGCCCGTGATAAGGCGGCACGTGGAAAAACGCTCTATTCTTCATCATTGACACAAGCACTCAAAGATTGGTTATCCTTTAATTTCAAACTGCCCACATTAAAGAACGAAAACAAAGTACGCTGCTGATTGGCTTGTAGCACAAAACAAGTGGTAGAAGCCGTATGCCGGCAAAGCCAGTGTCAGTAACAGGCTGATAATAAATAATGCTATTAACATTTCCAACAAAGTGAATCCCTTTTGCATAAACGTTCCTTTTTTTGACCGCACTTTAAAGGAATAAAGCATGGAGAAAAATAAACGAAAGGCAATTTTGCGAGCAGGATCGCAAAGTGAAATCATTTGATGGGTATTTTTGGGTAACGATGGAGAAAATTACGTTCGATTGAGACGCAAAAAATAGCTGAAAGGTTATAGTGTAAGAGATTATAGACCGAGGTATAAAGATTTTAGTTGGTGGGTCGTATAGGATTCGAACCTATGACCAATGGATTAAGAGTCCACTGCTCTACCAGACTAAGCTAACGACCCATTATTCGGATATGTTATTTAAAAATGGTGGGTCGTGAAGGATTCGAACCTTCGACCAACGGATTAAAAGTCCGCTGCTCTACCGACTGAGCTAACGACCCATTATTTGGGATATATTGTTTAAAAGTGGTGGGTCGTGAAGGATTCGAACCTTCGACCAACGGATTAAAAGTCCGCTGCTCTACCGGCTGAGCTAACGACCTCGTTAACATCTAACAACGAGGGCTTATAATACTGATTTCAGTTTAATAATCAATAAAAAATTTTGTTTTTTTATTGATTTGTTTGAATACCATCAAAGATATGTATTTCAAACAAAATAAAGTGCGGTCAGTTTTTTTATCATTTTTCTACTAATTAGGCGAATTGATACCAACAAAAAACCGGGCTTATACCCGGTTTTTATACATTCCAGCAAAATTAGTATGCTAATACTGCACGACGGTTTTTAGCATAAGCAGATTCGTCATGACCTAATACTGCCGGTTTTTCTTCACCGTAAGAAACGGTGGATATTTGACCTGCTTTTACACCTTTAGCAGTTAAAAAGTTTTGTACTGCACGTGCACGGCGTTCACCTAATGCCATATTATATTCCGGTGTACCACGCTCGTCGGTGTTACCTTCAACACGCACGCTTGTTGCAGGTGTTGCATTTAAGTATGCTGCATGAGCATCTAAGATTTGAGTGTATTCACCTTCAATATCATATTTATCAAAGCCGAAATACACGGTGTTGTAGCGTTGTTGTAAATCTTGAACGGAATAGCCACCAAATGTTTGACCATTATTGCTACCACTACCGCTTTCGTTTTTGTTGGATGATCCACACGCCGCTAACACAGCCACAGAACCAGCAACTAACAATGCTTTCGTAAATTTATTCATTGATTTCTCCTTGTTTATTTAGTTAAGTATGGTGACCAAGCCGGAAATTTAACTTGTCCATCATTCCCAGGTAAACGTGCCTTAAAGCGACCGTCAGTGGATACTAATTGTAGCACCTTTCCTAAGCCTTGGGTAGAACTATAAATAACCATGATACCGTTTGGTGAAATACTCGGACTTTCATCCAAGAAGGTGGAACTTAACACCTCAGAACTGCCTGACGTCAAATCTTTTTTAACGATATTATTGTTTACATCAACCATAACTAATAAATTACCATCTGAACTGATTTGACCGCTACCGCGCCCACCGATAAGAGAAGCACCACCGCCGGATGCACTCATACGATAAACTTGAGGCGAGCCACCTCTATCAGAAGTGAACACGATGGACTGACCATCAGGCGACCATGACGGTTCGGTATTATTACCCGCACCGCTGGTTAACTGAGAAACCTGTCCACTGCCCAAATTAGTCACATAAATATTTAACACACCGTCCTTTGAAGACGCAAATGCAAGTCTGGAACCATCCGGTGAAAATGCCGGTGCGCCGTTATGTCCCGGGAAAGAAGCAACCACTTTACGCGCCATAGAAACAAGATCCTGTAAGACAACCTGTGCTTTCTTATTTTCAAAGGTTACATAAGCGAGTTTTTTACCGTCCGGTGACCATGCCGGTGACATAAACGGTTGAGAACTTCTATTCACGATAAATTGATTAAAACCGTCATAATCTGCCACGCGCACTTCATAAGGCTGGGAACCGCCATTTTTCTGCACGACATAAGCAATACGGGTTCTGAACGCACCACGAATACCGGTGAGTTTTTCAAATGTCTCATCACTTATCGTATGTGCACCATAACGCAACCATTTTTGCATTACCGTATATTGATTTTGTGACAAAATTGAACCAACGCTGCCCATGGTATCAACCAATTGGTAAGCAATATCAAAACCACCATTGGAAGGAGTAACTTGTCCAACAATAACGGCTTCAATGCCTAATGCCGACCAAGCTTCCGGATTAACTTCCGATGCCGAAGTCGGCTGTTGCGGCATCTTGCTTTCCGGCAACGGATTAAATTTACCGCTATTACGCAAGTCTGCGGAAATAATCTCAGCGATATTTGCCGGCGCACTACCAGGTCCATTCCATTTAAATGGCACGACAGCAATAGGGCGGGCAGAATCCATGACTTCATCAATCACGATTCGCACCTCTGCTCGGGCTACCATGGCAAACCCTAACAGCATAATAAATAAGCCAAAAATTCGAATAACTACTTTCATTTTTTCTCCTATTGTTTAAAAGTGCGGTGAAAATCTACCGCACTTTTCTTGGGTCAAAGGTTACAATGGACCTTTTAAATATTTCATATTCTTCCGGCGTAGGCGGTTCGTTCATTTTTCTGGTTTGACCAATAGCATTTAAAGCCGCCCCACATAAATCATTTGGCCCGGAAACCTTTTGGTAAGATAAAATAGTGCCATCACTAGAAAGCTCAATTCTAATATCACAGACCTTACCAAAAAAACGACTATCACCACGAAAATATGGCTTCACAGATTTATAGATAATACCTGCATACCTCGAACCCGCCTTACCGCCATCGCCTGCGCCCGCTGAAGCACCTGAACCCTGGCTGCCTTGTTTATTTATGTTACTACCTTGCAAAGCACTGCCGCCGCCCACATCACCGCCATTAAAAAAATCATCTAATGCATTTTGATCAGCTCGACGTTGCGCATCCGCTTTCGCTTTGGCTTCCGCATCTGCCTTAGCCTTGGCGTCAGCTTTCGCTTTAGCATCGGCCTTAGCTTTTGCTTCTGCGTCAGCTTTCGCTTTAGCATCCGCTTTGGCTTTTGCATCAGCTTCCGCCTTCGCTTTAGCCTGCGCCTCTGCTTTTGCCTTAGCTTCCGCCTCTGCTTTGGCTTTTGCCTCTTGTTTTGCTTTCTCGTCTGCCTGCACTTTGGCTTTTGCTTCTTCTTCCGCTTGTTTTGCAGCATCTGCTAAACGTTTTGCCTCAGCTTCAGCTTTGAGCTTAGCGGCTTCAGCAGCCTGTTTGGCTTTCGCCTCTTCTGCCTGTTTTTGCTTTTCCAAGGCTTCTAAGCGAGCTTTTTCTTCCTGTTGCTTTTTCTGTTCAGCCAAGAACCTTTGTCTTTCCAGCTCTTTTTGCTGTTCCAGTTCTTTCTGACGGGCAATTTCCTGTTGACGTTGTTGCTCTTTTAACACTTCCCGTTGTTTTTCTTCTTCCCGTTTCTGCTCTTCACGTTTTTGGTCTTCAAGGGCTTGTTTCTTTTGTCTGTCCGCCTGACCTTTTTTCTGTTGTTGAATTCGCCCCCATTCCTGCGCTGCCGAGCCCGTATCAACCATCACGGCGCCGATAACTTCACCGTTATCGCCTTCACCGCCGCCCATAATGTCAATATTATGGTAGAGCGAGCTTAAAATTAACAATCCGAACAACGCTAAGTGCATTATGATGGAAATCACAACTGCATCAACATCACCTTTTTGTCGCTTATTCTGCACAATGTCACCTATTTAATTAAATTGGGTTTGTCATTAAACCAACGGATTTGATGCCGGCAAGATGAAGCAAATTGAGTGCTTTAATGACCTCTTCATAAGGTACTTCTTTGGCACCGCCGACTAAGAACATTGTATTGTTATCTTTATCAAATTCTTGTTTTGATAGTTGGGTAACCATCTCTTCGGTAAGATTTTCCGTACGGGTGCCGCCGATTGAAATGGCGTACTGACCGATTCCCGACACTTCTAAAATCACCGGTGTTTTGTCTTCCGTAGAAACATTTTGACTTTGAACCGCATCCGGCAGTTCAACTTCTACGCTTTGACTAATAATTGGCGCAGTAGCCATAAAAATTAAAACCAATACTAAAAGCACGTCCAAAAACGGAACAATATTGATTTCGGATTTTATATCACGGCGCTGGCGACGATAGGACATATCAACCTTCTAAATCTGGAATCTAAAAACGCTTAAAATAATGACCGCACTTTTAGCATAAAGTGCGGTAAGAATTTTCGGTAAATTAATTGTGATGGTTTTTACCAAACACTTGACGGTGCAAAATGGTGGTAAATTCATCGATGAAATTGCCGTAATTTTGCTCAAGTTTATTCACACGTAAACTCAAACGGTTATATGCCATTACTGCAGGAATCGCAGCAAACAAACCGATAGCCGTTGCAATCAATGCTTCCGCAATGCCCGGTGCTACCATCTGTAAGGTGGCTTGTTTTGCGCCACTTAAGGACAGAAATGCGTGCATAATCCCCCAAACCGTACCGAATAAGCCGATATACGGGCTGATGGAAGCCACCGTTGCCAAAAACGGTACGCGGGTTTCCAGATCTTCAATTTCACGATTCATGGATAAATTCATAGCACGGGTGCTGCCTTGGATAATGGCTTCAGGCGCATCCGGATTAGCTTGTTTTAAGCGGGAAAATTCTTTAAATCCTACATAAAAAATCTGTTCGCTGCCGGTTAACCCATCGCGACGGTTAGATAAACCTTCATAAAGTTTATTTAAATCTTCGCCGGACCAAAAACGATCTTCAAATGCCATGGATTCTTTCAACGCTTTGGTTAATACACGGCTACGCTGAATGATGATAGCCCAAGAGGTAATTGAGAAAATGATTAAGATTAAGATAACGAGCTGAACTACGATACTCGCTTTTAGAAATAAATCTAAAAAGTTTAACTCTGCTGCCATTACATACTCCGAAAACAACTGGTTAATTGTTACTTGATTAACATTGTCTTGATTTTCTGCGGAATTGCCACCGGTTTCATCTTACCAAGATCAACATAGGCTACCTTGACGGTAGCCCGACATAAAAGGACATCATCCCGCTTAATCGTTTGAGAAAAAATAATTGAAGCGCCTTTTAGCTCGGTTACAGCAGTTTCCACTTGTAACAAATCGTCTAATCTCGCCGCAACACAATAATCAATGTTCATTGATTTAACGACGAAAGCGCCTTTATTCTCATTTAACAACGTTTGTTGGGAAAAATTAAATTCTCTTAAACATTCTGTTCTTGCACGCTCCAAAAAATGTAAATAGCGTGCGTGATAAACTACGCCACCGGCATCGGTATCTTCATAATAAACACGGGCGGAATAGTAAAAAGCTTTTTGCTCCAATCTTTCTTCCTTACCTTACGGGAATTTAGAACACAGGAAGCCGATTATTCTAGAGTGCCTAAAAATGATTGGCAAGCTTGAAATTATACTTATTCCAAATATTAATGTGTTGACTTTAATTATGCAGGAGCGCACCGATCCCCGCAATATAACCAATCCAAGGCATGAAAATCACACGCCATAAGCTTAGCCGAATTTCAAATCCAATGCCGTGAATCCATAGGACTATCGTTCCCCAAATCAAACCAAAAACGTAATAAAATTCGACCGCTCTTAGTTGTGTGGCAAATTGATTGACATTGAAAAAGAAAAATATCGTGAGTATTAGAGCTAAAATAAATGAAAGGGTTCGAAACGAACCCTTATTTACTGATTGGTACAATGAGTTAATCATTCAATTACTCGTCAAATTTACCTGTCTTTTCAATACTAATGGTCACAACCACACTTAGCATAATGGCTAACAAAACACCAAATACCCAGATAACATAGAACATAATCTTTCTCCTTAATATAGTGAGTTTTTGTTTTCTTCAATGAAACTGCTATCAATGCGACCAAACATTTTGTAATAGGCCCAAATGGTATAAGAAAGCAGAATCACCACAAAAATTAATGACAAGAAGAACATTAATGTTAAGGTTAATTTACTTGAAGTAGCATCCCACATTAATAAACTCATTTCCGGATGAGAAATGGATGGCATCACAAATGGGAACATAGCAATTGCAGCGGTTAAAATCACACCGGCCATGGTTAATGATGAGAACAAGAAGGCAAAACCACAACGATTTGCTTTCGAGAATATTGCGTTAAGCAATGCTCCCCCTACAGCCAATACCGGGAATAACCATAAAATCGGCATTTCTTTATAGTTGTTAAACCAGGCACCGGCTTGTACTGCCACTTCTTTACCAATCGGATTGGAAGGCGCGTTGTGATCAATCACACTGGTGACAACAAAACCATCTTTGAAAGATAACCATACACCAGCCAACACAAAGGCGATTAATGTCACGGTTGCACCCACCTGAGAAATCACGCAAGCGCGTGCACGCAATTCTGACGTGGTTTTCATTTGCAGCCAGTTCGCACCATGGGTGGTTAACATTGCCAAACTGATTACACCACAAAGCAATGCAAACGGATTTAACAACCCAAAGAATGTACCGGTGTATTGTACCTGTTGTAACTCATTGAATTCAAACGGAACACCCTGTAATAAGTTACCAAATGCTACACCGAATACCAAGGACGGAACAAATCCACCGATAAACAACCCCCAATCCCATGCCTTACGCCAGGTTGGATTATCAATTTTGGCACGATATTCAAAACCGACAGGACGGAAAAATAAGGCGGCTAACACTAAAATCATCGCAATAAAGAAACCGGAGAATGAGGTTGCATAGACTAACGGCCATGCAGCAAACATTGCTCCACCGGCAGTTAGCAACCAAACTTGGTTACCATCCCAGTGCGGCGCGATAGTATTAATCATAATACGCTTTTCAACTTCTTTTTTACCGGTAAAAGGTAATAGGCTTAAAACGCCCATATCAAAACCATCGGTAACGGCAAATCCAATAAGCAATACGCAAACTAGGATCCACCATACAAAACGTAGAAATTCATAATCAAACATAGTTAAGCTCCTGCCTATTTAGAGGATTGTTCGAAATAATAACGGCCGGTTTTTAATGCACTTGGACCTAATCTTCCGTATTTAAACGTTAAGTACATTTCTACGACGAGGAATAAGGTATATAACGCACAAATCAAACCGATAGAGAACCACAAATCACCCGGCGCAAGCTTGGAAGCAGAAACACCTACCGGCAATACTTCATAAATCGCCCAAGGTTGACGACCATATTCCGCCAAAAACCAACCGCACTCAATACCAATCCACGGCAGTGGCAACCCCCACAATAATGCTTTTAATAATAACGGACGACTGCCTACGGTTTTACGAACATTTTGTACAAAGGCAAGCAGCATTAGCAGTAAAATCGCACCACCGGTAGCCATCATCACACGGAAAGACCAGAATGTCGGTGCTACTTTAGGAATTGTATCTGCTGCTGCCTGTTTAATTTGTTCTTCAGTAGCATCAACCACGTTATCGGTATAACGTTTTAACAATAAGCCGAAACCTAAATCTTTTTGTACTTTATCAAATTTCGCTTTTGTTTCTTCACTTGCCTGACCATTTGCCTTTTTCTCCTCTCTCAGTTGTTGCAATAAGGCATAGGCCTGGATACCACTACGCACACGTTCAAGATTACGTTCTTGCAAATCGATCAAACCACTGAATTGTTTGTCAAATGAACGGGTAACAATAACCCCTGCTATATATGGAATTTGCAAGGAGAAATCATTTTTCTGCTCTGCTTGATTTGGAACAATAATCATATTCCAGGCTGCCGGAGCCGGCTGGGTATGCCATTCGCCTTCCATTGCAGCCAACTTAGTCGGCTGTGCGTAGCCGATTTCATAACCGGATTCGTCCCCCATGATTAACAAGGAAACCACAGAGATAATACCGAAAGTAGAAGCAACAGAGAACGAACGTTTGGCAAAACCAATATCGCGACCTTTCAGTAAATAGTAAGAGCTGATTGCTAATACAAAGAATGCAGCGGAAACATAACCGGCGGATAAAGTGTGTAAGAATTTACTTTGCGCAATCGGATTCAACCACAAATCCATGAAACTGGTCATTTCCATCCGCATGGTTTCAAAGTTAAATTCGGAACCGACCGGAGATTGCATCCAGCCGTTTGCCACTAGAATCCACATGGCGGAAAGATTTGAACCGAACGCAACACAGTAAGTTGCCAAAAGGTGTTTACCTTTACTTAAACGATCCCATCCAAAAAAGAAAAGGCCGACAAAAGTAGATTCCAAGAAAAAGGCTAACAACGCTTCAATGGCAAGAGGTGCGCCGAAAATATCTCCCACATAATGAGAATAATATGACCAGTTAGTGCCGAATTCAAATTCCATTGTAACGCCGGTGGTTACGCCCAGCGCAAAGTTAATACCAAATAACTTACCCCAGAATTTGGTCATATCTTTATAAACTTCTTTATTTGTGACGACATAAAGTGTTTCCATGATAGCCAACAGAAAAGTCATCCCTAACGTTAATGGCACAAATATGAAGTGATATAATGCAGTCAAAGCAAACTGCAGTCTTGAGAGTTCAACAACGTCTAACATCTCGACTCCTTGTAAATGCTACAAGTCCTTAAATTATGATTACTTCGTAATCACCCCAGAAACTCAAAAATCTTTGAATCTTTAATTTAGGATTACCTTATTATAATGACTGCCACTTGCAGTTGTCGGGGTCGATTATTACATAGATAATCCAAACAGGTGGCATATTCTACTATTAAACGTAAGGATAAAAAATAGTAAATTATGCCAAGCTGATCACATTTTTAGATATAAATCAAAAATAATCAAACATAGGTGTTTTTTACTATTTTGCTCAAGATCAAATTATAAATTTCAATAACATCTTTGCAACACAAAGCATAGCGCCCTTGACCCGGTATGATTCAGTTCTAACAGTTGAGATTAAAAACTAGACATCACACATAAATTCTGATAACTTCTCGCCCAGTTTTATTGATTTCTTCCAACTTAACAAACGTAGGTCTCTCAGATGACAAACAAAATAACCGGAATTCTAACCGCACTTTGCATGGCAATCACTGTCAACAACGTTGCAAATGCTGCTCAAAACGATAAAAAAGCAGTAGAAATGCCAAAGCAGTGCAAAGATTTATTTAGTGAAGCCGAAAATTTAATTGCCGAAGCGGAAAGACAGCCCGGTACACATACCCAAGTAAATAAAATCAGGAGTAAGTTAAATCAAAGCAAAAAGCAAATCTTGGAAATGGAATTGGCAACACAAATCAAAAGTTGTAATGTGGCATTAGCTAAACTCACCAGCATGAAACAACAGCAACAGTAATCTACCCCATTCACGCTAAAGGCTTATTGGAATCCAATAAGCCTTCTTTTCGTTTAATCTTCGCGAGTAATTTTCTCAATACCAAAATGGCGATATGTGGTGAGTGTAGCAATTCGCCCCCTTGAGGTTCGCTGTAAAAAACCCTGTTGAATTAAGTATGGTTCCAATACGTCTTCAATGGTATCCCGCTCTTCCCCAATTGCCGCCGCCAAATTATCCAAACCGACCGGACCACCGTCAAAGCGCTCCAAAACTGCCGTAAGCAATTTTCTGTCTAAGTAGTCAAACCCCGCATCATCAATATCCAGCATGGATAGCGCTGCTTTAGCAATCTCTTCACTAATCATGCCATTGTTACGCACATCAGCATAATCACGCACCCGACGTAATAACCGATTGGCAATCCGTGGCGTGCCGCGAGAACGGCGGGCGATTTCATAAGCTGCTGTATCGTTAATTTTAAGCTGTAAACAGACCGCACTTCTGGACACAATAGAAGTTAAATCCGACACGGAATAAAATTCCAAACGCTGCACAATACCAAAACGATCGCGCAACGGAGAGGTTAAAGAGCCCGCACGGGTGGTTGCACCGATAAGCGTAAAAGGAGGTAAATCCAATTTAATAGAACGCGCTGCCGGCCCTTCGCCAATCATAATATCAAGCTGATAATCTTCCATTGCCGGATAAAGCACTTCTTCAATCGCCGGAGAAAGACGATGAATTTCATCAATAAACAACACATCATGAGGCTCCAGATTGGTCAACATTGCCGCCAAATCCCCCGCTTTTTCCAGCACGGGGCCTGACGTAGTGCGAATATTTACGCCCATTTCATTGGCAACAATATTTGCCAAGGTGGTTTTTCCCAAACCCGGCGGGCCAAAAATCAGCAAATGATCCAACGCATCCTGACGCAATTTTGCCGCCTTGATGAAAATCTCCATTTGCTCGCATACCTGCGGTTGCCCCACATAATCCGCCAGCAATTTCGGGCGAATGGCACGATCGATAACATCCTCGTCTAATTTTGCCGTCGCACTGATAATTCTGTCTGCTTCAATCATTTTCATTATCCGAATTATAATGCCGCTTTCAGAGCTTCACGAATGATCTGTTCGCTGGAAAGTTCAGGTTTGGAAACTTTCTTCACCATTTTTTCCGCGTCTAACGGTTTATAACCTAATGCCACGAGCGCCGCTACCGCTTCGTTGGACGGTTCAACCGTCGCCGATATTTCCGTACTAAAACGAGGTAAATGATCCGCCTGCACGAAGAAGTCGTTTGTTTTTACTTCTTTAAATTTACCTTTTAACTCCACCAATAACCGTTCGGCGGTTTTCTTGCCGATACCGGGAATTTTTACCAAACGGGAGAGTTCCTCGCGTTCAATAGCATAAGCAAATTCATCTACCGACATGGCCGATAAAATTGCCAGCGCCAATTTGGGCCCGACACCATTGGTTTTTATCAGTTCGCGGAATAAAGTGCGGTCGGCTTTTTGAGCAAATCCAAACAACAAATGGGCATCCTCACGTACCACCAGATGAGTAAATAAACAAGTTTGTTTGCCTACTTCCGGCAAGTTATAAAAACTTGTCATCGGCAGCAGTAGCTCATAGCCGATACCTTGCACATCCAACAAAATTTCCGGCGGCTGTTTTTCCATTAAAATACCGGTGAGATGACCAATCATAAGAATCCTAGTGATGAATAAAAAATTGTGCGTAGCATAAAATAAAACTGGATATTTATCCAGTTAAATTTTTAAGTGAAAGCGTCCCCGGCTGTATCGAGTGCGTAAAAGTGCGGTCAGTTTTTCCTGCGTTTCGTTTTGACCGGCCGAACTTGCCACATGGAAAGAATGCTGTATGGAATGGGCATGCGTAATGGCGATCGCCAAGGCATCTGCCGCATCGGCTTGCGGTTTATCGGAAAGTTTAAGAATGCGGGTGACCATCTCCTGCACTTGAACTTTATCCGCAGAACCGATACCGACCACCGTTTGCTTGATTAAGCGTGCCGCATATTCAAATACCGGCAAATTATGATTCACCGCCGCCACAATTGCCGTACCGCGGGCTTGTCCCAGTTTTAATGCCGAATCGGCATTTTTCGCCATAAAAACTTGCTCAATGGCAAACATATCGGGCTGAAATTGCGTGATAATTTCCGTTACACTGGCATAAATACGCTTTAAGCGCGTAGGCAAATCTTCTACTTGGGTGCGAATTGCGCCGCTGCCAAGATATTCCAAATGCCGTCCGTTTTGCCGAATCACACCATAACCGGTGACACGGGAACCGGGGTCAATGCCTAAAATAATGCTCATGAACTCATAAACAAACGGGTAGAAATCCTTTACCCGTTTTACCTCAAATTAAAAACTATTGGTTAGCTCTTGCTGTGGCTTTTGCATTGACTTTACAATTTTTAGCCAAGATTCTATCCACTTTCTTACCGCGTTGAGTCAACATTACGCCATCGGTTGCTGTTGCCGTATTTAATGAAAACCCGCTGTCAACGCTCCAGATGTATTTGTCGGAAATAAATGAAGGGAAATCTTTATCGACGTTACTCACCGGAAGAGATTCCGCAATCACCTTTTTGCGCATCACAACTTTCGCTTCAGTGGCTTCTTGGTTTTCAAATTGGTAAGTCACGGTAACGGTTCTTTTGTTACAAGAATAAACCACAGTTTTCTCCGATTTAACCGGTTGTGGTTCTTTCTTAGAAGCAGAACACGCGGACAGTACCGCAATGACTGCAACAGCAGATAATGTTTTTACTAATTTCATATATATGCTCCTTATAGCATTGCTGCGATTTCATCACTAATTTCACCGTTATGATATACGTTTTGTACATCATCACAGTCTTCTAACATATCGATTAAACGTAGTAGCTTCGGCGCAGTTTCTGCATCCAAATCTACTGTAGTGGAAGGAATCATTGTCACTTCCGCGTTTTCAACGTTAAACCCTGCCGCTTCAATGGCATCACGTACAGAACCCAAATCTTCCCAAGCGGTATAAATTTCGAAGGAACCGTCTTCTTGTGGCTGAACATCGTCTGCGCCGCCTTCAATTGCTGCTTCCATCAAAGCGTCTTCATCCGCCTGATTCACTAAAATCAAGCCTTTTTTACTAAACAAATAGCCCACGGAACCCTCGGTGCCTAAGTTACCGCCACATTTGGTAAAACTCGGGCGCACTTGGGAAATAGTGCGATTGGCGTTATCGCTTAAACATTCCACCATCACTGCCGCACCGCCCGGACCGTAACCTTCATACACGCGGGTTTCCATGTTGGTATCATCGCCACCGCCGACGCCGCGCTCAATCGCACGGTTAATGGTATCACGGGTCATATTATTGCTTAATGCTTTATCTACCGCCGCACGCAGACGCGGGTTAGAACTAACATCACCGCCACCGATTTTAGCGGCAGTCACCAATTCACGAATTAATTTGGTAAAAATTTTCCCGCGCTGAGCATCTTGTGCCGCTTTACGGTGTTTAATATTTGCCCACTTACTATGGCCTGCCATTTTGTATTCCTTCTCAATTTATTTAAATTCGGCTTATTTCAATAAATATTTTTTTATTGCTTCCGCATTATTCGGCGACTTTGTCATTTCAGCAGCTTGTTCGGCAGGTACCCATTGAAACGCTAAATGTTCCGTTAATTTAGGGGTAAATTCCTGCTCAACCGCCAATAAAAACCAATGTTCGCGACAATGGGTGATATTCGGTGCGTATTTATAGCGGAAATGCGGGAAAATTTCAAACGCTATGCTTTCGTTGCAATCAAAAAGTGCGGTTGTTTTTGACGGCGTTTTTAACCCGATTTCTTCCCATAACTCACGAATTGCGGCTTGTCGCGGTGTTTCATTTTCTTCCAGAGATCCCGTTACAGACTGCCAGAAATCAGGATCATCGCAGCGTTGCAGCATTAATACCCTGCCACTATTTTGGGCGGAGATCACAACCAGAACCGACTCATTACTTTTGTATTTCAATATGGTCATTCGTGTTATTGGAAATGAATGGCATAATACCTTGTCTTTAAAAAACTTTCAAAAAAATTACCGCACTTTACGGTAATAAAGTGCAGTAATCTTCTACCTTGTTTTTTAACTTAGCCAGCCTGCTTGTTGAGCGATGAATAACGCAGCGAATGCGGTTAAATAGAATAATCCAATAAAAGACAACCACAATAACCCGCCTTTCACGCTGTGCTTAGACTTCTTGGTTAAGGATAAATTTAGCCAGGCAAAAACCGGGGCAGAAACAAACGAGGCGATCATTGCGAATTTGAGCATCGGACCCACAGCGTTATTAAAACAGAAAATAATCACCAAACCGGATAACGCCGCCAAAACCATGGAAATGTTTAAGGTTCTGACCGAACACTCATGTTTACCGAGCAATAAACGCAAAGATTCCACGTTAGTGCGGGAATAACCGTCAATCACGGTGATAGTTGTGCCGAACATGCACATAAAGGCGATCACTGCGATCAGTAAACGCGCCCATTCACCGATGGTGCTTGCATACATATTAATAAGTTGTGCAATATATTTTCCGCCGACCATTTCAACGGTTTCAGGCAAACCAAATTGCACTAAGGCGCCTAGTGCCAGGAACACCACCGCTAAAATCGCCGTGCCGATATACCCCACGTTAAAGTCAAACAAACCGTCCTGATAAGACACTTTGGTCAAACGACGTTTAGCAACCACCCACATGGAATTAATCGCCGAGATTTCAATCGGGGCAGGCATCCAGCCCATGAGTGCAACTAAGAATGCTAATTTGCTCAATTCCCATGGCGAAGGCGCAACAAAATCTGCCGGTGCGACGCCTTGCATTCCGTTACGCATAACGGCAATCACCACTGCACTCACCGTCGTGACGGTTAAAGCAATCATGATGATTTTTGATAATCTGTCTAAAAGACGATATTTACCTAACAATAGAATCCCTGTTGTAATAACAATGACTAATGAACTTAACACCGGCATTGGCAAAGGGATTGGTGTAATAAATATCAGAATCGCAGCAGTTAATAACCCCACCGCTGCCGTATTAACGACTGTTGCAAAGACATTTAAAATAAGAAATAACCACAAATAGAAACGCCCTTTTTGGCGATACCCTTCCAACAAGGTATTGCCCGTATCCAAGGTATATTGCACACCAAATCGGAAAAAAGGATATTTGAATAAATTAACCAGGATAACAATGCTCACCAACTCCCAACCATAAATTGCACCGGCTTGGGTTGAAGCGATAATATGCGAACCACCGACAGCAGCTGACGCCATGACAATGCCCGGACCTAAGGCAGAAAATTTACTCGCCCAAGTGGATTTTTCTACCAGATTTGAAACTTCACTCATAAAATATCCTCTTATAAATTGACCATAAAAATGCAATGGAAACCATTTATAATAGAATTTAACAATTGAGTAAAGAAAATAAAATTCTACCTCAGAGAAAATAGCAGAATAAAACTCTGATTATTTAATAATTTCAGGAAATAATATTAAGATAAAAAATAAATAACCGGCAATAATACCAAAAAATCGATTTATCTCAGAGAATAAAATTTTTCTGATGAAAAAAGTGCGGTCAAAAACGCCGATGTTTTTTACCGCACTTTTATGTATGCCAACGCACCCTGCCCCACTTTCTTTACAAAAAACCAATCAGCAGAAGCGTGATATAAACAAATTTACCGATTTATATAGGGTGTAGTAACATTTCTCGATAAGTTTGTTCTATATTAAATCACCCCTCCGCTTTATTGGTCTTTACCACTTGAATGCTTAATTCCGACAACGCCTGCGGATTTGCCACACTTGGCGCTTCCGTCATTAAGCACGCCGCTGCAGTGGTTTTCGGGAAGGCGATCACGTCGCGAATGTTTTCCGTGCCGGTTAATAACATAGTCAAACGGTCTAAACCGAACGCAAGACCGGCATGCGGTGGTGTGCCGAATTTTAACGCATCTAATAAGAAGCCGAATTTTTCGCGTTGTTGTTCTTCGTCAATACCGAGAATGCGGAACACGGTTTGTTGCATTTTCGGATCAAAAATACGCACGGAACCGCCACCCACTTCATAACCATTGATGACCATATCGTAAGCATTGGCGACCGCACTTGTCGGATCCGCTTCTAATTGTTCAGGTGTGAAATCTTTTGGCGAGGTGAATGGGTGGTGCATTGCCGTCAAGCAGCCTTCATCATCACGTTCAAACATGGGAAAATCAATAACCCAAAGCGGTTGCCATTCATCTAAACGGGTTAAACCGAGATCGCGTCCTAATTTCAAACGTAACGCGCCCATTGAATCTGTGGCGGTTTGCCATTTGTCGGCACCGAAGAATAAAATATCGCCAGTTTGCGCGCCCACGCGTTCAAACAAGGCTTTTAGCACGTCTTCATTTAAGAATTTTGCAATAGGGCTTTGGACGCCTTCAAGACCGGCGTTTACGTCATTCACTTTTAACCAAGCCAAGCCTTTAGCACCATAAATGCCGACAAATTGGGTATATTCATCAATTTGTTTACGGGTGATTTCATTCCCCTGCGGCACACGAATTAAGGTGACACGACCATTCGGGTCATTTGCCGGACCTTGGAATATCTTGAAATCTACGTTTTTGACAATATCTGCCACGTCCACCAGTTCTAACGGATTGCGCAAATCCGGTTTATCGGAACCAAAACGGCGCATCGCTTCTTGCCAGGTTATCACCGGGAATTTGCCCAAATCGACACCTAAAGTATGCTGCCACAAACCGTGCACCATACGTTCCATGATTTCACGTACCTCCGGCGCGGTTAAGAACGAAGTTTCCACATCAATCTGCGTGAATTCCGGCTGACGATCCGCGCGTAAATCTTCATCGCGGAAGCATTTCACGATTTGATAATAACGATCAAAACCGGACATCATCAAAAGCTGTTTGAAAAGCTGCGGTGATTGCGGAAGCGCGTAGAATTTGCCTTTATGCACACGGCTTGGCACAAGATAGTCGCGCGCGCCTTCCGGGGTGGCTTTAGTGAGCATCGGCGTTTCAATATCCAAGAAACCGTTGTCGTCCATAAAGCGGCGCACAAAACCAGTGATTTTCGCGCGGGTTTTCAAATGCTGCGCCATTTCAGGGCGACGTAAATCCAAATAACGATATTTTAGGCGTTGTTCTTCAGTATTGTTTTGGTTGAAATCGAGCGGTAACACATCGGAAGCATTGTAAATTTTCAACACTTTTGCCAACACTTCCACTTCACCGGTCGCCATATTTTTGTTGATTTGATTATCCGGACGGGCAATGACTTCGCCTTGAATTTGAATACAAAATTCGTTACGCAAACCCGCAGCGGCGGTTAAGGCTTTTTGATATTTCGGATCAAAACACACTTGCACGATGCCTTCACGATCGCGCATATCAATAAAAATTAAACCGCCTAAATCACGGCGACGATGAACCCATCCGCTTAAGGTTATCTCTTGGCCAATATTGGTACGATTTAACGCACCGCAATAATGTGAACGCATCATTTTTATACCTCATTTTGATAAATCTATGTAGTATGCGAAAAAATATAGTAACTTAAAATACCTATCAATAAAAATTATATTTCTTATTACAAGAGATATTATACTATAGTCATTATCAGCTTCTTACATGAGTTGTACTCATAGAACGATAAAATAAACATAACCCTTTGTTATCACAAGACATATCACTTAAAAAGGATAGCCTTTATGCTACTTATTAATATTTTCTTTGCGTTAGCTCTATTATTACGATTTTATACTTTATCTATTTCAATCAGAAATGAAAAAAATTTACTAAAAAAAGGCGCCATACAATATGGAAAGAAAAATTCAATTGCCTTATCAGTAGTACATATTTTATTCTATCTTTCATGTATTACTGAAGCCAATTACAATCAAGTTATTTTTAATAAAGAATCTCAGATTGGATTAATAATCTTGATTTTCTCTCTTATAATGCTGTTTTACGTAATCTATCAACTAAAAGAAATTTGGACTGTAAAAGTTTACATCTTGCCTAATCATAAGATAAATACTTCATTTATATTCAAATATTTTAGACATCCTAATTATTTTCTGAATATCATTCCCGAATTAATTGGTTTAAGCTTACTATGCCAAGCTAAACTAACTGCCATGTTTATATTACCTTTATACATGATCATCTTAGCTATCCGTATTATGCAAGAAGAAAAGGCGATGAAATGCTTGTTTAAAGAAAATCATAATATCTAAATCTATACATTCTATATCTAGAACACCATAAAATAGTTATTTTTAAATCATGTAATTTTTTATTTACTCTCATGAACAAAGACACCATTTTCTCCGTCCCTATTGAAAAATTGGGTGATTTTACTTTCGATGAAAGTGTTGCGGAAGTTTTCCCCGACATGATCCAACGCTCCGTGCCGGGCTACTCCAACATCATCACCGCTATCGGTATGATTGCCGAACGCTTTGTCAGTGCCGACAGTAACGTTTACGATCTGGGCTGCTCCCGTGGCGCAGCAACCTTATCCGCCCGTCGTCATATTCAATGCAAAAATGTGAAAATCATCGGTGTGGATAATTCCCAACCGATGGTGGAACGCTGTCGTCAGCATATCGCCGCCTATCACAGCAACATCCCGGTGGAAATTTTATGTGATGACATTCGTCATATTGGGATCAAAAACGCATCCATGGTGATTTTAAATTTCACCCTGCAATTTTTACTGCCGCAGGATCGCATTGCGTTACTGGAGAAAATTTATCAAGGATTAAATCCCAATGGCGTGTTGGTGCTATCGGAAAAATTCCGTTTTGAAGATGGGAAAATTGACGAATTGCTGATCGACCTGCACCACCAATTCAAACGTGCCAACAGCTACAGTGAATTAGAAGTGAGCCAGAAACGCACTGCCTTGGAAAAGGTTATGCGTACGGACAGTATTGAAACCCATAAAGTGCGGTTAAAAAATGTGGGATTTTCCCATGTGGAACTGTGGTTCCAGTGCTTTAATTTCGGTTCGATGATCGCCATCAAATAATGCGTTCTTCCAAGAGAAAAGTGCGGTGGATTTAAAAAACATTTTAAAAATCCACCGCACTTTTTGTTGAACGCCTTTTCTACAAGCCTTTCAAATCTTTATCCAGCAAACGGGCAAGCAATAAGATGCCGTCTTTAAAGCGATATTCGGCATATTCCGCCTGCGCATAATGTTGTCCTTTGCCTTCCGCAAAGAAATATTCCTGACTTGGCAGTTGCGGGAACCAACCGACATTATTGACCGGCAAATACATATCAGGCACACAATCGTAGAAATCCGTCGGAATGCGATTCTCTACACGACATAATGTGGCGACACCCTGTTCGTCCTGGTGTACTAACGCGTAAACCCGTTTGGGGCGTGTTTTTCGTCCACTAATGGCAGCTTCTTGATCATTTACGGAAGTATTTAATTGTGCACGAATATCCGTCAAAATAGCATAACTGAGAGACATATAATCCCCTTGTATGATGGAACGCGGATCAACGGGCGCAATTTTTAACACCACCGGCTTACCTGTCATCAACACATTTTCAAACTGCCACACTTTATAATTTAACGGAATCAGAATAAGCAACACCGTACAGAGCGCAACCATCGGTTTCACTTTAGAAACGTTGTAAAAACTAACCGCGCTTTGTGTTTGCGGTTGATGTTTTCTGTGTAAATAAATAGCAACCGCAGAGAATAGCAAAGCAAAGAACAGCAGTAAAAATGCCTTGTAAAGCAGTGGAATAAATAACAAATAATAGTAAATTGCCAAGTTACCGACTAAAGATAAAACACCGATAAAAAACAACGTGCGGCTTTGCACAAAGTAGGCAATCAGCAACAACGTAACGAAAAATAATACGGAAGGCTGACCGACAAAGAGGAAAGTAAATAGTGCCAGGATCGCGGCAATGCACATTTTTTCATCGGTTTTTAAACTGAAAAAACGGCTGATGGCGAAATACGTGACCAACGGCGTAAAACAAACTAAGAAAGGAATTGTCCAACCTAATCCGAGCACAGCGCGAGAATAAAACCCGGCGGTGATCATCGTAAAGAAGCCGCTGAAAGTATCAATTTCCGGTAGCGCATCCACAGTGCCGGGAACGTAGACTACAAACAAAGACAAGAAATTATCAGTGGAAAACGCCCAGCCGCCTATGCTGAACAGTAAAAACGCCCAAGCAACAGGCGTGATCCGCACTCTGACTTTACTGTTTTCTCCGTATATATTTTGCACAAAGAAAGCAATAATGCAACCCAACATCGTGACAAAATACAAAGGCACATAACTGTATTCGATGCGATTGGCATGGCTAAGATCACCTGTGGAACAATCGGTTAAATAAATATGCCACACGCCCAAAACAATCACGAGAGTTAGAGTTCTCAGCCAGTTCTCTTTGCGTAAAAAATAAAGCATAGAAATTATCGCAGTAAACAATAACGGTACATCACAGGTTAAGGCGCCCTCACCGTAAGAATCAAATACATCGGCAAGGAAATAACCGGCAAGCAGATTGTAGCCCATAAAGAAGAAAATCCCGATGATAATCGACATATGACTTTCCGCGTGGGGATTGCCAAAATGCAACCCCAGCGCAATAAACAACACAATAACGTTTAAAATCAGCAAACCGGTTTTCGGTTCAGACACATTTAACGTTAAAAAAAGCCAAATTAATGCAGTCACAATACCGATAAAAATGGCAAAAATTAATAAAATGGACAGTGCCCAAGAAATGTTCTTAAGGTGCGGATAATGCTGCTTATACCAACCATGCAACAACATAATGGCAAAGATCGTAATAATAAAAAGCAACAGGCCTGCCAATACGGCAAAATCACCGGAATTTACATTGGAAAATAGGAAAATACCAAAAGCAACGATAGAACAGATAGTTACAGTAATTAAATTAACAAAATCAAATCGGTATTTTTTATACACATAAATCACGATCCCCGATGGAATCACCACTTGTAAAAACACAAGAAAAAAATACACACCGGAGTAAATATCGTTAGGTAAATTATCGGTAATAACACGGACGCCGAATAAATGACTTAACACTAAAAAGGTAAGAATTTTAGGCAGAATGCGCCAGTTTTGATCGTGTAATTGGCGAATAAAAATTTCACTTAACAACAAGAAAATAAAATTTAACAGGACAACATAATTCACCACACCATGATCAAACCAAGCATCATAATACAAATACAAGGTGAGATTGGTCGTGGCGATAAGTAATAAAGCGGAAGCAATATTCGGCAGCAACAATAACAACGGCAGTTGGCACAGCGACCACAGTGCAAATAATTCCCACGCATTCGCGCCCGTTTGATACGTCTGCCCTACTAGGGCAAACACCGCGCCTATAAGCACGGCAGTAAGAAAGAAAAAAGTAGCGGAAAGCAGTTTTAATTTCTCTTTTGCGACTTTTTGGCTTTCACGCAAAAAGAAATAACTCCCTAATAAAACCGAAGCGACCAAAATCAGTTGCAAGCCGTAAATTTTGGCTAAATCGGAAAAATAATCTAAATTAGCGGCAATTAATGTCACGATACCGCTGGCTAAAAATCCTGCACTTAAGATTAAAAACAATAAATTTAAATAACGTGGCCAAGATAAATTAAACAGAGAAGATTGATTTATCATTTTTTGCTTTCCTTGATAATTTATAATTATGCGTAAAAAATCGAGGCTATTCTGCCAACTTCAACAGAAAAATGAAAGAAAAAGTGCGGTGGATTTTCGCCGCGAATTTCAACCGCACTTTAGTATTATTTAAGAATAAAGATTATTTCTTGGTATTCGGTTTATGGAATAAAGTGACGGAAATAAAAGCAAAACCGAGGAAACAAGAAAGGATGAGCGCATAAAATCCGCCGTCCCAACCGAATACATCCACCAGTTTACCCATCACATAACCGGCACTGGCAGATCCCAACAAGTAACCAAATAAACCGGTTAAGCCTGTTGCTGTACCGGTCGCCACACGAGGTACCAAATCTGCTGCCTGTAAGCCGATCATCATCACCGGTCCGTAAATCAGGAAACCAATTGCGACCAAACAGATATTATCGACTAACGGATTACCCGCCGGATTTTTCCAATAAACAAAAATCGCAACAAGCACACCTGTCAGGAACAATAGCATTGGCGGGGCGCGGTGACCTTTGAACACTTTATCGCTCAAATAACCACTGGTCAGCATGCCGAAAATCCCTGCATACTCATACAGGAAATATGCCCAGCTTTGTTTATCTACGGAAAAATGTTTCACTTCTTTTAAGTAGGTCGGTGCCCAGTCGATAATGCCGTAACGAATGAAATATACAAACACATTGGCAATAGCAATTGCCCATAAGAACTTGTTATTTAAGATATATTTCATAAAAATATCTTTTGAAGAAAGGGTATGGGCTGATTCAACCTGCTGTACGACTTTTTCGCCCTTCCACTCATCCACCGGCGGTAAACCTTGTGATTCCGGTGTATCGCGCATTAACCAAAACATAATAAACGCTAACACGATAGCAATTAATGCCGGTAAATAGAAAAGTGATTGCCATGTACCAAAAATCGCCAAACCTAAAATGGCTAACGGGCCGATTAAACCGCCGCCCAAGTTATGGGACACATTCCACCAGCTCCACCACACACCCCGTTCGGATACGGAGAACCAGTTGGTCATGGTTTTTGCACCCGGTGGGTAACCCATTCCTTGGAACCAGCCGTTAAAAGCGGCTAGCACGATCATGATCGGAATGGAAGCCAACACGCCGGGCACTAAGCCGAAAATTAAACTCACGATTGCCGAACCCAGCAAACCTATAGTGATAAAATACTTAGGATTACTACGGTCGGAAACATTCCCCATAATGAACTTACTAAAACCATAAGCGAGGGACAACGCAACACCCACAGTGCCTAAATCCGCTTTAGTAAAACCATATTCATCAATTAGGTAAGGGATAGCGAGGGAAAAGTTTTTGCGGATCAAATAATACGCCGCATAGCCTATAAATACACCGGCAAATACCTGCCAACGTAATTTCTTATACTCCGCATCAACTCGGGAAGACTCAATTCGAGGTGCCGGCGGAGAGGCCTTAAGAAATGAAAACATCTTAAATCTCCTTGATTTACATGTAATTTTTAATATTGCGTAGAAATGAAAATTAGGACCGGAAAAGTCATTTCCGTCTACGCTTTTTTAAAATACCAAATATTTTTCTAACTAAAAAATCCATCACTTCATATTGAATAAAAAAATAAAGAGCATAACCATTTGAAATAAAATAAAATAATCTTTAAAAATAGTTCATAGCATACTATCAAAATCACATCAGACCAGTTAGTTAGGGAACTTTTTGACCAAAAGTTCACGTTGTTTTTCCGCTTTAATAACAGTCGGTTAACAAACGACGTTAAAATTAGCAACAATTATCATTTGCAAACAGAATCCAAATAAGCTAAATTGCCCCGCGATAAATTTCATACTTTTATTAACCCTTACAGGAGCATTTATGCGTAAACATTTTTCATTGCTTCCTCTGGCAATATTAGTTGCCACCGCAGTTCAGGCTGAGGAATTAGATATCATCAATGTGGTGTCCGAAAATACCGGTGCCAAAAGCAAAACCAATGTAATTACTACAGAATCAGTTAATCGCAGTACTGAAACCGAGTTAAAAGGTTTACTCAAGGAAGAGCCCGCACTTAACTTCGGGGGAGGGCGCGGAACCTCTCAATGGTTTACCATTCGTGGTATGGGACAGGATCAGGTGGATGTTAAAATCGATGATGCCTACACTGATGCTCAACTGTTCCACCATCAAGGTCGCTTCGTTTTTGATCCGTCTTTGTTTAAAAAAGTTAGTGTACAAAAAGGTACAGGCTCCGCCAGCGCAGGCATTGGCGCCACCAGTGGTACAATTGTGGCGGAAACTGTCAGCGCAAAAGATTTGCTGAAAGAGGAACAAGACTTTGGTTTTAAAGTTAATGCCGGCGTAAGTTCGAATAGCGGTTGGAGCAAAGGCGCCACCATTTATTCCAAAGTCGGTGCATTCGATGCTTTAATTTCCGGTAACTGGGTAAAAGAACGTGATTACAAAGCGGGTAATGGCTATAAGATCAAAAATAGTGCACTGGGTCAGCGTGGTTTATTGGCTAAAATCGGTGTAGATCTAAACGAAGATCATCGTATTGAATTAAGCCGCCGCCAAGAACGCCATTATGGTGTCCGCGCATTACGTGAGGAGTTTGACTTTGCTCAGGACGGAAGAGAATCAGTTAATGCTCCACGCTATCGCGTCACCACTAATGATACCGGCAAGATTGAGTGGACCGGCAAAAACATTGGCTTTATCAGTACCGCAAAAGCCAATGTTTGGCGTACAGTTATTAGCCGAGAAGAACCTACCGAACGTTCCAAAATCCATTTGGTTGCCAATGGTGCAAACCTTAACTTAGATTCTCAAATCGGTGAGTCTCACTTAATCAAATATGGTGTCAATTACCGTGATCAAGAAGGCAGACCAAATTCTCTCACGGTACAAAACGGGGTACAAATAAGAAATCAAAAGAAACGTGATGTGGGCGTTTATGCAGAAGGTATCTGGGGTCTCGGTGCATTCACCTTAACCACAGGTTTACGTTACGATCACTTCTCATTCCGAGCTATGGATGGCAGAAAATCAAACAAAGGTAATTTAAACCCAAGTTTTGGTTTAATCTATGAAGTAACGAAGGATTTAAGTTTTAGTGCCAGCTTAAACTACGCAACCCGTAGTCCTCGTTTCCGGGAAATTCTATTGTCGTCAGGAACTACCAGAGGAAACCCCGCAGTCTATTCCATTGCCGGCAATATTAAACCTGAAAAGTCACGCAATACGGAAGTCGGCTTCAACTATAAATTAGCCGATAGCCTTTCATTAAACGGTAGCTATTTCTGGCAAACGATTCAGGATACTCACGCGTTCACTCAAATTAGACCGGGTTATTTTGAAATTCAAAATGCAGGTAAGTTGAGAAATAGCGGTTACGAATTAGGTGCGGCATATAAATATGAAGGTTTAACTTTACGTGCTGGTGTAGCCTATAGCAAGCCTGAATTAGATGGCAGAACCGTCGACAGTACGGTTACTGCCATTCCAATTGGTCGTACTTGGACCACCGGCGTATCTTACCGCTTTGAACAACCTGATGTGGAAATTGGCTGGAGAGGACGTTTCGTACAGCATACGAGTTATGATACCAGCACGAATAACCGTGGTGGCGGTTCAACCACCACTAAACGCCCTGGCTATGGTGTGAACGATTTCTACGTCACATGGAAACCGGTTGAAAACATCAACGTTAACTTGGCGTTAAATAATGCGTTTAATAAATATTATCGCAGCCACAGCCAACGTGCAGGTGTTTCCACCCTACCCGAACCGGGTCGCGATGTTCGCTTAAATGTCAATTACACCTTCTAAGCCATAAAAGTGCGGTGGGTTTTCACCGTGTTTCTATGATGCGTCATATTCAAAAAGGATTAAGCCTAAGCTGCTTAGTCCTTTTTATTTTCTCCAAACAAATGCCCTCATTCTGTGGCATAATTGGCGCAGTTTTTAGTTATGTGAGGGAGAATACCATGCGAATTTTACACACCATGTTACGCGTCGGCGATTTACAACGTTCCATTCGATTTTATCAAGATGTGTTGGGTATGCGTTTATTGCGCACCGGCGAAAATCCCGAATACAAATATTCTCTGGCATTTTTAGGTTACGACGATGAAGACAAAACCTCCGTGTTGGAACTGACTTACAACTGGGGCGTGGATAAATACGAACTCGGCACCGCTTACGGGCATATCGCCATCGGCACGGACGATATTTACGCCACCTGCGAAGCGGTGCGCAAAGCCGGTGGCAATGTCACCCGTGAGCCCGGCCCGGTAAAAGGCGGCAAAACAGTGATTGCCTTTGTGGAAGATCCGGACGGTTATAAAATCGAATTTATCGAAAACAAAAACGCACAAGCCGGATTAGGCAACTAGTTCGCACCAAAAGTGCGGTAGAAAATTCAAACGTTTTTTAACGTGGATTATGAACGATTATCCACGTTTTATTTTTAGGATGAACTATGTCAGAAACCCAAGAAACCATTAATTACAATATATTAAAACATCGATTCCGAGGTTATTTGCCGGTGGTAATCGACGTGGAAACCGCCGGGTTAAACGCCAAAACCGATGCGTTGTTGGAGTTGGCAGCAATTACCCTCAAAATGGATGAAAACGGCAATTTGCTGCCGGATCAAAAATGCCATTTTCACATTCAAGCTTTTGAAGGGGCGAATATCGATCCCGAATCCCTTAAATTTAACGGCATTGATATTGATAACCCGTTGCGTGGTGCGGTGAGCGAAAATATCGCCATCAGCGAAATGTTCAAGATGGTACGTAAAGCGCAAAAAGATGCGGATTGCCAGCGATCCATTATCGTGGCGCATAATGCGGCGTTCGATCAGGGGTTTCTCATGGCGGCGGCACAACGTATGAATGCTAAACGCAACCCATTCCACCCCTTTTCCACCTTTGACACGGCAACCTTGAGCGGTTTTATGTTCGGGCAAACCGTGTTGGTGAAAGCCTGCCAAGCAGCAAAAATCCCTTTTGACAGCCAGCAGGCACATTCAGCGTTATATGACACGGAACGCACTGCCGAATTGTTTTGTTATATGGTGAATCATTTGAAGCAATTGGGTGGGTTTCCGCATCTTGTAGCGAATGATTAAGAACATCGAAAATTTAGACCGCACTTTCACATTTTTTAAAAAACCACTTGCGATGAAAAAACTTTTCCAGTAGTTTAAAAAGCAACTCACACAGGAGAAACAAAATGAACGTTATTCGCAACCATCATCACCATCATGTAACTGAATAATCTTTCAGGTATGTGGTGTGCTTGGAAGATCACTTCCGAGCAAGGTGCGAATAATTCATGGTTTATCACAACCCCTCGGAAGTTAACTTTCGAGGGGTTTTCTTTTCAGCCCAATGAACCGAAAACCCAAAATCGTGATTTCATTAGACAAATTTTATTTTTCTAGTAAATTATCAACAACTTAACTCATAAGGATAAACAAATGTTAACCAACCCTGTTGTCATTTCGATCATCGTATTGCTGGCACTTAGTTTGCTCCGCATTAACGTGGTCATCGCATTGGTGATTTCCGCCTTAACTGCCGGTTTAGTCGGTGATTTAGGCTTGACTAAAACCATCGAAGCCTTTACCGGCGGACTTGGCGGCGGTGCGGAAGTTGCTATGAACTATGCGATGCTCGGCGCTTTTGCTATTGCCATCTCCAAATCCGGCATTACCGATTTACTTGCCTACAAAATCATCACCCGCATGAATAAAGTGCCAACCGCAAACAGCCTTGCCATGTTCAAATATGCCATGCTCGGTATCCTAACGCTGTTCGCTATTTCTTCCCAAAACCTGCTGCCGGTACACATTGCCTTTATTCCTATCGTCATTCCGCCGATGCTCGCCATTTTCAACAAATTGAAAATTGACCGCCGTGCGGTGGCTTGTGTGCTAACCTTCGGTTTAACCGCCACCTATATGTTATTGCCGGTGGGTTTCGGAAAAATCTTTATCGAAAGCATTCTGGTGAAAAATATCAACACCGTAGGCAATTCATTAGGCTTACAAACCAGCGTGGGCGAAGTGTCACTGGCAATGACCATTCCCGTGATCGGCATGGTTTTGGGGTTGTTAACCGCCGTGTTTATCACTTATCGCAAACCGCGCGAATACGTGGTGATGAGCACCGAGCCGACAACCCAAGACATTGAACAACACATTGCCAACATCAAACCGAAACAAATTGTGGCAAGTTTAATCGCCATCGTCGCCACCTTCACAGTGCAATTAGTCACCAGTTCCACCATCATCGGCGGCTTGGTCGGTTTAATTATCTTCGCCGTATTTGGCATTTTTAAACTCAAAGAAAGCAACGATATTTTCCAACAAGGCTTGCGTTTAATGGCGATGATCGGCTTTGTGATGATCGCCGCCTCCGGTTTCGCCAACGTCATTAACACCACAACCGGCGTGAAAGAGCTAATAGACGTGTTAAGCACCAGTGTGATTCAAAGCAAAGGCGCCGCCGCATTCCTGATGTTGCTCGTGGGTTTGCTCATCACCATGGGTATCGGTTCTTCTTTCTCTACCGTACCGATTATTACTTCCATTTATGTGCCGTTGTGTTTATCTTTCGGCTTCTCGCCGCTTGCCACCGTGTCTATTGTCGGCGTAGCGGCTGCGCTGGGCGATTCAGGTTCACCGGCATCCGACTCGACGTTGGGGCCGACTTCCGGTTTGAATATGGACGGCAAACACGACCACATTTGGGATTCCGTGGTGCCGACCTTTATTCACTACAACATTCCGTTAATTATCTTCGGCTGGATTGCCGCGGTGTATCTGTAAGCTAAAAAGTGCGGTGGGAAAAACAGTTAAATTTTCGACCACACCTTTACCATTAACATGCCTATGAACAGTATTTCCATCCAACGCCTTAAACAAAGCCTTCAGCATTTCTTCGCGCGTTATGACGCGCAAAAGGAAGGAACGGTGTATGCCAAATTTTCGGCAAATTTATTTACGGAAAACCGGCAAAAAGTAGCATTTTATTTTCAGCAAATCGAACAAACCTTTGCGCGTCTTGAGCAGGCGGATCCCAGCAATCTTGAAGCGTTGCAGTTTTACACGCAAAAACTGTCGGCGCAATGCACCGCACTTTCCGATGCCTTAACCCGACAACAGCAAAACGACCAACCCTTTCCGCGCAAAACCAAGGAAGAACCTAAACCCGCCGGTAAACGCCGTCATCCCGTACACAGTTTGCCGCCCCGTGAACGGTTAGCGAAATATTATGACTATCTGGCATCGTTCAATGAAAAAATTCAGGTTGAACAGGATACGTTGGAAAAAGCACAGCGTGAAGGTCGACTTGTTAATAAACAAATGCTGGAGCAATTAGAACAGCGCCGTGCCCGTTGTTTGGAAGCGATTGACGTGCTGGAAGAATATTTGGTTTTTGTCGAAAAGCAAAAATAGGCGTAATAAAAAACCTCGCGAAAATAGCGAGGTTTTTTGCTTCTGATGAAAGCGACTTAACCAACATAGCGCCCTACGCCAAGTTCATCTTCCTTACGGGTGCGGTTAATCACCATTTGCGGCGATTGCAACACACGCAAGCCCATTTGATCTTCGGTGCGCACCACTTCACCACGTAGGGAGTTGGTAAACACGTCAGTGATTTTAATATCTACGAACTTGCCGATCATATCCGGTGTGCCTTGGAAATTCACGATGCGGTTGGTTTCCGTACGTCCCGTCAATTCCATAATGTCTTTTTTCGACGGACCTTCCACCAACACGCGTTGCTCGGATCCCAACATGGCGCGGCTGAACTGCGCCGCTTGGTTATTAATGCGTTGTTGCAACAAATAAAGGCGTTGTTTTTTCTCTTCTTCGCTGACATCGTCAGGATAATCCGCCGCCGGCGTGCCGGGACGTGCGGAATAAATGAAGCTGAAGCTCATATCGAAATTCACTTGCGCAATCAAATTCATGGTTTGCTCGAAATCTTCGTTGGTTTCGCCCGGGAAGCCCACGATAAAGTCAGAACTGACTTGAATATGCGGGCGCACCGCTTTGAGCTTACGAATAATAGACTTATATTCAATCGCTGTATGTCCGCGTTTCATCATGTTCAACACATGATCGGAACCGGATTGCACCGGCAAATGCAGGAAACTCACCAATTCTGGCGTATCACGATACACATCGATAATATCATCGGTGAATTCAATAGGATGGCTGGTGGTAAAACGCAAACGATCGATACCGTCAATGGCCGCTACCAAACGCAACAATTCGGCGAAGGTGCAAATATCGCCATCAAATGTCGGACCACGATAGGCGTTCACGTTCTGGCCGAGCAAATTCACTTCGCGCACGCCTTGCTCCGCCAACTGGGCAATTTCAAATAAAATATCATCCACCGGACGGCTAACTTCCTCGCCACGGGTATAAGGCACCACGCAGTAAGTACAGTATTTATTACAGCCTTCCATGATAGAAACAAAGGCAGTCGGGCCTTCTGCGCGCGGTTCCGGCAACCGGTCGAATTTTTCGATTTCCGGGAAACTAATATCCACCACAGCACTTTTGCCACCGCGAATTTGGTTAATCATTTCCGGTAAACGGTGCAGGGTTTGCGGCCCGAAAATAATATCCACATAAGGGGCACGGGTGCGAATATGTTCACCTTCCTGCGATGCTACACAACCGCCCACGCCAATCAATAAATTCGGATTGCTCTTTTTTAATTCTTTCCAGCGACCTAATTGATGGAACACTTTTTCCTGTGCTTTTTCGCGAATGGAACAGGTATTCAATAGCAAAACATCCGCTTCTTCCGGCACTTCGGTGAGTTCCAAACCATGCGTACTGTGTAATAAATCCGCCATTTTTGATGAATCGTATTCATTCATCTGGCAGCCCCAGGTTTTAATATGTAGTTTTTGCGTCATATTGGCTAAAATTTACTCTAATGGTTCATAAAAATTGACTGGCTATTCTACAGACTTGCACTTTTTCTGGCTAGTTAAAAAGCAGATTTTCTTCAGAATTTTACCTATTGGAAGATAAAATAAATACCACTCAATATCGTCAGAGAAATGAAAAAGTGACGGGAATTTTAAAAGATATTATTGTTGTCAGCGGAGGCGTGATTGGTGCGGCCTCGCCTTCGGTTTTAAAGATGTGAAAGTCTTAATTGAGATCATACGCTCTGTACTTCGGCAGTAGGAAAATATTGCCGATGATCGGGTGTTGTAGCGTTATCAACAAAAACGAAAAACCGATAATTTACTCATGCAATCGGGCATGGATCTGTTTTATAAGGCGTTTAAGGAAAAGATTTTGCCATTGAAAATGCTACGAAATATCGCATTAGTAGCGGCAGATAAAACCCCGTTGTTGAAAAAACAAGCCTTGCGTTACGCCTTGGGATTATAATCTGCCGTTGATAAATCTAAATATTCGATTATTGCCAATATAAAATCTTTTAATTTACATGCTCAATGTTTAAGTTATATACGATATAAACTAATCATTCCAATAAAGAACCGCACTCTGAAGCTCAAAGTGCGGTCATTTATCGTTTCATTTTACTTAACTAGTAGCCTTTAGGTTTTAAAAAAGCACTATATAGGATATCAATGAAATTCAAGATTATTTATCTAAACACTGATACTGAATTGTAACTGTAAACTCGGTACATCCGAGACCACCATACATAGAACAAACTTGTTTATGTCCGCCGAATTTCTCTGCGTTTTTATATCCCCAAGACTCACAACGTTTTTTTGCTAATTGCAATCCTTGTTCTTCATTAATTACTGGTACCTGCATTCCGCCATAAGTATAAGATAACTCGATAGTACCATCTGCCTTACTACCACCAGTGGCAACCAGTTCTTTATGAATAGTGCATCCGGTTAATAGAAAACTAACAAGCCCAACAAATAATAATTTTTTCATATAATTAATCTCCATAATAAAATTGGCGAGCGGATTATATTCAAAAAAAGTTAAAGAATAATTGAGACAGATCACAAATCCCGAAAATTAATTCGGGATTTGCAGTTAGTAAGACTAGAAAATGCACACTAGTTAGACCCCAATTACGTAGCACGGTATTTTCAGTAACCTTGCTCCATTATTTAGTCCTATTGATTCGGCGAATAGTAAAGCTTGCCGATTTCGATTTTTTGGCGACCGGTTTGTTCACGCCATTTATTGCTGTCGCGTAAAGAATAGACGCAACCGCAATATTCCTGCTGATAAAAACGCTCGCGTTTGCTGATTTCGATCATGCGTTGCGAGCCGCCTTCTTTGCGCCAGTTGTAATCCCAATAAATCACGTCATCATATTTTTCCGCTGCGCGATGCCCGCAGCCGTTAATTTGATCCATATCTTTCCAGCGGGAAATACCAAGGCAGCTGGTAAAAACCGGAAAACCATGTTCATGCGCATATTCGGCGGCTTTTTCAAAGCGCATATCAAAACACATGGTGCAACGAATGCCGCGCTCCGGCTCCCATTCCATGCCTTTGGCGCGATCAAACCATTCCTGACGATCATAATCCGCGTCAATAAACGGAATGCCGAATTTCTGCGCAAAACGAATATTCTCTTCTTTACGAATTAAATATTCTTTTAACGGGTGGATATTCGGATTGTAAAAATAAATGGTAAATTCGATACCGGACGCCAAAATCGCTTCCATCACCTCGCCCGAGCAAGGCGCACAGCAGGAATGCAACAGCAGTTTATTATGCCCATCAGGTAATTCCAGCTTTTCACGAATAAAAGGGGCATTGGGATCTTTGCGCGGTTTTTGCTTGCGAATTTTGTTTTGAAAATTAACCGCACTTTTGGGGTTATGTTGTTCTGTCATCCTAATAGGTTCTATCTACGGATAAATATGCCAAGGAAATCAACGCCAGTTTATATTCGCTTTCCGGCAAACATTGAATGGCATCAACGGCTTTTTGCGCTTCTTGTTTGGCGCGGTTCATGGCGTAATCTAAAGAGTTGTGTTCCGCCATAATGGCTAATACGTCATCAATGGCATCACGTCTTCCTCCTTGCTCAATGGCTTTGCGGATTAAGGCGGCTTGCTGCGCATTGCCGTGGTGCATGGCGTGTAACAAAGGAAGGGTTGGTTTTCCTTCGGCTAAATCATCACCAACATTTTTCCCTAAGGCGTTTGCGTTGGCGCTGTAATCCAGAACGTCATCCACCAATTGAAATGCGGTGCCGAGATAACGACCGTAATTCTGTAATGCTTTTTCCTGCGTGTCATCCGCGCCGGCAATAATTGCCGCTGCCTGCGCCGCCACCTCAAATAAACGAGCGGTTTTACTGTAAATCACCCGCATATAATTTTCTTCGCTGGTTTGCGGATCATTTACGTTCATTAATTGTTGCACTTCTCCTTCCGCCAACACATTAGTGGCATCCGCCATAATGCGTAAAATTTTCAAAGACTCCAGCTGCGCAACCAATTGGAACGCGCGGGTATAAATGAAATCACCCACCAACACGCTTGCCGCATTACCGAATTCCGCATTCGCCGTGGCACGCCCGCGACGCATATCCGATTCATCGACGACATCGTCGTGTAATAAAGACGCGGTATGAATAAACTCGACAAAAGTCGCACAGGTGATGGCTTGCTGCCCATCGAAACCCAATGCACGAGCCGCCAACACAGCGATAAGCGGACGAATACGCTTGCCGCCACCTTGCACAATGTAGAAACCCAACTGATTAATTAACGCCACATCGGAGTTCAGTTGGGCTAAAATTGATTCGTTTACTTTTTGCATATCCCCGTGGCTTAACGCCTGGATTGCCTTCATATCCATTAAATTTGTTGTATTCATTCTGTTAATTCGACTGATTAAAACTGATTAAATCAGGTTCGGAGGAAACTAAAAACTAAAGTGCGGTGGATTTTACCTGATTTTTCAGGCTTTCTGAAATCAAACTGCCGAAATTGCGAAATTTTTTATTTTCTCGTAAATAAATTCTTGCTATCCCCTAAATTTTTCCGTAGAATTCACGCCCTATTTATATGAATTTTATGTGCGAAATGAAACAACATTAGAGCACAATTATAGCGGAGTATTTATGTACGCAGTTTTCCAAAGTGGCGGTAAACAACACCGAGTAAGCGAAGGTCAAGTGGTTCGTTTGGAAAAACTTGAACTTGCAGCCGGCGCAACAGTTGAGTTTGATTCGGTGTTGATGGTTGCTAATGGTGAAGATGTTAAAATCGGTGCACCGGTCGTTGCCGGCGCGAAAGTAGTGGCTGAAGTAGTTGCACAAGGTCGTGGCGAGAAAATTAAAATCGTTAAGTTCCGTCGTCGCAAACACAGCCGTAAACAACAAGGTCATCGTCAGTGGTTCACAGAAGTGAAAATCACTGGGATTCAAGCATAATTTCAGAGGAGATCAAGTAGATGGCAACTAAAAAAGCTGGTGGTTCAACTCGTAACGGTCGTGATTCTGAAGCTAAACGTCTTGGTGTTAAACGTTTCGGTGGTGAGTCTGTATTAGCAGGTAGTATCATCGTTCGCCAACGTGGTACTAAGTTCCACGCGGGCAACAACGTTGGAATGGGACGTGACCACACCTTATTCGCGACAGCCGATGGTAAAGTAAAATTTGAAGTAAAAGGCGAAAAAAGCCGTAAATACGTAAGTATCGTTACTGAGTAATTTTACCAAAACAGAATAAAATGCCCTGCTTTCATGCAGGGCTTTTTTATAGGTGAAATTTAGGTGGAATCATGCAACAACAACCTTTAGCCGGTTTTTTACTCGCGTTAACCGCCGTCTGTATGTGGGGTGCGTTGCCTATCGCCTTGCAACAGATCGTCGCAGTCATGGATGCCCAAACCATTGTGTGGTATCGCTTTATCACATCGGCGATCGGTTTATTTATTTTATTGGGATTACGTAAAACGCTGCCAAAACCCACCGCACTTCGTCAGCGTTATCTCCTTTTGATTATGCTGGGCATTCTTGGGCTATCGGCAAATTTCTTCTTATTTAATCTGGCGCTGAACTATATTCCACCGACCAGCAGCCAAGTGCTCAGTCCGTTATCCTCGTTTATCATGCTATTTGTCGGTGTGTTTGTGTTTAAAGAACACATCGGGCTCCATCAAAAAATCGGTTTGGTTATTTTAATTCTCGGCTTGGTCTTATTTTTCAACCAACGCTTTAGTGATTTCTTACAGCTCAATGATTATTTTAAAGGCGTTGTTATTGCCCTATGCGCCAGCTCCTGCTGGGTTGCCTATGGCATGGCGCAAAAGCTGATGTTGAGCCGTTTCAGTTCGCAACAAATTTTGCTCATAATTTATGTCGGCTGCACGATCATTTTTACGCCCTTTGCCAATATTCAGCAGGTGAGCGCGTTAAATTCCTTTCAGCTGGGCTGCTTGATTTTTTGTTGCCTTAATACCATTATTGCTTACGGCACTTACGGCGAAGCGCTAAATCGCTGGGATGTTTCAAAAGTCAGCGCCATCATGACGCAGATTCCGATTTTCACGATTATTTTCACAGAAATTTTAATTGCCGTTTATCCACAATTATTCGTTGATCAGGAACTCAATTGGATCAGCTACCTTGGTGCGATTGCCGTCGTTTCAGGTTCATTGCTCTCCGTGTTGGGACACAAACTTCCCGCGATTTTTCATCGTAAAAATTGTTAAGTTTCTCTTTGACAGGCCGAAAAACATTGGTAAAAATGACCGCACTTTTAAGCTCGCTACAAATGTAAGGAAGATAAATGAAACAACAACCACTACTTGGTTTTCTTTTTGCACTCATTACCGCGATGGCGTGGGGCTCTTTACCCATCGCGCTGAAACAGGTGGTTACGGCAATGAACGTGCAAACCATCGTATGGTATCGTTTCGTTGTTGCCGGTTGCGCCCTTTTGTTATTACTCGGCTATAAAAAAACGCTGCCCGATTTATCCAAACTGGGTTATTTCTGGTTACTGGCAATCATTGGCATACTTGGCTTGGCTGGCAATTTCTTCTTATTTAACAGTTCATTAAATTATATTGAACCCTCCGTTGCACAAATTTTTATTCATTTATCCTCCTTCGGCATGCTCATTTGCGGCGTAGTGATTTTTAAGGAAAAATTAGGCTTGCATCAAAAAATCGGCTTGGTCTTATTGCTTATCGGTTTGGGACTCTTTTTCAACGATAAATTAGAGGTTTTCAACGGATTAAACACCTACACTACCGGCGTGCTTATCAGCGTGAGTGCTGCGCTGGTATGGGTGGCCTACGGTATGGCGCAAAAATTAATGTTACGAAAATTCAGCGCCCAACAAATTTTATTAATGATTTATTTCGGCTGCGCCATCGTCTTTACGCCCTTCGCCGAATTTTCACAAGTTCAGGGATTAACCCCACTGGCGCTAGGCTGCTTCATTTATTGCTGCTTAAACACTCTATTCGGTTACGGCGCTTACGCGGAAGCCCTAAACCGCTGGGAAGTATCCAAAGTCAGCGTGGTAATTACGTTGGTTCCCTTGTTTACTATTCTATTTGCTCATATGGCGCACTATATTTCCCCGACGAATTTCTCCGCACTGAAATTAAATACCATTAGCTATATTGGTACGTTTATTGTAGTATGCGGAGCAATTTTATCCGCCATAGGACATAAGCTATTTCCTGCTAACCGGTAAGTGCGGTACCTATTTTAAGTGTTTTGGAGAACTTGAATGAAATTTATTGATGAAGCTTTGATTCACGTTGAAGCCGGTGACGGCGGCAACGGTTGTGCCAGTTTCCGTCGTGAAAAATATATCCCAAAAGGCGGTCCCGACGGCGGTGACGGCGGTGACGGCGGTGATGTTTATTTAATCGCCGATGAAAACCTCAACACCCTCATTGACTACCGCTTTGAAAAACGTTTCGCCGCCGAACGCGGGGAAAACGGGTTCAGTGCAAACTGCACCGGCCATCGCGGCAAAGATATTACCTTACACGTGCCGGTGGGCACCCGCGCCATCGACAACGATACGCAGGAAGTCATCGGTGATTTAACCAAAAATGGTATGAAATTATTGGTGGCGAAAGGCGGCTATCACGGCTTGGGCAATACCCGTTTTAAATCTTCAGTCAACCGCGCACCGCGCCAAAAAACCATGGGTACGGCAGGGGAAAAACGTGATCTCTTGTTAGAATTAATGCTCCTCGCCGATGTGGGAATGCTCGGTTTACCGAATGCCGGCAAATCCACCTTTATCCGCGCTGTTTCCGCCGCCAAACCGAAAGTCGCCGATTATCCGTTTACCACCTTGGTACCAAGTTTAGGCGTGGTGAAAGTAGATGACAATCGCAGTTTTGTGATCGCCGACATTCCTGGCTTAATTGAAGGCGCATCGGAAGGAGCAGGCTTGGGTATCCGCTTCCTGAAACACTTGGAACGTTGCCGCGTGTTGATTCATTTGGTGGATATCAACCCAATTGATGATTCCAACCCGGCGGATAACGTGGCGATTATCGAATCAGAATTGTTCCAATACAGCGACAGCGAGTCCTTGGCGGAAAAACCGCGCTGGCTGGTGTTCAACAAAATCGATACGCTCAGTGATGAAGAAGCCCATGCGCGAGCGAAAGAGATCACCGAACGTCTGGGCCGGGAGGAAGGTTATTATTTAATTTCCGCCGCCACCGGTAAAAACGCCCCGCAACTGTGCCGCGATATTATGGACTTCCTGGAAGCCCACCCGCGCAAAACAGAAAAAACGCCGGTAGAAAATGAAGAAGTCAAATTCAAATGGGAAGATTATCATCAGGAGCAATTGGAAAATGCCGATGTTGATGATGAAGAGGATAATGACTGGGATGACTGGTCGGAAGACGATGAAGAAGGCGTGGAAATTATCTATAAGCCTTAATCTGAAGTGAAAAAGTGCGGTCGTTTTGAAAAAAGTTTTTTAAAATAACCGCACTTTTTGTTATCCGTTACCCTTTTCGCGCGTTTTTCATAATACGCTCTTTTACCACTTTCCATTCACGTTCTTTAATGTCTTCCCGCTTGTCCTGTTGTTTTTTCCCTTTTGCCAAGCCAATTTTGACTTTCGCCCACGCGCCTTTCCAAGAGAGGGAAAGGGCAATCAGGGTAAATCCGTCGCGGTTGGCTTTGCCGAATAAGGAATCCAGTTCACGCTGTTTAAGCAATAATTTGCGGGTGCGGGTCGGGTCGCACACAATGTGCGTTGATGCCACGCTTAGAGGCTGAATGGTTGCGCCGAATAAGAAAGCTTCACCGTTTTTAAAAATCACATAGCTGTCACTCAAATTGACTTTGCCGGCACGCATGGATTTCACTTCCCAGCCTTGTAATTCAAGACCGGCTTCAATTTCATCTTCAATAAAGTAATCGTGTCTGGCGCGTTTATTCAGCGCAATCGTGTTAGAACCGGGTTTTACTTTTTTCTTGGTCATAATCTGTTGGAAATGAAAAATAAATTAGCGCTCATTCTACCGAATCCGCACAAAGATAGCAAAACCCGCCGGATTGCTATAACATAGCGCCGATTATTGGTAAAACGGGTTACATGATGAAATACGTAATTTTCTTGCATTACTGGAAAGCCAAGGGAGCTCAAACACATTACACAGGAAATCGGTCCTTATTTAGAGGCGAAATTTTTAAATAAAACATAATTTTTCGCCTTTATTTTTTCCTTTTTTATAGAAGAGTAAATAAATCGTTCTTTTTTGTGAATTGATCTTTACAAAATAACTATTTTTCGATAGATCATTTTTCTGACTCTTACGATAATTCATTGCTCATAACAAGGAGATTCAAATGCAACAAAAATTACTTGTCTCAACCATTGCGCTTGCCTTATCTTGCAGCGTTTATGCCGCCAAAGTACCTGAAGGAACACAGCTCGCAGAAACACAGAATATCGTGATCAACAACGGTTCCGAGCCACAAAGTTTTGACCCGCACAAAACCGACGGGATCCCAGAAGCAGAAGTCGCTTATCAATTATTTGAGGGTTTGGTGACTACTGATTCCGACGGCAATTTGATTACGGGTGTGGCAGAAAGCTGGGAAAACACGCCCGATTACAAAACCTGGACATTCCACCTGCGCAAAGATGCCAAATGGTCAAACGGTGAACCTATTACGGCAAATGATTTCGTCTTCGCCTGGCGTCGTTTAGTAACACCGGCAACCGCCTCACCTTACGCCAGTTTCCTGGATTATCTTCAAGTTGAAAACGCACAAGACATTATTGACGGCAAGAAAAAACCGGAAGAACTTGGCGTGGAAGCAAAAGACAATTACACTTTTGTCGTTCACACCACAAACCCGGTGCCTTATGCGGTGGGTTTGACGACCCACCAATCCTTGTTACCGTTGCCGCAAAAAATCGTGGAAAAATTCGGTGACGATTGGGTGAAAAAAGACAATATCGTCGGTAACGGTGCCTATAAATTAAAAAATCACGTCATCAACGAAAAAATTGAATTTGAGCGCAACCCGCAATATTGGAATGACAAAGAAACGCAAATTAACAACGCCACCTTCTTAGCCATTGAGAATTCCAGCACCGACGTGGCACGTTATCGTGCAGGAGATTTGGACATCACCAGCCACGCCCTTCCGCCGGAGCAATTCGCCAAACTGAAAAAAGATGTTCCGGATGAAGTATTTACTGCCAGAACCCTTTCAACCTATTTATATGAAATCAATCATACGAAGGCACCGTTTAACGACATTCGCGTGAGAAAAGCATTAAATTTAGCCTTAGATCGTAATGTGATTACCGATAAAGTGCTGGGACAAGGTCAAACACCAACCTATGTGTTTACCCCGCCGTACATTAATGAAGGCGAGCTGATTCAACAACCGGCTTACAGCAAAGAACCGATGGCTCAACGCAATGAGGAAGCCATTAAACTGTTGGAAGAAGCCGGATTCAGCAAAGCGAATCCGCTGAAATTCACGATTCTTTACAACACCAATGAGAACCACAAAAAAGTGGCGATCGCCGCCGCCTCCATGTGGAAAGCCAATACAAAAGGTTTGGTGGATGTCAAGCTGGAAAATCAAGAATGGAAAACCTATATCGACAACCGTCGCGGACAGCGTTATGACGTCGCGCGCGCCGGCTGGAATGCAGACTACAACCAGGCCAGCACGTTCGGGAACTATTTCTTATCCAATTCCAGTAACAACACCGCCAAGTACAAGAATGTAGAATACGACAAAGCCATTGCCGATTCTTATCTTGCTACCGATGAGAAAGGTCGTGCGCAAGCCTATGCCAAAGCCGAAGAAATTCTGGCAAATGATTTCGCCGTGATTCCGGTATATAACTATGTGAATCCGCGTTTGGTGAAACCTTATGTGAAAGGCTACAGCGGCAAAGATCCGCAAGATAACGTTTTGTTACGCAACCTTTATATTATTAAACATTAATCAAAAGTGCGGTCGGAAAATTCGATGGATTTTTTGACCGCACTTTATTCTTATTTTTGCTTTTAGGTCCGTATTTTATAAATACGTTGGGGACAATTTCATGTTTAAGTTCATCTTAAAACGCGTGTTGGAAGCGATACCTACATTATTTGTTCTGATTACGTTTTCTTTTTTCCTTATGCGCTTGGCGCCGGGCAGCCCGTTTACCTCGGAACGCGCTTATCCGCCTGAAGTGATGGCGAACATTGAAGCCAAATATCACCTAAACGAACCGCTGCATACACAGTATTTTTTATATTTAAAGAACTTGGTCAAGGGGGATTTTGGTCCGTCTTTTAAATATAAAGATCAGTCCGTAAATAATCTGATTGCTTCCGCCTTGCCCGTTTCTCTGAAACTCGGCACCATTGCCTTTTTCTTTGCTGTAACCCTGGGTGTTGCCGCCGGCACGCTCGCCGCCCTGAACCAAAACAGCAGATGGGATTACATTCTGATGAGCTGTTCCATGGTGGGCGTGATCATGCCGAGTTTTGTTTTTGCACCTTTACTGGTGCTGTTGTTTGCGATAACTCTGGGCTGGCTGCCGGCAGGCGGTTGGAATGAGGGGGCTTTGAGTTACATTCTGTTGCCGGTGGCATCCTTAACCATCGGATATGTGGCGGGCATTGCGCGGATTATGCGCGGTTCTATGATTGAAGTGTTGCACTCCAATTTTATTCGTACCGCCAAGGCAAAAGGCTTGTCCACCTCTCGCATTATCTTAAAGCACGCGCTGCGCCCCGCCCTGTTGCCGGTGATTACCTATTTAGGGCCGGCATTTGTGGGCATTATTACCGGTTCCATGGTGATCGAAACCGTATTCGGCTTACCGGGCATGGGCAAACTTTTCGTTAACGGCGCGCTTAACCGCGATTATTCCCTTGTATTGAGCCTCACGATTTTGGTCGGCACACTGACTATCGTTTTTAACGCCGTAGTGGATATTTTATACGCCGTGATTGATCCGAAAATTCGTTATTAAGGAAGTAACATGACGAAAAATGATGGTGTAAAACCAATAAATCAAAAAAATACCGAATTTGTTGAACAACTTGCGGAACGCATGGATGAAATGCAACTGGAAGGGCGCAGCCTGTGGCAAGACGCCAAACGGCGTTTCTTCCGCAATAAAGCGGCGGTGGTCAGTTTAATCATGTTGGGTGTTATCGTGCTTTTCATTACTTTTGCGCCCCTCGCTTTCCCTTTTACTTATGAAGACACCGACTGGAACATGATGGGCGTGGCGCCGACGCTGGAAGGCTACCATTTCTTCGGTACGGATTCCTCCGGCCGCGATCTTTTGGTGCGTACCGCCATCGGCGGGCGAATTTCCTTAATGGTGGGCATTGCAGGCGCGCTGATTTCCGTGTTAATCGGCACGATTTACGGCGCCATTTCCGGTTATTTCGGCGGCAAAATCGACATGGTGATGATGCGCCTTCTGGAAATTTTAAGCTCTTTTCCGTTCATGTTTTTCGTCATCTTATTGGTGACCTTATTCGGACAAAATATTTTCCTGATTTTTGTAGCTATCGGTGCCATTGCCTGGCTCGGCTTGGCGCGTATCGTGCGCGGACAGACCCTCAGCCTGAAAAACAAAGAATTTGTAGAAGCGGCGATTGTGTGCGGCGTGCCTCGTCGTCAAATCATTTTTAAACACATCATTCCGAATGTGTTGGGGTTAGTGGCAGTTTATGCCTCTCTTGAAGTACCGGGCTTCATTTTGTTTGAATCCTTTCTGAGCTTTTTAGGCTTGGGTACGCAAGAACCCATGAGCAGCTGGGGCGCATTATTAAGCGACGGCGCCGCACAAATGGAAGTGTCCCCTTGGTTGCTGACTTTCCCGGCGTTCTTCCTCTGTTTAACCCTTTTTTGCTTTAACTTTATCGGTGACGGGTTGCGCGATGCACTCGATCCGAAAGACCGCTAGGAGCCGATAATGACAAACTCAACGCACTTATTGGATGTGCAAAATTTGCATGTCGGTTTTAAAACCCCGGACGGCATTGTGACCGCTGTCAACGATTTAAATTTCACTTTAGATGCCGGACACACTCTTGGCATCGTGGGCGAATCCGGTTCCGGCAAATCGCAAACCGCTTTTGCCCTCATGGGGTTGCTCGCACCCAACGGCGAAGTTTCGGGATCGGCATTATTTGATGAAGTCCAATTGGTCAATCTGCCAATAGAGAAACTGAACAAAATCCGCGCGGAACAAATTTCTATGATTTTCCAGGATCCCATGACGTCGCTGAATCCTTATATGAAAATCGGCGAGCAACTCATGGAAGTGTTAATATTGCACAAAGGCTACGACAAACAGACGGCATTTAACGAATCGGTGAAAATGTTGGATGCGGTAAAAATGCCGGAAGCCAAGAAACGCATGGGGATGTATCCACACGAATTCTCCGGCGGTATGCGCCAACGGGTGATGATCGCTATGGCACTGTTATGTCGTCCGAAGCTGTTAATTGCCGACGAACCGACCACCGCGCTGGACGTGACCGTGCAAGCGCAAATCATGACTTTGTTAAACGAGCTGAAACACGAGTTCAATACGGCGATTATTATGATCACCCACGATCTCGGCGTGGTGGCGGGCATTTGTGATCATGTGCTGGTGATGTATGCCGGTCGCACCATGGAATACGGCAATGCGGAACAGATTTTCTATCATCCGACTCATCCTTATTCTATCGGTTTAATGGACGCTATCCCGCGCCTGGATATGGATGAAGAACATTTGGTCACCATTCCCGGTAATCCGCCGAATCTGCTGCATTTACCGCAAGGTTGCCCGTTTTCACCGCGTTGCCGATTCGCTTCCGAGCAATGCCAAAAAACGCCGCCAAAACTGACCGCACTTCATGACGGACGGATCAGAAACTGTTGGCTACCTGCGGAGGAATTTGCCCTATGAATGAACAAGTAGAAAGAAAATTATTACTGGAAGTGAACCACCTCGGCGTGAGCTTCAAAATTAAGAACGACAAATCCCTGTTCTTTGCCAAACCGCAAACCTTGAAAGCAGTAAAAGACGTGTCCTTTAAACTCTACGCCGGTGAAACCCTCGGCGTGGTGGGCGAATCCGGTTGTGGTAAATCCACGCTGGCACGCGCCATTATCGGCTTGGTGGAAGCTTCTGAGGGGCAAATTCTATGGCTTGGCAAAGATTTGCGCAAACAATCGGCAAAACAATGGCACGATACCCGCAAAGATATTCAAATGATTTTTCAGGATCCGCTGGCATCTCTCAATCCTCGCATGAATATCGGTGAAATTATTGCCGAACCGTTGAAAATTTATCAACCGCACTTGAGTAAAGCACAAGTCAAAGAAAAAGTGCAAGCGATGATGTTAAAAGTGGGTTTGCTACCGAACCTGATTAACCGTTATCCGCATGAATTTTCCGGCGGACAATGTCAACGTATCGGTATTGCCCGTGCATTAATTATCGAACCGAAAATGATTATTTGCGATGAACCGGTTTCCGCCTTGGACGTTTCCATTCAGGCGCAAGTGGTGAATTTGCTAAAATCGCTGCAAAAAGAAATGGACTTGTCTCTCATTTTTATTGCGCACGATCTGGCGGTGGTGAAACACATTTCCGATCGCGTATTGGTTATGTATCTGGGAAATGCCATGGAGCTTGGCACCGATGATGAAGTGTACAAACACACAAAACACCCTTACACCAAAGCCCTGATGTCCGCCGTGCCGATTCCTGATCCGAAACTGGAGCGTAATAAATCTATCCAGCTGTTGGAAGGCGATCTGCCGTCACCGATTAATCCACCTTCCGGCTGTGTTTTCCGCACCCGTTGCCTGCTTGCCGATGACAGTTGCGCACAACAGAAACCGGTGTTCAACAGCGACAACAACAGCCATTTTGTCGCCTGCTTAAAGGTTTCTTAACAACAAAAAGTGCGGTCATAAAAAACATTGTTTTTTATGACCGCACTTTTCTGCTTTCCGGATAAAAAATCAGCGCATAATGCGCTGATTTCTCTTTTATTTTTCTTTAGGATTCCAAGTCACCACAGAAGCGATAACCTTCGCCGTGAATGGTGGCGATGATTTCCGGTGTCTCGTGATGATCTTCAAAATGTTTACGAATTCGACGAATGGTCACATCCACCGTACGATCCTGCGGTTTGAGCTCGCGTCCGGTCATTTTCTTCAATAATTCTTCACGGGTTTGAATTTTGCCCGGATTCTCGCAGAAATGTAACATGGCGCGGAACTCACTACGCGGCAATTTGCGCTCCTCGCCTTCCGGCGTAACCAACGTGCGACTGTTTAAATCCAGTGTCCAGCCGTTAAATTTATATTGTTCCACATGGTGCGTGCGTTGATTCTCCTGCATGGTACGCTGCAACAGGTTTCTGGCGCGAATCGTTAATTCACGCGGGTTGAAAGGTTTGGTGATGTAATCATCGGCACCAATTTCCAAGCCTAGAATTTTATCCACTTCGTTATCTCGACCGGTTAAAAACATCAGTGCAATGTCCGCATTTTCACGCAATTCACGGGCAAGCATTAAGCCGTTTTTGCCCGGCAAATTAATATCCATAATCACTAAATGAATATCTTCGGTATCCAGCACTTGGTGCATTTGCGTACCGTCCGACGCTTCAAATACTTCATATCCTTCCGCTTCAAAAATACTTTTTAGCGTGTTTCTGGTGATCGTTTCATCTTCAACGATTAAAATTCGTGGTGTTTGCATTGGCAAATCCTTATTTTGTCGTTATAGTTTTTCCATGAGGCTGTTATATTTTAAACAAGCTCTATTTTATAGTTGCAACATTATTGTAACAATAAAAAAATACATAATTCGGCATATTAGAATTTAATTTTATGATCTAAGTCATAAAATTTCATACTTCAATCTCTTGTTGCCAAAATAAAAAATCCTCCGATGCAATGCATCATCGGAGGATAATTGAGCGCAAGGCTCAAAGTTACACACAAAAACAGAAACTCTCTTTTAACGTTTTTTCTTGCCACCCTGACGCGCTTTAAAACGTGGATTTTCTTTACAAATCACATAAACCACACCATGACGACGCACGACTTTACAACCCGGATGGCAGGTCTTGGCATTTTTTAATGAAGATAATACTTGCATGAGGATTCCTTATTTTGATTTAAATGCACTGAATTTGCCGTAACGGTTGGCGAAATCACTGGCGCGCCCTTCGTTGACAACCTGTCTGGTTTTACCGGTGTAAAACGGATGTGAAGCTGAAGATGTATCACACATAAAGACCGGATATTCTTTTCCATCTTCCCATTTCATAGTGTTGGTGGTTCTGGCGCAGGAACGAATCAAAAAGCCTTGTTTGGCATTGGAGTCATAAAAAAGAACGGTGCGATAATTTTCCGGATGAATACCTTTTTTCATTTTTCTGCAATCCTTATTTTTTAGTGAAAAATAATAATGCGCGCCATCTTACACAAAAAAATCCATAGAAGCAAACTTATTTTAAAATAAAAAATAAGATGCCGAAAAAAGTAACAACTTAGATTGGGGTAATAAGAAAAATCATGTAATGTACGAAAAATCCACCGAGTTAGTTCTCATAGAAAAACAACTTTATTTTTGACCGCACTTTTTACACATCTTCATAAGTACGAATCTCAGGCACTTGATAATCAAGAATAAAACGTTCTATTTCAAAAATATTTGTACTAAATAATAACTTATCAAAATGACTTTGCGTCAAGAAACCGGCAGTGACCATGCTTTGATATTGACTTCTCAGCGGTTCATAAAAACCATCTTGGTTAAATAGAATACAAGGATGAGGATTTTTACCGATTCGCGCCCAAGAATAGACTTCGCTGATTTCTTCCAGCGTGCCCGGCCCACCCGGCAAAGCAATACAAGCATCGGCTAATGCCAGCATTTTGGCTTTTCGCTCCGACATGGAATCCACAATGATAATTTCGGTACAACCTTGGTGTACCAATTCCCGCGCCTGTAAAAATTCAGGGATCACGCCGATAACGGTACCGCCGTTGGAAAGTACCGTATCCGCCAACACGCCCATCAATCCCGCCTTTCCGCCGCCATAAACTAACGTATGTCGATGTTGCGTAATCCATTCGCCTAATTGAATAGTCACTTGGCGATAGCTCGGCAAATTGTCGAGTGCCGCGCCACAATAAACCACAATGTTCATTTGATTGCCTCAGTTATTTTGCATTGATAAATTTTACGCCGAATTCCATATGGAATAAATCGCAACAATAGGTATAACAACCTCCAAAGCATGATATTTTGCAGCAATTTATTTTTGCTAATGCTAGAATGAGCAACATTTTATGGAAGATAACAACCGTTTTATGAAAAGATTTCTCCTCATTATCCTCTGCTTTTTCGTGACATTCAATGTGCAAGCCGTGGATCTGTTTAACCAAAAGCCAAAATTTTTACCGGTCGATCAAGCGTTTCAACTTCAGGCAGAACAATATGGCAACGACATTTCACTTAATTGGCAAATCGTCGAAAATTATTATCTCTATCAGGACAAACTGGAATTTGCCCTCAATGGACAGCCGATTGAAAGCCAACCGCAATTTTTAAGCCGGGCAGAACAATACGAAGATCCGTATTTTGGCACGGTACAAATCTTCAAGCACCAACTTCCTTTACGCCTGTCATTGCCAAATAGCAAACCGCAAGATATTCTGGAAGTCACTTATCAAGGTTGTACTCCCGGCTTTTGTTATCCGCCGAAAACTAAACAATTTATGCTTGGCGAACTGCCACACAATGCTGTAGAAACTTCACTAGTAGCTCAAGAAGAAACTAAAAGTGCGGTCAGAAATCCAAGTGTTTTTTCATCTCAACAAAATCAGCTTGCCGACAGTTTATTCCAAAGCAAATATGCCATGTTGTGGTTTTTTGTACTGGGCATCGGTTTAGCATTCACTCCTTGTGTGTTGCCGATGCTGCCGCTGTTATCGGCGATTGTCATCGGCAACAGAACGGAACATAGCCATACCTGGCGCGCCTTTACGCTGAGTTTCATGTATGTGCAAGGCATGGCGCTAACCTATACGCTCCTGGGCTTATTGGTCGTGCTTATCGGTTTACCGTTCCAAGTGGCGTTGCAAAGCCCCTATGTGTTAATCGGCTTATCGGTAGTGTTTACCTTGCTGGCACTTTCTATGTTCGGTGTGTTTACTTTGCAGTTGCCTCCATCTTTACAAACCAAGCTCACTCAATTAAGCCAACAACAAAAACGTGGCGCGTTTTTCGGTGTATTTGCCATGGGCGCCATCGCAGGTTTGGTCGCTTCCCCCTGCACATCCGCACCACTTTCCGGCGCACTGCTTTATGTAGCGCAATCAGGAGACCTTGTTATCGGCGCATTAACCCTTTATTTATTGGCACTTGGCATGGGCTTACCATTAATTCTGATTACTGTCTTCGGTAACAAAATTCTGCCGAAATCCGGTGCCTGGATGGAGAATGTAAAAACTGCCTTCGGCTTTGTGATGCTTGCCTTACCGGTCTTTCTACTTTCCCGCGTTCTTCCGTTGGACTGGGAACCGCGTTTATGGGCGCTGCTTGGCGTCAGCTTCTTTATTTGGCTCGCCACTCAAATGCACACCAACGGTATTGGCTTACTGTTCCGTATTCTTTTTCTGATTGCCGCCATCACACTAGCCCAGCCGCTCCAAAATTGGCTGTGGCAAAATAATACCGACCATGCAAGAACCCATAGTGCGGTCAAGAATTCTCTTGAATTTCAATCCGTGCAAAGCTACGAGGAGTTACAACTGGTATTAACGAAGAACCCGAAACCACTGGCGCTATTGGATCTTTACGCGGATTGGTGCGTCGCTTGTAAAGAATTTGAACATAAAACCTTTGCGGAACCACAAGTGCAAGACGCTTTAAAAGACGTTTTGCTGTTAAGAATCGACATGACAAACAACAGCGAAAACAACCGCACTTTAATGAAGCAATTGTCAATAACCGGCTTGCCGACGTTGATGCTTTTTAACCCGCAGGGAAAAGAAATTTCATCGCACCGCATTACCGGTTTTATGGAAGGAGAAGCATTTTTACAAACATTACAAGCAGCAAAAGCGTTAAATAATTAACCAATATTGTTTTTTTCTTTTAAATTTACTGTTAGCATACGCGCCTTCAATTTTCATTATTTTATTTAAGGAAGAAAAAATGTTTTTAAACAAATACAGCAATTACTTTTTAGGCTTATTACGCATTACTTCAGGTTATGCATTCGTATTACATGCTACAGCAAAATTTTGGGAATTCCCAATTTCCGTGACCGGCGGCAACGGTTCCGTTCAACTGGCATCCTTAATGGGTGTTGGTGGTGTGATTGAACTGGTTTTCGGTATCCTACTGATTTTAGGTTTGTTTACCCGCGTATCTGCGTTCTTACTCAGCGGTCAAATGGCGATAGCTTATTTCATGTTCCATGCTTCCCCATACCCACTCTTGAAAGACGGTGAACCGGCATTTTTATACTGCTTCATTTTCTTATACTTTGTTTTCACAGGCGCCGGTGCATTTGCATTAGATAATAAAATCGGTAAAAAATAACCTCTACAATATTTCGGCGAAAGGATTAGGCAACCCCTAATCCTTTTTTATTGCCGGAACTCAGCTAAATAAAATAAAGTGCGGTAGATATTCAAGTTGTTTTAAAAATGATACAAGGGATACAAGAATCGGATAAACGCAGACTCGCCAACACGTGATTTACATGCATAAATTAAATGGCATACCGCGCTAGAAAAAGAAGGAAATGATAAAAGCAAAAGACGCTAAGTTATTCACTTAGCGCCTTTTATGAATATGGCGGAGGAACTGGGATTCGAACCCAGGGAGGGTGTAAACCCTCGCCGGTTTTCAAGACCGGTGCCTTCAACCGCTCGACCATTCCTCCGAGGTTTGAGCGAGGTGAATAATACGAACTTTGCTACACCAAGTCAAGCGATTATTTCACCGCTTCCGCTTTAGTCGGTTCGGTATAAATATGGCTGATTGCGGTGTGGTGCCCTGCCGCGCCTTTACCGTAGAAATAATAACGGGATTCCTGCCATTCTTGCACCGGATAAGTCGTAATCGGTGTATCGGAAGGCTTCGCCAAAGTCGCTTCTGCTTTAGTGTGGGTTACTGCCGAGAATGTCCCTAGACGCCCGTTAAAAACATAAGTGCGGTCAGTTTCATCCATGAATTTCACATTATCAGAGACATCCATCGTTACAATCACTTCAGCTGTCGCTTCCATTGGAGCGGATACCACATTGTTATTTAAGCGTTGTAACGATGCTTGTACTTTTTTCTTAACGGAATCATTTGCCGGTTGGATAATAAATTCCGTTAATGGCTGAACATCATTTTTACTTTTTTCAACAATCATATCCAACGCCGGCATAGTGACAGTGATACTTTGCTCCGGTTCGCCTGCATCAGATTGATTTTGTTGCTCAAGAAGTTCATCAACAGATAAGAAGCTATTTTCTTTTGATTGAACGGACTGCCCCATGTCGATCCACACTTTACCGCTCGCTAATTCCGGTGAAGCCACTGCCGCAAATAATGGCATCGGCGATTTTTCTTGCGTATTGCGACGACGGCGCTGATTATTGACGCGCAAATGACGTGGCAAACGACGTTGACGTGAATTATCGCGCCCTTTATCGACTTCAGCATTATCATCAAGATCAATCACGTCCGTTACTACAATCTCTTCTTCCGCTTTTGGCTCAACAACGGTGTTTTCTGCAAATTGTGCTACTGTCGATTTAGAAGGCGGAACCTCATTCATTTCCTCTTCATTAAGACGCACTTTTTTGCGCAAATCACGACGTTGACGACGTTGTGTCGGTTCTACCCTTTCTTCGCTAACCGGTGTGGAAGCCTCAGAGTTAATCACCTCTTCAATTACTTCAGGTTTGCGATTACGTTTGGCATTACGCTCTTGATTGCGATTTCTGCTTTCAACTCTCTCAGCCTTTTCTGCAGTTTGCTCTTCAACCACATTTTCCGCATTGTCATTACGGTTACGGCGATTATTACGACGTTCCTGGTTACGTCGATTGCGATTATTGTTACTGTTTCTATTGTTATTACGCGTTTTCTTATTTTGCTCTTCCTGTTTCGGTTCGGAAGCAAATAAGCCTTTTAACGCCGCCAATAAACGGCTCAACAAAGACGGACCGCTTTGTTCTTTACGCTCAACAGGTTCCGGTGCCGGCATTGGAATGGATAAAGAAACCGCCGCACTTTCCACCACCGGCGTTTCCGCAGGTGTGGTGTCAATGTTACGGGAAATCAGGGATTCTTCAGCTACAAGGGTCTCATCTTGCCCCTGATGTAATCTGGCTAAGTTATAACTTAATTCATTAACCTCTTCCCCATCACGCACACGGAACACACTAAAGTGCGGTGTTTCCATAGCTTCATTCGGCACCACGAGAATATCCACAGTGTGGCGTTTTTCGATGCTATGAATGGCTTTCCGTTTTTCATTGAGTAAGTAAGACGCGATTTGTACCGGAACGATGGTGTGAACCTGTTTGGTATTTTCTTTTAACGCTTCTTCTTCCAATAAACGCAAAATGGAAAGGGAAAGTGACTCGTTATCACGGATTTTGCCGGTGCCTTGGCAGCGCGGGCAAACGTGGTGAGAGGATTCGCCTAATGACGGACTCAAACGCTGACGGGACATTTCCAACAACCCGAAACGGGAAATTCGGCTAATTTGAATACGCGCCCGATCCTGGCGCACCGCATCACGAACCCGATTTTCCACTTCACGCTGATGACGAACCGGCGTCATATCAATAAAGTCAATCACGATTAAACCGCCCAAGTCGCGCAAACGCAATTGACGGGCGATTTCATCGGCAGCTTCAAGGTTGGTGTTTAACGCGGTTTCTTCAATGTCGCCACCACGGGTGGAACGGGCGGAGTTAATATCAATGGCTGTTAAGGCTTCGGTCACATCAATAACAATAGAACCGCCGGAAGGCAACCGCACTTCACGTTGGAATGCCGATTCGATTTGCGACTCAATTTGATAATGGCTAAATAACGGCACTTCACCTTGGTATAATTTCACTCGATTAATGAAATCCGGACGAACCAATTTAATGTGCGCCTTGGCTTTTTCATAAACTTGCAGGCTATCAATCAGGATTTCACCAATATCGCGACGCAAATAATCGCGAATGGCACGCACGATAACATCACTTTCCTGATGAATTAAAAAAGGCGCCGGGCGGCTTTGAGACGCTTGTTTAATGGCTTCCCAATGATGCAACAGCACTTTCAAGTCCCATTGCAATTCTTCCGGGGATTTTCCCACGCCCGCGGTGCGTACGATTAATCCCACGCCTTCAGGCACATCCAAAGAACTCAACGCATCTTTTAACTCCAAACGCTCATCGCCTTCAATACGACGGGAAATCCCGCCGGCGCGCGGATTATTCGGCATAATCACCAAATAACTCCCTGCCAAGGAAACAAAGGTGGTCAGCGCCGCACCTTTATTACCGCGCTCTTCTTTGTTGACCTGAACAATGACTTCCTGCCCTTCCGAGATAATATCGCGAATATTCGGGCGGCCTTGATATACATAACCCGACGGAAAATATTCACGTGCAATTTCTTTCAACGGTAAAAAACCGTGACGTTCTGCACCGTAATCCACAAAAGCGGCTTCCAAACTCGGCTCAACCCGAGTAATTTTTCCCTTGTAAATATTGGCTTTTTTCTGTTCATGCCCCAGACTCTCAATGTCCAGGTCGAATAAGCGTTGCCCATCGACTAACGCAACGCGCAACTCTTCTTTTTGAGTCGCATTGATTAACATTCTTTTCATTCGTTTTCTCTTTTATAAAAAAGGGCGAACCCTAAAAAACTCCATCAAAATGGACCGCACTTTGCTTAGTAATCGACCTCGTGTCTGTCGCAGAATGTCCGTCTTCCCGACCGTCATCTGCTGGGTGCATTGACTACCTATTAAAATCAATCGAATGTCGAAATTTTAATAAAACAAAACCTGTTAGAAAAAATGGCCTGCAAGCCGACGTTCATTTTGACGCTAAAAAATCATTGACCTATCAATGTCTTATGCCGAATGCTGCATTATATCCCGTCAATGATAACGTATTTATTTTTAAGCGTTTTTTGCAACTTAAAAATGCTCGTTATTATCGCCCGAATAGGGATTTTTAGCAAGGTGGTTATCATAATTCGACGAATATTCTCCGCCACATTCAAACCCATGGCGCGATATGCTATGATGCGTGCCGAATTTTGTAACCGTGGCAATAAATAGACAAATATGAGTGAAAAAACCATCAACCCAAGTGTACAATTTTTAACTGTTAGCGACGATGAAGCCGGTCAACGACTGGATAATTTCTTACTGGCACGTTTAAAAGGTGTGCCGAAAAGCCTGATTTATCGTATTGTGCGCAAGGGCGAAGTACGGGTAAATAAAGCCAGAAGCAAACCGGAATATAAGCTACTGGCGGATGATGTGGTGCGCATTCCGCCCGTTCGCGTAGCAGAAAAAGCACAGGATACGATTTCCAATAAGCTCACCAAAGTTGCCCAACTGGAACAACACATCATCTTTGAAGACAATTATTTATTGGTGCTCAACAAGCCGTCCGGAATTGCCGTACATGGCGGCAGCGGGTTAGATTTCGGCGTCATTGAAGCTTTGCGTGCACTGCGTCCGGCAGCTCGTTTTTTAGAACTGGTTCATCGTTTAGATCGCGATACGTCGGGCATTTTATTGGTAGCAAAAAAACGTTCTGCTTTACGCAATCTGCACGAACAGCTGCGCGAAAAAACCGTGCAAAAAGATTATTTGGCACTCGTGCGCGGACAGTGGCAATCGCACTGCAAAGTGGTACAAGCGCCATTGCTGAAAAATGAACTTGCCGGTGGTGAGCGGATTGTGAAAGTGAGTGAACAAGGCAAACCCTCAGAAACCCGTTTTTCTGTGGAAGAACGCTATACCAATGCCACGCTAATCAAAGCCTCACCTGTCACCGGACGCACTCACCAAATTCGGGTGCATACCCAATATGCCGGTCACCCTATCGCATTCGATAGCAAATACGGTGATAAAGAATTTGATCAACACATGGTGGAATTAGGATTAAATCGCTTATTTTTACACGCCTACACCATTCGTTTTGAACATCCGCACAGTGGCGAAACGTTACGTTTAACCGCGCCATTAGAGGAAAAAATGAAAGGCATTCTGAAGCGTTTGCGTGAGAGGAAGTAAAAAAGTGCGGTCACAAAAAACAATGTTTTTTGAACATAGGTTCTGACAATGATGCCGAAGAGTGAATCAATCACTTCTGTGATTTATGAATAACTGCCCAAGCGTTTTAAAAACGCCGGAAAAACTAACCGCACTTTTAATGCGGTGGAACAAAAAACGCCGAGCACAATATACTCGGCGTTTTTATTCTGACTAAAATCAGATATTTTGGTTGATAAATGCGGCCAATTGATTTTTCGGTAAGGCGCCGACTTGGGTTGCTACCGGTTTGCCATCTTTAAATAATAATAGTGTCGGGACACTACGCACGCCGAACTGTGCAGGGGTGGCCTGGTTATCGTCAATATTGATTTTCACAATTTTCACTTTACCATCAAATTCCACCGCCAAATCATCAAGGATCGGGGCAATCATTTTGCACGGTCCGCACCATGTAGCCCAAAAGTCTAATAATACAGGGACCTCTGAATTTAAAACGTCTGCAACGAATGTTGCATCGCTGGAATGTAATACTTCGCTCATTTTTTTTCCTTTTGTTACTGTTGTGTACTAGTGTTTAATTTCCTGCGCATAATAGCATAGCGCTATGCGAATAACACAAATTATTTTAATTGTTAAAAGCTAAGAAGACAAAACTACATTATCGCAAGGTTTGCCTTTCCCAATAGCATAAATATTAGACAGGGTAACATCGGCAATGCTGGTTAGCGCCTCTTCCGTTAGAAATGCCTGATGGCCTGTTAATAACACATTGTGACAGGAAGATAAACGACGGAATACGTCATCCAGAATCACTTCATTGGATTTATCCTCAAAGAATAAATCCCTTTCGTTTTCATATACATCCATACCTAAAGCACCGATTTTACGCTGTTTCAACGCATCAATTGCCGCTTTAGTATCAATCAGCGTACCACGACTGGTGTTGATGATCATCACGCCGTCTTTCATTTTGGCAAAGGCTTCGCGATTCAGCAAATGATAGTTTTCCGGTGTTGCCGGGCAATGCAAGGTAATAACATGAGAACGTCGATAAATCTCATCCAGGCTGACATATTCTGCGCCTAACTCTTCCGCTGTCGGATTTTTGAATGGGTCAAAGGCTAAAATGTGCATACCGAAGCCTTTTAGAATACGCATGACCGCAACACCTATTTTACCTGTGCCGATAACACCGACGGTGCGACCATACATATTGAAACCGATCAGCCCTTCTAAGGAGAAGTTAGCTTCACGGGTGCGTTGGTAAGCGCGATGAATACGACGGTTTAACGTCATCATTAAGCCGACCGTATGTTCTGCCACCGCTTCCGGTGAATATGCCGGCACACGAACGACCGTCAAACCGAGTTCTTGGGCGGCTTTTAAATCTACATTATTAAAACCGGCGCAACGCAAGGCAATAATTTTTACTCCAAGTGCGGCGAGTTTTTCCAACACTTTTCTGCTTCCGTCATCATTCACGAAAATACATACGGCTTCACAATGTTCCGCCATTTTTGCCGTGCGCTCACTGAGCATGAAATCGTAAAATTCCAAATCCAAGCCGTATTTAGCATCAATTAACTCTAAATATTTTCGGTCATAACTTTTGGTGCTATATACTGCAACTTTCATTTTACCCTCCAAATATATTAAATTTATTTAAGCTGTGCAAACGCCTGTACCAGATCCGCTTTGATGTCTTCCACATTTTCCAAACCGACAGAGAAACGCAGCAGATTATTGGTGATACCGCGCGCAATGCGCTCTGCTTCCGGAATATCCATGTGGGTTTGAGTTGCCGGGTAAGTAATGAAACTTTCGGTACCGCCAAGGCTTTCGGCGAACGTAATCAATTTAATCGCCTTCAAGAACGTATTAACCCAACTTTCATCCTGCAGGCGGAAAGATAACATACCGCCTTTATTAGGATACAACACATCTTTCACTTGCGGTTGTTGACGCAAAAATTCGGCGATGGCTTTGGCATTTTCTTCATGACGCTGCATACGCAATGCCAAAGTTTTCATACCGCGAATGGTTAACCAGGAATCAAACGGCGATAACACCGGGCCCGCACCGTTTTGGATGTAAAACAGGCGATCACACAGTTCTTGCCCTTTAGCAACAATCAAACCGACTAAAACGTCATTATGCCCGGCAATATATTTGGTCCCGCTATGAATCACAATATCAGCCCCATGTTCCATCGGGCGGAATAACACCGGCGTGAGGAACGTATTATCGACAATAAGTAATAAATTGTGCTTTTTCGCCACCTTGGCAATGGCATCCACATCGCATTCTTCCATTAACGGATTGGAGGGAGTTTCAATAAAAACTGCTTTGGTGTTCGACGTAATCGCCCCTTCAATCGCCTGAACAGAAGCGGTATTCACATAAACCGGTTTGACGCCGTTGGTGTTTTTGTAACAAAAATCCAATAAACGATAAGTTCCACCATAAACATCACTGGATACAATCCACTCATCGGGTGACGTAAATAATGACATCAATAATTGAATTGCCGCCATGCCGGAAGAGCAGGCAAAACCGCGCTCGCCCTTTTCTAATTGGGCGATAGTCTCTTCTAACACAGCGCGAGTAGGATTTTTGGTTCGGGTATAATCAAAACCGGTACTTTCACCAATGCCATGGTGCCCGTAAGCGGTAGAAAGGAAAATTGGGGTGGAAACGGCGCCGGTGCGCTCGTCGGTGCGATTGCCGGCTTGGGCTAATAGGGTATCAATCGCATATTTTTGTGTCATAAATCCTCCACGAAACAACATATTTTTATACCGCACTTTTTATAAAAAATGTGCTTCATTCTGGCATAAACTCCCCCTTGATAAAAGGAAATTTTATAACGAATTGATTACACAAGCTAAAATTTAACCTCGGAATTTTTTAACCTTTTGTATTTTTTCGACAAACTCATCGTTTTTTTAATTGTTTGTTGACAGTTTTAGATAAGTCAGTAAAATGCACCGCACTAAAGACAAACGCGGGAATAGCTCAGTTGGTAGAGCACAACCTTGCCAAGGTTGGGGTCGCGAGTTCGAGCCTCGTTTCCCGCTCCAAAACTAACGGCGTGTTAGCAAAGCGGTTATGCACTGGATTGCAAATCCATGTAGCTCGGTTCGACTCCGGGACACGCCTCCATAACTCCCTACGCAGCTAGCCAGTCACTCAGCTCGAGTGGTGGAGTCGTGGGTATAAGGAATTGAAAAGATTTAATGTTTATAAAGCAAATGAACTCACAGTCAATCGCCATAAACTGACGGAGTAATAAACAAAGTTAATTTATATAGTTTTGCTTGTTTAAATCTTCTTAAACTTTAAAAATGGAATGGCTATAGAATATAAAACAGTGAAAATTTCATATATAAGGGTTATACTAGGTTTATAGAAATTCTTGAACTCCTTGCTTAGACAAATTTAAATAATGTAGCGAGAAATCTAATTTAAACTAATATGGATCAATCGTTAGACTTAGTATTTATTGAATATGTTCAACCCTATTTATTCAAATTGAAAAAGTTTACTTAATAATGATGGAGAAAGTTCTTCATATTCTGATTTTAGTTTAGAGAGTTTAAACGCAGTATCCTTAAACCGGTTTTAAAAGATCCCGGTCAGTATTCTAATATGATTGTTAGCATTAAAACAAAAGGTCGTCCTGTTAGATAATTGATCTTTATATTGCCTTATTGATGGCATTATCTCTAAATACCGTCCTAACTTGTAATAACAAAAGATTGCTATTTAATGGTCCCTGAAATTTTATTAGCTTGCTCAACAATAGTTCACATTGAAACACTTCACGCATTAATTCAAACAGAAAGCTCATATAATCCTTATGCTATCGCAGTAGTAAATGATATTCCTCTTGCTCAACAGCCTAAAACACTCCAAGAAGCAGAATTAGTCATAGATGAACTTGAAGCTAAAAAAATAAATTATTCGGTTGGATTGGGACAAGTGAACAAAGGGAATTTTGCAAAATATGGTGTAACAGGTAAACAACTATTAGATAGTTGCACTAATATCAAAGTGAGTGAAAAAATTCTGTCTGCATGCTATGCCAAATCACCAAATAAATCGGTTGCAGAGGCGTTGAGTTGTTATTACGCAGGGAATTTCTCTTATGGCTTTGTACGGGAGGGTAAAAACGGTCTGGCTACCTCTTACGTTGAAAGGGTAATAGGAAACGTCAAAGACAAGGAAGAAATCATCGTGCCAAGCATTAAATCCGAAATACCCCAAGCACTTGCCAAGGTACGGGAACCAAAATTCAAAGCGCAAAAGAAAAAGGCTGATAAGCAGCGGCAACCTGTAACGGTATTTTCAACAAATACTATTTTTAATCAATCAGGAAGATTGATTAAAAACAGACCTAAAAACATAGCAACGGCACGTATTGTTGTGAATTACAAAGATGCTAAAAAAATTGAGTTTGTCAAAAATTTTACTATTCGTATGAGCTACGAATATAACCCTTCTTTAGGTTTAGAACTTGCCGAACGCATAAATAACCCTATGGGTTTTTTTGTAACCAGTTATCAACGAGTTCAGGAATCACTATGATGAAAAAGTCGATTTTATTATTGATGTTCGGTGTTGCCGTTTCTTTCAATGCTTCTGCTTTAGATACACCAAAGTCTTCACATTACGACCAACGGATGCAATACATTAATTATAATCCTAATGATGTGGTTGAAATTCGCACTAAAAATGGCTTTGTAACAGCGGTTACTTTTGCGGAAGATGAAGAAGTCACAGATATTGCAAGCGGATTTTCTGATGGTTGGGAGGTGAAAGATAACAAAAATAATATCTATATTAAGCCTAAAGCGGTACAGCAGGATTCTGCATTTTTCGATCCTAAGGTGGGTGAATGGGATACCAATCTTCTTATTGCGACCAATAAACGTACTTATGCTTTCGATTTGAAATTAGTGGAAGAATTGAAAGATGTGAGTGCATATTTCATGAAATTTGCTTATCCAACAGAAGAACAGCTGGCCCGTCAACGTGAGGAAGCGCAAAAACGCAAAGTGCGGGCAGAAGCACAAGCAAAAATTCGGCGTGAGCTTGAAGAGAAAGAGGTTAATGCCACGCTTGATAAATTTACCATACCGAAAAACTGGGATTACACGATGAAAGTAGGGAAAGATAGTCGTGAAATCGCACCTCGGTTTGTTTATGATGACGGTATTCGCACTTATATCGGTTTTGATACCACAAACGCGATCCCGGCGGTTTTCTATTACCAGGGTGAAACGGAAATGATGTCAAATCTTAATCCTAAAATGCAGGGGCAATATACTGTTTTAATCGTTCACAAAACAGCCCACCGTTTTATTTTAAGAAGTGGTGATCAGGTGGTTGGTATCATCAATCACGGATTCGGTAAAAATCCAAATTCATCTGTAGTAACGACTAATCAAGGCGTAATTCGTCAAGTGAAATAGGAGAATTAAAATGACAAAAAGAAATTTACTTGACGACGATAATGATTTAGAAAGTCAAATTCGTAGAGAGCTTGAAGAGCAAAATGCAAGAAATAATCCAAATAATGAACCAAAAGAAAATATTTCGTTCGGTGATAAAGAATCCGGTTTTGTTCAAAATAATCGTGTTTCAAGTGCTATAAAAGATAAGAAAAAACCGGTCAACCGCCGTGCGGGGTTGTTGCTTATCTTATTTGCATTACTTTTATTCGGGGTATTCGTTTTACCTAAATTAGTTAGCTCGTTCAAAACAGAAGAAGTGGAAGCGCCAACACAGGAGGTTAAGTCTGTTTCTCAAACCTATCGTAAACCGGAACCTATTGAAGAAACCAAGGTGTTTACGTTTGATGAACAAGAGCCGCAAGAGGAATTGTTAGGGGCGGAGCCTGTTACTACATCAATACAGCAAAAACTGATTAAATCGGCAAGTGCGATGATGGTAAAACCGCTTTGTTTTGCAGCATCAATATCCTGCGCGTTGGCGGCTAAAATACGCTCCTGTTCCAACTCCAATTACTCGGCAATGATTGTCAAGGCTTGATTTTTTTCCCGTTGAGAAAGTTGGGAAAGCGGCTTGTTTTGCCTGTTCTCCCATTTCAATTAAATTCACGGACATTTTCTCTCCTATTTGTTTTTTACGGTAATTTATCGTCTTTATGGTGCTTTGAAATATCCTGTTCCTGATAATCAAAAATTGGCAGTCCCCATTCAAAATGAATTGCCAATAAGCGGGTGATAAATCCCACGATTAAGGTCACAATAATGACAAGATTCTGATCGATATTTAAGTGTTGCAAGCCAATATAAATCGCCGTCGCCAATAAAGCGACACTGGCATACAATTCTTTCTGGAACACGAGCGGAATGCGGTTACACAGTAAATCGCGCAATACGCCGCCGAATGCGCCGGTGATGATCGCCGCAATAATGGCAATTGTCGTGCCATGCCCCATATCCAAGGCGATTTGGGCGCCAATAATGGAAAACACAATTAAACCGACCGCATCCAGCACCAAGAAAATAGTTTGAAAATAACGCATAAAATGCCGAATAAAAGGGGCAATAACCACGGTCAACACCGCCGCAGATGCCACAATAATAAAATATTCGGGGTGCTTCACCCAACCCAGCGGATAATGCCCTAACAACACATCGCGCACCGAGCCGCCACCAATTGCCGTCATGCTGGCGATAATAATCACGCCGAAAATATCCATCTTCTCCCGCCCGGCGGCAAGGGCACCGGTAATAGCTTCGGCGGTAATGCCGATAATATAAAGAATGCTGAGCAGCATAAGGTTCCTTAAAAGTGCGGTTAGTTTTCACGTTATTTTAGAGAGAGAAACGGCAAAATGCTATGTTTTAGATCATAACTTTATGTGGCTTGGTGCAGATAAAAAACGCCCGGATTTTTAACCGCACTTTTTACGTCTGACTTTTGACCGCCTGTTGGAATTCTTGCATAATGCACGGCGATTCTATTTTTGTTCATGCTTAGGAAATATGATGTCCGAACAACAACCTAAATTTTTAACCGCACTTTCTTCTTTGGCGCCCATTCTATTTTTACTGGTTATTGATATATTCACCCTGTGGTTACAAGCGCAATCCAAGGCGGTTTCTCATTTAGCGCTCGGTGTGCTGACAGCGCAACTGATTTGTCTGGTGGTATTCATTAAAGGCGAAATTTGTAACGGGCAACGTTCCCGTTTAAGTCGGGCTAACCTTTATTTTACGCTTTTTTGGCTGGTTTGGTTTCTGCTTAGTTTTTGGTCGAATTATCACTATATCTTAACGGATTTTGTCAGTGTTTGTGGTTTGGCAATGGCACTGACTACCTGGAAACAACCGCAGGAAGACGAATTGCGTCACGGATTGTTAAAAATGGCGGGATTAATCGGCTTACTGGGCACAACCTGTTATGCCATTACGTTATTTAACGACGTAAACCTGATTCAATTTAACCCGTTGGCACAAATGCTGTTAGGCGTTATTTTAGCCAATCTGATGCTGGTTATTGCGCGCAACCGCTTACAACAATTTATTGCATTATTGATTTTATGTATGGTGGCATTCCTTGCGCTAAACGCCATTTTCGTCGCGACAGCTTTATTCCATTTATACCAACAAAGTGCGGTCGTTTTTGCCAATGAATTTGCGTTGCTGCTCTACTTTGCTTTGCATGTTGTTATGGCGTTAATTCTTGGGCTGCACGTTTTCAAAAAATGGACACTATCCTATAACACGCTGTTTATTTTATTTCTGATTGCCGCCAGTTTGCCGCTCTGGGTAAATTTTGCTTATGTGGCATAAGCACATATAAATAAAGGGTTATTTTTTATTTATCAGTAAATTAAATAAAATGGAGTGAGTGAAATAATATGAATGAAAAATAATTTCGGATAAAAATATTTCATAAAAAAAATCCCCTCTCAAATTAAAAATCTGAAAGGGGAAATGTGATTTGATAATTATTACGATCTGTAAAAAGGTAATTTAACATGCTATCTCTATAAAAAATATTCCAGATAATATTCAAAAAAACGATATTTTTTCCAACCGCACTTTAATCTTACTTATTGGTCTTTAAAATCACGCATTAACTGTTCAGCTTTTTTCACCATTTCTTTGGAGCCAATAAAAAGCGGAACCCGTTGGTGTAATGCAGTCGGCTGAATATCTAAAATTCGGTTATAGCCGTCACTCGCCACACCACCAGCCTGTTCAGCCAGGAATGCCATTGGATTGCCTTCGTACAACAAGCGTAATTTACCGTTCGGGTAGTTGGTGGCACTTGGGTAAATGTAGATTCCACCTTTTAACATATTGCGATGGAAGTCGGAAACCAAGGAACCTATATAACGGGAAGTATAAGGACGTTGGGTTTCTTTGTCTTCCTCTTGGCAGTATTTTAGATATTTTTTCACGCCCATCGGGAATTTGAGGTATTGCCCTTCATTAATGGAATAAATTTTGCCGGTTTGCGGAATTTGGATATTTTCGTGGGAAAGACAAAATACACCAAGGGACGGATCGTAGGTAAAACCATTTACGCCGTGCCCGGTGGTATAAACCAACATAGTGGAGGAACCATACACGATGTAACCCGCCGCCACTTGGCGATTACCCGGTTGCATGAAATCTTCGAGGGTAACCGGTGTACCAACGGGCGATACACGGCGATAAATAGAAAAAATCGTGCCGACCGCCACATTAACATCAATGTTAGAAGAACCATCCAATGGATCCGTTAAAATAACATATTTCGCGTTACGACCGCGTTCCGTATCAAAAGCAATGAAATTTTCCTCTTCTTCAGACGCAAAGCCTGCCACTTCCTCACGGCTCATTAGGGCCTGTTTCATCGTATTATGAGCAAATAAATCCAATTTCATTTGCGCTTCACCCTGCACGTTTTGCACGCCTGAATTACCGATAATGTCATTGGTTAACCCCGCTTTATTAATGTCACGATGAACCACTTTTGCCACGAGGCGAATAGAAGATAAAATCCCGCTCAATTCTCCTTTAGCATGTGGGTATTCCGCTTGTTTTTCTACGATAAATTGACCTAATGTTTTCATCTTTTATTCCTTAACTTCATTAATGAATTTACTCAATTCTGAACTTATTTTATTATAACAGCTTCAATTTTGAATGATTAAAGAGATTCCTATTTCTGTGATTCACAACACATTTTTATTGGAAACAGAAATAAACCGGTATATAAAAGGACTCAACATGACAACCAAACATCTTCATATTCTCGGCATTTGCGGCACATTTATGGGCGGCATTGCGATGATCGCCAAGCAAATGGGCTATCATGTAACAGGCTCCGACACCAACGTTTACCCACCAATGAGCACTTTTCTTGCCGAAAATCACATTGAAATCATACCGCACTTTGAGCCAAGCCAGTTACAACCAGCGCCGGATATGGTCATCGTGGGAAATGCCATGAAACGCGGCAATCCCTGCATCGAGTATATGTTAGCAAATAACATTCCTTACACGTCCGGTCCGCAATGGTTGCACGATCATTTATTACGGGATCGCTGGGTTTTGGCAGTTTCCGGCACACACGGCAAAACCACGACCACCGGCATGCTAACTTGGATTTTGGAACAAAACGGTTTGCAACCGGGCTTTTTAATTGGCGGTATTGCAGGCAATTTCGGTATTTCCGCACGCTTAGGGCAAAGCCCGTATTTTGTTATTGAAGCGGATGAATACGATACGGCGTTTTTTGATAAACGATCCAAATTTGTACATTACAATCCGCGTATACTGATTATTAATAATATCGGCTTCGATCACGCGGATATTTTCGACGATCTAAACGCGATTCAGCGCCAATTCCATCACATGATCCGCACCATTCCAAACAATGGACGCATTCTCTCCTTTGCCGGTGAAGAAAGCGTACAACAAACCTTGGCGATGGGCTGCTGGTCGGAATGTCAGTACGTAGGCAAAGATCAGGAATGGTATGCCGAACGCATTAAACATGATTGTACGGAGTTTGCCGTTTACCATAAAGGTGAAAAAATCACGGAAGTGCATTGGAATATCGTAGGTGAACACAATATGCGTAACGGTTTGATGGCAATTGCGGCAGCGAATCATGCCGGTGTGAGCATTGAAAATGCCTGCGCGACGTTAGGATCCTTTATTAATGCGAAACGCCGTTTGGAAGTGAAAGGCAATGTTCATGGCATCACCGTTTATGATGATTTCGCCCATCACCCCACCGAAATACAGGCAACATTGACCGCACTTCGCGATAAAGTCGGGCAAAATGCGCGTATTCTGGCGGTGTTAGAGCCGCGTTCCAACACCATGAAAATGGGGGTACATAAAGATGAAATCGCACCAGCGTTAAAGCTGGCCGATGCGGTATTTCTATTCCAACCGGAAACTATTCTATGGAAAGTGGCGGATATTGCCGCACAATTAACACAACCAGCGTATGACAGTGATAATTTGGACACCTTCGTCGATCTGATTGTCGCCGAAACTAAACCGACAGATCACATTTTAGTGATGTCAAACGGCAGTTTCGGTGGTATTCACCAAAAACTTTTAGAGGCGCTACAGAAGAAAAGCGTTTAGGTTTAGTTTATAAAGAGAAGAAAAAAGGCATTCGCAAAAACGAATGCCTTTCTTTTAGAATCTGGTTGCGGGGGCCGGATTTGAACCGACGACCTTCGGGTTATGAGCCCGACGAGCTACCAAGCTGCTCCACCCCGCGTTAGAGGGCGCTAACTATACCCGTTTGAAAATGAATTGCAAGTTTAAATGTAAAAATAATGTTTATTTGTTACAAAAATAAACGATATGCCGTTTTTTTCAACAAAATACTTCTTCCCAAAAACATTGTTTTTTATGACCGCACTTTTATGGCGTTCAACGTGAATTTCATATTCATCCGCTACAAATTGGTGTAAAATTCACCCTTTGTGTTTTACCCATTTTACTTTTAGGACGTTATATGCTATTCAACCGCACTTCTTTTTATAAATTTCTCACGCTTTCCGCTATTGCGGTATTAACGGCATGTTCCTCCAATTCTAATAAACCTGCAGCCGGACAAACAACAGCCCAAAATACATTGGACATCGATCCGCAAAAATTCGGCGCAATTTATAACGGACGGACTTATCAGCAATCCATTTTTATGCCGGTGAGCCAAATTGAAAACAAAAGTGCGGTGGTAAATCAGGGTGATTTTTTAACCCAACTGTCAAATATAAATAATTATTCCGCTAAATTGAGCAGCAGCTTCGCCCCGCTTTACAACAAAGTAACCGCTTGGGTACTCGCCGGTGCCAATACCGGTGAATTAACTAATTTCGGTATCCAAAGCCAAGTGATGAAAGGCTTCGACGGCTATCAAAATGTACTCATGACGGGCTATTATTCCCCGGTGATTCATGCCCGTCGCACCCAACAAGGCAAATTTAACCAACCGATTTATGCACTTCCTTCGAAAAAACGTTTCTCCCGTGCCGAAATTTATGCCGGTGCATTGAGAGGTAAAGGTTTGGAATTGGCGTACAGCGATTCTATGATCGACAACTTTCTGCTGGGCGTGCAAGGCAGTGGTTATGTGGATTTTGGTGAAGGCAATTTGAATTATTTCGCTTACGCAGGACAAAACGGCTACCAATATGCGGCGGTCGGTCGCCTGCTGGTGGAAGACGGTGAAATTCCGAAAGAAAAAATGTCTATTCAGGCAATTCGCGATTGGGCGAATGCCAACCCTTCACGGGTGCAAAGCCTGTTAGAGCGCAACCCCTCTTATGTTTTCTTTAAAAATGATCCGTACGGAAAAGTAAAAGGTGCGGCAGGCGTGCCTTTGGTGCCGATGGCGTCCGTGGCGTCCGACCGCGGTGTGATTCCATTGGGTAGCGTGTTGCTGGTGGAGGTGCCGCAAATAGATAATGACGGCAACTGGACAGGGCAACATCAGTTACACCTCATGGTTGCGCTGGATGTGGGCGGTGCCGTGAACGGACACCATTTCGATTTATATCGCGGTATCGGCGATCAGGCGGGACATATTGCCGGCTTGTCGAAACATTACGGTCGCGTTTGGGTGTTACGTTAATGGCGCACATTGACAACTATGAACAACGCTTTGGCGGTATCGGCCGTTTATATGGCGCCGATGCTTTAGCGCGCTTGCGTAAAACGCACATTTGCGTAATCGGTATCGGCGGCGTCGGTTCCTGGGCGGTGGAAGCTCTCGCCCGTTCCGGCATCGGCAAGATTACGATGATTGATATGGATGATATTTGTGTTACCAATATTAATCGCCAGATTCATGCCTTGAGCGGTAATATCGGGCAACTCAAAACCGACATTATGCGGCAGCGGATCAGATTGATTAATCCCGAATGTGCAGTCAATATCATTGATGACTTTCTTTCTAGCGAAAATCTAGCCCAATACCTTCACAATAATCACGATTATATCATTGACGCTATTGATCAAGTGAAAACCAAAGCGGCGTTAATCGCTTATTGTAAACGGCACAAAATCAATATTATTACCATTGGAGGGGCAGGCGGACAAACGGATCCGAGCCAAATTCAGATTGCCGATTTAAGCCGAACCATTCAAGATCCGTTGCTGGCAAAAGTGCGGTCGGTTTTACGCAAGGATTATCATTTCACGCAAAATCCGAAACGCAAATTTTCCATTGATGCGGTATTCTCTAGCCAACCGCTGATTTTCCCTCAGGTCGGCGATAGCTGTGCCACTTCCGCAACCATGAATTGCGCCAATGGTTTTGGTGCGGCGACCATGATTACCGCCACATTCGGCTTTTTTGCCGTTTCCCGTGTTATTGATAAATTATTACAGAAAAATAATTAACTTATTTTTTAAAATAAAAAAAGATAGCAATTCCGCTTAAAAAAGAGTAATCTAGCTTGGTTTTATTCAATTCATATTTCAATAATAGAAGGAAATACAATGACCATGTTAGTGCAAAGCTTAAAGAAAACGGCAATTGCCGCTGCCATTCTTTCTTTTTCCGCTGCGGCTTCCGCAACAATTGTCACCTCCATTAAACCCTTAGGCTTTATTGCGACAGCCGTTGCAAATGGCGTTACCAATGTGGATGTATTAGTGCCGACCGGGGCTTCCCCTCATGATTACAATCTAAAACCCTCCGACGCGCAAAAACTAAAATCTGCTGAAATGGTAGTTTGGATTGGGGAAGATGTGGATGCTTTCTTAGATAAATCCATTGACGATCTTGATTATAAGAAAGTGCTGACAATCAAAGACATCGCCGCCATTGAACCGTTTTTAATGAAAGGATCCCATCACCATCATCACCATGGCGAAGGCAACGCGCATGAAGAGCATGATCATTCACACGAGGGGCATAATCACACACATGAAGGTCATGATCACAAGCATGAACATGGACACGATCACGAAGGACATGCACATCATCACGACGACGATTCAAGCATTAACTGGCATGTATGGTATTCACCGGATATTAGTAAAGCGGTCGCGCAACGCATTGCTGTAAAACTCATCAAACAATATCCGGAGAAAAAAGCGTTGATTGAAAAAAACATCTCCGAATTTAACCGCACTTTAGATGACACAAGTGCAAAAATTAACGTGCAATTGGAAAGTGTAAAAGATAAAGGGTTCTATGTTTTCCACGACGCCTACGGCTATTTCAACCACGCTTACGGTTTAAAACAAATCGGCTATTTCACCATCAATCCGCTTGTTGCACCGGGCGCAAAAACCTTGGCAAAAATCAAAGAAGAAATTGCCGAACACAAAGTCAGCTGTTTATTTGCCGAACCTCAGTTTACACCTAAAATGATTGAAAGCTTAAGTAAAGGCGCACAGGTGAATGTAGGACGTCTTGACCCAATGGGCGATAGTGTGAAAATGGAAGGAAATCCTTACGCCGCGTTCTTGCAATTTACGGCGGATAGCTATATGCAATGTTTAGCAAAATAAATTAATCCGTTAAATAAGGCATGATTTTCAGTCATGCCTTATTTATATCCGATAAAAATACGGTGCGATTAAAAATAAGGCTTGCTATAATTTTTAGCGATCTATCACAAAGCAAAAGGAAGACACAATGAAAAAAACATTAAAAATGACCGCACTCGCTGTTATCTCGGCTTTTGTATTAGCAGGTTGTGCACAAGATACGGCAAAAGGAGACGCCCAATTACAACAACAGGCGGTGATGGGAATTAACTGGATGCAGGAATCCGGTGAATATGATGCGCTGGCTTATCAGGCATTTAACACGGCGAAAGTCGCATTTGATCATGCTAAAGTACAAAAAGGCAAGAAAAAAGCCGTAGTTGTGGACTTAGATGAAACCATGATCGATAACAGCGCATACGCCGGCTGGCAGATAAAAAATAACAAACCTTTTGACGGTAAAGACTGGACCCGTTGGGTCGATGCGAGAGAATCCGGAGCCATTGCCGGTGCAGTAGAATTTAACAATTATGTCAATTCTCATAAAGGCAAAATGTTCTATGTGTCAAATCGCAAAGACAGTAATGAAAAAGCAGGTACCATTGATGACATGAAACGTTTAGGCTTTACCGGTGTTGATGAATCATCCCTTTATCTGAAAAAAGATAAATCCGCCAAATCTGCCCGTTTTGCAGAAATTGAAAGTCAAGGCTATGACATCGTGCTTTATGTAGGCGACAACCTGGATGATTTCGGTGATGCAACACACGGTAAATTAAATGCGGATCGTCGAGACTTTGTTGCTAAAAACCAGGCGAAATTCGGTAAAACTTATATCGTTTTACCTAATCCGAATTACGGTGGTTGGGAAGGCGGTTTAGCCAAAGACTACTTTAAAGGTGATTCCCAAAGCAAAGTTGATGCCCGCTTAAATGTAATTAAGGCATGGAGTGGAAAATAATTCCAAGTAAAAACATTCATAAAATAAACCGCACTTTGATCTGCACCCCAAAAAGTGCGGTCGTTTTTCGACGCGTTTTTTAATCGCGGAAATTGTTAAATTGGAACGGTTGTCCCAGTTCGGCGGTTTTGACCAGTTGAATTACCGCTTGTAAATCGTCACGGGATTTGCCGGTAACGCGCACTTGTTCGCCTTGAATTTGGCTTTGGACTTTGATTTTGGACTCTTTGATTAACTTGGTTATTTTCTTCGCCATATCGCTTTCAATCCCCTGTTTCAGCTTGATTTCTTTGCTGTAGGTTTTGCCGCTGTGTTCATATTCGGCGGGAATGTCCAGGGAGTTGGATTCAATGTTGCGCTTAATGCAGGCGTTACGCAGAATATCGATAAGTTGTTCCACCTGGAAATCCGATTCGCTGCTGACTTTGATGGTTTCGTTTTTTTCATTAAATTCAATGGCGGCTTGTACGTTGCGGAAGTCCCAGCGGTTGGTCAGCTCGCGATTGGCGTTTTCCACGGCGTTGCGGATTTCGTGTCCGCTGATTTCGGAAACAATGTCGAATGATGGCATGGTTTACTCCTTATTTGATTTTGTCGTTAGCACTTAAAATACATAAAAGTGCGGTTAAATCGGTGAAATTGATGATAACTTGCGCTAATTGTTGCACTTTCGGTTTGGCATGATAGGCAACGCCCAAATCGGCGACCTGCATCATGGCAAGATCGTTGGCGCCGTCGCCGATGGCAACGGTGTTTTCGGCGGCAATGTGAAATTGTTGCGCAAGTTGTTGTAAGATTTGCGCTTTGTATTGTGCGTCTACAATGGCACCTTGTACGTTGCCGGTAAGTTTGCCGTCGATGATTTCAAATTGGTTGGCAGCGATGAAATCCAAGCCGAGCTGTTGCTGTAACACTTCGGCGAAATAAGTGAAGCCGCCTGACGCAATCGCCACTTTCCAGCCGTGATCTTTTAATGTTTTGACCGTTTCCGTCAAGCCGGGCATGAGCGGCAGATGTTTTTTCACTTCCTGCAAAATGCCTTCCGGCGCATCTTTCAAGGTGGCGACCCGTTGGCGCAGGCTTTGGCTGAAATCCAATTCACCGCGCATGGCCCGCTCCGTGATGGCGGAAACCATCTCACCGGTGCCGGCAAGTTTGGCGATTTCATCGATACATTCAATTTGAATGGCGGTGGAATCCATGTCCATTACCAATAGTCCCGCTTGGCTCAGGCTCGCGTGAAAGTTTAAGGGCGCAATATCCAGTTTCAATTCATGGGCGATATTCACCCATTCTGCCCGCCATGTGCCTTTGAGCAGCACCACGGTGTTATGCAACACATTCCACGCCGCAAAACACAGAAAATTTTCACCGCACTTTTGCTGAAAAGCCTGTAACTTTGTGAGGTTTACGTTGTCGGAATAGAGAATAAACGCCTGTGTGGTTTCATAAGGCTGATCGGCAATGAACGGCGCGGGCAGTGATGAAAAGTGTTCGATAATGGCGGTCAGATTTTGTGTTTGCATAAAAATCCTGTAAATTGTAGCGGTTTTTAAAGGCACTGTATTCTAGCCTACTTATTAAACTTTGGGGAAAATAACTTGCATTTCACAAAAGAAAAAATGATGAAGTTTATGATGTTCTTCGGCATCGTGTTGTTATGTGTGGGGATCATGGCGATCATTTTGTTCGGGGTTAAACAATTTAAAATCGGTTCACAACTTGCCAGCGTCAATCAGGTGGCAAATTTGTCTCATTTGCTGGTGCGCCAGCAAGCCAATCTATTTTCTATGTTATTGATGAATAACGCGAAAACTGAACGTTTGGTGGAGAATCTGGATAATTTCGCCAAAGAAGAATTTGTGCTTGATGCCGCCGTGTATGCGCGCAACGGCGAGTTATTGGCGCAAAGCACCAATTCGTCCGATATGCGCAGTTTATTGGGGCTGGATAAAAAAGAAGAAAATGAAAAGGATTCCCAGCAAATTGTGGAACCCATTTATTCGCCGAACGGCGTGGAAGGTTTTCTGCGCGTGACCTTTGATGCCAAATACGGACAAACCACGCAAAGCAAAATCAATCATATTTTTCATCGTTTATACGGCGAGATTATTATCGTCTTCCTCGCCGGGATCCTGCTTGCCAGCAGCCTGCATTATTTCCTCAGCCATTATCGACGTAGCCGTATTCATGTGGTGGAAAAAACACCGGTATTGCGCAACAAAACTACGCAATCTATGAGTAAGTTGTTTCATCAGCGACGCAGAAGGGTGAAATAGGGAAAAGTGCGGTGGTTTTTCCCGGCGTTTTTTCATCGGAAATAAACACAATTGATAAAAACAAAAAACCGCTCAATTGAGCGGTTTCTCCTTATTTGCTAAGCAAAAATTATGCTAATTTTTTGATTTGTGCAGCTAATTTAGATTTGTGGTTGGCTGCTTTGTTCGCGTGGATTAAACCTTTAGATGCCATTCTGTCCACAACTTTTTGCATTTCAACGAATGCGGCTTCAGCAGCTGCTTTCTCGCCTGCGGCAACTTGTGTATAAACTTTTTTGATGTAAGTACGCATCATAGAGCGTTGGCTTGCGTTGTGTTGACGGCGTTTTTCAGATTGAACCGCACGTTTTTTTGCTGACTTGATATTAGCCAAGGTCAAACTCCTAAAAATTTCTGTTAGTTAATAGTGACAAAATAGGGGCGTAAATATGCCGATTTCTTATACTTTTGTCAACGGGAATTTTGTGTTGATTTCGGTGAGACACAACCGAAAGAAAGCATCGTTATATTTAACAAGCACTTTCAAACCGGCTCACGAAACGATGTGCGCGAGATTTTAACAGTTTTTTCCCTTAGAATATAGCGTAAAAACGAAATTTCTATACAATTAGGCAAATTTTATCGTTCAGAGTGATCCGTTTTGAGTAAAAGATTATTAAAATCCGGCATCGTCGTCAGCGCCATGACCTTAATTTCGCGTGTATTAGGCTTGGTGCGTGATGTGGTGATTGCCAATTTAATCGGCGCAGGCGCTGCCGCCGACGTATTTTTATTTGCCAATCGCATTCCGAATTTCCTCCGCCGCTTGTTTGCCGAAGGGGCGTTTTCACAAGCCTTCGTGCCTGTGTTGGCGGAATATCAGAAATCCGGCGATTTATCCAAAACCCGCGAATTTATCGGCAAGGTTTCCGGTACTTTGGGTGGGTTGGTTACCATCGTCACTTTGCTGGCGATGATCGGATCGCCCGTCGTGGCGGCGATTTTCGGGACGGGCTGGTTTGTGGATTGGCTTAATGACGGTCCTAACGCGGAAAAATTCACCCAAGCCTCGTTGTTGCTCAAAATCACCTTCCCTTATTTATGGTTCGTGACCTTTGTGGCGCTGTCCGGCGCGATTTTAAACACCCTCGGTAAGTTCGGCGTCATGTCCTTTTCGCCTGTGCTGCTCAATGTGGCGATGATTGCTACCGCACTTTGGTTGGCGCCGCAGCTGAAAAATCCTGATTTAGGCTTGGCAATCGGGATCTTTCTCGGCGGCTTGTTGCAATTTCTTTTCCAACTGCCGTTCTTATATAAAGCCAAATTATTGGTGAAGCCAAAGTGGGCGTGGCATGACGAAGGCGTGAAGAAAATTCGCACATTGATGATCCCTGCGTTGTTCGGCGTGTCGGTCAGCCAACTCAACTTGTTACTGGATACTTTCATCGCCAGTTTCTTAATGACCGGTTCCATCAGCTGGCTTTATTATTCTGATCGCTTGCTGGAGTTTCCGCTCGGCTTGTTCGGTATCGCCATTTCCACGGTCATTTTACCAACCCTCGCCCGCCACCATGTGAACCGCGACGATAACGTCAAAAGTGCGGTAGATTTTTGCAACACAATGGACTGGGGCGTGCGCATGATTTTGCTGCTCGGCGTGCCGGCAATGATTGGCATCGCCGTGTTAGCACAGCCCATGTTGCTCGTGCTGTTCATGCGCGGCAGCTTTAATTTCAGCGATGTACAGGCGGCATCCTATTCTCTCTGGGGCTTTAATGCGGGGTTACTGAGCTTCATGTTAATCAAGATTTTGGCGAACGGTTACTACGCCCGCCAAGACACCAAAACGCCGGTGAAGATCGGTATCATTGCCATGGTGAGCAACATGGCGTTCAACCTGCTTGCGATTCCTTTCAGTTATGTGGGCTTGGCGATTGCCTCCGCCATGTCGGCGACACTCAACGCGTTTCTGCTTTATCGCGGCTTGGCGAAAGCCGATGTGTATCATTTCAGCCGACAAAGTGCGGTCTTTTTTCTGAAAGTTTTGTTTGCCGCCGTCATCATGGGATTGTTGGTTTGGTACAACAGCCCAAGCCTGACGGAATGGAACGATATGCGCTTTCTCACCCGTGTACATTGGCTGACGTGGCTCATCGTGTTGGCAGCGATGGTTTACGGTGGCATGTTGGTGCTGTTGGGGATTCGCAAACGTGATTTGACGGGCGCGCACTCCGCGTGAAATTAGTTTTTGTGGCGCATGGATTTATGCGTATAATACCGAAGTATTTTTTCACCGAAATTTATGGAACACATTGAATGCAGCTGATTCGAGGCCTGGGAAATTTACCGCAAAATTTGCACGCTTGCGCGTTAACCATCGGTAATTTTGATGGCGTGCATCTGGGGCATCAAGCTATTTTGCGTCATTTGCGGGAAAAAGCCGACGAATTGCATTTGCCCATGGTGGTGATGCTGTTTGAACCGCAGCCGCGTGAATATTTTTGCGGTGAAGATGCGCCGGCGCGTTTAATGCACTTGCGCGATAAATTGCATTATCTTGAACAGGCGGGCGTGGACATCGTTATCGTAGCGAAATTCGACCGCACTTTTGCCGCATTGCCGGCGCAGCAATTTATCGAAGATTGGCTGGTGCGCAAATTAAAGGTGAAATTTTTAAGTATCGGCGATGATTTTAAATTTGGCGCCAAACGCCAAGGGAATTTCGCGATGTTACAACAAGCCGGCGAACAATTCGGTTTTACGGTGGAAGATAACCGCAGCTTTTGCCTGGATGAACTGCGTATCAGCAGCACTGCAATTCGCCTTGCGTTGGCGAACGATGATTTACCGCTGGCGGAAAAATTGCTCGGGCATCCATACCGCATTTTAGGACGCGTAATTCACGGTAATGAATTGGGTCGCACCATCGGCTTCCCGACGGCGAATATTCGCCTGCATCGTCAGGTGAACCCGGTGAAAGGGGTTTATGCCGTTAAAGTGCGGTTAAAATCCGGCGCGTTTTTTAACGGTGTGGCAAACATCGGCACCCGCCCGACCATCAACGGCGTGAATCAATTATTAGAAGCCCATTTATTTGATTTTCAAGGTGATCTTTACGGGCAATGGCTGGAAGTGGAACTGTGCCATAAAATCCGTAATGAAATGAAATTTCCGTCTTTTGACACACTAAAAGCGCAAATCGCGCAGGATGTGGAGACGGCGAAAAAGGTTTTTGAAGCGTAGAAAAATTTTTGCCTTCCCCTGCTTGCGGGGGAAGGTGTCCGAAGGACGGAAGGGGGCAAAATCCCCCCTCAGCCTTCGGCAGCTCCCCCCGTAAACGGAGGGAGCAAAAAAATAGGAAGGAGGCTTGGTATGACTACTTCGGCTAAACATGTACGTTTTGATGAAAACACAATGTAGGTTGAGCTTGATGATGCGCGTATTTTAGGCATTCCTTTGGTTTGGTTTCCAAAATTGCTGCGGGCGACAAAAACGGAATTGGAAAATTATGAATTAAGTCGTCGTGGCATTCACTGGGATGCATTGGATGAAGATATTTCAATTGATGGATTACTTGCCGGTCGGGGTGATGTAACACATAGCCCACAACAAGTGGCTTAAAATAAATTTAAATTTTTACACAAAACTGGAATAGAAAATGACTGATTATAAAAATACCCTTAACCTTCCCGAAACGGGCTTTCCGATGCGTGGCGATTTAGCCAAACGTGAGCCTGTGATGTTGAAAAATTGGTATGAGAAAGATCTTTACCAAAAAATCCGTCAGGCGACCAAAGGCAAGAAATCCTTTATTTTGCACGACGGTCCTCCTTATGCCAACGGCACCATTCATATCGGTCATGCGGTGAATAAAATTCTTAAAGATATTATCGTGAAATCCAAAACCGCACTTGGGTTTGATTCCCCTTATATTCCGGGTTGGGACTGCCATGGCTTGCCGATTGAACTGAAAGTGGAAGGCTTGGTGGGCAAACCGAACGAGAAAATTTCAGCGGCGGAATTCCGCCAAAAATGCCGTGAATATGCGGCGGAACAGGTGGAAGGTCAGAAAAAAGACTTCGTGCGCCTCGGTGTGTTGGGCGATTGGGATAATCCGTACCTCACCATGAATTTCAACACCGAAGCCAACATTATTCGCACTTTGGGCAAAGTGATCGCCAACGGGCATTTATATAAAGGCTCCAAACCGGTGCATTGGTGTTTGGATTGTGGCTCCTCTTTGGCGGAAGCGGAAGTGGAATATGAAGACCGTGTGTCGCCGTCCATTTATGTACGTTTCCCGGCAGAAAGTGCGGTGGAAATTGAAGGTAAATTTAACACCGTCGGCAAAGGCAGCGGCAAGTTGTCCGCCGTGATTTGGACCACAACCCCTTGGACCATGCCGTCCAACCGTGCTATTTCCGTGAATGCCGAGCTGGAATATCAGCTTGTGCAATTAGGCGACGAGCGCGTGATTTTAGCTGCCGATTTGGTGGAAGACATGGTGAAGGCGGTTGGCGTGGAAAAGGTGGAAATCTTAGGTTCCGCAAAAGGTAAAGATCTTGAGTTATTCCGCTTCCATCATCCGTTTTACAATTTCACCGTGCCGATTATTTTAGGCGATCATGTGACTACCGACGGTGGTACCGGTTTGGTACATACCGCGCCGAATCACGGTTTGGACGACTTTATCGTGGGTAAACAATATGACTTGCCGATGGCAGGCTTGGTAACGAATGACGGTAAATTTATTTCTTCCACCGAATTTTTTGCCGGCAAAGGCGTGTTTGAAGCCAATCCGTTAGTGATCGAAAAATTGCAAGAAACGGGTAACTTGTTGAAATTAGACAAGATTAAACACAGCTACCCACACTGCTGGCGTCATAAAACCCCGATTATTTTCCGCGCCACACCGCAATGGTTTATCGGCATGGAAGTGCAAGGTTTGCGTCCGCAAGCGCTTGGCGAAATCAAACAAGTGCGTTGGATCCCCGATTGGGGGCAGGCGCGTATTGAAAAAATGGTGGAAAATCGCCCTGACTGGTGTATTTCCCGTCAGCGTACCTGGGGCGTGCCGATGACCTTATTCGTGCACAAAGAAACCGAAGAGTTACACCCGCGCACCCTTGAATTGCTGGAAGAAGTGGCAAAACGCGTAGAAAAAGCCGGGATTCAGGCATGGTGGGATTTGGACGAAAAAGAACTGCTCGGTGCCGACGCGGAAACCTATCGTAAAGTGCCGGACACCCTTGATGTGTGGTTTGATTCCGGATCCACCTATTCTTCCGTAGTGGCGAATCGCCCTGAATTTGAAGGCAAAGCGGCGGATATGTATTTGGAAGGTTCCGACCAACATCGCGGCTGGTTTATGTCCTCATTAATGCTTTCCACCGCCACGGACAACAAAGCGCCTTATAAACAAGTGCTTACCCATGGTTTCACTGTGGACGGTCAAGGGCGCAAGATGTCGAAATCCATCGGCAATGTGGTGACCCCGCAAGAAGTGATGGATAAATTCGGCGGTGATATTTTGCGTTTGTGGGTGGCATCCACCGATTACACCGGCGAAATGACGGTTTCCGATGAAATCTTAAAACGTGCGGCGGACAGTTATCGTCGTATTCGTAACACGGCGCGTTTCCTGTTGGCGAACTTAAACGGCTTCGACCCGCAACGTGATGCGGTGAAACCGGAGGAAATGATTAGCCTGGATCGTTGGGCGGTGGCTTGTGCGTTAGAGGCGCAAAACGAAATCAAAGACGCCTACGATAACTATCAATTCCACGCCGTCGTGCAACGCTTAATGCGTTTCTGTTCCGTGGAAATGGGTTCTTTCTACCTTGATATTATCAAAGACCGCCAATACACCACCAAAGCGGACAGCCTCGCCCGTCGCAGCTGCCAAACCGCCTTGTGGCACATTGCGGAAGCCTTGGTTCGTTGGATGGCGCCGATTTTATCCTTCACGGCGGATGAAATCTGGGGCCACTTGCCGAAAACCACCGCACCGCGCGCCGAATTCGTGTTTACCGAAGAATTTTACGAAGGCTTATTCAGCTTAGGTGAAAACGAAAAATTAGACGACGCTTATTGGCAAACCTTGATTAAAGTGCGTTCCGAAGTAAACCGCGTGTTGGAAATCGCCCGTAACGATAAAGTGATCGGCGCCGGTTTGGAAGCGGAAGTGACCGTTTACACCAACGACGAATATCGTGCGTTATTGGAAAAACTCGGCGACGAACTCCGTTTCGTGTTGATTACCTCTAAAGCGGAAGTCAAACCATTGACAGACAAACCTGCCGATGTGGCGGAGGGCGAGTTGGAAGGCATCGCCGTGAGCATCGCCCGTTCCAACGGCGAGAAATGCCCGCGTTGCTGGCATTATTCCGACAAAATCGGCGTCAACCCGCAACATCCGAGCCTTTGTCCGCGTTGCGTGGAAAACGTGGCAGGTAACGGCGAAATCCGACATTTCGCTTAATTTGCTGCCAATAAAAAAAGTGCGGTTAAAATCGACCGTACTTTTATTATTTTTATAATCAAGATGATTTAACGAACTTATGACGAACAAACCAAAATCCGGGCTCTCATTTTTGTGGTTAAGTACGCTGGCATTTATCGCCGATATTTTTACCAAATACTTAATCGTAAGCCATTTTGAATACGGCGAAAGCGTAAATATCCTGCCGATTTTTAATTTGACCTATGTGGGTAACTTTGGCGCCGCTTTTAGTTTCCTGGCGGATCATGACGGTTGGCAAAAATTCTTTTTCCTTGCGTTGGCAGTGGGGATTTCCGCCATGTTGGTTTATTTTTTAATGAAAAATCGCCATGAACAAAAACTGCTGAATGCCGCCTACGCTTTGATTATCGGCGGCGCTTTGGGCAATGCGGCGGATCGTCTGTATCACGGCTATGTGGTGGATTTTTTAGATTTCTATTGGCGGGATTGGCATTATCCCGTGTTTAACGTGGCGGATATTGCCATTTGTGTGGGTGCCGGTTTGATTGCCTTGGATGCGTTCAAAAACGGCAATAAACAGGAATGTAAATAATGAAAATTATTTTAGCCAACCCGCGCGGGTTCTGTGCCGGCGTGGATCGTGCTATCAGCATCGTAGAACTGGCGTTGGAAATTCACGGTGCGCCCATTTATGTGCGGCATGAAGTGGTGCATAACCGTTTCGTGGTGAACGGCTTGCGTGAGCGCGGTGCCATTTTTGTGGAAGAATTAAGCGAAGTGCCGGACGGCGCCATTGTGATTTTCTCCGCTCATGGTGTGTCCCAAGCGGTGCGTCAGGAAGCAAAAGAGCGCAATTTGAAAGTGTTCGACGCCACGTGCCCGTTGGTGACCAAAGTGCATATGCAGGTGGCGCGTGCCAGCCGTAAAGGCACCAAAGCCATTTTAATCGGGCACAAAGGGCATCCCGAAGTGGAAGGCACCATGGGGCAATACGGCAATCAAGAGGGCGGCATTTATTTAATCGAAAGTGTGGAAGACATCGCCAACTTACCGGTGAAACAAAATGACGACCTCACATTTATGACGCAAACCACCTTATCTTTGGACGACACGGCGGAAACCATCAGCGCCCTGAAAGAAAAATATCCCGCCATTCAAGGCCCGCATAAAAACGACATTTGTTATGCCACCACCAATCGACAAGAAGCCGTACGTGAACTGGCGAAACAGTCGGATTTAGTGGTCGTGGTCGGATCCAAAAACTCCTCCAATTCCAATCGTTTGGCGGAGCTTGCCTCCCGCATGGGCGTCGCTTCTAAATTAATCGATGACCCGAACGACATTCACGCAAACTGGTTCGACGGCGTGCAAACTATCGGCGTCACCGCCGGTGCTTCCGCCCCGGAAGAATTGGTACAATCGGTTATCTCCCGCCTGAAAGAATTCGGCGTCACCACCGTAGAAGAACTGCAAGGCTTGGAAGAAAATATGTTCTTTGAAGTTCCGAAAGAGTTGCGGCTGAAAGAAGCAAATTGATTTTTCACCGAATGTATTTCCGAGAATTTGATGGTGCTCATCTGATGGCGCGCATTTCCCAATTATCGCTGTCGAAACATTGTAGTTATTTAATAAAAAAGAAAAATTTGAATCCTCTCGTTTACGGGGGAGCCGGACGAAACCCTGAGAGGGCAAAATCTCGATTTTTAAGCATGAGTTTGTTAAAAAATAGAGTATATTCCCCGCCCTTCGGGCACCTTCCCCCGTAAACGGAAGAAGGCAAGATACTTTATAAAATATCAATGCATTACAATTTTTCGAACACTTGTGGTTTCAACACGTGCTTTTTGTTCCTATTAGTACTGCGACGTGTACGCTATCTATCAAGTACTCTAAAAAATGGCATAGTAGACAAAGTACCCCGACTTATGCCGGGGTATTCTCTTAAAAACACTTAAATTTTTTACCGCATTTTACGAAAAATGATTAAGCGCGGGAAATCATTAAGCTTGCGGATTCATGATTTCATCGAAGGTTGCCGCTTTTTCGGTAACTTGCGCTTTAGCCAGTACCGCATCAACTGCTTGTTCTTCCAATACAACGTTACGAATATTGTTCATTAATTCATTATTTTTGCTGTAGTATTCAACCACATCCGCTGGTTGTTCGTAAGCGGAAGCGATGTCTTCAATCATGGCTTTGGCACGTTCTTCGTCTGCTTTTAGTTCGTTTGACGCGATAACTTGCGCTAATAATAAACCGACTAGTACACGGCGTTTTGCTTGTTCTTCAAATAACTCACGTGGTAATTGTGCCACTTGTTGTGCATTGCCGCCGAAACGTTGTGCCGCTTGTTGGCGTAACACGTCAATTTCTTGCTCAACTGCGGCGCTTGGGACATCAATTTGGTTTTGTTCAACTAAACCGTCGATCACTTGATTTTTCACGCGGGTAGTCAATGCATTTTTCAATTCACGTTGCATATTTTTGCGAATTTCGCTGCGTAAATCCGCTACGGATTTGGTGTTCGGACCAAATTTTGCGATGAATTCATCGGTTAATTCAGGCAATACCATAACCTCGACTTTCTTCAAGGTAATGTCGAATTTCGCCGCTTTGCCTTTTAATTTTTCGGAGTGGTATTCTTCCGGGAAGGTCACATCAATCGTGAATTTATCACCGGCTTTGTGACCTACGATGCCATCTTCAAAGCCCGGAATCATACGACCTTGCCCCATGAATAACACGAAATCTTCCGCGTTGCCGCCTTCAAATTCTTCACCGTCAACGGAACCGACGAAATCGATAGTAACGCGATCTTCCGCTTTTGCTACCTCTTGCGTTTCAGACCAAGTGGCTTGTTGTTTGCGTAACACGTCAACCATTTTGTCAACATCCGCTTCGGAGATTTCAACAACCGGTTTTTCAACTTTGATATTTTCTAAACCTTTCAATTCAACTTCAGGGTAAACTTCAAAAGTTGTGCTGAATTTTAATTCTTTGCCGTCTTCAAATTGTTCCACGGTGAAGCTTGGGCGACCGGCTAAGTTAACTTTATTTTCGATAACCGCTTGGAAGAAATGTTTTTGTAATAAATCGCCTAAAATATCTTGACGAACGGAAGCGCCGAAGCGTTTTTCAATAATTTGCGGAGGGACTTTACCTTTACGGAAACCGTCAACACGTGCGTTTTTGGCAACGCGTTTTAATTCTTCGCGTACTGCTTGATCAACGGTTTCAGCCGGAACGGTGACGGTTACACGACGCTCTAAACCTTGAGTCGTTTCAATATTTAATGACATTATGATGTTACCTCAAATTGATGCACTCGGCGAATGCTCACACCGAACACGTTATTAATAGAAAATAAGACGACGAATTATAACGGGACAAAGGCTTTCCGTCGAGGAAATGCACGATAAAAGCGCATAATTGATTAAAAAACACTCGATTTATTCCATAAAATTAGCCGCGCGGATGATAGCGTTCATGTAAACGTTTTAGCCGTTCTTTTGCCACGTGGGTGTAAATTTGCGTCGTGGATAAATCACTGTGTCCCAACAACATTTGCACCACGCGCAAATCCGCCCCGTGATTCACCAAATGAGTAGCGAACGCATGGCGTAAAACGTGCGGCGACAACATCTCGCTGTCAATCTCCGCCAACACCGCATAATGTTTAATCCGATGCCAAAAAGTTTGCCGCGTCATTTGCGTACCGCGTCGGCTGGGAAATAGCACATCGGAGCTTTGCCCGTCCAGCAACATCGGGCGGGCAAACAACATAAATTGTTTCACCCAATGGGTCGCCTCCTCGCCCATGGGGACAATACGTTCCTTCTTGCCTTTGCCGATAACCCGCACCACGCCTTGATTCAGATTAATGCTGTCGGTGTTCAGGGAAACCAATTCCGTCACCCGCAAGCCCGTGGCATACAACAGCTCCAGCATGGCTTTATCGCGTAACTCAATGGGTTGTTCCAAACTCTGTACATTCAGCAGATCCGTCACTTGCTGCTCCGTTAAATATTTCGGCAAACGGCTCGGCAATTTAGGCGAACTGAGCACCGCGCTGGGGTCATCGGTGCGATATTTTTCCTGATACAAATATTGAAACAGCTTCCGCATAGCACTGAGCAATCTCGCCGTGCTGGTGGCTTTGTAGCCCTGCTCTACCCGTTCGCCCAAAAAGGCTTGCAAGTCCACGGCATCCAAACCGAGCAACGACAAATGCCGCGCCTCCAACCAATCGCAAAGTGCGGTCAGATCCAAGCGATAAGACTCCACCGTATTGGGTGACAAGCCTTTGCCAATCCATAATTCGTTCAGGAATAAATCCAATAATGCCGAGTTATTCATGGTTATCCCTGTTTCAACAAAAAGGCATCCACTTTACGCGGAGTGACGACGAAAGCAACGGCAGCAACCAATGCCATGAGAATAAACGTCATCGACGCCGAATACGGATAAATGACACCGGAAAGTGCGGTCAAAATCGCCACCATTGCGCTGTTGGAAACGCCGTTATACAAGGCTTGTAACTTGGAGATATGGGTTTGCGGTTGCGTCGTAATATAACGCACCATGGCATAATGTGCAGAGGCATAAGTCAGGCTGTGCAACAATTGCAAGATGGCGATAAGCCAAATCGCATCGGTGGCGGCAAGCCCCAACCAGCGAACAATGCAGGCAACGGTTGCCAAATGAAAAATGGTGCTGACTTTCCAGTTTTGCAGTAAACGACGGGAGAAGAAAAATAACAGAATTTCGGAGACCACCGCCAAGCCCCAAAGCAAACTGGTTTGCGAAACGGAAATGCCAAGTCCCGTCCAATACAACACGCTGTAAACATAATAAGCGGAGTGCGATCCTTGAATCAGCGACGATGCCAGCAAGACGCGCAACGTGGTTTTGTTTTTCAATAAATCCCAATAACACACCCCAACGGCGGCATGTGCCGACTGTTCATCCTGCGGCGGAATGGTCGGGCTCACGCACTGCATGAGCGTATAAGCGGCTAAAAGTGCGGCCAAAATCCAAACGATATTTTGCTCGCCGAAAAAGCCGATCACATTGCCGAACAAAGTCACACCCACCACAAACGCCAGAGAACCGATTAACCGCGCTTTGCCGTAATCCAGTTGAATCTGGCGCTGCCAGGTGCTCGCCAGCGAATCCGTAATCGGCATACCGGCGGCGTTTACCATGGCAAACAAACCGATAGCGGAGAATAACAGCCAAAAATTCTCGGCAACAAAACTGAGCCCCGCCATAATCAAGGCACTTGCCAGCGCCAATAAGCGCAAGGAATTAATCAGCTGCGACGCCCGTTTAATTAAACCGGAGAAGAACAAACCGCCCACAAAACGGAACACATAAGCACTCGCCAGCACCATGCCGATCATTTCCTCGCCGTATTGTTGGGATTTCATCCAAACGGGAAAAAACGGCACGAATACGCCATAAGCGCAGTAGTAGCCGAAAAAGCTCAAGGCGAGCCAAGTAAAAGGACGAACGGGCATTAAAATAAGGTTTCCATTTCTTTTGAACGTGCCATGCAAGCCTGCATTGCCTGCTGCACGATGTCGTTAAATTGACGTTGATTGAACACATTCAGCGCTGCTGCCGTGGTGCCGCCTTTGGATGTGACATTTTGGCGCAAGGTTGCTAAATCCAGTTGTGGATTTTCCACCACCATTTTTGCCGAACCCAACATTGCCTGCTGCACCAATTCGCGTACCTGCTGATCGTTTAATCCCATGTGAATCAAACCTTGTTGCATGGCTTCCAACAGCTGAAAAAAATACACCGGGCTGCTGCCTGAGGCGGCGGTAACGGCGTGCATTTTTTCTTCCGAATCAAGCCACAGGGTTTTGCCCACGGCGGCCAACAAATCCTGCGCAAAAGTGCGGTCAATCTTGCCAACGAACTCCCGGCGGCGATGGAAATCACCAATTTAGCCTGAAAATCTACCGCACTTAACGGCGCACAAACTGCCACCAACATCTGCGGCTTTACCGCCAACAACACCACATCCGCCTGCATGGCTGCCGCAACATTATCCGTTGCCGTGCGCACACCTTTTTGCGCAAACAAATCCCGTTTTTCTTCGTTAGGATCACAGACAATGATTTTATCGGCAGGATAACCACGTTTTAACAAACCGAACACGATGGCTTGTGCCATATTGCCGCCACCGATAAAAGTCACCAATTTATGTTGCATATTTCACCTTGAAGTACGTTACAATAGCGCACATTTTACCTGAATAAGAATAAGGATCTACTATGTTTTGGTTCAAAAACGCCATGATTTACCGCCTGACCAAATCCCTCGATTGGTCGGAACAAACCCTTTCAGTCGCCCTCGCAAACCATCAATATCACCCTTGCCATCAATCGGAACAAAGCAAATTCGGTTGGTCACAACCGCTGAAAGGCAGTGAATTATTGTATTTCACCGTCGGCAAGCAGATTTTACTGCTCGCGCAAAAAGAAGAAAAAATCCTGCCTTCCCATGTGGTGAAACGGGAACTAGACGCCCGCATAGAAAAATTGGAGCAGGCGGAAAACCGCAAGCTGAAAAAAGTGGAAAAACAAACCTTAAAAGACGACGTGGTCGCCACCCTATTGCCACGGGCTTTCAGTAAATATCAACAAACGACAATTTGGATTGATGCGGAAAACCACTTGATTTATGTAAACGCCGCCTCCGCCAAACGCGCGGAAGAGGTGCTGGCGTTATTGCGGAAATCTTTAGGTTCGTTGCCTGTAGTGCCGCTGGCATTTACCAACGAACCGGCATTAATCATGCAAACCTGGATCGCGCAGGAAAACACACCGGAATGGCTGGTGCCGCTGGAAGAAGCGGAATTGCGCGATGTGCAAACCGACAGTGTGATTCGTTGCAAACAACAAGCCTTGGACAGCGAAGAAATTTTATCGTTGGTGCATTCTAAATTCGTCACAAAATTAGCCTTGGAATGGGAGGAGCGTTTATCCTTCGTGTTGAACGAAGATTGCAGTTTAAAACGCTTAAAATTCGCCGATCAAATTCGGGAGCAAAATGACGATATTTTAAAAGAAGATTTTGCCCAGCGTTTTGATGCGGATTTTGTGTTAATGACGGGTATTCTAAGCAAACTGACGGAAAATCTGTTGCACGATTTCGGTGGAGAGAAAGAACGGCTATAAACCGTTTGATGATTAAAAACACCTTAAGAACAGACCGCACTTTTCGGGGAAAAAGTGCGGTCATTTTTTTCGTGTTTTTAAAGATGAAAATTACTGTGCGGCACATTGCTCCGCAAGAATTTCACCTACGCTGCTTTTCAGAATGGAGAATTCCTTGCGTTCCAACCAAAGCCAATGAATGTTGGAATAATTACGTCCGCTTTCGGCGATCGTCGGGGTCAGACGGTGTGTCACGTTGTTAAACGTCACGCTGATAGAATTCAATTTTTTCTTGTTTTTAGTGGTGTGGCGAACAACCCTAACCGTTTTATTATCTTTGCAAAGATAGTCTTGCGCCGAACCCTTTTGAGTGGCTTTTTGCAGAACCTGCGTGCGTGGTTTGGCTGGGGCCTTTTGCTCTACCGGTTTTACCATACAAGCGGTTAATCCCATTAGCGTCAATAAGATGAAGCTCGCTCTTAACATAATCATGTCTCTTTTAAATGGAATAAGCGTAGCTAATAACTACGCTTATTGAATTTCAGGATTACTTCTTAAATTGATAACTGCCGTCGGATTGGCGGGTAAAGCGTGCGCCGTTGGGCAAACGCAATTCGCTCACGCGACCTTGTGCATTCAGGGAAACCTGTACCTTATCACCCGGCTTGAAGCTGCTTAACACCTTGCCTACGCCTTTGGCTTTGGTCATGGCATTCACATCACCGACAGGTAGATGGTTGTCACGGAACACCTGCATTAAGGTCACGCCTTGCGGAATGGTTAAGGTTTTGCTACCGGCTGCTGCTTTGGTGATAGTCGTTGTTTTGCCTTCTAAAATATCCCGTACTTCTTTTTCGGTTTTTGCCGATTTAGTCGGTTGATTTTTAGCAGTCGCTTTTTCAGCCTGTTTCACTTTATCGGTTTTCACCGGCTCTTTTTTCACGCTTTCCTGATGTTGACGCGGTTTGACGGCTTCTTGCGCTTTTGCAGGCTCACTCGGTTTAATGGTTTCGACCTCTTCCGGTTTGACTTCTGCCGGTTTATTTTCTACCGCCGCAGTTGTCGTTTGCTCAGCAACGGAGGTGGTTGCCCCTTGTTCCACCGCTTGCGGTTCTATGGCGCCGGCATTGACATTTTGCGTATTGGTTTCCGCAGCAGGTTGTTGCGCGACAGTGTTATCGGTTTGCGAGGTCAGATTATCCAACACGGTCGGTTCAACGGTTTGTGATTGGTCTAACTGCTGGAATTGAATCGGCACGCCGTTATTACTTTGCTGCTCGTAAGATTGCACCGTATCGGAGCTTGGTTTCATCCACAAGATAAAAATCAGCACCAACACCACGCCGAATAGCGCGACGAAAATGCGACGATGTTTTTGCGGGAGAATACTTAAAATCGCCCAATTTTCAGGATTTTTAAAACCGGCTTTCGGTTTTTCTTTCAATTCGGCAGGTTCCGGTTGTGTTGCTTCAACGGCTTCTTCCGCTACGGTAACGAGAGGTTCGTCCGGGGCTTCTGACGGGGTTTCCGTCGCCGTGTCGGCGGCAATCTGCGGTTCGTTGCTTTCTGTGTTTTCTATTGAAAATCTCTCGGTCGGGTTTTCGCTTGTCATGCTTTTCTCTCCAGTCGCACCGGCACCACCGAATACGGGTTCTCTGCGAACGGCAAATTGATTTTCCATATTCTTTTGTTCTTTCTTCGCAAGGAGATCTTTGCCTTTTCCAAGCAACTTCTCAAACAAAGACGGTTCCGGTTTAATCACTTTTTTCGGGGTGATCGGTTCCATTTGACTAAAGCCCAAATCCAATTCATTTTGTGCCGGATTATTTTCATTTTCCGGGGTTCTTTTTTCAGAATCCACAATATACCTCTGGTGAAATTATGCCGATATGCCGTAAAAGTGCGGTCGTTTTTTTCTGCGTTTTTCATGAGAGGAATCAACACAGAAACCGAATCGCTCACAGCATAAAATTAATAAGTAAAAAAATCGCGCCTATTCTAAAACATCTTTTGCTTTTTTGATACCGGAATATCATGTTGCAAACAAGGTTTTATTCGGTTCGCCACCAATTTCGCGGGCGAGTTTCGGCACTAAATAACCGGAGGTAATGCGTTGTAATTGTTTGTAAATTCTTAACGCCTGCGCATCATCAAGATAAAAATGCGCCGCGCCTTCCACCTTATCCAGCAAATGCAGATAATAAGGCAGAATCCCCACTGAAAATAAACGGTCGCTCAATGCTTTCAGAATATGGGCATCGTCATTCACGTTTTTCAGTAAAACCGATTGGTTTAATAATACGACACCGCAATTCTTTAATTTATCCATGGCATGGGAAAAATCTTCATCAATTTCATTGGTATGATTAACGTGTGTGACCAGAATTTTCTGTAAACGGGTTTGCGTCAGAATATGGCAAAATTTGTCGGTAATGCGTTGCGGAATCACCACCGGCAAACGTGAATGAATGCGCAGACGTGTTAAGTGCGGTAGATTTTCCAGGTGTTTTATCAGCCAAGCGATTTCATGATCCTTCGCCATAAGCGGATCGCCGCCGGATAAAATCACCTCTTCGATTTCCGGATGGGTGGCAATATAGTCCAGCGCCTTCTGCCAATTTTGTTTATTGCCTTTGTTTTGGTCATAGGGAAAATGACGGCGAAAACAATAACGGCAATTGACCGCACAGCCGCCTTTGACCATAAATAACAAGCGATTATGGTATTTGTGCAGAATATTCGGCACCACATTCTTATCTTCTTGTTCTTCCAGCGGATCTTTGCTGAACCCTTCTGCCTGCAGAAATTCGTCAGCAAAAGACATCACTTGTAAAAATAAGGGATCGCGCGCATTGCCTTTTTCCATTTTCGCCACAAAAGGCAAAGGCACGCGCATGGCAAACAATTTGCGGGCTTCAATGTCTTGTTTAAACGGTTCGAGGGGCAGTTCCAGGTGTTGTAATAAGATTTTCGGGTCCGAAATCCCGTTTGCCAGATGTTCCAACCAACTTTGTTCTTCTCTAATCGGGATGTTTTGATGTAGAATGACCACTTTAAAAAACAATCTTTTTCTTGAGGATAATATGGCTACATATACTACCAGTGATTTCAAACCAGGTCTAAAATTTATGCAAGACGGCGAACCTTGCGTGATCGTTGAAAATGAATTCGTCAAACCCGGCAAAGGTCAGGCGTTCACCCGCACCCGTATTCGTAAATTAATTTCCGGCAAAGTATTGGATGTGAACTTCAAATCCGGTACCTCTGTTGAAGCCGCTGATGTTATGGATTTAAACTTAACCTATTCTTACAAAGACGATGCGTTCTGGTATTTCATGCACCCGGAAACGTTCGAACAATATTCCGCCGACGCCAAAGCCGTAGGCGATGCCGAAAAATGGTTATTAGACCAAGCCGATTGTATCGTGACCTTATGGAACGGCGCACCGATTACCGTGACCCCACCGAACTTCGTTGAGTTGGAAATCGTCGATACCGATCCTGGCTTAAAAGGTGATACCGCAGGTACCGGCGGCAAACCGGCAACCTTAAGCACCGGCGCCGTGGTGAAAGTGCCGTTATTCGTACAAATCGGTGAAGTGATCCGCGTAGATACCCGCTCCGGCGAATATGTTTCCCGCGTGAAGTAATCAAATTTAAAGAATCTTATGAAATAGACCCGTTTTCGGGTCTATTTTTTTATCTGCAATTTTCCCTCCGTTCTGTTAGATGGAAATTAATATTCTTTACAATAACACCTTTCAAAACTCAATAATTTATCTAAAAATCACGCTATTTTATATAAAAAATTATTTATTTTATAAAAATAAACTAAATTTTAATAATTTTTTATTATATGTGACATTCCTCACAGTAATGCTAAAAATTTTTTATTAGTATAGCCACAACTCGATGATAGATGTTTGAGAAGCGAGTTACCAGCATGGACTTTAAACTCATCATAAACAGGAGACAAATTATGACATACTATCCAGCAGAGCCGTTCCGAATCAAAAGTGTTGAACCGGTTTCCATTTTACCGAAAGAAGAACGCGAAAAAGCCATGAAAGAAGCGGGATATAATACCTTCTTACTTGATTCTAAAGATGTATATATCGATCTCTTAACCGATAGCGGTACCAATGCCATGAGTGATCGTCAATGGGCGGGTATCATGCTGGGAGATGAAGCTTACGCCGGTAGTAGAAACTTCTATCATCTGCAAGAAACCGTACAAGAACTCTTCGGTTTCAAACATATCGTTCCAACCCACCAAGGACGTGGTGCGGAAAACATCCTTTCCCGCATTGCCATCAAACCGGGACAATATGTGCCGGGTAATATGTATTTCACCACAACCCGTTATCACCAAGAAGCCAACGGCGGTATTTTCTACGATATTATCCGTGATGAAGCCCATGATGCGACATTAGACATACCGTTCAAAGGCGATATTGACCTGAAAAAACTGGAAAACCTGATCAATGAAAAAGGGGCGGAAAATATCGCTTATGTGTGCTTGGCGGTTACTGTAAACCTCGCCGGCGGTCAACCGGTTTCCATCGCCAATATGAAAGCCGTGCGTGAACTTACCGCCAAACACGGCATTAAAGTGTTCTTCGATGCCACCCGTTGCGTTGAAAATGCTTACTTCATTAAAGAACAGGAAGAAGGCTACCAAGATCGCTCCATTAAATCCATCATTCACGAAATGTTCAGCTATGCCGACGGCTGTACCATGAGCGGTAAAAAAGACTGCTTAACCAATATCGGCGGCTTCTTATGTATGAACGATGAAGAATTGTTCATGAAAGCCAAAGAGTTAGTGGTGGTATTTGAAGGTATGCCGTCTTACGGCGGTATGGCTGGTCGTGATATGGAAGCCATGGCAATCGGTTTGAAAGAAGCCACCCAAGAAGAATACATTGAACACCGTGTAAAACAAGTGCGTTATCTCGGCGAAAAATTAAAAGCCGCCGGCGTACCGATTGTTGAACCGATTGGTGGTCATGCCGTATTCTTGGATGCCCGTCGTTTCTGCCCGCACTTGAAACAAGAAGAAGATTTCCCTGCTCAAGCCTTGGCGGCGGCAATCTACATCGAATGCGGTGTACGTACCATGGAGCGGGGTATCGTCTCCGCCGGTCGTGATGTAAAAACCGGTGAAAACCACCATCCGAAACTTGAAACCGTGCGTATCACCATTCCTCGCCGTGTTTATACCTATGCCCACATGGATTTAGTGGCTGACGGTATTATCCACCTGTTTAAACATAAACAAGACATTAAAGGTCTTCGTTTCGTGTATGAACCGAAACAACTCCGTTTCTTCACTGCACGTTTTGAACAAAAATAGTCATATCAGCCCTTACTTCGGAAACGGAGTAAGGGCTTCTTATATCCCGTCAGAATTTTAATGAGGAAAATGCGAAAACATTCTAGTGACATTGTAGTTTGATGTATTGTCAAATAAGGAAGTGACTAGCCTTTCTACGGAAACAGGAAAGGAGAAAACTCATGAACAAAACATTAGGCAGTACGCTGATTACATCGGGAACGATGATCGGCGCGGGGATGCTTGCCATGCCGCTCACTTCGGCAGGTATCGGTTTCACATTTACGGTGGGGCTACTTTGTATTTTATGGGTATTGCTCACCTACAGCGCGCTTCTTTTTGTAGAAGTCTATCAAACGGCAGAATATGATGCCGGCATAGGAACTCTCGCGGCACAATACTTCGGCAAACCGGGACGGGTTGTAGCAACCACCGTTCTCATGATTTTCCTGTATGCACTGCTCTCCGCTTATGTTACCGGCGGCGGCTCAATTCTTGCGTCAACCTTGCCGGACTTTTCCCCGCCGGACCTTAAAATGAAAGGCTCCATTCTGCTCTTTACCGTCTTTTTCGGCACTTTTATCGTTATCGGAACAAAAATTGTTGATGGCTTAAACCGAATCTTATTTTTCACCATGCTCATTGCCCTGTTCGTGGTACTTAGCTTAATGATTCCGGAAATTCATGTTGATAATTTAATGGCTATGCCCATAGATAATGCTTTATTGATTTCTGCCAGTCCGGTATTTTTTACTGCCTTCGGTTTTCACGGCTCCATTCCTTGCCTAAATAAATACCTCGAAGGTGATGTAAAAGCCCTGAGAATTTCCATTACTATCGGTTCGGCGATTACGCTTATCGGCTATATTCTTTGGCAATTTTCCACCCACGGCGTGTTAAGCCAAACCCGCTTCTTAGAGATTCTAAGTAAGGATCCGACATTAAACGGCTTGGTGAACGCAGTGAAAATCATTACAGGCAGCGATATGATTGCAGGCGTCGTCAAACTGTTCTCCGCCTTGGCATTGATTACCTCATTCCTCGGTGTTGCGTTAGGATTGTTTGAATGTATTGAAGATCTGCTCAAACGCGCCTTCAATATTGATGCCAACAGACCTTGCCTCGGCATATTAACTTTTTTCCCACCGTTGCTGTTTGCCTTCTTCTATCCGGAAGGCTTCATTTTAGCGCTAGGCTACGCCGGGCAAATGTTCGCGTTCTACGCGGTGGTTTTGCCGGCGGCATTGGTGTGGAAAGCCCGCCAACAACACCCGAATTTAGCATATCGCGTGCCCGGCGGCGCCGGCGTGCTACTGCTCGTTTCCATTCTGGGGATCATTATCGTCAGCATTCCATTCCTGATCAAACTCGGCTACCTGCCGATGGTGGTGGGGTAATCACGTAAAACCTGCACATAAAAAACAATTGACATTCTAACCGCACTTTAGAATGTCAATTGTTTTTATGCTTTTCCTCTGATTAATTTTAAATACCGATAAACACTTGGCACCGATATTTTTAAATATTTTGCCACCATGGGAATCGCACCTTTTATATTAAAAACGCCCTTATCGAACAAAATCCGAATAGAGTTTTCTTTCTGCCTTAAAGTCAGGTTTTTCTCCGAATTTAATAAATTAATGTCGATATATTCCGAAAGAATATCTTCAATAGAATGTTCCAACCTTTCTTTATTAGGAATACCGGCATCATCACTGCGGTCTAGTGCCGGATCGAACCCCAGCACATTGATAAAATTACCCAAATTTTCCAGGGAAATTAATTTCGTCATGGCATCCATAAGTTCGGAAGTATCGTGATTAATGCACAAAATCCCTTCCAATCGCTTACCGTTTTTAATGAAAAATGTTGAACCTCGAATTGTCTTATCGGAATCGGCAACTGCTTTGTAATTAAAGATAAAATCCTTATCTAAATAAACCTTTTCCAGCAACATATTCGATGCAAAAGAACTCAGTGGCGAAGAGAGATTTCTGCCGCTCACATGGCTGTTGACGATGGCTTCCATTGAGGCTTTATTTTTTTCAAAGGAATGAAACACCACCTCATATTTCGGTCCTAATACATTGCCTAAAAAATGGGTTAAACCAATAAAATATTTCTTTTGTAACCTGTTCATTTATGACTCCAATAATCAGTTATTATGATTTTATTCTATGCTTATTGTAAGTAACATAAATATTAAACCTGATATTTTCTTTTATCTCCAATATCGAAATGTAACGGCATACGCCACTTTTGAATGCTTAATAATAAAATTAAAATGCCTGTTACAAGCGATAATAAGGTGCTAAGCCAGGTCAGATCAAATAATAAGGCAAACCATAATATTGCAAAAAATATTGGTTGCAGGTTTAACGCAAAAACACGAAAACAAAAATATTCTTTATAACTTAACCCGCCCAGCACTAAAAACGCCGCGCCCAAAGCAAGCTGAGGAAAACCCAGAATTTGGCATAACAACCCCAACCACATGGCGAACTGAAAAAGATAACGGAAATTTTTCATATATAAATGCACGCAGGCGGCACAAGAAGCGGCGGCAATTAATAAGCCGATTTGCGCCGTTGCGGGATACCATGGCAACATCAATAACATGGGCACCGCAAGGGTGAAACCCGAACGATAGATGATAACGGTAACATAGTCCCAAACATCCATATGGGATTTAATATGTGGATCAGCCATTTTTACTCCTTAGATTATCATTAATAAACTGCATGGAATCGGGCGTAACTTCCAAAATAGAGGAAGTTTCACCCCAATCACCGAGCACGATACGGTGAAAGTGCGGTGGAATTTCATGGTGTTTTTGACGGTGCGTATGTCCGTGAATAATTTGTGTCACCTGAAATTTAGCGAACGTTTGCAACACAAAATCCGCATTCACATCCATAATCTCTGTCGGTTTAAATTGTTTATCCCGCCGGCTCTTCGCCCGAATTTTCTCTGCGATTTTTAACCGCACTTTTAACGGCAAGTGCAGGAACAGCCACTGACGCCATTTTTGATGGACTTTCTTACGATACTGCTGATATTTCACGTCATCAATACACAGGGTGTCGCCGTGGCATAACAGTGTCGGTACGCCGTATAAATCAATCAATTTATAAGTGGGTAGGAGGGTTAGACCACAAGCATCGGCAAAGGTTTCGCCTATTAAAAAATCACGATTGCCATGTTGAAAGTAACACTGCACGCCTTGATGGGTTAAGTTTTTAATTAACTGTTGTACATCGAAAATTAAGCCGGATTGTTCATCATCGCCAATCCAAAAATCAAATAAATCGCCCAGAATATACAGTTTTTCCGCTTGTGGCGCCTGTTCCTGCATAAATTGGCGAAAAAGCGCTAATAAGTGCGGTCGACTTTCTGCCAGATGTAAGTCTGCAATAAAATAGGTTTTTTGCATAGGAATTTAATTCAAGAAATTTTTCCGTTAGATTAGCACATTTAGTACTTATTAATACACTTAATTGGTTAATTTCGCTATACTGAGGCAAAATTTTAAGAGGTTTTACCATGTTAAAAATCGCCAGAATTTTCATTATTCTTCTTTGCTGCATTCTCATTTGCGTCCTCGGCACGCTCTATTCTTTCATTCGTTTTCGTAACCCAAGTAACGTGGGCATTTTCGCCCGTTGGTTCGGTCGGCTATATCCGCTTTTCGGGCTGAACGTCGAACATCGCTACCCGCCGAATACCGACAAAATCGGGCGCTGCATTTATATCGGCAACCACCAAAATAACTACGACATGGTGACCATTTCTTATATGGTGATGCCGCGCACCGTCAGCGTCGGTAAGAAAAGCCTGATTTGGTTGCCGTTTTTCGGCATTTTATATTGGGCGACGGGCAATATTTTTCTGGATCGCGACAATCGCTCCAAAGCCCACAACACCATGACGGAACTGGCACGCCGCATAAATCAGGACAATCTGTCTATTTGGATGTTCCCGGAAGGCACTCGCAGTCGCGGACGCGGATTATTGCCGTTTAAAACCGGCGCCTTTCATGCTGCCATTGCTGCCGACGTGCCTGTCGTGCCGGTGGTCTGCTCCACTACACACAATAAAATCGATTTAAACCGCTGGAACAACGGCAAGGTGATTTGTGAAATGCTGGAACCCATTGACGTTTCCGGCTATACCCGTGAAAACGTGCGCGAACTGGCGGAATATTGCCACGATATAATGCAAAAACGCATCAATGAATTAGATCAGGAAATTGCCCAATCCGCACAAACAACATCACCCGCAGGCTAAAACGCAAATGAAACCGTGTTCCCGTCGTCAGCTCTTAAAAACAACATTATTTTCCACCGCACTTTTTGCGGTGCCTAAGCCTTTGTTGGCGGCGACCAATCCGCCGTTGTACGTTCCGCCGCTGCTTGAAACCCGTCGCGGCAAACCGATTTTCCTGAATATGCAAAACACCCAAACGTCCTTGTTGCCGGGGAAACGTACCGAAGTTTGGGGTTTCAACGGCGCTTATCTCGGGCCGACAATTAAAATCAAAAAAGGCGATTTTGCCAAATTGAACTGGAAAAACAATCTGCCGCAATTTGTCGCCATGAATATTCAGGGTTTACAGGCTTCCGGCGAATTAATGGGCGGTATCGCCAAAAATCTGCAAAAAGGCGAAACCTGGGCGCCAATCGTGCCGATTACCCAAGCACCCGCCACTTGCTGGTATCACGCCTGCACCCTTGCCAGTGCGGCGTATCAAACTTATCGCGGGCTTGTGGGGCTGTGGCTGATTGAAGATAAAAACAGTGCCAAACCGGGCTTGCCGCAAAAATACGGCGTGGATGACATTCCGTTAATTTTACAGGATATGCAACTCAACGGCGAAGGCGCGCAATTGTTTCAGCAAAATCAAACCTCGCTCATCGGCGATCGTTTATTTGTCAACGGGCGAGAAGCCCCTTATTTAACCGCACCGCGTGGTTTGGTGCGCTTACGTTTACTGAACGCTTCCCTTTCCCGTGCCTACGACATTCGCTTTGACGACGAACGCGAATTTACCCTTATCGCTCAAGATCTCGGCTTCCTACCGCAAGGCAAAAAAGTCAATGTTATCCATCTTGCGCCAAGCGAACGCGCAGAAATCCTGGTGGATTTAAACAACAGCGAAGCAGTCAGTTTAATTGCCGGTCATAAACGCGGCTTTTTCGATAAAATCGGCAATTTTTTCAGTTCGGACGGCGAACTGATTGACAACACCATTTTAGAACTACGCCCGGACGGTTTAGCCGGTGCCTTTGAACAAAAAGAAAAAAGCTGGCAATTTGACACCGATGCGCCTGCCACGCTCTCCGCACAAGTGCAACAAGAACGTCGTTTCCACATTGACACCACCAACGCCAGCATCAATCAGAACCGATTCGACCCGCGCCGTTTGGACATATACGCCAAATTAGACAGTGTTGAACGCTGGACGCTCACCGCCTCTTCCGCCGTAGGCTTTTCCGTGCGCGGGGCAAAATTTATCGTCGAATCTATTAATGATAAACCGTTAGAAGCGGCTGAAATCAGTTGGAAAGACAGCGTTTGGATCGATGGCAAAGTGACTATTTTGGTGAAATTTGAAAACACCTCGTCCAACAATTATCCCTTCACCTTCGGCGCGTCCGATCTTATGCTGGCGGATAAAGGCTGCATGGGGTTAATGATCGTGCAATAAAAACACAAAAAAACGCACCGCACTTTATGCTTCACTATAAAGTGCGGTGAATTTTACGGCGTTTTTCAGATTAGTTCGCACGCCGAACCAAGCGCGGATAGACGCTGGAAATCAATGTGGTGCTGACCACCGCCAAAATCCCCAGCCAAGAAAGCGGGCTGATATTTTCGCCCAGTAACAACACCGCCAAGATGATGGCAAACACCGGCTCCAATGAAACCAAAATGCCGGCAAGATTGGAATCCACGCTATTGATGCCTTTGTTCCAGAGATAATACGCCAGCCAGCTACAACCAATGCCGATATACAACAATCCTGCGATGCCTTGCCAATTCCAGTGAATTTGCCAGCTTTGCGTTAGCCATAACGTAAAAGGAAGACAAGTGATGGTACCGAGGACGATACTGCTGGTGGTATAAACCTGTGCGGTGAGCTGCACGATGATTTTTTGCGTCCAACGCAAGCAAGAGGCAAAAACCACGCCGGCAAACAACACCAGGCTACAGCCGAAAATACTGATATTGCCGGTTTCTTCGCCGCCGGAAATCAATAATGCCACACCTAAAAAAGCAATTAAGCCGAAAATCCAATGATGGGTTTTGGCTTTATCGCCAAAGAAAAAATGCCCGATCAGCACCACCAGAAACGGTTCCAGTCCTAACATGGTGGAAGCGCTGGACGCGGAAGTATGACTTAAGCCGATAAACTGCAATAAAAAAATCGCGGGATAATTTAAAAAACCCAGCCACCACACCTGCGGGCGAATCTCCTTCGGCACGCGTTTCCAAACCCGTACAAACATCGGCAGCACAATCGCTGTCGCAATAAACAAGCGCATTTGCACCATCAACACGGGATCGAGCATGGTGTAAGTGTATTTACCGGCGACAAAAGAACTGCTCCACAAACACAATGCGATGAGAATGTACTGCATGAGATTCCTTAAAAAGAAGGGAGGTGAGCGACTATTGTAGTGCGCTTTGATAACAGCGTAAACGAGGAAATGGGTTTATTTGTGCTAAAAGTGCGGTCGTTTTACAAAACATTTTTCAGATCAGGCAATGTTCGATCCGGATTAATATTTAACGATGTGACCATAGCCTTCCAAGATGGTTTTAATGTGTTCTAAGGATTCTTTTGTCGGTGGTTTTACGTCTTCCAATTCGTATTTCTCGCCCATTGCCGCCCATTTGTGCGCACCTAAACGGTGATATGGCAGTAGCTCTACTTTTTCTATATTGGTCATGCCTTCGATAAATTGCCCGAGCAAATGCACGTCGTGGTCGGAATCCGTATAACCCGGCACCACCACATAACGAATCCATACGGGCTGATTCCGCTTTTGCAGGTATTTGGCAAATTCAAGAGTGCGTTTATTCGGCACGCCGATGAGGTTTTGGTGCACTTTGTCGTTGAGTTCTTTCAAATCCAACAGCACCAAATCGGTGACATCAATCAGTTCATCAATAACATGATCATAGTGACGTACGAATCCGTTGGTATCCAGGCAGGTATGAATGCCTTCCGCTTTGCAGGCGCGGAACCAATCGCGAACGAATTCCGCCTGTAAAATGGCCTCGCCGCCCGATGCCGTCACTCCACCACCGCTGGCGTTCATAAAGTGGCGATAAGTGACCACTTCTTTCATCAACTCTTCCACGGTGATTTCTTTGCCGCCGTGCAAATCCCAAGTATCACGGTTATGGCAATACTTACAGCGCATTAAACAGCCTTGTAAAAACAGAATAAAACGAATTCCCGGCCCGTCAACGGTGCCGCAGGATTCATAAGAGTGGATTCTTGCAACGACTGACATGTATTCCCCAATAGATCGTCATAAATAGCGAAAAAGTACGACGGTAATCATTTTACTTTCCCCAACATGTTTAAATGACAGAAAAAATCAGACCGCTTACCACGGGGTAAGCGGCTGAGATATTAAGGTATTTTTACTACCCAATCACATTGTTTGGGTAAATGTACGGGTGATAACGTCTTGTTGTTGCTCTTTAGTCAACGAGTTGAAACGTACGGCATAACCGGAAACGCGGATGGTTAATTGCGGATATTTTTCCGGATTTTCCATTGCGTCTAACAACATTTCACGGTTCATCACGTTAACGTTCAAGTGTTGACCGCCTTCAACAGTGGCTTCGTGGTGGAAGTAACCGTCCATTAAGCCGGCTAAGTTACGTTTTTGCGCTTCGTAATCTTTACCTAACGCATTCGGTACGATGGAAAAGGTATAAGAAATACCGTCTTTCGCGTAAGCGAATGGCAATTTAGCCACGGAAGTTAAAGATGCCACCGCACCTTTTTGGTCACGTCCATGCATTGGGTTAGCACCCGGTCCGAATGGTGCGCCTGCGCGACGACCGTCCGGGGTATTACCGGTTTTCTTACCATATACCACGTTAGACGTGATAGTAAGCACGGATTGCGTTGGTGTTGCATTACGGTAAGTATGGTGAGTTTGAATTTTCTTCATGAAACGTTCAACCAAGTCGCACGCAATGTCATCCACACGCGGATCGTTGTTACCGAATTGCGGATATTCGCCTTCAATTTCGAAGTCGGTTGCCACATTAGATGCCACAACATTGCCGTCTTTGTCTTTAATATCGCCACGAATCGGTTTAACTTTCGCGTATTTAATGGCAGATAAAGAGTCAGCAGCAACGGAAAGTCCTGCGATACCGCATGCCATGGTACGGAATACGTCACGATCATGGAACGCCATTAACGCCGCTTCATAAGCATATTTATCGTGCATGAAGTGGATGATGTTCAAAGCGGTCACATATTGTGTTGCCAACCAATCCATGAAGCTGTCCATGCGGGTCATCACAGTGTCGAAATCAAGCACTTCGTCTTTAATCGCTTCGGTTTTCGGACCAACCTGCATACCGTTTTTCTCATCGATACCGCCGTTGATTGCGTATAACAAGGTTTTCGCCAAGTTCGCACGGGCACCGAAGAACTGCATTTGTTTACCCACCACCATCGGGGATACACAGCAGGCAATAGCATAGTCATCGCTGTTGAAGTCCGGACGCATTAAGTCATCGTTTTCATATTGTACGGAAGAAGTATCAATAGACACTTTGGCACAGAAACGTTTGAACGCATCAGGTAATTGTTCAGACCAAAGAATGGTTAAGTTCGGTTCCGGAGAAGGCCCCATGGTGTATAGGGTGTGTAAGATACGGAAGCTGTTTTTGGTCACGAGAGTACGACCATCTAAGCCCATACCGGCTAAAGTTTCAGTTGCCCACATTGGGTCGCCGGAGAACAATTGATCATATTCAGGCGTACGCAAGAAACGAACCATACGAAGCTTCATCACCAAGTGGTCGATTAATTCTTGTGCTTCTTGTTCGGTGATTTTACCGTTTTTCAAATCACGTTCGATATAAATATCTAAGAAAGTCGATACGCGACCAAATGACATTGCCGCACCGTTTTGGGATTTCACGGCGGCAAGATAAGCAAAGTAAGTCCATTGAACGGCTTCCTGTGCGTTTGTTGCCGGGTTAGAAATGTCGTAACCGTAAGAGGCTGCCATTTCTTTTAATTTACCCAATGCGCGATGTTGTTCGGCAATTTCTTCACGTAATTGAATGGTGGCTTGAATGTCTTCACCACGTTCTAATTTAGGTTGTAAGGAAGCGAATTGTTTTTTCTTATCCGCCATCAAGAAATCGACACCATAAACCGCTAAACGACGATAGTCACCGATAATACGACCACGACCGTAAGCATCCGGCAAACCGGTTAACACGCCGGATTTACGGCAACGAAGAATGTCCGGTGTATAAACGTCGAAAACACCTTGGTTGTGGGTTTTACGATATTCGGTAAAGATATGTTCTACTTCAGGATCTAATTGACGACCATAAACTTCGCAAGATCCTTTCACCATTTTGATACCACCGAACGGCATAATTGCACGTTTTAACGGTGCATCGGTTTGTAAACCGACGATTTTTTCCAATTCTTTATTGATATAACCCGGTTTGTGAGAAGTGATTGTAGATGGATTATCCGTATCAAAATCTAACGGCTCATGCGTTTTATTTTCGATTTTAATCCCTTCCATCACTTTTTCCCACAACTCCGTGGTCGCAGGTGTTGCATCGGCTAAGAAAGATTCGTCGCCTTCATACGGAGTATAGTTTTTTTGGATAAAGTCACGCACGTTGACTTCTTTTTGCCAATCTCCACCGACAAAACCTTCCCAGGCTTTTTGTTGAGCTTCTGTTAATTGAGTCATAACATTCCTCTTTTAGATTATTGATAACAAATTATCTACGACCGGGAAAGAAAGAAAAACATACCCTCTTCTTTTCTTTCCATCCCACCATAAACCGATTAGTGCGGTCTATTAATTGACCATAAAGTCAATGCAATACAACAACCACCACCAACAATATTACCCAGCGTGACCGGAATTAAATTCTTCACCACAAAATGATAAAGATCCAAGTCCGCAAACTGCTGAGGATCCATATTAATTGCCTGCCAAAATTCAGGTGAGCTAAAGTGTGCGGTAATGATCCCCATCGGAATCATAAACATATTCGCCACACTGTGCTCAAACCCTGAGGCCACAAACAAAGCAATCGGTAAAATCATAATGAAGGCTTTATCTGTTAACGTTTTTCCCGCGTATGTCATCCAAATGGCAATACACACCATGATATTACATAAAATACCTAAGCAGAACGCTTCAATCCATGTATGGTGAATCTTATGTTGCGCCGTACTTAAAATGGTGAGCCCCCACTGCCCGTGAGCAACCATTGTCTGACCGGAAAACCAAATGACTAAAACAATAAAAATTGCGCCGACGAAATTACCACAATAAACTACAACCCAATTTCGCAGCATTTGAAACGTACTGATACGACCACCGGCACGGGCAACTGTCGTCATTGTAGAAGAAGTAAATAACTCGGAGCCGCATACCACTACCATAATGACCCCTAACGAGAACACGATCCCGCCGACTAATTTCGTCAACCCCCAGGAACCGCCCACACTTCCCGTTTGCGTAGTGGTATAAAAAACAAACGCCAATGCAATAAACGCACCGGCAGGAATAGCTGAAAAAAACGATAAAATCTGTCTTTTTGAAGCTTTGTATACACCGACGTCCTCGCCGATTTGGCTCATTTCTGCCGGAGACACCATACAAGTCGTTTTGGAAGTTTCGGTATCCATTTCAACATCCCCCTTTTATAATTTTTTAACTCGTAAATACGCTAACTTACAACCGTACTACACTGCTTAAGCAGCAAAAGCTTAAAAAAAATTTTATTTTTTATAATTTTTGTTAATTATATTTTCTTTCCGGGGCAAAGTAAAAATATTTCTCGGTTTTCACGAGGGAACTTGTTCTTTGTCAATAATTAGATAGGCGTAACCCGTTCAAGTGAGTTCAAATAGGCGAAAAATCAAGGAGAAATTGCTATTTAGCCTGTTTTCTGCTAAAAAGTGCGGTCATAAAACGCAACGTTTTTTAAGGAGAAAACCATGACAGCCGAAACCATTTTCAGCAAAATTATCCGCAAAGAAATCCCCGCCAATATTGTATATCAAGATGAGCTTGTCACCGCCTTTCGCGATATTGCGCCACAAGCAAAAACCCACATTTTAATCATTCCGAATAAATTGATCCCGACCGTTAATGATGTGACCGAACAAGATGAAGTAACTCTTGGTCGCCTGTTCACCGTTGCCGCCAAACTTGCTGCCCAAGAAGGCATCGCACAAGACGGCTATCGTTTAATCGTCAATTGCAACAAACACGGCGGACAGGAAGTGTTCCACTTACATATGCACCTCGTAGGCGGCGAACCGTTGGGCAAAATGTTGGATAAATAAATGAAAAAACCAATTTCACTGTTTTTTTTGACCGCACTTTTAGCGGCCTGTAGCGCCAAAGCGCCGAATTTATTGAACACCCAAAACCCGATTCTAAACATTGAAGCCCCTGCGGCGGCAAGAGTGGAAGCCGGTGTAAACAGCGATAACGCCTGGGTGAAAAACAAAACCGGACGCATCGTAGATTTGGCTTACAGCCTGTATTGGTACGACAAAAACGGCGTTACCATCCTTGCGGAAGAACAGCCTACATGGCACGCATTGACGTTACAACCGATGCAAAAACAAACGCTGACTTTCGCCCGCCCGAGCGCCGACAGCGTCAATTATCGCTTATATCTTCGCCTGAAATAAGATGTCCACATTACTCATTGACTTAGCCGGTTACGAACTTCAACAGGAAGAAATCGAACTGCTGGAACACCCGCTGGTGGCGGGTTTAATTCTCTTCACCCGCAACTTTCACGATCGCGCGCAACTTCAAGCGCTTATCCGATCCGTACGACAAAAAGTGAAAAAACCGTTGCTGATTACCGTGGATCAGGAAGGCGGTCGGGTACAGCGTTTTCGTGAAGGCTTCACTCAAATTCCCGCCATGCAGGCGTTTTCCGCGCTGATTAAAGATCCGGCGCAACAACAGAAAATGGCGCAGGAAGCCGGCTGGCAAATGGCGGCAGAAATGACCGCACTTGATATTGATCTGAGCTTCGCGCCGGTGCTGGATCTCGGTCACCAATGCAAAGCCATCGGCGATCGCAGTTTCGGTGACGACGTCAAAAGTGCGGTGGATTTGGCAGCCAATTTTATTCGCGGCATGCACCAGGCAGGCATGGCGGCAACGGGCAAACACTTTCCCGGGCATGGGCACGTTATCGCCGATTCCCATTTGGAAACGCCTTATGACGAACGAAGCAAAGACGAGATTTTCCGGCAAGACATTCAACCGTTTCAACAACTCATTGAACAACACCTTCTGCAAGCCATCATGCCCGCTCATGTGATTTACTCGCAATGCGATAACCAACCGGCGAGCGGTTCCGCCTATTGGCTGCAAGATGTTTTACGCCATCAGCTGCATTTTAACGGTGCCATTTTCTCCGACGATCTCGGCATGAAAGGCGCCGGATTTATGGGCGATTTTGTAGCTCGCAGTGAACAGGCACTGAATGCGGGCTGCGATTTATTATTGCTTTGCAACGAACGGGACGGCGTGATTCAAGTGTTGGACCAGTTAAAACTCACGGAAAAACAACCGCACTTTTTGCTACGCCAACAGCGCTTACGACGCCTCTTCAAACGTAAAAGTTTCACTTGGTCAGAGCTGGAATCCGCGCCACGTTGGTTGGAAAATCGCGAAAAACTGACCGCACTTCAACAGCAATGGCTGGCAACCAAAGGTTAATATGATCCCTTGCGAACATTATCGACGGGGCGATTGTCGTTCCTGCCAATGGTTGGAAACGCCTTATGCCGCACAACTGGAACAGAAAACTGCGCACTTGCAACAGCAGTTGCAAGGTTTGAATACCTCCCGTTTAACGTGGTTTAAGCCGTTTCAATCACAGCCGACCGCTTTTCGCAACAAAGCCAAAATGGTGATCAGCGGCGCGGTGGAACGCCCGATTCTCGGTATTCTGCCGAATCCGCAAGCGCCACAAAGTGCGGTAGATTTGTGCGATTGCCCGCTTTACCCGCAACGCTTTCAGGCGATTTTCCCCATTCTCAAAGACTTCATCGCCCGCGCGGGACTCGTGCCCTACAACGTAGCAAAACAAAAAGGGGAACTGAAACATATTCTGCTGACGGAAAGCCAACACAGTCATCAACTGATGTTGCGTTTTGTGTTGCGCTCGGAAAGCAAACTGCCGCTGATCCGGCGGGAATTGCCGGCGTTGCGTCAAAAGCTGCCGCAACTTGCCGCTATTTTAGAAGGGGAAAAAGAGATTTTCCTCACGGAACAACACACTTTACCGGAATCGTTTAACGGCATTCCGCTGTTCATCCGCCCGCAAGGTTTCTTCCAAACCAATCCGCTGGTTGCAGAAGGATTGTATGGCACGGCGCAACAATGGGTTCAAGATCTGCCGATTAACACCCTTTGGGATTTATTTTGCGGTGTGGGCGGCTTCGGATTACATTGTTTACAAGCGCTACAACAGCGACATACGCAGAAAACCCTTCGTCTCACCGGCATTGAAATCTCCGCCTCCGCCATTGCCGCCGCCACATTATCGGCACAACAGCTTGGGCTTGCCGAACAGTTGAGTTTTCAATCTCTGGATGCGGCAAATTTTGCCTTAACCCAGGCGGAAAAACCTGATTTGATTATCGTCAACCCGCCCCGCCGTGGCGTTGGCAAGACACTCGCCGAATTCCTCAATGCAATGCAACCGCACTTTATCCTCTATTCCAGCTGCAACGCCGAAACCATGGGCAAGGACTTGCAATCCCTCACTCATTACCAGTCGGAAAAAATCCAACTGTTCGATATGTTCCCGCATACTGCCCATTATGAGGTGTTGGTGTTGTTAAAATTGCATAAATAAGGGCTTAATTCATATTAAAGAAGGTGGAAAATCAGAAAAAGTGCGGTCAAAAAAACAAATGAATTTCCGACCGCACTTTAGCGTGAGAAGGGAGGAGAATTAATCCAAACGTTTGGACATATTCAACCAATCGGCTTTGAATTCACGGCGCATATTGTTGATCGCATCGATGATGTCATGGTGAACCAATTGTTCGTTTTGGATACCCACGCAGTAGCCGCCTTTGCCTTGTAACAGCAAATCAACGGCATAAACCCCCATGCGCGAACCTAAAATACGGTCGAAAGCACAAGGTGTGCCGCCACGTTGAATATGACCCAAAATAGTGGCGCGGGTTTCGTGTTTCACGCGGGCTTCAATTTCGCGCGCTAACTCGTTTACGTCGCAAATAAGCTCGGTAATAGCGATAATCGCGTGGCGTTTGCCTTTGATAATGCTTCTTTCGATTTGGCGAATTAACTCTTCACGATTAAATTCGATTTCTGACGCCACGATGTATTCGCAACCGCCGGCAATCCCTGCGGAGATAGTGAGATCGCTACAATGGCGCCCCATGATTTCGACGATAGAGATGCGTTGATGGGAACTTGAGGTGTCGCGTAAGCGATCGATGGCCTCAACGGCAGTTTCAAGGGCGGTTTGGTAGCCGATGGTATAGTCGGTGCCGGCAACGTCGTTATCGATAGTGCCCGGGATACCGACGCAAGGGAAACCATGTTCTTCCGTTAATAATTTTGCGCCCATGTAGGAACCGTCACCGCCGATAACTACCAAAGCATTAATGCCGTGAGAGCGTAAAATCTCCGCACATTTTGCCCGCACGTCAGGATTTTTAAATTCAGGGAAACGGGCAGACCCTAAGAATGTACCGCCGCGATTGATAATATCGGACACACTATAACGGGTTAATTGTTTGATTTTATTGTTATATAAACCATGATACCCGTCGTAAATACCATACACTTCCAACCCTTCGGCTAATGCTGAACGGACCACACCGCGAATTGCGGCGTTCATACCCGGGGCATCGCCACCACTTGTTAATACTGCAATTTTTTTAATCATAAGTCATACCCTACATAAGTTTTAATTTTTAAGAAAATCGTCTTTGATCAAAATGCGCAAATTATATCACTTTTTTATCTACTTGCATTTCCCGTTGCACCACAATTGTGGGTTCAGGGTGAATCACAATGTCGCTGCGCGGAAATAATCTCTGTAATTGACGTTCCAAGTGTTCGGTGATGTCATGGGCGTCAATAAATGACAGCTCATCCGCCAACTCCAAATGAAACTGAATAAAACGAATGGCGCCGGAACGTCGGGTGCGTAACGCGTGAAAGCCAAGAATGCGCCGATCCTCCGCGATTTCGGTGGTAAGCAATGCGTTGATTTGCTCAATTTCCTGTGACGGCAGCATTTGATCCAACAATAACTGCACCGAATCAAACAGCATTTTGGCGGCATTCAACAAAATATACAGGGCGGTTAAAATAGCAAAAACCGCGTCCGCCAATAACACCCCGTAAGCGCTTAAGCCAAGGGAAATCAAAATCGCCACATTCATCAGCAGGTCGGTTTGATAATGCAACCGATCCGCTTTAATCGCCGGGCTGTCCGTTTGTTTAATCACGCGGGTTTGGTATAACACCAAAAGTGCCGTTGCCAAAATAGAAAACAGCGTCACCACAATGCCGAGCGACGTGTTAGTCAGCGCCTCTGCGGTGAATTAAAACGATGAATGCCCTGCAATAACAGGAAAATCGCGGAACCGGAAATAAACGCGCTTTGCACCAGCGACGCCAACGATTCCGCCTTGCCGTGACCGAAAGAATGATTATGATCCGCCGGCATTAACGCAAAGCGCAAAATCAACATGCTCATAAAGGACGCCAGCAAGTCCAGCATGGAATCCGTTATGGAGGCAAGCATACTGACCGAGCCCGTTTGCCACCAGGCAATGCCTTTTGCTAAGATTAAAATCAGCGCAGTAATAATGGCAAAATGCGCGGCTTTTTTCACCTGCGCGGAATAAGCGACAGCGGGCATTATCTTCTACATCCCAACGCCCAATCCGCCTGCGTTAGCTTTTTCATTTCTTTATCTACGAAGAATTTCTTCAAGTGGCTGATGATTTTTTTATTGCTCATATTGCGTAATTTATGGGTGCGCGGAATTTTCATGGAATATTGATATTGCACGAACCCGCAAGGCGCTACATTCTTGCCTTTCGCCACATTCACCTGCCAGTCTTTACTTTGTGCCGACGGCTCATAAATCACATAAGAATACAGCGCGTCATCTTTTACATCCAGCTTGAAATACTTCACTCCGGTGTTGGTGTAAATCTTTTTGCGCCACTCTGCACGCTCTTCCAGCGTGCGATGTTGCTCACCACGATCGAGCAGAATTTCCACCGCACTTTGCCATTTCGACGCTTGTTCGCCCGGCAGCACATAAAAATAACGGGTAACGGAATCCAAATCCTGCCGGCTTGCCAAATCATAGGTTTTCTGATTATGTTGCAGGCTTTGCGGCACCTGTAGCTGCGGTTTTGAGGCACAGGCTGCCAGAAAAAGTGCGGTCAAAAATCCAAGTGTTTTTTTTATCTTCATGTTACTCCGCCAAATCCCGTTTAAAGACAAATTCCGTTTTGCTTGAGGACGCGCTGTCAAACCAATAACCGCCGAAGTCAAAATCTTTCAACTGCTCTACTTCCGTTACGCGATTTTGAATAATATAACGACACATTAAACCGCGGGCTTTTTTCGCGTAGAAACTGATAATTTTATATTTGCCGTTTTTATTATCCAGGAACACCGATTTAATGATTTGCGCCGTTAAATTCGACGGTTGTACCGATTTATAATATTCATCGGACGCCAGATTCACCAAAACATCGTCCTGTTGTTCATCAATCGCCTGTTGTAACGCCTGCATCACCAAACCATGCCAAAAGGCATACAAATCGGCGCCTTTGCCGTTGGCTAATTTGGTGCCCATTTCCAAACGATAAGGCTGAATCAAATCCAGCGGCGTTAACAGCCCATATAACCCGGACAAAATGCGCAAATGCTGTTGTGCAAACAACATATCGTCATTGCTTAAGGAATCCACGTCCAAGCCGGTGTAAACATCGCCTCTAAAGGCATACACCGCCGCTTTGGCATTGTGTTCGTTATGTTCCAACTGCCATTCGGCGAAACGTGCGGCATTCAACCCGGCAAGTTTGTCGCTGATAGACATGAGCGAAGCAATATCCGCCGGTGTCAGGCGGCGGCAAATGTCGATTAATTGTTGGCTTTGCGCCAAAAAGTGCGGTTGAAATTTCGGGAGTTTTTCCGGCACTGCGGACTGAAAATCTAAGGTTTTTGCCGGAGAAATAATCGCGAGCATAAAAATTCCTATTAATAAAAGCTAAATTGAAGTTAATTGCCAGTTAATCGGCGTAATATGGTGTTGTTGTAAATAAGCATTGGCTTGGGAGAAATGATGGCAACCGAAAAAACCGCGATGGGCGGATAACGGCGAAGGATGCACGGATGTCAGCACGCAATGTTTTTGTCTGTCAATAAACCGCCCTTTTTTCTGCGCCGGACTGCCCCACAATAAAAAGACCAGATTTTCCCGTTGTGAATTCAAGGTTTCAATCACTTTATCGGTGAAAATTTCCCAGCCCCAATTGGCATGAGAATGCGCCAGACCTTGTTCCACGGTTAACACCGAATTCAGCAATAACACGCCTTGCTGCGCCCATTCCAGCAAACAACCATGATTGGGAATTTGAAAACCCTCAATGTCTTTAGACAATTCCTGATAAATATTCACTAAAGAGGGCGGCGGACGCACACCATGTTTTACGGAAAAAGACAAACCGTGCGCTTGATTCGGACCATGATACGGATCCTGCCCTAAAATCACCACTTTCACTTGTTCAAATTCGGTTAATTTAAAGGCATTAAACACATCCGGCGCCGGCGGGTAAATAATCTTGCCCTGTTCGCGCTCCGCATGCACCCGTCCCAACACCTGCTGAAAATAAGGCTGTTGTTTTTCTTGTCCAATCACATCTTTCCAGGTTCTCATACCAAAATTCCAACACATTTCTTAATGAAATGGAATTATAAAGAACCTCGGGTAAAATTCATAGTAAGCGACGCAGTTTATTTGTTATAAAATTGTGATAAAAACAGCCTTATTCTGTTAAAAACACCTCAAAAATGCCAAATATTTTTGACGTGCATCAAATATTAAAAATTAATTAAAAAAAGACTTTGGTTCCAGGTCAAATTAATTTGAAAACTTCAAAATTTTTGATAAAATCCGCACCGTTCAATTAATATACAAACGCGCCAAATTTAGGAGGCATTTATGATTAAAGGTATTCAAATTACCCAAGCGGCTAACGACAATCTGTTAAACTCTTTCTGGTTGTTAGATAGCGAAAAAGGTGAAGCTCGTTGTTTATGTGCAAAAGGCGATTACGCTGAAGACCAAGTGGTTGCAGTAAGTGAACTTGGTAAAATCGAATATCGCGAATTGCCGGTAGATGTTGCACCAACCGTTAAAGTGGAAGGCGGTCAACACTTAAACGTTAACGTATTACGTCGTGAAACATTAGAAGATGCGGTGAAACACCCTGAAAAATATCCGCAATTAACCATCCGTGTTTCCGGTTATGCCGTACGTTTCAACTCTTTAACACCGGAACAACAACGCGACGTTATCACCCGTACTTTCACTGAAAGCCTATAATTTCAGGTTGAATTGAAAAGAAACCCCGAAGCGATTCGGGGTTTTATTTTTTCAAAACGCCGAAAAAAACGACCGCACTTTTCTTTTCTAGCGATTCCCATGCTTTTCAGGTACAATCCGCCAGTTAAATTTAATGACTTTTTATGAGAAAACTTACCTAGTTATGAAGAATATTCGCAACTTTTCCATTATTGCCCATATTGACCACGGTAAATCCACCTTATCGGATCGTTTAATCCAGACCTGCGGCGGGTTATCCGATCGCGAAATGGCGGAGCAGGTGCTGGATTCCATGGATCTTGAACGTGAGCGCGGGATCACCATTAAAGCGCAAAGCGTGACCTTAAATTACAACGCCAAAGACGGCGAAACTTATCAACTTAACTTTATCGACACCCCGGGGCACGTTGACTTTTCTTATGAAGTGTCCCGTTCCCTCGCCGCTTGTGAAGGTGCATTGTTAGTGGTGGATGCCGGGCAAGGTGTGGAAGCGCAAACTTTAGCGAACTGTTACACCGCCATTGAAATGAATTTGGAAGTGGTACCAATTTTAAACAAAATCGACCTGCCTGCCGCCGAACCTGAACGCGTGGCGGAAGAAATTGAAGACATTGTAGGTATTGATGCCATTGATGCGGTGCGCTGCTCCGCCAAAACCGGCGTGGGCATTGAAGACGTATTGGAAGAAATCGTGGCGAAAATCCCGGCACCCGAAGGAGATCCGAACGCACCGTTACAAGCCTTGATTATCGATTCCTGGTTTGACAATTATTTGGGCGTGGTGTCCTTGGTACGAATTAAAAACGGCACATTACGCAAAGGTGATAAAATCAAAGTGATGTCCACCGGGCAATCGTATAACGTGGATCGCTTGGGGATTTTCACCCCGAAACAAATGGATACCAACGTGTTAAATTGCGGCGAAGTGGGCTGGGTGGTATGTGCCATTAAAGACATCTTAGGTGCGCCGGTAGGCGATACGTTGACCCTACATAATCATCCTGCAAGTTCCGTACTACCGGGCTTTAAAAAAGTGAAGCCACAGGTTTACGCGGGGCTTTTCCCAATCAGTTCCGATGATTACGAAGCCTTCCGTGACGCGTTAGGTAAGTTAAGCCTTAACGATGCTTCTCTGTTCTATGAACCGGAAAATTCCACCGCACTTGGTTTCGGTTTCCGTTGTGGTTTCCTTGGGCTGTTGCACATGGAAATCATTCAGGAGCGCCTGGAGCGAGAATATGATTTGGATTTAATCACCACCGCGCCGACCGTAGTCTATGAAGTCGAACTTACCAATGGCGAGGTAGTCTATGTAGATAGCCCGTCAAAACTGCCGCCGTTAAACAATATCGCGGAGATTCGCGAGCCGATTGCGGAATGTAATATGCTGTTACCGCAAACCTATTTAGGCAATGTGATTACCCTGTGCGTGGAAAAACGCGGGGTACAGACCCACATGGTGTATCACGGCAATCAAGTGGCGCTTACCTATGAAATCCCGATGGGCGAAGTAGTGCTGGATTTCTTCGACCGCTTAAAATCCACCTCACGCGGTTATGCGTCTTTGGATTACGGTTTCAAACGCTTCCAGGCGGCGGACATGGTTCGCGTGGATATTATGATCAATGGCGAACGCGTGGATGCCTTGGCGTTAATCGTACACAAAGACAACGCGCCGTATCGCGGTCGTGAATTGGTAGAAAAAATGCGTGAGTTAATCCCGCGCCAGCAATTTGATATTGCCATTCAGGCTGCCATCGGCAATCACATTATCGCCCGTTCTACGGTGAAACAATTGCGTAAAAACGTTTTGGCGAAGTGTTATGGCGGCGACGTGAGCCGTAAGAAGAAATTGTTGCAAAAACAAAAAGAAGGTAAGAAACGCATGAAACAACTGGGTAACGTGGAAGTGCCGCAAGAAGCCTTCTTAGCCATCTTGCACGTTGGAAAAGACAAGTAAGGAAGTGTCAATGTCGAATTTATTTACAATTATTTTAATCGCTGTCGGATATGGTTTATGGAAGCTATTGGATCATTTCCAACTGCCTAACACCTTTTCAATTTTACTGATTATTTTCACCGCACTTTCCAGCGTGGTTTGGTGTTATCTGCGTTTTGGCGTATTGCCGAAACGCGCCAGACAAATAAGTCGGTTAGAACAACGCAGTGGAAAAACCTTAACGGATGAAGAAAAAGCGCAAATCGAACCGATTTCCGAAAGTGCCGAATTTACGGCGTCACTCTTTCCGGTGTTGGCGTTTGTGTTAATTATTCGCTCCTTTGTGTTCGAACCGTTCCAAATCCCTTCTTCGTCAATGGAACCGACCTTACGCATAGGCGATTTTATTGTGGTGAATAAATTTGACTATGGCATTAAAGATCCCGTCTTCCAAAACACTTTAATCAAAATGGGCAAACCGCAACGCGGTGACGTGATCGTGTTCAAAGCGCCGGAATCCCCAAGCGTAGACTACATTAAACGTGTTGTCGGCACGCCGGGCGATCGGGTCATTTATAATGATGTCAACCGTCACCTCACCATCATTTACGGTAAAGACGGCAAAGAATGCCTCACCGACTGCATCACCAAAGAGTTTAGTTACACCCAGCCGCAACCGAATGAAAATTTCCGTTTCATCTTAGGACGTGATTACGCAGGCAAGATTGTTTATGGTCCTTCCCCGTTGGAAACTATCGAAAGCGGCGATGTTTCCCATGCGATTCATTGGGCACCTGAAGTGAGAAATGAAAGTTTCCGCTATAAAGCCTTTGATAAACAGGACAATTACGTAACCGAATGGGTTGTGCCAGAAAATCACTATTTCGTGATGGGCGACAATCGCAACAACAGCGAAGACAGCCGTTTTTGGGGCTTTGTACCGGAACAAAATATCGTCGGCAAAGCCACCTACATTTGGCTGAGTTTGAAGAAAGAACAGGATGAATGGCCGACCGGCGTACGCACCGAACGGTTGTTCCAAAAAATCCAATAATTCAATATGAAAGAAAATCAATTAGAACGTTTACAACGTCAAATTAACTACAGGTTCCAAAATATCGAGTTGCTTAAACAGGCTTTAACCCATCGTAGCGCCGGACATCAACACAATGAGCGGTTGGAATTTTTAGGCGATGCCATTTTGAATTTAACCATCGGCGAAGCCTTGTTCCATCAATTCCCGAAATGTAACGAAGGGGAATTGAGCCGTATGCGTGCCACCTTGGTGCGCGAACCGACCCTTGCCCTTCTGGCGCGGGATTTTAAGCTGGGTGATTATATTTTGCTCGGTCAAGGGGAATTAAAAAGTGGCGGTTTCCGCCGTGAATCTATTCTGGCGGATTGCGTGGAAGCCATTATCGGCGCGATTTCACTGGACAGCAATCTGACAAATGCCACACAAATTGTGTGTCAGTGGTATCAGAATTTATTGAAAGAAATTAAACCGGGCGACAATCAAAAAGATGCGAAAACCCGCTTGCAGGAATATTTACAAGGCAATCGCCTGCCTTTGCCGACATACAATATCGTGAATATTCAAGGAGAAGCCCATAATCAATTGTTCATCGTGGAATGTTCCATCCAAAATAGTGACCGCACTTTTATCGGTAAAGGCTCCAGTCGTCGTAAAGCGGAACAGGCGGCGGCAGAACAAATTTTACAAGAGTTGAATATCAAATGAGCGAACAACAAAACCAAACTTACTGCGGCTTTATTGCTATCGTCGGTCGTCCGAATGTAGGCAAATCCACCCTGCTGAATAAAATCCTCGGACAAAAAATCTCCATCACCTCACGCAAAGCCCAAACCACCCGCCACCGCATTGTGGGCATTAAAACCGAAGGTGCGTATCAAGAAATTTACGTGGACACCCCGGGGTTGCATATTGAAGAAAAACGCGCCATCAATCGCCTGATGAACCGCGCCGCCAGCAGTGCTATCAGCGATGTGGAGTTGGTGATTTTCGTGGTGGACGGCACACACTGGAACGACGATGATGAAATGGTGCTAAACAAACTGCGCAAAACCAAAGCGCCGGTGGTGCTCGCCATTAATAAAATCGACAACATTAAAAACAAGGACGATTTGCTGCCGTTTATCACCGAAATCAGCAGCAAATTTAATTTCGCCGACGTCGTGCCGATTTCGGCCGAAAAAGGCAATAACATTAATGTGCTTGAACAAATCGTGCGCAAATCACTCCGCCCCGGCATACACCATTTCCCGGAAGATTACGTCACCGATCGTTCTCAACGTTTCATGGCATCGGAAATTATCCGCGAAAAACTCATGCGTTTTATGGGCGAGGAATTGCCTTATTCCGTCACGGTGGAAATTGAACAATTTAAAGTCAATGAACGCGGCACTTACGAAATTAACGGTTTAATTTTAGTGGAACGGGACGGTCAGAAAAAAATCGTCATCGGGCATAAAGGTGAAAAGCTGAAAAAAATCGGCACCGAAGCCCGCCTTGATATGGAACGCTTATTTGACAACAAAGTCCATCTGGAGCTTTGGGTGAAAGTGAAATCCGGCTGGGCGGATGATGAACGTGCCCTACGCAGTTTGGGCTATATGGAAGATTAAAAAAGGTGGGCATAACGCTCACCTTTTTATATGCCGAATGGATACGCCGACACACCCAAAGTGCGGTAGAAAAAACACCTGAAATTTCGACCGCACTTTTGCCTTATTTGCCGATACAAAACGAACTGAAAATATTCGTCAGCAAATCGTCAGAGGTAAATTGACCGGTAATTTCACTTAACGCGCTTTGCACCATACGTAGTTCTTCCGCCAATAATTCACCCGCATGGAATTGGGTTAATTGAACATGCCCCATTTGCAAATGTCGCGCCGCCAATTCCAACGCTTCCAAATGACGACGACGCGCCAGGAAACCGCCTTCCATACCTGTTTGATAGCCCATCGCCTGTTTTAAATGATCACGTAATAAATCTACGCCCTGCTGGGTTTTCGCCGACAAATTCACCACAGTATAGCCATCTTCTTCATATAAACGTTCCGCTTCGCCGCTTAAATCCGCTTTATTACGAATAATGGTCAGCGGAATGTTGTTCGGTAATTTTGCCAAAAATTCCGACCGCACTTTTGCCAAATCCTGTTCCGTATCGCTGCTATCCAACATCAACAAAATGCGATCCGCCTGCTCGATTTCATGCCATGCACGGGAAATACCGATGCGCTCCACTTCATCGGTGGCATCGCGTAGCCCTGCAGTATCAATAATATGCAACGGCATTCCGTCCAAATGAATGTGCTCACGTAATACGTCGCGCGTCGTTCCCGCAATGTCGGTTACAATCGCCGCTTCCCGCCCGGCAAGAGTGTTCAACAAGCTGGACTTGCCTGCATTCGGACGACCTGCGATCACCACTTTCATGCCTTCGCGTAAAATCGAACCTTGTTTTGCTTCGGCGCGAACCTTGTCCAGCTGCGCGATAATATCATTCAAGTGCCCTTCGATTTTGCCGTCGGCGAGGAAATCGATTTCTTCATCGGGGAAGTCAATCGCAGCCTCCACATACGTGCGCAGGTAAATCACCGAATCCACCAACTGATTTACCTTATTGGAAAATTCGCCCTGCAAGGATTTTAACGCCGAACGCGCTGCCTGCTCGGAACTGGCATCAATTAAATCGGCGATAGCTTCCGCTTGCGCCAAATCCAGTTTATCGTTCAAAAATGCCTGTTCGGAAAACTCGCCCGGACGTGCCAAACGAATGCCTTCAATGCGCAAAATCCGCTTTAACAGCAAATCCAGCACAACCTGCCCGCCGTGTCCTTGAAGTTCCAGCACATCTTCGCCGGTAAAGGAATTCGGTCCTTTAAAATACAGTGCAATGCCCTGATCCAAAACGGTTCCGTCCGCCTCTTTAAAAGGCAAATAATCCGCCATACGCGGTTTCGGGCATTTCCCCAACACCGCTTGCGCCACCTCAATGGCTTTATGACCGGATACACGCAAAATGCCGATTCCGCCGCGCCCCGGGGCTGTGGCTTGTGCTACGATTGTTTCTTTCATAAGTCTATTCTCAAAACATTGGATTTTGTGACCGCACTTTTTCCTTTAAAGTGTGGTCATTTTTTGATGCGTTTTTTAACTAAAATAAAAGGCACCGATACGTGCCTTTTCGATAGGAGTGATTCAACTATTTTTTATGACGGGTATGTAACCCTTTTTTCTCTAAACCACGGTAAATCAGTTGTTGTTGGATAATCGTGATTAAGTTGGACACCAACCAGTAAAGCACCAGACCCGCCGGGAACCAAAGGAAGAACACCATGAAGATTAACGGCATGAAGGTCATCACTTTTTGCTGCATCGGATCGGCAACCGGCGTCGGTGACATTTTTTGTAACAGGAACATGGAAGCGCCCATTAAGATCGGCAGGATATAATACGGATCTTGTGCAGATAAGTCTTGAATCCAACCGAAGAACGGTGCATGACGCAATTCAACGGCTTCCAAAAAAGTCCAATATAAAGCGATGAAAATCGGCATTTGTAATAACAACGGCAAGCAACCGCCCAATGGATTGACTTTCTCGTCTTTATACAGCTTCATCATTTCCTGGCTCATACGTTGACGATCTTCACCGAAACGTTCGCGCATTTCCTGCAATTTCGGTTGCAACATACGCATTTTTGCCATAGAAGTATATTGTGCTTTGGTGAGCGGATACAAAATCGCTTTCACCACTAAGGTGACACAGATAATCGCCACACCCCAGTTATGCACCAGTTTTTGAATAAAGGTCAACAACCAGAATAGCGGTTTTGCAATAAACCATGCCCAACCGTAGTCAACAGTTAAATCCAAATGGTTGGCCACTTGTGCCATTTCATTTTGTAACTTCGGACCAGTCCATAATTTGCTGGTTAAGGTTTCCGTCGTATTTGGTTGAATGCTGGTTACCGGACCGCGATAACCGATTGAACCGATGTTATTGGCTTTGTCGATTAAGGTGTAAAGCTGATTATCGGCATCCTGATTCGGAATCCAGGCAGAAACGAAATAGTGTTGCAACACAGCCACCCAACCGGCTTTGGTATTGATGGACAAGTTGGCATTTTCCATGTCGCTGAAACTGTATTTTTTATAATTGGTTTCGGAAGAAGAATAGGCGCCGCCGGTATAAGTCGGCATTGCCACATTACCGGAGCTTTCAACTAAAGTGTGTCTTAATTGACCATAAGGTTCCACTTCAATGGTTTTATCGCTTTGGTTATTGATTTCGTAATTGACGGCAATGTTATATTCACCACGTTTTAATGTGAAGACTTTACGATAGGTTACGCCGTCTTTCACATAAACAAGAGGTACGCTCAATTCATTCTGCCCATCGGCCAATTTAAAATTATCACCGTCTGCTTGATAGTCCGCGCGACCTGATTTGGTGTCAATCCCGTCTTTACCGATTAAACCGCTTTGTGCGATATACACATGTTGTGGTGTATTTTGTAGCAACATGAACGGGGTATTTGAATCTAACTCGGCGTCATATTTCAATAACTCGGAACTGACGACATCACCGCCCAATGTATTAATTTTCAAACAAAATACATCATTTTCCAAGGTGATGATTTTGCCTTTTGCTTGGGTGTCCGTTGCAATAACCGCATTACCCGCATTGGAAGAGGCAGGTACATCGGATGCCGATGCGGCGGTTTGTTCGGTTGTTACAGGTTTTGGCGTGTGATAATCCAGTTGCCATTGCTGATAAACAATAAAAGACATAAAGAGTAGTGCAATGACCAGCAGGCCTCGTCTTGAATCCATTATTTATTCTCTGTTTTGTTATTATTGATCTTCGGTGGAACGGGATCGTACCCACCCGTATTTAAAGGATGACATTTTAATATACGTTTAAGCGTAAGCCAACCACCTTTTAGCGTGCCGTGCGTTTTTACCGCCTCAATGCCATAACAGGAACACGTGGGCGTAAAACGGCAACGCGGACCGATTAACGGGCTGATAACGATTTGATAAAAACGAATTAATCCGATGAGGATTTTTGCGCTAAACGAATGTGTCGTTGCCATAATTTATCCAGCGTTTGCCATAAAGTGCGGTTGTTTAAAACACCGATTCCCTGTTTTGCCACAATCACAAAATCATAGTTCGGCAAATCATGTTGCGCTAAACGAAAAGATTCCCGGCATAATCGTTTAATCCGATTACGATCGTGGGCACGTTTCAGGTGTTTTTTTGCTACGGTTAAGCCTAAGCGGGGATGCTCAAGGTGATTTTGGCGGGCAAGAATGGTGATTTCAGGTGAACCGGCGCGGGACGGCTGTTGGAAGACATATTTAAAATGTTCGGGAGTTAACAAACGTAACTCCCTGGAAAAGTTTAGCTTAATCACATTGATATGCGATTATGCAGACAAACTTTTGCGACCTTTAGCACGACGACGGGCTAAAACTTGACGGCCATTTTTAGTCGCCATACGGGCACGGAAACCGTGAGTACGGCTGCGTTTTAATACAGAAGGTTGAAATGTGCGTTTCATTGTAATGTACCTAAGTCAAAATTAGTTTAACTGTTTCTATTTTAAACGTTTCAAAAACATTTAATAAACAAAGATTGTTGAAAAATAGGGAGCGGAATTGTAATCATAAATTCGATGCTCGTCAAATGAGATTCAGGAAAAACCCGGCAATCCGTTTAATTTTCCACCACTCACAGCATTTAAAAGCGAAGGAATTATACGGTTTTGGTTAAAAATGGCAAGCAACCTTTTTTGCTTTTTTTAGAAGCGGGTGGAAGATCTTTTTTTTCCTTTATTGTAAAATGATCGCCCTTCCAACCCCACTTTATGGCGAAAAAGTCAGTAAAAACCATATAAATTCAATGAAAAACAATGAGATAAAGGTTGGCAAAGTAGTCTAGGAAAAAACGTAAACCAATAAACAAGGGATATATTAAC